>NZ_JAFNLL010000020.1 GCF_017368795.1 Arthrobacter cavernae | reverse complement strand
CCCCCCCCCCCCCCGCCCCGCCAACACCACCGTGGATGCGCCACGCCTGCAGAGAGAAGACACCATGAACAGCCCCCTCAATCCGCGCGTCGTGACACTCGGTACCGCCGGCGGCCCGATGTGGTGGGCAGGGGAGGGCGCCGGCAGACGGTCAGGAATTGCCACCGCAGTTCTGGTGGGCGACCGGAGCTACCTGGTGGACTGCGGGCACGGTGTGGGGCGGCAACTGATGCTAGCCGGCGTCCCGATCCCTTCGATCCGGGGCATCTTCATCACCCACCTACACTCAGACCACACCATCGACCTCGGCTCGCTCGCCATTTTCGGGCTCTACGATCTTGCCCCGGGAGACAAGATCACGCTCATGGGCCCGGGGGACCGCGGGGTGCTGCCCAGGCTCTCGCCAAGAGCAGCGGCCACGCCGGAACCGATATTCCCGGCAAACCCGACGCCCGGGACGGCCGCCATGTTGGACTCCATCCTGCAGGCGTACGCCACGGACCTCAACGACCGCATCTTTGACACGCTGCGCCCTTCGCCCTACGAATTCTTCGAGGCCCGGGACATCGTCATCCCGGATGGAATCGGGTTCCACCCCAACACGAATCCGACGCCGGACATGGAACCGTTCGAGATCTACCGCGATGAACTGGTGACCGTGACGGCCACGCTGGTTGCCCATGCGCCAACAGCTCCTGCCTTCGCCTTCCGCTTCGACACCGCCGAAGGATCGGTGACCATCTCCGGCGACACGGGGCCCTGCGGGAACCTTGTCCGGCTGGCCCGCGAGACGGACCTGCTGCTGCATGAAGCCATTGACCACGAATGGGTGCACCGGGACCGCCCGGGCGTTCCCGCAGACTCGGCCAGGGCCGCCATCGACCACCACCTGCACGCCCACACAGGGGTTCTCGACTGTGCCCGGATTGCCACCGAAGCGGGGGCCCGCGCCTTGGCCCTGCACCATCTGGTGCCCGGAACCAGCCCGGGATCCGTGTGGGAGGCGGGCCGTGAGCATTTCCAGGGCGACTATTTCGTACCGGAAGACCTGGACGTGATTTCCTTTGCCCGCAGCCGCGACGGAGCCGTCGCCGCTTCCCGGTCGTAGACTCTTCGCGCTCATAGTCGGCCGCGCCATCACCGGCAAAGCCGCGTTCGGCTAAGCCACCGGGCACGCGTCGATCTGGGCCTGGACCAGCGCGCCGTAGTGGGCCACCACCTCGTCGAAGTCCCAATCGTCGAACAGGCCGAGGGTCCGCACGGCCTCGCCGAAGCCGATCATGAGCGAGACCACGACGGCGGCGTGGCGCCGGTTCGGCGTCGTGTCACCGATCAGGGCCGCGATGTGCCCGAGGTACTTTTCGCGGGCTTCGGCGCGGGTGGCCTCGGGGTCGGGGGAGTCCTGGACGGTGAACGGGAGCATGGCCCAGGGCTCCTGCATCTCGCGTTCGCGGCGCATCAGGACCCGGAACGCCAGTGCGGCGCCGATCTCCTCCCGCGGCACATTCAGTTCCCCCAGCAGCCGCTCGTCCGGCTGGGCCGCGGCGAAGAGCTTTTCCTTGGATCCGAAAAGTTTCATGACCAGCGCGGCCGAGACCCCGGCGTCGGAGGCGATGTCCCGCACGGTCACCGAACGGTACCCGCGGTCGCCGAACAGCCGACTGGCCGATGCGAGGATTGCCTCGCGGCTGGGGCTGCTCATGCGTGCACCAGCGGACCCGGGGTAGCCGGGGATACGGCCAGATCCAGTGTCACGGAACGGTTGTCCACCGTCAGCTTCCGTGCCGTCGCTTCATGGGTTTCAGGATTTAGCATCGACACAATGTACCGGCCGGCAGGGGGCAACGGCACACTGTACCGCCCGTCGTCGCCGGCTTCCACGGACGCGACATGCTCACCCACGCCCTGCAGCAGGGACACGACGGCCCCAGCGATGGGCTCGCCGCCGGACGTCGCCTGGCCGCTCAGCGTCAGCTGGTTCTGTAAGGTGAAGTCCCGCTGCAGGGTGATGCCGTCGAAGTCGAAAACCTGCGCAGCCGGGGTCCAGCCCGCGGCGTTCACGATCAGGAGGTATTTGCCGGCGCCCGGCACCGCCAGCGAATAGCGCCCGTGGGCATCCACCCGGCTCCAGTCGACGGGGTCGCCGTTGAGCCGCAGCACGGTCACGACGGCGTGGCTCACCGGGGCGTTGCCGGTCACCAGGACGCGGCCGCGGAGCACGAGTTCGTTCGCGGAAGGCGCAGGAACCACGACGGCGGCGGCCGCCTTGGGGATGAAGGCGGCGGCCGCGATGGAGGCAGCGGAGGCCAGGGCCGCCATCCAGAACACATCCTGGAAGGCGCCGAAAGTCGGCAGCCGGAGCGGCCCGACGTCGAACATCACCGAGGTCAGGAAGGCTGCGACGGCGGCACTCGAGGTGGAGGTGCCGATCGCCCGGAGGAGGCTGTTCAGGCCGTTCGCGGACGCGGTTTCGGTGATGGGGACCGCGGCCATGATCAGGGTGGGCATCGCGGCGTAGGCGATTGCGGTGCCGATGCTCACCACTGTGGAGCCGATGATGATCCACGCGAGGGAGTCCCATAGGAACACGCGCCCCACGTAGCCCGCCACCATGACGGACGCTCCGGCAATCAGGGCGGTCTTGCCGCCGTAGCGCCGGATGATGTGCCCGGACACCGGGGCGAACAGCACCATGGCCAGGCCGGAGGGAATCATCGCGAGGCCGGCGGCAATGACGGTCATCTGGAAGCCGTAGCCGGTGGCCGTGGGCAGCTGGAGCTGCTGGGTGGTCAGCAGCATGTTGGCGAACATCGCGAAGCCGATCAGCAGCGATGCCACGTTGGTCATGAGGACCGGCCGCTTCCCCGAGGTGCGCAGGTCCACCATGGGCTGGCTGACCTTGAACTCATAGGGGATCCAGGCGCCCAGCAGGACCACAGCGGTGAGGAACAGCAGCAGCACCGGTTCCGAACCCCAGCCCCAGGATCCGCCCTTGGAAATCGCCAGCAGCAGGGCGGCGAGCGCCCCGGACAGCACCACGGCGCCCAGGTAGTCGAACCGCCCCGGAGTACGGACTTTGGACTCAGGGACGACGAACGCCACAGCGAGCAGCAGGAGGAGGCCGGCCGCGGCGGACACCCAGAAGATGGAATGCCAGCCGAAGCTCTGGTAGAGAACGCCCGCCAGCGGCAGGCCCAGGGCGCTGCCGATCCCCAGCGTGGCGCTCATGAGGGCCACGGCAGAGCCGATCTTTTCCTTGGGCAGTTCGTCCCGCATGATGCTGATGCCCACGGGGATCAGGGCAGCGGAGAAGCCCTGCAGGGCACGCCCCACGATGACCCACAGGAACGTTCCTCCCACGGCGGCAATCACGGAGCCGAGCACCATGAGGGCCAGGCACGCGAGCATCATCTTCTGCTTGCCGTACATGTCGGCGCTGCGGGAGACGATGGGCGTGGCCACGGCACTGGTCAGCAGTGTGGCGGTGACCAGCCAGGAGGCGTCGTCTGCGGTGACGCCCAGGATCGCGGGGAAGTCGGGCAGCAGGGGCACCACCAGCGTCTGCATGAGCGCGACGACGGTGCCGCTGAGGGACAGTGCCATGATGATGGCCCAGGCGGGAAGACTTCGGGTGCGGGTGGACGGCATGCGGTGACCTTCGGCGTCGCTTGGAGGGTGAACGGCAGTTCACCCTCCATTTAGTGAACCACCGTTCACCCCCTGGCGGCAAGGGTTCCGGGCGTTGGATGCGTCACGGCCGCTAATAGGTGATGCAAACGTTTCGCACTTGTTCGAAGGGTAGGCTAGCCTTACTTGGGTTCGCGTCAATTACCTAAGGAGTTCCGTGGCTTCCCACCTCCCGCCCGCTACGCCGACCACGTGATCGCCATGAAGGGCGGCTGCATCATTGCCGAATCCCACCCCGCCACCGAACTGGAGATCGCGTATTGGGTCCTACAGCAGCCCGTGCCGTGAACAGCATCACCACCGTGCCCATGACCTTGGCCTTCCACGTCACCGTGACGGCGGTGCAGGATCTCGGACCGAACATCCGCCGGATCACCTTCGGCGGCTATTCGCTGCGCGACTTCGGAGTGTCCGGGGAAACCCTGGACCTGCGCGTCAAGCTCATGATTCCCTCGCTCGACGCCGGCGGCCGCCAGATCCCGCCACCCGTTTTCGAAACGGGCGAGGCCGGCTGGTACCAGGAATGGCTCGCCATGGACCCCGTGGTCCGCGGCGCCATGCGCACCTACACGGTGCGGAGCGAGCGGCTGGACGCCGTGTACCCGGAGATCGATATCGACTTCGTGATGCACTTCGACGACGGCGCGTCCGCGGACAAAGGCGGCGGTCCCGCGGCCAACTGGGCGCAGCAGGCGAAACCGGGCGATGCCCTGACCATCATCGGCCCCAACAACCGGGCCGCACAGTGCCTCACCGCCGAAATCTACGGTGGCATTGAGTGGCGGCCGGGCCTGGCCCAGCGCGTCCTCCTGGCCGGCGACGAAACCGCCGTCCCCGCCATCAGCTCCATTCTGGAGAGCCTGCCCGAGGGCATCACGGGCCACGCCTTCCTCGAAGTGCCGGAAGCTGGCGACTTCCAGGACATCGCAACGGACGCCGACGTCGAGATCACCTGGCTCGCGCGCGGCGCGGCCATCGGCCGGTCCCGCCCCCACGGCCAGCTGCTGCAGGAGGCCGTCCGCAAGGCCATCCCCGTGCCCGGCTGGGTGGGCATCATCTCCCTCGACGGCGCCGCCGGCCCTGAACCGGAAGACGTCAACGTGGACCAGGAAATCCTCTGGGAGACACCGCAGCGCATGGACACCGCCTCGATCGAAGCCAGCCGCAACCCGACGCTGCCCGCCGGCGCCCTGCCGTTCTACGCCTGGATCGCCGGCGAGGCCGGGGTCATCAAGGAACTGCGCCGATACCTGGTGCGCGACGTCGGCATCGACCGGAAGCAGGTTGCATTCATGGGGTACTGGCGGCAGGGCAAAGCGGAGCTCTAGGCCCGTCCGGGGGTCCGTCGCTCGCCTGCGGCGGAACACCAGCCATCCTCGGCGTGCTCGCTCGTTCCTCGCTTAGACGCACGCTG
>NZ_JAFNLL010000002.1 GCF_017368795.1 Arthrobacter cavernae | reverse complement strand
ACCCGGAGGTTGATCAGGCGATCGCCCAGGAACTCATCCGCCAGCAGTCAACGCTGGAGATGATCGCTTCGGAGAACTTTGCGCCAGCGTCCGTCATGGAAGCACAGGGCTCTGTCCTGACCAACAAGTACGCCGAGGGCTACCCGGGCAAGCGCTACTACGGTGGCTGCGAGCACGTAGACGTGATCGAGCAGCTGGCCATTGACCGGGTGAAGGCCCTCTTCGGAGCCGAAGCCGCCAACGTGCAGCCGCACTCCGGTGCGCAGGCCAACGCGGCTGCCATGTTCGCCCTCCTGGAACCGGGGGACACGATCATGGGCCTGGACCTGGCCCACGGCGGCCACCTCACCCACGGCATGCGCATCAACTTCTCCGGCAAGCTCTACAACGTCATCCCGTACCACGTCCGCGAATCGGACCTCCGCGTTGACATGGCCGAGGTGGAAGCGCTGACCCTGCAGCACCGGCCCAAGCTGATCGTCGCCGGCTGGTCCGCGTACTCCCGCCAGCTCGACTTCGCCGATTTCCGCCGCATCGCGGACCTCGTAGGTGCCTATCTCATGGTGGACATGGCCCACTTCGCCGGTCTGGTGGCATCAGGGCTGCACCCAAACCCGGTGCCGTACGCCGACGTCGTCACCACCACCACGCACAAGACCCTCGGCGGACCGCGCGGCGGCGTGATCCTTTCCAAAGAGCAGTACGCCCGCAAGATCAACAGCGCAGTCTTCCCTGGCCAGCAGGGCGGGCCACTGGAACACGTCATCGCCGCCAAGGCCGTTGCGTTCAAGATTGCCGCCTCGCCGGAGTTCAAGGAACGCCAGGTGCGAGTGCTTGAGGGCGCCAAGCTCCTGGCCGAGCGTCTCCTTCAGGACGATGTGGCGGCCGCCGGAATCTCCGTGGTCAACGGCGGCACCGACGTGCACCTGGTCCTGGTTGACCTGCGCCACTCGGAATTGGACGGCCAGCAGGCCGAGGACACCCTGCACCGCATCGGCATCACGGTCAACCGCAATGCCGTCCCGTTCGACCCCCGCCCGCCGATGGTCTCCTCCGGGCTCCGCATCGGCACCCCGGCCCTCGCCGCCCGTGGCTTCGGTGCCGAGGAATTCGCCGAGGTTGCGGACATCATCGCGGCGGCGTTGATCGCCGCCGCTACCAGCGGCGCCGACAGCGAGAGCACGCTGAACGAAACGACCGCCGTCGAACTCCGCGGCCGCGTCACTGCCCTGGCGGAGAAGTTCCCCCTTTACCCCCACCTCGGCAACGACGCCGCAGCCACCGAACTCGAGGCAGAAATGATTGGAGCAGCCCAGTGAGTGCAGACCACCTTCCCGAACACCCGGACTTCCTCTGGCGCAACCCGGAACCCAAGTCCTCCTACGACGCCGTCATTGTGGGCGGCGGCGGGCACGGCCTGGCCACCGCCTACTTCCTGGCGAAGAACCATGGCATGACCAACATCGCCGTCCTGGAAAAGGGCTGGCTGGCCGGCGGCAACATGGCCCGCAACACCACCATCATCCGTTCCAACTACCTCTGGGACGAGAGCGCGGCCATCTACGAGCACGCCCTCAAGCTGTGGGAAGTCCTGCCCGAGGAACTGGAGTACGACTTCCTCTTCAGCCAGCGCGGCGTCATGAACCTCGCCCACACCCTGGGCGATGTCCGCGAGAGCATCCGGCGCGTGGGCGCCAACCAGCTCAACGGAGTGGATGCCGAGTGGCTTGACCCGCAGCAGGTCAAGGAACTGTGCCCTATCCTGAACATCAGCGACAACATCCGCTACCCCGTCATGGGCGCCACCTACCAGCCGCGTGCAGGCATCGCCAAGCACGACCACGTGGCCTGGGCCTTCGCCCGCAAGTGCGATGAACTCGGCGTGGACATCATCCAGAACTGCGAAGTCACGGGCTTCGTCAAGGACGGCAACCGCGTGGTGGGCGTCAAGACCAACCGCGGCACCATCAACACCGAAAAGGTGGGCCTCGCCGCCGCTGGCCACAGCAGCGTCCTGGCCGAGATGGCCGGCTTCCGGCTGCCGATCCAGTCCCACCCCCTGCAGGCATTGGTGTCCGAGCTGCACGAACCCGTCCACCCCACGGTGGTCATGTCCAACCACGTCCACGTGTACGTCTCCCAGGCGCACAAGGGCGAACTGGTCATGGGCGCCGGCGTGGACTCCTACAACGGCTACGGCCAGCGCGGCTCCTTCCACGTCATCGAGGAGCAGATGGCGGCCGCCGTCGAGCTCTTCCCGATCTTCGCCCGGGCCCACGTGCTCCGGACCTGGGGCGGCATCGTGGACACCACCATGGACGCCTCGCCGATCGTGGGCACCACCCCGGTGGAGAACATGTTCGTCAACTGCGGCTGGGGGACCGGCGGCTTCAAGGCCACCCCCGCGGCCGGCCTGACGTTCGCCCACACCATCGCCACCGGTGCCCCGCACCAGCTCAACAAGCCCTTCGCACTGGAACGCTTCGAAACCGGTGCCCTGATCGACGAACACGGCGCCGCCGCCGTCGCCCACTGACGCTCGAACACAGAAAGAGGCCGGACATGCTCCTTATCTCATGCCCCAACTGCGGGCCACGCGACGAAACCGAATTCCACTACGGCGGCCAGGCCCACGTGGCCTACCCGGAAAATCCGGCCGCACTGAGCGACCGTGAATGGGCCGAGTACCTGTTCTACCGCGATAACACCAAGGGTGCCTTCGCCGAACGCTGGGTCCACAGCACGGGCTGCCGGCAATGGTTCAACATGCTCCGGGACACCGTGAGCTATGAAATCCAGTCCATCTACCGGATGGGCGAACCGCGCCCCGACGCCGCACCCGCCGGCACAGCCACCATCACCACCTCCCCGGAAGGAGCCCAGAAGTGACCAGCCAGAACGCCCGCCTCGCCACCGGCGGCCGCATCGACCGCAGCATCTCCTGGCGGTTCACCGTGGACGGCCAGGAATTCACCGGCCACCCCGGCGACACCATCGCCTCGGCCCTGCTCGCCAACGGCCACATCAGCGCCGGCAACTCCCTCTACGAGGACCGCCCCCGCGGCATCATGGCCGCCGGCGTCGAGGAGCCCAACGCGCTGGTGAAGATCGCCGCCCGCTTCCCGGGCCACGTCGCCGAATCCATGCTGCCGGCCACCGCCGTGTCCCTCGTGGACGGGCTCAACGTCGAACTCCTCTCCGGCCTGGGCAAGCTGGACCCGAACGAGGACCGCGCCGAATACGACAAGAAGTACGTCCACACCGATGTCCTGGCGGTCGGCGGCGGCGTGGCTGGCTTGGCCGCTGCCCGTGAGGCAGTCCGCACCGGCGCCCGCGTCATCCTGATCGATGACCAGCCAGAGCTCGGCGGCTCGCTGCTGTCAGCCTCCACCGCCCCCGCGCTGCAGGAAACCGTCGAGGGCAAGCCCGCCCTGGAATGGATCGCCGACGTGGAGGCCGAGCTGGTCTCCGCCGCCGAAAGCACGGTGCTCAACCGCACCACGGCGTTCGGCTCCTACGACGCGAACTACGTCATCGCCGCCCAGAACCGCACGGACCACCTGAGTGTCCCGGCTGCTCCCGGCGTCTCCCGCCAGCGTATTTGGCACATCCGTGCCAAGCAGGTGGTCCTGGCCCCCGGCGCCCACGAGCGCCCGCTGGTGTTCGAGAACAACGACCGCCCCGGCATCATGCTCGCCTCGGCTGTCCGCAGCTACCTCAACCGCTACGCCGTGGCAGCCGGATCGCGGGTGGTTGTCAGCACCACCAACGACTCCGCCTACTCGCTCGCCACGGAGCTGAAGGCTGCCGGCGTCACCGTCGCCGCCGTCGTCGATGCCCGTCCGCAGCTCAGCGCAACTGCAGCCACCGCCGTCGAAAGCGGCATCCGCGTCTTGGTCGGCAGCGCCGTTGCCGACACCGCCGCGGACACCACCGGCCGCCTCGCCGGCGTCACCGTCCGCAGCATCAACGACGACGGCGAACTCACCTCCGGCGTCGAACAGCTCGCTTGCGATCTGCTCGCCGTCTCCGGTGGCTGGAGCCCTGTGGTCCACCTCCACAGCCAGCGCCAGGGCAAGCTGCGCTGGGACGAGGACCTCGCCGCTTTCGTACCGTCCACCGTGGTCAAGGACCAGCAAGTGGTCGGTTCCGGCCGCGGCAGCTACGAACTGGCAGACTGCCTGTCCGAGGGCATCTCCGCCGGCGCGGCCGCAGCCATCGCCGCCGGCTTCAGCTCCGAGGTCACGCCCGCCGAGCCCAAGGCGCCGGTGGCTTCGGCACCGAGCCGCCAGCTTTGGCTGGTTCCCGGCCAGGCAGGCACTCCGGGGGAGTGGCACCACCACTTCGTGGACTTCCAGCGCGACCAGTCGGTGGCCGATGTGCTCCGCTCCACGGGGGCCGGCATGCGCTCCGTGGAACACGTCAAGCGGTACACCTCCATCAGCACCGCCAACGACCAGGGCAAGACCTCCGGCGTCAACGCCATCGGCGTGATTGCCGCGGCCCTGAAGTTCGGCGGCTCCGGCGGTCCGGACAACATCGGTGAGATCGGCACCACCACGTACCGTGCGCCGTTTACCCCGGTGGCTTTCGCAGCCCTGGCTGGACGCCAGCGCGGCGAGCTCTTCGACCCCGCCCGCAAGACGTCCATCCACCCCTGGCACGTTGCCCAGGGGGCCCTGTTCGAGGACGTCGGACAGTGGAAGCGTCCCTGGTACTACCCGCAGGCCGGGGAGGACATGGACACGGCAGTCCTGCGTGAATGCGCCGCCGTGCGTGACTCCGTGGGCTTCATGGACGCCACCACCCTGGGCAAGATCGAGGTCCGCGGCAAGGACGCCGGCGAATTCCTGAACCGCATCTACACCAACGCGTTCAAGAAGCTCGCCCCGGGATCCGCCCGCTACGGCGTCATGTGCACCCCGGACGGCATGATCTTCGACGACGGCGTGACCCTGCGCCTGGACGAGGACCGCTTCTTCATGACCACCACCACCGGCGGAGCCGCCAAGGTGCTGGACTGGCTGGAAGAGTGGCACCAGACCGAGTGGCCGGAACTGGACGTGCACTGCACCTCAGTGACAGAACAGTGGAGCACCATCGCCGTGGTCGGCCCGAAGTCCCGCGCCGTCATCGCCAAGGTTGCGCCGCAGCTGGCCTTTGATGGGGGTTTGAACGCTGGAGCGTTCCCGTTCATGACCTTCCGCGAAACCACCCTGGCCTCCGGAGTGCAGGCGCGCATCTGCCGCATCTCCTTCTCCGGCGAACTGGCCTACGAGATCAACGTGCCGTCCTGGTACGGGCTCAACACCTGGGAGGCCGTGGCCGCCGCGGGTGCCGAGTTCAGCATCACCCCCTACGGCACCGAGACCATGCACGTGCTGCGCGCCGAAAAGGGCTACCCGATCGTCGGGCAGGACACGGACGGCACGGTCACCCCGCAGGATGCCGGCATGGAATGGATCGTCTCCAAGGCCAAGGACTTCATCGGCAAGCGTTCCTACAGCCGGGCCGACGCCCAGCGCCAGGACCGCAAGCACCTGGTCAGTGTCCTCCCCGTGGACGGCACCATCCGCCTGCCGGAAGGCACACAGCTCGTGGAGAAGGGCATCCCGGTCAACCCGGCCTACGGCCCCGTACCCATGGAGGGCTTCGTGACCTCCAGCTACCACAGTGCCGCACTGGGCCGTTCCTTCGGCCTGGCACTGATCCAGAACGGCCGCAACCGCATCGGCGAGACCCTCGTGGCCGCGCTGGGAGACCAGCTGGTGGACGTGGTTGTTGGCGAAACCGTACTTTTCGACGCTGAAGGGACCCGCAAAGATGGCTGAAACAGCAGCACTCGCACATGTCAACGGACTCCGGGCGGCCCGCCGCAGCCCGGCCTCGCACCTCGCCGAGGCCTTCGCGGCCGGCTCCGTGCCCGGCACCGTGACACTCAAGGAAATCCCGTACCAGGCCATGGTGGGGATCCGCGTTGAGCGGACGTCCGACGCCGGGACGCGCCTTGCGTCCGTGGCCGGCGGACTGCCCGCCACGTGTGGTGAGGTGACGGGCACGGGTTCCGTGAACGCGCTGTGGCTCGGACCCGCAGAGTTCCTGATCGTGGCCCCGGAGGAGTCGCATGACTCCCTCGGCGGTTCCCTGATCGGCGATCTCACGGCGGCCCTTGGCGCCGACGAAGGCCAGGTGGTGGACCTGTCCGCCAACCGCACCACCTTCGAGCTCTCCGGCAGCCGGGCCCGGGCAGTGCTTGAGAAGAGCTGCTCGCTGGACCTGCACCCGCGCACCTTCAAGGCCGGCACTGCGCTGGCCACGGAGATCGGCCACATCCCGGTGGTGCTCTGGAAGACCGGCGAGGAGACTTTCCGCCTGTTCCCGCGGGCCTCGTTCGCCGACTACCTGGGGCGCTGGCTCGTCGACTCCATGCGGGAGTACGCCTCACCCGAGGTCCCCTAATGGCACTTAGCGTGCTTGACCTGTTTTCTGTTGGCATCGGGCCGTCATCCTCACACACGGTGGGCCCGATGCGGGCAGCAAAGCTGTTCACCGATGGCCTGGAATCCTCCGGGCAACTCGCGGCAACGGTGCGCGTCCAGGCTGAGCTTTTCGGCTCCCTGGGCGCCACCGGCCGCGGCCACGGCTCGGACAAGGCCGTGGTGCTGGGGTTGCAGGGCGAGGCGCCGGAAACCGTGGACACGCGCACCGCGGATGACCAGGTGGCTGCCGCCGCGCTGGACGCCGAACTGAGGATCGGCGGCCACCACCGGGTGGACTTCAACTGGGACGAGGACGTGGTCCTGCACCGCCGGAAGTCCCTTCCGGCCCACCCGAACGGCATGACCTTCCGAGCGCTGGACCACAGCGGGGAGGTGCTGCGGGAGCGCAGCTACTATTCGATCGGCGGCGGCTTCGTGGTGGACGGCGACGCCTCCGGCACCGACAAGGTGGTTGCCGACACCACCGTGCTGCCCTACCCCTTCGCCACCGCGGATGAACTGCTGGCAATCTGCGCCCGCGAAGGAAAATCCATCTCGGACATCATGCTCGCCAACGAGCTCGTGTGGCGCAGCGAGGCCGAGCTCCGCGAACGACTGCTCGGCATCTGGGCCGTCATGCGCGAATGCGTGGACAACGGCTGTGCCGCGGAAGGCATCCTGCCGGGCGGCTTGAAGGTGAGGCGACGGGCGCCGTCGTTGTTCAAGACGCTTGCCGCCACCGACGCCGCAACGAAGGCCGTGGGGGCTGGATCCAATCCTTCAGACCCACTGCTCGCGATGGAATGGGTGAACCTGTTCGCCCTGGCCGTCAACGAGGAAAACGCCGCGGGCGGCCGGATCGTGACGGCACCCACCAACGGGGCGGCCGGCATCGTGCCGGCGGTCCTGCACTATTACACCAAGTTCGTGCCGGGAGCCAACGACGACGGCGTCGTCCGCTTCCTGCTGGCGGCGGCCGCCGTCGGGATTCTCTTCAAGATCAATGCCTCGATTTCCGGGGCCGAGGTCGGCTGCCAGGGCGAGGTCGGCTCGGCCTGCTCGATGGCGGCCGCCGGTCTCTGCGAGGTCCTGGGCGGAACGCCCGGGCAGGTGGAGAACGCCGCCGAGGTGGGGATCGAGCACAATCTGGGCTTGACCTGTGATCCCGTGGGCGGCCTGGTGCAGATCCCTTGCATCGAGCGAAATGCCATCGCCAGCGTCAAGGCCATCAATGCCGCCCGCCTTGCCCTGCATGGCGACGGCAGCCACAAGGTATCCCTGGACAAAGCCATCAAGACCATGCGGGAGACAGGTGCCGACATGAAAAGCAAGTACAAGGAGACCTCCCGCGGAGGCCTCGCCGTCAACGTAGTGGAGTGCTAGCCATGACTGCCATCCAAACTGAAACTGCTCCTGAGTCCCTTTCCGGGACCACCGTGGAGCATGTCCTCACGCTCGACTGCCCGGAGGGACCCGGAATCGTGCACGCCGTATCCGGCTTCCTGCTGGAACATGGCTGCGACATCATCGACAACAAGCAATTTGGCGACCGCGCTGAAGGGCACTTCTTCATGCGCGTGCACTTCGCCTCCCCTGGTGATGACTCCACCGTGGACGCGCTGCGCGCGGCGTTTTCCCCTGTGGGCGAGAAGTACGGGATGAACTGGCAGCTGGAGCGTCAGGGTTCCAAGCGGAAGGTCCTCATCATGGTGTCCAAGTTCGGTCACTGCCTGAATGACCTGCTGTTCCGTGCGCGGATCGGTGAGCTGCCCATTGATGTGGTGGGTGTCGTGTCCAACCACACCGACCACCAAGGGTTGGTGGAGTGGCACGGGATTCCGTTCTTCCACGTACCCGTCACCGCGGCTACGAAGCCCGCGGCGGAGGCTCGGCTCTTGGAGATCATCGACGAACTGGATGTGGAACTCGTGGTGTTGGCCCGCTACATGCAGGTGCTCAGTGACGAGCTCGCCCGCAAGCTGGACGGCCGGGCCATCAACATCCACCACTCGTTCCTGCCGAGCTTCAAGGGTGCCAAGCCGTACCACCAGGCCTACGCCCGAGGGGTCAAGACCGTTGGTGCCACCGCGCACTACGTCAACGGTGAACTGGATGAAGGACCCATCATCTCGCAGCAGGTAGTGGAGGTGGACCACACGTTCGGACCGGACGACCTGGTGGCCGCCGGCCGCGACACGGAATGCAAGGCCCTCAGCAACGCCGTGCGCTGGCACTGCGAGGGCCGGATCATCCTGAACGGGAACCGGACGATCGTGCTGAAGTAGGGCGCCGGGTACGCCCAAATCGCGGGTTCCCATCCCCGCTCGATGTTGCGAAACGTCGAGCAGGACGGGAACCCGCGATTTGGCGTTAACCGGTACCTAAAGACGGGCCAGGCGGGTTGCCAGATGGAGGGCAGCCAGCCGGCCCGTTTTTCGTGGGTCGCCGCCGCACAGTTCAAAAATGCGCTGGAGCCGGTGGTGCAGCGATTGACGCTCCAGATGCAGTTCCCGTGCCGCCTGCGCCGTGTTGCAGCCCGAATCCAGCCACACGGCCAGCGTTGCCAGCAGCTGCGACTGGCGCTGCGCGTCATGGTGCAGCACGGGGTCCAGTTGGCGCCTGACGAAGTCCGCCCGGGCGTCTGGTGCCAGGCTCTCCACCGCCAGAAGCTCGACGGCGAGTGCCTCGGCGTCGATCACGGCACCGCCTGCTGC
Organism: Arthrobacter cavernae; assembly: GCF_017368795.1. Taxonomy (GTDB): domain Bacteria; phylum Actinomycetota; class Actinomycetes; order Actinomycetales; family Micrococcaceae; genus Arthrobacter; species Arthrobacter cavernae. Next base: position 403,981 of record NZ_JAFNLL010000002.1, on the reverse strand, counting down.
CGCTGCGGCGAGCTCCAATGACCTTCGGGCCCCGGCCAGTGACCAGCCGGCCTGCGCAATGCTGCTTGCCAGTGGCCCGACGGCGGCGGCCGTCACCTGCTCGACGGGCAGCCCCGCCAGTGCCGCCAGGAGTTCCGCCCGCGCCGCCTGCGCCGACGCCTCGGGCAGCGCCACGAGTGCGATGAGTTCGGCATGTTCCACGTAGCTGGCGCTCTTAAGGCCGCCGTCGTGAAGGATCTTGTCAACGGTGGCCCGGAGCTGCTGCGAATCCCGCGACCGGATGACCACGGCCACCACTGCGGCATCGGCCTGAAATCCCGCCGCCGGCCCGAGCTCCTGGAGGCGCCATGGCTGGCTGCCCGAGATGATGGCGCGCATCAGTTCGGTGCCCGCCATCTCGTGCAAGCCCGGCTGCGTCCGCTGGAGCAGGGCGAGGCCGAGAATGTCGACGGCGCGGTCCCCGGCCACGCGCGCGAGGCCGGCGTCGGCGCCGTCGGGCACGTCAATCTCAAGCCGCGCCAGCAGCACGCCCCGGACCGGAACATCGATACTGATCACGGAACCGCGCGCCGCTTCGGCGGAACCGCGCGCCCGTTCAGCAGCGGCGGGCGGCAGGGCGCCGGCGATCGGCGCGCCGCTGGGTGAGAGCAGCGTGACCGCGGAATCGATGATTCTCGCAAGCACGGCCAAGATCTGGTCCAGCTTCCCGCCGTGGGCCAACTCGGCAGCCATGGCATGGGTGGCCTGGTCGGCCTTCTGGAGCTGGACCACGGACTCGGACACCAGCATGGAGTTGATGCTCTGCATGATTCCAACGAACGGCACCACGCTGCGCAGTTCCACGAGGGGCAGCCCCAGCTGCTCCGCCGCGTCCAGCATGGACGCCGGAATGGCCGGGAGCGCACCGCCTGTTTCCAGGGCGAGCGCCGCCACCTCGCGTTCGGCGAGTTCACGGATGTAGTCCACCCGGCGCTCATCCGTGGCTGTGGCCAGGGCAATCCCGCCGCTGAGGAGGAGTTCGCCGCCAAGCAGTAGCGGCGCGATGTCCAGGACCTCGCTGGAGTGCACCCATCGGACGGGCCTGGAGCCCGCAGTTTCCGCCAGGGATCGGACCAATGGATCGGCGGAGCGGAAGCTGGGGTGATCCAGAATCTCACTCAGCAATATTGGCATGACACTCCGTAACTCAAGTTGGATTTCCTTTTGACACATCGTATCTTGTTGCTGTGATCAGAGCCACATAATCTGGAACTATCCCATTCACTTACGGAGGCTCTCCCCATGCAAGACAACCTCTCCTCGACGCAGTCAGGCTCGGCAACGGCGCCGGCCGAAGACGTCGAAGCCTGGCTTCAGCCCATTCCCGAGTCAGCGCGGACTCGGAAGGTATCTGGCCAGTTCTGGATCTGGGCCGGCGCAAACCTCGCCCCCATCAACTGGGTGCTCGGCGCCCTCGGCATCCATCTCGGCCTCGGCTTTGCCGACACCGTCATCGTTCTGGTCCTGGGGAACCTGATCGGCATGCTCCTGTTCGGCTGCTTCGTCCTGCTGGGCCAGAAGACCGGCGCCACCGGCATGGTCTTGGCCCGCGCAGCCTTCGGCCGCCGCGGAAATTACCTGCCGGCCGCCATCCAGGCGCTTCTCGTGATCGGCTGGTGCGCGGTCAACACCTGGATCATCCTGGACCTCGTCATGGCCCTCTTCGGAACGCTCGGCTGGGTGGATCCGGAGGCCCACAACTACGGCTGGAAGATCGGCGTCGCCACGGGCATCATGGCCGCGCAGGTGGCCATCGCCTGGTTCGGCTACAAGGCCATCGCGGCCTTCGAAAAGTGGACCGTCCCGCCTACCATCATCATCCTGGCCGTCATGTCCGCCGTTGCCTGGTTCGGCATGAAGATCGACTGGGGCTACGCAGGCCCTGCCGGGAACATCCTGGAAGGCTCCGAGCGCATCGCCGCCATGAGCGCCGTGATGACCGCCATCGGCATCGGCTGGGGCATCACCTGGTTCACCTACGCCGCCGACTACTCCCGCTTTGTCAGCACCTCCGTCCCCAAGCGCAAGGTCTACCTGGCCTCCGTCCTGGGCCAGTTCATCCCCGTCGTGTGGCTCGGCATTCTCGGCGCCAGCCTCGCCACCAACAGCGGCGAGGTGGACCCCGGCAAACTGATCGTGCAGAACTTCGGCGTCCTCGCGCTGCCCGTGCTGCTGATGGTCCTGCACGGCCCCATTGCCACCAACATCCTGAACATCTACACATTCTCCGTGGCAACCCAGGCACTGGACATCACCATCAGCCGCCACAAGCTGAACCTGTTCGTGGGCGTCTTCTCCCTCATCGCGGTGGTGTTCTTCATCTTCCAGGAAGACTTTGCCGCGGTCCTGGATGCCTGGCTGATCGGCCTCGTGGCCTGGGTGGCAGCCTGGGGCGGCGTCATGCTGGTGCACTACTTCTGGCTCGAGAAGCGCTGGCCGGGCAAGGTGGAACGGCTGTTCGACGGCGTCGGAACCCGCCGCCTGCCGGTGGTCAACTGGGCCGGCGTCATCTCGCTCCTGCTCGGAATCTTCGCCACCTGGCTGTTCATGTACGGACTCATCCCCGTCATGCAGGGCCCCATCGCCGTGGCCCTGGGCGGCTGGGATCTCTCCTGGCTGGCAGGCGGCCTGACCAGCGCGGCGTCCTACGCCGTCCTCGGCCCGCGGGTCCACCGCAGCTTCGTGGCATTGGAAGAGGACACACGGCACGCCGGCAGGCACAACACGGGGCAGCAGCCTGTCCAGGCACCTCTCGCGGTCGGAGAGCCCTCCTGACCCGGAACCTCGCCGTCGTCGCTGCTTAGAAGTCCTTGCTGCAGGGGCCCGTGCCGAGCCTGGCCAGGCCGGCCCGGTCCCCTGCGGCATAGTCGCGGACCCAGGACGCTTCATCGAACATAAGCTGTTCGGGGTCACTGACGTGGTCCAGGCCCAGCAAATGCCCCAGCTCGTGCATGATGACGGCGATCCCGATCGCCTCGCCGCTGGGAGAATCCAGGATGCCGTGGAACTGCGGGGCATCCAGGGAAACAGAACCGGTGACGTACGCTTTGTAGCCATTGCTCAGACCGATGGACGAACTTCCAGCCAGCCCCACGGTCTGCCCATCCAGGCGCGGCACCACGCCCGGGGTGGTCCAGGCGATCAGCACTGGCGCCCAGCGGTCCCCGTACCTGTCCGGTTGGTAGCCGGCCCTGTTGCTTGACGGGGTTTCGTCCGTCGTCCCGTCGTAGACGAACTGCAGCCCGGAAGCCCAGCTGGCCTCCTCAATGGCATCCTCGAGCAGCCGCTGCCAGGACGCCGGTGCCAGGTCCGTGTTCACCACGTAGTGGATGGGACGGCACGGTGAGTACGTCAACGGTGAACCGTCACCTTTGACCGCAAGGAACTTGTAGGAATCGCTGGGCCAGGTGAACGGCGGCGGACTGCCCAGGGGCGCATTGGCCTCCTCGATGCCGGGAACCGGATCCCGGCGTTGGCCGAACGGAAGAGCTCCGGGCCGGGAGACCTGGCTGTCCTGCTCCGCGCCGAACAACGCGGGCCGCAGATCGCCACTGAAATAGGCGCCGGCGCACACCAAGGCAATGATTCCCAGCAGGAACAGGACCGCGGCAATGCTGCTGTGCCGCAGCCCTTCCCGGGGCGGAGGGACATAGGGGTCAGGCCAGCGCGGCGACCCATAAGGTTCCATTGAACCCCCTGCCAGGCGGCATCAAACGGGCGGTGATTGCCGCCGTCGGCCACTCAGACCAGCTTAGGTCGGGCACGAGGTGCCGTCCATGGGTGACCCTAGACGATCACAGCACCAAACGCGAGCCCCAGACCGTAGGTGGCGGCAGCCGCACCGATTCCGATCGCCAACTGCCGCAGGCCGCGGCTCAAGGGAGACGTTCCGGAGAGCAGTCCGACGACGGCGCCCGTCGCCAGGAGTGCCACGCCCACCAGCACGCCAGCTACCAGCAGCGCAGCCAGGCCGCTCATGCCAAAGAGGAAGGGCAGGATCGGTACGATCGCGCCGGAGGCGAAGAAGCAGAAGCTGGACAGGGCCGCACCCCAGGCGGAGCCGACCGTCTCGTGCTCGTCCTCAGGCTCCTCGGCTTCAGGCTGCAGGGAGAGGCTGGGATCGCAATCGCAGCTGTAGAGGCCCATGCGTTCGGCCGCGCGGTGCTCGGCTGCTTCATGGCTCATGCCACGGGCCAGGTACACCAGGACGAGCTCATTGTGTTCGAAGTCCAGGGATGGAGCAGCGGTCAGGGTGGCCTGGGTGGGCCGGGTGGCGTTCAGCAGTTCGCGCTGGGAGCGGACCGATACGTATTCGCCTGCGCCCATGGACAGGGCGCCGGCCAGAAGGCCCGCCACGCCGCTCATCAGCACCACGGGGCTGGGAACGCCGGTGGCGGCCATGCCCATGACGAGGGACAGGTTGCTGACCAGGCCATCGTTGGCGCCGAACACGGCAGCGCGGAAGGTGCCGGAGAGCCTGTTGCGGCCCCGTGTCGCCAGGCCACGGACCACTTCTTCGTGGATCTGCTCGTCGGCGGCCATGGCAGCGGTGGCCGAGGGATCGCTTGAGTAGGGGGAGCGGCCTTCGGCGCGCTGGGCGAGTGCCAGCACAAACACGGAGCCGAAGTGGCGCGCCAGGAAGCCGAGCAGCTGGCTGCGGGTGGATGCCCCCTTGGGCATGCCCGCATGTTCGCCCAGGAGCCGCAGCCAGTGGGCCTCGTGCCGGCCTTCGGCGTCGGCGAGGGCCAGGAGGATTTCGCGTTCCTCGCCTTCGCGGCGCAGGGCGAGTTCGCGGTAGACGGCGGCCTCGGCGCGTTCATCGGCCAGGTATTGGCGCCAGCGGCGGATGTCCGACGACGACGGCGCCGGGCGGGAGCCTGCGGTGTCGGCCGGGGTCCACAGGGGGGATTCTGCGGCTGTGGGGGCTTCTTCGAGGATGGGTGCTGCGTCCGGAGCGGGGCTCGACGTATGGTGGGATTCCTGGTGCTTCTGCACTTCTACTCCTGTGCTTGCTGGGGCTTTTGCGGCTCCATTGCACGCCCACTTTACCGTGAATTTCAGGGGATTTTTGGCCGGTGTTCCTCAAAGGATTTCTTAGGCGCACCGTAAAAACAATTCCGTGGCGCCTGCCGGAGAAAGGTGCCTTGACCCCTGCAACAGGCAGTGCTCAGATGGAAGGACAGGGACGGGGCGGCACTGATCCCGTACGCGCAGGGGCTCGCTTCAGCCCCCTCGGACGGAGGTTGCATCATGGACACCACCGAATCACACGCCAGGCATCCGGACCGGCCAACCATCGAGTCCGACCCCGCCTATGACTACAACGAGGACGAGGTAGTGGACGAGGCCTGGACAGAGGACGACGAGGCCCCAGCCGACGAGGAACGCGTGGTTCCCCTGGACGAAGTGGATGCTTTCCGCGAGCCCGAGGAGGAAATCTGAGCTTCCCCGCTCTATGGACTCGGCGCGAAGCTGAAGCGCTTTTCGACGCCTGCCTGCCGGCCCCTGGCCGCCACTGTCAATGAAAGGGTCTGCGTGGCCGGGAACCAGCGGGCCGGGCGCACAGACTGGCTCAGGGCGTCCGCGATCAGCCGGGGTTCGTGGTGCCAATGGCGCACAAGCTCCCCGTCAACAATGAACGTCACCGTGCCGAGCAAGAGGTCGACGCCCGGAATGACACGGACTGAGGCGGGTTCTGCTTGGGTGTGGACGACGTCGGGATAGTACGGCACGTGCCTGCTCCTTGGGGGAGATGCTCTTGCCCGCTCGGTTGTCTCTGGTCCGAAGCCGGGCCGCTTCCTCATCCGAACCACCCGGGAACATGGGGTTGGTGCGTGGCAAGTCGGAGCTTGGCGCCACATCTCTTGAAGCTGGCACCACTGTACCGCAACGATTCACCTGTACCGCAACGTTCACCGCAAAAGCCCGACGGCGGCGCGGCCCCCGCGTAAGGGGCGGCACCGCCGTCGTGGTTAATGCAGTTCCGGGACCCTACGCGGTGGGGGCCGGTACCTCTTCCTCCGCCAGCTTGGTGCCGGCGACGCGGTCCGTCCAGGCCTTCATCACGGCGGGGTCGGTGGGCTTGCTGGCGAGTGAAACCGCCACGTAGACCACTGCCGATGCGATCAGGCCGTAGTAGATGGGCTCGTTGGCGTAGATGCCGTCCAGCGGCGCCTTGGCGTTGATTTCGAGGACGATCATGGTGCCCAGAGTGATCACGGAGCCAACTCCCATGGAGGCGGCGGCGGCGATGCCCGTGCCGCGCTTCCAGACCAGGCCGCCGATGATGGCGACGAGGAGTCCGCCCACCAGGATGTCGTAGGCGATGGTCAGGGCCGCCACGACGTCCTTGGTGCTGATGGCGATGATGATCGCGACGATGCCCAGGCCCAGGACCCAGTAGCGGTTGGCCTTGACGTCGTGCTCGGGGTTGTCGGAATCGGAGGTGTCCACGTTCTTGCCGAACCAGCTGGCCACGAACGGCATGACGTCGGCGCGGGCAACGGTGGCGGCAGCAATCAGTGCGCCGGAGGCGGTGGACATCATGGCCGCAACGGCGGCGGCGAGCACGAGGCCGCCGATGCCGATCGGGAGCAGGTGCGTGGCGACCTCGGCGTAGACGTCGTCCTTGGCCTTGATCTCAATGCCAGCCAGGGCAACGTTGGCTGCCATGCCGATCAGGGCGCCGGCGAGGCCGTAGAGGATGCAGTAGACGCCGGCGGTGGCGCCGCCCCAGCGGGCGACCGTGGGGGTCTTGGCGGTGAAGACGCGCTGCCAGATGTCCTGCCCGATCAGCAGGCCCAGGGTGTAGACCACAAAGTACGTGATGATGGTCTGCAGGCCGATGCCGTCGATCTGGAAGAAGCTGGCGTCGACGCGGGCACGGATGCCGTCCAGGCCGCCGGCTGCGTTCAGGGCGAACGGCAGCATGAGGAAGAAAATGCCGACCGTCTTGATGACGAACTGCACCTGGTCGGCCAGGGTGATGGACCACATGCCGCCGATGGTGGAGTACACCAGGACGATCGCGCCGCCGATGGCGATGGCCAGCCAGCGCTCCCAGCCGAACAGCACCACGAAAATGGTGGCGTAGGCGCCGGTGGACGTGGCGCACAGCATGAGCGTGTAGGCCAGCATGACGATGCCGGAAGTCTGCGTGGCCGTGCTGCCGTAGCGGAGCGTCAGCATCTGGGAGACCGTGTAGATCTTCAGCTTCTGGATGGTGCCGGCGAAGAGCAGGCTCAGCAGGAGCACGCCGGCGCCGATGGCGACCACGAGCCACATGCCGGAGATGCCGAACTTGTAGCCGAGGCCCACGCCGCCAACCGTGGAGGCACCGCCCAGGACGACGGCTGCCATGGTGCCGGTGTAGAGGAACGGGCCCAGTCGGCGTCCTGCCACCAAGAAGTCACTGTTGTTTTTCGTACGGGACTTGCCCCACCAGCCGAAGGCCAGCATGGCGAGCAGATACACCACTACTATCGCGATGTTGATGAACGAAGAGTCCATGGTTGGCTCCCTGGAGCTGATGCGCAGAGTGTTGGGGGTTTTCCGACGATACTCCTGCGTATCGCCGAAGTCTCTGCGCTGATGGTTTGGGGGATGGGTCTGTGATGTATGCCTGACAAACAACACTTGTTGCCTATGAGAATACGTTGTGATCGGAGTAACAGTCAACAATCGGGGTGCCGTAAATGTGTTTGCAGGCCGGAATGGAGCGCAATCCCGTTAGTATGGCTGCAATGACAGGGCCGCCTGGGCGGCCTGAAAGGTTCGTGAATGAAGGCTCTACCCGTTGAACCGAGCAATGTACCTGTTGCCATTGGTTCCAGAATCCGCGCAGCCCGCCAGTCGCAGCGTCTCACCATCGAACAGGTTGCGGACGCCACCGGCCTGACCAAGGGATTCCTCAGCCGTGTGGAGCGGGACCTGACGTCGCCGTCGGTCGCCTCGCTCGTGACGCTGTGCCAGGTCCTGTCGGTGTCCGTCGGTGAGCTGTTTGCGGCCCCGGAAACCCATCTGACCCGGCGTGACGACGGCCCCAGGATTTCGCTCGGCGGCGAAGGGATTGTCGAACGGCTGCTGACGGCCCGTTCCGAGCGCCGCCTGCAGATCCTGCAGGCCATCATCGAACCCCGCGGCCGCGGTGAGTCCGAGCTCTACGCCGTGGACTGCGACGTCGACGTCCTTCATGTGGTCAAGGGGCGCATCAAGCTCATCCTCACCAACGAGGAATACGAACTCGAGGAGGGCGACACCCTGTCCTTCCCCGGCCGGGAGCCCCACACCTGGGTCAACCCCACCGACGAGACCGTCGAGGTCCTCTGGATTCTGGTTCCCGCCGCAAGCCGGTAGGCCTGGTTTCCTGCCCGTTTAGATGGTTCCCTGCGCACCCGATTATTCGACCCATCTAGTGCGCAGGGAACCCTCGAAACGGAGGGCCGCTACCCCACGTGCACCCAGGGGCGCCGGGTGATGTCCGGCTCGGCTTCGCGCAGCACTTCGCGGGTGACCGGGGCGATCTCGCCCTCGCCGAAGAACAGGAACTTGCTCAGGTTGGCAATCGGGTTGCCCTCGGTCCAGCGGAAATAGATGTGCGGCATGAGGCCGGTGACGTCGCGGATGTGCAGGAGAACCGCGGCCAGGGTGTTGGGCACGTTGTTGCTGTGGACCTCCAGGATCTTGAAGCCGTGCCGTTCCTTGCCCACCACCTGCAGCTCCTGTTCGAAGTCCGAGCTGTCGTCCACGATGATTTCGATGAACACCGCATCGCTGTCCGCGGGCAGGTGGTTGGCCTGCTCCGCATGGGAGAGCTTTTCGCGGTACCGGTCGGCGCTGAGCCGCTTGGGCTCGTGGGCGATGATCCGGATGGGCCCTTCCTCGTTGGCGGCCGTGAATTCGAGGGCTTTCTCGTCCATCTTGATGTGCGTGGCGCGCAGTTCGAAGGCGCGCCGGATGCGGGAAGCGAAGCTCACCAGCAGAATGCCCAGGATGAACATGCCCGCAATCTTGAGGCCGTCGGGGCGCTCCACGGAGTTGACCACTGTGGTGTAGATAAACACGAGGGACACCACGCCGAAGCCGATGAACTGCGGGCGCTGGCGTTTGCGCCGCGCGGAGAGCGTAACGGCGATTGAGGCGGAGGTGATCAGCACGAGGACGCCGGTTGCGTAAGCGCCGCCCTGGGCGTTGACATCGGCCTTGAAGATGATGGTGACGGCGAACGCGATGGCAGTGAAGACCAGTACGAGCGGCCGCAGTGCGCGGGCCCATGCCGGGGCCATGCCGTACTTGGGGAGGTAGCGCGGCACCAGGTTCAGCAGTCCGGCCATTGCTGAGGCGCCCGCGAACCAGAGGATCGCGATGGTGCTGATGTCGTACACGGTGCCGAAGCCATCGCCCAGGAACTTGTGGGCCAGGTACGCCAGGGCGCGGCCTTCCGCCGAGCCGCCAGGCTCGAACTCGGCGGCCGGGATCAGCATGACCGTGGTGAAGCTGGAGGTGACCAGGAACGAGCTCATGATGAGGGCCGCCGTCGTCAGCAGCTTCCGGGCCCCCCTGATTCGTCCGGCCGGGTTCTCTTCCGTGTCGCCGGGGGCGCCCTTGATCTGCGGCATCACCGCAACGCCGGTCTCAAAGCCCGAGAGCCCCAGGGCAAGCCGCGGGAACACGATCAGGGCGACGGCGATCATCAGGACGGGGTTGCCGTGTGAGGTGGTCAGTGCCGTCCACCAGTCACTGATGACCCGGGCATCGGTGAAGACGTGGCCGAGCGAGACGAAAATAACCACGAGGTTCAGTGCCAGGAACGCGGCCACCAGGACGACCGCCACGTTGATGGCTTCCTTGAAGCCGCGCAGGAAGACAACGCCAAGCCCGGCGATAAGCGCCAGCGTGATCACCACCTGCTGCCCTTCCAGGAAGTGCGGGGCGAAGGGGTTCTCGATTACGTGGGCCGTGGCGTCCGCGGCGGACAGGGTGATGGTGATCATGAAGTCCGTGGCCGCGAAGCCGAGCAAGGCGAGCACGAAAAGCTTGCCGCCCCAGCGGGGGAGCAGGCGCTCGAGCATGGAGATGGAGCCTTCGCCGCGGGGGCTCTCTTGCGCAACGCGCCGGTATACCGGCAAGGCCCCGGCCAGAGTGACAACCACGAGGACGATGGTGGCCAGTGGCGAGAGCAGGCCGGCCGCCAGGGCCGCAATCGCAGGCTGGTAGCCGAGGGTGGAGAAGTAGTCCAGGCCGGTGAGGCACATGACCTTCCACCAGGACTGGGCCTTGTGGGCTTCGTCGGTCCCGGCATGCGGACGCCGCTTTCCCGATGGCTCCGGCATGCCCTCCAGCAGCCAGGCCTTGAGCCGATGGGGCTGGTGCTTCCGGTGGTCGGAGGGGTCGGCCGGGGGCCTGGTCAGGGTTGTCACGTGGTCCTTTCGCGCAGCACGGGAGCTGCCTCACAAGGAGCGTATGGCCGGGCCCGACGGCGGGACGCCGGTTTTTATGGAATCTTTACGCCGCTTGTGACGGGCGTCTCATTTATTGCCCGGGAGAAAATTATTCCAGACGATGTAATAACTGTGGCTCCTCGGGAAACTAATGGGGTGACGGGGCAAGCGCCCCGCCCATCCGTCAGGACCCTTGTTCACGATTGGGGAAGACAATGCACTCTGCAAGATTCGGGAAAGCGGCAGAATTCAAGAAAGCTGCATCTTTTGGGAAAGCTGCGGCCGGGGCTGCCCTGGCGATTGCGCTCGCTTCCGCCACCGCGTCATGTTCGCCGGCGCCCGTACCAGGCTCGACGGCGGACCGGGGCTCCGGTTCAGCGCTCACCTTGACCTCGGTGACGCAGGCCGGTGCGGAAAAGGCCGGTGCGGAAAAGACCGCCGGAGACAAGGCAAAGGTGCCGGCGCCCGCGCTGAAGACCTTCACCTTCCCGGACGGGCATATCTCCTTTGCCTATCCGGCCAATTGGTCCATCCGCACCAACCCGGGTCCAACACTGCCCGGCGGTCCAGCCGACTGCGTCGAGGCGGTGCTGAGCGACCACCGCGGCAAGGACGTGGCGTTCATCGTCAGTGGCTCCTATGGTGATGGTGCATCCGGCCCGGTGGACCGTACCGTCTTTGACTCCGCGCCCGTTCCCGGGCTGGCTGCCTTTGGGGAGCCGACGTTCGGCTTCTTCCGGGATAGCTATATCGACGTCAATGACCACTTCTACATGGACGTCCGCCCAGCCGCCGAGTTGGGATCCGGAAGCGTCAGCAGCGGCAACGGCCAGGTGGTCCTGCCCAATGGTGCGGCGATCTTCCGGGTATACATCGACTCTCCCGGCTTCCCTTCGCCTGAAGCCGCCCGGGCCTGGGTGGCCACGCCCGAATACGCGCAGCTCAAGGCTCTTCTGCTGAGCGTGACGTACAACTGATCCTTGGGCGGGGCCTTGCGGCCCGTGCCTGACGGCGGGCGGGCGCCCCAGGTGACCGCCCGCCGTCGTTATTTCTTCGGCACGTTGATTAGTTTGTAAACATATGATGCATATAAGGCAACTTTGAGTGTATGATGGGTGTCACAGTCATCTATCGATCCCCACCTATCCAGCAAGGAGAGGCGTATTTTGGAAGAGCTTCGTATTGAGGCCAACGGGAACCTCGGCCCCATTGATTCGTCCCGCATCCCGCGCTACGCCGGTGCCGCCACCTACGCCCGCCTTCCGCGGCTGGACCAGGTCGCCAAGGCCGATGTCACCGTGGTCGGCGTCCCCTTCGACTCCGGCGTTTCCTACCGCCCCGGTGCGCGCTTCGGCGCCAACCACGTGCGTGAAGCCAGCCGCCTGCTGCGCCCGTACAACCCGGCCTGGGACGTCAGCCCCTTCGAGAACATCCAGGTAGCCGACGCCGGCGACATGGCGGTGAACCCGTTCAACATCAACGAGGCCATCGAGACCATCCAGCAGAATGCGCTGGATCTGACGGCCAACGGCAGCAAGCTCGTCACCCTCGGTGGCGACCACACCATCGCCTTGCCGCTGCTCCGTGCCGCCGCCGAACGGGCCGGCGAGCCGGTCGCCATGCTGCACTTCGACGCCCACCTGGACACCTGGGACACCTACTTCGGCGCCGAGTACACCCACGGCACCCCGTTCCGCCGCGCCGTCGAAGAAGGCATCCTGGACACCGAGGCCATCAGCCACGTGGGCACCCGCGGTCCGCTGTACGGCAAGAAGGACCTCGACGACGACCACCGCTTCGGCTTCGGCATCGTCACCTCGGCCGACGTCTACTACCAGGGCGTTGTGGAAACCGTGGCCAAGATCCGCGATCGCATCGGCAACCGTCCGCTGTACATCTCCGTGGACATCGACGTCCTGGACCCGGCCCACGCGCCGGGCACCGGCACGCCGGAAGCCGGCGGCATCACGAGCCGCGAGCTCCTCGAAATCATCCGCGGCTTCCGGGGCATGAACCTCGTGGGCGCAGACATCGTGGAAGTTGCCCCGGCCTACGACCACGCTGAAATCACCGGCGTCGCAGGCAGCCACGTTGCTTACGAACTCGTTACCCTCATGGCGGACAACGCCGTGGAAGGCGACCGCCAGGGCACCCCCAACGGCTATGCCGCCCAGGCCCTCGGCGCCCGCATGGCCGAGCTCGCCGCCGCCACTCAAACGGCCGGAGGAACCAAGTGAGTCCCCAGCTGCTCCCCACCCTTGCAAGCTCGGCCGGGGGCCCCTCGCGGCCGGAGGCCCCTGCCGGACCCCAGCGCAACGGCGGGGACCTCGTCGTCGAGACCCTCGAAGCGCTCGGTGCGAAGACCGTCTTCGGCATCCCCGGCCAGCACGCCCTGGGCCTTTTTGATGCCATGGGCCGCGGAAAGTTGCACTTCGTGTCCTCCCGCGTGGAGAACAACTCGGCCTTTGCCGCGGACGGCTATTCCCGCGCCACCGGCGAGGTGGGCGTGCTGTTCCTGTCCACCGGCCCGGGCGCACTGACGTCCCTCGCCGGTCTCCAGGAGGCCTACGCCACCGGCGTCCCCATGGTGGTTGTGGCCAGCCAGATTCCCCTCGAGGGCCTGGGCGCGCGCCGCAAGGGCATGCTGCACCAGCTCGATGACCAGAAGGCCTCGGCCGCCAACGTCACCAAGAGCCAGCGCCTCATCCAGCACGCCTCCGGCATCCCGTCCGCCATCCAGGACGCCTGGACCGAGGCCATCTCCTCGCCCCAGGGCCCGGTGTGGATCGAGATCCCGCAGAACGTGCTCCTGGACCCCATCATGGTGCCCCCGGTGGAGGACGCCCTCGCCGAAGCCGCAGACAACCCGCCGCGCGTGGAGCTGGTCCGCGAAGCCGTGAAATGGCTCTCGACGGCGGAGCGTCCGGCCATCATTGCCGGCGGCGGTACGCGCCGCGGCCGGGCCGAGAAGTCCCTGCTCTCGATTGCCGAGCAGTTGCGGGCCCCGGTCATCTGCACCCCCGGCGGCAACGGCGCGTTCCCGTGGAACCACGAACTCTCGCTGCAGTCCTGGATCGAGGACCGGTACATGACGGACCTGCTGGAGGACGCGGACGTGCTGATCGTGATCGGCTCCTCCTTGGGCGAGGTCACGTCCAACTACTTCACGTTCGAACCGCGCGGCCGGATCATCCAGATCGACGCCGAACCCCGGGTCTTGGAATCCAACCGGCCCGGCCTGGGCATCCGTGCCGACGCCGGACAGGCGCTGGCTACCCTGGACGAGGCGCTGGCAGCAGCCGGCACGGCCGAAAACTCGGCGCTGCGCAGCTGGCACGGCACCTCGCCCGAGGACTTGGTCAAGGACTCCCTGGCCAGGGTCAAGGCCCGCCTGGAATCCCAGGACCTCGGCAAGGAACTGAAGTTCTTGTCCGACATCCGGGAGGCCGTGCCCGCGGACATGCAGACCTTCTGGGACATGACCATCGCCGCGTACTGGGGCTGGAGCTGCTGGGACGCCCGCGACGGCGAGTTCCACTCCGCCCAAGGTGCCGGCGGCCTCGGCTACGGCTTCCCCGCGGCCATCGGAGGCGCCGTGGGCCTGGAAACCACCGGCAAGCCCGGCCGCGTGCTGGCCGTGTCCGGCGACGGTTCGTCCATGTACTCCATCTCGGAACTCGCCACCGCCAAGCAGCACAACATCCCGGTCACCTGGCTGATCGTGGACGACGGCGGCTACGGCATCCTGCGCGAATACATGGTGGGCGCCTTTGGCAAGGCCACGGCCACCGAGCTGGCCCGACCGGACTTCGTCAAACTCGCCGAATCCTTCGGCGTCCCGGCCCGCCGGGTGGCACCGGAGGACGTCGGGGACGCGCTCAAGACAGCATTTGAATCAGACGGTCCCAACGTCGTCGTGGTTGAGACGCTGCTGAAAATGTTCGGCCCCACCCACCTGGGCGGCTGACCCGGCACACACGTGTCAGGGACCCCGGAGCGGCGAGGCGACCACCACAACGTTCTTGCCCTGGGGGTCCTCGGTGTAGCAGCTGATCAGGACAATCCGATTGGGCACGACGGCCCAGATGGGGCTGTCCTTCAGGGAGCCCTTGAGGTACGTGGTGACCGAGTCCACCGTGTAGGTCATGGTTCCGGAAGCCGTGATTGCCGTGAACCGGTCTCCGGGACGGGCAGCCGAGCTCAAGTGGTTGAAAGGCGCGTCGCGGTCCTCCCAGCTGTGGCCAAGGATGTACGTGGTGTTCGCAGAGCCTGCGCCCGGCGTCCCGTAGAGGGTCAGCCAGTAGCCGTCCAATGTTTCGGGTGGCACGAGGGTCCTGCTCTCCATTTCGCTGCTGCTTGGCTCGAAGGGATGGACCACCACGTCAAGGTCCGCTGCCGGGTAGCTGATCCGGCTTGGGGCTGCTGCTGCCGGATAGACGGGCGACGGCGGGATGCCGGTTTTGTCTGTTGGCGGCAGGGTTGTTTCGCTGATCGGTCCGGCAGCGGGCGGGGTTGACTGCGTGACGGAACTCCCGGGAATGCCAGGGCCTGGGGCCAGCATTCCGGGCAAGAACAGAAATGCCAACAGGCCGAGGACCCCGCACAGGATCACCAGAATGTCTACGCGGTTGCGACCCCTTGGTCGGGGCGGGCCGTCCGCTCTGTGAAGGCGACGAGTTGGCATGCCGATCCTGCCTGGCTCTCATAGGATGGGCGCCGCACCGTGTGGTGCGGCGCCCAAGCTGATTTCCCTGAACTTTTGCTAGCTTATCCGTGCCCTCCTCCGCAGACGCACAGTTGCAAGCGCCATGAGCAGCAGCGCCACGCCAGCCGGCCACATCAGGAGGCCGGAATCACCTGTGGTGCCGGCTGCGGTCTGCGCATTGAATCCCGGGTTTACTGCCATCGGGGCTGCAGCACCCTGGGCCATGGCAGCCGCTGCCGGAGCAGCTGCAGGGGCAACCACTGCCGGGACTACCGTCGTGCCAGCTGCCGGAACCACGGGCGTAACCATCGGCGGAACGACGACCGGGGCCGGCGGAACGACGACCGGCGCCGGGGGAGCGACCATCGGGACGCAGCCGTGGCCGGGTCCGCTGCGGTCGCCGTGGGCGGGTCCGCTGGGGCCGGGTCCGCTGCGGTCGCCGTGGCTGGGTCCGCTGTTGTCGATTTCTTCACAAACTTCCACGTCATCATGCGGGTGTGCATTTGCCGGTGCGCTTGTGCCGAGCAGAGCGAGGCCCACAATCCCGGCCAGAGCAAAGATACGTCTCATCGCAGCTCTCCATTCAATCTGATCGAAACTGACCAGGCTGTCCGGGTAACCGCTATCCAACATCTATCCACCACAAACAGTGAGATTTCCGATGACGGCTGCCTTCGGCGAATAGTCAGTTTGCTGACGTGCTTAGTCTAGAATTGCCCCCCGTGTTAGTCGAGACTAATTTGCTCCGTGAAATCCCTACCTTGTCCGTGCCCTCCTCCGCAGAGCCACGATGGTTCCAGCCATCAGGAGCATTGCCAGGCCAGCCAGGGACAGCGGAGTTGCCGCTTCCGTACGTTCGCCGACTGCGGTCTGCGCGTCGAATCCGGGGTTCATGGCTGCCGGTGCAGCTGCTCCGACGCCCATGGGAGCCGGGACTGCCGCCGGCGGGGCCACCGGGGGAACAGCGGCTGGCGGGGCTGCCGGGGGAACAACAACGGTCGGCGGGGCTGCCGGGGGAACAACAACGGTCGGCGGGGTTACCGGGGGAACGACGGCCGGGGGGTCGACGACCGGCGGAACCACAGCGCCCGGGCATCCTGCGGCCGGAGCCGGGATGATGTCCTCGAGGCCCTGGTGGTTTTCGTGGGCCTTGACTGCGTTGACGCTGATGGTGATCTCGACGAAGGGGTTCGTCTCAGAGCCGGTAGCGTGGCAGATGGTGACCTTCTTCCCTTCTTCGCCCTCAGCCAACGCCGGCGTCATGACGCCAAGGTGGGTGAAACCCAAAACGGCGGCCACCAAGGCCACCAGTGCCAGGAATCGTCTCATAGCGGTTTCCATCCAATCTGATCGAAACTGATCGGACCGCCGCGGGCAACCGCTATCGAAGAGGTAATGCATCAGCCAGGTCGACGGTTGCTGGTGCAGAGCCATCAGTTTGCCTATTTCTTCAGGCTAGGAGCGCCGCTTCAAATAGTCGCGAGTAGTCGGTACTCGTGTTTTACTGCCTAAACCGGCGACGACGGCGAAAGAGTACTCGCTCGGGTTACGCGACTACTGGGAGCTACTCAGTTGTTGGCAGTGGGTTTGCCGCACGGAGGCGGAAATTGGCCGCCGAGACCTGAAATACTCCGCAGGGATGATCTTTGACCGCGGATGTTTCGCTGAGGCAACGGATTTCGTAGAGTGGTTCTTCCAAGACTGTCAGCCCCTGCTGATACTAATTTCCCGAACCCATTCGCGCACTCTTTCTAAGGATCCGTGGGCATGCTTGTCACACTGATACGGCGCTATTCCAAGCCGTATTTGCCGCAAATTCTGGCCGTCCTCATCTTCCAATTGGCGTCCACCATCGCCACCCTGTACCTCCCGAGCCTCAATGCCAAGATCATTGACGAGGGAGTTTCCCGGGGCGATACTGACTTCATTTGGCGGACGGGCGCCCTCATGCTCGCCGTGGCCTTCGGCCAGGTGCTGACCGCCATCGCCGCCGTCTACTTCGGCGCCAGGACGGCGATGGCGATCGGCCGGGACCTGCGCCGCAGCGTCTACCGGCAGGTCAGCGGATTCTCCGCCCAGGACGTCAACCGCTTCGGCGCGCCCACGCTGATCACGCGCGGCACCAACGACGTCCAGCAGGTCCAGATGCTGGTGCTCATGGGCCTGAACTTCATGGTGGCCACGCCCATCATGTGCATCGGCGGCATCATCATGGCCCTGCGCGAGGACCTCAGCCTTTCGTGGCTTGTATGGGTGTCCGTGCCCATCCTGATCGCCGTGGTGGGCTACCTCGTGGTCCGCCTGATGCCCTTGTTCCGTTCCATGCAGAAGAAGATCGACTCCATCAACGGCGTCCTGCGCGAGCAGATCATCGGCATCCGCGTGGTCCGTGCCTTCGTGCGTGAACCCTACGAGGCCAAGCGCTTCGGGGAGGCCAACCGCGATCTGACCGAGGTGTCGGTCAAGATCGGCAACCTGTTCGTCCTCATGTTCCCGGCCATCGGCATGATCCTGCACCTTTCCACCGCGGCCGTGCTGTGGTTTGGCGGCCAGCGCGTGGATTCAGGCGACATGCAGGTGGGAGCCCTCACCGCCTTCCTGCAATACCTCCTACAGATCCTCATCGCCGTCATGATGGGCACGTTCATGGCCATGATGATCCCGCGCGCCTCGGTATGTGCGGACCGCATCGGCGAAGTGCTCGACGTCGAATCCTCCATCCACGACCCCGGGTCGCCGGTGGCTCCGGCCGAGAAGAAGGGGCGCGTGGAGTTCCGCGACGTCACCTTCAAGTACCCGGGGGCCGAGGCTCCTGTGCTGAGCAACATCTCCTTCACCGCCGAGCCCGGACAGACGCTCGCCATCATCGGATCCACTGGTGCCGGCAAGTCAACCCTGGTGTCCCTGCTGCCGCGCCTCTACGATGTCGCCTCCGGTGAGGTGCTGCTCGACGGCGTTCCGGTCACCGAACTGGACCGGGCGGACATCACCAGCCGTGTGGCCGCGGTGCCGCAAAAGCCCTACCTGTTCTCCGGCACCATCGAACACAACCTGCGCTTCGGCAAGACCGACGCCACGGAGGAAGAACTGTGGGATGCGCTGGAGACGGCACAGGCCAAGGACTTCGTCCAGGAAAAGTCCTCGGGACTGAACCGCAGGGTGGCCCAGGGCGGAACCAACGTCTCCGGCGGGCAGCGCCAGCGCCTGTGCATCGCCCGGGCCCTGGTCACCAAGCCCAAGGTGTACCTGTTCGATGACTCCTTCTCGGCATTGGACGTCGCCACCGACTCCCGGCTCCGCAAGGCGCTCAGGGAGAAAACCCAGGACGCCACAGTCATCATCGTGGCCCAGCGCGTGTCCACCATCGCGGACGCAGACCAGATCCTGGTCCTGGACAACGGCAGGATCGTGGACCGGGGGACCCACGAGGAACTCCTTGAGACCTCTCCCACGTACCAGGAAATCGTTGAATCACAGCTGGCTGCGGAGGAAGTGGCATGAGCGATCACAGGCAGCACTACGACGATGACGACTTCGTCGAAGAGGAATACACTCCCGGCGAGGCCGATGGCGGCATGTTCGGCGACGTGCCGGCCAAGAAGGCCAAGGCATTCTGGCCATCGGCCAAGCGCCTCATGGGCCTGCTGAAGCCGGAGGGCGCAGGCGTGATCATCGTGATCGGCCTCGTGGTGGTCTCCGTAGTCCTGAACGTCATCGCCCCGAAGATCCTCGGCAACGCCATGGACGTCATCTTCGGCGGCGTCATGGGCAAGCAGCTCCCGCCGGGAGTGACGCAGGAAGAGTTCGCGGAGCTCATGCGCCAGCAGGGGCAGGGCAACTTCGCGGACATGGTGGCCAAGATGGAGCTCACCAACGGGATCGACTTCCCCAGGCTGACGTTCCTGATCTCGATCGTGCTCCTCATGTACTTCGTGGCGAACATGTTCCTCTGGGCACAAGGCTGGTTGCTGAACAGGATCGTCATGCGGGTCATCAGGAAGCTCCGGGATGACGTGCAGTCCAAGCTCAACCGGCTCCCGCTGGACTACTTCGACACCCGCCAGCGCGGCGACATCCTGTCCCGGGTGACCAACGACGTCGACAACGTCCAGCAGGGCCTGCAGCAGGCGTTCGCCCAGCTGGTCAGCTCGGTCCTGACGGTCCTGGGCATCATCGTGATGATGTTCATCGTTTCCTGGGAGCTGGCACTGATCGCCCTCATCGCGCTGCCGCTCTCCGGCATCGTGGCAGGCGTCATCGGCGCCCGCAGCCAGAAGCTCTTCGCCGCACAGTGGAAGAACACCGGGGCGTTGAACGGCCAGATCGAGGAATCGTTCTCCGGCCACGACCTCGTCAAGGTCTTCGGCCGCGACGCGGACATGCTGGAGCGTTTCGACGAGCGCAACGAGGCCCTCTACAAGGCATCCTTCGGGGCGCAGTTCGTCTCCGGCGTGATCTTCCCGGCCATGAACTTCGTGTCCTACCTGGCGTATGTGGGCATCGCCGTCGTGGGCGGCCTGCGCGTGGCGTCCGGCTCCATGAGCCTGGGCGATGCCACGGCCTTCATCCAGTACTCGCGTGAGTTCACCCAGCCGCTGGGCCAGATTGCCGGCATGGCCAACATGCTGCAGTCCGGCGTGGCTTCTGCCGAGCGCGTTTTCGAATTCCTGGACGCCGATGAAGAGGTCAAGGAGACCGCCACCGGGCACCTGCCGGCCAAGACCGACGGGCATGTCGAGTTCCAGCACGTCAGCTTCAGCTACGTGGCGGACAAGCCGCTCATCGAGGACCTGTCCTTCAGCGCCGAGCCGGGCCACACCGTGGCCATCGTGGGCCCCACCGGGGCCGGCAAGACCACCCTGGTCAACCTGGTCATGCGCTTCTATGAGCTCAACTCCGGCCGCATCACCCTGGATGGCGTGGACGTCAAGGAGCTCAGCCGTTCCGAGCTGCGCTCGAAGGTAGGCATGGTCCTCCAGGATGCGTGGCTGTTCGGCGGCACCATCTACGACAACATCAAGTACGGCAAGCTGGACGCCACGGAGGAGCAGATCATGGAGGCGGCCAAGGCCACCTACGTGGACCGCTTTGTCCGCGCCCTCCCGGACGGCTACCAGACCATCATCGACGAGGAAGGCAGCAACGTCAGTGCGGGTGAAAAACAGCTCATCACCATTGCCCGGGCCTTCGTGTCCGATCCTTCGCTGCTGATCCTGGACGAGGCCACGAGCTCCGTGGATACGCGTACCGAGCTGTTGCTGCAGAAGGCCATGGCCGCACTGCGCACCGACCGGACGAGCTTCGTGATCGCCCACCGCCTGTCCACCATTCGCGACGCCGACACCATCCTGGTGATGGAGAACGGCAAGATCGTGGAACAGGGCAACCACAACGAGCTTCTCACACTCCAAGGTGCCTACTACAGCCTGTACATGTCTCAGTTCGCAGGTGAAGACGTGGAGGAAACCACAGTGGATGATTCGACGGCGGTGCACAGCTGAGCACCGCAGATCTGAATACAGACGCACCCCGGCGCATCGAAGTCCAGGTGCCGATGCGCTGGGGCGACATGGACGCCTATGGGCACATCAACAACGTGCAGATCGTACGGATGCTGGAGGAAGCCCGCATCGCCGCGTTCGGCCCGCCCCGCGGCGCCGGGCTGCCCGGCGTCGAGCCTCCCGTGTCCCTCTTCAACGATGTTGCGGAGGGCATCATGGCCCTGGTGGTCGAACACAAAGTCCGCTACGTGCGCACACTGGAATACCGCAACATCCCTGCCGTGGTGGAGATCTGGGTGGGCGCCGTGAAGGGTGCCAGCTTCGAGCTGCACTACGTGATGAAAGACCCGGTGACGCGCGAGGACTGTGTGAAGGCCACCACGCACCTGGCCTTCGTGGATGAGGCCACGGGCCGGGTGCTGCGGCTGACCCCGGAACAGAAGCAGCGGCTGGAAGAGTATCGAGCCGTATAGCTCCGGCGGCCCTGCCCTCGGGAGCCATGCAGCCGTAGAGTGGCCCCATGAAACTAGAGATAGCCGTTGTCAGTGCGCTGGGGGCAGGCGTGGCCGCTTCGGAAGGCGCCGACCGTGTTGAACTGTGCAGCAGTCTTGAGCTTGGCGGAGTCACCCCCAGCCAGGGGCTGATGGAAGCCAGCCTCGAGCACGTGGACGGACGCGTGGAGATCCACCCCCTCATCCGGTGCCGGCCCGGCGATTTCCGGTACTCGGCCTCGGAGCTGGACACCATGGCCCGGGAGATCCGCGGCCTGCTGGCCCAGGGCGCACACGGCGTAGTGCTCGGGGCCCTGACGGCCGGAGGCGACGTGGATGTCCATGCCACCCGCCTGCTGGTCGACGTCGCGCGGGAGGCGAAGCCGGATACGCAACTGACGTTCCACCGGGCCATCGACCAGAGCCATGACCCCTTGGCCGCCCTGGAACAACTGTTGGAGCTTGGCTTCACCCGCGTGCTCAGTTCGGGCCACGCGGCCACGGCCGGGGCCGGCGTCGATACCCTGGCGAGGATGGTGCAGCGCGCCGGCGGGGAACTGGAGATCATGGCCGGGGGAGGCCTCGCCTTGGCGGACATTCCCGCCATGGGCCAGGCAGGCGTTGCTGCCGTGCACCTCTCCGCGAAAAAGATGGTGTCCACCTTGGCCGCCGGCGCGATCCCGCTGGGAGGCCAGGACGCTGCAGACCCGACGGCGTATATGGTCACCGACCGTGAGACGGTCCGGGCTGCGCGGGCTGCGGTGGACGCATCCAATGCTGTGGAGATCGGCACGACCCCCGAGTTCGCCGAAGTCACAGGGCATGATGTCACCACCATCATCTGCGTTTGCGGCAACACCGTCGGCGATCAGGGCCTGATCCAGGCCAACTCGGAAGGCATTCCCGTCCACCTCGGCGGCAACGCCGACGTGCCGGCCGGACTGGCCGCCTGGCCTGAGGATGAGGCCGTCTACACCCTCTGCCCCTCGTGCGGCCGCGTGTACCGGGACAACACCATCGAAGAGACCGGGACCGCGCCGGTTGAGTTCCAAGTTGATGTCACGGCCGGGCCAGTGGCTGAAGCCATCCGTGTCCACTGGGAGCTCAGCACTTAAGACGATCGAACTGGCCACCGACGTCGTTGCCGGCTTGAGGAGGTGCCCATGCCGGGCGGGGATGCCTGACGTAGCCGGGGTGGTGTATCTGGCCATCGGAATAGTGGTCGCCAGCACCCACGGGTACTTGGTGGCATGGAACATTCCCGGCAACATTCTCGAAGGCTTGGCGGCGATTGTGCTCTGGCCGCTCGTGGCCTTCTTCGCGGTCGATCTGCACACCCTGATCGCCTAGGGTTTGGTACTCCGAACCCCTGGGCGTCCTGCACGGTTTCGTGGCCGGCTGTCAAGGCGCAATTTCACTGAGTGCGCTTCGCAATGACCCTTTACAGGGCCACTGCCGCAGTCAATGATTGAAGGATTCACCACGTTGGTGAACAAGCCCTCACGAGCCACCTTCAGGAGCCCCAGCGATGCCGCTGAACCCGCCGGCCCAAGCAGCCGGAATAGTCCACACCACCGTCACCATAGGGAACACAGGCACCGGACACCCGGAGGTGGAGTGCGGCGTCGGGAGCTGGGACAAGCTGCTCTACGGGAACCACCGCTTCCTGGTTGAAGTGCCGGCGATGGAGGTGCCGGTGGCGGACGAAACACCTGAAACTGCCATGGCCCACCGGGTAGTGCTCCCATGGCGCCGGCACGACGCCGATCCTACCGGCGTGGAGGTCATCGTGGCCTCGGCGCGGACAGGGGCGCGGGTGCGCAACGTGCTGGTGGAGCGCGCCGATCAGGAGTCGGGCGAGATTCTGTTCGAAGCTGTGGACGGGCCGGGCCTGTACTTCTTCTACTACCTGCCCTACGCCATGCTCGGCAAGGCCCACTACCCGCAGGCGCAGTATCTTCCGCGGCGGCAGGGCGCCGAACCTGCCTGGGCGGCCGCCGTCGAGCATTCCGGCTGGGGGCCGGCGCGGCCCGAATTGCCGCGGGCGAGGGTCCTCCGCTACGAAGCCGCCAGCCAGCGGGACTCGTTCGCCCCCATGAACTTCACGGCGAGCAGCCAGGAACTTGACCGGCTGCACGCGAAGCATACCGGCCAGGCATTCCTGCTGTTCCCGGAGGACCGGCTGAACCCCGTCTCCATGCGGGAAGCCGTGCCGGCGCACTGGGCCATCAACGGTCCACGCGATGAGTTCCGGGCCACCGCCCAGCCGGGCGAGGACTACGTGGTGCAGCTTGGTCTCTACGCACTGCAGGACCTCGACGGCGTCACGGTGGAGGTGCACGGCTTCGAAGTGTACGGCGGGCCCGAGGCGGGCCACTGCATCAACACGCGCGGCACGGACCGGCTCGGCCGCCCAATGCTCCGCACGCTCGGCGTCGCCAAGGGCAGCGTCCAGGCCTTGTTCACCGTCCTGCCCATCCCCGTGGCGGCCGCCGGGACCACCATCGAAGCCAGCATCACCGTCGCCGCGGCCGGCCATGAACCACGCACCGTGGACGTCACCCTGGACGTCCTTCCGCTCGAGGACGCCGATCCGGAGATCGTGGCCGGCGGCTTCGGCGATCCCCGGTACCTGCGCCGCCTCGCGTGGCTGGACTCGGCCGTTGCCCAGGACCGCGAACTCGTAGCCCCCTTCACGGCGGTGACCCTCGATCCGCAGGCACGCACGCTGGGCATCCTCGGCAGGACGGTGCGGCTCGCGCCGTCGGGCCTTCCCGCCCAGCTGTCCTCCACCTTCACGTCCGCCGTCACGGGAACCGACGGCCCCGCCGTCGAGCTGCTGGCCGCCCCCATGGAACTGGAGCTCGACGCCGGCGTGGAGCCCGGCTGGAGCTACTCGCCGCTGGAATTCAGCATCGACGGCCCGGCCCAGGTGTCGTGGACGTGCCGCTGGACGGCCACCGGGACGGCCACCGGCAGCGGGGGCGGCGGGCTGTCGCTTGAGCTCCGGGGCGTGCTGGAGGCCGACGGCGCGTGCACCTTCGCGCTCAAGCTCGCCTCCGGCGGGACGGCAGCCGGGCTGTACGACGTCGGGCTGGCGCTCGATTTCCATGAGGCCGCGGTGCCGCTGGCCATGGGTCTGGGCGTTCCCGGCGGCCGCAGGCCCGAAACGCTCGACTGGAGCTGGGACGTGGCCACGCGCAACCAGGACGCGCTGTGGTTGGGCGGGGTCAACGCCGGCGTCCAGCTCGCCCTGCGTGACGGCAAATACGAACGGCCGCTGAACACGAACTTCTACCGGGAAAAGCCCCTGGTGGAACCGGCGTCGTGGGCCAACCGCCAGGACGGCGGGGTCCGCGGCGGCGTCTCCCTCCGCACTCTTGACAGCGCAGACGCCACCACGGTCAGCGTCCGCGCCTTCAGCGGCGCCCGCACCCTGGCCGCGGGGGAGAGCCTGGACTTCGACTTCCGCCTGCTGCTGACCCCCTTCAAGCCCATCGAGCCCCGCAAGCACCTGGCCAAGCGCTACTTCCACGCCCCGGCGGCGCCGAAACAGATCGCCGCGGCGGGCGCCACCGTGGTCAACGTCCACCACGCCACCGCCCCGGCCCCCTACATCAACGATCCCCTGCTGAGCGCGGAATCGCTCGCCGAGTACACGGCCGAGGCACACCGGCACGGGCTGACGGCCAAGATCTACAACACCGTCCGCGAACTGACCTTCCACAGCCCCGAGTTGCTGCCCCTGCTGTCCCTGGGCCACGAAATCTTCAGTGACGGCCCCGGCATGGGCCACATCTGGCTGCAGGAACACGCCGGGAGCGGCTACGTCTCGGCCTGGTTCGCCCCCAACGTGGAGGATATCGCCGTGGTGACCACGGGGGAGTCGCGCTGGGAGAACTTCTACGTCAGGAGCCTGCAGGAGCTGGCCCGCGGTTCTGGAGCCCGCGGTTCAGGAACGGACAACACGGGCATCGACGGCATCTACCTGGACGACATCGCCTACGACCGCCACGCCATGCTGCGCGTCCGCAAGGTCCTGGAACGGAACTGCCAGGCCCGCCAGACCGGCACCGGACCAAACCGCGACGCCCCGGAGATCGACCTCCACTCGGCGAACCAGTTTACGGCCCACGATGGCTTCGCGTCCTCGGCCAACCTCTACATGGAGCAGCTGCCGTACGTGGACCGGCTCTGGTTCGGCGAGTACTTCGACTATGACAACACCTCGCCCGAATACTGGCTCGTGGAACTTTCGGGCATTCCGTTCGGGCTGATGGGCGAGATGCTCGAGGGCGGCGGCAACCCCTGGCGTGGCATGGTGTTCGGCATGACCGGCCGGGCCCCCGCCGTGGACAACCGTCCCTTGTGGCAATTCTGGGCCGACGCCGGACTGGAGCAGGCAGAGATGATCGGGCACTGGGCCGCCGACGCCCCGGTCCGCAGCAGCCACCCGCAGGTGCTCGCCACCACCTGGCTGACCCATGCCGGGCTGGTGGTGGCGCTCGCTTCCTGGGCCGAGGAGACTGTGGACGTGACCTTGAGGTTCGACGGCGGCCCGGGATTTGCCGCCGCCCCGGTCACCGCACCGGAGATCGACGGCTTCCAGACGGCCGCCAGCTACGCGCCTGGCCAGCCCATCACGATCGAACCCAAGCGCGGACTCCTCCTGATGATCGGAAACCACGATGTCTGAAACGCGCCCGCCTGAAACACGCCCGTCTGAACCAACAACCACCGCATCCACCCTCACCGTCACCACCATCACCTTGACCATGGCGGAGCTGGGGCCGGAGAACCTGCTCCCGGTGGTGGCCGCCGAACTCAACCAGCCGTACACCATCGGCGACGGCGTCCCGGAGGAGCTGCAGGCCGCGGCCCGCTACGGCCAGGTGCCCAACATGTTCCCGTACCGCATGCAGGACGGCTACACGCGGGAGGCCGCGCCCCGGGAGATGGCCGCCGTCGTGCTCGACAACAGCAAACTGCGCGCGGTCATCCTGCCCGGCCTCGGCGGCAGGCTCTGGGAACTCTTCGACAAGGCCTCGGGGAAGCAGCTCCTGCACACCCACGGCGCCCCGCAGCTGGCCAACATCGCGCTGCGCAAGGCCTGGTTCGCCGGCGGCCTTGAATGGAACATCGGCACGCGGGGGCACTCGCCCAGCACCTGCGATCCGCTCCACTCCGCCATCGTCCACACGCCCGACGGCCAGGAAATCCTGCGGATGTGGGAGTTCGAACGGCTCCGCGAGGTGGTCTTCCAGGTGGACATGTGGCTGCCCGCAGACTCGGACGTGCTGTACGCAGCCATGCGCCTCCGCAACCCGAACAGCCACGACGTCCCCATGTATTGGTGGAGCAACGCCGCCATCCCGGAAACCCCGCGCACGCGCGTGATCGCCCCCGCGGACGAAGCCTTCGGCAGCGACTACGCCACGGACATCACGCGCGTCCGGCCCACGGACTACGAAGGGATCGACGGCACGTGGCCGGTCCGCAGCCCGCACGCCGCGGACTTCTTCTTCGACATCGACCCGGCAGAGCGGCGCTGGGTAGTGGCGGCCGACGACGACGGCGATGGGCTCGCGATGCTGTCCACCAGCCGCCTGCGCGGCAAGAAGTTGTTCGTCTGGGGACAGGGCCACGGTGGGCAGCGCTGGCAGGAATGGCTCAGCCCCGGCGCGGGCCCGTACGCCGAGATCCAGGCCGGGCTGGCACGGACCCAGTTTGAGCACCTCGCCCTGCCCGCCGGGGCGGAATGGAGCTGGGTGGAGGCCTACGGCAACGGCCGGCTGGACCCGGAGACCTCCCACGGCACGGACTGGGACGCCGCGGTGGCCCACGCCGGCGCCCGCCTCAAGGAGCTGCTGCCGAACGAACAGCTTGAGGCCATGCTGCCGGCAGCCATCCGCAATGCGGACGTCCCGCCGTCGACCATGCTCGGCCTGGCCAGCGGCTGGGGTGCCGTGGAGAAGGCTCGACGCCGGCACAACGGAAGCGCGTGGCTGGACGAGAGCGGTACCCCCTTCGCCGATGAAAGCGTGAGCGCGGAACAGCGGCCGTGGCTGGAACTGCTCGCGGGGCAGGACTTCGGCGGAGCAGCGAGCTTCGTTGCCGGTGCGGACTGGGAGGAACTGCTCGCCGCCGCCGGCAACAATCCGGAAGCTCGTTTCCACCTTGTCACCATGAAGCATGCCCGCCAGGACCTCGCCGGGGCCATCGCTGGCTACCGGGGGCTGCTGCAGGACCCGGTGGCAACTTCGGCCACCCAAGCCCTCACACGCCGCGGCCTCGCCCTGGCACTCTTCGCCACCGGAGAGGACGCGCAGGGCCTCGCCGAGCTGGCCACTGCCTGCCGCCTCGAGCCCGCCAGCATCCCCCTGCTCACCGAGGCCATGACCCTCAGCATCCGCCACGGCAACCCGGCCCAGGCGCTGGACCTGGCAGGCCGGGCACCCGAGGGGAGCGCCGCCGTCGGGCGTGTCCGGTTCCTGACGGCGCTGGCGCTCGCCAGGAGCGGACGTGTTCCCGAAGCGGCCAGGATCCTGCGCGACGGCGTGGAAATTCCGGACCTGCTCGAAGGCGAGGACGCCCTCTCGGCACTGTGGCAGGAAGTGTGCCCGGGGGAACCCGTTCCTCCTGCCTACCAGTTCGGAATGCACTAGCGCGGGCCCCTGCGCCGGGGGTGCCGGGGCCCGGCAAACCATGTAAATTTGCAGGGTGACTCCCTCAGCAAAGACCGTCCCTGACCGCGCCACCGGCATCTCGAAGGAGATTGAGGACGCGGCATGGTTTGTGCTGGGCCCGGCACTCCAGGGCAAGCCTTCGGCCTTCGACGGGACCACTCTCACCTGGACCGCGGATGCTGCCGCCGAGCTGCTGGAGCGCCTGGACCGCGAGGTGGAGGACTCCAAGGCGCCCATGATGACCAAGCTGCGGCAGAACCTTGAAGGGGCATCGCGCGAGGCCAAGCTGCTGGCGGTCGAGATGCTGTTCCTGCAGTCGCTGCCGCTGGCGCATGAAGTCAAGTCGCTCAAGGTCAAGCGCGCCCGCGTGGCCGAGGCCGCGTCCTGGCTGGAGCCGGAACTTGAACTGCCCGAGGAACTCTACGAGGGCATGACGGACCACGGCGTCATCCGGGACCGCACCGCGGAATTCAACTGGACCATCTGGGACCACCTGAAGTGGCTCTGCCGCTTCGTGGCACACCTGGACGGGCAGAGCACCGCGGCCATCAACAAGGCCCTCAAGGACCCGCTGAAATTCCACGACCTTGCCGCCGGAACCCCGGATGACCAACCGGCCATCCGCCGCAGCATCGAGTACCTGGCCTGGCCCAGCTACTTCGAACCCGTGGTGGCCGACGTCGAACGCCGGGAAATCCGCGACGCCTTCGCCTCCCTGGTGGGCGGTGCCAACGGTGAATCCGACGAGGACATCACCGCGGACATCCACCGCATCCGGCTGCACCTGGACGAACAGGCCGGCCAGCGCATCGACTGGTACGCCCGCCAGCTGGTCAGCCAGTGGCGCAAAGTGGGCGATCCCGGCCGCCGTTCCTGGCTGCTGCGCACCCACCACGACAACGCCGAGCTCCTGGCCGCCTGGCAGGGCGAGGAGAAGGCAACGCTCGACGTCGAACACCTGCGCTCGCTGGCCGCCGGCGTCACCGCCGGGGTGGTCCAGCACGCCGTGGATGAGGACTACAAGCACCTCGGCTATGTTGAGCGTGAAGACACCAAGACGGCGGTATTCGCCTTCCTTTCCGTCATGAAGCCCGGCGACCTGACGCTGTTCCAGCACTCGGGCACCGTCCACGTGGGCGTGGTGCTGGGCGAGCCCGAGCACAATGAGGACAACCGCCGCATCCGCCGCAAGGTGCGCTGGTTCGAGGAAAGCTACGCCATCGCCGAGCTCCCGCGCCATGTGCAGCGGCAGCTCTCCACGCCCGGCATCCTCGTGGACGTCACCCGCGTCATCCAGGCACTCCTTCCGCTGCTCCCGGCCGAGGCCGAAGCGGACGGCGAGGAAGACGCCGCCCCGGCCGCCGTCGTCGAGCCCGTCCCGGAAGGCTTCCGGCCGCTGACAGAAGAATTCGCGGCCTCCCTGCACATGGAGCTTGAGCCGCTCAAAGAAATCGCGGAACTGCTCGAAGAGAACCGCCAGCTGGTCCTGTACGGTCCGCCCGGCACGGGCAAGACCTACCTTGCCAAGCACCTCGCCGCCGAACTCGCCGGCGACAGTACGGACGAGCGCGTGAAGCTGGTGCAGTTCCACCCCTCGTACGCGTACGAGGACTTCTTTGAGGGATTCCGCCCGGACAAGACCGACGACGGCCAGGTGTCCTTCAAACTCGTCGCCGGGCCGCTGCGGCGCCTCGCCGAGGAAGCCGCCAAGCCGGAGAACGCCCACAAGCCGTACTTCCTCATCATCGACGAAATGAACCGCGCCAACCTGGCGAAGGTGTTCGGCGAGCTGTACTTCCTGCTCGAATACCGGGACGACCGGATTTACCTGCAGTACAGCCCCAACGAGCCCTTCAGCCTGCCGGACAACCTCTACATCATCGGCACCATGAACACGGCCGACCGTTCCATCGCCATGATGGATGCCGCCATCCGCCGCCGCTTCGCGTTCATCGAACTGCACCCCAAGGTGGAGCCGATCCGCGGCACGCTGCGGCGCTTCCTTGAGGCCCGCGGCCTGGATTCCCTGAACGCGGAGCTGCTGGATGCCCTGAACGACGCCATCGACGACTGGGACCGGGACCTGATGATCGGGCCGTCCTACTTCATGAAGAAGGCCGCCCAGAACCCGGCCGGGCTGCGCCGGATCTGGAAGTACGAGCTCATGCCGCTCCTGGAGGAGCACTACCACGGGCAGCTGAACCGGGCGCAGCTGGAGGAACGCTTCGGCCTGGACCAGCTGCTGGGACGCCTTGCGGTCCGCTAAGGCCGTTCCGCCCCGGCCGGGCCGCCAACCAACGGTGGGCCGGCACATCGTCCTGGACGAGTTGTCCCGCGGCGTGGTGGACAAGCTCGATCCCGAGTCCGCCGCCTTCGTGAACTCGAGCGGACTGGCGAAGGTCTCTCCCATGGGCATGGGCCTGTACCGGATCGAGCCCGTCGGCAAGGTCGGATCCGTCCGTACCCCCACCGTGCAGCTGGAGGTCCGCCCCAAGGGCCGCCTGGGCCTGAGCCGGTTGTTGTTCCTGCTCAGCTACGCCGGAGAGCAGGGCTTCCGGGACGACTCGGTGGCCGCCGTGGAGCACCCGGATCTGTGGAGCGCGCTGGCGGAATCCCTGGCCCAGCTGGCCGAGCGGGCACTCAGCCGCGGCGTGCTGCAGGGCTACCTCACCGTGGACGAATCCCTGCGCACGGTCAAGGGCCGCATCCGCATCTCGGAGCAGATCGCGAGGCGCCCGGGCATGATGGTGCCGCTGGAAGTCTCGTACGACGAATTCACGGAAGACATCGCGGAAAACCGGATCCTCCGCGCCGCCCTCGAACGCATGAGCCAGGTCCCGCGCGTCCGGGCCGACGTTCTGAGCCGCCTGCGGCAGCTCAAGGGAAAGCTCGACGCCGTCACCCGCCTCCAGTCCGGCGCGCCCCTGCCGCCGTGGCGGGCCAGCCGGATGAACCTGCGCTACCACGCCGTGCTGCGGCTGGCCGAGGTGATCCTGCGGAATTCATCGGCCGAGGCCGGCGAGGGCAAACAGCAGACGGCGGCGTTCGTGGTGGACATGGCGGAGGTCTTTGAACAATTCGTGGGCACGGCCCTGCGCGAGGCCATGGCCGCCCACCCAGGGGAGACCCGGCTGCAGTACGGGGCCCTCCTCAACGAGGCCGTGCGCGATTCCGACCGCCTCACCGTGCGCCCGGACGCCGTGCATTTCCTCGGCGGCCGGCCCGTGGTGGTGTATGACTCCAAGTACCAGGCCGCCACGGATGCCGGGGCCTCGCTCAACGCGGACCACTACCAATTGCTGGCATACTGCACCGCCCTGCAGGTTCCCACGGCCTGGCTGGTCTATGCCGGATCCGGCGAGATGAAGCTGCGGCGCATCCTGAACACGGACATCGACATCGTCGAATACCCACTGGACCTGTCCCGGCCGCCGTCGGAGATACTGGCCGCCGTAGCGGACCTGGCCGAGCAGTCCTGGGGCGACGTGGTGCGGCAAGCGCGGGAGCAGCCTGCCCGTCCATAGCCGGACTCTCCATAGCCACAGCTACGGCGGAGGTCTAGCCTGAAGATGCACGCTATTGCAGATGGAGGCACCATGGGCGGCAGGAAATCGTGGCGCGACATGAGCCGCAGGCAACGCATCACTTTCATGGCAGTCGGCACCGTACAGATGGCGATGCTGGGAGCCGCGCAACGCAGCATCAGCAAGACCCCGGACGCACAGATCCGGGGCAAGAAGGCGGTGTGGCGGGCGGTGTGCTTCATCAATTTGCTGGGGCCGCTGAGCTACTTCGTGTTCGGCCGGCGTCGGGACGTCGCGTAGCGTTTTAGCCTGAAATCCTCGGCCGGCGCCTTGGTACGTGCCAGGTTCGCCGTTACCTAAATGTGACATTGTGTAGGTGTTCAGGGTATGGTTGACCGGTGCCCGTTGTTTCGATACCGGCACTCCCGAGCTGATTGCCTAACTCTGCCGCGGCCCGGGATCCGTTCATAGCAATCGTTCGGCAGAGACGGGGAAACCACTTTTGACCTGCTGTTGAGCAGGTCTTGGGGTGAAGCCGCATAACGCCTGCACGTGCAGGGCGGGGTGCGGCCGGGTGCCTCCCATCCGAATCCGACAGCTCACCTCGCAGGCATTGGGAGAGGCTTCTGCCATGTCTTCAAGCACAACCATCGGCCACCACCGCGCGGCCACCGTCCGTACCGGCCGGCGCTCGGCCCATCCTTCCGCCGTCGCGAAAAATACAGGGGCAGTGGGCCGTCAGGCTCCCGTCATCGCGGCCGCATCCGGCCTCGTTCCCACCAGCGGAATCGCCGCCAACGCCGCCACCCCGATTAGCTCTGCCCCGCGCCGGCTTCCGCCCTTTGCCACACCGCTCCTGGTCCTGGCCGTAGCCGCCGCATGGATCGCATCCGTGTCCATCGGCTCGACAATCACGGTCGATCCACTGATTTCCCGGTTTGCGGTCATCATTCACATCATGTCCCTGGTCCTGTCCTTCGGCGCCATCCTGCTGCTCGACTGGGTGGGCTTCCTCTGGCTGACCGGCAGGCGCCGCCTGCACGAAACCAGCCGCTTGGAGTCCGCCGCCGGACCGCTCATCTGGGGCGGCATGGCCGGCCTGCTTGCCAGCGGTGCGCTGGTCCACCCGGACATCACCAGCCCGATCACCCAACTGAAGTTGGGAGCCATCCTGGCGCTGCTGCTCAACGGCATCCTCCTCATCCCGTTCATGCGCCGGCTCCACGCCATGCCGCAAGGCACGCGGTTCGCGGACTTGCCTCGGCGCATCCATGTTCGGCTCATCGCCTGCCTGACCATTTCCCAGGTGTCCTGGTGGACCGCCATCGTCATCGGATTTATCAACAGCGCCATCAGGGGATAGCCCGCCGCTGCCTGGGGACAATTTCCTGGGGAAACGACTTCTTGGGGAAACGACAGCAACGACGCCGGCACCTGAGGTTCCAATTCCGCGGAACTGCAGGTGCCGGCGTCGTTCTGCCTGTACCGGCACTAGTCACCCCCGAACCTGACACCCACCGGTGGATTCAGGTTTAGGTGGCTCCGCGTTCCAGGAATTCCGTGAGCTGGTCTTCCAAGGCCGAACGGTTCTTAAGTTCGCATTCCCACACCGTCAGCACATCCCAGCCGGACTCCTTGAGCTGTGCGCGCTGCTCGGCATCCCGGTCCCTGGTGCGGGTGCGTTTGGCCTCCCAGAACTCGGCGTTGGCCGCGGGGGCGTGCTGGCCCACCGTGCAGTCGTGGAAGTGCCAGAAGCATCCGTTCACGAAGATCACCTTGTGCCGGCCCGCGAACACGAGGTCAGGGAGCCCCGGCAGGTTCCCGCCCCGGGCCTGGCCATGGAGCCGGTACCGATACCCCTTGGCGTGCAGGAGCCGGCGGACCAACAACTCGGGCTGGGTGTCCTTGCCCCGGATCTTGGACATGTTCAGGCTGCGCTGTTCGGGCGTCAGCGTGTCCCGGCTCTCGCCCATGCATCCAGTCTAGATTCGCTCCTCCCCTGCGACCCCCTCTCACCTTTGGGGCGTTTCTGGCCGATCCTCTCTCACTTTTGGGGGCTTTTCGACGAACGCTCCCTCACTTTCCGCGCTCCACGGTGACCGTACGCGGGGCCTGGAAGGACAGTAAGCGGATCCACTCAGGGTGATGGTCCCGCAGGCGGACGCTTGGGAGGGCCGCGGCCGTTTCCTGAACGACGACGGCGGCCTCCAGTTCCGCGAGTTTCGCACCGAGGCAGCGGTGGATGCCGGAGCCGAACGCCAGTCCGTAGGCAGTGGGCCTGGCCCCGCCGCCGGCGGCGCTGGCTGCATCGCCGCCGTCGGGGTTTCCGGGATCCCAAGGGAAGCCATGGTTGCCGGTGAGTTCCAGCAGGATCTCGTCGCCGGCCTGGATCAGTTCCCCGTCCAGCACGGTGTCCCGGGCCGCAACACGCCGCCATGTGGGCACGGAGGATTCCGTCGCGAGCACATGCCGCACCAGCTCGCGGGCCTTGCTCGCGGAGGCGGCTTCTGTCCAGGCGATGCCGCGGGAGCCCTCGGCCAGGCGGAACAGCGTGGTGCTGATCAGCTGGGTGGTGGTTTCCTGGCCGGCGATCAGGAGGAAGTAGCCCATGGAGCAGATTTCCGGGGTGCTCAGGCCATGCCCGGCGAGGGACTTGAAGAGGTTCCGCCCGGGGGCGTCCACGGATTCGAGCACGAGGTCCCGCAGCCAGCCGTAGAACTCGGCGGCGCTGTGGGCGAGCTCGAGCTGGCGTTCGGCATCGGGCCAGCCCCAGAACAGTTCCAAGGAGTCCAGGCTCCACGCTTTCAGCTGCGGCAGATCCCGCACCGGCAAGCCCAGGAGCTCGAGCATCACCACGGCCGGGGGATAGGCGGCCACCGCTTGGACCAGGTCCACCGTGCCGGCTGCGTCCAGCTCGCGGGCCGCGTCCAGCGCAGCGTCCCTGGCGATCTGGCGGATGCGCGGCTCCGCGGCGGCCACCGTTGCGGGCGTGAAGAACCCCGCAACCACCTTGCGGATGCCCGCGTGCGAATCGGTATCGTTGCTGGCCAGCACCGGCGGGAGCGCGAACCGTGCCCGTTGCAGCACACGCAACGCCTGCCCGGACAACGGCGTCGCGGCGAGGAGCGCATTGGCCGGGCTGAAGTCCTCCGGGCGGTGCAACACCTCGCGGACGGTGTCCGGATCACGGAGCACCATGTACGGGCAGCTCTTGATGCTCTCGCCAGGGCCGGCGTCCAGGCCCATGTCCAAGCCAGCCTCCAGGCCGAGTTCGGCCGCCATCCCCGCGCTCATGCCGGCAGCCCGTTCAGCCATAGGGGCGCCTGTTCACGGAAGCGCTCCACCGGCAGCGCCGCGGCACCGGCCGGTAGCGTGCCGAGCAGCGGCGCAGGCCAGGACGTGATCGTCGCCCGGTTGCTGCGCTCCAGTTCCCCGGGATTATCCGGCCAGGTGCCCAGCACCACCCCCAGCACGGGAAGATCCCGGCGGTCCAGGGCCTCCAGCGTCAACGCGGTGTGGTTCAAGGTGCCCAGCGAGGGCCGCCCGACCACCGCGAAAGCAGCCCCGGACCCCAGCAGGATCCCCAGATCAGCAAGAGTTCCGCCGTCGTGATCCAATTCCACCAGCAGCCCGCCGGCACCTTCCACGAGCACGTGGTCATGCTCTTCAGCGAGCTCGCCGATCCGCCCGGCGTGTGCCGCCAGCGTCGGGAGCTCCACGGCGTCCAGGGCCGCGGCCGGCACCGGAGCCAGCGGTTCCTCGAGCACGACGCCGGCCTCGGCCGTGAGCGGGCCGGCGAGCCGGACAATTTCCGAACAGTCCGAATCGCCGTCCACGTTGCCGCTCTGGCACGGCTTGTACACGGCCACCGAGCGGCCGCGCGACTGCAGGGTCGAGGCCAAGGCCGCAGCGGTGACCGTTTTTCCGACGCCGGTATCCGTTCCGGTCACCAGGATGATGCGGGGCAGGCTCATGATGTTTCCTCCAGAATGCCGCGCAACGTTGCGCAGGCCTGATCGATTTCACGGGGTGTGAGGGTGGCCCGGGCGGTGAGGCGCAGGCGCGAGATGCCGTCAGGGACCGACGGCGGCCGGAAGCAACCCACGCGAACGCCAGCTGCGTGGGCGGCTTGGCTTGCGGAGAGCGCCGCCGCGGCGGACGGCATGGGGATGGACTGGACGGCGCCGGCCGCTTGGAAGGCCCCGGCTGGCCCGACGGCGGTGTGCCCGACGGCGGTGGCGAGCCGTGCGAGCGCCGGTGCCAGTCCGCTGGCCAGTGAGGCAGCGTGTTCGTGGACGGCCGCCGGGCGCCAGGGTTCCGAACGGATGATCCGGACGGCTGCCAACGCTGCCGCGGCGGACGCCGGCGCCAGGCCGGTATCGAAGATGAAGCTGCGGGCCCTGTTGACCAGGTGCTCGCGGAGCAGGGCGGAACCGAGCACGGCGCCGCCCTGGCTGCCCAGGGCCTTGGACAGGGTGGCCGTCAGCACCACGTTCGGATGCCCGGCGAGCGCGGTTCCCGCCACGGCACCGTGCCCCTGCCATGTGCCGGAACCGGAGACGCCCAGGCTGTGGGCCTCGTCCACCAGCAGCATGGCGTCGTGCTCTTCGGCCAAGGCCAGCAGCCCGGGCAGGGGAGCGGCGTCGCCCCACACGCTGTAGATGGACTCGACGGCGATCAGTGCCCGGGGTTCGCTCCGGCCACTGAGCATTCGGCCACTGGGCATTCTGCCAGCAAGCAGCCGCGCGGCGTCGGCGGGCTCGTTGTGCGCGAAGGTCTCCACCCGCGAACGGCTCAGCCGGAAACCGTCGATCAGCGAAGCGTGGCAGTGCTCGTCGGCCACGATCAGCGTTCCGGGGCCGCCGAGCGCCGTGGTGACGCCCAGGTTCGCCAGGTATCCGGAGGAGAGCACCAGCGACGCCTCCATACCGGTGAGCCGCGCGAGTTCGTGCTCCAGTTCCAGATGCAGCTCCGTGGTTCCGGCCACCAGCCGCGAGGACGTGGCTCCCGTGCCCCAGCGCCGGATGGCCTCACTCGCGGCCTCGGCCAAGCGCGGGTCCGTGGCCAGTCCGAGGTAGTCGTTGCTGGCCAAGTCGATGGCCTGATCGTCTGCGGCCCGGGTGAGAGGGGTGCGCACCAGGCCGCGGCGCCCGCGCACCTCGGCCTGCTGTTCCAGCCAGCGCGTCATGGACGTGCTCATGGCCGGGCACCTGTGAGCAGCCCGGCGTCGCGTTCGTCGTGAACCTCAGCCACCGCCGCCACCATGCCCGCCGCCATCGCCCCGGCCTCGGCCGCGGTGCTGATGTATGGGGGCATCGCGTAGACGAGGTTCCGGAACGGCCGGACCCAGACGCCATGCGCGACGGCGGCGCGCGTCACCGCGGCGACGTCCACCGTCTCCCTCAGCTCAATGACCCCCACGGCGCCGATGGTGCGGACGTCCTTGACGGCGTCGAGCTCCCGCGCGGAGGCGAGTCCGGCTGCCAGCCCGGCACCGACCCGCGCCACGTCCGAGCGCCACGCACCGCCGTCGATGATTCCCAGGCTGGCGTTGGCCACGGCGCACGCCAATGGGTTGCCCATGAACGTGGGGCCGTGCAGGAGGGCCCCGGCTGCGCCGCGGGAGACCGTCTCGGCGACCTCGCCGGTGCAAAGCATCGCGGCCAGGCTCAGGTATCCGCCGGTGAGGGCTTTGCCGACGCACATGATGTCCGGGACCACACCGGCGTGGTCGGCGGCGAACAGCTCGCCGGTGCGGCCAAAACCCGTGGCGATCTCGTCGAGAATGAGCAGCAGCCCGTGGTGGTCCGCGATCTCGCGGAGGACCCGCACACACTCGGCCGGGTAAACGAACATGCCGCCCGCACCCTGGAGCACGGGCTCCGCGATGATCGCCGCGAGCTCATCTGAATGCTTCGAGGCCAGGGCTTCGACGTCGGCCCGCCACTGCCGGATGTCCTCCGCCGTGGCCGTCGCCGCAGCCGGCGGCCGCGGCGCGAACACATTGGCGGCCAGCAGCCCTGGGAATGCCGAATGCATGCCGTCCACGGGATCGCACACGCCCATCGCCGCGAAGGTGTCGCCGTGGTAGCCCCCGCGGATGCTGAGGAAACGCTGCCGCTTCGGCCGCCCGGCCGCCGTCTGGAACTGCACCGCCAGCTTGAGCGCGACCTCCACCGAGATCGAACCGGAATCGGCCAGGAACACGCGCTCCAGCCGTGGCCGACCTTCCGCGGAGGGGGCCATGGCCACGAGTCGTTCGGCGAGCTCAACGGCCGGCCCGTGAGTGAGCCCGCCGAACATCACATGGCTGAACGTGCCCAGCTGGCGCTTGGCCGCGGCGTCCAGGAGCGGGTTCCGGTACCCGTGGATCACCGACCACCACGAGGACATGGCGTCGAGCACCTCGTGCCGGCCGCCGTCCTCGTCGCGGAGCCGCAGGGTCACGCCGTCGGCCTCCTCGACTTCCCACAGCGGGAGATTCCCCGACGCCGGGGCGTACGGGTGCCACAGGCTCGCCCGGTCGCGCTGAATCAGGCTCATGATTCACGCTTCCCGTGGCGCGAGCACTCTGCGGTCCAGCCCAGCGGCGTGACCTGGACCTTCATGCGGCGCCGGCAGTCCGCGCAATAGCGCGGCGGCTCCATCGCCAGGCGCTGTGCGCAGCTTTGGTGAGCGTCCGACGTCGGGGTCCCGCCGTCCGGTGCGGCCCCGACGCCGCTGGGCTCACCGCTGCTTGCCTCACCGCAGTGCCCGCAGTAAGTCTCCGTGACGGCGGTGCTCACAGCGACTTCTGGAGTTCCTTGATGGGCATGTTCAGTTCCACCAGGAGGTCCAGGTCCGCGTTGGCGGGGCGGCCCAGCGTGGTGAGGTAGTTGCCGACGATCACGGCGTTGATGCCGCCGAGCAGGCCCTCGCGGGTGCCCAGGTCGCCGAGCGTCAGTTCGCGGCCGCCGGCGTAGCGCAGCACGGTGCGCGGCATGGCGAGTCGGAACGCGGCGATGGCACGGAGGGCGTCCTTGCCGTCCATGATGCCCTGGTTCTCCAGCGGCGTGCCCGGGCGGGGGTTCAGGAAGTTAAGGGGGACCTCGTGCGGTTCGAGGGCTGCGAGCTGGCTGGCGAGTTCGGCGCGCTGGGCCACGGTTTCGCCCATGCCGATCAGGGCGCCGCAGCACAGTTCCATGCCGGCGGCCTTGACCATGTTGCAGGTGTCCAGGCGTTCCTCGTAGCTGTGGGTGGTGACGACCTCGGGGAAGTAACTGCGGGCCGTTTCAAGGTTGTGGTTGTAGCGGTGCACGCCCCATTCGGCGAGCTGGTCCACCTGGCGCTGGGTCAGCATGCCGAGGGAGCAGGCGATGTTGATGTCCACTTCTTCGTTGATGCGGTCGATCGCGAACTTGATCTGGTTCATGAGCTTGATGTCGGGGCCGCGGACGGCGGCGACGATGCAGAACTCCGTGGCGCCGGTGGCGGCGGTTTCTTTCGCGGCCTTCACGAGCTCGGGGATGTCGAGCCAGACGCCTCTTACCGGGCTGTCGAACAGGCCGGACTGGCTGCAGAAGTGGCAGTCTTCCGGGCAGCCGCCGGTCTTGATGGAGATGATGCCTTCCACCTCGACGTCCTCGCCGCAATGCTTGACGCGGACCTCGTGGGCGAGTTCCAGGGCGGCCGGAATGGCCTCATCCGGGAGCTCGAGGACTTCGAGCAGCTGGGCTTCGCTGAGGCCAATTCCGTTCTCAAGGACCTGCTCACGGGCGGTGTCCAGGATGGCGTAGCCGGTGGTTTCTTGGGGTGCTTGTGTGGTCATGGACTAGACCGTATCCCCGGCTGAGGACTGCGGTTTTGTGAGGTGTACACAAACAGCGCCGCCGGATTTTGGACGCAGCCACACCCAACTGGGTCGCATTTGTTGTCGTTTTCAGCCCTCTAAACGACATCAACTGTCACTCAGTTGGGGGCCCGGAGCTCCCGGTCGATCCGCTCCATCCGGGCACGCACCAACTGGAAACGGCCGTCGTCGGGACCGGTGAGCCGGGCCAGCGCGGCGGCCGCGGCGATGTCACCGGATCCCATGTCGGTGGCGCACCAGCGCGAGATCAGCTCGGCGTCTCCGCTCGAACGCACGGACGAGGCAACGGCCTCGTTCAGCTCGTCCCGCATCAGCTCGACGGCCAGGTTCGTTGAACGGTTGAGCAGGCGGGCCGGGTACGCCGCCAGGGCATCCCGGACACGGCCGAGCCGCAAATGTTCGGCCACCACACCGGCGTCGGACACCACCTGCACGCCAGCGGCGAAACGATACGGGTTTGCTTCCACCACGGCTCCGAGCGCGGCGCGGATCCGGTGCATCTCGGTGCGGATCGCCGCCGCGGCCCCGTCTTCGCCGTGCACCTGGTACGCGAGCTCTTCGGCGCTCCAGCCCTGCGTCCGGGAACTAAGCAAAGCCAGAATCTCCGCGCGGCGAAGGGTCACCGGAACGGTCCTGCCGCCGTCGAGCTCTGCCGCCGGCTTGTCGCCCAGGAGCCGCAGGAAAAGCGAGCTCCCGACGGCGGTCCCCGGACCGGTGCCCGGCGTCGCCCCGGCGGACCGCAGCAGCTCTTCGGCGAGCCTCACACCGCACCGCACCATCCGCAGGCTGTCCGGCGTCACCGAATCGATCGGCCCGGACACATCGAGCACGCCGAGGACATTCCCCGTGAAAGGGTCCCGGATGGGCGCGGCCGTGCAGGCCCAGTCGTGGTGCGTCCGCACCAGATGCTCGGCTGAAAACAGCTGGGCCGGTTCTCCCGAAATGAGCGCTTCGCTGATCGCGTTGGTGCCGATGCCGGCCTCGGACCAGTCGGCGCCCTCCACGAATTCCAGCGAATCGGCCTGCCGCAGGGCGGAGCCGCTGCCGATCCGCCACAGGACCTCGCCCTCGTGGTCCGTGACGATGAGCAGGTGGCGGCCGGCCGCTGATTCGTCGGCGAGCAGCTGGGACAGGGCCGGAACCACGGCTGCCAGGCGGTGCCCGGCGCCCAAGGAACGGGCCTCCGAAACCTCATGCCGGTGCACGGGGCTGTGCTGTTCGGGATTGATGCCCAGCGCGATTGAGCGCTGCCAGGACTCCACCAAAGCCTCGGGAAACGCCGGGTCGGGCGAGCCGGCCAGCGTCGCCTCCTGCGCCCGGCGCAGGGCCCTGGCATATTCCAAGGGTGAGGAGAAGCGGAGCCCGGGGTCGGGCGCCAACGCGTGCCGCATGCGCAAACTCCCAACTCGCCGTCGAATCGAACTGCCCGAAAAACCCCGCAGAAAAGCGGGAAAAGCCCGTGTAACCCGATTGTAACCCCCCATGGCATGTACTTGTGATGCGAGTCACTCTCCGGGCGGCTGTTACGGAACCGGGAAATGGCTCAACGTCAGCAATGGAAAGAGGAGACATGCCTGAGACCGCAAACGTCGCCGCCGAGGCCTGGTTGGCGCAGTTCGACGAGGCGCTGCGCAGCCACGACATCGAGGCCGCACTGGAGTTGTTCGAGGATGAATCGTATTGGCGCGACTTCGTATCCTTCACCTGGAATCTCAAGACACTTGAGGGCAAGGCCCGGATCAAGGACATGCTGGAGGCCACGCTCGGGGACGTCCAGCCGGCCAACTGGACCCTGGCCGAGGACGCCACCGGCGATGCCGCCAACACCGAGGCCTGGGTCAACTTCGAAACCGCCCAGGCCCGCGGCCACGCGCACCTGCGCCTCCGCAACGGCAAATGCTGGACCCTGCTCACCACCATGCAGGAGCTGAAGGGCTTCGAGGAGAAGAAGGGGCCCAACCGCGAGAAGGGCGTGGCCCACCACATCAGCAAGGGCCGCAAATCCTGGCTGGAACTGAAGGAAGAGCAGGAATCCCGGCTCGGCTACGAGGAGCAGCCGTACACGGTGATCATCGGCGGCGGGCAGGGCGGCATCGGCCTCGGTGCCCGGCTGCGCCGGCTCGGCGTGCCCACCATCATCATCGAAAAGAACGAAAAGCCCGGCGACTCCTGGCGCAACCGCTACAAGTCCCTGCACCTGCACGATCCCGTCTGGTACGACCACCTGCCGTACATGAAGTTCCCGGACGACTGGCCCGTCTTCGCCGCCAAGGACAAAATCGGCGACTGGCTGGAGCACTACACCCGCATCATGGAGCTGAACTACTGGTCCGGCACCGAATGCACCAACGCCCGCTACGACGAAAGCCGCGGCGAGTGGGAGGTCAGTGTCATCCGCGACGGCGAGCCGGTCACCTTGCGTCCCAAGCAGCTCGTGTTCGCACTGGGGGTCTCGGGTTACCCCAACGTGCCAACGTTCGACGGCGCCGGGAGCTTCCTGGGGGAGCAGTACCACTCCTCCAAGCACCCCGGCGGCGGTGACTGGACGGGCAAGAAGGCCGTGGTGATCGGCTCCAACAACTCGGCACACGACATCTGCGCCGACCTCTGGGAACACGGCGCGGACGTCACCATGGTCCAGCGCTCCTCCACCCACATCGCCCGCAGCGAGTCCCTCATGGACCTGGCCCTCGGCGACCTCTACTCCGAGAAGGCGCTCGCCAACGGCGTCACCACGGAAAAGGCCGACCTCCTGTTCGCCTCCCTGCCGTACCGGATCCTGCCGGAA
Organism: Arthrobacter cavernae; assembly: GCF_017368795.1. Classification (GTDB taxonomy): domain Bacteria; phylum Actinomycetota; class Actinomycetes; order Actinomycetales; family Micrococcaceae; genus Arthrobacter; species Arthrobacter cavernae. The sequence goes on along the minus strand of NZ_JAFNLL010000002.1, from coordinate 361,959 downwards.
GCCCAGATCCCGGTCTACCAGGAGATGGCAAAACGCGACGCCGATTTCTACTCCCAGCTTGAGGCGGCGGGATTTGATCTGGACTTTGGAGTGGACGGTTCGGGCCTGTTCCTGAAGTACCTGCGGCGCGGCTCCGGCTACTACATCGACGTCGGCGCCTCACAGCTGATCATCGACGGCCGGGTGAAGCTCGCCAACGGCCAGGTCAGCAAGATCACCGGCAACGCCGTCGTGATGGACAACGGCGCCGAGCTGGAAGCCGACGTCATCATTTACGCCACCGGCTATGGCTCGATGAACGGCTGGCTCGCGGACCTCGTCTCGCCCGAGGTGGCGGACAGGGTGGGCAAGTGCTGGGGCTTCGGCTCCGAAACGCCCAAGGACCCCGGCCCCTGGGAGGGCGAGCTGCGGAACATGTGGAAGCCCACCAACGTGGAGAACCTCTGGATCCACGGCGGCAACCTGCACCAGAGCCGGCACTATTCGAACTACCTGGCCCTGCAGCTCAAGGCCCGGCTGGAGGGACTGCCCACGCCGGTGTTTGAGCTTCAGGCATCCCACCACACCCGCTGATTAATCACTCACTCCGGCGACGGCTGCGCCGACACGGTGCAGCCGTCGCCTTGCCGCAAAGGATTGCTAACACCATGACTGTTCAAAACAAAGTAGCCCTCGTTACCGGCGCCGGCCAGGGGATCGGCCGCGGTATTGCGCTGAGATTGGCCCGGGACGGATTCAGCGTTGCCGTGGCGGATCTTCAGTCCCAGAAGGAGAAGGGCGAGGCCGTTGTTGCCGAAATTGAAGCCAGCGGGGGCACGGCCGTTTTCATAGCCGCCGACGTCGGGCAGCGGGCAGATGTCGTGGGCGCAGTCGAGACGGCCACACAGCAGCTCGGCGGCTTTGACGTCATCGTCAACAACGCGGGCATCGCCCAGGTCCGGCCGGTGATGGAGATTACCGAGGAGGATCTGGAGCAGGTCTTCCGGATCAACCTGAACTCCGTGATCTGGGGCATCCAGGCGGCCGCCGCAAAGTTTGAAGAACTACAACACGGTGGCAGGATCATCTCCGCCGCGTCGATTGCAGCCGTGAAGGGCTTCCCGATTCTTGGCGCGTACTCGGCATCCAAGTTCGCGGTCCGGGGTATCACCCAGGCCGCGGCGCAGGAGCTGGCGCCGAAGGGCATCACCGTAAATGCGTACGCACCGGGCATTGTGGGCACGGGGATGTGGGACCTCATCGACCGGGAACTGGGCAAGATTAACGGCAAGCCGGCTGGCCAGAACCTGCGGGACAACGTCGAAGCCATCGCCCTGGGCCGCATTGAGACGCCGGACGACGTCGCCAAGGTAGTCTCCTTCTTCGCTGGCGCGGATTCGGACTATGTCACCGGACAGACGCTGATCGTGGACGGCGGCATCCTGTATAGCTAGCCCGACGAATCAGACATCAATACGAAGGCGGAAGTGAACATGAAAGCAGCACGGTTTTACGCGCGCAATGACCTGCGGATCGACGATGTTCCGGAGCCGGAGGTGCGGGCCGGGACTGTAAAAATCCAGGTTGCGTGGTGCGGCATCTGCGGAACCGATCTCCATGAGTTTTTGGAAGGCCCCATCTTTGTCCCAGCACCCGAACACCCCCATCCTCTCTCCGGCGAAGAAGCCCCGGTCACCATGGGCCATGAGTTCTCCGGGACGATTGTGGAGGTTGGGGAAAGTGCTGACGGACTAGCAGTCGGCGACAATGTCGTCGTCGAACCCTATTTCGTGTGCGACGAGTGCGCACCCTGCAAGGCCGGCAACTATCATCTGTGCACGAAGATGGGCTTCATCGGCTTGTCCGGCGGGGGCGGCGGTCTAAGCGAGAAAATTGTTGTGGACACGAGGTGGGTCCATAAAATCGGTGACATTCCGTTGGATGAGGCCGCGTTGATCGAGCCGCTGTCGGTTGCCCACCATGCGGTGACCCGCAGCGGCGCCAAGACAGGCGACGTCGCACTGATCGGCGGTTCCGGGCCTATCGGGCTGCTGACCGCGGCCGTTTTGAAAAGTATGGGTGTCACTACGATCATCAGCGAGCTCAGCGCGGCCCGCAAGGAAAAGGCGCGGTCCAGCGGGGTCGCGGATTACGTGATCGATCCGAGTCAGGAAGACGTCCAGGCACGGGTACAGGAAATCACGGACAGCGTCGGCGCAGATGTGGCCTTCGAATGTGCTGGCGTCAATGCAGTGCTGGACACCCTGCTCGATGCCGTCAAGCCCGCCGGCGTGGTGGTGAACGTGTCCATCTGGGGACGCCCGGCGACGGTGGACATGCAGAAGCTGGTGCTCAAGGAGATCGACCTGCGCGGCACCATCGCCTATGTGCGGGACCATGCGGAGACGATCAAGCTGGTGCAGGACGGCAAGGTGGACCTCAAGCCATTCATCACCGGCAGGATCGCGCTGGAAGACCTCGTCGACAAGGGGTTCGATACCTTGATCAACCACAATGACACCGCCGTGAAGATTCTGGTCCACCCGTAGCCGCCGGCTGCGCTCAGAGGCCAAAGCAACGTGAGATGAGGCGTAAAGATGGAATTTTCGATAACGGTCGGCAAGGATGCCGACGCTGAGGTTCCCCTTGGCAGAGTCCCGGGCACGACGCGGACACGGTGGTTCCTGTACGGCATCTCGAACCTGGGTGTTGTGGTGGTGTTGGCGCTCGCGTCGTGGTATCTGCTTGCGGATCCGGTTACGAGTCCCTGGGCGTTTTATCCGCTGCCGTTCAACGCGGCATTGTTCTGGGCGATACTCTTCATCGTCTTTATCGGCTTCAACACCGAGTTCTGGGGAATCGACCGTATCCCTCAGCCGCTGCGCGGGTTTGTCATCATCTGTGCGACCACGGTTTTCGCAGTGGTTGTGACCTGGGTGCTCGCCAACGTGCTCGGCCACTTTTATCCGAGCTTCGCTGCGTCTCGCGACGGCGGGCTGGGGTACTTTGCCAGCGCACTGTTCGTCCTGTTCGGCTTCGCGACATGGGTGATGGTCGTGCTCAACTGGATGCACTGGCCGTGGACCAAGCTCGGCATGAAGCAGCCGTTGATCGGACTGTGCGAAATCGCGTCCATGATGGTGCCCACACTGGCGCTATATCTTGTTTTCGGTCTGCCCCCGGTATCCGAAAGCGCGACCACTTCGCTGATGTCCGTCGACACCGTGCTGGGATGGTTCTACTCGATCGTCGTCGCCGTGATCCTCACGGGTCAAACACTCGACAACTGGCCGTGGCGGCTGTTCGGTGGCGGCGGACGCACGGCTCTCGCGTCGCTGATCGGCAACGTGCTCTTCGGAACCGTAATCTACTTCCTTATGGTGCCCCTCTCCAAAGTGCTTGTCGGAAGTGCTGCGGTGCATGAGTTGGGCGGTGCGATCAATCAGTTCCCGGCCCAGATCGGTGTGTGCTGGGCGTTCTGGATGATCTTCTGGGCGAATGCTTTCGGAAACAAGCCCACAGGGTTCGGAGCCGCGGCGAACCTTACGGTCCGTACGCTGGTCACCTTCACGCTCGGCATCGCGACTTTTCTGGGGTACTACTACTTCGCTGCAGAACACATCCTGCACGAGCCGATGGTCGCAGGCGCGCTGTACGGCAACGCCCTGGGGTTTATCGACTGGTTGGTGCTCTGGACTCTGTTCTATGTCGTGGGTTTTCAGTCATTCGGGCTCGGCCCCCTTCGTTCCATTGAGCCTTCTCGCGGATGAGGTCCACGAATCCGCTGTCGAGTATTACCAACTCAGGACCGTCACCCCCCACAACGACACCGCGGTGAAGATCATCGTCCACCCCTGGCGAGCAACGTACGACGGCGGCCGGCGCCTCTTCCCGCAAAAGGTGCCGGCAGCCGTCGTCGGGGGTGTTGCCCCGGCGGCTGGCCGCGAGCGGCAGTGTGAGCCGCATCTCAACCGGAATAGTTGCAGGCGCGTTGCAGTTGCAGCGAGTGGACCCGTTTCCCCTCGAAAGGTACTGCGCATGCTGTTTTCACCCGTGGCCGTCGGCCAGCTGGAACTTCCGAACCGCCTGGTCATGGCGCCCCTGACCCGCCTCCGCGCCGACAAGGACGGCATCCCCGGTCCGCTCATGGCGGAGCACTACCGGCAGCGGGCCACGCTTGGCCTGATCGTGAGCGAGGGCGTCTACCCGGTCCCCGCCGGCCGCTCGTACCCGGGGCAGCCCGGGCTCTTCACTGCGGAGCAGATCAATGGCTGGGCGGCTGTCACTTCGGCCGTGCACGCCGACGGGGGCAGGATTTTTGCCCAGATCATGCACGGCGGACGGGTGTCGCACGCCGACATCACGGGCGGCCACGAGATCGTCGCCCCCAGCGCGGTGGCGATTGACGGCGAGGTACGCACACCCCACGGCAAGCAGGCGTACCCTGTGCCGCGGGAGCTGCGCAGCGATGAGCTGCCCGCCGTCATCCAGGAGATCGTCACCGCGTCGCTGAACGCCATCGAGGCAGGCTTCGACGGCGTCGAGCTGCACTCGGCCAACGGCTACCTCCTGCATGAATTCCTGGCACCGAACACGAACATCCGTACGGACAGCTACGGCGGTTCGCCCGAGAACCGTGCCCGCTTCGTCATCGAAACCGTCAACGCGGTGGTGGCCGCCTTGGGCGCCAACCGGGTGGGCATCCGCATCTCCCCGGAACACAGCGTCCAGGGGATCGCCGAAACCGACGCCGCCGATGTCCGTGCCACGTATGAGGTCCTGCTGGACTCCATTGCGCCGCTCAACCTTGCCTACCTCAGCGTCCTGCACCACGAACCGGCCGGCGACCTGGTCCAGGAGCTGCGGTCCCGCTTCAACGGCGCCTTCCTGCTCAACACGGGCTTCGGCACCATCACCACGCGGGAGGAAGCCTTCGCCCTGATCACCGACGGCCACGCCGACGCCGTGGTGGTTGGGCGCCCGGCCATCGCCAACCCGGACCTCGCCCGCCGCTGGCAGGACGGCCTGCCGGTCAACGAGCCGGACCAGGCCACGTTCTACGCCGAGGGAGCAACCGGCTACACGGACTACCCGTTCTACGGGGAGTCCGCCAACTGACATGTAGGAACGTCAGGAGGCAGCGGTGAGCGGCTCCTGACTTTGGCGTTAGGGGCCGCTTCCGTTGGGTGCCGTCCGTGCATCGGGGGCTCAAACGTCGGGGCCAGTGCGATGACCAGGCCACCGGCAAGCACCAGCAACACCCTGGTCCTGCCGTGCCAGGGCATGAGTGTCAGGGGGACGGGATAGGCTGACGGGCAGGCAAAGGAACCTTCAGGAACAAGCTGAGGTGTTCCCCGGAACGCCGAGGGAGATTGACCTGATGGATATGACAGATCGCCACCTGGATGCCATGACGGCGGCCCACGCGCTGGGGCGCCTGCTTGCTGCGGGTGAGCCAGGAGATGCCACGGCCGAGGATGTGGTCCACTACGTGGCGCAGATGCACGGCAGGGAATCCAGGCGATTTACCGACGACCGGCCGGACGCCAAGCTGGCGGAGCTGTACACGCTGGACCTGCTGAATGAGCTGCGCAAGGCCATCGACGCCGCACAGTACCACCACGCCACCAGTGCCAGAAGGGCCGGGGCGAGTTTGACCGAGATCGGCGCCGCCCTTGGAATCAGCAAGCAAGCAGGCAGCCGCAGCAAGGTTCAGGATCGGAGAGTAGCCGGGGCCCGGCTTCGCTTGGCCAGATGAGCAATTCCTTCCGCGGCTGCGGTGCGGTGGCCTTTGAAGCCAGGTGGAGGGTGCTGGTTCCGATATGCGAACCGCGACTTACTGTACGGTGATCAGGCCTGTACGGTGACCAGGCGGCAGTACCGCCGGCAGCATCAGGCACCCTTTTTGTGCCGGACGGCTCCGGCGATGCTTGTCCCCGGGGCGCCGGTCTTTGCCGTTCCGGCCGAGGGGGAGCGTGCGCCGGCATTCTTCGCCGCACGGCTCTCCATCACGCTGCGACGCAGGGCTTCCAACAGTTCCAGCACTCTGTCTTCTTCTTCTCCGACGGCTTCCCCGAAGGTCTCCCCTGTGTCCATGGCCTCGGCCTTCTCCAGCTTGGCCCGGATCAGCATATTGAGCTGTTCCCGGTATTCGTCCGTGAAGTCACCCGGCGAAAAGTCGGAGGAGAACGACTCGACCAGCGCGGCGGACATCTCCAGCTCCCCGGGGGAGATCCGCACCGTTTCCTCCAGGGCGGGGAAGTCGGCCTCGCGCACCTCGTCATCCCAGAACAGGGACTGCAGCGTCATGACGTTGCCGCGCACCCGCAGCGCACCCAGCCGGCTTTTTTGCCGGAGGGAGAACTTCACGATCGCGGTGCGGTCCGTTTCCTCCAGGGTCCGGCGCAGCAGCACATAGCCCCTGGTGGACTTCGAAGCCGGTTCCAGATAGTAGCTGCGCCCGAATCTCAGCGGGTCCAGCTGCTCGCCGGGCACAAACTGCACCACCTCGATCTCCCGGCCCGGTTCCACCGTCAGGGACGCGAGGTCCTCAGCCGTGAGCACCACGGTGCGTTCGCCGTCGTAGTACGCCTTGACGATGTGTTCGTAGTCGACCACCTGGCCGCACTCCTCGCAGCGGCGATGGTAATGGATCCGCCCGCCGTCCGCATCATGGACCTGGTGCAGGCCGATGTCATGGTCCATGGTGGCTACATGGATCTTCACAGGCACGTTCACCAGCCCAAAGGCGATCGCACCATTCCAGATGGATCTCATAATTCAAGTGAACACCAAGTGTACTTATTTGGGTATGACCCTCGTGTCCGAGAGCCTGTAGGCCTCCATCGGAACCGTCGGCGACGGCTACGATTCCGAATCCGCCAGGAGGCCGGGTTCGATGGACCGTTCGGCAGCGAGGCCCAGCAGCCAGTTGCGTAGCCCGAGCGTGGAGAGGCAGTCGTATTCGTTGTAGTCGGCGATGCCGGCCAGGATGCTTGCCGCCTCGTCCGAGTATCCGGAGTCTCGGGCCGTGCAGTAGTCGGCGTAGGCAACCACGGAGGCTCCGGCGTCGGTCACGTCCCCCGAACGCAGGTGCTCGCCCATGTAGAGCGGTTCGAGCTTCTTGAGGCTGTAGGAGTTCTCCGAGACGCGGATGCTGTGCCGCACGGTGTCGTAGAGATCCACCAGCACGCCTTCGCGGAGCAGGGTGTCCACGGCGGACTCGCCTACGGTGTGCATGACGGAGAGCTTGCGGAGCGCCGTCTTTTCATAGGCGGCGTAATGGTAGATCCGCATGTCCGGATACTTCCGGCGGCGCTGCTCCACGTAGTCCAGGAAATCGATGAACGCCTGGCGTTCTTCTGCCCGGGAATGCGCCCAGAACGGCCTGAACAGGGGCTCACCGCCCGGTTCCGTGGGGTTCTCGACCACCCCGAGCAGGTACTCGAGCCCCCATTGACCGGTGTCTGGATCCTGCCACAGCGGATCGCCCTCGAAGTCGAAGAAGATATCCCCGGCGTCAGGCCGCGGCAGCCGCGACAGGGAGTTGGCCCTGAGCACCGAGTACGTGATGCTCCTGGCTTGGCCCGACTTGTCCGTGTACGCCACCGTGCCGTCCGGGGTTGACGTCCCGGTCTGGAGCCGGGCCTGCTCCTGGAGCCGCCGCGTGGCCGAATCGGCGGCGTCGGCCATGGCCGCGAGCGCGTCAATCGTGTGGACCCCGGCTTCCAGGAGCTTCTTGCGGCGGGTGATCCGCATGCCCGCCACCATCAGCAGGTCCCTGTGCAGGACAACTTGCTCGGCGCAGTAGTCGCAGCGCCCGCAGGCCAGATAACGGGGATCGCCCCATTCAACGGGTGTGGGCTCGGCGCGGTGTTGGGTGGCCATGGCAAGAAACCTGTCCCGTCGCTCCCTGAACACGGGCAGGATGTCGTTGAGGGGATGGCCACTGTGGACGCCGTTGCCCAGCACCAGGGTCACCGTCGGATCCGGCGTGATGCCGGCTTTCTGCAGCTGGTCTCCGTAGGCGGCAAGCTGCAGCAGGGCCGTCACCTTGGCGCGGCGTGCAAGCTTGGTGTCGTACACCGCGTAGGCGCCGCCGGGCTGCTTCACGAGGAAATCGGAGCGGCCATGGAACTGGCCGTCAAAGAACGCAGCCTGGAACACGACGTCGGCCCCGGAACGCAGCGCCCCGATGGATTCCTCATGCTTCGCCAGCAGGCCGGCGCGGTCCGGCGCCCCTGAAGGCCCGGCGCCCCCGGCGGGAACGACGTCGTACACTCCGGTGCCCGCAGCAGGATCCCAGGTCCCGAACTGTTCCACGAACGCAGCCAGCACCTTTTTCTCATGGAGGTCGCCGAGCCGGGCGGTGCGCTCCAGCATGGCGTGGGCGGCGAAGCCCGGTTTCACGGATCTGCCCAGTTTCTCGTCCAGTTTCCGCAGGACCTGGTACTCGCACGTGGCAGCCGTGACCAGGTCAGTGGCCGAGAAGACCAGCTCCTGCGGCTGGCCGTCCAGCTCCGAATCAAGAAAGAACACTGTGCCCCCAAGGACGTTGAACCATTGGAGCCAAGCTATCAGCGGGCACCGACAATTTAGCGGCCGTCCGGAACACGGTCCGGACGACCGTCCGGACAGCGGACAGCCCGAGGACAGCCGAGCGGCAAAAGGTACGCTGGGGCCAGCACTGACACACGAGCCCTCGAGACAGGCGGACCCATGAGCCAGCAAACGGCCGAAACCAGCACGGACACGGCCTTCGAGGCCGCCTATGAGGCAGCCCGGAAGAGCCTCGCCGAGGGGGGCGTCCCCATCGGCGCGGCCCTGGCGCGGAACGGCCAGGTGATCGCGAGCGGGCACAACGAACGGGTCCAGCACGGCGACCCGATCGCGCACGGGGAAATGTCGGCACTGCGCGCTGCGGGCCGGCAGAAGAGCTACCGTGACACCACGCTCTACACCACCCTCGCGCCGTGTGCCATGTGCACCGGCACCATCATCCAGTTCAAGATCCCGCGCGTGGTGGTAGGCGAAGCCCGGACCTTCGACGGCGAATTTGACCTCCTGCGCTCGCGCGGCGTCGAGGTAGTGGTGCTCGATGACCAGCGCTGCGTCGACATGATGCGAAGCTTCCAGGAGGAGCACGCAGAACTCTGGGCCGAGGACATCGCTGAGTAGGGACTACCCGACGGCGGCCCCCGCTCGAGGCTGGTCAGGCTCCCGGCCCGGGCGTAGGCTGGCAGCATCGGCGTCGGTGTCGAGCACCCGGCGCCGGTACCCCAATCGATGAAGGAGGATCCATGAGTGTCGTACGTGAATTCATGACCACGAATGCCCAATGCATCGCCGAGGACAAGACACTGCAGGAAGCCGCCGCGCTGATGAAGGAACTGGACTGCGGTTCACTTCCGATCTGCGGCAACGACGGCAAGCTGACCGGTTTCATCACTGACCGCGACATCGTGGTCAAGTGTATTGCCGAAGGCCGGGATGCCCGCGAGGTTAGGGCCAGCGAGCTCGCCACGGGCAAGCCGCATTGGATTGACGCCGATGCCAGCGTCGACGACGCCATCGCCATGATGGAGAAGTGGCAGGTCCGGCGCCTGCCCGTCATCACCGACCACAAGCTGGTGGGCATCATCAGCCAGGGCGACATCGCCCGCAACTACGACGAGGAGCGCGTAGGCGAACTGGTGGAGCACATTTCCGCCAAGGCGCCGATGGCAGGCATGTCGTAAACCACACAGCAAAAAGCGAACAACCACCAAGCGCCGCGGAGCAGAATCCGTGGCGCTTTCTGGTGGGCTGTGCAGCGTGCGGCAGAAACTTACAGAAATGCCTCGCGGCCGGTTCCCTCGCGCAGCACCAGTTCGCCGTCCTCAATGGACACCAGCAGGCTCTTCGGCTTGCCGACGAGCTTCCTCGCGGCGCTGAGCCTGCGGCTGCTGACCTCCACTCCCACGGTGGCGCCCTTGGCCGGCAGCTCCACGGTCACCTCGGCGGCCATGCCCAGCAGCATCCTGGTGGTGACGTCCCTGTCCCTGCGGGCCTCTTTGCCGTTGACGGTCACGGCCACCTCATCGGCGTCGAACCCGTCTTGGAGGATGATCAGCAGTTCCTGCATGCTCCCACTACAGCACTAACGGCGCCGCCGGGATAGGGGCGGACGGGCCGGAGCGGAAACTGTCGGTGGGGTAGGGCAACTGTCATGGTGACTCAACTTCTCCAGCACCAGTCAGCAGACGCCGCCATCCACGCCCTGATCGCCGCGGAGCTCGGCGTCAAAGCCTGGCAGGTGAAGGCCGCCGTCGAACTTCTCGACGCCGGCTCCACGGTTCCGTTCATCGCCCGTTACCGCAAGGAAGTCACCGGGACGCTCGATGACACCCAGCTGCGCCAGCTCGAAGAGCGGCTGCGGTACCTGCGGGAACTGGAGGAGCGGCGCCGGACCATCCTGGAGTCGATCGCCGCGCAGGGCAAGCTGACGCCGGAACTTGAGGCCGCCGTCGTGGGCGCCGACACCAAGGCCCGGCTCGAGGACATCTACCTGCCCTTCAAGTCCAAGCGCCGCACCAAGGCGCAGATCGCGCGGGAAGCCGGGCTCGAGCCCCTCGCCGAGGCACTGCTTGCGAACCCGCAGCTTGATCCCGAGCGCGAGGCCGCCAGGTACCTGAGCGCCGAGCACTCCATCGACGACGCCGCCGCGGCGCTCGCCGGGGCCCGCTCCATCCTGGTGGAGCGCGTGGCCCAGGACGCTGACCTCGCCGAGACCCTGCGCGAGCGCCTGTGGACGCAGGGCCGCATGGTCTCGCGCGTGAAGAAGGGCAAGGAGGCCGAGGGGCAGAAGTTCAAGGACTACTTCGAATTCAGCCAGGTGCCGTCCGGCATGCCCTCGCACCGGGTGCTCGCGCTGTTGCGCGGCGAGAAGGACGGCGTGCTGGAGCTGGATCTCGCCGAGGCAGAACCAGCCGACGACGCCGGGCTGGCCGCCGCCCGCGGCCGCTACGAAAACGCTGTGGCCAGGTTCCTCGGGGTCGCCGAGCGCAGCAGGCCCGCCGATGCCTGGCTCATGCAGACCGCCCAGATCGCCTGGCGCTCCAGGGTCCTTGACCGGCTCACCACCGATCTGCGCGGCCGCATGTTCGCCGACGCCGAGGACGAGGCCGTCCGCGTGTTCGCCGCGAACCTGCGGGACGTGCTGCTCGCCGCTCCGGCCGGAAACCGTGCCACCCTGGGCCTGGACCCGGGGCTGCGCACCGGCGTGAAGGTGGCGGTGGTGGACGGCACCGGCAAGGTGGTGGCCACCGACACCGTGTACCCGCATGCGCCCATGAAGAAATGGGACGAGGCCCTGGCCACCCTCGGACGGCTGGCGAAGCAGCACGGCGTCGAACTCGTGGCGATCGGCAACGGCACCGCCTCGCGGGAAACGGACAAGCTCGCCAGCGAGCTGATCAAGCAGCTTGCGGCGTCAGGAACAGCGGCGTCCGGAACCGCAACGTCCGGCCTTCCGGCACCGCAGAAACTGGTGGTATCCGAGGCCGGGGCCTCCGTGTACTCGGCGTCGGCGCTGGCCGCCTCGGAGCTGCCTGGCATGGACGTCTCGTTGCGCGGTGCCGTGTCCATTGCCCGCCGCCTGCAGGATCCGTTGGCCGAGCTAGTGAAGATCGAGCCGAAGTCGATCGGCGTGGGCCAGTACCAGCACGACGTCACCGCCGCGAAGCTGGACCGCAGCCTGGATGCCGTGGTGGAGGACTGCGTGAACGCCGTCGGCGTGGACGTGAACACGGCCTCGCCGGCGCTGCTGAGCCGGGTGGCCGGCGTCGGGCCGCTCCTGAGTGAGAACATCGTGGCCTACCGGAACCAGAATGGGCCGTTCGCGAAGCGCAGCGAGCTGAAGAAGGTGCCGCGGCTGGGCGCGAAGGCCTTCGAGCAGTGCGCCGGCTTCCTGCGGATCACCGGGGGAGCGGAGCCGCTGGATGCCTCCAGCGTGCACCCTGAGGCGTACTCCGTGGCCCGGAAAATCCTGGCTGCTGCAGGCGGCAGCCCGGCGACGTCCTTGGATCCGCAGGCCTTTGTGGATGGCACGTTCGGCCTGCCCACGGTCCGGGACATCATGGCCGAACTCGAGAAGCCAGGACGCGACCCGCGCCCGGCCTTTGCCGCAGCGACGTTCTCCGAGGGGATTGAGAAGATCTCGGACCTCACGCCCGGCATGATCCTGGAGGGCACGGTCACCAACGTGGCCGCGTTCGGCGCCTTCGTGGATGTCGGGGTCCACCAGGACGGGCTTGTCCACGTCTCGGCACTCTCCAACAGGTTCGTCTCGGACCCGCGGGAGATCGTGAAGTCCGGCCAGGTGGTGCGGGTGAAGGTGCTCGAAGCCGATCCCGAGCGGAAGCGGATTTCCCTGACCCTGCGGCTCGACGACGAACCCGGCGTCCGCACCAGCGGGCCGCGCAATGCCGCGCCGCGCCAGTCGGCCCCCCAGGCAGCCCCGAAGGCGCCCGACGCAGCACGCCGGGCCGCCCCAAAGGCCGCTCCCAAAACTGCCCCCAAGGCCGCGCCGCCGGCCAACACGGCCATGGCGGAAGCCCTGCGCCGAGCAGGTTTGGGCAAATAGAGAGCTGTAACACTTTGTGCAATCTCGTTTGCAGAATAACCTTCTTGCAAACGAGATTGCATTTGAGCGCAGGCCCTGGCGTCCAATGAGTGCGGTCTCCTTCGTGGAAGGACTCCTGCATGTCTGTGGAGTTGGCAGGCGAAGGCTGGCTCGATGACCTGTTGCCGGAATCCGGGCTGACGCCTTCGCAGCAGCGCGTGGCGGACGTCATTTCCAGGAACCCGCAGTTGGCTTCCTACGCGGACATCGCCGAGATCGCCAAGCGTACGGCCGTCAACAACTCCACGGTGGTCCGGGCCGCCCAAGCGATGGGCTTCCGGGGCTGGCCTGACCTGCAACGTGAATTGCGGGCCCGGTTCCTGGTGAAGATCACCACGGAGGACACGCTCACGGTCCACGGCAAGTACCGCAGCCCCGTGCACGATGCCATCAACCATGACCTTGAAAACCTCCGCCTGACCCTCGAATCGAACGCACCGGAGGACGTCGAGGCGGCCATCCGGACCCTCGCGGACGCCACGTCCATCCTGGTGGTGGGCATGGGATCCTTCTCCGCGCCGGGCGTGGTCATGGCGCACCTGGGTTCGACCATGGGGTACCCGATTTCCCTGGAAAGCCGCGGTGGGGTCTTCCTGGCCACGGCCTCCAACTCCCTGGGCCCGGGCGATGTCCTGGTGATCATCAACATCTGGCGGTCCATCAAACAGGTGATCACGGCCGCCGAGCTTGCGCACAAGGCCGGGGCCACCGTCGTCGCCATCACCGACATGCGCCGCGGGCGCCTGGCCGAAATCGCAGACCACTCCCTGGTGGTCCCCAGCGAAGGCATCTCCTTCTTCCAATCCGTCACCGCCACCACCTCCGTGGTGTACGGCCTGCTGGCCGGCATGGAGGCGGCGCACCCCGAGCGCAGCCGGGCCACCATCCGCCGCTCCCAGCAGCTCTGGCAAGAGCTTGACATCCATCTCGACTAATAGACCCAAGCTAAGGACCAGGACAGTGCAACTCTCCGACATCATCCAAGCCGCCAGCGGCGTTCAGGGCGAGATCGCCGCGAACGTCGGCCGGTGGAGCGAGCGCGTTGTGGCGCTGAGCCGCGCCATCCACGCTGCCCCGGAGCTGTCGTTCGAGGAGGTCAAAGCAGCCGCCACCATCACGGGGCTGCTCGAGGAGGCCGGCTTCGACGTCGAACGCGGCACCGCGGGCCTGCCGACCGCCTTCACCGCGACCGCGGGCAGCGGTGAGCTGGTGGTTGCGCTGTGCGTCGAGTATGACGCACTGCCCGACGTCGGGCATGCCTGCGGACACAACCTCATCGCCGGCGCCTCCGTGGCCGCGGCGCTGGCGCTCCTGCCGCTCGTGGACGAACTCGGCATCACCCTCAAGGCCATCGGCACCCCGGCCGAGGAGCACGGCGGCGGCAAGCAGCTGATGCTCGAACGCGGAGTCTTCGACGGCGTCGGGCTGGCCCTGATGGTCCACCCCGTCCAGGACGGACTCACCTACAACCCCGTCGGCACCTCGGCCCAGGCCGTGGGCCGGTACCGGGCGACGTTCCGCGGCCATGCCTCGCACGCCGCGGCCGCCCCGCACCTGGGCGTCAACGCCGCCGACGCCGCCACCATCGCCCAGGTGGCCGTCGGCCTCCTGCGCCAGCAGATCCCGAGCGACCACCGCGTGGCCATGTACATCAAGGAAGCTGGCTACGCCACCAACATCATCCCGGACCTTGCCGTGGTCGAATTCGAGTGCCGTGCGTTCACCATGGATGAGTACCACGCCCTGCTGCAGCGGGTCCGGAACTGCTTCGAGGCAGGCGCCCTGGCCGCCGGCACCACGCTGGAGATCGAGGCCAGCGAACCCCTCTACGAACCCCTTCTCCAGAACGAGATCCTCGCCGGGCACTGGACCGACGCCATGGCCGCCTTCGGCCACGACGTCTCGCCGTCCGCAGGTCTCGGCGGCGGTTCCACCGACATGGGCAACATTTCCCAGGTCATCCCCAGCCTGCACCCGTGGCTGAGCATCCCGGGCGCCGACGTGGCCATCCACTCGCACAAATTCGCTGCCCTGGCCGACACCCCCCAGGCCTACGGCGTGATGCTCGAAGGCGCAGTCGCCATGGCCTGGGCCGTGGCCGCTGTTGCCGCAAATCCCCAACAAAAGAAACAGTTCATCGCGGCAGCCCTGACTCCCTCGGGAAATGCAGCTCCCTCAGGAAACGCAGCTCCGTCCGCGGCGAACGCAGCACAGGCTGCAGAAAACAAGGAAGGTGCCGCATGAGTACCAAGTCCCTTTCCCCGGGGCAGACCGTCGAGGCGCGCAGGACGCTGCCCATCGTCGCGCTCGCCCTGGCCATCGCCGTCGTCGTCCAGCTGATCGGCCAGTTCAAGCTCGATCTGGGCATCGGCGCGATTGTCGTGTTCCCCATGGTGTGGGGCCTCATCGCCGGTGTTCTCGTTTCGTTGCAGAAGTTCAAGCCGCTCGGCATGGACCTGCAGAAGATCGCCGCCGCCCTGGTGGGCGTCGCCGTCATGCTGCTCGTGGCGCGGCTCGCCTTCAACATCGGCCCCAGCCTGCCTACCCTGGTGAAGGCTGGCCCCGCCCTGCTCCTGCAGGAAGTCGGCCACCTGCTGGGCACCATCGTCCTGGCCCTTCCGCTGGCCGTGCTGCTGCGCATGGGCAAGTCCACTGTGGGCGCCACGTTCTCGCTGGACCGTGAACCGTCCTTCGCCATGGTCAGCGAAAAGTACGGCCCGGACTCGGACCAGTACCGCGGCGTGCTCGCGATGTACGTCTTCGGCACCCTGTTCGGCGCCGTGTACATCACGCTGCTGACCTCGCTCATTGCCAACTGGGGCATCTTCGATCCGCTGGCCCTCGCCATGGGCGCCGGCGTCGGCTCGGGTTCCATGATGGCCGCCTCCGCAGGCAGCATCATCGCCGCGTACCCCGGCGACAAGGAAGCCATCCTGGGCATGGCCGCGGTCTCCAACCTGATCACCACCATCCTGGGCGTCTACGTCGGCATCTACATCGCGCTGCCGCTGGCCGACAAGTTCTACCGGCTGCTGACCCGCAAGGAAGCCCGCAAGGAAGCCCTGGTGGCCGCGTCCGCCGAGGCGGGCACCGCTGAGGTCTCCGAGGCTGACGCCGCAGCGGCAACTGAGGCTGCCGAAGCCAACCGCCGCTTCCGCGAACAGGTGGCCGAGAGCTCCGCCGAGGTCAAGCTGCCGCTGTGGGTATCGATGGGTGCCCTGTCCCTGATCGGCATCGCCACCGCGGCAGTCGCCGCGAAGGGCTTCACCTGGTCGATCGTGGGCGGCTACGCCGTGCTGGTGGGCCTGATCCTGGTGAGCATGTTCCTTGCCAAGGTCACCCGGAAGATCTCCGCGATCGTCTGGGCCACTACCATCGGCGCCCTCATCTCGAGCCCCTGGTCGCCGGTGGGCGAGGTACTGGTCAAACTGGTGGGTGCTGTGGACTTCCTGTCCATCGCCACCGTGGTGCTGACCTGCGCGGGTCTCTCGCTGGGCAAGGACATCCCCTTGCTGCGCCAGATCGGCTGGAAGATCATCCCGGTGGGACTGGTGGCCATCACGGCCTCGTTCATCCTGTCCGCCATCATCGCCGAATTCGCGCTCGGCATGTGGAACTAGTTTTTTCGCACGGTTCTTTCAAAGCATGACGCCGGCGCCCGGGTTTCCTTCGACAGGAACCCCGGGCGCCGGTGCCGTTAACGGGACTTGTTAACGGACCCTGCTTGCCTTGTCATGTGTGGAAGTAGTGGTTTCTGCGGGGTGTTTGGCGGGGGTCGATGTGGGGTGGCGGGATGAACCAGGGCACGCCTTCCCGTGGTTCGATGTGCCAGTTTTCCTTGTGGATCAGATGGTGGTGGTGGCTGCACAGCAGGGTGCCGTTGTTGGTGCTGGTGGCTCCGCCGCGGGACCAGTAGTTGATGTGGTGGGCTTCGCACCAGGGGGCGGGGATGGTGCAGCCGGGGAAGGCGCAACCTTGGTCGCGGGCGGTGATGGCTTTGCGGATATGGGGTGGGAAGATGCGGGAGGCGCGGCCGATGTCCAGGATCTGGCCCTCGCTGCCGAGCACGACGGGGATGATGTCGGCGTCGCAGGCGAGTTTGCGGATGGTCCGGGGCGTGGCGGGGCCGGAGAACGTGAACGAGCCGGTGCCGGTGACAGCATGGATGCTGTGCCCAATCCCCGAGCCGCTGCTACTCTCCCTGCCAATTTCCGGGCCGTTTCCGCCTCGGCGTAGTCTCGTGTCCGTGGCCCGGGTGCCACTGCCGCCGTCCGTGCCCACCCCGGCGGCAGTTCCGGTGTCGTGTGGGGCGGTGCCGTGGTGGTGGAGTTCGGCCAGGAGGCTCTGGAAGTCGATGGTGACCAGGACTTGGGGGCGCAGGCCTCCGGTGGCGGGAAGGGTGCCGGTGGCGAGGGCGAGTTTGCAGGCGCCGACCAGGCCGTCGAGCATTTTCTGGGCACGGGAGCGCCGGTCCAACGGATCCTGGCCGCCGGCCGCGTCCCTGTCCGTTGCGTCACCCAGTCCTGACTCGTCGGCGCTTGGGCCACTGCCGGCCGCGTTGTCCGTGTCCGCCTGTCCGGAGCCGGTGCGGGTGCGGGGGTTGGTGGCGGTGTTCATGACGGTGAGGAGGTGTTCGAACTGGTCCGTGGTGGCGAAGACTTCCAGGCGGTGGAGGCCGTGGCGTGGGCGGCGGAGGAAGGCGCCTTGGCTGTGGCGGAGGTGTTCTTCGCTGGGTTCGGTGCCGTCCTGGTCGAGGGTGTCGGTCCAGCGGCGGGCGGTGCGGGCGAGGAAATCGGGGTCGTTCTCGGCGGCGGTGCGAGTGAGGGCGTGTTCCATGGCGGCGGCGGTCTCGGGGCTGCTGTAGGGCCGGACACGGTCCAGGGCCATGGTGATGGTGCTGGCGGAGCGGGTGCAGATGCTGCCGGAGGCCAGCGCGGCGGCGAGTTCTTCGCGGCGGGGCGGCATGGGCTGGCCTGCGAGTCCCTGCCTGGGCAGGACCGCGGCGGCGAGGTCCAGGCGGCGGCTGGCCTCGGCGGCGCTGATCCGCAGCAGGGAGCGCAGGTACTCGCCGGTGTTCCGGAATTCCTGGGCGAACTCCCGCGCCGCCGACGACGTAACGCTGGACGACGGGCTGTACGCCGTCGTGGACGCCACGGTGGAGACGGTCGTGGACACCATGCCAGAGGGCGCGGTGGGATCGGCGGAGGCGGGTGCTTCCTCGAGCCTGGGCTGCTCCCCGGAGCCCCATCCGGTGGTCCAGCCAGGGACCCGGCCGGCTGCTGCGGCAGGCGCCTCGGACCGGACGCGGTCCAGCTGCCCGGCCGCAACAATTTGCAGGTAGCCCAGTGTGCGGGAGAGCTCTTCGAGCCGGGAGGCGAGGGCGGCGGAGTCCTGCAGGCCGAGCCGGGCGACGTCGTCGGCTGCGCTGTCCGCGATGGTCTGCAGCTCCGCGAGCATGCTGTCCAGAGCTCCCTTGAGCATGCCGTCCAGCGCGGTGGAAGCGGCGCCGGGCTGGCTGGCCTGGCGGCTGCTGAGCTGCACAAGTGCTTCCATGACTCAACTCTCCCAGCACCCACTGACAATATAGCGAGCGGCCCACAGCCGGAGCGGCCGCCAGACGGCGTGGCCCCCAGGAGCCAGACTCAAGCAGCGCACAGCCGAGCAGCGCGGAGGCGGGCGGTCACGCCAACCCGGGCACCGCCGTCGGGCCTCATACCAGGCTACGCACCGGTCCCCGGCTAAGCACTACCCTCCGGAACGGGCCACCGGAAGCCGGTTCCTTTTGCCACGCCAGCGCCCGGTGATTTCCAGTTCCAGGGAGAAGCTGAGGAACGTCCGGATGGCCACGATGATGGCCAGCACGCCCACGCTTTCGTAGGCGGAAGCGATGGCCAAGGTGCGGATGATGTCGGCGGCCACGAGGAGTTCGAGGCCGAGCAGGGGTGGCTTGTGAATAAGTGGAATATCCGCTAAGCAAAGAAGCGTCCCCTGCTCACGACTGGGGCGTGGGAAAGCCGTGTCGGCTTGGCTTTGCCGTGATCTCGGGGAGAGCCCGGGCGAAGAAGCGTTCGTCGAGTGGTCAGGATCAAGTACCCGTTCATGCGGCATCGCCCGGGACGACCCAGTCAGCGGCCTCGGGCACGCCCTGCTGAGTGAAGTACCAGTCCTCCGCGGCAAGCCAACGCCGGATCTGCTCGGGATCGTTCTGGCCGCGGGCCAGCATCCGTTCCCAGCGTACCTGCGGCGCGGTCGCCACGAAAACGGTGACGTCCAGGAACGCCCGGCAGCGAAGGTCGGCGGCGTGCACGCCTTCCACGATGACCAGCCGGGTCGCCGGGGCGTCGCGCCACTCGCCCAACCGGTCGGTCGCCCAGTCGTACGCCTGGAAGCGCGCGGCGCGGCCGGCTCGCAGAGGAGCCAGCGCCTGCGTGATTAGGCGGTCGACGTCGAAGAACTGCTCGGCGCCCTCGGCCGGCGTCAGCGCTGCGCGTTTCGCGGCAGGCATCGGCCGGTAGAAGTCGTCCAGGTGCAGCACCGTCGACTGACCGGCGGCGCCGGCCAGGGTCCGGGCGAACGTCGACTTCCCGGCCGCGCTCGGCCCGTCCACAGCCACGATCGTCCGATCTCGACGGTCGAGGATGGCGGCGATCGCCACCGTCTGCTCATGCATGCTCATGCTGCCTCCTGGTTGGTGTTCACGGTGACATCGGCGTACCGGCCGGGTCGACACATGTCGCGGTAGCGGTCTTTTTCGGGCATCCAGACGTCGGTCCAGGTTGATCGCATCGACTCGCCGTCGCGAGCGACACCGCGACGCAGCCGTTCGTCCCGGTCGCAGTGAGCCGGCCCTGGCATGTCGACGATCACTTGAGCCGACGAAGCCTCAGTACTCGATACGGTGCGCAATGATGGCGGCATGGGTGCGCGTGCCGGGGTCGACTCTAGTGTGTTTCTCAACGACGGTAAACCCAGTGTTTGAGAGGAGGCGAGTCATCTCATCGACCGGCCATTGGTAAGCGGGTGTCACGGCATGAGGAAACGCCTCTATGGCATGCCCTTCGAAGAAGCCCAGCAAGAGGCTGCCACCTGGCGCGATGCACCGCGCGAACTCGGCCAGTACGCGGTGGATCTCATATGGCGGCGTGTGGATCACGGAGTACCACGCGAGAATACCCGCAACCGAGCGGCCGGGAACCTCCAGCTTCTCGAGGTAACCGACCCGGAATGCGACGCCAGGGTACAGCCCTCGTGCCACGTCGACGAACTCAGGGACGAGGTCGACGCCCTCGACAGAGACACCCAATGACTGAATGAAGTTCGTCCATTGCCCGGGACCGCACCCTGCGTCGATGGCTGTTCCCTTGAGGTTCTGCGCCCACTCCCGGACCAGTTCTTGGTCGGCGGCGTGCACATCATCGATGGACCCGAACCTCGTCGAGTATTCGTGGGCTTTAGCCGCATAGGCGGTTCTTACGTTCTCAGCGGACATGTCAACAATCTATGTGCGACGGTGCCGAAAATCGCGGTAACACCCGGACGGGCAACGACCCAATGACCATCACCGGATGCACCAGCGAGTGTCCAATAACGATCGTTACCCGACACTGCTCCACAGCCTTGGCGCTACTTTTCCGCGCGATGCCCCTCGGCCCCTGCACCCATCCCGGGTGCGGCGGGTTGTGCGGGCAGGGTTTCATCGAGCAGGGCCTCGGTCATGGCCGTGCCGAGGCGGTAGGCTTCGGCGACGGGAACGACGGAACCGCCCGGGTGGGTGTCGAGCCAGGGCTGTGCGGCCTCGGCTGAGGCGAAGAAGAGGACCTGGTTGCAGAAGGCCGACCGCACCGAACTCCAGGCCCCGGCACCCGTCCTCGCCCAGGCACTGGGCTACCACCACACCAGCACCACCAGGGTCGCCGCCGAGGCCGGATCGCTCTGGGCCGGCTACGCACCCAGGCGACCACGACTCAACCAACCGCCAGGACCCAGGCACCGCACCAATACAGACCACTTGAATAACGGCCATTACCAGTAGGCCTTCCCGAGCAGGATGGAGCGTCCCAGAAGCTGCGAGTCGTCTCAATGATGTGCTAGAAATCCAAGGTCTTCCCCAACCCCGCTGACCGCTGCGCCAGCTGACCGCCTGAACCTCCGCCGTCTCACGGGAAAAGGTGTGGAGCACGGATCCGTGCCCCACACCTTTGCCTGGCCTCACCGACTCAGCGAGTCACCGCCTCGCGCCCAAGGCCTCCCACGCCTTGGTCTTGAGTTCGGCCAGTTCCTTGCGGGCCACCAGGGCCTCGTCTTGGCTGACGGCCACGAAGTGCGTCGTGGTTCCGGGAGCTGCCCGGGCCACCAGGTCCATGTCGGCGCTGATGACGGTGCCCACCATGGCGTAGCCGCCGCCGGACACGGCATCGCGGTGCAGGATGATGGGCTGCGTGCCGCCGGGGATCTGGATGGAGCCCACCGCGTAGCCGGCATCCACGATATTGGAGGGGTCCGAACCGGCGCCGAACGGCTGTTCCCGTTCCTTCCATTCCACGCCCGGGCCGGAGTAGCGCAGGCCCATCCGGTCGGCCACCGGAGTCACTTTCCACTCGCCGGTCAGGAGGCTTTCCCGCCCGGCGTCGGTGAGGCGGTGGTCGTACAGGCCCAAGACGATCCGGACGGACTGTTCCTTCGCGAACACCGGGCGGAATTCCTCCGGGACCGTATCGACTTCGGGCAGTCCGCTTCCCTGCCCGACGGCGGCGCCCCCGGCACCCGCACCGCCCACCGGGACCACGTCCCCGGCCGCGAGCTTGCGGCCCTGGAAGCCGCCGATGGCACCCAGCAGGTAAGTCGAGCGGCTGCCCAAAACCTCGGGGACGTCGATGCCGCCCTGGACGGCGATGTAGTAGCGGGTGCCGCCCTGGATGGTGCCGAAGCTGAGTTCGTCGCCAGCCTTCAGCTGCAGCCGGGTCCACTGCGGCCGCGTTTCCCCGTTGACCTTGACCTCCACGGGTGCCCCGGTAACCGCGACGGCCGCGTCGGCGTCGGTGACGAGGACCGGGCCAAGATAGGTGCACTCGAGAACCGCGTCGCCGGGACCGTTGCCCACCAGAGCGTTGCCGAGCTCGGCGGAGTACTGGTCCATGGAGCCGCTCTGCGGGATGCCCACGTTGTAGTGGCCGGTGCGTCCCTGGTCCTGGACCGTGGTGGCCAGGCCCGGGTTCTTGATCTCAAATGACATTGAGGGCCTCCATGAGTTGCTGGTTGTAGCCTTCCGGGTCTGCCAGGGCTTTGGACAGCTCGAACGTCACCGGGACCTGCCGGTAGCGGTAGCTGCCGTCCTCCACCTGTGCCTGGATGGCGTTGTACTCGGCCTCGGACACGGGCTTGAACTTGACGATGTCGCCGGGGCGGAAGAACACCATGAAGTCCTTGAAGTCGGCCAGGGACTGCGCGGGGTCGTAGATCGGAGCGGCTGCCACGCCGAACATCTGGTAGCCGCCGGCACCGCGCACGGAGTAGATCGCGGCGAAGCATCCGCCGTGACCCACCGTGAGTTTGGGCGTATCGGTGCGCGGGCTCAGGTACTTGGGGACCTGGAGCTGCTTGTCCTGGTCCACCAGCTGGAACAGGAACGGCAGGCCGGCCACGAAGCCCACCATGGACACCAGCCAGGGCTGTTCGTGGTGGCGCTGGATGAATTCTGCTGTGTCCTTGAGGTTGTTGACCTTGGCGGCGTAGTCAAGGTCCGTGCCTTCGGGCTCCTGGTGGAAGCCTTCGCGGAAGCGCTGGGCCACCTCGGCGGTGAACGGATCGTCGTACCAGACCGGGACTTCGATGATCCGGGTCCCGAGCGAGAGCTCGCCGTCGTGGATCAGCTCGCGTTCGATGTCGCGGACGGTGGATTCAAGGCTCGACGGCGGCAGCACGTCGGGGTCGAAGCGCACCAGCAGCGAGGCGTTGGCGGGGCAGATGTCCACGATGCCGTCGAGGCCGGCGTCGGCGAGGTTCTTCGCCAGGGACATGACCTTGAAGTTGGCGGCGAGGCTCATGCCCTCGGCGACTTCCACGAACAGGAATTCGTCGCCGCCCCAGGTGTAGCGGGCTTCCTGCAGGGCCGGGCTTGGGCTGGTCATTTCGCCTCCATGAGATCAGCTGCGGTTTCGATGAACTTGGAGTGGTGGCTGACTGCCGCGAATTCGGGGCGGGACAGCAGCATCGTGTGGACGGGGATGGTGGTCTTGACGCCTTCGATCCGGGTTTCTTCCAGGGCCGCCAGCGTTGCGGCGATGGCGGAGTCCCGGTCGGCGGCGTGGACGATCAGCTTGGCGAGCATCGAGTCGTAGTACGGGCTGACCACGGAGCCTGCCTCCACGCCGCTGTCCACGCGGATGCCTGCAGCGGAGGGCCATTCCATGGCCTTCACCAGCCCGGGGCTCGGGAAGAAGTTGTTGTCCGGATCCTCGGCGTTGATGCGGCATTCGATGGCGTGCCCGGTGAAGCGGACGTCGTCCTGCGTCAGGGACATGGAGCCGGTGCCCGCGATGAGGAGCTGCTCCCGGACCAGGTCGACGCCGGTGATCTGCTCGGTGATGGGGTGCTCCACCTGGATGCGCGTGTTCATTTCGATGAATGCGGCTTCCTGGTTGATGGGGTCGTACAGGAACTCGACCGTTCCCGCTCCGCTGTAACCGCACAGCCGGGCGAGCTCCACGGAGGATTCCCGGATGGTCTGCCGGACGGCGTCGGGCAGGTCCGGGGCGGGGGCTTCCTCGATGACTTTCTGCGAGCGGCGCTGCATGGAGCAGTCGCGGTCGCCGAGATGGATGAATTGGGTGCCGTCGCCGAGGACCTGCACCTCCACGTGGCGGGCGAGCTGCACGAACCGTTCCAGGTACACGGTGGGGTCACCGAACACGGAGGCCGCTTCGCCGCGGGCCATCTCGATGGTGTCCAGCAGCTCGTCTTCGCTGTGCACGAAGCGGATGCCGCGGCCGCCGCCGCCGGCGGAGGCCTTGACCACCAGGGGGTAGCCGATGTCACGGGCGATCGCGACGGCGTCGGCCTCCGGGTCCAGCGGACCGTCGGATCCGCGCAGCACCGGCACGCCGGCCTTCCGGGCGGATTCCCGGGCCATGGACTTGTTGCCCATCATTTCGATGGCGTCCGCGTCCGGGCCCACCCAGATCAGCCCGGCGTCCGCGACTTTGCGGGCGAAGGCGGCGTTCTCGGAGAGGAATCCGTAGCCGGGGTGGACGGCGTCGCAGCCGCTTTCCAGGGCGGCGGCGATGATGGCGTCCTGGTTGAGGTAGCTGGCGGGGGCGGGCGCGGGGCCCACCACCACGAAATGGTCTGCCGTCCGGGCGGCCAGGGACGCGGCGTCGGGTTCGCTGACCACCAGGACCGTTTCGATGCCCATCTGGCGGGCGGTGCGGGCGATGCGGACGGCGATCTCGCCGCGGTTGGCAATGAGGAGCTTTTTCATGGGGGTGGCCTTAGCTTTCGCGTACGACGACGATTGTGTCGCCCGGGTTGACCATGTCGCCTTCGGCGACCTCGAAGGATTCGAGGATCCCGGCCACATCGGACTGGATTTCGGTGAACTGCTTCATGATTTCCACGACGCCGAGGGTCTGGCCGACCTCGATCGTGTCGCCTTCATTGACGAACGGCGGCTTGCCCGGGCCCGGCTTGCGGTAGAAGATTCCGGGGAGCGGGGAGACGATGGTTCCCATGAGATTCTCGCTTTCAGGTGGCTTGGTGGGGTGGTTTGTGCGGGGGGAAGCTGAAGCCGGAGCGGCTCAGCGTGAGTTGAGGACGGCGCGCACTGCCGAGGCAACGGCCACCGAGTTGGGTGCGTCCGAGTGGACGCAGATGCTGCGGAATGTGATGTCCAGTTCCGTGCCGTCGACGGCGAGGACCGGCTTTCCGGAGAGGGCCCTGCTGACGCGGTCGGCGGCAGCTTCGGGGTCCGTGGGTGCGGGCCGGCGCTGGATCAGCAGCTCGCCGGCGGGGCCGTAGTTGAGATCCACGTAGAGCTCCGGGATGAACTCGACGCCCATGGCCCGGCAGACGGTTTCGTGGGCCGTCCCGGCCAGGCCGAAGAACGGGACGCCGAACTGCTTGGCGGTCCCGGCGGCGGCCTGCATGAGTTCCTCATCGCCGGCCAGCATGCCGTAGAGCGCGCCGTGGGGCTTGATGTGGTTCAGTGCCAGGCCGTGCTTGCCGAGGAACGCTGTCAGCGCGCCGGTCTGGTAGAGGATGATCGATTCGACTTCCTCCGGACGCAGGGCCATCCGGCGGCGGCCGAAGCCAACGGGATCCGGCAGCCCGGGGTGGGCGCCGACGGCCACCCCGTTCTCCGCGGCCAGGGCCACGGTCCGGTTCATGACATCGGGGTCGCCGGCGTGGTAGCCGCAGGCAACGTTGGCGACGTCGATGATGCGCATGAGCTCTTCGTCGTTGCCGAATTCGTGAAGGCCCAGGCCTTCACCCATGTCCGAGTTCAACAGCACGGACGTCGGGAGTCCTAAGCCGGAAGTGCCGGGGGTCACATTCGTTTGCATGGGGGCAACGCTATCCAAGCGCGGCCCGCGGCGATATTGTGCACAGTGCTGAATCTGCGGATCGGGATTATGATGTCTGCACTACCTGCGGGCTTCCGCGGCTACTGGAGGCACTCTTGCGTATTTCAGACCTGGTCGACGACGCCGACCTGAAGATCACTCTGCGTGTTCCGGGCAGCGAGGGGCGCCTCGAGCGGCCCATCACGTGGTGCGCGCCCACCGAACACATGGACCCCACGCCGTTCCTCAGCGTCAATGCGCTGGTGCTCACCAACGGCATGGGCCTGAACGTCAAGGACTTCCGGATCTGGGACGCCTATGTGGAACGGCTGATGGCCGTGCCGGTCGCGGGCCTGGCCTTCGGGCTCGGTGCGGCGCACCGCGAGCTGCCGGCAGGCCTCGTCCAGGCCTGCGAGTCGCACGGTCTGCCCCTGCTGGAACTGCCCCCGGAGGTCCCCTTCGTCCTGGTCATGCGGCACGTGGAGCACGTCATCGCCACCGAGCGCTACGAGGAGCTGCGCACCGGCTGGGAACTGGCGGACGAGTGCACCAGGCTTGCAGCGGACGGACGCTCCCTGGCCACCGTCTTGGAACGCGTGGCGGCCGCCGTCCACGCCCGCGTCAGCGTGGTGGACCACAGCGGCTTCGAACTCATCGGCGCCGGGGACGCCGCCGGCGGAACGGCCCGCACCACGCTCCGGCTTCCCAGCGGCGACTCCCACCGCTTCAGGCTCATGATCGAAGGCATCAAGAGCCCGGTGGTGCTGCAGCCCATCCTGGGTCCCGTGGCCGCCGTCATCGCCATGCAGCTCAGCTACACCCTCGGTTCACGCTCGCCCCTGCACTCGCGGGAGGCGGCCCGGTTCATGGAGGCCCTGTACGAGGACCGCGGCGTGACCCCGGCCCAGCTCCGCCGCTTCGCCGTGGAAGCCGGCTTCGACCCCGAGGACACCTGGGGTTCCGTGCTGATCGGCGGCGCCGCGGACATGCCACCGCTGAAACTGCGGGCCATTGCCTGGCGTGCCCGGGTGGGCCTTGAGTCCGGCTTCGGAGCCGTCCGCTTCATGGAGGAATCCGGGCTCACCACCTTGTTGGTGCAGCATCAGCGGGGAGCCACAGGCCTGCTCGACGCCGTCAAGGGGTTCTTCGCCGACGCCCCGGAACTGTCCGTGGTGGTCACTGAGGCCAGCACCCTGAACGAACTCCCGCTGGCCCTGCAGCTTGCCCGCCGGCAGGTCGGCAGGCCCGGCGTCCGCCGTGCCCCACTGGCCGATCTCGCCGGCATCGTCCAGGGGCTGCCCAGCCCGGGCCTGGTGGCCATGTCCCAGCGCCTCCTGGCGCCGCTGGCCACCGACGGCGGCAGTGCCCTGCGCGAGACGCTCGCCTCGTACCTGCGGCACAGCGGGAACTCGCGGGAGATCTGCGATGAGCTGTTCATCCACCGGAACACGCTGAGCTACCGGGTGCGGAAAATCGAAGAGCTCCTAGGGCTGGACCTGTCCGACGGCGAGGTCCGTGCCACGTGCCTGCTGGCCGTGAGTATCGTCGCCGCCCATGCCTGAGGTACATGTGCAAGTTGCATAACAAGTAGCCCCAGTCTTGGGCAGACTCCCGATATCGGCCTGTGGTTCGCGTCACTAGTCTCGATTCACGGGCCCAAGTCGCCCGCCAGGCCACGGCAACCCCGGGCCAAGGCGGCAGGTATCCAGGCCCCCTTCTCCGTTTCGCCTGACCCTAGGGGTTACCTTGTCCTACGCAAATTACGTCATGCCGGAAGCACGCCGTGCTCCGCGCTGGTCCCTGAGCATGGCCTGGTGGGCCCTGTTCTCGGCCATGTTCTGGATTTACGTCGCCGTGGCCTCGGCCAACGCCGTCGGCACCGTCAACACCATCATCGGCATGGTTCTGACCATCGCCAGCTACGGCATCATCAATCTCATCTTGTCCCGCTACGCGGCGCGGACCGGGCTCACCGTCGAGCTCCTGTCCCGTACGCTGTTCGGCATCGTCGGTTCGGCCCTCGCGTCCCTCATCTTCGCCGCCACCGCCATCTACTACGCGGTGTTCGAAGGCTCCATCATCGCCGTCGCCTTCCAGAAGTTCTTCGGCGGCGAACTGACCATGTGGTACGCCATCGTGGTGGTTTACGCCATCCCGCTCGTGGCCGGCGGCGTGCAGAACTGGCTGGACAGGCTCAACGGCTGGCTCCTGCCGCTGTACCTGGCCGGACTGGTGGCCGTGGTGGTCGCGGCAACGGCCATCCGCGGCGTCCCGGTCGAGTTCCCGGTGGGCACCATTGACGGACCGCTCCCCGGCTGGCTCACGTCTTACCTGATCTACATGGGCGTCTGGATCATGATGATGTACACCTTCGACTACGCCCGGATGGGCCGCAAGCAGGACAAGAAGTTCCACGGCCGCATCACCTTCGGCTGGGTTTTCTACGCGTTCACCTTCGGCGTCAACGGCCTCGTGGGCATCTACATCATGAGCGCCTGGGGCCTGGCCGGGACGGAAACGGGGGTGGTGGACGCGTTCATCTCATCCCTTGGAATCTTCGGCGTGCTGGTCATCTTCATCTCGCAGACCCGCATCAACACGGCGAACTACTTCCTGGCATCCTCCAACCTGGACGCCTTCGCCACCCGTGTCTTCCGCCTGGCCCTGCCGCGGTGGGTGTGGGTGATCGTGTCCGGTGGCATCGCCTACTTGCTGATGCTGACCAATGTGCTGTCCTACCTCCTCAAGGCACTGGCCTGGCAGGGCGTCTTCGTCACAGCGTGGGTGGCCATCGCACTCGTCTACATCGCGCTGACCCGCAAGAACAAGAACCAGGTGCCGGAGATCCGGCGCGAACGGCTCACCAACTTCAACGCCGGCGCCGTGGCCTGGCTGGCGGCCTCGGGCGTGGGCATCTACCTCACCGAACAGACCGGCGCCCCGGTCCTGGCCCAGCTCGCCCCGCTCATCACGGTGGCCATCGCCGGCGGCGGCTACTACGCGGCCTACAAGCTGCAGAAGCCGCCGGCCATGGAGATCACCGAGGACGTCACCGTGAAGGAGGAACAGCTCGTCTAAGCAGCAAGACAACGACGGCGGCACTCCGGTCCCCTTTCCCAGGAACCGGAGTGCCGCCGTCGTGGGCTGTGCGTTTCTGCCGCCGTTACAGTCCTGCCGTTACGGCGCGGGAATCGGGAAGAACACCCGCGGGTCCTGGAGCAGCGCCGGGTAGTCGAACTCCGAGCGGTCCATGATCCTGGTGACCTCGAAGTCGCGGCCGAAGCGGCCGTCGTCGAGCGTGATCGGGCGGCCCTGGATCTTGCCCAGCGCGAACCGGGCGCCGCCGTCGATCGGGATGAGGACCGTGGTGTTGCCGGGCAGCGTGCGGAAGGCCTCGTCCTGGCGCTGGCGGTTGCGGGTGGGCTTCTTCACCAGTTTCTTCGGCGCCTTGCGGGCACCTTTGGCGGCCGGGCGCCGGTGCTTTTCCTCGGCGTAGACGAATTCGTAGCTGTCGGCTTCGGTGCCCGAGGCCTCGGTGCCGGAGGCCTCAGCGGCGGCGGGCCTGGCCTTGCCGGGCACGGGCATGCCCACCTTGTCGATCTTCTCGGGATCGACGTCACCGAGCGGGGCGCGCAGGACCCAGACGAAGTGATCCTGGGGGTCCTCGGGCAGGAATTCGTGGCGGGGCTCGGGCCACAGGAACTCCAGGTCCGTGGGGGTGCCGGCGAAGGCCTCCCCGTAGAACTGCGGGTCCTTCTGGAGCAGCTTGGAGCGCTGGCTCAGGTGGAAGTCCGGGTCTCCCAGCCACGGCGGCATGGGGATCTTGCTGGCGTAGTCAGGGTGGGCGGCCTGCGGAGCGAACTCCTTGATGCTGTCCCGGGTGTTGTCCGGGTTGCCGCGGGCGATCCACTCGTCGGCCATGGCCAGGGCGTACATGGTGAGCGCGGGGACGTAGCCCATCCACATGCGGATGACGGGGTGCGACTGCCGGCCGTACTCCGGGATCACCAGCGAACGAAGAGTCTGTAGCGCTTCGACGCGCTGCTTGCCGAGCCTGGTGGTGTCCAGGGCGGCGGCGCTTTGCTGGAAATCGGGGTATGGGAGGTAAGTCTGCATCCTCTCAGTCTGACGCCCCGCGCGCCGTGTGCCAATTGCGTTGACCGCCTGCGGGTGGAGACTTCCCCCACAGCCGGCTTGGATCTCCTCAAATGTCTCCCGCTTGGTCCTACGCTGGACGCGTGGAAACTTTTGGCGAAACGACGACGACGGCGGCACCCCCGGTTGCCGAACTGCACCTGCACATTGAGGGGACGCTTCAGCCCGAGCTGATTTTCGCTCTTGCCGAGCGGAACGGGATCGAGCTGCCGTACGCGGACCTGAACGAGCTGCGGGCCAAGTACGAGTTCACGGACCTGCAGTCGTTCCTGGACCTGTACTACGCCAACATGGCCGTGCTGCGGACCGAGGAGGACTTCGCGGACATGACGCGGGCGTACCTGGCCCGGGCCGCCGCCGGCGGCGTGCGCCACGTGGAAGTGATGATGGATCCACAGGCGCATGTCTCGCGCGGCGTCCCGCTGGAGACCTGCGTGAACGGCGTCGCTTCGGCACTCGCGACGTCGGCGGAGGAGTTCGGCGTCTCGACGCTCCTGATTGCCGCTTTCCTGCGGGACCTGTCCGAGGAGTCCGCGCTTGAGGTCCTGGAGCACCTGATCGCACTGGAGGCGCCGATCGCCGGGATCGGCCTGGATTCGGCCGAGGTGGGCAATCCGCCGTCGAAGTTTGAGCGCCTGTATCGCCGTGCTGCCGAGGCCGGGCTGCACCGGATCGCGCACGCGGGCGAGGAGGGCCCTGCCGCCTACATCACCGAGGCGCTGGACCTGCTGGGGGTGGAACGGATCGACCACGGTATCCGTTGCATGGATGACCCCGCCGTGGTGGAGCGGCTGGTGGCGGAGCAGGTGCCGCTGACCGTGTGCCCGCTGTCCAATGTGCGGTTGCGCGCGGTGGACACCCTTGCCGATCACCCCCTGCCGGCGATGCTGGCCGCCGGGCTGAATGTCAGCGTGAACTCGGACGACCCCGCGTACTTCGGCGGCTACGTGGACGACAACTTCGAGCAGCTCGTGGCCATCCATGGCTTCTCGGTGGCGCAGCGGGCCACGCTCGCGGCCAACTCGATCCGCTCCTCGTTCGCCGATGAGGCGCGGAAGGGGGAGCTGCTGGAGGCCGTGGCGGAGTGGGTGCGGGGCGCGGGGGAGTAGCTGGGGGCTGGCGGAGGCCGGGGACGGCCCATGCCCCCAACTGCAGCACAGCCTCACCGCTCTACCGTGTTTGCGGGCAGCCCTCGCCGCGCGGATTGACGATGCAGTTGTCTGCATAGTTCTTGGTCTGGGAACGCCAGACTTGGATGGTCTGGGCGGGGCTGGCTACCTGGGCCTGGCCGGGGATGGGCATCCACGGGCCGTTGCCGATCCGGTATTCGCCGCGGTAATGCGTGGTGACCGAGACGGAGAAGTTGCCCGTTTGTCCGTAGATGTGGCTGGTCCTGGTTTTCTCGCCCCAGCGCACTTCGGGGATGAATCCGCCGGCAAACATCGTGGGACCGAAGATTGTGCCGTCCCCGTAGTCGAAGGTGTAGGTGTCAGGGATCGCCCGGACCGTCAGGGCTGTGCCGAGGATGGTCGCAGGGATTTCCTGCGTCGCGGATTCGGCGTAGATGTTGGTCTCGGCGCCCTTCAGCGTGTGCGGACTCGGCTGCATGCCGAGCTTTGCCGCGGCGATGGGCAGTTTCTGGAATTCCTCCAATGAGACGCCGGGGAAGGGCTGGTTGTTGGCGGCCTGCGGCCTTGGTGCGCACCGCGGGGAATCAATGGGAACGGCTCGACCGGTGTCGCGGTACACGAGGTAGGTCTGCACGAGGGCCTCATCCTGAGGGCAGATGTCCACAACGCCGCACATCGGGTCTGCACTGCTCGTGGCTGAGTTGGCGCACGCATCGCGGGTCTCTTCGTACGTCGCGGGCAGGTCTTTGTCGTCGACTACGGGGACGATGATGCCGGGGTTGCCCGAGGACTCTTGTTCGGGAACGCCTTGGGAGCTGCATTGCGCCTTGGCAAGCGCTGCGTCATCGCCGAAAGCTACCTGGATGACGCGCCCGTCAGCGCACGTCACGTTTGAGGCAGGCTGGACGCCGATTGCCGATGCAGGCGCCGTTGTGCTCAGGAAAGCTAAGCCCAATGCCAAGACCAAAGCCAAACCCAGCCGCGTCTGCCGCACCGTCATGGCGTGCCCGTTGATATCTGGCCAACGTCAGCTAACGTCCAGCCCGCCTCCGACTCGACAACAAGGAAGAGCAGGGATCTCGGTCCTTTCCCAGGAATGGCTGTACTCACCGACCCATCCGCCTTGCGGTATTCCATTCCAGACTGCTCGAATGACAACGGGCCGTAGAACTGTCCGTACTGGTTCTTGACAAGACTTGTGTCCGCCGAGACGTAGGCGACGCTTCCGCCTGACACCCAGCCACCGTTCGAGTACGTGTCGTCCATGGTGACCTTGATGTCGTTGCAAGTCTGACAATGAGTACCTGTCACCTCAAACAGCGGCTTCGTGTCACCCGTCTCATACGCATACGACAGCAGCGCCACCCAGTGCTTCATGAACGCCTGCAGGCCCTCTTTGGTGTGTGCTTTGGCCGAGTCAGGCAGCACGGGCAACGGAACGTTCTCCGCCTTGCCCTGGGCGTCGGCGGGCCTGTAGTTCGGTGTGGCCGTGGCGGTTGGGGCGGAGGTTGACCTCGACGAGGTCGTCGGTGCCGGACTTCCCGTGCAACCGGCCAACACCAGCGCGAGCAGGGCCAGGGATGCTGCTGGTGCCAGTGCGCGCCTGAGCCAGCGCGAGGGACGCGAAGCCGTGCGCAGCGAAGTGAGGGACTGGGCCATGGGTTCTACTCCCCGGATAGACGAATGCCAGATCGGTTTCCAACGTTATCGGAGCCGCTGGGAAAGTGTCTTGTCACATCAAGTGCATGTGGATAACCTGCGGAGCCGACTAGCATCGCCACCATGACAAACCTCCTGCGCGTCGGTGGCGCGACCATCGAACACGGAAAAGCCCTCGAGTTCGCCGAGAAATACCTCGCCAACAAGGAGGGAACCTGGGCCTACCCTGCATACGACGGCTATCCAGGTCATCCAGGGCGGGAAATAGGCCGCGCGGATTTGCTCGCAGTCGCACTCTTGAATGCCCATCAGGCTCCGATCGAAAGCTACTACGGGCTCGAATCGCTCATTGACGATGTCAACGAAAGGCTGGAGGCACTGACGTCAGATGAAAGGCTCGAGACGGCCGATCAGCCACTGATCGACCGCGTTGCCCGCCTGTTTGGCGTACTGGACAAGCGTCGGCCAAAGCACGTGAGCCTGACCAAGTTGTCCAAGGTGTTGCACCGGAAACGGCCAGGACTCATTCCCCTCTATGACAAGAACATTCGCCGGTGCTACGTGGAACTCGGCAGCCCTCCGCCCGTTCTGGCTGATCCGGAGCGAAGCTGGGAGGACTATGCCAAAGTATTGCTCCCGGCAATCCAGCACGATCTGACCAGCCAGCTGATATGTAGAAGCTGTCTAGGTTCGAGCGTCATCGGTGTGGCCGTTTGCTCATAGCTGAGTCTCGAGTTGGCCCCGGGTGCTGCCACGTCACGTCCGCCATGCACCCGGACGGCACGTTTGTCAGGCCGCGTTCATGCGTTCCCCCTGCTGCAGCGGCGCGGCCAGGGACCAGCACCAGCCGGCCAGTTCCCTGGCGATCGCGGTGTTGGCCGTGACGGACCGTTTCTTCCGGGCGTCGAAGACTTCCCATTTGTGGTGGAGCCGGTGGTTGCCTTCCAGGGCCCGGATGCGGGTGGTCGGGGCGACCAGCTCGAGCTGCCGCAGCAGGCGCAGCCCGGGCCGGGAGTAGGGGCGCTGGTGCTGCCAGGCTGCCTCGATCAGGAGCTTGCGGGCGTATTTGCTGCCGGCCTTCGTAATTGGGCCCTGGCGCCGGGACTGGCCCGAGGATTGCTCGCTGGGGACCAGCCCCAGATAGGAACCGATGGAGGATCCGGTGAAGCGGGTCCAGTCCCCGATCTCCACGGCGAGCCCGAACCCGGTCGTGGTCTGGATGCCGCGCAAACACATCAGCGCGTCGATCACCGCGGCGTACTGGCAGTCCCTGGCGGCCGCCGCGACCCGCTGGTCAATGCGCTTGAGCTGCGCTGCGAGGAGTTCGGCCTGCTCGACATCGGCGTCGTAGGTGAACTGCAGCACCGGGGAGTCAAAGTGCTGCCGGTGCAGCCAGAGCACATGTTCCTTCGTCCACTTGCTGTCCTTCGCATACCTGATGCCGTGCCGGAGCAGGATCGCGTTCACGTGCTGGCGGGCATGGGCGAGGTTCCTTGCCGCCGTGGCCCGCAGCCGGGACAGGTCCCGCAGGTCTTCCTGGTCCCGCGTCGGGACCCGCACCTGGGTGATCTGGCCCAGGGCGAGCATCTCGGCGAGCAGGCGGGCGTCGCGTTTGTCGGTTTTGACCTTGTCTCCCGGGGCGCGGAGCAGCTTCGAGGACGCCGCGACCACGCAGTCGATGCCGGCCTCGCGCAGGTACCGGGCCAGGACGTATCCGGTCGGTCCGGATTCATACACCGCCTTCACCGGCGGTTCGCAGCGGCGGATCCACTCCAGCACCACCGCCGGGTCGGAGTCCATCTTCGCGTGGACCAGCTCGCCGGTATCCGGGCTCAGCGCGCAGCCAACAACGGAAACCGCGTGAACATCGAGCCCGATGAAAGTATGCTCAAACATAGCCGGGACCTCCCAAAACTCACATGTGGCACTACCATTGCAACGCTCCACGGACCGACAATCCAAGAGCACCGTCAATGGCAACCCACGGATCTGTGAAACAGAAGGCCCCGGCCTTCACGTCACCGACCCCGGGCCGTTCCCTGCCCGTCCGGACAAAGGCCAATTCCGCCGGGCCACAGGCCCCGCAGCGCCGCCCCGGCACCAGGGATACGCCGAATGCCAGGCCGGCGCTGCGCGGCCGCCCGGCGACAATGGGCCGCACCGGACGGGCAGAGAGACCGAACGCCCTCACTTCATATCGTCTAGGAAAATGGCAGGAGATCGCCGATTTGGCGCCAGGGCCGAGGATCACTCCGCTTCGGGCTTTGGACATCATTGGATGGCACCTTGGGATTGGATGGTACCTTGGGCGAAGGTAACCACGTGCGAAAGCACCTGATCTGACCCCTATGCGAGACCCCGCCATCACTTCCTGCGCCTCGATAGTCACAGTTGGTCACGACACGCGGTGTTAACCAATTACAGTCGCGTGAATTAACAATTCGTTGGCAGACTGCTGGGGGAGTGATCACCTTTTGAAGGAGAACTATGGGCGCGAACACCGTTGAGAACACCAACCTGCGGCTGAAGGCCGTACTCGAGATCCTGGCCGAGGGGGTGTGGTCCGGTGATTCGCTGAATGCGGGTGAGGTGCTGGCGCAGGCCATCGACCGGGTTCCGCTCAACACCCACGAAGCCGAGCTGCTCAGCGGCGGGATTCCCCGCGGCCACAAGACGCTCACCACCGCCTCCGCCAAGCTGGTCAAGGCTGGCTGGCTGGTCAAGGGCCGCTCGGGCTGGACCATCCCGGACGACGGCCTCCGCGCCACCGTCGCCTTCGCTGATGCGGCCGCCTTTGCCGACGCGCTCGACGCCGGCACTCCGGTACCGTCCGACGTCCCCGTGCCGACGGCCCCGCCCAAGTCCAAGCGCGCCGCCGCGCCGAAGAAGGCCGCCGCTGCCAAGGCTGCGCCGACGAAGACGAGCACCCGGAAGGCGCCCGCCAAGGCAGCCCCGGCTCCCGCCGTCGGGCTCTTGCCTCAGCCCGAGGCCGTCGCGATCGCCGGCGACTTCAACGTCCTGCTCGGTGCCCCGGAGGATTGGGCGCCGCAGTACGACGAGGCCCAGATGGCGTTCGCCCCCAAGGCTCAGCTGTGGACGCTGACTGCCGAGCTGCCAGCCGGCATCTACACCTACAAGATCGCGCTCAACCGCGCGTGGGACGAGAATTACGGCGCGTTCGGCGTGCCGGACGGCGCCAACCACGAGCTCCAGCACGACGGGGGCAAGGTCACCTTCACGTATAGCCACGCGACGCGGGACATCGTCACCGCGTAACCGCCCGCAGGCAGGCGGCGCGGACCACCGCCACGGCACGCTCCATGGCATCGAACTCAAAGGTCATGGACGGGTGGTGGAGCCCCGGTTCCAGGTCCGCGCCGACAGCGAGCATGGACGCCTGAAGGCCGGGGTTCCGGATGGTGTAGAAATGGAAATCGTCCGAACCGGAGGTCACAAGGCCCGGAACGAGGTGACCGGGTCCCAATTCGGCGTCCACCGCGGCCGCGAGCGTGGCTTCGGCCCGTGGCCCAATCACGGCAGCCGGAACCGCATCATGGAACTCAAGGTCAATGACCGAGCCTGTCGAGGCCGCCGCCTGGCTGCAAAGCGCCAGCAAGCCCTCCCGGAGAACAGCCATGGCCTCGTTGCTTTGGGCGCGCAGGTCCACGGCAAAGCGGCTGCTGCCGGGAATGACGTTGTGCGTCTCGCCTCCGGCCTGGAGCATGGTCATTTTGGCTGAGTGCGGCACCTGCGGGTCGCACTTGATCCGGGCGAGGCCCTGGGCAATCCCCAGGGCGAGCTCAATGGCATTGACGCCTTGATGCGGCCTGGCACCGTGGTGGTCCTCGCCGGTGATCGTTCCGACGGCGAACTGGCAGGCGCCGTGCGAAATGGACGGTGCCAGGCGTGGGCTCGGCAGCTCTGCCTTGGGCCGCAAATGCACCCCGAAGAGGTACGTGAGCTCGTCCGCAACTCCAAGCCCGGCAACCAGCTCGGCACCGTTGCCGGATTCTTCGGCCGGCTGGAAGATCGCCCGCACCGCCCCTCCCAGGCGCCCGCCCAGTTCGGCCAGCTCAAGCATCACCGTCGCCACAATGGCCATGTGGGCATCGTGGCCGCAGGAATGGATTGCCACCGGTCCGCCGTCCTGCTCGTGGATCAGGGCATCCATGTCGGCCCGGAGCCCCACCACAGGGGCACCGGGCCCGACGTCGACAGTGAAACCGGGAAAATCCTTGAAAGGGCGCGGGTCAAGGCCCCCGGCGCGCATGAGCTCCGCCAAGTATTCGGCGGTCCCGAATTCCTGCATGCTGGGCTCGGGATGCGCGTGCAGATACTCCCAGATTGCCGACAGGCGGTCCCGTCGGGTGCGCTCTCCGCCCACGGCCCTACAGGCTTACTTCGCAGGTGCTGACCGTGAGTTCGTCGAGGATGGCCTCATCGACCTCGACGCCCAGGCCGGGACGTTCGGTGATCTGCACCTGCGGGATCACATATTGGAGATCCCCGGGCTCACGCGAGAACTTCATGGGACCGGACAGCTCGGTGGAGACGATGTTCGGGTGGCTGAGGGCAAGGTGGAAGCCCGCCGCCGAGGCGATGCTTGTTTCCAGCATGGAGCCGATCTGGACCTTGAGGCCGCCGAGCTCGGCCTGCGTGGCCAGCCGGTGGCACGGGTAGATCCCGCCGCTCTTCATCAGTTTGAGGTTGACCATGTCAACCGAACGGGCTTGGACAAAGCGGGCCAGATCGCCCGGGGTGACCACGGATTCGTCCGCCATCAACCGGCTGCCCACCCCTTGCCGGAGCAGGGCGAAGCCCTCCGGATCGTCAGCGCGGATTGGTTGCTCCACCCAGTCGATGTCGAACGGTTCCAGGTCCCGGATCATGCGAAGGGCAGTGGCAGGGTCCCCCCACCCCTGGTTCGCGTCGACCCTGATCGCGAGGTCGCTGCCGATCGCCGCGCGGACCGCGCGGACCCGCTCAATGTCCTGTCCGTCGTCGCTGCCCAGCTTCATCTTCAGGTGGCGGTAGCCTTCCGCCCGCGCCTGGCGGGCCTGTTCGGCAAGGACGTCAGGCGCCAGGATGCTCATGACCTTGGCGATGCTGGGCTGCTCCGCGCGGCGACCCCCGAGCAGGCTGTAGACGGGCCGTCCGGCCGCTTTGCCGGCCAGGTCCCAGCAGGCGATGTCGACGGCGGCCTTGGCGGCGCCGTTTCCCTTCATCCTCAGATTCAGCTGCTGGTGGATCGCCGTGATGTCCCGCGGATCCATGCCCACCACGGCGGGAAGCAGCTCGGTCTTGAGAGCCTCGAGCGCCCCCGTGGGGGTTTCTCCGGTGACGTGAGCGTCCGGCACGCTTTCGCCGTAGCCGACAAGCCCGTCGTCGGTCCGCAGGGCGAGGATGATGCTGGGCATCGACGCGTAGGAGTCATAGGCGACCACGAAGGGTTCGCGCAGGGGTACGTCGATCAGGGTTAGGGTGGCCTGGGTAATTTTCATTTGGTTCACTGGTCCGATTCACATGACGCTGTTGAGGAAGGAGACGGTGCGGGGATTCTGCGGATTGTCGATCACCTCGGCGGGCAGGCCGGATTCGATCACCACGCCGCCGTCCATGAAGACCACTTTGTCCGCGGCGCTGCGGGCGAAGCCGATCTCGTGGGTGACCACCACCATGGTCATGCCATCCGCGGCCAGGCTGCGCATGACCTCGAGGACGTCGCCCACGAGTTCCGGATCGAGGGCGCTGGTGGGCTCGTCGAAGAGCAGGAGCTGGGGGTCCATGGCGAGGGCACGGGCAATGGCCACGCGTTGTTGTTGGCCGCCGGAAAGCTGTGCCGGGTAGGACGTGGCCACATGTGCCAGCCCGACGCGGTCGAGGAGTTCCAAGGCACGCTTCCTGGCGTGCTGCTTGTCGATCCTCTTCACACCGACGGGCGCGGCGCAGATGTTTTCCAGGGCGTTCATGTGCGGGAAGAGGTTGAAGCGCTGGAACACCATGCCGATGCCCCGGCGCTGGCGGGACACCTCCCGCGGGTTCATCTCGAAAATGCGGCCTTGCCGCTGGGTGTAGCCGATCAGCTCGCCCGCGACCGAGATCCGTCCGCCGTCGATCCGCTCCAGGTGGTTGATGCACCGCAGGAAGGTGGACTTGCCCGAACCGGACGGTCCCAGCAGGCACATCACCTCCCCGGCGTTGACGGTGAGCGAGATGCCTTTCAAGACCTGGACGTTGCCATAGTTCTTCCGGACGTTGCTGGCGCGCAGCAAGGGCGCCTGAGTGGTGGGTGGTGCCGTTGCTTCCGGGGTGGCCAGGACGCCGTTCATGATTTCCGTCCTCTCGTGTCGGTGGGGGTCGGTTCGGTGGGGGCGTGTTTTGCCCGGCGGAGGGCGGAGACGATCCGGACCAAGGGGGTGGGTGCTTGCTGCGCGGCGTTTCCGCGGCCGTAGTGGCGCTCCAGGTAGTACTGCGGCACGGAGAGCACCGAGGTGAGGAAGAGGTACCAGCAGCTGACCACCAGGAGCAGTTCCACCTGGCGGAGGTTCTGCGAGGAGATCTGCGTGGCTACCGTGTAG
Organism: Arthrobacter cavernae; assembly: GCF_017368795.1. GTDB lineage: Bacteria > Actinomycetota > Actinomycetes > Actinomycetales > Micrococcaceae > Arthrobacter > Arthrobacter cavernae. Next base: position 323,240 of record NZ_JAFNLL010000002.1, on the reverse strand, counting down.
AGCTCCAGCACCGCGATGACGGACAGCAGTGAGGTCTGCTTGAGCATCGAGATGGTCTCGTTGCCCATTGGCGGGATGATGACCCTCATCGCCTGCGGCAGCACCACCTTGAAGAGCGTGTACGACGGCGACATCCCCAGTGACGCTGCTGCCTCATGCTGGCCGGGATCCACCGAGAGCATGCCGCTGCGGATGATCTCCGCGGAGTAGGCCGCCTGGTTCAGGGTCAACGCCAGCAAGCCGGCGGTGAAGGCGGGCACCAGGGTGTTGGTGTCCACGGAGAAGATGGTGAAGTCCGTGAACGGCACGCCGAGCGAAATCTGCGAATACAGCAGGCCCAAGTATCCCCAGAAGACGATCTGGATCAGCAACGGGGTGCCGCGGAACACCCACACGTAAAGCCATGCGAAGGCGTTCATCACCGGATTCTTCGCCAGCCGCATCACGGCCAGCAGCACGCCCAGCACGGTGGAAACCACCATCGCCACCACGGTGATCAGCAGGCTCAACCCCACCCCGTTGACGATCTTCGGGTTGAACAGGTACTTGCTGATGGTGCCATGGTGGATGTTCGGATTCGTCCACAGGGACACAACGAGCACCGCGATGCCGAGGAAGAGAGCGGCGGCCACCACCCAGCGCCAGGGGTGGCGCAGCGGGACGGCAGCGACGTCGTCGTCCGTGTTCACGTCGGCGTCCACAACGCCGGTCACCGTGACCGCAGGTGGAGGGCTACTCACTTGGTGTCCTTGCCGAGGTTCAGTCCGGTCTTCTTGACGGTGTAGTCGGAGAGCTCGTACTTCTTCAGGATCTTGTCGTAGCTGCCGTCGGCGATGATCGATTCCATGGCCAGCAGCAGGGCCTGGCTGAGCTCTGAGTCCTTCTTCAGCACGCCGATTCCGGTGTACACGGGCTTGTAGCCGGCCGGGTTGGCGGGATCGCGGACGATGTCGAAGGTCTTGCCGTCCCCCGCGGTCTTGGCGGCATAGGCCGCCACAGCGGAGTCGACGACGTCGGCGCTCGCCTTGCCGGAGCGGACGGCGGTCTGCACGTCGGTCTCCATGGGCAGTTCGGTGATGTTGACCGGAGCGGAGCCCTTGTCCTTGCACTGCTGCTCGTAGCTGCGCAGGATGTCGCCCTGCACGGTGGCCTTCTGGACGGCGACCGTCTTGCCGCACAGGTCCAGGACCGTGGTGATGTTCTCCGGGTTGCCCTCGCGGACCAGGATCGAGAAACCGGCGTGCAGGTAGTCCACGAAGTTCAGGGTCTCCTGCCGCTCCGGGGTGTCGTTCATGCCGGACATGATGATGTCGTTCTTCCCGGACTGCAGGGAGGGGATGATGCTGTCGAAGGCCTGCTTCTGCAGCTCCAGCTTCACGCCGAGCTTGGCTCCCAAAGCCGCCGCCAGGTCGACGTCGAGCCCTGTGAGGTTCTGGTTCTCGTCGAACATTTCCAAGGGCGGGTAGGGGATGTCCGAGGCCACCTTGATGACGCCGGCCTTCTTGAAACGCTCCGGGACTGCGGCGGCAACGGCGGGGTCGGCGCTGGTGGTGGACGCCGGCTTCTCCGGCTGGGCGGATGTGGCCGTGCCACCGCAGGCGCTCAACCCGAGCGCGAGGGGAAGGACGGCGGCGCACAGCAGCTGGCGCACGGAAGGGGACTTTGCGGGAAGGGCGCGCATGGGGACTCCTGGAATGGGGTGGTGGGACTTCGCTGAGGTTCAGTGCTGTTCGCTTGGCCGGGTCAGGCGGTACCAGCCGGTGCGCGTGACGCCGGTGGCCTGGTAACCGGCGTCGAAGGCGGTTTCGAACGATTCGCGCATGGTGCTGCGCCAGCGCGCGGCCTGGCCGGGATCGGCGGCGCGCAGGGCCACAATGTCCTGCGGTGCGCGGCACCAAAGGGTGCCGTCCGCCTCAAGCAGCTGCGCCTCGCCGTCGGGCCCGTATGTGAGAACCCTCGAAGAGGAAGGGAGATCAACGTCCCGGGCGAGGCCTTCGCTGCAGTCGATGCTGGTCTCCGAGGCCAGCGGCCACACGGCTACCAGGCGGTCGCTTTCGTCATTGGCGTTGATGTCGTCGTCCATCAGGCCGTAGAAGTTGCGGATGTATTCATCCACGTGGGCGCCCAGCTTGCTCAGGTTGAAGCGGGCGTTGCGGCTCACCAGCGGATCGAAGGTCCAGGTCATGGTTTCGATCCCGCGGTCCAGGGACCAGGCCCGCTGGTGCTGCTTCAGTGCAAAGCCGACGCCCTTGTCCGCGATGCCCGGGGCCACGCCGGCGATCAGCGAGTAGCTGGCCGCGTCGCCCGGCGTGACGATCGCGACGGCGGCCCCGCACAGGGTGCCGTCCGGCAGGTAGGCGGCGGAGATGTTGCAGCCTGCATGCGAGATGCTGCGCAGGATGTCGAAGGGAATCGGTGCGCCGTGCGAGGACATGCCCCAGATGGAGATCAGCAGGCTCTCGATGTCCCGGAGCTTTTCGCGGTCGGCTTCCTCGATGACCGTGACTCCGGCGGTGACCGCGGCTGCGGTTGCCGCTTCCCTGGCTTGCCGGGCTGCGGGATGTGCTTCAACTGTGATTGACATGCCTCCACTATGACGAGCGACACAGGGCGCTGACTTCATTGCCTAGCACCAAGTTTGGTTTCGCACCTTGTTGCCCAGCACAAGGAGCGGGTAGCTTGCTGGCATGGCTTCCGTCCCTAAGACACCCCGTCACATCCAATTGCAGGAGCTCCTAAACGTGCTGAAGAGTACGGGGCTGACCATCCGCACCCACGGGACGTTCCCCGAACTGGCACTGTTGAGCCCCAGCTTGTACGACCCCATTGCCCCGCTGGAGACGCTCCCCGGTGGCATCCTGCTTGGCATCGGCCTTCATCCGGCGGATCCGCGCACCGCTACCGTCGTGAAGGAGGCGGCCGAGGCCGGTTTCGCGGCGATCATCATCAAGATGATGTCCCAGGACATTGAGCAGCTGGCGGTCATTGCGGATCAGTCGGGCATTGCCTTGCTGGTGGTTGAGGACGAGGTTTCATGGCGTCAACTGGATGCGCTTCTGGAATCTGCGGTGGGCACGGTGGCGGAGGCAAACAGTTCCTTGGTGCCGCTTGGAGTGGGCGACCTGTTTGCCCTTGCCAACGCGATCGCCGCCATGGTGGGCGGGGCCACCACCATCGAGAACCTGCAGGAACAGATCCTCGCCTACTCCACCCTGCCGGACCAGCCCATCGATGAGGACCGCAGGAGCGGCATCCTCGGCCGCCAGGTGCCCTACCAGCCGGAGAACGCCGGGCAGTACGCCTCCGTCTTCCGGGCCGAGGGCGCCGTCCACATCGACGGGGTGGGTGACGCCGCCATGGACCGCCTGGCTATCGCCGTGCGCGCCGGGAAGCAGCCGCTCGGCTCCATCTGGGTAGTGGACGCGGACGGCACGCTGGACGCCGAGGCCAAGCGCGCCCTCGAAAGCGCCGCCGACATTGCCGCGCTGCACATGCTGCGGGCTCGGAGCAGTTATGACCTTGCCCGTCAGCAGCGATCCGAGTTGCTCCGCAGGCTCCTTGAAAGCGATGACGATTCCCAGCTCGTGGCCGAACAGTTGGCGTTGGGACGGACGGGCCCGTTCGTCGTCGTCGCGTTCGAGGCCGAAGTTGTCCCGGGCTCGGAGGAGATTGCACTTGCCCGCCTGCTGGATTTGGTGAGCACCCACTGCGAGTCCCACCGGCAGGGAACGCAGTGCGTGATGATCGGTACCACCATCTACGCGCTGTTCACCGAGGCCCGGGCGGGGAGCCTGCCCTTGATCGAAGGCCTGGCCCGCCGGCTGATTGACCGCGCCGCCGCTTCGCTGCACTTGAATCTCCGGGTCTCGCTGGGGACACCGGTCGCCGTGGTGAATGAGATCAGCCGTTCAAAGTACGACGCCGATCGGGTGCTTTTGATGCTTGCCGCCGGTGAGCGGGGCGGCACGTATGCAAGTGCCGCGGAGATGCGAAGCCGGCTCACGTTGTTGGAGGTGGCAGCCCTGTTCCGGAGCAGGCCGCGGCTAATGTCCCCGGCGGCTGAGGCCATGGTGGAACATGATTCCCGGGCGGATACAGAGTACGCCAAGACCCTGCGGACATACCTGGACTTTTCCTGCGACTCGGCCAAGACCGCCCAGGCGCTCTCGCTCCACCAAAACACACTGCGGTACCGGCTGCGGCGGATGAAGGAAATCTTTGGCATTGACCCCGGGAGGCCGGATGACATGGTGGTGCTGTGGCTGAGCCTGTACGTGCAGGACCTGCTTCTGGCACATCCGTCGGTGCGGCGGGATAGTTTGGACCATGGCTGATTTTCAGGATCCGCAGCCCGGAGAATTCGTCCGCCTGACCGCCCGCGTGCGCGGGATGGTGCAGGGTGTCGGCTTCCGGTACTGGACCGCCCGGCGGGCCGATGAGCTGGCGCTGACCGGGACCGTCCGGAACGTCGACGACGGTTCGGTGGCCCTTGTCGTGGAGGGGCCCAAGCCGGCGGTCGAAGAACTCCTCGACTGGCTGACGTCAGGACGCGCGCCGGGCCGCGTGGCCCAGGTGGAACACGCAATGGAAGCCGCGACGGGGGAGTTTGAAGACTTCCAGATCGTGTCCGCGCGCCGGTGGTAGGCAGCAGATCGTTATGACCATTAACGGTTCGGTGCCAATCACCTCAGCGGAGGATCCCAAGGCAGCGGACGGCGCCACACTTAAGGGACCGATTTCGGCCCAAGGAGGGTGGCATGCGCAGATCAGCATCGTCCAGCGTCGCGGTTCCCGCGGCGTGGGACGTCACAGATCCCGCCGGAGAGCTGGCTGAAGGTGGTGGCACCTTCGCGGAGATTACCAACGCGGCCGGGAGGCCATTGGCTACCCTCCGGACCAACATGGCCACCGGTTCGACGTGCATAGACCGGTATCCGTACTCCGTGCTGGAGTCGCAGGAGTTGACGGCGCTGACGCAGAACGGCGTGGCTCCCCGGTTCGTCTTCGAGACCCGCGGCGATGCAACGTCGCCCGGGCCGGCGGACACGCCGGCGGCCTACGGCATCACGTCTGTCCCGGCGCCCACGGGGGACTCGGCGTGCTACATGTTCCACTTCTTCACGTGGCCGCCCAACGCTGCCATGTTCGGGGCGTTCTACAATCCTGCGAACAACGAGACGCCCGGGGACGCTTCCCTGCCGTACCTGGAGAAGGCCAAGCTGTACATGGGCACCCCCGAGTACCGGGACATCAAGCGGATGATCACGTCACTGCGGCCGGCGAGTTAGCGCCGCTCCCTGTAGGGTTTCGTCCATGGCTACCCCGGTGAGTGTTCGCTACGCGCGCGTCGAGGACGCTGCCGAGATGGCGCGCGTGAATGTGCGGTCGTGGCGTGAGACGTACCGTGGGCTGATGGCGGACCACGTCCTCGACGATCCGGGGCTGCCCGCCGCCCGGGAACGGTTCTGGACTGCGATGCTCAGCGATGAGCGCTACCTCGCGAACAGCGTGGCGGTGGCCGAGCGCGACGGCGAAGTGATCGGGATCGCTATGGCGGGGCCCTCGCGGAGCTCCGAGTCGCAGTGGGGCACGCAACTGTACGTGTTGTACGTCGTTGCGGCTGAGCACGGGACCGGCGCCGGGGCCGGCCTCCTGGATGCCGTCATCGGCCCGCGCGATTCGGCAGCGCTCTGGGTGGCCGATCCGAATCCCCGGGCTCAGGCGTTTTATCGCAAGCACGGGTTCGTAGCGGACGGGACCGTGAATGTGGAGGATGGCGTGCGCGAGATCCGCATGGTGCGTTCAGAGCGTCAAACGGCGCCGAGGGCACCGTAACGTCCGCTGAGTGACGATTCAGCGTAAGCCCGTCAGCGGATCACCCGATAGCGCACGTGGGTGACGAGGCCAGTACCGCTCACTTCCGTCGGCTCCAGCGTGAGGTTCGCGACGCCGTCGAACAGCCGCTCGCCCGCTCCCAGGATCATGGGCGCGGTGTGGAGCCGCAGCTCGTCGATCAGCCCCGCCGAAAGGTATTGCTGGACGGTCTGCGCTCCGCCGGCAATGGACACGTCCTTGCCGCCGGCGGCCTCCCGCGCCTGGGTCAACGCAGAGTCGATCCCATCGGTCACGAAGTTGAACGTGGTGCCGCCCTGCATCTCCACAGGCTCGCGCGGTTGATGGGTGAGGACAAACACGGGTGCGTGATAGGGCGGCTCCTCACCCCACCATCCCCGCCAGTCCGCAGCCCACGCCCCGGGACCGGCGAACATGTTCCGTCCCATGATGAAGGCGCCGGCCGCGAGGATCCCTTCGATCGCTGCCGCGTTGGCCTCGGGTTCTTCGAACATCCACCGGTGCAGGAGCTCTCCGCCCTCGCCCAGGGGTTCCTCCATGCTTTGCCTCGGGCCGGCGAGGAATCCGTCGAGGGAGATGGTCAGATCGCACGTGACGCGGCTCATGCGCCCATCATGCCACCCGGTCACGGCCCTGAGTAGGGCTCGGATGCTCGATCGTGACGGTGCCGGCGTCGCCATCCACGCGGATCGGCTGGCCGCTGGTGAGCCGCTGGGTGGCGACTCCGGTGCCGAGCACGGCCGGGATGCCGTACTCCCTGGCCACGATGGAGCTGTGGCTCAATGGGCCGCCGACATCGGTCACCACGGCGGAGGCCATCGCGAACAGCGAGGTCCAGGCGGGAGTGGTGATGCGAGCGATGAGGACTTCTCCGGGCTCCATGAGGGCGAAGTCCTGGGGCCCTCGCAAGACGCGGGCCGGAGCAGTGACCCGGCCCGAGCTCGCGCCGGTGCCCTTGATGATGTCGCCAAGCTGGTGCTGCGAGCCTGCCGGCATCATTGACCCGAAGGCCCGTTCCATCCATCGGCTCTCCGGGAGTAGTTGCGGGGCAGCAGCCTTCATCTGCCCCCGCCACAGCATCTTGCGCTCCTCGATGACGGCGGCGCGGACGGGCCGGGAGGCTCCGGTAATGGTCACGGCGGCAGATGCGCCCGGCGCGGCCAGGCCGAACTCGATGGCGCTGCGCAGCTCCTGGTGCCGCAGCCAGAACACGTCGGCGGGCTCGGCGATGACGGCGGAGTCCACCAGCCGCTGTCCGAGTTCGAGCAGCATCCGCCGCAGCAGCGGCCACGCCAGGCCGACGTCGGCAAGGGCGTCCTCGCGGATCGGCGCGGCGTTCTGTGCCCACCGGAGCAAACGGAGGAACGCGGCCCGGCGGCGCGGCCCGAGCCGGGTGATGATCCGGCTGGTGTGGTCCTCCCGGCGGTTGGCCGACAGCCGCTGCCGCTCGTGTGGGTCTGTGCCCTGCCCCCGCAGGTAGAACTTCAGGGTTTCCAGCAGCGCGGACGGATCGTCGGCCGGCACCGGGCTGGCGAAGTCCAGATTGTACACCGCATGGCCGAACCGGTCCAGATGCTTCTGGAAGCGGGGATGCCACTGCTGCCACAACGGCTCACTGAAGCCGGCAGGCGGGGCCCCGTTGCGCTGGGACCCGGCCAACGCCGTCGTGCGTTCATTGAGGATCGCCGAAGCCAGCCCGGGAACGCCGCGGGCCCAGGCGGCGAGGTCGAACAGCGACTTTTCCGCCCGGATGGGTTCGCTGTCGTAGCCGAGGATGAACGTCAGGGCGGGGGGATCGCCGTCGCGCCGGACGAACTTGTCGTAGTACGCCCGGAAGGAGAGTTCGCTGGTTGCGGCGAGCGGAATGATGGACTGCACGGCGGTGTAGTACACGGTGCCGGCGTCCAGCAGCGCCTGCACACCCTCCAGCAGTTCCGCACCGGAGAGCTCTGTGACGGGCTTCGCCTGCCAGTCCTTGATCACGCCTTCGTAGCGGGGATGCGAGAATTCGCGCCAGCCGGCAATTCCCATGTGTGCCTTGCCGCGGGCCAGCGCGCGCACCGCCGTCAGCGACTTGCCCATCACCCGCCACATCCCCGAGGTGCGGTAGTAGTAATAGGCGTAGCCGTTGATGGTGGGCAGTCCTATGTCGTCTTCGCGGATAACGTTCTTGCCCACGGCCTCGGTCAGCAAGGATCGCAACGAGCGGGACACCGAGCCATCGATGAGGTCGGCGAACAGCGGCGAGAGCGGATCGGGCAACTGTTCCACGATGCTCGCCCGGAAGTAGAGCCCCTTCGGATAGGGCACGGGCCAGGTGTCCGGGGTGTCGGCCGCCGGTTCGGGCAGCGCGGTGATGGGCCGGGACTGCAGGATGAAGAACTGGTCGCCGGCCCGCGCCCACTCGATGTCCTGCGGTGCGCCGAAATGATCCGCAATTCGTGTTCCGTAGCTGGCCAGCTCGGCCGCCTCCCGGTCGTCCAGTACGGGCGCACGACGGCGGTCTGCCGGCACCGGCTGATCCCGGGCGCCGTGCTTGGCATAGACAGTCATGACCGCCTTGTCGGCGGTCCGTCGCGACAGCACCGAGCCCGTCCCGGCGTCGACAACGACGTCATCCGTGGTGACCGACCCGCTGACCACGGACTCGCCCAGGCCCCACGCGGCACTGATCGCGGTCTGCTCGCGGCGCCCGTTGGCCGGATTGGCGGTGAACATCACCCCGGCGGCCTCGGCCTGGACCATTCGCTGGACCACGACGGCGAGCCGCACCGAGTCCGGTCCGATGCCTTCACGGGCCCGGTAGGCCATGGCACGCGCCGTCCACAGGGAAGCCCAGCAGTCGATCACGGCCACGGACAACGCCTCCGCCCCGAGGACGTTCAGGTAGGTTTCCTGTTGCCCGGCGAAGCTGGCCGAGGCGAGGTCCTCGGCCGTGGCGGATGAACGCACCGCAACGGCCGTGTCCCCGTCGCCGAGACGCCCGTAAGCGGCGCCGAGTTCCGCTGCGATGTCGGCCGGCATGGTGCCGCCCGTGAACAGGGTTTGGATCCGCTCCGCGGCGTCCGCGTAGTCCTGTGGCGAGGCCTGCGGTGGCAGGGCGGCCAGTTCCTGGATGCCGGCGTCGAGGTGGTTGGCCTCCACAAAATGCGCGTAGGCGGCGGTGTTCAGCACAAACCCCGGCGGGACCGGCATTCCGGCCTGGATGAGGCCGCCCAGTCCCACGGCCTTGCCGCCGGCCACGGCGATGTCGCCTGCTCCCACATCGCCCAGATTGCTGACGTAGGTCATGTCCGCGAGTCCTTACTGCCCGGTTTTGGGGCGCCTTCAGCGAACCCGATTCTCCACATACTGGCATTGCCGCAGACAAGAGGCCATAGCCCATCCGTGTCCTGGGATTCACTCCCGCGGTGGCGCGCGTATGGTCGATCCATGGGCAAGGACCAGTACAGCGAGCTGGAAGGGCAGACCTCCATCAACGAGCTGCTCGACGAGCCCATCGGCGACACCCACACCCAGCTGGTGCTGCCCATCCATGTCCAGCTCCGGCCGGGAGAATTCCGCCGCGTGTCCTGACGCTTTGTAAGGAGACCGCAGAACGTACGACGGCGGCGCTTGGGCTGGGTGCTGGCGGTTGACTGAGGGCGCGGCTGGCTCAGCTCTTCGTCCTCAGCCACTGCCCGGACCAGCCCGCAACCGGGCAAGCAGCCACACCGTCCGCGGAATCGGCCAGAGGATCGCCAAGGCGAGCACCGGGACCAGCGAGACGCCGACGTCGGGAAACTGGCGGATGATCACGAACAGGTGGGTGTCGAACCGGGCCGGGGCGTAGCTGAGGCACAGCCACAGCGCGAACCCGTCGAGGGCGAGGGCCACGGCGCCCCAAACCAGGGGAGCCCACCGCTTCCGGGCCGCCGCACGTCGCCGGAGCAGAACCGAAAGCACCAGCCACAAGCTCAGCAGCTCCGCCAGCAACAGCCCCAGGGAGACCGCCCAGCTGTAGCGCTGCAGCCAGTCCTCGAACACAACCGCGGGCACCGGGGACTGGCCGTGGAGGATCCGCAGGAGGTTGGTGTCGATGGCCTTCAGGCGCGATGGGGCAGCGGTGTCATTGCCGTTGATGACCAGGGCGACGCCGAGGCCTGCCGAGGGAACCATGGCCAGGTAGGTGTGGCTGTTGCCCCATTCCCCTTGATGCTCCAGGAGCAGCGGCAACTCCTCGTCCGGGACGGGCTGGGCCGCGGGATCGGCGGATTCGAAAAGCGGCCGGGTGAACCACCCCATGGCGTACCGCTTGGATCCTTCCACCTGCACCAGGGGCTCGAACATCGCCTCCACGCTCTGGGGCTGGAGGATCCGGGTATCGCCGTACCGTCCGCCGTCGAGCAGTGCGATCAGCTGATGGCCCAGGTCCTCGGCCGAGGCGTACAGGGTGGAGGACGGCATTCCGGTGGTGGGGGCGGGCACGTCCGTCTGGCGCCAGAACGAGCCGAACCACAGGGAATAGCCGGCGGCGGCGTTGTCCGCGCGTGCGGCAGCCCGCGTCGGATGTGTGTGCGTCATTTCCAGCGGCCCAAAGACGTGCTGCTCCAGGTACTCGCCGTACGGCTGGCCGGAAACCGTCTGCACCAGCAGGCCCAGGATGTTGAAGTTGGCGCTGGCATAGTGGAAGGCTTTGCCCGGTTCGCCGTCCAGCGGGGAAGCTGACAGGGCTCGGACCCCTTCTTCGAGGGCCTCCGGGCCCTGCGCGTCGGAGGCCTCGAAAGCCGTGTCCTTGGACGCCATGCCGCTGGCCTGGTGGAGCAGGTGGCGTACCGTGATGGCTTGCGAGCGGCTGTCGGCCAGCGTGAACCACGGCAGGTAGCTCTGCACCGGCTCATCCAGCCGCAGCCGGCCAGCCTCCACCTGCTGCATCACGGCGATGGCCGTGAGGGACTTGCTGGTGGAGGCCAGCAGCACCGGCGTCTGGGCGGTCATCGGCCGCCCGGAGTCGTCGGCGTGGCCGAAGGCGGCTGAGTGCACCTGGACACCGTCCCGGACGACGGCGATTGCGGCGCCCGGAATCCCCAGGGATTCGATCTGCTCCCGCAGGAAGGAGTCCACCGCGTGATACGTCTGCTCGGGATTAGCGGGTCCTGTGGCCGGCGGGTCGGCGGTAGCTGCGGCCGTCGCGGTGGCGCCGCCGAGGATCCCCGACGCCAAGAAGCACAGCAGGAGGCAGCGCGCTGACCAGGAAATAGTTCGCATGCCCGCACCTGCACTTCGACCGACCGTCCCTTCACGGTATGGCCTGGCCGCTTCGTAGACAATGCACGCCGCGTGGGGGAGTACGACGGCGGCGCCCGGCCTGAGCTCCGACCGTCGCCTCAGCTGTACAGCAGCGAGCCGGGCGTGGTGAGCTTTTGGCCGGTTTCCAGCCAGGTCTTCAGGCCGGAGAGAATCATCGGCCAGCCGCCGTAGAGTTCGTCGTTGGCGCCTTCGCGGAGCTGGTCGTGCGTGACGGTGAGGTGGCAGGAGTCTCCCACCTGTTCGATCTCCCAGGTGACGCGCGAGGTGCCTTCGGCCTTAACCTCGTCGTCCCACAGGGCCCGCATGCTCTGCACCAGCCGGCGCGGGGGATCGACCTCCAGGTTTTCGCCTTCGCCCAGGACCATGCCGTTGGCCTTGGGGTTGGTCATCTCGTAGTGGCCGCCCGGCGTCCAGTCCGCGGTGTGGGTGTTTCCGAACTGGTATTTGCTGCGGATGTCGCTGTTGGTGATGGCCTCCCAGAGGAGCTCCGGGGTGGTCTTGATGTAGATTTCGAAGATCTTTTCCATGGGACTTTCCAATCTGGATTTGAGGTCGCTGAGGGCAGCGGCCCATGGTTCTGCATATTTGCTCACCCAGCGGTCGTGGACAAGCCTGATGGGTACCGGATTCAGGAAATGGAGCTTTTCACGCCCCCGACGGCGGGTGACCACCAGTCCGGCTTCCTCAAGGATCTTGAGGTGCTTCATGATCCCGAAACGGGTCATGCTGAACCGTGCCTCAAGCGCGCTCAGCGTCTGCCCGTCCTCGCGGAAGAGCTCATCGAGCAGCTCTCTGCGGGTGGGGTCGGAGAGTGCCTTGAATACGGCGTCCATACGGCCAGAATAGGTGACATTTTGGTCACATGTCAACGGGTTTTGGGTGGTGCTGGAACATTCATCGGCACTTGAGTGTTTAGGATGCCCAAGAGGAACAGAACAGGAAGTTGCCCGGAGAGGACCGAATGGACAACATGCTTATCAACCACAACACCGAGTGGGAACGCTTCGAGGTGCTCTCCGACGGCCGCGTGATCGGCAAAGCCGCGTACAAGGATTACGACGACGGACGGCAGCGGATTTTCTACCACACGGTCATCAACGAGGAATATGGCGGACAGGGCCTGGCCGGGAAACTCGCCACGGAGGCGCTGGATCAGACGGTCGCCGCGGGCATGAAGATCGTTCCGGTGTGCGCGTTCATCAAGAAGTTCGTCGCCAAATACCCCGAGTACCAGGCGCACGTTGTTGCGGCCACTCCCGCGCACCTCAGTTTCCTGACCGAGGCACGGAACCAGTCGGCCCGGGTCTGAGTCCTCACCGCCGCGCTTCTCTTTCGAGCACCGGATTCATGGACTCTTGTTCCCGACCGGGCGGGGGTCAAGAATGTTCAGCATGAGGGCACACCTGGATCCCAGGAACGAAACCAGACGCGCAGCCATCGGCACGGCCCTGTTTTCGGCGGGACCGCTGACGGTGGTGGGGCTGGGGCCGTGGCTGTTGACGCGCTGGAAGGTGCAGGAACCCGTTCCCGGCGGCGCACCCGCGCAGCTCGCCGGCACCTTGCTGGTGGTTGCGGGCGCCAGCGTTGTTTCCAATTCCTTTGTCCGATTTGCCCTGGAAGGCATCGGAACCCCGGCTCCTTTCGCCCCGCCGAAGCGGCTGGTGGTGGGCGGACTTTACCGCTTCGTCCGGAACCCGATGTACCTGGCCATGGGCGCCGCCGTCGTCGGGCAGGGACTCATCCTCGGCCAGCCGAAGCTCCTCCGGGCTGCCGCGCTCGCGGCGATTCCTATTGCAGCCTTTGTCAGGTTCTACGAGGAACCCGCCCTGACCCGGAAGTTCGGCCCGGAGTACGTCCAGTTCAAGGAAAACGTGCCGCGGTGGCTGCCGCGGCTCACTCCGTGGCGGCAACCGCCAGCCCAAGAGGCCGCGGCTGAACGTTAACCGTGAACCGCGCACGCCTTCGGCAGCTTGTAGCCGCGCTATGCAGTTGGGGATCCGGGGTCTACGAACGCGATCTGGTGGCCCTTGAGGTCGGCGGATGGCTGAGAGGTTAACGGCTGCTTGTGCACACTTTTCGTGACCCAAAGCAACCATGCACCAGACTTAGGGGCGTGACGAACAAACCCCGCCCCGGCCTCGCGATCGCTGCACTCGGCCTCGGGACATCCCTGAACCCGCTGAACTCGTCCATGATCGCCGTCGCGTTGGTGGTGCTGCGGGAGGATTTCGCGCTCGACGTCGCGACAGTCACCTGGGTGATCACCTCGTTCTACCTCGCCTCGGCGGCCGGGCAGCCGCTCATGGGCAGGCTTGCCGACCGTTTCGGGCCGCGGCGCTTGTTCACCTTCGGGATGGCGTTGGTGGCGGTGACCTGCGCCGTGGCGCCGTTCCTGCCCAACTTCGCGCTGGTCTGTGTGGCCCGTGCGCTCATGGCCGTCGGAACCGCGACGGCGTACCCGTCCGCCGTCGTGATGGTCACCGAACTCAGCCGGCTGGCTGAGCTGCCATCCACCCGCCCGCTGGGGCGCATCCAGATGGCGAACACCTCGGCGGCCGCGGTGGGACCTGTCGTCGGCGGTTTGTTGGTGAGCCTGCTGGGCTGGCAGGCGCTGTTTGCGATCAACGTGCCGCTCGCTCTGCTTGCGCTGATTGTGGTGCACCGGGCGGCGCCGGCCGACGTCGGGCGCGAAACAGGCTCCCTCGGGAAACTGATCCGCGAGTCCGACATCCCCGGCATCCTTGCCTTCGTCGCCTCGCTCACGCTGGCCATGATGGCGCTGCTCAACGTGATTCCGGGCTACCGCTGGTGGCTCCTGGGCGCCGCGACCGTTGTGGCGGGGCTGTTTGCGTGGCGCGAGCTGCGCTTCAGGCCGCCGTTCCTGGATCTGCGGCTGCTGGGCCGAAACCGGCCGCTGCTGCTGGTGTATCTGCTGTTCGTCGTCTTCAGCGGGGTGTATTACTTCGTGTTCTTCGGCCTGCCGCAGCTGCTGCAGGAGGCAGGACATTACGACGCCGGGCTGGTGGGCCTGCTTGTGCTGCCCCTTTCCGCGGTGTCGGTTGTGGTTACCCCGCTGGTGGTGCGGTTCATCGAGCGCTTCGGAGTGCGTTCCGTGATGATCGCCGGGGCGTTGGTGCTCGCGGGTGCCTCGGGCGCGCTCGGATTGCTGACGTTGTCGCTGTGGCCACCGCTGGTGCTGGTGGCGGCAGCGCTGATGGGTGTTCCGTATGGCGCCGTGAGCACGGCCTCCAACCAGGGCCTGTACGTGTCCGCGCGGCCGGAGGAGAGGGGAGTGGCCGCCGGGATCTTCCAAACGTGCCGCTACCTGGGCGCGATCACGGCGACGGTGCTGATCGGTGTGCTGTACGGGCCCGGGGTGAACCAGTCGAACTGGGGGCTGATGGTGCTGGTGATGCTGGGGCTCAGTGCGGTGGTGGTGGTGCTGGCGGTGGCTTGGCGGAAGCCGGGGGTTTAGGGGCTCAGGGAGTCCTCCTGAAGCGTCAGCTCAGCCGAAGACGACCTTGCCATCCGAGTTGATGCGCCAGCCCGGGTTGTGCGCGATCTCCCAGATGATGCCGTTGGGGTCCTTCACGTGGCCGTGGAAAATGCCGCCGAAGGCGCCGGCCTGCGCTGGCTTCAGGATGGTGGCCCCGGCTGCTGCCAGCCTCTCGATGGTGCTGGACACTTCGGCTGCGCTGCCGACATTGTGCGAGAGCGTCACTCCGCTGACGCCAAGAGTTTTCTCCTGGTTGTTCAGGTCCTGGTCGAACTTCACGGCGTCGAACAGTCCGAGGACCAGCCCGGGCGCCACCTGGAAGAAGATGATCTCGCCGGGGACATCCATCAACGGGTCCCAGCCGAGGCCGTCCTTGTAGAAGCCGCGGGCGCGGCCAAGGTCCTGGGTGGCGAAAGTGATGAAGTGCAGTTGCTGGTCCATGGGGGAATCGTAGCCCGCTGCGCGCGGGCATGCCCGGCTTGTTGAGGACCCGTCCGGGGCGGTGGGAGGATGAATCCGTGGAACCCTTCTTTGACTTCCTTGGCAGCTACTGGTGGCTCATCTTCCCCATCGGCGGGATGGCCGGCGGCTGGGCACGGCAATGGTCCAAGGCCAGCGAACGCCGCCACCGTCGCCGAGTGGAGCTCTACAAGCTCAAGAACCAGACCGTGCAGGCTGAGCAGGCCAGCCAGTCCGAGGTCGCCGCGCTGATTGCGGCGCACGACGCCGTGAACCAGCGGTGGCTGGACTACGAACTCGACGTCGGGAAGCTCATCGACTTCCCGGTCATGACGGATGTGCGGGAACCTCTCACGGTCGCGTTCCTCCGGGCGAAGAAGGAAGCCGACGGTCTGCGGCCAGCCGCCCCGGGAGAAATCACGACGGCGGCCCGGCTGGCGGAGTACCGGGCAGCCGTGAACGGCTTCGAGCTGGCCTTCGACGTCGCAGAGCGCGAGGCCAAGCGAATCAAGGATCACAACTTCACTGAGCCAGAACGCCAGCGGTTAGCGACCGCCAAGAAGCTGCTCAACATCGCCTCCGATAACGCCGCGACACCGGCCGAGCGGCAGACCGCCTACAAGCGCGCCCGGCGGGAACTGGATGGACTGATCGTCCTGCCCGAGGCTACGGTAGCGGCGCTGGAAGAGAAGATCGCGGGGGAGCTGGGCGCGCCACACGTCCCAGAGTGACCGGCCGGAATACTGCTTCGGGCTGACGGGGGCGGCACAATCCGAAGGTCGGGAGGCCTGGTACGAGGTCATCCTGCATGGACCCCGTACCAGCCCGTTTGGATTACTTCGCCCAGGTGCTTCCCGAGCAGAGCGCGTGTGCGCCCGTGCCGCTGCCGGTGTTCTTTCCGGCGCTCTTGCCGTCGATCAGGATTTCACAGCTCACTGCGGCGCTTGGGTCGCTGTAGCTGCCGGTCACCGAAAGGCTTGTGATGTTGAATTCCTTCGACGTGATGGATTTCCTCCAATCCGCAGTAATGTCTTCCTGCGATGACCCGCCAGGTGTCCAGTAGGACAAGGTGGCCGGACCGGACGTTGTGACGACATACTCCACCGTGTGCTCCGCATTGATGCTCTTGTCTACGGCCTGTACAGCGGCACCCACGACGGCAGTCACGATACCGGCGATGATAAGGCTGACGACACCGAGAACGATGCCTGCGATGGCCGTGCCCTTCTTCCGGTTCTTAAGGAAGACGGCGATAAGACCAAGGATGATGGCGACAGGGCCGAGGAAGAAAGCGACCATTCCCACGAGAGGAATGAGGCTAAACGCTGCGGCGACGATACCCACGACGAGTGATGCGACGCCGAGCCCATTCTTTCGCTTTTCCTCAACGATTTGGACGCGGTGGATCTGCGGTGATTCGGGTGATGCAGCTGGCAACGCGCCGTTATTGAAGTCAGACATGGTTCCCCATTTTCGTAGTTCGGTGAGACCCTTCCTGAACGCCAAATCAGACAATTATCTGAAACAGTTATCCACAATCAGCGGATTGCTGTTGCGTTCCGTGGTCCTTGCTGAAGCATATATGGTGCCTCTGACAAAAACTTATGCGTCGTGCGGAGATGTTCAGCCGGAGGGTCCATAGTTGCGCTTGGAGCCTTTTCCTTGCGTCTCAAGCAGTGTTGTCCTCCCCGTCGCCCGGCCCGGCTTACTGTTCGCTTGGTGCATCGTCCTGAACGGTCATGCCGAGATTCTTCCCATGCATCCACAGAACGACGTCCATTATGCGGAGGTCTGAGATTTGCAGATTGATCTCGGATTGCTCGCGGATGGCATGGAGACGCTCGGCGAGCCCGCGATCGCCAGTCAGGGCAGCGTGCCATCTGGTCCATTGTCCATCGGCACTCTCAAGGCCCATGAGCGGGGCTACCACCGAGTCGTAGATGGGAATGAGATGGGGCCGTTTCCGGGCCAATATTTTGCTAGCGGTTGTCGCTCCAACGCCCCATCGGTAAGTATCCGTACCCCGGAGCAGCCGCCACAGTTTGTTAGCCGGGCTATCGGAGCCCAGGAACCCCTCATAGTCTTTAGCATCGACTTCGTGGAGGGCCCTGTCCGTAGGAATTTGCTCCAGTAGTCCGGCGATATCATCGGATCGAGTTTCAAGGATCCCAATCGCCGCTGTCGCCGGGAAACGAATGGACAAGAGCGAAACAGCCACGAGATCGTCTGCGGTAATTTCATTTGCAATTTCTGATCGGTCGCCACCGCCGGCCCAATTGTCGAAGCGGCTGCCCGTGCGCGGAAGATCATGGCGGTACACCTTCGTGTAGTAGTCACGCACAAGAGCAGCGGCGTTGTTAACGTGCTCCGACGTGAGGATTTCTGGCAATGTCATGGCCGTGCCCTTTGCAATTGTTTGTTGACTATCGAGTTGGATTGTGGTCGTCGGGAAACCTGCGTTCAGCTGCCCTGATGACGGGGCAACGTCTCTATTCAGCGTGGAGCACCGGTTTCCACGCCTGCATCCGCGACAAAGCAACCTTCAGCTCCCGTCCGCCCGCTTCCGCCAGCAACTCTGAATCACCAACCACCACCAGCAGACTCCGCGCCCGGGACAAGCCGACGTAGAGTTGCTCAGCCGCCCGTTCCATGTCCTTGAATCCGTTGACGCAAAGCACCACAACCGAGCGTTCCAATCCTTTGAAGCCCAACACATGGCCATAGAACTCGGCTTCGCCGGCGTGGAACTCGCGCCAATACTCTTCAGTGGCGCCGCGTTCGAAGAAGTCCAGGTGCACCGGGTGTCGGTTCTTGGTGGTGAGGAGCGCAATCTGGTTGTTGGCCCATCCTTCAGCGATGAGCGCGTCTACGCAGTCACCCGCGACGTCGAGCGCCTCATCGGAGGTGCATTCGACCATCCGGACAGGCAGACCCGTGCTTCCGCGGGGTGTGAAGTGTTCACCCGCAAAACCCTTGAAGGTCTCGGCGATCTTTCGGGTGTTGCGCAGATTCTCATCGATGTGGATGGGCGCGAACGTCGCGGTGGGACCGAACGCGAAGTCCGCCGTCGTGCCGTTCCACCTGCGGTAGACGTCCTGGTGGTCGTCCATGAACGCGTAGACCTCTCCGCCAGCGGGGTCCTTGGTGCAGGCGAGCAGCGCGTCCCACCACAGCGGGGCAAAGTCTTGGGCCTCATCGACGACGACGGCATCCAAGCGCTCACTCGGCTCCATGCCGGCTGCCAGTTCCTTCAGCATCCGGGGCATTTCCACATCGAAGTAGTCCTGCCCTGAACCGTCCGGGACGCCCAGCCCGCGCACGTATTCGTGGAATTCGCCGGTGAACACGGGCTTGGCCTGGCGCCACGTGGAGACACGGTCCCGGAGATATTGGCCCAGGCCCTTGTTGTAGCAAAAGAGGCCGACGCGTTTGCCTTGTTTGCTGAGCAGCCGGGCCTTCTCCACCGCCAGCCAGGTCTTGCCGCTGCCCGCACCGCCGGTGAAGCGGATCCGGGGGAGTGACCGGGTTGCCTGAAGCAACACGGCCTGACGCTCCGTGAGGTGGTCCTGAACGTCTTCATCCTCCTGGGGGTTGCTGGCGGGCCCGACGGCGGCATCAAGGTCTCCGCTCAACTTGCGGACGATGCGGTCCAGGAATGCCGGTGCCAGCGGGGCGGCCCCGCCCCCTTCGTTCTCGATTGCCCGGCGCACAAGTTCGGCGGGGGTTCTGCTGTCGATCTGGTCCAGGATCAACGATCGAGGGCAGCCGGCCATGGCCCAGTTGTCGGGCACATCCGTGTACGGCAGGCTGACCATGTATACGAAGCGGCTGCTCAGGCGTGAACCAAGCTGGTTCTCAAGCCAGTTCTTGAGGGCGTGCAAGGAGCTTTGCGACTGGGCCACGGGGCTCTGAATCTTGCGCTTGTGGGTCCGGTCTGATTGGTACCACTGGCCCTCGGCGATGCTGACCTGGCCGCCTTTGACCTCGATGGCGGCGATGCCCACGCCGGGCCAGAGGACGAGGAGATCAATCTCGTATTCGCTCCGGCCGTCGCGGATCTGGACGGAGTGGGCCAGCACGACGTCGTCGGGAAGCGTTCGCTTCAGCGACTCCCAGGCAGCCTTCTCCGCCAGCTGTCCCTCGCCGAACTCCGGTTCCTCCGGTATGCACCTCATTGCTGCCCCTAAAACTGATGAACCGGCTGTCCGGCTAGCACTGATCCAACGTTAGCCGGGCGCACGCGGCTCGCCATGGCGACACGAACGGAGCCGCTCAGGCCTGTGTTCCGTCATGGACTGTCACGCTGGCCAGTTCGATGACGCCGTCGGCACACTTCCAATAGTGAAGGCGCCTTGCGGCCGCGACATTCTGTTCGATGTAGAGTCTCCAGCAGACATCTTGGCCGCCGTTGCGGGTCACGGCCGGGGATCCTCCGGAAGCAGCGGTGCGAAGCTGGTGTGCCTCACGTGCGCTGAGCTTTGCCGGATCGTTGACGAGGAGGTCAACGATCGCCTTGCAGGCTTTCTTCTGCTTTTCCTGGGGCTGATCCCTCAGGCTCCTGAGAAATTCTCCACCGATTCGGTACCGGCCCAAGGGCAGTCTGCTCTTTTCGGACGCCGGGATCTGGACCGCCCATGAGTATTTCAGCCGGAAGTCGAAGTCCTTGTCCGGATCCAGGAAAACCTGGTCCGGCACTGCCTCGTCCTTTCGGACGGCACGCAGCTTCTTCCGAAGATCTGAAAGTTGCCGATTCGTGGTGGCAAGCTCGCGGCGGAGGCGGTCGATTTCCCGCTCGACGCCGGACAGCTCTGCTGCCTGCTGGCGGCCAAGCATCACGTCTGCATCCAGCAGAGCCGCGTGCGTCTGATGCCGGTTGTTTGCGGCCCGCAACACCTGAAGCTCCACTTCAAGCTGCTGCACCTTGGCTCGTTCCGTGGCCAGCGCCAGTCCCGCTGATTTGAGGGCCTTGGCGCCTGCTGGGGACCTTTCATCCGGGGCTTCGGGCGCAGGTGTGTTGTGAAGGGATTGCGCCGTGGAAGTCCTCTGCACAAGGTCACGGCCCGGGACCAACCACGGCCCGCCACCTGGAACCAGCTCGGGTGCCCTCAGCACGGGTTCGGAGTCGTCGACGTCGAGCATCGACAGCCCTACATGACCGCTGCGTCGATGGAGCCTGACGGCGACAACTTCACCCACGGTCAGGAGGTCGGCTACTGAATCGAGTTCGTTGGACGAGATACTGCTGAGAACTACTCGGTCCTGCGCTTCTTCCGTGCCCTGGGCTTACAGGCTAGGCCTTCGCCACGCCAGAGCCGGCGGATCCGCTTCCTGTTCAGCGCCACCCCGTCCCATGCAGGCTGGGCCAGGAGGTGCCAGCGGGCCTTCCGCCAGCCCCACGCGGGATGCTTCACGGCCACGGCCCTCAGGTCCGCGCGCAGCTGCACCTCCTGGAATCCCATGTCAGGTTTCTTCTTGCGGAACGCGGACCGGTTCTGACCCAGAATTTTGCACTCAAGGCGCTCTGATGCCCCGAACTTCTCCACTGCCATGCGCACGGCACGGCGACGCGGTTCGGGGCTTAGGGTTTTCCCTTCGCCACCTCGTTCAGGATGTCGATGGCCAGTTCCTTCTCTGCCAGCTGCCGCTTGAGCCGGGCGTTCTCCTTCTCCAGCTGCTTGGTCCGCCTGGATGCCTCGGCGTTCTTCTCGGAACCGTACTGGTTCAGCCAGCGGTACCAGGTCGCCTCGGTGATCTGGAGTCCTTGATGACTTCGACCATCGGGCGTCCGTCGTTGAGCATTCTCTGGCCCTGCCGGACCTTGGCGATGACCTGCTCGGGGGTGCGTCTGCGTGCCATGCTTCGTGAAATTCCTCCTGCGTCCATTCTCGGACACGAAACTCACACAAACACTGGACTCCTACCCGGGGACCCAACCAGTACGACAGGACCTTGTTGCTGCTCGCGAGTCGGGAGCTTTCTGAATTGCGGCACGTTTGGATCGTTTCGAGGATCACGATGTCGCGGAGCAACACCGGGTTCGACGCCTTGCCACACTGACCGACTTGAGGATTCTCGACATCCTGGTCTGGTGGCTGGCTACAGCTACTGGTAAGCGAACTGCAATCTGTAGTAGGCGGGGCACGTATGAAGGCGACGGGCAGCCCACCCGGGCGACAGTATGCGTTGTGCTTGACCACGAGCGGCATCGATTCAGATATTGCGTTGAATATGCCTATTAAGTTCGAGCCCTGTATGTTGTCAACGTGGGGGAATCGAAACCTTGGGACGACGACGAGACACGTGCACTCGTGAGCGCTTATTTTTCTATGCTTGATCACGAAACACGTGGCAAGACCTACTCGAAGATTGCCCACAACAGACACGTGCAATCACTCACGGGGCGGAGCAAGGGCTCCGTAGAGTTCAAATTCTGCAATATTAGTCATGTGCTTGCCGAAGCCGGACTGCCATACGTCGTGGGCTACAAGCCGCGGAGCCACGTACAGGAAGCCTTACGCGCGGCCGTGCATGGTGAGCTGAGCGCAGGAAACAATCTATGCTCGAGCGGCGTCGAACCTCCAGTCCTTGGTGGCTTGGTGCTACCTTCGTCCGATACTCCCGGTATCGCTGCGCAGTCCGCCGCAGCCTTCAACGAAAGAGGCCCGTTGTCTGCATCAACCCCAGAAACGAATAACGGAAATTCTTGGGATGGCCTTGTCGGGCTGTGGGATCGGGCGACGGGGGGAACCGACGTCGCGGCACGACCGGACCACCCTGTGGATTCATCTTGGCCGACTTCGCTGCGTCCGGCCGGTGTGGAAGAGGCGTGTGAGTGGCTGAAGGCAGGCATATCTGCTGGGCAACCTCCCCGATTCCTGTTCCTAGTTGGAGGCCCCGGAGCGGGCAAGTCTCATGCCACGGCCCATGTGGTACAGGGTATGCGCCTAATGAGCGAGCTCGAAGAAGGACTGGCGCATCGAATTTACGACTACGAGGGGACGCTGTCCGATGTCGTCGTCGTGAACGACGCCACAATAAACCTTGATGGTTCCAATCGGGCACCACTAATGGCCGACATAAATCGCGTCGTCGGCATCTGCATGGAGGGGACTGTCCCTTTCCGTCCGCGCAATTTGATGGCCTGCGTAAATCGAGGCGTACTGGTTGAGGAAATGTCGGAGTCTCGGCTCCGTGATTCAGGGGACTGGACCGCGGGAGATGTACTGGTGCGCTGGCTGTACGGCTCCCCGCTGACGGACCCAGCCCAGTCGTCCTGGCAACTATCTGGCGTCGCCGGGCAGGACTTTGTTCGATCTGTCAGGCTGAGCTACGAGGGTGAGCACATCGCCAACATTGTGGCAGTGTTCGTTGACGAATGCTCTCTATTCGAGGAACGCCCGGGCATCAGCATCGGTGCCGACTCCAGAGTGTCCGCCGAGGAGTATCGAATTGCTCCCCTTACGCAGCGGCCAGAAATGGAAGCGTCGCACACTCCGGCAGCCGACTTGCTAGTAAACGTCTTGAAGGCGGTCGAAGACTGGGGATACGACACCGCAGAACAGGCGCGTGGGGTTCTAGTTGACCCTCTGGCAGCTAACTTGCAGTCACTCCGTTCTCCGCTGGTGCGTTCAGGGCTGTTGACCATTGCCCGAAGCGCTGAGCTAATGTCGGCAACCCGCATGACCTATCGGGAACTGTGGGGATTCCTGACGCGCGCCTTGGTTGGTGATGCACCATCCCGAATCCCTCGAGAACGTCTGGGCGAGTGGGTAATGGCGAACCAGCCATCAGGGTTGGGGGCGGAGGATGATTTTGAACGCATGCGAATCTTGTCCGGACTTAGGTTCAACCAGAGCATATTTGGTGCTGGGAAGCGATCCATAGCACCGGAGGGTTCAATGCGGGATCCCGTCCTGAAGCTACTCATTCCGGCAGACCCAGTAAGCGATGCCGTACCAGGATCGAACCCTGATGCTCCGGACCAAGGGTGGGCTACCCGTATCTCTGACGCTTTCGCCGTTCATGCCTCGGAAGGTACGCCGCTACAGAGCTTGCTTGATTCGGCACTCGAAGACGGTCCATTGC
This sequence comes from Arthrobacter cavernae, assembly GCF_017368795.1. Lineage (GTDB taxonomy): Bacteria > Actinomycetota > Actinomycetes > Actinomycetales > Micrococcaceae > Arthrobacter > Arthrobacter cavernae. Next base: position 300,058 of record NZ_JAFNLL010000002.1, on the reverse strand, counting down.
ATGCTGTCGTGACGGACTTTGACTGGCGTCTCGACGAAAGCTTCGGTCAATTACTGCAGTTGCAACATCTCAAAGATGAGAAGCGATTGGAGGCCATTGGCTGGTATGGAGCCTACCTAACGCGCCTTTACGCTGTGTCTCACGGGATCAGTGCGTTTCGGCGTGAGGTAGACATGCTGATCAGGACCTGGGCGCAGTCCCCGCACCTTCCGGATGACCTGAAATCTCCGCTGCGTACCCTCATCCGGCCCAAGCGGAATCCTACTGAATCTGGCTCGTCGCTACTTCCGCTATTCGACAGTCGGACAGAACCAATTACCGGACGAACGGCGACGCCGAAGCTCGCTGTTCGCGTCAGGGAACCAGAACTTTCCACGGACAGGAAAGGACAGGGTGAGCAAGTCCTTCTGGTGATCGCGACGGACGGAACGACTATGAGCAAAGTGTCTTTGGACTTTCCGTTGATACGGGAGGCCTTGGCTTGCGTAGACGACCACATAGGCGTGACTGATCTCATTGATGTCACCGCACCCCGTTTGGAACGTGTTCGCGCATCCCGGCTTCTGTCGTCTCACCTACACGGGGCAGAGTTCTGCCTTGCCGATGGCGACCGTGAAGTCCAAATAACCCAGCGGTACATGAAGGAGTCTTGATGGACAGGGTTGCCGAAGCAAAACATCTCTTGCTCCCGTTTAATCGGCCCGAATACTTTTCGGTGCCCGAGGCCTTGCTTTCGGCACTTGCTTGGCGTGCCTACGAGATCGCATCAGACGCAGATGTGAGTAAGCCTGTCGGCCTGATGTACAAGGCCGATGCTAAGGAGACGCAGTACCTTTCGCTCCGGCCGACGAAGCCACAAGGCACTGCCGCGGAATCGCTTGGACATGGGCTCAAGAAACTATCCTTGAACACCGCTGCTTCAGATCTTGTTTTGGGTGAGGCTGTTGCATCCAGCGTCATGGGCATTCGAATCGAAAAAACGGGAAACCAACCCTCTAGTCCGATGACGCCTGCCCTTGCGCTGATGCAGGATCCACGTGGTGTCTTGGTGAAGAAGGGGCCACCCGACTTTGCGTCCATCATTGAAAGCCTCTTCACCGTTGGGCATGCCCCCGGGGGACCGGCGGTGTCCGCTACACAGCTATGGCTGCGTGCCGCGGACCGGCGGCTAGAGCTGGACCCACTGTTGAACGCGATTGATGCGTCCATGATGTCGACGGTCTTCGAAGATCGATGCACGCGACGTGGATCATTCCCCATTGCTGAAGACAGCGTCGATTGGTGTGGGTTCTATCCAGAAACCCCCTATGAGTGGTTTGCCAAGTCGTGGGCGGCCCTGACCTCGAAAGAATGGGTCGAGGCGCTTCCGGCTCGAGTCTGGGTCGACTGGGCAACCACTGTCCTGCGACTCGCAATGGGACTCGGATTCCTATGGGAATATGCGTGGTACGAGGCGCTGGGCGCCGCCATAATTCAGGACTCAGTACCTGAAACATTTCAAGAATTGCGAACCACGGTAAGGTCGCCGCTGCCTTGGCAATCGAGCCGATCCTCCATATCCGTGCGCGATGTTGGATCCACTATCAAATGGCGCATTTCGCGAGGTGAAAGGATCAGGAAGAGCCTCAAGGAGCGGTTGAATGAACTTGGGGGGCAGCAGGACGCCATGGAATTCCTGCGCAGCGCCGCCGAAAGTGACTTCAGGCGCTCATTGGCAGCCGAGGTTGCGGACAAGAAGGAAGCCGGAAAACTTGTCTGGGAGACCGTCAAATATGGCCTGCAGGTCCGCGAATCGAGTGGACCTTTCACTGACTACTACGGGATTCTAAAAACCCGTGGACGCCGGTACCTCGTAATCGATCCGGGCACAGAGTGGATTGCAGTTGTTGCCAGTCTCACCTGCGGGACGCCAGGGTCTCAGTGCAACGTCGGCGACGTATTGCGCGACCTAACGATATTAGGGATGCGGCCTGAGCTTGGCGACCTCGTGTCGTTGCTTGAGCGGGCCGGAATGGCGCGCGGCAGCGCAGACGCTGACCACGCAGTTATTGTCGAGAGCGCTTTCTAGGAGAATCATGGCGTCGATTTCATTGGGCAAAGTCCTCGGACGTGCCCTTGCAACAACCAACGGCCTCGTCCACGTTCACCTACCGGAGGGAATCGGGAGCGAGATAGCCGAGGAGATTGTTCGCTCGGCCAACACGGCCCGGCCGACGACACCGCCATTCGCCCTTCTAGTCACAGCAGGGAAACCCTCGCTTGACGATGTGAACTGTCCGCGGGTAATCCCCCAGCACACCATTCAGTACCGCCAGGGCGATCATTTGGCGGTCGTGTATGGGCGCCAACCCGACCTTTCATCGTTCGTTCAAGTTTTCCGCGAGGTCTTCGGCCAGAGCTTCCCGGAGCAGGCAGAAGGCGCAGTGGCTGTCCTCGAACTGTCAAACCAGATTGTCCATGAACTTGTCCGAGAGCTGGGGCTGGAAGGGCTGAGTGACAGCCAACGGGAACGCTGCTCCGAAATGGTTTCCTCCTGCCTCTCCACGCTTTCGACTGTTCATTCGCGGTCAGCGGACAGTGGACGGAGCTGGAACGCGGCCTGGTTTGCGCATGTCGACCGCGGAATCAGCAACCTGCTGGTAATACTGAACCACTTAAGGGCGACTGGTTCAGCTCTGGAGCTATCGGAGGCCTTAGCCAGGTATGTGTATGCCTGTTTCGCGCTGCCCAGACCAACTTCGGCAATGGCAAGATCGTTCGTGACCTCGGCTTCTGCGGCAGCAGCGCTGGGGGATTCCCTATCAGAGTGCTGGGGCGACGAGGAAACCTTCCGGATGAGCGCGGGACAGCTGGCTACTCGTCCAGAAGTAAAAGCGGTCGGGGGAAAACACGCCCTCGAGGATTTCGCTATTGACGACCTGGATGAGGCGGTGTCCCGTGAGGGCAACGCATGGTTGGGATTGGTCGATGTAATCGGAGCTTCCCCGGAGAACATAGAGCGCTTCTCGGAATTGACCGAGACACAGTTTAGGAGTCCTGCCCGCGAAGATATCGGTTCCTTGGCGATTGATATTTCGTTGGTGGGTGGAGGGTCACTCATGCTTGATCCTGAGCTCCCAGAAAGTCCCTTCCTCATTCCTTTGTCTTCGGATGGTTCTGCTGGTGGGCGGCAGCTCCAATCCGAGCTCTTGACGATTCGAATTCCAACTTTGGAGCGCATCGGACAAGATGTCGTTCGCTCCTCTCGGCTGACCATTCAAATTTTGCCTGCAAACATCGCAAATTGGGTGGGGAACGTGGAATTGGCAGAAGACGGCAGCCTGCTTGCCGTTGGCCGATTCGTCAAACCGCGCGGAAACGGACGCAGCGCAGCGCCATTTCGGCTGGTCTCACTCAAGGTTTCGCTGTCGACGAACGATTCGCTAGCGCCCTGGGTCCGGAGCGACCTGACCGCTAAGGGGTATGTCTTTTCCGGCATGCAGACTTTCCTGGTGGCAGCTCCGTTCAAGAAGTCGGGTGCCCTCGGGAAAATCTCGTACCTTGGGCCAACGGATTGGATCCCGTCCGCCAACCCCGATGAGCGAGAACAGGACTTCGCGGAGGAACTTCCGGACGTTCCGGGTGGTTACCAAGCGATGCTTTGGCACGCTGATGCCGCGGAGCAACCGCTCTTGGACGGTGTCGTGCTTAAGGGTCATCCCGTGCTCGCGGGGCTATTCCCACTACGTTTTGCGCCCACAGGCGACAACGAATTCGTGGCCAGTGGCACTACTTTCCGTGTGAGGCCTGTCGCAGCAGGAGGGGGCCACCAGTCCGCGCTCCTGGCTGCTGCAGTCAAGCAGCAAGTCGTCCCCGACAGGCCCAAACTAGCAACCGAGGGATCAGTCCGAGGGCAGGCTGAAGCGTTCTATGCCAGTCGTCTAGTTGCAGGGGACGATTCCATCATCGCGGCGCTTGGCCACATCATGATGCCGAGCAATGAGTCGACGCGCGTCGCGGACGCGCGACCCCAGGACCGCGGCTCAATTCTGATGCCGGATGCCGCGCGAATTGCTCTGGATAGGGTTAGCTACTTTGAGCTGGAACAAGACTTTGTAAATGGCGCCGAGGCGGAAAGGTTCCGAGACGCATTTCGGGCCCTGAATCTGGGTGACCTTCTCCTGAGGCAGGACGTACGCGGTGAGGGAGTTGATTTTGAATGGCCATCGCGGACGTCCTGGCGATCTCTCTGGGGCTCCGCGGCCTTGGGGGAATACTTGGATGCCTACACGCAACTCGTTGACGCTGCCCGCGCAACAGGAAGGGACGAGAACGTCTTCTGGGCGGCTTATCCGATGTCAGTCAGCGTTTGGGATGTCAGAGGCGACGAAGGTTGTCAGGCAGTGCTCCTGAGCCCCCTCCATCCTCTAAGGCTGACATGGCTAGCTGGTGCCGAGCATGTACTTTTCGAAGCCGAGAACTCAGTGCAACATGCAGGCTCGATCGAAGGCTGGAACCTCCCACTCGTTGGCCCTGGCGAGTCAAGCTCTGGACGGATGCTAGCGGTTCCCACGGACTCCGGGGAGGACCAAATATTCCTGGGCTGGTCCATGATGCTGCCTCCCGGTAAGTCAAGGCCCCGGCGGCTATCTCCGCCGGATCGGATTGGAAATGCCGTAACACCGGGAACGGCAGTAAGTGGACTTAACGCAACAGCGGTTGATGCGGCTCTGAGATCCTTCCGCAGGATGCATCCCCACATCACGACACTGACAGTGGACTTGCACGCTCATGACCGTCAGATACGCCTCACCGAAATCGATGACTCGGTCCTAGCCGTCGCGGAGGAATGGGGCAAGGACGAGACTGGGCGGCTGGTGGGCGGCGTAAGGGTGCTCGACTCCGTGATGCGCGAGGGCCCTGTTCCCCGGGACGCGGTCACGAGGCTAGTTCGTGACAACCGCGACATGCTGTTGACCTGGTCCCGGTACGCCCCACGCCCGGGTTCAAAGGTCTGGTGCAACATACGGCTACTGCAAGACTCAGGCACAACGGTCCGAGTGGGGGACGGTGGGCAGGCCCACGGTGTGCTGGGAAACGTGCCCCTTCGGCGATTCGAAAGCAACCTGAATCGGCTGACGGAGAGGCGGCTGAGCCTGAGCCATCCTGCGGTTCCCGGCGAAATGGGGTGGGTCTCCTTTAGCCGCGCCCTCGAAGCGTGTGAGTCCGACGATTCTGCTCCTGTCGTTGAAGCCGGGATGATGCGACGTGATGTAGCGGACGTAACGGCAGACTGGACAGTGATGGGAGAGTCGTTTCTCAGTCCCGCGATCATGGCTGAGCTGATGGATGCGCACGGTGAAGGTGCGCGCATGCTGTGGGAGTGGCGTCCGCCGGTCTTCGAGCGCTCCGCGGATGTTCCATTTATGGAACGGCGTCCCTTTGTAGCCATCGCCAAAGTCCCAGATAGCTTTGGGCATCAACTTGAAAGTCTCCTGACGAAAGCGACCGGGCAAGAGAATTCGTCTGCCCTCAAAGCTTTAGTCATGTCGAGACTTGGCAGCCGTGGAGTTGGCTTATCCTCGCTGCTCTCCATGGGCGGCACGCATGTGGCAGGCGCACTCGGATTCTTCCTCACATTTGGCCTTTTCGACAGGGCGGCTTCCGGGACAACCAACCGATTCGTTCTTCCGATTGATGCCGCCGACTACTTCCTGCGCACTCTTTCTGGTCAGGCGAACCATGGCCTGCACCAGCGTAGAGCTGACTTGCTTTTCATAGAGATGGACGAAAACCAGATTGTCCTTTCTCCGGTAGAGATCAAATGCTACGGCCTCAAAGGTGAATCGATCGGTTCCACACTTCCAAGCCCAGACTCGGCGGCGTTAAAGGAACCTCTTGCGCAGCTTGAAGCCAGCCATCGCCTTTTGAAAGGCATTGAGCACAGGGCTGCTGAAGTTGTGGGCGCCGACAGAGTGATCTGGATGAACAGCTTGGCCACACTGGTGGAGACAGCGGCGCGCCTCAACCATATTCTTGCCGGTTCACCGAAAGACTTCGCCAGCCGTTTATCGGCCTTGGTGGATGGCCAAATGAAAGTCCGCGTAGGTAGGCCGCTCCTCACGTACCTGCAACATGGCGCGACGACGTCCACGGGTGACGCCTTCTATGCTGGCAAGGTCGGCAGCGAGGAATTCCAAGTTGGGGCGTTGATCGCCGATACCGCGACAGTATTTGAGGGTTTGGACACAGTCGATCAGCGCGCGGTTATCGAGGGCTGGTGCGATCTGGTCGACTGGTCTGCGGCCGAACCAGCCAATGAGGATCTTCCCGCGCAGGGCAGTTCGGATGAAGACCCGATCGATCCGGATGACAGGCAGGCACGAGCCGCAGGCCACGATGCGGCCGATCCGGAGGCAGAGCCCGTCAGCACCAGAGGCCAGCAGGAACCACCTGGATCCTTCAGGGTTGATGCTGAAACCGAGTCCGAGACTGACGGGTCAGAACCAGGCCTGCCCGTTGACGTGGAGGCGGACTACCGTGCCGGTATTGCCGGGGATGGGGTCCGCATCAAGGTTGGCAGCCTCTTGGGTTCTGTTGGCAAAACTGAAGTTGATTTTTGGCCAAGCACAACGAACCTCAATCAAATGAATGTCGGAATCGTCGGTGATTTGGGAACGGGTAAGACCGAACTGGTTAAGGCGCTGATCTCCCAGATCCGGGAGCAGGCCCGCGAAAAGCAGCCTTCTGAATCGACGTCCATGCTGATTTTCGATTACAAGGGGGACTTCCAGAAGGAAGAGTTCGTAAGTCGAGTCGGCGGTGTTGTCTTGGAACCACACCAGATACCAGTGAACATTTTCATGCCGGTGACCGGCGAGCATTCAAAGTTGCCCTACCAACAGGCGGCGGCCTTCGTGGACGTGCTCCGGAAGATCTACAGGGGCGTGGGTCCGGTCCAAGCTAGCCTCTTGAACGAGGCCGTCAGGGAGCTCTATCAGCAGAACGACAATAGGCCACCAACACTCGCGGAGGTGAGGGTTGCGTACCTGGAGAAGTCGGGCAATCCAGATTCCGTGTCATCCATACTCGACAGCTTTGTTCTTAGCCAGATCTTCAGCGCCGACAGGGGAGTTCTAAAGCCGTTTGGGGAACTGCTCGAAGGCAAAGTGCTGATTGTCGCGCTGGACCGGCTGGGGCAGGACCAAAGCGCCAAGAACGCCCTTGTCGCCCTGTTCTTGAACCTGTATTACGACAACATGCTGAGGACGAAGAAGCCGCCGTTTCAGGGGGTCGCTCCCAACCAGCTGCGATATTTGAAGTCGTTTCTTTTGGTTGACGAGGCAGTCAACATCATGCGCTACGACTTCCAGGTCCTCATGGATCTGATGCTGCAGGGTCGGCAGTTCGGATATGGAGTGATGTTGGCGTCCCAATATCTGTCGCACTTCAAGGAAGGCCGCGAGAACTACGGACAGCCACTACGGACGTGGTTCATCCACAAGGTGCCATCGGTAAGCGGACGGGAGCTTGCTTCCCTGGGCCTGCCTGACCTTTCACAGGATGTACCCAGACGCATCCCCGAACTGCGCCAACACCAGGTCTTTTACAAATCCCTAGGGTATGACGAAGGCCGGTTCGTTCGTGTGGTGCCCTACTATGAGCGGTACGGGCTTTGACAAGTAGAGGAACGCTGCGCCGTGCCCAAGGAAGGGGTAGCTCTGGCACAATGTATCAGTGATGAAGTTCGTTGACCTGTTCTCGGGTTGTGGTGGTCTCTCGTTGGGCATGGAACGGGCGGGGGGCGACCTTGTCGCGGCCGTTGAGAAGTCAGATATGGCCGCTCGAACCTTTTTCCATAACTATGTCGCGGATGCGGCCGATCTGCGTGTCTGGCAGCAGTACCTGCAGCGCAGCCTCCGACGTCAGTTCGAAGGCAAGGTGTTGGTGACTGAGCTGGCCAACGTGCTCGCCGATAGGGACCTCATCGAGAGATTCAAAGAACGGGATCTCGATGCCGTGGTTGGCGGGCCTCCTTGCCAAGGGTTCTCTCTGGCCGGTCGTAGGCGTAAGGACGACTTACGGAACCGCCTTGCCTGGGAATACCTTGACTTCGTGGAACGTACCGAGCCCAAAGCGGTCGTAATTGAGAACGTTGTTGGCATGAGCCAGAGCTTCGTGAAGGGCGAAGAGTCCTCTTTTTCCCAGCTGCAGGCCGCCCTGACCAACATCGGATCTGGATACGTTGTGCAAGCCGTTCGTGTGAATGCTGTCCACTACGGAGCCCCCCAGTTCCGTCCCAGACTCATGCTAATTGCGCTTCGGAGCGACGTTGCGAAAAAACTACGGATATTGGCGACGCCTGGGATTTGGAAATCAGACTTCGTGGATCTTGTGGGCGATGTCCCGCCCCTAGCGCCTGTTCCCACCACCATGTCGGGTCGTGCATTCTCTATCCGTGATGCCATCTCCGATCTAGGCGGTTGGGAGGCTGCGGACGCCGGCAGGAACGGGGAGTACCTAGCCGGACTGAGGCAAGCGGAGGAGGCCGTACGTCCCAAACGCCGTGAAATTTCAACGGACCCCCCGAACCAGACGCCCAGACGCCACACGGATATTGTGGTTACGAGGTTCTCGTTCTATCGGATGTTGCACAGTTATGGCATTGACCAGAGGCTGCTCAGCCAAATGAGCTCCTTGGACCCGGAGGGTCAGAAATCGACTGCGAAGCGTGCATTGGCGAATGTCGAGTTTCCGCTGGATCTCCAGTGTTCGACGCGGCCTCCAGCTGCAAGGACTATCCGCTCCTTGGACGAGCTGGTGGAACTCGGTGTTGAGCTTATTACGCGGAAGCACAGTCAGAAGGTGCTCAGTGCCAGCGAACCGAGCCGAACCGTCGTGACCCTGCCGGACGACTATGTTCATCCCATGCAGTCCCGGATCTTTACGGTTCGAGAGCTTGCGCGTTTCCAAGGCTTTCCTGATTCATTCGAGTTTCTCGGTAGGGAAACGACTGGCGCGCATCGGCGGAAGTTGGAAGTACCCCAGTACACCCAGGTGGGGAATGCGGTATCACCATGGCAATCGTTTGCAGTGGGCGGCCTACTCTCGGGGCTGCTGGCAGAGTATCGGGGAATCAAGGCGTCTGAATAGCTGCCCGGATTATCGTCCAGCTTCAGCGTCACGGGAGGGCGCGGCCACTGGCCTGTCTGGTCAACCGCCAGCTACAGCGTCCGCGTGTGGTCGGAGCGGAACTAAAATTTAGACATGGCTGACTTCATGAGCCCTGAACAGCGAAGTGCCCACATGGCAAAAATCCGTTCCAAGGATACAAAGCCAGAGATCATGTTACGGCGAATTTTGCATCGCGACGGGCTTCGGTACCGCCTCCACGATCGCCGGTTGCCCGGAAAGCCAGACTTAGTATTCGCCGGGCGCAGGAAGGTCATCTTTGTCAACGGGTGCTTTTGGCACGGGCATGACTGTCCGGTGGGATCACGCCTACCGAAAAGCAACACTGAGTTCTGGGCTGAAAAGCGACTGCAAAATCAGGAACGGGACGCCAAGCAGCGCGTCCAGTTGGTTGATCAGGGTTGGGGCTACCTAGACGTTTGGGAATGTGAAGTGTTGGCCGGCGAGGACCTCGTCCGTCATGTCAGGCTCTTCTTGGACGATTGAATGACTGATGACGTTCAACGGTCGACAAAAGTCTTGAGAAAGGCAGATTTGTTAGCCCAACCGAAGGGGAACGCGAACGAAAAGCAGGGTCACGGACCACTATGGAAGTTGATCAATTTGGATGAACTTCGTTGATCTCCGGTGCCTGCTTCACGTTGCGCCTCTGTCCCTTACAGCCCCGCCCGCCGGTTCCGCGCCTGCCGCAGCAACTGCCTGAAGCCATAGACGAATACGGCCTCGATCAGCACCAACAGTCCGAGCAGCAGCCACTCGCCCTGGCCGGCGAACACGATCGCGCCGATCAGGACGGGCGTCGTTCCAAGGGCCAGGGCATAGATGGCGAAGCCGAGGGCCACCCTGGCGCTGCGCACGCCCGTGCGGAAGCCAAAGCCCTGGGGCTCACCGCCGGGGTACCCCTCCACGCGGTCCGGGCCCGCGGGCTTGAGATTGTCGAACTCAGCCCAAAGGTCATGATCCTGATCGGTCATGAATCCATTATCCCGCGCTCGCCGGACAGCGTCCCGGTCTCCACGGGGAGAGATCAACACCCACGCTCACCCTCAGCAATCCGCCCCGCCACGTACTCCGCATCGATCCCCACGCCGCCCACCAGCGAGGAGTAGTGCCTGGTCAGCCACGGCAGCCCCACTGCATACAGCCCTGGAACCTCCGTGACGCCGCCGACGTGCCGGGGGTAGCCCCATTCGTCCAGCACGGGGATGTCCACGAAGCCCAGGTCCAGCCGGTAGCCCGTGGCCCACAGCACGGACGTGATGCCGGCATCAGCCAGATTCAGCCGAACAGGCTCATCCGGCAGCCAGTCATCAACCGGCGAGACTGCCTCCTCGGGCGCGTCGATCCCGGCGGCCGCAATGTACGCGTCGATCGCCCGCCCCACCCGCTGGCTGAACCCGGCCTCAACGGCAGCCAAGCGTTCGGGGAGGTCGTCGCTGAAGGTGAGCTCGCCGTCGTCGGCTGCTTCAAGGTGACCGTGCAGGTGCATGCCGCGGCGGCCCAGATCCCGGAGGTGGAGGTCGTGGCCGCCGTCGGTGCCGGAGAGCAGGGGGTTGCACGCGAAGCGCGCGGCGGGCGAGGGCAGCTGCTCCCGGGTGAGGGCGTTCACCCCGAGCTCGGGCCCGTGCTTGGCGACCTCCAGCATCCAATAGATGAGGTCGCGGCCGCGGTACCGGCGCGGCGCCTCGGGGCACGTGGACACCGCCAGGTGCACCTCGCGGCCGGCCGCGTGCAGTTCCTCGGCGATCTGCCCGCCCGACTGCCCCGTCCCCACGATCAGCACGACACCGTCCGGCAGCTGCCCCGGATTGCGGTAGTGGTGCGTGTGACGCTGGACGATGTTCGCTGGAATGCCGGCGGCCAGGGGCGGGATTTTGGGCACCTGGTAGGCGCCGCTCGCCAGCACCACGTTCCGCGCCCGCCACGTCCCCTGCGACGTCTCAACGCTGAAGCCGCCCGGCGGCGACGCCGCTACCCGCGTCACGTCCACGCCCGTGCGGACCGGCGCGCCGATCACCTGCACGTACCGCCGGAAGAGCTCCACTACGGCATCGCGCGGCATGAACGCCTCCGGCTCCGGCCCGTCATACGGCATCCCCGGCAGGTCCAGCGTGAAGTTGGGCGTGTTCATGAAGAACCCGTCCCAGCGGTCCTGGAACGCACCACCCATCGCGGGGCGCCGTTCCAGCACAACATGCCCGACGCCGGCCCGGCCGAGCCAGTAGCTCGTCGCAAGTCCCGCTTGGCCGCCGCCGATGACGAGGGTGTCCATGGCCCGAAGGGGTTCCATGGACAAAGACTCTACGCCTCACGGAGGCCTTGCGGGCCGGCTACGTCCCCGGCGTCAACACTCCCACGCCGGCGTCCACGGCGGCGGCGAGCAGCTCGGCGTCGTACGCCACCAAGACGTCAGTCTGGAGCCTGATCGCTGTGGCCAGGTGGATGGCATCGGCGCTCCGCAGCCGGCCGGGCAGCGCGGCGGCGTAGAGGAGATCGGAACGTGCCACGTCCACGAGGTTGATACTGCCCAGGACCGTGTTCACCAGCTCGCCGGGGATCCCTCGCCGCCGCGCAGCGCAGTGCAGTTCGGTGTAAAGAAGCATGGACGCGAGCAGACGCCCGCCCTGCCCGGCTGCCGTTGTGAGGTACTCCGCGACGGCCTCCGACTCCGGCTCCTCCACCACAAGCTTGAGAACCGCCGAGGTGTCCACGTAGATGATCAACGGTCACCGCGCAGATCGGCCAGCATATCCTCCGTGCTCGTCACGCTCTTGATGCGCGGCAGGATGCGGAAATCGACAGGGTCTTGGGCCGCCGCTCGGACGCTGCCGGACAGCAGCGCGCGCTCGAACGGCGAAGCCGACGGCGGTATCAGTGTGGCGGCGATTTCACCGTTGTTGGTGACATCGATGGTTTCGCCGTTCTTGACGCGCTCCAAAATCTTGCTGCTGTTGTTGCGGAGCTCGCGGTGCGGAATGGTTGTCATGGCTGCCTCCGTAGCAATTGTAGCAAATCGGCCTGCGCAGCTTAGCCTTCAGCAACCCGCCCGGCAGCTCGCCCCCAGTGCTCGCGCAGCATGGCTGCGAGCCGTTCAGGTTCGATCCGGTGCGGGGGATCGAAATGGTGACGGTCCTGGAACACCTCAAGCCGGAAGTCCGGGAACACCGAGGACAAACGATCCGCAACCTCGCCGTAGTCGTCCGGGTTGCTCAGCCCGCCGAGCGCGAAGAACACAGGCCGGCGGAAGGCCGCCAGCCGCCCACGGTCCAGATCGTAGTTCTCGAACGTCCGCAGGAACGCCCTGATCCCCGCCGGCCGCTTGGCCATCCACGGCGGCGGGTCACCCTGCGGCGGAGGCGCAAGGACGACGTCGGGCTTCACCCCCAGCCGCATGAAACCGGCCATGAACTGCCCTGGTGGCAAGGCGTCCAGGGCGTTGTAGTCCTGCCACAACCTCGCATGGGCGGGGCTCCAGCCCCAGTTTCCGGCCCAGGCCGGCTCCAGCAACGCCAGGCTGAGCAGCCGGTGCGGGTGCTTCGCGGCGAAGGCAAGGGCCGCAGCCCCGCCGCCCGAATAGCCCAGCAGATGGAACGTCTCCCAGCCCCGGGCGTCGGCTTCCCTCAGGACGCCATCAACCTCGGTGTCCAAGGTCCAGCCGTCCGGTGGCTCATCGCCGTCGTACAGCTCGAGGTCCTTCGCGACCGCGTCGACGTCCGGCCCCAAAGCCTCGATCAGCGCGTCATACGCCAGGTGGGCGGGGAGGACGCTCCCGGGAAGAAGAATGGCCCGAATGGGTTCCATGGACAAGACTTTACGCCTGATGGTCGCCTGGCGTGCCGGGCTGGCCCTTTCCTGGGAGGCATGCCAGACTGTCCGGAACCCCCACAGGACAGGTTCCAGCGACTGGGGGTCCGTCGCAATACTTCACCCATCACGGCGGCTCTACAACGCGCCGCCGTGGCGTTAAGAGGAGAGCAGTGATGACAGGAAACAAAGCCGTTGCCTACAAGGAACCCGGCAAGGTCGAACTGATCGACATCGACTATCCAACTTTCGAACTTAAGGACGGCCCGGGCGTCAACCCGGCGAACGTGGGGCGCGCGGTACCGCACGGCGTCATCCTCAAGACCGTGGCCACCAATATCTGCGGTTCGGACCAGCACATGGTCCGCGGGCGCACCACGGCGCCGTCCAACCTGGTGCTGGGGCACGAGATTACCGGGGAGGTGGTTGAAGTGGGGCCCGGCGTCGAGTTCATCAAAGTGGGGGACATCTGTTCGGTGCCCTTCAACATCTCCTGCGGCCGGTGCCGGAACTGCAAGGAACGCAAGACTGGCATCTGCCTGAACGTCAATCCGGACCGCCCGGGCAGCGCCTACGGCTACGTGGACATGGGCGGCTGGGTAGGAGGCCAGGCCAACTACGTGCTGGTCCCGTACGCCGACTGGAACCTGCTGAAGTTCCCGGACAAGGACCAAGCCCTGGAGAAGATCTTGGACCTGGCCATGCTCTCGGACATCTTCCCCACAGGCTTCCACGGCGCCGTGACTGCCGGGGTGGGCGTGGGCTCCACCGTGTACGTGGCAGGTGCCGGGCCCGTTGGACTGGCAGCGGCCACCAGTGCGCATCTGCTGGGTGCCGCCGTCGTGATTGTCGGTGACATGAATGCGGACCGGCTGGCCCAGGCGCGCAGCTTCGGCTGCGAAACCATTGACCTGAGCAAGGGCGGGCCGGCGGAGCAGATCGAGCAGATCCTGGGTGTTCCGGAGGTGGACTGCGGGGTTGACGCGGTGGGCTTCGAGGCCCGCGGCCACGGCCACGACGCCAAGGAGGCGCCCGCAACAGTGCTGAACTCGCTGATGGAGATCACCGCGGCCGGCGGGGCCCTGGGCATTCCCGGGCTGTACGTCACCGGGGATCCCGGCGGCGTGGACGAGTCCGCCAAGAAGGGGGCGCTCAGCCTGAGCCTGGGCACCGGCTGGGCGAAGTCGCTGAGCTTCACCACGGGGCAGTGCCCGGTGATGAAGTACAATCGGCAGTTGATGATGGCCATCCTGCATGACAAGGTGAGCATCGCCAAGAACGTCAACGCCAAGGCGATCAGCCTGGAGGATGCGCCCAAGGGCTATGCCGAGTTCGACGCTGGCGCGGCCACCAAGTACGTCCTCAACCCCAACGGTTACCTCAGCTAAGAGGACCCGGGCAAAGCCCGGCGTCGGGCGCTGAGTTAAGGCCCGACGTCGGGCGCTCGCCCATGGTGGTCGCCGGCGCCGCTGCCGGCCGTGCCATCCGCGCCGCGAGGTCCTAACTGTAGTCACCTACCCGTCGAAACCCCCGTCCGAGTAGACTCGGACGGGGGTTTCGACGGTGTCCTTGACGGAAGCTACCCCTGCGCCACCAGCCCGGCACGCCGTCCTGGATCGCGAAGGAGGCCTTCGTGCGGACGGGGGATCCCGGCGTCGTGACGTAGTCCAGCACGCGGAATTCGGCTACGCGGAAGTCGGCGGTGAGCGCGTCCTTGGTCATCTTCGTGTTCACGTACCCGCGCGAGTCGTTGTAGATCTTCAGGTACAGGTTGACGCAAGATAACCCTATGAAAAAAATTGCAATAGCTAGTTTCGCGGCGCTAGTTATGGGGTTTGGCGCAATCACCTTCGCAGTCCCAGGCAACGCAGCGACCCGGTCCTCAGGCATCGCGGGGCAAATCATGGTTAAATTCCGCGACAATGGCGCGGCAGCCGGCGTGCTCCGCCAGCATGGCCTCAGCCAGGGCGCTGGTATCGGCAGCACCGGCGCTCACCTCATCAAAGTGCCGGCTGGCAAAGAATCTCAACTCATCGAAGCCTTGAGCCGGAACCCGGCGGTTGAGTACGCCGAGCCGGACGAGCTCGTTACTGCCGCTACAGCTGACCAGTATTTCGATCGCCAGTACGCACTGCACAACGTTGGTCAGTCATTCACCAACACCTCCGGTACGCTGACTGTGGCCGGGGGCATAGTGGACGCTGATGTGGACGCCGTCGAAGCGTGGAGCATCACCAAGGGTAGCGGCATTAGGGTCGCTGTTCTCGATACGGGTGTCGCAAGCGGCCACGATATTCCAAGCGACCCCGTCCCAAGCGACAACCGCGACCTCGAATCAAAGGTTGTTGCACGGGCCAACTTCAGTACTGCGGCAACCGGCAAAGACAATTACGGCCACGGCACCCACGTCGCCGGCATCGTTGCCGCCACCGCCGACAACACGATCGGCGTCGCCGGTGTCTGCCCGGAGTGCACGATCCTGGATGGCAAAGTTCTCAATGACAGCGGGTCGGGCTCCACATCAGCCATTGCAAACGGCATCAACTGGGCCGTCAACAATGGTGCCAAGGTCATCAACATGAGCCTCGGACAGAGCTTCCCTTCACGCACCCTCGAAACTGCCGTCAATAACGCATGGAAGGCCGGTGTGGTGATAGTTGCCGCAGCCGGCAACGGCGGTACTCAGGCCAAGTTCTACCCAGGCGCATACCGCAACGTTATTGCGGTGGCGGCAACCGACAACAGGGATGCCAAAGCATCCTTCTCAAGCTACGGCGCCCAGTGGGTTGATGTCGCAGCGCCGGGTGTCAACGTCTTCTCGACCTTCCCGAACCACCCCTTCGTCCTGGATAGGACGAACGACACGAATCCGCTGAACGACCGCTCCCAGGGCTATGACATCGCCAGCGGTACCTCGATGGCTTCACCTATCGTCGCTGCTGTTGCCGCGCTTGCCTGGAGTTCGCATCCTGGCACCACGAACGCATTGGTCCGTGATGCGGTCGAATTAACCGCCGACAACATTGGCGGCACCGACACCTACTGGGAACATGGCCGCGTAAACGCATACAACGCCGTCCGGTAGCCACTGTCCTTTGCTTTGACGCGCCGACTTCGCGCGCGCGGTCCACCCAAATCCTCCCGCAAAGAGTGCGTCGCTAGCGTCTCGATCGAAGGCGTGGAGCAGATCATGACAGTCATCGGATGTTACATGCATCATTAACTCATGAGTGTTAAGGACCGCGTTGCCCGCCACCGGGCCGCCATGCGAGCGAGGATTCCGACAGATTCAGATCTGGGTGCCGGACGCGCGAACGGACGAGTTCCGGCGTGAAGCACGGCGCCAGGCGCTGGCTGTTGCAGCTTCTGACCGGGCCGGTGACGACCAGGACTTCATAGAACAGATTTCGGAAGCCTGGCCGGAGTGAATAGAGGCGAGCTGTGGACTGTGTCAGGTGGAACATATGCGCAAAAGCCCTGGCCTGCCCTCATCATCCAGGACGATCTGTTTGAGGCCTCCGAGTCGGTGACCCTTCTGCCGTTGACGTCGCACCTGACGGATGCCCCATTGCTGAGGCTGACGGTGGATCCCGGGCAGCTGACCGGCTTGGAGCGCGTCAGCCAGATCATGATCGACAAGCTCACAACGGTGCGACGGGTCAATCTCGGGCAGCGGTTAGGAAGAATAGATTCAAAGACAATGGTTGCAGTTGAGCAATCATTGCTCGTCTTTCTGGGCCTCGGTCGCTGACTGTCGTCCGGCATCAGTCCTGGCGAGCCGCTCCAGCGCCCAGTCCCAGCGGATCAGCTCCTGCTCCAGACGTACCGCAGTTCCAAACAAGTCATCGCGCAGCCCGTCGTACAGCGCCGACTCCTCGGCGGTCAGCCGGCCCAACACACCCTTCGACGACGAGGGCTCGGTCACCCAGGCATCACGGTGAGCCAGCAGCGTGGCCTCGTCCATCAGCACGCTCACCACATGCGGGTGGACCGCGCGGAGCTGGTCCAGGATCCGGAACCCGTGGGTGTCCAGATCGCCCCAGTACAAGACCTCACAGTCCCGCAGCCACCTTGCGTCCCGCAGCGAGGAGAACCCATAACCGCCGCCATAAATTGCCAGCGTGTGCGGGCCCTCGGGGAGGGCCAGGAAGTTCACCAGGTTCTCCGTGATCACCACTTTGGCGATAGGTAGCCGCAGCGTGCTGAAGGCTTCAGCGGTCACGGTCAGGTCGCGTGCCTGGCCAAGCAGTGTCAGCTCAGGATCCAACAGGCGGAACCGGACAAGCTCGGGCGGATGCAGGAAGCCGTGCCCCGCAGCGAAGCGTGCCGCCGGCGTCCGGGCCGGCGTCAGTCCCAGCAGCGAGCCGGGCTCCGCGGTCGCGTCTGGAAGTGATTCGACAGACTCAGCGTTGTGTTCCGTATCGGCCCGCAGCCCCAGCGCCAGCTCACCGATCACCGCCCGGTGGTTCTCGATGAACTTGGTGTGCACGCCGGGAAGGCTCAACTGCCGCACGTAGATTCCGGGCTGGGGGTTGTCCTGCAGCCACAGGGCCACCAGGGCGGCCGTCAGCGCGTCGTCCCCGAGTTCCAACAGCTTGAGCGGCCGCTTCAGCACCCACGCGCGGAAGGACGGGTTCAACGAGGCCAGACCCCCGGAGAGCTCCACGAACCGGGCCGCCTCCTTCGCCTTGCCCACAAACTCAATCTCGGCCTCGGCAGACGCGAAGACAGCCGCGGCCGGCAGTTGGTTGGCCCCGACCGTGGTGCGCCCCACCTCGGCGGTTTCCAGGCCGAACGGACCCGCGGCGGCGAACAACTCAGCCGCCCACGCACGGGCCGCAGCATAATCGCGCAGGAGGCCCGCCGCCGTCGGGCGCTTCAACGGCCGACGGCGGGGGTACAGTCCGCCCGGTTCCAGCAGCTCGCGCAGCAGCGCCCCGCTGCCCCAGGCCTTCAGCGAGAGGGCGCGCAGGTCCGCAACGGTGGTCCAGCCCAGACTGCGTGCGTCACCCGGCACGCCGGTCCCGTTCCTCCCGGTATTCGGTGATGGTCATGTTGCGCAGCTGGGAGTCGTTCCCGTTACTGTTCGCGACGAAGCCCACATGTGCCACAAAGGGTTCGATCACGTGGATTTTCTGCAGCGGAGTGACGATCAGCAGCTGCAGCTTCATGCGCTGGAAGAGCTCCAGGCCGTAGCGCGCGGACTCGTCCGAGCCGCGGCCGAAGGCCTCGTCGATCACCACAAAGCGGAAACTGCGGCCCTTGGCGGCGCCCTTCGCGCCGGCCTTCGCCGTACCGCCGGCTTTCCCGGACCCGAGCCCGAACTGGAACGCCAGCGCCGCCGCCAGGATGGTGTACGCCAGCTTCTCCTTCTGCCCGCCCGACTTTCCGCCCGAGTCCGTGAAGTGCTCGAACTCCTCCCCGGTCTCGGTCCACTTTTCGGAGGCGGAGAAGGTGAACCAGTTCCGGACGTCCGTCACCTTGGCCGTCCACCGCTCGTCCAGCGCCGTGTAGCCCTCGCGTCCGCGGAACCGTTCGATCAGCCGCTCCACCTGCAGGTACTTCTGCTCCGAGTACTGCTCGTCATCGCCGATGGTCCCCTCCGAGCAGGCGCGCAGGTCCATCCCGAACTGGCGCACGTCCAGGTCCGTGGAACCCTGGTGCTCCAGCTGGATGTGCCGGCCCGAGTTGTACTCGATTCCCGCCAGCGACACATTGATTTCGCTGATCCGCTGCTCGATGTCCTGCTTGCGGCTGTCCAGGAAGGCGTTGAAGGCAACCACCTCGTGGATGGTGTTCTGCGTGAGCGACTCCTTGAACCGGGCCTCGAAGCGGGGGAGATCGTTGCTTTCCAGCTGTTCCAGCAGCCGGTTGAAGTCCCCGGCGGCCTCCAGTGACGCGTCGATCTCCACCGTCTCGTTGGGGTACTTGTGCCGGAAATCGCCCATGAGCCGCAGGGTGCGTTCGGCCGCGGTGGCGATGCGTTTGCCCAGCGCATCAATGCTGGCCGTCAACACAGATCGGACGGAGCTTTCCATGCTGCCCGTGTTCTTGTAGTTCAGCGCCTTCTCGCCGAGTGCCGTGGCGGTGAGCTGCTCGACGGCGGCCAGCACCCCGGCGTCGTCGGTCAAGGGCTGCTCGGCGAGCAGCGCACGGCATTCCTCGATCGCCTCCGCGATGTTCCTGGCCTCGTTGTTGTTCTCCCCGAGCCGTTCCCGGATCTTGTCCGACTTGGCCTCGAGGCGCTCGAGCCGCCCGGCCAGTTCCGTTTCCTTGGCAGCGAGCTGCTGCAGCACGCTGCTGGCCGACTGGAGCGCGGCCCTTTCCTCCTTGAGTTCCTCGATGCGGCGTGCGGTGAGCTGCCAGCTGATGTCCGCGTAGTCACCCGTGTTGCGCACAGTGCCGATCTGCTGGTTCTGCCGCGCCAGGGTGCCGAGGGCCGTATCCACCTTGGCCAGCTGGGCGTCGATGCTGCGGACCTTTCCGTGCACCTCATCCTGCTCGGCGAGGAAGCGGTTGATCTTGTCCTGGTTGTCCCAGCCGAGCACGTAATTGCGGCGGTCGGCCAGGTCCTTGCGGTCGTCCTTCTCATGCCTGCCGCGGCCGCCCTTCAGCTGGCCGTTGACGGTGAGCGCCCTGGGGTGGCGGCGGAACTCGTCCATGCCGGCGCAGCAGACGTAGTCGAAGCGGCCGACGAGTTCGTCAAGCAGGAAAGCCCGGAACGGGGTGCCTTGTTTGACGGCGATCTTCGCCGCCAGCGTGCCTGCCTCGGCAGTCCTGGCCTGGGCGGAGTCGCCGATCTTCAGGTACACCAGCCGGCCCCGGAGATTGTTCGAATCCACCCACGAGCTCACGGCCGGGTAGTGCTCGGCCGACACCAGCAGGGACAGCGCGAAGCCGCGCAGGGTCCGCTCCGCGGCACCCTCCCACTCGGCTTCGCCGTCGCGCACCCGCAGCAGTTCGCCCGCGTACGGCAGGGCCGTCTCCGCAATGCCGGTTCCTTCACACAGACGACGGCGGAGCTCCAGCTGGGCGAGCGGCAGCAGGGTCTGGCGCGACTTCAGGCTGCTGAGCTCGGCGTGGATCTCCGCCGCCTGCGTGGTGGACGTTTCACGCTCCACGGTCAGTGCCGTGCGGTTCCGCTGCAAATCGTTGGACAGCGAGACCAGCTCCGATTCCACCTCCGCCAGACGGTTCCGGTTGGCATCGAAAAGGACGCGGTCCTCGGGGGCGTTCAAGCCAAGATCGGCGGCCGCTTCCAGGTACTTCTCGAAGCGGGCGCGCTGGCGTTGCGATTCCTCGCCGAGCCGGGCGACGTCGGCGTCGATCGCTGCCAGCCGGCCGCCGCCGTTCGTCCGGATGTCTTCCTGGACGGCGGACAGCTCGTGGCGCAGCTGCACGATCTGGCCGCTGAGCTGGCTGCTGTCCTCGCGCAGCTTGACTCCGGTGTTCCCGAGCTCGTTCTGGTGCTCCAGGCTGAGGATCAGCTTCTGCTTGGTAAACCACGGATGCAGCTGGTCCCGCTGGGCACGGGCCAGACCATCCTCGGCGCTCAGTTTCGCATGCTGGGCCGCGCCCGACTGGATCGGCCTCAGCAGCTCGATCTGGTCCTTGGCACGCAGCACCGCGTCATGGGCCTTCTTCAGGTCATCGAAGTGGTGGATCAGGTTCCCGATGCGCTCGCTGACGTCATCGTCCTCGAGCATGTTGGTGCGCACGAACTGCGTGATGTTTTCCACTTGCTTCATGGACACCGTGCGGTGGAATAGCTCCATCGCTTGGTTCCCGCTGATGCCGAACTGCCGCTTGAACGCGGCCGCGTAGGGCTCGAAGGTGTCGTGGACGGCTACGCCGGCTGCCCGCAGCTTTTTCTTCAGCTTGACCGGGTCCTGGCCGAAGTTGGCGAAGTCCACGGCAATGGACTGATCGGACTCGGCGAGCGAGTAGAAACGGGTGGGCTGGCCGGCTTCCTGCATGGTCCAGAGCGTGATGGCCAGGGTGACGGATTTGCCCAGCACGGCATTGTGGAAGACGCCCAGCACCACGCTGAGTGTTCCCGGCTGGCGCAGGGCCACCGGTTTGGAGTGTTCGCCGCCGGTGCTGCGGGTGCTCTTGTGGAAGCCGCGGACATAGGACATCAAGGTGCGTTCGCGCTTCTGCGCGCCGGCGGCCTTGTTGTAGTCGATCTTGTGCGCAGGCAGCAGGAGCGTGGTGATCGCGTCCACCACCGTGGACTTGCCCGATCCGATGTCGCCGGTCAACAGGCTGTTGGCGCCGTCCAAACGGAAGGTCCGCACGCCCTCGTGGAACGTGCCCCAGTTGAGCAGCTCCAGGCGGTGCAGCCGGAAACCCGGCGGCAGGCCGCCGTCGGGCGCTGTTCCTCCAGCGGGACTTCCACCGGTACGGCAGGGTCCAGGCTGAACAGGCTGTCCTGAAGATCGGCGGTCACGCGCCCTCCACTTCCGTTGATTCAGTGCCCGATATCGAGGCGCCGGATGCCGCGGCGCCGGCGAGCGAAGCGCGGTAGTCGGACAGCCGCGCGTCGAACTCTTCGAGCCACTGGGCATCCACGTAGGCCTTGAGGATGCGGGCCACCTCGTAGGTGCCGGGCTGCCCGCGCATCTTGCGCAGGAATCCCAGCTCCACCACCTTCTTGATGTTGGTCCCGAGCTGGTCCAGGACGCGGGCCTCGTTGCTGGACTCGGGCAGGAACACGGACACCATGTCCGCGATCTGCTGCTCCGTCATGACCAGGCGAAGCTCGCTGGAGTTGGTGTCGAACTCCAGCATCCGCCCACGCAACAGCGCCAGCAGGAGGCTGACGTTGAAGGTGAGCTGGCGCCGCGGGATCAGCCGGGGGAGCGAGCCGTCCGCGTCCTCGCGCGACTTCAGGAACGCGTAGCCCTCCGATTCGTCCACGATCAGCTCCAGCCCCAGCACGGCCACGTAGTCGCGGACCTGCGAGACAAGGGCCAGGAGGGACTGCCACACTTTCTCGTCGTTTTCCGCGTAGAGCACGCCCTTGAACAGCCTGGTGACGACGCCGGGGAGCTCCTCAGGCGTGCGTGTCTCGTTTGCTTCTCTGGTTTCAAGGGTCATGCCGGCCTCGCAAAGATGATTTGGTCGATGGTCGCTTCCCGGATGCTGCCGTCCGCAAGAGTCCAGCTCAGCTGCTGTTGGGTTTCGGGATTGATGGTGGCCCACTCCGAGTCCGTGGCCAGTTGGTAATAGGCCACCAACTCGGCGAGCCCCTGGGACAGGGGATGCGCCCCGGTGATCTCGGCCAGCGTCGCCTGCTCCGCGTCCTCCAGCACGGCGTCGATGTTCGAGCGCAGCCGCTCCTTGTCCACATGGAACTGGCTGAAGAGGGCCCCGGCGTCAACGTCGCCGTCGTCGGCCATCACCACGTCATCCATCACCCAAACCTTCCGGCTCCCCTCGTAGAGGGGCCGCTCGAACGGCAGAGTCACGTCCACCGACGGCGCGGCCAGCTCCATGAACACCCCCGACGGCGGTGCTTGCCGGGTGGCCAGCGCACCGGATTCGACACGCCGGATCAGCTGCATGATGCGCTTGTTCTCGAGGAAGACTTTGTCGTCCAGGAGCCGGCGGAGCTGCTGCGAGAGCTGCCGGACGGTGCCTTGGGTCTGCTCGACGGCGGGCAGCCAGTCCTGGTGCAGGCCGGTCACCGCCTGGAGGTTCTCGACGCCGGCCAGCGCCTCGATCTCGGTGGCCCGCTGCAGGAGGTCCTTGAGTTCCGCGCGAAGCTGCGGCGACATGAGGTAGTCCCAGAATCCCTGGAAGGTGCGGCCCTGCAGGGAGCTGCTGATGTCCTGCTGGCTGCCGAAGATCGAGGCGAGCAGCTCGCCCTGGCTGCCCTCCCACGTGGCGATCTGCTCGCGCACCTGCCGGTCCAGTTTGCGGAAGTTCTGTTCGACTTCCCGGAAATCCGCGAGCAGGTCCTTGGCCAGGGCGGTGAGCTGCTGGAAGTGGTCCATGGCCTCGGGCGCGCTCATCACCTTGATGTTGCCGCCCCGGATGCGCTGCATCTCGGCGTCGATCTCGTCCCGCTGGCGCTGCAGCTCGGTGAGCCGGACCTCCGGGTCCGCCTCCGATTGCTGCACCAGGGTCTTGAGGACCGTGAAGATGCTGCTGAGCCGGGACTGGGTGGCCACGAAGTCCCGGCCGCGCAGGCTTTCCACCCAGCGGACCACATTCTCCGCGGCGGGGGTGAGGTCGTAGCGGGGCTCGTCCTGGCCGGGCAGGTAGTACTTCCGGAGCCAGGACCGTTCCGGTGCCGCCCAGTCGTCCAGGTATTCGCTCGCTTGGCGGGGGAACTTTTCCTCGCCGTAGCTCTCCCTGAGCCCGAAGAGGACGTCGTCCAGAATATCGATGAGGTGCTGGCGGCCGAGGTTTCGCTGATTGGGCCCGGTGAAGGCGGCCATGAAAAAACAAACAGCCAGGGGCGCATTTTGGGCTCGGAGGAGCGCCCATCCTGCATGGTTCTCACGCAGGGCGTTGATTGCGTAGTAGTCCATCCGGTCCTTTGTTGCACGGTGCCAGGGCCCGAACGCGGTGCTCAACCCGGGTTCCTCCATGATATTGGCCTGCGTCGAATGGCCATGACTCGCCGCGTGGAACGAAAATTCGCACAGATACTAGCCATCCGGCAAAACCTCTGTATGCTTGTAGCTGTTGTTGTGTTTGGCATTTGGTAGTTCAGGCAGTTCCCGCGGTTCCTTGAAGCGCGACCTTCTGAAGTAACGGTGGAGAACACCCCACACCGGAGGCCCGACAGTCGGGACAACCTCCACCTTCAGTAAGGACTGAAAAAATGGCTACAGGTACCGTCAAGTGGTTCAACTCCGAAAAGGGCTTCGGCTTCATCTCTCCTGAAGATGGCAGCCAGGACGTTTTCGCTCACTACTCCGCCATCAACTCCTCGGGCTACCGCTCCCTCGAAGAGAACCAGAAGGTTTCCTTCGACGTCGAGCAGGGCCCCAAGGGTCCCCAGGCAGTAAACATCCAGGCCATCTAGGTTTCGGATTTTCAAAGGAAGGGCCGGTCATTGACCGGCCCTTCCGGCGTTTAACCACCACGGGTGAAGAACGACGGCGATTCCCCGAGCCTGGCTTGGAGGCATGCCCGGATCTGGCATGATTGCCGTCATGGATGAACCCGGCAACGTTCCCGCCTTCGACCTCCGCATCACCATCGCCGGTACCGACCCGGAGATCTGGCGGAGACTGCTCTTGCCCGAGTCGGTCACCATCCCCGAACTCCATGAGGCGATCCAGAAAGCCTTCGGCTGGCAGGACTACCACCTCTACGGCATCAGGACCGTTGACCGCAAAGGCCAGCCCCGCGTGATCGTCGGCACGGAAGAAGCGGCCGACGAGCTCGGAGCGGAAGCTGCCGCCGGCGTCGTACTCTCCGAACTGATCGACCCATCAGCGGCAGGCACCTCCAAGCTCGAATACGAATACGACTTCGGCGACTCCTGGATCCACGAGATCGAACAGCTGGGCCCCGCGGAAATCCCGCAAGGAAGCATCCAGTGCGTCGACGGTGCCATGAGGGGGCCCGTAGAGGACTCCGGCGGCATCGGCGGCTACGCGGACCTGGTCTCGAAGCTGGGCGATCCCGAGTACCGGGACCATGACGGCGCCGCCGAGTGGCTTGAAGGCATGACCGGCGAACCGGCCTCGGACTTCGATCCCGCAGCCTTCAGCCTGGAGGCTATCAACACGCAACTGGCGCAGCTGGCCAGGCGGCTCTGGCCCGGGCCGGTGAGTGCGGAGGACATCCACACCGTCCTGAGGCCCGTCCAGTGGTTCCTGGACGAGGCCTCGCCCGCCGGCCTCGAGCTGACGAAAGACGGCTACCTGAAGCCCGCCATCGTCAAGGCCGCGATGACCGCCCTCGGGTGGGACGAGGACTGGCCCGGCACCGCCCGCCAGGAGATCCACGCGCGTCCGGTGCTGGCACTGCGTGAACAACTTCAAGAGTGGAAGCTGCTGCGAAAGTTCAAGGGACGGCTCGTCCTCACGCCATCAGGCCGCAGGGTCGGCAAGGACCCGCAAGCCCTCTGGGACTATGTTGCGGACCGATTGGCCAACCCCGAGGCGGCTGCCGTCAAACTGGCAACACGGCTGGCAGTGCATTGGCTCGTGGAGGGGCTGGCGCTGTCCTACGACAAGCGTCAGCGGCTGCTCCAGGAGGCACTGAACCGTGCCGGTTTCCGCATGCCGGGTGGCGGCGACGTGCCGCTGGATGCGGCGTCGGATGTGGACTTCGGCGTCCGCTCGAGCTTGCGCTCCTTGGAACTGACGGACACCCGCTGGCAGCAGGGACCGGAAGTCACCGACGCCGGCCTGAAGTTCCTGCTGGATGTGCAGCGCCGGCTGGCGGACGGGGGCGCATAGGCGGTCTGAACGTGCGCCTTTCGATGGTTGCGGAGTTATCCACATAGGGCAATTGGCCGCTGTCGGCCGGTAGAGCGGCTCCGTAGCGTGATGGCAAGACCACCACGTAGGGAGAACCATGAACCGGACCGCTGCCGCCTTGACCATCGCCGGACTGCTTGCCGTTGCCGGATGCGCCGTGCCCCCGGAGTCGGACCGCGCCACCGGAACTGCTCCCTCTCAGCAGCCAACGCCCGAGGCCGAGGTCGGGGCCGAGCCCGCCACAAGGCCTTCGGGCGAGCAAGCTGCGGAGATGACCGCCCAGGAGGTTTGTCTCGCGTGGCGTGATGGGATCAAGGCCGCCTCCAACCCTGCCACGGCAACGGAGGAGGACAGCCGAAGAATGGTCTCAGCCACCGGCGCCGCGCCCGAAGAAATACGAAGAGAGGCTTCGGAAGCACTTCAGGTGGTGCTCTACCGCGCGGTAGCGGGGAACCCGGCACAGGTGCAGGACGGAGAAGTCCAAATTCTCGAAGCCCTCCACCGCGCCTGTGCAAAGACCGGTGTGGAGATCTACCGATGACCAGCCGAGCCATCTTGAAGAGACTGCTGATCGCCATGGCCCTCGGCGCATGCATTGCGTTGACGGCATGCGGCCCCTCCGCCTCGGCAGGGACGGAGGTCCAGATGCCGTCCGCCAGCGAGGCGCTGACCGCCGAAGCCAGCACCGAAGCCGTGACCGAGGAAATCCGTCCGGCCTGTGCCAGCACGCCAGGCAGCAACGCGGACCCGCTCTGCGGCGTTGTCGGGCCGGAATGCGGCCCGGGGGAGACGCTCCTTCAGCTGTACAAGGTGACGACGGCGACGGGCGCCTCCGTGCCCACCAGCGAACCGTTCTGCGGCATAGAGTCGGTCGGAGCCGCCGGGCGGCTCAGCGGGGAGTCACCACGCCGCGTGCCGATTGCGCCGGGCGATATCCGTTCGACGGCGGGACCTCGGTGATGGTGCGGGCTGCGGCCGGTTCCTTGGCAGCGGCCGCGCTGGTAGCGGGCTGGTGGCTGTCGGTTGCCTCCACCGCAGCGGCAGAGCCCGTTCCCAGGCCACGTACCGTCCAGCCGGCCGTCCGCCAGGCCTCGGCGTCCAGGACATTCCGTGCGTCCAGCACCATCCGGCGCCGTACCAGCCCTGCGACGGCCGTGGGCGAAAGGTCACGGTATTCGTCCCACTCGGTCAAGAGCAGGACCAGCTCCGCGCCCTCCAGGGCCCGCGTGGTGGAGGCTTCGAAGCGGAGCTGGGGGTACCTCATCCAAGCGTTGTTGATGGCCTTGGGGTCCGTCACCGTAACGTGGGCTCCGGCTGCCGCCAATTGGAGGGCCACATCCAAAGCGGGGGAGTCGCGGATATCGTCCGTGTCCGGCTTGAAGGCCGCACCCAGCACAGTCACGGTGCGTCCGGCCAGGAAACCGCGGCACATATCGCGGGCCACCTCAACCGTCCGCGAGCGCTGGTCGAGATTGATCGAATCCACCACACCCATCCACTCGTCCACAGACGGAACGGACAGTGCGCGCGCCTGGGCCCGGAAAGAACGGACGTCCTTGGGCAGGCACCCACCGCCGAAGCCCAGCCCGGCGTGCAGGTACCGGTTTCCGATCCGCGGGTCCAGGCCCATGGCTTCGCTGAGCTCAGTGACATCGGCGCCGGACGCATCGCACAACTCGGCCATGGCGTTGATGAAGCTGAGCTTCGTGGCGAGGAAAGCATTCGACGCCGATTTGATCAGCTCGGCCGTCGCGAAGTTGCAGACCAACCGGGGAATGCCGGCCAGGACCAGAGGCTCGTAGACCGCGTCAAGGACCGCGGTGACCGGGGCACCGGCAGCGGCGCCCTTGCCGCCCGGGACGCCGTAGACGAAGCGGTCGGGAACCAGGGAATCCTTGACCGCCGTGCCCTGGCGCAGGAACTCGGGGTTCCAGCCGAGTAGCACATCGGAGCGGCGCGAGAGAAGGCTGCGCAGGATCTCCACCGTCCCCACGGGAACAGTGGACTTGCCGACGACGGCGGCACCTTTCGCCATGTGGGGGAGGAGGCTCTTCGTGGCCGCGACGAGGTAGGACAGGTCGGCGGTGTCCGAGGTCTTGGACTGCGGCGTGCCGACGCAGAGGAAATGGACCTGGGCATCGGCGGCATCGGCGAAGTCGGTCGAGAAGCTCAGCCGGCCCGTGGTGAAGCCGTCACGGAGCAGCTCGTCCAGGCCCGGCTCGTGGAAAGGAGCGAAACCCTTGTTCAAGTGGGCAACCTTGGCGGCATCCACGTCGATGCCCACCACGCTGTGGCCCATGGACGCGAGGGTGGCCGCATGGACGGCCCCAAGGTAACCGCAGCCGATGACGGAGATTTTCATGAAACGGGTCCTTTGCTTGAAGTCAGTGTGGTGTTTGAAGGGCCGGCCGGCTCAACCACGGCCCGGCCTGCCATCACGTCCTCGTAGTGCCGCACCAGGTTGGCGCTCAGCGCGGGCCACGTCCGGCCCTGGACCGAGGCGGCAGCCGTCGCGGCGAACGCGCGGCGCTTGGCGTCGTCGCCCATCAGGTCCTCCACGTAGCCGCGCAGCTGGGCCAGGTTCCCCGGTTCGAACAGCCAGCCGGTGCGCGAGTTCTCCACCAGGTCCAGGGGACCGCCACGGCCGGTCGCCACCACAGGAACACCTGAAGCCATGGCTTCCTGGATGGTCTGGCAGAAGGTCTCGAACTCGCCGGGATGGACGAACAGATCGAAGGAGGCCACAGCCTGGGCGAGATCGTCGCCGCTGAGGAACCCCGTGAAGACGGCGTTGGGCAGTGCCGCTTCGAGCGCAGCCCGCTGGGGACCGTCACCCACGATGACAAGGCGGGTTCCCGGCAGATCGGCAAGCACGGCGAGATCCTCCACCTGCTTTTCGATGGCCAGCCGGCCGACATAGCCGATGATGCGCTCGCCGTCGGGCGCCACGGTGGCTCGCCACGCCGTCGAGCGTTTTGCGGGGTTGAAGCGGGCAGTGTCCACACCGCGGCGCCACATGTCCACGCGCAGGATGCCGCGGCCGCGCAACTGGTTCAGCGCAAACGTGGACGGCACCAGGGTCCGGTTGGCCAGCAGGTGGATGTTGTCCACCCTGTTCCAGGCCCAGTTCTCCAGGAACGGGACCCCGTACCGGGCTGCGTAGCTGGGGATTTCGGTCTGGTAGATGGCCACCGTGGGGATTCCGAGCTGGTGCGCCGCCTGCACGGCCCGCCAGCCCAGGACGAACGGTGATGCGAGGTGGACCACGTCCGGTGCGTAATCGGCAAGGATTCTCTTGACCCGGTTCACACCGCCCAACGCCACCCGCACATTCGTGTATCCGGCCAGCGGCACGGAAGGGAGGCGGTACACGTACGCGCCATTCACAACGTCCGAAACAGCAGTGTCCGACGTCGACGGCGCAATCACCATCACCTCGTCCCCGCGGTCCTGCAGATGCTCCAGCACCCGCAGGATGGAGTGGGTTACCCCGTTCATGAGCGGCAGGAATGATTCGGCGACGATTGCGATCCTCACCCCTCCACGGTGTGGTCCGCGGTTGGCGGTGCGGGGGAATGGGTGTGACGCCCGGGGGAAGCTTGGGTAAACAGATGGGCGGGAGTCAGCCGCCTTGCCTACCCCCTCAAAACCTCCGGCAGCTCATCCACGTACACGGTCTGCGGCGGCTCGAAGTAGATCACCAGCACCTTGTCGCCCACCGGAAACTCGCTCGCCCCGTCGAAGGGGTAGGCAAAGAAGGCACTGGTGCCTCCGTGATAGGCGAGCATCACCTCGCCGATGGTGCCCGGCCCGATGCGCCCCGTCACTCGGCCGATCTTGCCGGTGAGGCTGCGGTCCACGTTCCTATGCATCGGGGGCTTTCGTCGGCCGTTTAGGGGCTTCCTTCCCGCCCCGGAGCGCGGCCGCAAGCGAAGGCAGGAAGTTCCCTACCTGGGACAGGATCCCGCCCACCATGTTGTTCAGGCCCTCGCCGCCGTTGAGGACGGTCAGCTGCCCCACATGCGCAAACGGCTCGGCTGCAGCCGCGACAATCGCCGGCATGTTCTCGGCCAACTGCTGTGAAATGACGGCGTCCTGATTCGTTTCGAGCGCTTCGCCGCGGGCCTTGATGCCGTCCGCTTCCGCAAGGGCCTTGGCCTTGACGGCGGACGCGGCGGCGTCTCCTCGCGCTTTGGTAGCTGCTGCCTCGGCTTCGCCAGTCACCCGGGTGGCTCCTGCCATGGCGGCCGCAGCGGTGGCGCTGGCCTGCGCCTCGACTTCCACGCGCCTGGCATTGGCTTGCGCCTCGAGTTCGGTGCGCCTGGCGCGGGCCTCGGCGGCGCTGATGTCTGCAGACTTCTGGGCTTCCGCTTCCGTGCGCTGGGCGTACGCCTTGGCATCCGCGGGCTTGCGGATGGTGGTCTGGAGCTTTTGCTCCTCACGGGCCGCCTCCAGCTTCGCTACTTCCGTCTCCTGGACCACCACTTGCTGGCGGGCCGTGGCATCGGCGAGCGGGCCGGCCTGCGCCGCGTTCGCCCGGGCCCTCTCTGCGTTGGCCTGCGCCGCCGACTGCTTGATGGCCGAAATGCTCTGGGCATCCGCAATCATTGCCGCTGCCTCGGCTTCCTTCTCGGCGGCCTCACGGTTGCGGGTGGCCTCGGCGACGCGGGCCTCCATCTTCACCTGGGCAATGTGCGGCTTGGCCAGGTTCTGGATGTAGCCAGTGGGGTCTTGAAGGTCCTTGATCTGAAGCGAATCGACTACCAGGCCGAGCTTCTCCATTTCCACGCCGCTGGCGCTGCGAACCAGCGAAGCTAGTTTGTCGCGCTCACGGATGATCTCTTCGACGGTCATGCTGCCAATGATTGAGCGCAAATGTCCTTCGAAGACGTTGTACACCTGGCTTTCCATTTTGGGTTGCTGTCCCAGGAATCTCCGGGCGGCATTCGCAATGAAAGGAGGGGCATCACCGATTTTGTAAATGACGACGCCCTCGACAATCACCTGGATTCCCTGCGAGGTAACACACGAAACTTTGAGCTCCGTTTCGTTCAAGGTCAGGGCCAACATTCTCACGGTCTGAAGCCCCGGGACCACCAGGGCTCCCTTCCCCGTTACGATCTTGAAGTCCATTCCATCGGCATTTTCAAGCGTCGCCCGGGTCAGGCCCGAAATAATCAGCGCCTCGTTCGGCTCGGCCACCTTCCACATCGCCTTGGTTGCCAGCCATATGAATCCGACAACAACAACGACGCCGAGAATCGCCGCGATGAGCGGAAAGAAAGCCGAGAGCTCGTCCATGTGACCCAGTCCCTTCAGACGTTGTGAACCGGCGGCACTGGTTGACCCGTAGGCCAATCGCCCGTTCGTGTACACAGTCTTGTTCTGCCGGGGCTGGAAATCCAGCAATTTTGCGTGCAATCTGCGCGGCAGCCGTCCGGCGAAAGACCACACGGCTCGAAGGGCAAACGCGCGGCAGGATGCAGACATGAATTGACCTGAATTGTCCGTATGCTGAAGTTCAGGAACCCCAACGCAGAGGACCAGCCATGACCGCGGCAGACCCCACCATCAGCACAGTTCCGGACGGCTACTCCAGCGTCAGCCCTTGGCTCATCACCCGGGACACCAAGGCCCTCTTCGAATTCATCTCCGTGGCATTCGGCGCGCAGGAGATCGACCGCGTGGTGGGCGAGGACGGAACCATCGGGCACGCGGAAGCGCGCCTCGGCGATTCAGTAGTCCTCGCCTTCGACGCCCGGCCGCATTGGCCCGCCACGCCGTCGTACCTTCGCGTGTACGTCGACGACGCCGATGCCGCCTTCCACGCCGCCCTCTCCGCGGGTGCCACCACAGTTTCGGTGCTGGACAACAGCGCCTGGGGCGACCGCGGCGCGCGCATCCAGGACCCGCTGGGGAATGTCTGGTGGATCATGTCCCACATGGAGGACGTCAGCGAGGAAGAGGCCGGCCGCCGCTGGCAGGCTCCGGAATACGCTGCGGGCATGGAGTACGCCATCGACTCCCTCCACCGGCACATGACGGGCCAGCCGAACAACCCGGACGACGGTCCCGAACTGGTCCGCACGATGGCTCCAATCAAACGGGCGGCGGGAGTCACCGCGGTCCCGGCGGGCTACCGCTCAGTTGAACCCTGGATCATCTCCCACAGCACCGCAGGCGTCCTCGACTTCATCACCGCGGCCTTCGGCGCCCAGGAGGCCTTCCGCGTTCCCATGGAGGACGGATCGATCGGGCACGCAGAGGCCCGCATCGGCGATTCCAACGTCCTCGCGTTCGACTCCCGCCGGGACTGGCCCCCGACGCCGGCGTTTCTCCGCGTCTACGTCGACGACGGCGACGCCACCTTTGCGGCTGCGCTTGCCGCGGGTGCCACGGCGGTGACGAACATGACGGAGATGTTTTGGGGAGAAAAGGTGGGCCGGGTCCGGGATCCCTTCGGGAACCTCTGGTGGATCCACTGCCGGGTCGCGGCACTGAGCGAAGAAGAAGCCTACGCGCGGGCCGGCCAGCCGGAGTTCATCAAGGCCATGGAGTACGTGACCAGCGCCGAGCTTGTGGTGCCGGACCGCTGAACCCGGCCACCCGCCGTCGGGCACTCACCATAAGGCAAACCGCCGGACACAAAGAAGGCTGGCGCAGCCCCCTGCAAATTTGTCAGCAGGACTGCACCAGCCACTGGTTACGACTATTCAGAATCGCTGTGAGTCTCATCCATTGGCCGCTCCTGGAATCCCGGTCTGCCTTGATCCGGGTCTATTTCTTCTCGTCAGCCAGATGCCGTGAAAACATCCAGCCGGCGGCGATCATCAGAACGCCCAGTACCATGTGCGTCCAGTTGCCAGCAGCGTTCAGCGACAGGAAGTTGGCCGCCGAATCCACTGGGACACTGAGTCCGTACACGCTGAGCACGATGTACAGGGCCCCGAAGGCCATCAGGAAATTCCGCGCGCCCGTCCCGGTGCGGGACATGGCCCAGCCTGTTGCGCCGATGGCCAGCTGCACAATGTTGAGCAGCATGGACACCTGGAACAGTCCCAGGAACATTGCGTGCGAATCAGGCCCGAGGAACTGCAATTCCCCGTACTGCATGGTGATGCCCGGAACGAATCCGAGAACACCCACCACGATCATCAGAATACCTACGCCCATGCCGACGTTCTGGATGTCGAGACGTCCGAAGTGAACGCCGTGTGCATGTGGAGCTGCGGTAGACATGTGTACCCTCCATCCACCTATTGCGAACACTCCAATTTTACGTCTGCTTTATCGAAAAAGCTCTGGGGCGGCCGGAGGGGCAGCGCGGAAAGCGTGGCACGATAGGACACGATGAAACTGCGCGCTGATCAGACCGGAAACCATGGAATCCCGATGCCCCTGTGGCTCCAGGGGGCCTTCGAATCCGCGCAGGCAGTCATCATCTCCGCCCTCATTGTGGTCCTGCCCCTGGTGGGGGTCTGGGTGACCGACGGCTTCCAGAACCGCAACGTCGATTCCCTGGCCCGCCTGGCGGGGCAGGCCTGGCTGCTCATTCACGGCGTCCCCCTGCATCTGGCCTCGGCCAACGCCGGCCTCGGCACGGCCGGCCAGTCCGGCACCGGGCTGCTGTCCCTGATCCCGCTGGGACTCACCCTCATCCCGTTCCTGCTGGCCTGGCGGGCCGGCCGCCGCCTGGCCAGGGCCTCATACACGGACCAGCTCTGGCAGGCCTTCCTGGGCGCCTTGCTGGTGTATTCGGCCTTCGGCGCCGCCACCGCCTTCATCTGCCGCACCTCAGATATCTCCATCAACCTCCTGTACGCCATGAGCCTGCCGCTGATCTCCTTCGGCCTGGGCATGGTGATCGGCGCCCGCCGCGAGGCAGGTTCCTGGAGCCGGCTGATCGGCGTCGACGCCGTCGCGTGGCTTGCGCGCACCAGCCAGCATTCGCGCTGGGCCGGCTCGTACCTGGGTTCGGCCGCCATGGCAGGGTTCGTGGCCCTGATGGCCGCGCTCTCGCTCGCGGCACTGCTCCTCACGGTGGACCTCGTGATCCACTGGACGGACATCATCGCCGTCTACGAGGGCCTCAAGGCCGGCGCCTTGGGCGGTGCCGTGCTGACCATCGCGCAGCTCGGCTTCCTGCCCAACCTTGTGGTCTTCACCCTGGCCTGGTCCTCCGGCGCCGGCTTCTCGCTCGGGGTCGGCTCGCACGCCGGACCGCTGGGCACCGCCGTCGGGCCCTTGCCTGCCGTCCCGGTGTTCGGCGCGTTGCCGGCCGGGCAGCTCGATCTCGGCGGCATGGCCCTCGCGCTGCCGGTGGTGGCCGGCGTCCTGGCCGGCTGGTGGTTCCTGCGCGCAGGCGAGAACCACTTCGACGAATGGCTCTCCATCAAGGTCAAGGCGCGCTGGTTCACCGCCGCGGCGTCGACCGTGGTCCTCGGCGTGCTGATCGGCGCGTCTGCCGGCCTGCTGAGCGGCGCCCTCGCGTGGATCGCCCGCGGCTCCGCCGGCATCGGCCGCCTCACGGAAATCGGCCCGGACCCGCTGTGGACGGCCGTCTGGGTGGCCGCCGAGGTGGGCATCGGCGTCGTGATCGGCTACGCGGCAGGACCCTGGCTGGAACACCGGCAGAAGCTGCGGGAAGCGGACCTGGACGCTGCAGTGCACGACGCCGACCGCGCCTGAGGCGGGAAGGTCACCTCGGGCTTTTCAGGGTCAGTGCAGCCTGGCGCGGTTCAGCGCAGCTGGCCGGGCATCGACTTTTCGAGCTCGGTGGTGCACTGCGTCTTGGCCGATTCCGTCAGGGCGCCACGGGCGCAGTCCTGGTACGTGACCACTTGCTTGTAGAAGAGCAGCGTGGTCACGACGAGCAGGGTCATCACGGCCACCACCACCAGCCCGGAGATGGTGCCGAACAGCACCAGCCGCGGCTGCTTGAGCTTCACTGTGCGGACCAGGACCACCACGCCCAGCACGCCGCCGGCCAACGTCAGGATGGCGCTCAGCCACACGTAGCTGACGTTGAGCGAGAAAACGAAGAACGATCCCAGCACCGTCAGCAGGAAGATCCGGAAGAGCCTCTGGGTCATGGCCAGGGTGGATTTGGCTGCTTCGCTGAGCGGGTGCTGGCTCGGCCGGGGGCCGCCGTCGGGATTCATGTTTTCCAGCCTACGCGAGCCGACCATAAGCTAGTGCAATGCGCATAGTTGTCCTCGTCTCCGGCACCGGTTCCAATCTCCAGTCCGTCATCGACGCCGTGAAGTCCGGTGAGCTGGACGTCGACATCGCGGCGGTGGGCGCAGACCGTCCGGACACCTACGGCGTGGAGCGGTCCGACGAGGCCGGGCTGGAAACGTTCGTGGTGAACTTCAACTCGTTCCCCACGCGCGCTGAATGGGACACGGCGCTGACGGAAAAAGTGGCGTCCTACAGCCCGGACGTGGTGGTGTCCTCCGGTTTCATGAGGATCGTCAGCGCGGACTTCATCGATGCCTTCAACGGCAAGTACCTCAACACCCACCCGGCCCTGCTGCCGGCCTTCCCCGGCGCCCACGGCGTCCGCGATGCCATGGCCTACGGTGTGAAGGTCACCGGCTGCACCGTGCACTGGGCCGACGCCGGCGTGGACACCGGCCCCATCATCGCCCAGGAAGCCGTGGTTGTTGAGCCCGACGACACCGAGGATACCCTGCACGAACGCATCAAGGTGGTGGAGCGGCGCCTGCTGCTCTCCACCTTGGCGCAGCTCGCCGCGGAGTAGGCAGCCCCCGCTCAACCGAGCTCGCGCTGCTTGGTCTCCGGGGAGAAGAACGCCATCCACAGCACGGCGAGCAGGACCAGCCCGCCCGCGAGGGCAAAGGACGTGGCCAGGCCGAGCTCGGGCCAGAAGTACGAGGCGAACACCAGCGGCCCCAGGCCTGCCCCGATCCGCGAGAACGTGGAGGCCCAGCCGAAGCCGGAGCCGCGCAGCTCGGTGGGGTAGAGCTCGGACACGTAGGCGTACAGCACCGGGATGGCCACCTGCACCACGAAGCCGAACACGAGCAGCCAGAACACCGCGGCCGTCGGGATGTCCACCACGAACGCCACAATCACCAGGGTGACGGCGGATAGCGGCCCGGTGATGGCCAGGACCCACTTGCGGCCCACCTGTTCCACGAGCAGCGCGGCCACCACTACGCCCAGCAGGCCCACGGCCGCCATGCCTGCCGTGGTCAGGAAGGCTTTGTACTCCTCGAAGCCGGCGCCGATCAGGATTCTCGGCATCCAGGTCAGGGACAGGTAGTAGACCAAGAGGATGCTGAAGAACAAAGCCCAGGCCGCCGTCGTGATCTTCCAGTTGAACTGCCAGACGCGGCGCAACTGGCCCCAGACGCTGCCGGCAGAGAGGCGCGGCACGTCCTGGGGTTCGGGCAGGCTGTAGGCGCGCGGTTCGGCGCCGGTGGCGCGGACCAGGCCGTCGATCACCTCGGCGGCCTCATTCCGGCGGCCCTTGCGGATCAGGAACAGCGGGGACTCGGGCACGCTGCGGCGCACCCAGAACACCAGCAGGGCCGGCAGCACCATGACCAGCATGGTGAGCCGCCAGTCGGCGAAGGCCGCCACCAGTCCGGCCGAGACGAAGCCGCACAGGGCAGCGCCCACCGGCCACCATCCGTCCATGGCCGTCAGCACCTTGCCGCGCTGCTTGCGGGGGGTGAATTCGCCCACCAGCGCATAGTCCACGGGGATGCAGCCGCCCAGGCCGAAGCCGGCCATGAAGCGGAAGACGCAGAACCACACGATGTCCGGGGCCAGCGCACCGAGCACCGTGAAGATGGAGAAAATCAGGAGGGTGGCCGTGAACGCCATCTTGCGCCCGATGGTGTCCGCGATGGTGCCCCAGGCGAAGGCGCCCAGCGCCATGCCGATCAGGTTGGCCGTGCCGATCCAGGCGGCGTCGGCGGGCTGTAGAGACCAGTGCTTGGATAAAAGGGGAATCAGGATCCCGTTGAGCGTCACGTCCCAGGCGTCGAACATGAAGCCCAGGCCGCCGATCAGGAAGATCTTGCCCTGGACCTTCCACCGCCACGGCAGTTCCTGCACCACATGTTCGCCGCTGGGCACGGTTGTGTACGTATTCATTTCCCCTCCTGCATAAACCTTAGGCGCAGGATGTGTCAGCGATGGTTTTCTATCGCTTTCCGGAGGAATCCGCCGGCCTCGTCCAGCGCACCCTTGGCCTGGCCGGGCTCGATCCCCGTCAGGAGCACCAGGATGGCGGCCTTGACCGAGCCGCCCACGGCGTCGAGCGCCTTCGTGGCCTCGTGCGTGTCGACCCCGGTGGCGTGCTGCACCGTCCGCTGGGAACGCGCGAGCAGCTTGTCGTTCGTGGCCCGCAGATCCACCATGAGGTTGCCGTAGGTCTTACCGAGCTTCACCATGGTGAGGGTGCTGATCATGTTGAGCACCAGCTTCTGCGCGGTGCCGGCGTTGAGCCGGGTGGAACCGGCCACGAACTCGGGACCCACCACCACCTCGATGGCGACATCCGCCAGATGGCTGATGGCCGAGCCGGGATTGCACGCCAGCGACGCCGTGAACGCCCCCTTGCTCCGGGCCTCCTCGAGCGCGCCGATCACGTAGGGCGTGCGGCCCGACGCCGAAATCCCGACGACGGCGTCCGCCTCGCCGATCCCGGCGTCGTGCAGGTCCCGCGCACCGGACGTGGCATTGTCCTCGGCGTATTCCACCGGCTTCTGGATGGCTTGCGGGCCGCCGGCGATGAGCCCGACGACGAGCCCCGGGGGAGTGCCGAAGGTGGGCGGGCATTCGCTCGCGTCGAGCACGCCCAAGCGCCCGGCCGTGCCGGCTCCCACGTAGAACAGCCGGCCGCCGCGCGCGAGCCGCTCCGCCACGGCGTCGACCGTTTTCGCGATCTGCTCGCTGGCCCGCTCGACGGCGGCGGGAACCCCGCTGTTGTGCGCGTTCATCGCGGCCACGAGTTCCTCGGTGCCCATGATGTCCAGCTCGCTCAGGCCGGGTGCGGCGGCCTCGGTCTGCAGCCCCGCGAGCACGGTGCGCAGCCCCTCGAGCCGGTCGGGCCCTTCGCCGGGTGCTTCGCCTGTGGGGTCGCTAGTCGGGCCAGTTTGTTCCGTCACGGTGGATGTACCTTTCCTGCAGGAGCCCGCGGCGCGTCGCAGCGAGGGCGGCGCCGTCCAGGCCATCGCCCAGGGCCGCCACCACCTCAATCCCAGCCGAAGCGAGGGAGTTCCGCAAGAGGCCTGCGAAGAACGCAGAGCCGACCACTCCGCCGAGCAGCGCCACGCGCCGTTCGGCGGCGGACGCCTCCCCTGCGGCCCGCACCACGGTCCGGGTCAGAATGCCGCAGGCCTCGTCCACGATTCCGCGCGCGACGGCGTCGCCCGCCTCCGCGGCGTGCAGCACCAGCGGGGCGAAACGCGCCATGGTCCGGGCGGGGTTGTCGGAACCGGCCAGCCAGGCGGGCAGCATTTCGGGGGACTCGACCAGCGCGCCGGCCGCGGCCAGCAGCGTTGTGGCCGGGCCGCCGTCGTGCGCCTGCAGGACCGCCTGCAGACCCTGCTGGCCGATCCAGCGGCCGCTGCCGCGGTCGCCCAGCAACGGACCCCAGCCGTCGGCGCGGTGGAGGGTGCCGGCGTCGTCGAAGCGAAAGGCCACTGCCCCGGTGCCCACAATCAGGATGGTCCCCGCCGCGCCCTGCAGGGCGCCGAGCTGTGCGGCGGTGGCATCGGAGAGGACCGCGGCGGGGACACTGAAGCGTTCCGTGAGCAGCCGGGCCAGCTCGCGTGAGTTCTCCGCGGACGCCTCCACGCCAGCGACGGCGGCGCCGATCCCCGTGAGCGTGCTGATGGGGAGCCCGGGCGGAAGCATCGAAACGGTGTCCAGCAGGAGCGCAAAGGCGGTGCGCGCGCCGTCCTCGAGGTGCACTCCGGGGATGCCGTGCTGGTCCGCGGTCCCGATGATTTCGCTCCCGCTGCGCAGCTCGACGCGGCAACGGCTCTTGCCGACGTCGGCAACCAGGACGACTGCTGTGGCTTCCATGGCACAACCCTACTTCCTGCCTTTCCTGCGTTGCGAGGCCCGCTCTACGTCCCCGGAAGCCCCCGAGGCGCGTGGAGCGGGCCTCGCAACGCACCCCAAGCGGGAGCAAGCGCGAAACACGATAAACTTGGGCCTATCCCCACCAACCGCGGAATCCCGCGATATAAGACGGAGACTTTTGTGAGCCTGACGCAGCTTGACCGTGTTCCCATCCGCCGTGCACTGATCTCGGTATACGACAAGACGGGACTGGAGGAGCTCGCAAAGGGCCTGCATGCAGCCGGCGTCGCCATCGTCTCCACCGGCTCCACCGCCAAGAAGATCGCCGCCGCCGGCATCCCGGTCAAGGAAGTCGAAGAAGTCACCGGCTCCCCGGAAATGCTCGACGGCCGCGTCAAGACCCTGCACCCGCGCGTCCACGGCGGCATCCTGGCCGACCGCCGCGTCCCGGCCCACATGGAGACCCTGGCCTCCATGGAGATCGAACCCTTCGACCTCGTGGTGGTGAACCTCTACCCGTTCGTCGAGACCGTCAAGTCCGGCGCAGCGCAGGACGACGTCGTCGAGCAGATCGACATCGGAGGCCCCGCGATGGTGCGTTCGGCCGCGAAGAACCACGCCGCCGTCGCGATCGTCACGGACCCGAACTTCTACGGCGCCGTGGTCACCGCCGCGGCTGAAGGTGGCTTTGACCTGAAGACCCGCCGCCGCCTGGCCGCGAAGGCCTTCGCCCACACTGCCACGTACGACACCGCCGTGGCCACCTGGACCGCCAGCCAGTTCCTCGATGAAGACGGCGACGGCGTCATAGACTGGCCTGCCTACGCCGGCCTGGCGCTGGAGCGCTCCGAGACCCTGCGCTACGGCGAAAACCCGCACCAGCAGGCCGCCCTGTACGTGGATAAGGCCGCTCCGGCCGGCATCGCGCAGGCGGACCAGCTGCACGGCAAGGCCATGAGCTACAACAACTTCGTCGACGCCGACGCCGCCCTGCGCGCCGCATTCGACTTCGCGGAGCCCGCCGTGGCCATCATCAAGCACGCCAACCCCTGCGGTGTGGCCGTTGCTTCCGCCGACGCTGCTGACCCGATCGCCGACGCCCACGCCAAAGCCCACGCCTGCGATCCCGTCTCCGCATTCGGCGGCGTCATCGCAGCCAACCGCACGGTCACGGCCGCCATGGCCGCCACCGTGGCCGGCATCTTCACCGAGGTTGTCATCGCCCCGGACTTTGAGCCCGAAGCCGTGGAGATCCTGTCCAAGAAGAAGAACATCCGCCTGCTCGCCCTGCCCGAGGGCTACGGCCGCTACCCGGCCGAAATGCGCCAGGTCTCCGGCGGCGTCCTCGTCCAGATGAGCGACAAGGTGGACGCCGACGGCGACAACCCCGCCAACTGGACCCTCGCCGCCGGCGAAGCTGCCGACGACGCCACCCTGGCCGATCTCGCTTTCGCCTGGACCGCCTGCCGTGCCGCCAAGTCCAACGCCATCCTGCTGGCCGGCAACGGCGCTGCAGTCGGCATCGGCATGGGCCAGGTCAACCGCCTGGACTCCTGCAAGCTCGCCGTGGAGCGCGCCAACACGCTGGGCGTGTCGGTGGAGTCCGACGTCGAAGGCGCCGGCGGTGCCTCCAACACGGACGCCAGCGGTGCACCCGAGCGAGCCCGCGGCGCCGTGGCAGCATCCGACGCGTTCTTCCCGTTCGCCGACGGCCTGCAGATCCTCATCGACGCCGGCGTCCGCGCCGTGGTCCAGCCCGGCGGTTCCGTCCGGGACGAGGAAGTCATCGCAGCAGCCAACGCTGCCGGCATCACCATGTACTTCACGGGTGCACGCCACTTCTTCCACTGAGTCCCCACCGCCTCCAGGAGCCAGTAACGCAAACGGCGGCCGCCCCCGGAAGGGGACGGCCGCCGTCGTTTAACCCAAGCGTCGGGTTACGACGCCGAAGCCGTGCTGTACGCCTGCTGGATCACGGTGCCCCAGTACGGGCCGTACATCTTGGATTTGCTGCCGTAGCCGTAGCTGTTGACGGAGTTCTGGTAGCCGCTGGAGCTGTTGCCGATGAACCACGGACCGCCCGAGGAACCACCGGTCATGTTGCAGGGGATTCCCTGGCTGTTGAACTGCGGGTTGTAGGGATCTTTCGTGGCCGTGCCGGAGCAGCTCTTGAGCGACTGGCCGTTGAAGGGCGGAGCTGCCGGGTAGCCGAAGGCCTTGTAGCTCAGGCCGCGGGCGGCGTTGAACTGGACACCGGAGGCGCCCACGACGTCGGAGAGGGTCTGGCCGTGGAGGGTGTTCATGACCGCGAAGCCGGTGTCGTACTGCATGTTGCCGTCGGATGCCCACTGCGTGGGGGCGTACAGCGCCTTCGCTGTCCACGTCCCGTACGGTGCCGCGCCGTTGAGGTAGGCCGGCACGAAGGCGAAGTTTGTGGCGAAGGCGCCGGGGCCTTCGTTCAGGCAGTGGCCTGCGGTGGAGACGGTGCTTTCGTTCGCGGCCGTGACCGAGTTGCCGGAGCACACGTAGTTGGTGCCACCGAGGGTGAAAAAGACCTTGCCGATGTGCTTGACGGGGTTTTCGCCCTTGTTGGCCTTGAGGCTGACGGTGCTGCCATTGGCCGCCGCGGGGTCCGCCGCTGCCTGCTTGCCCTCGACCGTGCTGGCCGGGCCCTGCTCGGCCGGGGACGTGAGGTGCTTATTCTGGCCTCGCTGCATGGCCTTGTCCGCCAGGACGTCGCCGGACGTGGCGTTCTTCATGCGGTCGGCGGTCCAGTACGACGCAGTGCCGCTGTCCGAAGCCGCCTGGCTGCTGACGACGGCGCTGCCGGCGTCGTTGCCGGGGGAAGGGGCCGCGGTTGCGGCACTGGTCCCCGCGAAGGCCAGCAGTGCTGCGGCGGAAAGACTCAACAGGCTTGTGGCCAGGGCCTTGGTTCGTGTCACAGTTTTTCTGCCTTTCGGGGTGGAGTAAAAGGATGGCCAGCCTGCCCACTGACGGAACTGAAGCTACCGAACGCATGACACGCTGTAAAGAGATGTCCAGGCGCTGTGATATCCAACTGTCGGATAGGCGGCGTGTCACGGAAGCGGGTGCGTGAAACCCCGGTAGGCGCCAAGGGGGTCCCCTCGGGTAAGTTAGAGACGTTGAAATCTGCAGACTTTCAGGGAGATGCCCCGCCAATGGCAAAGATTATCTATACCCACACTGACGAAGCGCCGATGCTGGCCACCTATTCGTTCCTGCCGATTGTAGAGGCCTACGCGTCCACCGCCGGTGTGGAAATCGAAACCCGCGACATCTCGCTGGCCGGCCGGATCATCGCCGTCTTCGGCGACTTCCTGAGCGAGGACCAGCAGATCGGCAACGCTCTGGCCGAACTCGGCGAGCTGGCAAAGCAGCCGGAAGCCAACATCATCAAGCTGCCCAACATCAGCGCCTCCGTCCCGCAGCTCAAGGCCGCCATCGCCGAGCTCCAGGCCCAGGGCTACGCCCTGCCGGACTACCCGGACAGCCCCTCCTCGGACACCGAGACGGACATCCGCTCCCGCTACGACAAGATCAAGGGCTCCGCTGTGAACCCGGTCCTGCGCGAAGGCAACTCCGACCGCCGCGCACCCCTGTCGGTCAAAAACTACGCCCGCCAGAACCCGCACTCCATGGGCGCCTGGACCGCCGAGTCCAAGACCAACGTGGCCACCATGGGCGCCAACGACTTCCGCTCCAACGAGAAGTCCGTTGTCATCGCCGCCGATGACGCCCTCACCATCCAGTTGGTCCGTGAAGACGGCACCGTCAAGGTCCTCAAGAAGGGCTTCCCGGTCCTGGCCGGCGAAGTGGTTGACGGCACCGTGCTGCGCGCCTCCGCCCTGGACGAGTTCCTGGCAGCCCAGGTGCTCCGCGCCAAGGAAGAGGGCGTGCTCTTCTCGGCACACCTGAAGGCCACCATGATGAAGGTCTCGGACCCCATCATCTTCGGCCACGTGGTGCAGGCCTACTTCTCCGAACTGTTCGAGACATACGGCAAGCAGCTCGCAGCCGCCGGCCTGAGCGCCAACAACGGCCTCGCCTCCATCCTCAACGGCCTGGAAGACCTGCCGGAAGACGTCCGCGAAGGCGTCAAGGCAGCCATCGCCAAGGGTCTCGAAGAAGGCCCGGCGCTGGCCATGGTGGATTCCGACAAGGGCATCACCAGCCTCCACGTCCCGTCCGACATCATCGTTGACGCCTCCATGCCGGCCATGATCCGTTCCTCCGGCCACATGTGGGGCCCGGACGGCAAGGAAGCCGACACCCTCGCGGTCATCCCGGACAGCTGCTACGCCGGCGTGTACCAGACCGTGATCGACGATTGCCGTGCACACGGCGCGTTCGATCCCACCACCATGGGCACCGTCCCGAACGTGGGCCTCATGGCCCAGGCTGCCGAGGAATACGGCAGCCACGACAAGACGTTCGAGATCCAGGCCGCAGGCACCGTGCAGCTCGTTGACGGCTCCGGCAAGGTCCTGATCGAACACGAAGTTGCCTCGGGCGACATCTGGCGCGCCTGCCAGACCAAGGACATCCCGGTCCGCGACTGGGTCAAGCTGGCCGTCAC
Source organism: Arthrobacter cavernae (assembly GCF_017368795.1). Lineage (GTDB taxonomy): Bacteria > Actinomycetota > Actinomycetes > Actinomycetales > Micrococcaceae > Arthrobacter > Arthrobacter cavernae. Next base: position 256,975 of record NZ_JAFNLL010000002.1, on the reverse strand, counting down.
CCGTGCCCGCGCCTCCCAGACCCCGGCCGTGTTCTGGCTGGACAAGAGCCGCGCCCACGACGCCCAGCTGATCGCCAAGGTGCGTGAGTACCTCAAGGACCACGACACCGAGGGCCTGCAGATCGAAATCATGGCCCCGGAAGCCGCCACGGCCTTCACCCTGGAGCGCATCCGCAAGGGCGAAGACACCATCTCTGTGACCGGCAACGTGCTCCGCGACTACCTCACGGACCTCTTCCCGATCCTCGAACTGGGCACCAGCGCCAAGATGCTCTCCGTGGTCCCGCTGATCAACGGCGGCGGCCTCTTCGAGACCGGCGCAGGCGGCTCCGCTCCGAAGCACGTCCAGCAGCTGGTCAAGGAAAACCACCTGCGCTGGGACAGCCTGGGTGAATTCCTGGCCCTGGCCGTCAGCTTCGAGCACCTTGCCACCACCACGGGCAACGCCCGCGCCCAGGTCCTGGCCGACACGCTGGACCGCGCCACGGGTACGTTCCTTCTGGAGGACAAGTCCCCCAAGCGAAGCGTCGGCGATCTGGACAACCGCGGCAGCCACTTCTACCTGGCCACGTACTGGGCCCAGGAACTGGCCAAGCAGGGCGACGATGCAGAGCTTGCAGCTGCCTTCTCCGCTGTTGCCGAGGCGCTGACCTCCAACGAGGACACCATCGTGGGCGAGCTGAACGCTGTCCAGGGCTCCGGCGTCGAACTGGGCGGCTACTACCGCCCGGACGCAGCCAAGACCGCCGAGATCATGCGCCCCTCGGCCACGTTCAACAAGGTCCTGGACACGCTGAGCAAGTAGCGTGTAGCCAGCCCGGGTTAACGCCTGGGCGGGCAAAGGAAACGCCCCGCCGCTCGAAGAGCAGCGGGGCGTTTTTTTCGTGGCTGGCGGGCACGGCGCGCGGTGCTTGGCAGGAGGCGCCGGGCATGGAAGATTGGGACGGGTGAAATTCCTTCACCCGTCCCCCACGTCCTCCGCCCGCGGCGCCACCATCCTCCGGGTGGTCTTCGGCGCCCTGATCATGGTGCACGGGCTGCAGAAGCTCGCCGCCGGGCACGTAGCCTTCGCCGCCTCCGTGGCGGCCATGGGCGTGCAGAAACCCGAGCTCATGGCCTGGCTGGTGATCGCCGGCGAGACGGGCCTCGGCCTGCTCCTGGTCCTCGGCGCGCTGACCCGCGTGGCAGGCTTCCTGGCCGCCGTCCTCTACGGGGGAATCTGGTTCGTCACCGAGGTGGGCAAGCCCCTGCTCACGGACAGGCCCGGCGTGAACGCCGAGCTGCTGATCGTCTACATCGCGATTTCTGTGGCCCTCGCCTTCATCGGGCCCGGCGCCCTGTCCGTGGACCGGAAACTGGCCCGGCAAGGGGCCGGGACGCGCCGTCCGTGAAGGGTCCGCTGACTCTGCCGTGCCCCGGTGGACGCTTCAGCGGGCGTCGTTCGGGTACCGGATTCCCAGCTGCGCCCGGACGCCGTCGAACAGGCGCATCGTGTTGAGCGAATCGTCCAAGGACATGACCGGGCTTTCCGTGAGGCCCTGCTGCACGCAGCGGGTTACCTCGCGCAGCTCATAGGTGTAGCCTCTGCCCACGACGTCGAACCGTTCGGTCCGCGGCTCGTCCCACCCCGTGCGGACCAGCAGCTCGCGCGGGTTGTTGGCCGAGCCGTGCGTCTGCAGGTAGCCGAGGCTGCCGGCAACCGTGGCGGTTCGGGGTCCATGGGCCACCAGTGAAGACGTCAATTGGGCTTGTGCGCCGTCCGCGTAGCCGAGGGTCAGCGCATTCTGGGTGTCCACGCCGTCGTCGTTCAGTGAGCCCACAGCGCTGACGGACTGCGGGAAGCCCAGGGTTCCCAGTGCCCACAGCAGCGGGTAGATGGTCAGGTCCAGGAGGGCGCCGCCGCCGTCCTTGACCGCCCAGATGCGCGCCGAGGGATCGTACGGAGCCGGGAAACCGAGATCGGCGCTGACCCACTGGACGTCGCCGATTTCCCCGGACGCCGCAATGGAAAATGCGCGCTGCATGCTCGGCAGAAACCGGCTCCAGACCGCCTCCATGAGGAACACCTTCTGGTCCCGGGCGAGTTTGACGAGTTCGGCGGCTTCGCGGGCGTTGATCGTCAGCGCCTTTTCACACAGGACGTGCTTGCCGGCACGGAGCGCGGCCCCGGCGATCTCGAAGTGCTGGCCGTGCGGGGTGGCGACGTAGACGACGTCCACGTTTTCGTCGTCCACGAGCCGCTGGTAGCCGGGCACGCCGGCGTCGTCCCCGTACGCCGCGGTGAAGCCCAGGGACGCCGCAAAGGCATCCGCCGCTTCCTGGCGGCGGGAGCTGACCGCGTAGAGTTCCGCATCCTCGAGCTGGGCGAGGTCCTGGGACACCGTGTTGGCGATGTCGCCGGTGGACACGACACCCCACCGCAGGCGCTTGCCGGTGGCGGCGCGGGGGTCCTGGTTTCTCTGGCTGAACAACCACGGCTTGGCGATATGCAGGCTCATGCCTGACATCCTCTCACCCTTCCAACACCAGCCCGTCAAGTCATACGGATTGTGAATTCTGTCATGCCCTGCGTCTAGGCTGGGTGGATCATCCCTCGCAGAGAGGTTCTGTGGGGAGTTACCGAATGGAGCAGGGATGGGGATTTTTCGTCGCGTCATTTTGCCTGTGGCATGGTTGCTGGTCTTCGCAGTGATCGCAGTTGCCCTGGTCAAGATCGCCTTTGTGGACGGCTTGAAGCCGGTAGCTTCCGAACCAGGTCCGATGGCCCAAGTGGACACTCCCGTGGTCCCGGCAATCCGCGCCACGGTCACCAACACGGTGCAGATCAAGGCCACCGTGCAGGGCGACGCCGCAGTGGCCGTCCGCAGCACGGCGGTAGGCAAAGTGGTGCATATCTTCCTGGAGCCGGGAGCCGCCGTCACCAAGGGGGACCGCCTCTTCCAGATCGCCACCGAACGGCAGCGCCAGATCGCCGCGGTCCCGTCCCAGACCGACAGGAACCAGGCCGGCGAAAACCAGGCCCCCGCCAAGCCCGTGTACGACTACTTCGACGTTGTGGCACCCGCTGACGGCAAGCTGCAGTCCCTGACCGTGCTGGAGGACCAGCAGCTGAGCGTCGGCGAGACCGTGGGCAAGGTGGACCCGGGCACCTTCACCGTTTCAGGTCCAGTCAACGCCGGCCAGCAGTACCGGCTGCTCGGGAAGCCCGGCTCGGCCGAGATCTCCCTGGTGGGCGGCCCGGCACCGTTCCAGTGCGCTGCAGTGACGCTCAAGAACAACGCGTCCGACGACGGCGGCTCGTCCACCCCGGCTGGCGGCCCCGGCGGCGTCGGCATGTCCGTGCCGGGAATCTCGGCCCCCGCAGCGGTGGCCATCCCCGGCCCGGGTGCCGGGGCCCCGCAGGACGGTGGACCGGCCACCGGGACCCTGAGCTGCGCCATCCCGTCCGGCACCGAGGTCTTCGCTGGGCTTGGGGCCACCATGACGGTCAGCGCCGGCGTGGCCACGAATGTTGTGACGGTTCCGCTGACTTCGGTCAAGGGCAGCGTCAAGGAAGGCCTCGTATGGCTGGCCGGCGCCGGCGCTCAAGGCGCGGCCCCGGAACAGCGCACCGTGGCCCTGGGCCTCAACGACGGCACCAAGGTGGAAGTCGTTTCCGGACTGGCCGAGGGTGAACAGATCCTTGAATTCGTGCCGGGTGCTCCCGCGCAGATGCAGGGACCCGGCATGGCAGGTCCCGGCGGCGCCGTGTACGGCCCGGCAGGCGGCTGATCGTGGAGACCCTCGTCAACCTCAGGGGCGTCACCCGGAGCGTGGTCCTGCCGGACGACCAAGAGCTGCACATCCTGCGCGGCGTGGACTTCGAGGTCCACAGCGGCGACCACACCGCCATCATCGGCCGTTCCGGCTGCGGCAAGTCCACCCTGCTGAATCTGCTGGGCCTGCTGGACGTGCCGACCTCAGGTGAACTGGACTTCCAGGGCGTCCCGGTGCAGCAGCTGCGCGGCAACGCCAGGGCACGCCTGCGCGGCTCCACCGTGGGCTTCGTGTTCCAGCAGTTCAACCTGCTCCAGGGCCGGAGCGCCCTGGACAACGTCATCACCCCGCTCCTGTATGCAAAGGGCCGGGACTTCTGGCGCCGCCGCGAGCTCGCCATGGACATGCTGGACCGGGTGGGCCTGGCCGGACGTGCCCGGACCATGCCGAACATGCTTTCCGGCGGCGAGCAGCAGCGGGTGGCCATCGCCCGGGCACTCGTGCGCCGACCGCGGCTCATCCTGGCCGACGAACCGACCGGTGCCCTGGACGTGGAAACCGGCCAGGCCGTCATGGCGCTCCTGGATACCGTGGCCACCGAAACGGCGGCCGCCCTGGTGACCATCACCCACGATGCCAACGTGGCAGCCCTGGCCTGTGCCTGCTACCGGCTCGACGCCGGGGTCCTGACCGGGTTGAACGCCGGGCTGAACGCCCATGAGACGGCGGGGGTAGGCGCATGACCGGCTTCGTCTCCACGCTCGTCGAAGCCTGGCAGGAACTGCGGATCAACAAGGTCCGCATCCTGCTGGCACTGCTGGGCGTGGCCTTGTCCGTGGCCGCCCTGACCTCCGTGGTGGGTGTGGGCAACCTGGCCCGCGAAGGCATGAAGGCCATGTCTGAACGCAACGGGGGCCGGACGGCCACCCTGGGGCTCAGCGTCAATGGCCCCACTCCGCCGGACCCGGCGCGGCTCGAAAAGGCCTACCAAGGGATCGTCAGCCGTTATGGAATCACCTACTCCACCCATGTGGGGCAGGCGCAGGGCGGTTTCCAGTTTCCCCGCGGAGTGCAGCAGGTGCAGGTGACTGTGGTGGACCCGGGCTACGGGGTGATCCACCGCGTGGAGCTGCGGCGTGGCTCGTGGTTCGCAGCGGATGACGCCCAAAGGCTGGCACCCGCCGTCGTCGTCTCGGAAGCTTTCTACAACGCTGCCGGACGCCCGGACCTGGGCCGCAGCCCCACGGTGAAGATCACCGGCGAGCAGGAAACCACGGCGGTGGTGATCGGCGTCGTACCGGACAACTACCCGGAATCCCCGCCCATGGCGTTCATGCTGGGCGCCGGGGCCACGCTCGCCGGAATCCAGCCCACGCACAGTGACTTCAAAGTGTGGGTGCAGGACGGCCAGGCCGAAGCCCTGCGCCACGCGATCAAGGCCGACCTCCAAACCGAATTCCCGGACATGTATGCCGACACGTACCGGATGGACTACGCCGCGAACGGGGACCCCTTTGCCGTCGCCCAGCTGGCCGTGGGCGGCGTCGCCGGGCTGGTGCTGCTGCTCGGCGCCGTGGGGATGCTGAACATCTCCATGGTCACCGTGCGTTACCGGGTCCGGGAAATCGGCATCCGGCGCAGCTTCGGCGCCACCTCCGGACGCATCTTTGTGGGCGTCATGATGGAGTCCGTGGTGGCGACGGCCGTGGCAGGGATGGCCGGCGTGATGCTGGCCGTTGCCGTGGTGAAGCATCCTTGGATTGAATCCAAGATTGCCCCCGCGCTCAGCCAGTACCCGGCCTTCCCCGTGGAGGCGGCGCTCCTCGGCCTGGGCGCCGCCGTCCTGGTGGGTGCACTCGCTGGCGCCATCCCGGCGCTGGTGGCAGTGCGCGTGAAGGTGATCGACGCTATCCGGTTCTGACTGCCGCTTCCTCAGAAGTGAGAGAGCGTTGGGGAAATTCCCGCCAAAAGTGAGAGAGCGTTGGGGACGGCACAGCGAAGGCCCCGGTCCGCCATTGCTGGCGGGCCGGGGCCTGGCTTTCGAGAGAGAGCTACTTGGTGAGCGGGCCGAGGACCGGATCGTCCACGTAGGCCGCCTTGACGTTCTCCTTGGTCACGATGACCGGGGGCAGGAGGTACGCGGGGACGGTCTTGACGCCGTTCTTGTAGGAGTCGGCATCATTGATTTCCAGTTTCTTGCCTGCCTGCAGCTCCTTGGCCATCAGGATGGCGTGCTCAACCAGCTTGCGGGTGTCCTTGTTGATGGTGGAGTACTGTTCCCCGGCGAGGATCGACTTCACTGATTCAACTTCGGAGTCCTGGCCCGTGACAACCGGCAGCGGCTTGCCGGCGGCCTTGACGGACGTCAGCACTGCGCGGGCCAGCGTGTCGTTGGGGGACAGGACGCCGTCCAGCGGCGCGGTGCCGTAACTGCCGGTGAGCAGCGTGTCAGCGCGCTTCTGCGCGTTTTCTGCCTTCCAGCCCTGGGTCACAGCCTGCTCGAAGGACTTCTGTCCGGAGAGGACCTTCAGCGTGCCGTCGTCGATCTTCGGCTGCAGCACCTTCATGGCACCGTCAAAGAAGACCTTGGCGTTGGCGTCATCCGGGGAACCGGCAAAGAGCTCGATGTTGTACGGGCCCGTTGCCTTCTTCGCCTTCAGGCCATCCAGCAGTGCCTGGCCCTGGAGCTCGCCCACCTTGAAGTTGTCGTAGGCCACGTAGTAGTCAACGTTTTCGGTGTTCAGCAGCAAACGGTCGTACGCGATGATGGTCGCGCCGGCGTCCTTCGCCTGCTTGAGCTGGGTGCCCAGCTGCGCGCCGTCGATGGCACCGACGATGACCACCTTGGCACCCTTGGTGACCATGGCGGCGATCTGGTTCTGCTGCTCGGAGACGCCGCCGTTGGCGAACTGGACATCGGCCTTGAAGCCTGCGCCCTTGAGGCCGTCGTTGAAGAGTTTCTCGGCAAGGACCCAGTTTTCACTGGTCTTCTGGGGAAGCGCGACGCCGATCAGGGAGTCCTTCGGGAATGCCTCGCCGCCAGCCGTGGACCCGCCGCCAGCCCCGCCGTCCGTGCGGCCGCAGGCCGTCAGCGCCAGTGCCGCGATCGCAGCAACGGCTGCTGCCTTTCCTGCTTTACCAAACATTCGCATTTGTTGATTCACTTTCTTTTGGTGGAGTAGGGCAAGTGATGTGGGAGGCCGATCAGGCTTCCTTGGAGATGACTTCCTTGGTGGAAGTCGTCTCATCGGGCTTGGTGGGGACATTGTTGCCGCTGCCGCCGAAGTTCTTCATCAGCAGGCCGATGATGGACTTCTTGCCCTGGGTCTTGTTGTAGACATCGAAGGCCACTGCGGCCAGCAGAACGAGGCCCTTGATGATCTGGGTAAGGTCCGCACCGACGCCCAGGAGCTGCAGCCCGTTGTTGAGCACGGCCATGACGAGGCCTCCGACGATCGAGCCGATCACGGTGCCCACGCCGCCGGTGACCGCGGCGCCGCCGATGAACACGGCCGCGATGGCGTCCAGTTCCCAGCCGACGCCGTCGAAGGGGCCGGACGCGGTGGAACGGCCGACGAAGATCATGCCCGCCAGGCCTGCCAGGATCGACATGTTCATCATGACCAGGAAGTTGACCTTCTTGGACTGCACGCCGGAGAGTTCGGCGGCGTGGCGGTTGCCACCGACCGCGTAGATGTGGCGGCCGACGACGGTCTTGGCTGAGATGAAGCCGTAGATGAGGACGAGCACGGCCAGGATCAGGCCGGGGATGGGGAAGGACGTGCCGGTGCGGCCGGTGGCGAACAGGTAGGTCGCGTAGAGGATGGCACCGTTGATGAGCACGAGCTTGGTGATCATGACCCAGGTTTCGGGGACTTCTGCGCCGAGGGCCTTGGCGGTGCGGCGGGCACGGAGTTCACCGGTGATGACGAAGGCCACGGCGAGCAGGCCCAGGAGGACGGTGAGGTTGTTGAAGCCGGTGCTGGGCCCGATTTCGGGCAGGTATCCGGAGCCGAGGTACTGGAAGTCGGCCGGAACGGGGATGGTGTTGGACTTGCCGACGAACTGGTTGAAGCCGCGGAATAGCAGCATGCCGGCCAGGGTCACGATGAAGGCGGGGATGCCGACGTAGGCCGTCCAGTATCCTTGCCAGGCGCCGATCAGGGCCCCGAGCAGAAGCCCGAAGAGCACGGCGGCGTACCAGGGCAGGTTCCAGTCCCGGATGGCCAGGGCCACGGCGATGCCCACGAACGCGGCGACGGAGCCGACCGAGAGGTCGATGTGCCCGGCGATGATCACCAAGACCATGCCGATGGCCAGGATCAGGATGTAGGAGTTGCCGTTGAAGAGGTTGATGACGTTGCCGGGGGTCAGCGTGCGCCCCTCGGTGAAGATCTGGAAGAAGACGACCAGTGCCACCAGGGCGAAGATCATGCCGAATTGGCGGGTGTTGCCACCGAATAGCTTCTTGAGCGCGTTCATGGTTGTGGGTCCTTGTGTCCGGAAGGGTACGGGAGTTGGCAGGTCGCCGGTTTCAGGCGGTTTTGCGCGAAGACGTCATGAGTTTCATGAGGCTTTCCTGGCTTGCTTCGTTCTTGTTCAGGACACCGGTGATGGCGCCTTCGAAGATCGTGTAGATACGGTCGGACAGGCCCAGGAGCTCAGGCAGCTCCGAGGAAATGACGATCACTCCCTTGCCCTGGTTCGCCAGCTGCTGGATGATGCCGTAGATCTCGTACTTGGCGCCGACGTCGATGCCGCGCGTCGGCTCATCCAGGATCAGCAGCTCGGGATCCGTGAACATCCACTTCGCCAACACCACTTTCTGCTGGTTGCCGCCGGAGAGCTTGGCCACGCCTTCATTCACCGAGGGGGTCTTGGTGCGCAGGGACTTGCGGTAGTCCTCGGCGACCGCGTATTCCTTATTCGCGTCCACGACGATGCCGCGGCTGATCTTGCGCAGATTCGCGGAGACGGTGGTGGTCTTGATGTCGTCCAGGAGGTTCAAGCCAAGGGTCTTGCGGTCTTCCGTGACGTAGCCGAGGCCAGCGTCGATGGCTTGCCGGACGCTGCGCATGTGGACCTCCTTGCCGTCCACGTAGACGTGGCCCGAAATGAACCGGCCATAGGAGTGGCCGAACACGGACCGGGCAAGTTCTGTGCGGCCGGCGCCCATGAGCCCGGCGAATCCGACGATCTCGCCACGGCGGACATGGAAGTTCGAACCCTTGCAGACCAGACGGTCCTGGACCTGCGGGTGGCCCACCGTCCAGTCCTTGACCTCGAAGAAGACATCGCCGATCGTCGGCGCGTGGTCGGGGAAGCGGGACTCCAGGGTCCGGCCCACCATGCCCTTGATGATCCGGTCCTCGTCCACGCCGTCGGCCTTCACGTTCAGCGTCTCGATCGACTTGCCGTCGCGGATGATGGTGATCTCGTCCGCGATCTGCTCGATCTCGTTGAGCTTGTGGGAAATGATGATTGAGGTGACGCCCTTGCCCTTGAGGCCCAGGATGAGGTCCAGGAGGTGCTGGGAATCGGACTCGTTCAGGGCTGCCGTGGGCTCGTCCAGGATCAGCAGCTTCACTGACTTGTTCAGGGCCTTGGCGATCTCCACAAGCTGCTGCTTGCCGACGCCGATTTCCTTGATGGGGGTGTCCGGGTCTTCACGGAGGCCCACCCGGGCCAGGAGCTCGAGGGAGCGCCGGCGGGCCTCGGCCCAGTCGATCACGCCGCGGCGGGTGGGCTCATTGCCCAAGAAGATGTTCTCCGTGATGGAGAGCTCCGGGATCAGCGCAAGTTCCTGGTGGATGATCACGATGCCTGCGGCTTCGCTGGCCCGGATGTCCTTGAACTGTTGGACCTCGGCCTGGTAGACGATGTCCCCGGAGTAGCTGCCGAACGGGTAAACGCCGGAAAGGACCTTCATCAGGGTGGACTTGCCGGCTCCGTTTTCGCCGCAGATGGCGTGGATCTCGCCTGCCTTGACGCGAAGGCTCACGTTGGACAGCGCCTTTACCCCGGGGAATTCCTTGGTGATGGACTGCATCTCCAGGATGACCGGTTCACTTTGCGTTTCGAGGGTCGCCATGAGCCCTTACGCCTCCAATGCATGACTTCGTTGTCGCCCCGCAAACCGCGGGGCTGTCTGATCAAAAAGTAAACTGGATCACTGGTCTTGTCGTCAAGACTTGAACGCAAGAAGTGATCGACAATTTTTGTCAGATGCTTGTAATCCCGGCGTGCTGGAACACCAGGGCGGCGGCGCCCAGCGCCTCGGCGCGGGCGCCCAGGGAGGACATCGCGAGGTGTGTCGTCTCGCCCACCACGGGCACTGCGTGGCGCACCAGGCCGCGCCTGATGGGGTCCAGGAGCAGGTCCCCAAGCCCGGCCAGCGGGCCGCCCACCACGATCACTTCGGGGTTGATCAGATTCGCCACATTGCCCAGCGCGCGGCCGACGGCGAGGCCGGCGTCGTCCACGATCCGCTGGGTCGCGTTGTCCCCGGCGAGGCAGTTGCGCACGATGTCCTGGGGCGTCAGCGGCCGTTCCCGGCCCCGTCCCAGGAGCTCGATCATGGTGGTAGTGGAGGCGATGGTTTCCAGGCAGCCGCGGTTGCCGCAGCGGCAGATGAGCCCGTGTTCGTGGATGGTGGCGTGGCCGATTTCGCCGGTGATTCCCACGTTCCCGTAGTACGGTGCGCCGTTGAGGATCAGGCCGGCGCCGATGCCCGAGCCGATCTTGAGGAACATCAGGTTGGCGACGCCGCTGTGCGGCCCCCAGGTGACCTCGGACAGAGCGCCAAGATTGGCGTCGTTGTCAACAAAGACGGGGAATTGGAAGGCTTCCTCGAGCCGGTGGAGAATGTCGATCCCCACCCACTCCGGCAGGATCGCCCCCTGTGCCACGGTTCCGGTGCGCCGGTCAATGGGGCCTGGGATGCCTGCTCCCGCGCCCACCACCGCGCGCCGTTCCACCCCGCTTTCGCTGAGCAGTTTTTCCAGCAGCCCGACGGCGGCCGCGATGCCTTCTTCCGCGTGGTGGCCCAGGGGGAGCTCGATGGATTCCTCGGCGATGACGTTGTAGCCCAACGACGCCAGCACTACCCGCAGGTGGCGTCGGCCAAAGTCGATCCCGACGGCGACCGCGCCGTGGCTGTTGAGCCTCACGCTGAGCGCCCGGCGGCCGGAGCTCGTGATGGGTTCCGTGGAGACGAGCCCCGCGTCCTGCATGATCTTTACGATGTTCGAGACCGTGGCCGTGGACAGGCCGGTCTGCCGGGAGAGTTCGGCCTGGGTGGATGGCCCAGTCAGGAGGCACTCGATGATGCGCTGCTGGTTGAGGTGGCGCAGGGCTGACTGTGAGCCTGGCTTCTTGGGTGGGCTCTCCGTTGAGCGCTGCATTGAAGGCATGACAAGAAGCGTGCCGCAAAGCCCGGTTGTAGTCAAGAAATTAACACAAGACTCCGCTTGGTCGCCCCCACTACAAAAGCGCCACCGCATCAGGCTCCGCCACGGGCGATACGTCCCGAAGCGGCACATGACAGGTCTATTTGCCCCGCGCCGGCCGAAGAGCGGCTGGCTACGCTGGAAGAAAGAACAGTCCCGGGATGCGTGAATCTCGGGGGAAAAGGCGCTATCAAGGTGGTAACGATGCTGCTAGCCGTCCTGCAGGCCAACGCCGCAGTCCTGGACGTTGATGCCAATCTGCGGACGATCGACGCTGCAGCCCAACGCGCAGCCCAGACGGGCGCCGAACTCCTGCTGACCCCAGAGCTGTTCCCGGTGGGATATGCCCCGCTCAGGCTCCGTGCCGAGCTCGATCCGTCCACGCTCCCCGGCATCCGGGAGCGCCTTGCGCAGATCGCCCGCACGCATGGAATCGGGCTCGTCTACAGTCTTCCGGCCGTTGACCTGGACGGCAGCTGGCACATCACTGCCACGCTTCTGGACGCGCACGGCACGGTACTGCTGGACTACGCCAAGGTGCACCTTTTTGGCGGGGAGGAACGCAAGGCGTTTTCGGCCGCCCAAGCAGCCCCCGGCGTCGTGGATTTCAACGGCATCCGGACGTCCCTGCTGATCTGTTACGACGTCGAGTTCCCCGAGGCGGTGCGTGCCGCGGCCACCCGCGGGGCTGAGCTGCTGCTGGTGCCCACGGCGTTGTCCGCCGGCTTCGACGCCGTGCCGCAGGTGCTGGTCCGTGCCAGGGCGCTCGAGAGCCAGCTGAACGTTGCGTACGCCAACCACAGCGGGCACGAGGACGTCTACGACTTCCTCGGCGGCAGCGTCATCGCCGGGCCGGACGGCTCCCTGCTGGCCGCCGCCGGAGATTCTGCGGCGCTGCTGTTCGCCGAGATCTCCACGGAGAGCGTTCGCGCCGCCCGGGAAGAGGTCCCGTACCTTCGCGAACGCCGCCCCGAGCTCTACAGCAGCTGGGACGCCTAAGCCTCCGGCGCCCGCAGCAGTTCCTCTGTGTACTGCAGGGCGATCCACAGCTCGGCGCGTACCTGCGCCTGGTTCAGGTCCATGTCCAGGAGCTCGGCCAGGACGCCGATCTGGCGGCGCACGCTGTTGCGGTGCAGCCCCAGCAGCTTGGCGGAGCCGTCCCAGCTGCCGTTTTCGCCGAGCCAGCCGCGCAGCACCGCCAGGAGCGGATCGCGCCGCTCCGGCTCCAGCGCCAGCACGGGCTGCAGCAGCCGTTCCGCCAGCATGGTTCCGGCCTCGCGTCCCAGCAGCCCCGCGACGGACCAGGTGACGTCATCAACCCTGGCGCTCCTGCCGCTGGACTGCACCCTGGCCCGCAGGGAGGTGGCCCTCTGGTAGGCGGCCGCGAGGCCCGTGAGCTCGGTGGGCTCGCCGATCACCAGGCGCCAGCCCAGCTTTTCGACGTCCGCCAGCAGCGCGTCATCCACCTTGAGCCGCGTGACGGCGGCAAAACCGTAGTCCGTGATCTCCACGAGTTTCGTATCGAACATCCGCCGCCACTGCAGCAGTTCCCGCACGGGGCTGTCACCGGCGGGCCATTCCGGCGAATCCACTTTGACGCCCTGGACCACGCGCATGGGCGCCGAGCGGGTCGAGGAGAGGCTTTGTGCCAGCAGGTCCTTGAGGGCGTTGACATGCCGGGTGCCGCCGCTGCTGAGGCTCTCGGGATGTAGCAGCACGGCCGTGGCCAGCTGGCTGGGCGCGAGCGAGCCGCTGGTCCGTTGCCGGACCAGCAATTCCAGCAGCCCAACGGCGGACTGCACCACGTTGTTCTGTGCCGGGGTCAGCGGCGCGTCGGCCCCGAGGATCAGCGCGCCCAGATTGGCGTCCTTGGTGCTGCGCAGCGGGTGGCCGAACACCAAGGCCGAACCGGGCTGCTCGAAACCGTCCATCTCCACGCGGGGACCGCTGCCGGAGAGCAGCCGCTCCAGCATGGGCGCCAGCAAGGAATGCTCGACGCCGGTGCTGCCGCCGGGGGTGTGCCCGCGCGCCCGGACCCTGCCGTCCGCGCCGACCAGCAGGGCCCACACGGGCGCCCGCTGGACCAGCGCGGCCAGCAGTTCGTGCTCCGGCCTGGGGGAGAGGACCGCGCGCATGAGCTGCCGGTTGGTGTCGGCGAGCTGGCGGAAAACCTTGGCATTGTCCGATTCCAGGAGCTGGGAGAACTCCAGCCCGATCGCGGCGAACGGGATCGACTCCGGGACCTCCAGCAGGGTCAGATTGTGCCGCCGGCACGCCGCGAGCAGCTCCCGCGGGACGGCGTCGAAATACGGCCTGATGCCGAAGCCCAGCGCCGCCACCTTGGCGCCCACGAGCCGCCGCACATAGGCGTCCACGTTTTTGCGGGAACCGCCGTCGCCCAGGAAAGGCAAACCGGCGGTCAGCAGGAACTCGCCCTCCGGCAGGTACGGGGTGGGGTCATCCAGCTCGCTAGGCTCCACCCAGCGCAGCAGCTCGGCGCCGCTGCCGCCGTCGTGAAGCATCTTCAACTCCGGCGGCAGCTGCTCCAGGAACTGCTCAAGAGTGACAAAGCTCAGGCGCGAGGCGGCAGGTTCAGGCGACATGGCTCGTCTGCTCTCCGCCGGCCGGCTCCTGGTAATCCGGGCATTCGTAGGCACTGCTCTGGTACACGCGGGGCAGCCGAGGCGCGATCCGGTTGATGATTTCGTCACCGGGGCTGCCGATGGCGGCGCCCCAGTCGTCGGCGCTCGCGGCCCCGGCGGCGGGATAGCCAAAGAGCACGGCGGTATCGCCTACGCCGATTCCCGCAGCGTCGGGTCCCAGGTCCACCATGAACTGGTCCATGCACACCTTGCCGATCACGGGGACCTGCCGGCCGGCGATCTGCACCAGGCTGCGTCCGCTGATGCCCTTGGGGATGCCGTCCGCGTAGCCCAGGGGGATGAGCCCCAGGTAGCGGGGTTCGTGGGTGATGGCCTGGTGCTCGTAGCTGACGCCCGTCCCGGCGGGGACCTTCTTGACCATGACGAGCGGCGCCGTGACGCTCAGCGCCGGGCGGAGGCCGAAGTCCGCGGGATCCAGATGGTCCGCGGGTGCGAGCCCGTAGATGGCCAGGCCGGCGCGGACCATGTCGAAGTGGAACTCGGGCCGGTCCAGGATGTTGGCCGAGCTGGAAACGTGCCGCAGTTCCGGGTCCAGTCCGGCGGCGCGGGCTTCGGCCACGGCGTCCTGGAACCCGGCCACGGCCGCGGCGTTGCCGGGGTGAGCCGGGACGTCGGCCCAGGCCAGATGGGTCCAGATGCCCCGGACCGTCAGGGTCCCGTCCAGCTCCGCCTGGCGTGCCCGTGCCACGAGTTCGGCCCAGTCCTCCTTGCGCGCGCCGCCCCGGCTGAGGCCGCTGTCCAGTTCCAGATGCACGACGGCGGGGCGCCCCAGCTGCCGTGCGATGCCAGCGAGGACCTCGAGCTGCCCGACGCTTCCGAGGGAGACGTCGACGTCGTATTCGAGGGCCTCGCGGATGGTCGCGCTTGTCTGGGATGCCAGATAAAGCCACGACAGCACGGGCACCGTGATGCCCGCCTGCCGCAAGGCGATGGCCTCCGTGAGCTGGGCGGTGCCGAGCCAGTCGGCCCCTGCTGCGACTGCGGTCCGGGCCACATCAACGAGTCCGTGGCCGTAGGCGTTGCCCTTGACGACGGCCATGAAATGCGGCGCGGCAGTGCGCTTTTTCAAGGCCTTGATGTTGTCTGAAATTGCGGACAGGTCGACGTTGACCTGTCCGGAAAGGACCGCCTCGGCGGCGGTTTCGTGTTGTGCATTACGTCTCATGGTTGAACACTATAGGTCATTTTGCACCTCCCTGAGAGCTGGCTCACATGCCTACTCTGGTGGTGGGAAAACTGACACTACTCTGAAGGGGCGTCAACGGTGACTGTGCCTGCCAACACCAAAACAAGGACCGCCGAGGCTGCTGCCCGGCCCGGTCTCGGCGCGCAGCTGCTGCGCCGCAAGCCCATCGGCCAGATGGTCAGCGAGGCGGGAAGCAGCGAGGGCGGCACGCCCCTGGTCCGCAGCTTCGGCGTCCTGCAGCTGACCATGATCAGCGTGGGTGCCACGCTGGGCACCGGCATCCTCGTGATCCTGGGCGAATCCGTTCCGCTGGCGGGCCCCGCCATTTGGATCTCCTTTGTGATCGCAGGCCTTGCCGCCCTGCTCTCTGCCGTGTCCTACGCCGAAATGGCCGGCCTCGTGCCGGTGGCCGGATCCAGCTACTCCTATGCCTACGCCACCATGGGCGAGGGCATGGCCTGGATCTGCGGCTGGTGCCTCGTCCTGGAATACGCGGTCTCCGTCGCTGCGGTTGCCGTGGGTGCCGGCCAGTATGTCAACGAGACTTTGGCGGCCTTCGGCCAGTTCCTCCCGGAGGCCATGTCCCAGCCGCCGGGTGACGGCGGAGTGGTCAACATCCCGGCCATGGTGATCGTGGTGCTGGCCATGGTCCTGCTGGTCCGCGGCGCCCGGGAGAGCGCGTGGATCAACACGGCGATCGTCGTCATCAAGGTGGGCATCCTGCTCTTCTTCTGCGCCGTGGCCTTCAGCGCCTTCAACGCCGGCAACTTTGCGCCGCTCCTGCCCATGGGCGCAGCCGGCGTGTCTGCTGCCGCTTCGAGTGTCTTCTTCTCCTACATCGGCTTTGACGCAGCCTCCACGGCAGGTGAGGAAGCCAAGAACCCCAAGCGCGACCTGCCCAGGGCCATCATGCTCTCCATGGTGATCGTCACCAGCATCTACGTGCTGGTTGCCGTCGCCGCCATTGGGGCCCGTCCGTGGGGTTGGTTCGACGGTACTGAAGCAGCCCTGGTGCAGATCCTGCACGAGGTCACCGGGCAGCCCTGGATCGCCCTGGTCTTTTCCGCCGGCGCCGTGCTTGCCATTGCGAGCATCGTGCTGACTGTTCTTTACGGCCAGACGCGCATCCTGCTCTCGATGTCCCGCGATGGCATGGTGCCCAGGATCTTCGGCCGCGTCTCCCGCCGCACCGGCACCCCGGTGGCCGGAACGCTCATCGTGGGTACCGCCGTCGCACTCACCGCCGGGCTGGTCCCGCTGGGAGCGCTGGCGGACGCCACCAGCATCGGCACGCTCTTCGCCTTCGCCTTGGTGAACGTGGCGGTCATCTACCTGCGGCGCAACCGGCCGGAGCTCAAGCGCAGTTTCCGCGTCCCGCTGTACCCGCTGACCCCGGTCCTCGGCACTCTGATGTGTGCCTACCTCATGGCCAACCTCGGCGCCGATACCTGGGTGGTGTTCGGCGGCTGGATGCTCGTGGGAGTCGCCCTCTACTTCGGCTACGGACGCCGGAACTCGAAGGTAGCCGCGCTCAGCGAGCAGGACTACCGTGAACTATCCACCAGGGCCTCAAACCCGGAACCTGTGAAGGCAGAACTTTCATGACCATCGCCACCGAATTGCCCGCCGAGCTCGCTCCCGGGACGGCCGAGGCGCCCATCACCATGCTGAACCCGGACTTCCCCTTCAGCTACGACCACTACCTGGCGCACCCGGACGGCCTCGGCACGGTTCCGCCGGAGCTGTACGGCACGGAGGTGGCAGTGATCGGTGCCGGCCTCTCCGGACTCGTCACGGCGTACGAGCTCATGAAGCTCGGCCTGAAGCCTGTGGTCTACGAGGCCGACCAGGTCGGCGGCCGGCTCCGGACAGCCAGCTTCCCCTCGGCGCCCGGCGTGGTGGCGGACCTCGGCGGCATGCGCTTCCCGGTCTCGGGCAAGGCGTTCTACCACTACGTGGACCTCCTGGGCCTGGACACCCAGGACTTCCCCAATCCGCTCGCTCCGGCAACCTCCAGCACGGTGATCGAGTTGGCCGGCAAGAAGCACTATGCCGCCACCCCGGACGAGCTCCCGGAGTTCTTCCACGAGGTCGCGGCCGCGTGGAAAGCAGCCGTCAACGACGGCGCGGCCTTCAGCGAGATGCAGGAAGCCATCCGGGCCCGGGACACCTCCCGGATCAAGGAGCTCTGGAACGGCCTGCTCCCGCAGCTGGACGAGCAGACCTTCTACGGCTTCATCGCCGCCAGCACATCCTTCAAGGAGGCAGGCTTCGCCCACCGCGAGGCCTTCGGCCAGGTCGGCTTCGGCACCGGCGGCTGGGACACCGACTTCCCCAACTCCATCCTGGAGATCCTGCGCGTGGTCTACACGGATGCCGATGACCAGCACCGGCTCGTCACCGGGGGAGCGCAGCGGCTGCCGGAAGCGCTCTGGAACCACGCGCCGTCGGGCATGGCCCACTGGCCCGGGGGAACCTCCCTGGCCTCCCTGCACTCCGGTTCCCCGCGCGGCGCCGTGGACAGCATCAGCCGCGCGGGCAGCGGAGACCTCTTGGTGCGCGAGCGCTGGGGCCGCGAAGCCGCGTACCGGGCCGTGGTGACCACCTGCCAGTCGTGGCTGCTGTCCACCCGCATCCACACCGAGGAATCGCTGTTCCCCTCGGAGCTGTGGACGGCGATTGAGCGCTCGCACTACATGCAGTCGTCCAAGACCTTCGTGATGGTGGACCGGCCGTTCTGGAAGGACATCGACCCAGAAACGGGCCGGGAAGTGCTGTCCATGACGCTGACGGACCGGCTCAACCGGGCGACGTACCTGCTCGACGACGGCCCGGACAAGCCCGCCGTGATCCTCTTGTCCTACACGTGGAACGACGACGCCCTGAAGTGGCTCGCGCTGAGTGCCGAGGAGCGCGTCAAGCTCATGCTGCACTCACTGGAGCAGATCTACCCGGGTGTGGACATCGCCAGCCACATCGTGGGCCAGCCGATCACGGTGTCCTGGGAGGCCGACCCCAACTTCATGGGCGCGTTCAAGGCAAACCTGCCGGGGCACTACCGCTACCAGCAGCGCCTGTTCACCCACTTCAAGCAGGACAAGCTGCCGGAGAGCCAGCGCGGCATCTTCCTAGCGGGCGACGACGTCTCATTCACCGCAGGCTGGGCCGAGGGCGCCGTCACCACGGGCCTGAACGCCGTCTGGGGCGTGGTGAACCACCTCGGCGGAGCCTCGCGGCCCGGCAACCCCGGCCCCGGCGATCTGCTCGACGAGCTGGGACCGATCAGCCTGGACTGACCCGGCCCAAGCGTTGCGGGCCCCGCATTGTGATTACTGGGCCAGTTCTGCGTGCATCTCCCGGTGCGCCGCGGCGAGCTCCTGGTAGTGCGCCGCGTTGCGCAGCACGCCCTGGAACTCTTCCTCGCTGAGCTCCCGCCGGACCTTGGCGGGGACACCGGCCACCAGGGATCGCGGCGGGATGACTGTGCCTTCGAGGACCACGGCGCCCGCCGCCACGAGTGAGCCGGTGCCGATCACGGCGCCGTTGAGGATGGTGGCGCTCATGCCGATGAGGCAGTCGTCCTCCACCGTGCAGCCGTGCACGACGGCGGCGTGCCCCACGCTGACGCGCTCGCCGACGGTGCACGGGAAGCCGGGATCGGCATGCAGGACCACGTTGTCCTGCAGGTTCGAACCGGCGCCGACGCTGATGGCAGCGGTGTCCGCGCGCACGGAAACGCCGTAGAAGGCGCTGGAGTTTTCGCCCAGGCTGGCCTTGCCGATGATCGACGCGGTGGGTGCCACGAAGGCGGAGTCATGGATGGCCGGGGTGTCCCCGGCGAAGGTGTAAGAGGGAGCCATGGGGCAAGCCTAGATCACGGCGTCCGCCCCACCCATCCCATCCAAGTCGCATTTGTTGTGGTTCAGACGGACGGTGTCCGCAGCACCAGGAACTGGTAGTGCTGCACCCATTGCCCGGCGCCCGGGCCGGACTCGACGCCGAAGCCTTCCGGCCAGGTCCGGAAGTGTTCCACGGTGCCGTGCTCGCCAAAGATCCTCTGCACAGTCTCGTCGCTGCGCCGGCTGAAGAACCGCCGGGGTTCATCCTGGTCCTCCGGGTTGAGGACCTCTTCATCGTCTCCTGACCAGAGCCCGACGGCGATTGGCGCGCCGGGCGCGCTGACCCGCACGAGTTCGCCGGCGACGTCGTGGATTCTGCTGTTGGGGACATGCAGAAGGGTGCTCATCGTCCACACCGCCGGGAAGGCGCCGTCGGGAAACGGCAGGCTGCGGCCGCTGGCGACTGTGGCGTCGAGTCCGTTGCCACGGGCCACGTGGATGCTTTCCTCGGACAGGTCCACGCCGGTGTAGTGCAGTCCCGCCCGGACGAACTCCAAACCCTCGACGCCGGTGCCGCAGCCAAGTTCGAACACCGAATGCCTGTGCTCGTCCTTCAGCAGGCGGATGAACCACTCGCGGCATTCGACCCGGTGCGGCGTCAGGGAACGCGTGTTCCGGATGGGTGCCTGGCGATCGTAAAACGCCGCGAGGTCCGCCTCATGGTCGGCCGGTTCAGGGATGCCCTGCATGGGACCAGCTTAGGAGGGCAGTTAGTTGAACACCACGGTCCGGGAGCCGTCCAGCAGCACACGGTGCTCGGCGTGCCACTGCACGGCCTGGGCCAGTGTGCGGCCTTCCACGTCGCGGCCCATCTGCACAAACTGCTCGGCCGTGCGGGCGTGGTCCACGCGGATGACTTCCTGCTCAATGATGGGACCCTCGTCCAGGTCCGCGGTCACGTAGTGTGCCGTGGCGCCGATGATCTTCACGCCGCGGGCGTGTGCCTGATGGTACGGCTTGGCGCCCTTGAAGGAGGGCAGGAAGGAGTGGTGGATGTTGATGGCCCTGCCGTTGAGCTCCGTGCAGAGTTCGTCGGAGAGCACCTGCATGTAGCGGGCCAAGACAGTCAGTTCGATGTCATGCTCGGCGATGAGCTTCAGGAGCGCGGCCTCGGCCTGGGGCTTGGTGTCCGGGGTGACGGGAATGTGGTGGAACGGGATGCCGTAGAACTCGGCAAGGCCCTCAAGGTCGCGGTGGTTGGAGACGATGGCCGGGACCTCGATGGGAAGGGTGCCGGTGCGCTGCTGGAACAGGAGGTCGTTCAGGCAGTGCGCGTCCTTGGAACCCAGGATCAGGGTACGGACCTTCCGGCCCACCGGGCTGATCTGCCAGGTCATGCCGAAGGCTTCGGCCACGGGTGCCAGGGAAGCGCTCAGTTCGGCCTGGCTGGACGACGTGGTGGCTTCGACGCGCATGAAGAAGTTGCCGGTGCTGGGGCTGCCGTATTGCTGCGAGTCGGCGATGTTGCATCCGGCCTCCAGCAGGGCTCCGGCCACGGCGTGGACGATTCCGGGGCGGTCCGGGCAGGACAGTGTTACGACAAAAGCGGCAGGCAGGGTGGAGTCAGTCACACAGTCAAGCCTACCCGTGCTCCCTTGTTGTACTGTTTAAGGCGTCGCAACTGGCGTTGGGTGGTGTACCACCAGGGAGCGGCAATCATGAAGACCACGGATCGTACGCCTGGGCCGAGGGTCACGTTTTACCGGTGCCATCCCTCGTAATGAGAGGGACGCGGGATTACCCCTGCCGGTAGCCTGACCTGTAGCAGTTCCCCGTTGCCTAGCCAGGAGTTCTTCGTGACTACTACCACCTCCGCGACCATCAGCAACCAGTCGCTTGCCGAGATTGACCCCGAGATCGCCGCGGTCCTTGACCAGGAACTTGGCCGCCAGCGCGGCACCCTGGAAATGATCGCCTCCGAAAACTTCGCCCCCCGCGCCGTCATGGAAGCCCAGGGCTCCGTGCTGACCAACAAGTACGCCGAGGGCTACCCGGGCCGCCGCTACTACGGCGGCTGTGAATACGTCGACATCGCCGAGCAGCTCGCGATCGACCGCGTCAAGGCCCTCTTCGGCGCCGAGTACGCCAACGTCCAGCCGCACTCCGGTGCCCAGGCCAACGCCGCGGCACTGTCCGCCATGATCACCCCCGGTGACAAGATCCTGGGCCTGTCCCTGGCCCACGGCGGACACCTGACCCACGGCATGAAGCTGAACTTCTCCGGCAAGCTCTACAACGTTGCCGCCTACCAGGTCGAAGAAGACACCTTCCGCATCGACATGGACAAGCTGCGCGAGCAGGCCATCGCCGAGAAGCCGCAGGTCATCATCGCCGGCTGGTCCGCCTACCCGCGCCACCTCGACTTCGCAGCCTTCCGCTCCATCGCGGACGAGGTCGGCGCCCTGCTCTGGACGGACATGGCACACTTCGCCGGTCTGGTGGCAGCAGGCCTGCACCCGAGCCCGGTCCCGTACTCCGACGTCGTGACCTCCACCGTGCACAAGACCCTGTCCGGCCCGCGCTCCGGTGTGATCCTGGCCAAGCAGGAGTGGGCCAAGAAGCTCAACTCCAGCGTCTTCCCGGGCCAGCAGGGCGGCCCGCTCATGCACGTCATCGCGGCCAAGGCCGTGGCCTTCAAGATCGCCGCCGGCGAGGAATTCAAGGAGCGCCAGGAGCGCGTCCTCGAAGGCGCCAAGATCATCGCCGACCGCCTCAACCAGTCCGACGTCGCCGACGCCGGCGTCTCGGTCCTGACGGGCGGCACGGATGTCCACCTGGTGCTCGTGGACCTGCGCAACTCGCAGCTGGACGGCCAGCAGGCAGAAGACCTCCTGCACTCCGTGGGCATCACCGTCAACCGCAACGCCGTGCCGTTCGACCCGCGCCCGCCGATGGTCACCTCCGGCCTGCGCATCGGCACTCCGGCCCTGGCCACCCGTGGCTTCGGCGCGGCAGAGTTCACCGAGGTTGCGGACATCATCGCCACCGCGCTGAAGTCCGGCTCCGCCACCGACATCCAGGCCCTCCAGACCCGCGTCGACAAGCTGGCAGCCGACTTCCCGCTGTACCCGCAGCACGAGCAGTGGTAACCCGCCCCCTCGCGGAGCACTGACACGAACACCCCGGACACTGATCCGGATCAGCTGACGGGATCCGGCGCCCCACACCAGGCGGCGGATCCCGTCGGCATGAGCCCCCTCAACAGCTCACCCACCCAGAAAGAGCAGACGGAATGACACAGCCCACCGCACAGATCCTGGACGGCAAGGCCACCGCCGCAGCCATCAAGGCAGAACTGACCGAACGAGTGGCGGCCCTGAAGGCCCGAGGCGTCATCCCCGGAATCGCGACCGTGCTCGTGGGTGCGGACCCGGCCTCGCAGCTGTACGTGTCCATGAAGCACAAGCAGTCGGTGGAGATCGGGATGAATTCGATCCAGCGTGAGCTGCCCGCGGACGCCACCCAGGCCGAGGTTGAGGCCCTCATTGACGAACTCAATGCGGATCCTGGATGCCACGGGTACATTGTGCAGTTGCCGCTGCCCAAGCACATTGACACGGACGCCATCCTGGAGCGGATCGACCCCGCCAAGGACGCCGACGGCCTGCACCCGACCAACCTGGGCCGCCTTGTGCTCAACGTCAACGGACCCATCGACACGCCCCTGCCGTGCACACCCCGCGGTGTCATTGAGCTGCTGCTGCGCAACGGCTATGACCTCAAGGGCAAACACGTGGTGGTGGTCGGACGCGGCGTCACGATCGGCCGGTCCATCGGCCTGCTGCTGACCCGCCGCGAGATCAACGCCACGGTAACCCTGACTCACACGGGCACCACCAATATGTCGGAGCTGCTCCGGCAGGCCGATGTGATCGTGGGCGCGGCCGGCGTGAAGCACATCGTCAAGGCTTCGGACGTGAAGCCGGGCGCTGCATTGCTCGACGTCGGTGTCACCCGTGAGACCGACCCTGCCACGGGCAAGGGCAAGGTCCACGGCGACATCGACCCCGCCGCTGCGAAGGTGGCCGGCTGGATTTCTCCGAACCCCGGCGGCGTTGGGCCCATGACGGTGGCGCTGCTCATGACCAACGTGGTCGAAGCCGCCGAACGCCAGCTGGCCGCGCAGCACTAGTTCAGCAGGCTCTTAGCCAGGCACCGCCACGACGCCCGGCAACACCTCCCCGCATTTTCCGAGAGACCCCTCGCAGAAAACTCTGCAAGGGGTCTTTCACGCATTCCTTGGCTCCACTATTCTGCGGAGGGTGCACAATGAAGCCATCCGCTCCGCATCCACGTCAGCCAGCTTCCACATGAACCCACCCATCGTCATCAGCGCCCGGAACCTCACCAAGACATACGGCGACCTCACCGCCGTCGACGCCGTCTCCTTCGAAGTTCCGGCGGGGGAGTCCTTCGGCCTGCTTGGCCCCAACGGCGCGGGCAAGTCCACCACCATGAAGATGATCGGCGGCGTGTCCCGTCGGAGCTCGGGAACGCTCAGCATCATGGGACTGGACCCGGACAACCACGGCCCGGAAGTCCGCGCCCACCTGGGCGTGGTGCCGCAGCAGGACAACCTGGACGAGGAGCTGCGCGTCCGCGAGAACCTCATCGTCTACGGCCGCTACTTTGGGCTGCCCCTGAGCTACCTGCGTCCCAAGGCCGACGAACTGCTCGAATTCGCCCAGCTGACTGACAAGGCCAAGTCCAAGGTGGACGCCCTCTCCGGCGGCATGAAGCGGCGCCTCACCATTGCACGGGCGCTCATCAATGAGCCCCGGATCCTGCTGCTCGACGAACCCACCACCGGCCTGGACCCGCAGGCCCGCCACACGCTCTGGGACCGGCTCTTCCGGCTCAAGGAGCAGGGCGTCACGCTCATCCTCACCACCCACTACATGGACGAGGCAGAACAGCTCTGCGACCGGCTGATCGTCGTCGACAAGGGCCGCATCATGGCCGAGGGCTCGCCGGCCAGCCTCATCCGCGAACACTCCACCCGGGAGGTCCTGGAGCTCAGGTTCGGTTCCGAACGGAACGCGGGCATCGGCGTCGAGCTCCAGGGCATTGGCGAGCGGCTCGAGGCGCTCCCGGACCGCGTGCTGATCTACGCCGACGACGGCGAGGCCGCCCTTGAGCAGGTCACGGCCCGCGGGCTGCGCCCGCTGACATCGCTGGTGCGCCGTTCCTCGCTGGAGGACGTGTTCCTCCGGCTGACCGGCAGGAGCCTCGTTGACTAGGGAGAACAGTTGACTAGGGCCCACTCACCGGCCGTCTCTGCCGCGCGCGCCCGGCGCTGGGGTTCGTTCTTCTACGCCGAACAGGTGCTGCGCGTAATGCGGGGCTACGGCTGGTCCGTGTTCCTATACAGCGTAGGGCAGCCCGTGGCCTACCTCTTTGCCATGGGCGTCGGCCTCGCGAGCCTCGTGGATGCCAACGCTGACGCCGTATTCGGCGTCAGCTACCTGTCCTTCATCGCCCCGGCCCTGCTCGTCTCGGCCGCGGTCATGACGGCGTCCGGCGAGTTCTCCTACCCGATCATGGACGGCTTCAAATGGCGGCGGGTGTTCTTCGGCCCGCACGCCTCACCGCTGGTTCCGCAGCAGATCGCCGCCGGCCACATCATGGCCGGCACCCTGCGATTCCTGCTCCAATCGCTCATCTACTTTGCCGTCGTCGCGCTGTTCGGGGCGTCGCCGAGCGGCTGGGGCTGGTTGTCGGCGCTCGTGGCCACGCTGGCGGCGCTCTCCTTCGGGCTGCCCCTGATGGCATACGCATCGAGTCTCACCAAGGACTCCGGCCAGTTCGCCCTGGTGCAGCGCTTCATCGTCATGCCGCTGTTCCTGTTCTCCGGGACATTCTTCCCCCTGGATTCGCTGCCGCTGGCAGTGCGCTGGATCGGCTGGATCTCGCCGGTGTGGCACGGCACGGAACTGGGCCGCGTGCTGACATACGGACTGGAGGAGCCACCCCTGCTGACCCTCGCGCACCTCGTGTTCCTGGTGGCCACAGCCTCCGCCGGCTGGGTGCTGACGCGCCGCCAATTCGCCAAAAGGATGGGCTCATGAGCGCGCTGGCCGAAGGACACCCGGGACCCCGCAGCGCCACCGAGGCGGCCCGGCAGCGCACCTTCGGGCCACTGTACTCCCGCAACGCCCTGGCCGTTGTCTCCCGTGGTCTCATGGCGGCAAAGAGCAGCACCTGGCTCATCCTGGTGTCCGGCTTCTTTGAGCCGGTGCTGTACCTGATCGCCATGGGCGTGGGCCTTGGTTCGATCGTGGGCGCCATCCAGGGCCCCGGCGGGCAGGAGATCAGCTACGCCGCCTACATCGCCCCGGCGCTCCTGGCCGTGTCCGCGATGAACGGTGCGGTGTACGACTCCACGTGGAACGTCTTCTTCAAGATGAACTTCGCCAAGCTCTACCAGGGCATGCTTTACACCTCGCTGGGGCCGCTGGATGTGGCCATCGGCGAGATCTTCCTGGCCCTGCTCCGCGGACTCCTCTACGCCACCGGCTTCACCGCCGTCATGGGCGTCATGGGGCTCATCACCACGCCGTGGGCCCTGCTCATGGTCCCGGCCTCGGTGCTCATCGCGTTCGGCTTCGCCAGCTTCGGCATGGGCATCACCAGCTTCATGAAGACCTTCCAGCAGATGGACTGGATCAACTTCTTCATGCTGCCGATGTTCCTCTTCAGCGCCACGTTCTACCCGCTCAGCGTCTACCCGCAGTACATCCAGTGGCTCATCCAGGCCATGCCCCTCTGGCACGGGGTGGAGCTGCTGCGCCAGATCAGCATCGGCTCCTTCAGCTCCGCCACCGCCGTGCACGTGGGCTACTACCTCGTGATGATCGTCCTGGGCATCATGCTCACCACGGGACGCCTGCGCCAGCTGTTCCTGAAGTAGGGCTGTTCCTGTTCGCCATCCGTGGAATGGCGCAGGCATCCTCCGGGATTTGCGACAATTGATCCATGCATTCTCTTGGCGACCCCCAGTCTTCTGCACCGTCTTCCCAGCCTGCGAAGGGCGTCTTGAAGGGCTTCCGCATCGGCGGCCTGGGCATGACGGTGGTGATCATCGCGTTCCTGGTGGCCGTCATCTTCGCCGCCAACCAGAACGACGTCGTGGGCTGGATCGTAGCAGTGGTCTCCCTCGGCTGGCTCGCGCTCGCCGCCTTCGTGGTGTTCAGCATCCAGAAGGCAGCCAAGCGCGCCGGCGCCAGGCTGACGGAAGCGCAAAATGCGTTCAACGCCGCAGCCGGCCGCGCACCGTCGTCGGGCAGTGCGGACCAGGGCGGCACCCGGGTGGTTTCCGAGCGCAACGAGGCGGACGAGATCCGCGACCTCAAGCTGGACCACTCCTTCAAGATCGTCCAGGTGCAGGTCCGCGTGGTGGAGGACGAGCGTGCCAAGGGCGAGGCTGCGGACCAGGACACCATCAACCGCGCGCTGGAGACCATCGCCATCACGTCCACGAATGCCCGCGACATGATCAAGTCCCCGGGCGGCTCTGCCGAGCCGGTCAGCGGCACCATCATCGACTAGAGTGGAGCGGGTGAGCACGGCATTGAAGAAGGACTTCCTTCGCATCGCATCGGTCAACGTCAACGGCATTCGCGCCGCCTACAAGAAGGGCATGGCCGATTGGCTGGAGCCCCGTGACGTGGACATCCTCTGCCTGCAGGAAGTCCGTGCCCCTGACGAGGTGGTCCACCAGCTGATCGGCGAGGGCTGGCACATCCTGCACGCCGAAGCCGAGGCCAAGGGCCGCGCCGGTGTTGCGATCGCCTCCCGCCAGGAACCCGACGCCACCCGTGTCGGCATTGGCGACGACTACTTTGCCACCACCGGACGCTGGGTCGAGGCCGACTACGCGCTGAAGACCGCCGCCGGTGAGGACACCACCCTGACCGTGGTCAGCGCCTACGTGCACTCGGGCGAGGCGGATACCCCCAAGCAGGTGGACAAGTACCGCTTCCTGGACGTCATGAGCACCCGCCTGCCCGAGCTCGCCAAGCACAGCGCCCATGCGCTGGTGGTCGGCGACCTCAACGTGGGCCACACCGAACTCGACATCAAGAACTGGAAGGGCAACGTTAAGCGTGCCGGCTTCCTACCGGAGGAGCGTGCGTACTTCGACCGCTTCTTCGGTGAAGAAATCGGATGGAGGGATGTCCACAGGGGTCTGGCAGGAAATGTCGCTGGCCCCTACACGTGGTGGTCCCAGCGCGGCCAGGCCTTTGACACCGACACAGGCTGGCGTATCGACTACCACATGGCCACCCCGGGCCTTGCCGCAGCTGCTGTGTCGGCTGTGGTTGACCGGGCGGCGTCATATGACACCCGCTTCTCCGACCACGCACCGCTGGTAGTGGACTACCGGCTCTAAGCCTTTTGAAAGTTTCCCCATGACGAGCTCCACCACAACTGAAACCGCTGTGTCCGCTGCGACGGCCACCTCCACCAAACTGGCTGCCGGGGCCAAGCACCGCGTGCTGTCCGGCATGCAGCCCTCGGCCGATTCCCTGCACCTGGGCAACTACCTGGGCGCGCTGGTCAACTGGGTCCGGATGCAGGACGAGTACGACGCCATCTTCTTCATCCCGGACCTGCACGCCATCACAGTGCCGCAGGATCCGGTAGAACTGGCCCGCCGCACCCGGATCACCGCCGCGCAGTACATCGCCGGCGGCGTGGACGTGGACAAGTGCACGCTGTTCGTCCAGTCCCACGTGCCCGAACATGCCCAGCTCGCCTGGGTGCTGAACTGCATCACGGGCATGGGCGAGGCCGCCCGCATGACGCAGTTCAAGGACAAGGCCCAGAAGCAGGGCTCGGACCACGCCAGCGTGGGCCTGTTCACGTATCCGATCCTGCAGGCCGCGGACATCCTGCTCTACCAGCCGCACGGTGTGCCGGTGGGCGAGGACCAGCGCCAGCACGTTGAACTTAGCCGGGACCTGGCCAACCGCTTCAACAGCCGCTTCGGCGAGACCTTCCAGGTTCCGCAGGCCTTCATCCAGAAGGAATCGGCCAAGATCTACGATCTGCAGAACCCCACGGCCAAGATGTCCAAGTCGACGGACTCGCCCGCCGGCCTGATCAACCTGCTTGACGAGCCCAAGATCACCGCCAAGCGCATCAAGTCCGCGGTCACGGACACCGAGACGGAAATCCGCTACGACCGCGAGACCAAGCCGGGCGTTTCCAACCTCCTGAGCATCTACTCGGCCATCAGCGGCGAGTCCGTGGACAAGATCGTGGCGGACTATGAGGGAAAGATGTACGGCCACCTGAAGGTGGACCTGGCCGAGCTCGTCTCGGGCCACCTTGCCCCCATCCGGGACCGCGCCAACGAACTCCTGGCGGACCCGGCCGAACTGGACCGCCTCCTGGCCCACGGCGCCGCCAAGGCCCGAGAGATCGCCTCGGCCACGCTGGCCGATGTCTACGCCAAGGTCGGCTTCCTGCCGTACGGCGGAGCCCAGGGAAACCGCTAAGCCCATGTGCGCCGCCGGCAAGCTCAACGCTGAGACCTCTTCCCCCCGGGGTGCAGGCGGTCCGGACGTTGATGCGCGCCAGCAGCCTGTCTCCGGTACCGACTGCGGTACCGGAGACAGCATGTGCGTCGGCGTCATCCTCGGCTTCCCGCCGGAGATCGCCGAAGAGCTCCAGCAGTGGCGCGCCTCCTTCGGCGATCCCATGGCGGAGGTCATCCCGGCCCACATCACCCTGATCACCACCACGCCCACCCAGGACTGGGACGCCACACGGGACCACGTCCGGGAGGTCGCCCGGCAGCAGGCTCCCTTCAGCATCACCATCTCCGGCACCGGCTCCTTCAGGCCCGTCTCCCCGGTGGTGTTCGTCAACGTCGAGGACGGCTTCGAGGAGTGCGTCCGGCTGCACGAACGGCTCCAGACCGGCCCGCTCGAGCGGCTGCTGCCCTTCCCCTACCACCCGCACGTCACCGTGGCCCACGATGTCGCCCCGGAAAGCCTCGATGAGGCCGAAACGGTCCTGCAGGACTACAGCGCCACCTTCCCCGTGGTTAGCATGGGACTTTACGAGCACGACTCGAACGGCATCTGGCAGCTACGGGAAGAGCTGGACTTTGGCAGCGACAGTCACGAAGCACGCGAAGCGGAATCCAGCTCGAGCAGCGGACAAGCCGCCGCTGCCAACTGAGCGGGCCAAGCTCAAACTCCAGCTGATCCAGCGCAGGCAGGAATGGGGCCACGCCCGCCGCTCCGGCCAGGGCGTCTTGAAATCGGCGCCCGTCCTGTTCAGGCTCCTGCAGGCCAGGTTCTCCACGCTGCTGCCGCTGCGCGCCTGGCAGCACTACACGCAGCAGCACGGTCCCCTCCTGAGCGCCGGCATCGGCTTCACCATGTTCTTCGCCATCACCGGCCTCCTCGCCACGGGCTTTGCCCTGGCGGGCCTGGTCCTGAGCAGCAACCCCGCGTTGGTGGACTCCATCATCGAGAGTGTGTCGCTGGCGGCGCCCGGTCTGTTGAAGCTCGACGGCGGTGAGGGGCTGGTGGAGCCACAGGAGCTTCTGAATCCTTCCGGGCTGGGCCTGACCGCAGTCATCGCCGCAGCGGTCACCGTGTTCGCCTCGCTCGGCTGGATGAGCGGGGTCCGGGATGGCCTGCGCGGCGTCCTTCGCCTGCCCGCCCTCGAGCGGAACCCCGTCCTGCTGAAGCTCGGCGACGCCGCGACGCTCCTGCTGCTCGGCGTGGTCCTGGTCCTGAGCGCGGGCGTGTCCCTGGTCTTCGGCACTGCCGCGGGCTGGCTGATCGGGCTCCTGCGCCTGGACGAGGCCGTCGCCGGTCCGGTGGCTGGAATCGTGAAGATCGCCGTCCCCCTGCTGCTGAACTGGGCGACGGCGGCCATCCTGTTCCGCCTGGCCGGCGGCCTGAAACTGGGCAGGCGGCCCTTCCTGGAAGCCACGGCCCTGGCCGGTGCGGGCACCACCCTCCTGCAGGTCTTCAGCACCGAACTGCTGGCCCGGGCCCGCCGGCCAAGTCCGCGCTCGGCTCCCGCCACATCCCACCCCACGCGCCTGCGGACGCTAGACGGCGTCGAGGTACTGGTCTGCCCACGCGGCGATGATGCGGGCCACGCGGGCCGCCTGGCCCTTGCCCGTGAGCAGGTGCTCGCTGCCCTCGAGCGAGATGAAGCTGCGCGGGTGCCGGGCCGTGCGGAAGATCTCGCTGGCGTTGTCGATCCCCACAGTGTTGTCGGTGGGGGAGTGCATCACCAGGAGCGGCTTGTGCAGGGTCCGGATGCAGTCACGGAGATCGGCGGCCTCCACGTCCTCGACAAAGTGCCGGCGCACTTCCATGCGCCGTCCGCCGAGGTCCACCACGGCGCTGCCCTCGTTCAGGATGGTGCCGATCTCGGCGTCGAACATGTGCTCCACGTGCTTGGGCTCGAACGGTGCACCCACCGTGACCACGGCGTCGAGCCCGGGAACGCTCCGCGCTGCGGCAAGCACCGCGGCGCCGCCAAAGGAGTGCCCCACCAGCAGTGAGACCTCCCGGCCCTGGGCGCGCATGAACTCCGCGGCCAGTACGGTGTCCGCCACTTTGACGCTGAAGGAGCCAGCCGACCACTCGCCGCCCGAACCGCCCAGGCCAAGGTTGTCGAAGCGCAGCATGCCCACGCCCGCATCTGCCAGGCCCTTGCAGATGCGGGACGCTGCGGGGCTGTCCTTGCCGAGCGTCAGGCCGTGCGAGAACACGCCCCAGCCGCGCACGGGACCTTCAGGCACATCCACGATTCCTGCCAGCATCTCGCCGCTGCTGCCTTCGAAGCTGATCTTTTCCGAGCGTGACACGCTGATCTCCTTGTGATTGTCGCTGGCCGCTGTGCTTGTCGATGACCACATTAACGACGACGGCGCCGCTCACCATCAGTGGTGAGCGGCGCCGTCGTCGTGCTGTCCTTGGGTAACGGCGACCTAGATCTTGCGGGCCAGGATGGCCTGCTTGACCTCGGCGATTGCCTGCGTCACCTGGATGCCGCGCGGGCATGCTTCGGAACAGTTGAAGGTGGTGCGGCAGCGCCACACACCTTCCTTGTCGTTGAGGATCTCCAGGCGCATGTCGCCGGCATCATCACGGGAGTCGAAGATGAAGCGGTGGGCGTTGACGATCGCTGCCGGGCCGAAGTACTGGCCGTCGGTCCAGAAGACCGGGCAGGAGGAGGTGCACGCCGCGCACAGGATGCACTTGGTGGTGTCGTCAAAGCGTTCGCGGTCCTCGACGGACTGCAGGCGTTCCTTGGTGGGCTCGTGGCCCTTGTTGATGAGGAACGGCATGACTTCGCGGAAGGACTGGAAGAACGGCTCCATGTCCACGATCAGGTCCTTCTCCACGGGGAGGCCCTTGATCGGTTCAACGGTGATGGGCTTGGTGGTGTCCAGGTCCTTCAGCAGTGTCTTGCAGGCCAGGCGGTTGCGGCCGTTGATGCGCATGGCATCGGAACCGCAGACGCCGTGGGCGCAGGAACGGCGGAAGGAGACGCTGCCGTCGATTTCCCACTTGACCTTGTGCAGGGCATCCAGCACACGGTCCGTGCCGTACATCGTCAGCTTGTAGTCGTCCCAGCGCGCTTCTTCCGAAACCTCGGGGTCGTAGCGGCGCACACGCAGCGTGATGTGGAACGTGGGGATTTCACCGTCGCCGGCGACACTCGCGGGAAGCTCGATTTTGGAAGCGGGCTCTGCCATTTCGGTAGTCATTAGTACTTACGCTCCATCGGCTCGTAACGGGTGAAGACAACGGGCTTGGTCTCGAGACGGATGCCCGCAACGGATTCGGCCGACGAGCCGACGGTGACGGAGGAGTCCAGGTAAGCCATGGAGTGCTTCATGAACTTTTCGTCGTCGCGGTCCGGGAAGTCCTCGCGGTAGTGGCCGCCGCGGGACTCTTCACGGTGCAGTGCACCAACGGTCATGACCTTGGCCATGTCGAGGAGGAAGCCAAGTTCAACGGCTTCCAGCAGGTCCAGGTTGAAGCGCTTGCCCTTGTCCTGGACAGTGACGTTCTTGTAGCGCTCTTCGAATTTCTCGATGTCGTTCAGGACCTGCTCAAGGGATTCCTTGGTGCGGAACACCTGCATGTTGGCGTCCATGGTGTCCTGAAGTTCCTTGCGGATCTGCGCAACACGCTCGGTGCCGTTGCCCTCGAGAAGACCGGACAGCAGGCCGCGGGTCATGGCTTCCGGGTCTTCCGGGAGTTCGACGAAGTCGGCCGTCTTGGAGTACTCGGCGGCGGCGATGCCGGCGCGCTTGCCGAACACGTTGATGTCCAGCAGCGAGTTGGTGCCCAAACGGTTGGAGCCGTGGACGGAGACGCAGGCAACTTCACCGGCGGCGTACAGGCCCGGCACGATCGTGTCGTTGTCCTGCAGCACCTCGGTGGTGATGTTGGTGGGGATGCCGCCCATGGCGTAGTGCGCCGTCGGGAAGACGGGGACCGGATCCGTGAACGGTTCCACACCCAGGTAGGTGCGGGCGAACTCGGTGATGTCCGGGAGTTTGGCCTCGATGTGGGCCGGCTCCAGGTGGGTCAGGTCCAGGAGGACGTAGTCCTTGTCCGGGCCACAGCCGCGGCCTTCACGGACTTCGTTGGCCATGGCGCGGGCCACGATGTCACGAGGTGCGAGGTCCTTGATGGTGGGGGCGTAGCGCTCCATGAAGCGCTCACCCTCCGAGTTGCGCAGGATGGCACCTTCACCACGCGCACCCTCGGTGAGGAGGATGCCCAGGCCGGCGAGGCCGGTCGGGTGGAACTGGAAGAACTCCATGTCTTCCAGGGGGATGCCGCGACGGAAGGCGATGCCCATGCCGTCACCGGTGAGGGTGTGGGCGTTGGAGGTGGTCTTGAAGACCTTGCCGGCGCCGCCGGAGGCGAAGACCACGGACTTGGCCTGGAAGACGTGCAGTTCGCCGGAGGCGAGGTCGTAGGAGACCACACCTGCAACGCGCTTCTGCTTGTACGGGGTGCCGTCCTCGCGGACCGCGTCCTCTTCGACGATAAGCAGGTCCAGGACGTAGTACTCGTTGTAGAACTCAACGTTGTGCTTGACGCAGTTTTGGTAGAGCGTCTGCAGGATCATGTGGCCGGTGCGGTCGGCGGCGTAGCAGGCGCGGCGGACCGGGGCCTTGCCGTGGTCGCGCGTGTGGCCACCGAAGCGGCGCTGGTCAATGCGTCCTTCGGGCGTGCGGTTGAACGGCAGGCCCATCTTTTCCAGGTCCAGCACGGCGTCGATGGCTTCCTTCGCCATGACTTCGGCTGCATCCTGGTCAACCAGGTAGTCGCCGCCCTTGATGGTGTCGAAGGTGTGCCATTCCCAGTTGTCTTCTTCGACGTTGGCCAATGCTGCACACATGCCACCCTGTGCTGCACCGGTGTGGGAGCGGGTGGGGTAGAGCTTGGTCAGTACCGCTGTTCGTGCGCGCTGACCGGATTCGATCGCCGCGCGCATGCCGGCGCCGCCGGCGCCGACGATGACTACGTCGTACTTGTGGACCTGCATACTAGATGCTCTTTCTCTCTAATTCAGATGGTCGGCGGAGGCTGCTCCGCTGAGTTGCGCACTGCCGGCCAGGGCCGGCGGAGGCGCGGGAGCCGTTACGGCGCCGGGCAGAAACCGCCGGGCAGCTGAACGCCGTCGACGACGGGGCACGGGTTGAAGGTGAAGATCACCAGGGTGCCAAGGATGATGATGACCGTGGTGGCGGCGTACAGGACTACCTTGAGCCAGAAGCGCGTGGAGTCCTTTTCGGCGTAGTCGTTGATGATCGTGCGGACACCGTTGGTGCCGTGCAGCATGGCCAGCCACAGCATGGCAAGATCCCAGATCTGCCAGAACGGGTCTGCCCACTTGCCGGCAACGAAGCCGAAGTCGATGGCGTGGATGCCTTCGCCCACCAGCAGGTTCACGAACAGGTGGCCGAAGATCAGCACCACCAGGACGATGCCGGAGAGGCGCATGAACAGCCAGGCGAGCATCTCGAAGTTGCCCTTGCTGCCGCCGGTGCGGGTGTACTTGGGCGCAATCTTGCCGGAGCCGATGTTCCCACTGCGCGGGGACTGAATGGTCGTCATGGCTAGTGGCCTCCCAGAGCGAGGGACAGGTGGCGGATGGCGAAGGCCGCGAAGGTGACCAGCCACAGTGCCAGCACGATCCACAGCATCTGGCGCTGGTACTTTGCGCCCTTCTTCCAGAAGTCGACGGCGATGACGCGCAGGCCGTTGAAAGCGTGGAACACAATTGCGGCAACGAGGCCGGTTTCGCCAAGGGCCATCAGGGGGTTCTTGTATGCGCCGATGACGGCGGTGTAGGCCTCAGGGGACACGCGCACCAATGAGGTGTCCAGCACATGGACCAACAAGAAGAAAAAGATCACTACACCGGTAATACGGTGTCCAACCCAGGACCACATGCCTTCACGGCCGCGGTACAAGGTGCCAGCTGGTTTTGTCGGCACTGAATAAACCTTCCTGCAACACAGCGGCGCTGGCATGGGACCACGCGGGGGGAACGCCTGCTGCGAGAGCACTCGTAGCTCAGGCCTAAATCTAGGCTTCGCCCACAGCTTATTCAATTTAGGTACCCCTTGATGTCCCGGCAATTGCTTGAGTTTCGCGGAATACCAGTAAATTGGGGACATTCGTGAGACAAAGGCCACACATCGTCTTCTGTCCCGCAGTATCCATCTGCGTCAGATAAGGTACTGCGGTGACTACAGACAACGCGACCAACCCGAAATCGCCACTGAACCGCTTCCACGCGGTCATCCCGGCCGGCGGTGTCGGGACAAGGCTATGGCCGCTCTCGCGAGCTGCTGCACCTAAGTTCCTGCACGACCTGACTGGTTCGGGCAGCACGCTGCTGAGGTCCACGTACGACCGCCTGGAACCTCTCGCCGGCAGCCGCATCCTGGTGGTCACGGGAGAGGCGCACCGCGCCGCCGTCTGCCGGCAACTGCCTGAAGTCTCCGACGACGAACTGGTCCTGGAAAGCGAACCCAAGGACTCCGGCGCTGCAATCGGACTCGCAGCCGCCATCCTGCACCGCCGCGACCCCGGCACCATCATGGGCTCGTTCGCCGCGGACCAGGTCATCAGCCCGGACGAGCTTTTCCAGGACACCGTGCGCGAGGCCATCTACACGGCCGCCACAGGGAAGATCGTCACCATCGGCATCAAGCCGACGCACGCCTCCACGGGCTTCGGCTATATCCGCTCGGGCCGGGCACTCGACGTAGATGGTGCGCCGAATGCGCACACCGTGGTTGAGTTCGTTGAGAAGCCGAGCGAAGAGGTCGCCCGGAAGTACCTCGAAGCTGGCGACTACGTCTGGAACGCCGGCATGTTCGTCGCCCCGGTGGCGCTCATGCTCAAGCACCTCGAAGACAACCAGCCGGAACTGTTTACCGGGCTGCAGGAAATCGCCGCGGCCTGGGACACCCCGCATCGCGCAGAGGTCACCTCGCGCGTGTGGCCCACGCTGCCTAAGATCGCCATCGACTACGCCGTGGCCGAGCCCGCCGCGGCGGCGGGCGATGTCGCCGTCGTCCCCGGTACTTTCCGCTGGGACGACGTCGGAGACTTTGCCGCCATCGGCCGCCTTAACAATGCAGGCGACGTCGACGGCATGACTGTGCTGGGCGAGCATGCACGCGTCTTCAGCGAGGACGCCAGCGGGGTGGTGGTGTCCGACACCAAGCGCGTGATCGCCCTCATCGGCATCAAGGACGTGGTCATCGTGGACACCCCGGACGCCCTCCTTGTCACCACTACGGAGCACGCCCAGCTTGTCAAGGGCACGGTTGATGCGCTCAAGGCCAGCGGCGACACCGACGTTCTCTAGGGCCTTAAGCGGCGGCCCTCATACCGTCGTTCGTCTCCCGGGGACTGCCAACGGTGAACATGGCGTAACCAAGAGGCGACTTTCAGGCGCGGCCGGGCCCGGGTGGCTATGGTTGTGACGTGCGCAATTACTCGACTGAAACCGAGCCGACCCCCGCTGTCGGGCCCTGGCTGGACGACCTTCTGCCGGAACTGACCGAATTCCGCCGTGACCTGCATGCGCACCCTGAACTTTCCTTCAAGGAGTTCCGCACCACGGACAAGCTTGTCGAGCGCCTGGAGGCTGCCGGCCTGAAGCCCCGGCGCCTCGAAGGCACCGGACTGACGGTGGACGTTGGGGAGGGCCCCATCGCGACCGCCCTCCGCGGCGACATCGACGCCCTACCGATCATCGAGGAGACGGGCCTTCCGTTTGCCTCAAAGAACCATGGCGTTACCCATGCCTGCGGCCACGACATCCACACCGCCACCATGTTGGGCATCGCCCTCGTGCTGCATCGGATGCACGAAAGCACCCCGCTGGGCGGCGCCGTGCGCATCATCTTCCAGCCGGCCGAGGAGACCATGCCCGGCGGCGCGCTGTCCTGCATCGAGCAGGGTGTCCTGGAGGGTGTGCCGCGCATCCTCGCCCTGCACTGCGACCCGCGCATCAACGTCGGACAGATCGGCACCCGCATCGGCGCCATCACCTCCGCCTCGGACACCATCAAGATCGAGCTGACCGGCCGCGGCGGCCACACCTCGCGCCCGCACCTGACCGAGGACCTGGTCTTTGCCCTGTCCCAGATCGCCGTCAACGTCCCGGCGGTGCTGTCCCGCCGCGTGGACGTCCGCAGCGGCGTGTCCGTGGTGTGGGGCCAGATCTCGGCGGGCTCGGCACCCAACGCCATCCCCGCCAACGGCTACATGGCCGGGACCATGCGCTGCCTGGACCGCGACGCCTGGCACAGTGCAGGCGAATTGCTCGACGACGTCGTGCAGCAGGTCGCCGCCCCGTACGGAGTGGACGTCCACCTGGAACACACGCGGGGCGTCCCTCCCGTGGTCAACTCCGAGCACGAAACCGCCATCATCGAGGCGGCTGCCCGCGCCGAGCTGGGGGAGCACGCTGTAGTGCTGACCCCGCAGTCCATGGGCGGCGAGGATTTCGCTTGGTTCCTTGCCGATCTCCCCGGTGCCATGATGCGCCTGGGCACACACGTTCCCGGGGGCGAAGAATACGACCTCCACCGCGGCGACTTCATCGTCGACGAGCGCGCCCTCGGCTGCGCGATCCGCGTGCTCACGGCGGCCGCCCTGCGCACCATCCGCAACTCGTAGGAACCCTTCCCGGCACCAACACCGGAAAGATGCCCGTCCGCCTGTGACTTGCCTGTGACTTGCGCGCCCGGCTACTGCTTGGTAACAAAAGGTCAACAATCTGCCCAAGGGGACTGATTTGTGCTACTCGCGTGTGGTCCACGCCACTAGTGTTGGTGCTATCAAGGCGCTTCGGCGCAGTGCTGCGAAACTTCAGTGAAAACAGAATTTCTGCCTAGGGGTATTCGAAACGGACACTCATTGACCATCCGTCGTAGCGCCAATCTCTTTCTTCCTGGAGGAAAATTGAAGAACCCACTGCGTGCTACCCTCAAGCGCGGTTCAATGGCCGGTGTTGCAACTGCGGGTGCCGCTGCGCTCCTGCTCAGCGGCTGTGGAGCAGCCCCCGACGCCGGTTCCGGCACCGCCACTAAAAGCGACTTCGTCGGATGCATCGTCTCCGACGCCGGCGGATTCGATGACCAGTCCTTCAACCAGTCCTCCTACGACGGCCTGAAGAAGACCGAGAAGGACCTTGGCATCACGGTCAAGTCCGCCGAGTCCAAGTCCAACAGCGACTATGAAGCCAACCTGAACGGCATGATGAGCGCAGGCTGCAACCTGACCTTCACGGTCGGCTTCCTTCTGGGCGACGCCACCAAGGCCGCCGCAGCAGCCAACACCGACAAGCACTTCGCGATCATCGACTTCGCCTACGACGCCCCCCTCGCCAACGTGAAGGCGGTTGTCTACGACACCGCCCAGGCTGCCTACCTGGCGGGCTATGCAGCAGCGGCAACGTCCAAGACCGGCAAGGTCGGCACCTTCGGCGGCATCAAGATCCCCACCGTGACCATCTTCATGGACGGTTTCTATGACGGCGTTCAGGCCTACAACAAGGCCAAGGGCAAGTCCGTCCAGGTGGTTGGCTGGGACAAGGCCACCCAGGACGGTTCGTTCACGGGCGACTTTGACAAACAGGACACCGGCAAGCAGGTCACCCTGAACCTGCTGGATCAGGGTGCGGACATCGTGATGCCTGTCGCCGGTCCGGTCGGAAAGGGTGCGGGCGCCGCTCTCAGGGAAGCCAAGGCGGCCGGCAAGGACGTCAAGCTTATCTGGGTGGACTCCGACGGCTACCTCACAGCGCCTGAGTACAAGGACCTCATGCTGACCTCCGTGGTCAAGCAGATGGGCGAGGCCGTTGAGGCGGTCGTCAAGGACGACACGGAAGGCAAGTTCAGCAACGCTGCCTACGTCGGCACCCTGGCCAACGACGGCGTCGCGCTCGCTCCGTTCCACGACCTCGACTCCGCGGTCTCCGCCGAAACGAAGTCCGAGCTGGACGCGCTCAAGGCAGACATTGTCTCCGGCAAGCTCGTGGTCCAGTCGCAGGCCAGCCCCAAGAAGTAAACAATTCCTGGACGCGCCGCCAGTACCGTGCCTTCGGTACTGGCGGCGCGTTTTTGCCCTGACTAGCGCCTATCTTGCTCCCAAAGCTCGCTGCGCTCGCTTCGGGGCCCTCGCAAGATAGGCTTTGCCCAAGCAGATTGGTGCTTGAGCAGTACAGCCGTCCCTCGGACTAAAGAACGGTGGGAGTTGTGAAACTCGAATTGAAGGGGATCTCGAAAGCCTTCGGGACCTTCTACGCCAACCAAGACATCGACCTCGTGGTCGAATCCGCCCAGATCCACTGCCTCCTCGGCGAAAACGGAGCCGGTAAATCAACCCTCATGAACGTGCTGTACGGACTCTATGAGCCCACAGCCGGTCAAATCCTGGTTGACGACCGGCCCGTCAACTTCCGCGGACCCGGTGATGCCATGGCTGCCGGCATCGGCATGGTGCACCAGCACTTCATGCTGGTTCCCGTCTTTACGGTTGCTGAAAACGTGGCCTTGGGGGCCGAACCGACATCCTTCGGCGGCGTCCTTAGTATCGACGAGACCAGGAAGAAGATCCGGGACATCTCCGCGAAGTATGGCTTCGACGTGGACCCGGATGCACTCGTCGAGGACCTGCCAGTAGGCGTGCAGCAGCGCGTCGAAATCATCAAGGCGCTCGTCCGCGAAGCCAAGGTGCTCATCCTCGACGAACCCACGGCGGTGCTCACGCCGCAGGAAACGGACGAGCTCCTGGACATCATGCGCCAACTCAGGGCGGGGGGCACGTCCATCGTGTTCATCTCGCACAAACTGCGCGAAGTGAAGGCCGTTTCGGACGTCATCACTGTGATCCGCCGCGGCAAGGTGGTGGGGGATGCTCCACCCACGGCCTCGGCCACCGAGCTGGCCTCCATGATGGTGGGCAGGCCCGTCAGCCTGAGCCTGAACAAGGCCGCTTCCCAGCCGAAGGAAACCACGTTCGTGGTGGAAAACCTGACGGTCCGCGCACCCAACGGCACCAACGTGGTGGACGGCATCAGCTTCGACATCGCCCAGGGCGAGATCCTCGCCGTCGCGGGTGTCCAAGGCAACGGACAGACGGAACTGACAGAAGCCATCCTGGGTATTCAGCCGCATGTCACTGGCTCCGTGATGCTGGACGGCAAGCAGCTCCTGGGGCTGCCAGTCAAGGACGTGCTGCGCTCGGGCGTCGGCTTCGTTCCCGAGGACCGCACCGTGGACGGGCTCGTGGGTCCCTTCTCGGTGGCGGAAAACCTGGTGCTGGACCTCTACGACCAGGCCCCGTTCGCCAGCGGCATCAGCATGAAGCCCGCCAAGGTGGCGGAGAACGCCAAAGCCAAAATCGAGGAGTTCGACATCCGGACCCCTTCGGCGGGTTCAGCGGCCGGAACACTGTCCGGCGGCAACCAGCAAAAGGTGGTCATGGCGCGGGAACTGTCCCGGCCCTTGCGGCTCTTCATCGCGAGCCAACCGACGCGCGGCGTGGACGTAGGTTCCATCGAGTTCCTGCACAAGCGCATCGTCGCGGAGCGCGACGTCGGAACGCCGGTCATGATCGTCTCCACCGAACTCGATGAGGTTATTGAGCTCGCGGACAGGATCGCCGTGCTTTACAAGGGGAAGCTCGTGGGCATCGTTCCCGCGGGAACGCCAAGGGACACCCTTGGTTTGATGATGGCCGGCGTCGGCCCGGAAAGAGGCTCCGATGGCCAGTAAGGACAAGTCCAGTAAGGACAAGAATCCCGACGAATCCACGTCGGAGGTACAAGCGGCGGACGTCGTACTCGATACCGCAGGCGGGATGCTGGAACCGTCCCTTGTCCCGGTCTCAAGCCAGAGCGGGGACACGGGCCACCGGCAGGGCAGCCTGCTGCGCAGGATCGTCATGGGCAACGGCTTCGTGTCCGTCCTGGCGGTCATCGTGGCGCTCTTTCTGGGCGGCCTGCTCATCGCCAGTACAGACGGTGACGTCGCAGAGACGTCAAGTTACTTGTTCGCCCGTCCCACGGACTTCCTGCTGGCTACATGGGAAGCCATGACGGAGAGCTACGTCGCGTTGTTCCAAGGCTCGGTCTTCAACCCGCGCCAGGGTTTCCAGCCGTTGCTGGAAACCCTGACGGTGGCAACCCCGCTGATTTGCGCGGGCCTTGGCGTGGCCCTGGCTTTCCGTGCGGGCCTGTTCAACATCGGTGCCCAAGGCCAGATCATCATCAGCGCCACGTTGGCTGCCTACGTTGGGTTCACGTGGCATTTGCCGTTCGGCCTGCACCTGCTGCTCGTCATCGTCATGGGCGTCCTGGGCGGTGCCGCGTGGGGCGCGATCGTCGGCATCCTCAAGGCCAGGACCGGTGCGCACGAGGTCATCGTGACCATCATGCTGAACTACGTCGCACTGTTCCTGTTGGACTTCCTCCTGAATACAGCCGCGTTCCGGCGCCCGGGAGACAACAGCCCCATTTCGCCGCGCCTGGACGAGACAGCCACGTATCCGGTGCTTATTCCGGGCTCGCGGCTTCACTTGGGCTTCCTGGTGGCCGTGCTGCTGACGTACGGCGTCTGGTGGATGCTTAACCGCTCAACCATCGGATTCGAGTTCCGCGCCGTGGGCGCCAACCTGGTTGCCGCCCGAACTGCCGGCGTCAAGGTACCCCGTGCCACCATCCTGGTCATGGCATTCGCCGGAGCCCTCGCGGCCTTCGGTGGCGTGGCCCAGGTAGCCGGTACAGAAAAGGTCCTTACCGGCGGTGTTGCCGCCCAGATAGGCTTCGACGCCATCACGGTTGCGCTGCTGGGCAGGAGTACGCCGTGGGGGACGTTCTTCGCAGGCCTCCTGTTCGGTGCTTTCCGCGCGGGCGCAGTCCAGATGCAGATCCAAACGGGCACGCCCATCGACATCGTGCTCGTGGTCCAGTCCCTGATTGTCCTGTTCATCGCGGCACCCCCGCTGATCAGGTCCATCTTCCGGCTTGAGCCCAAGAAGAAGAGCAAGACACCCAAGGTGGCTCCACAGGCTGCCGTTGCCAACGCCACCGGAGGTGCAAAGTGAGCGCAACGTCCACTGCCCCCAAAGCCGGGGCCGGCGCTCCGGCTCCCACAGCCGCGCTCCGTCCTTCGTTGAAGGTCCCCATCTCGCTCAGCGTCCTGTCGTTGGTGGCCCTGGTCTTCTTCGGACTCCTTGGGCCGGGGAAGACAGCCGAAATGAAAATCAGTGATCCCGGTGACGCAGTTGAGGTGCCGGCCCTCATGATTCCAGGGCAGGTGGGCGGCATGGTGCTGGCCATCCTGCTGTTCGCCATGGCGGCCTATGCGATCTACCTCTGGACCCGCGGCGAGCGATCACCCAAGTGGTTGCCCATCGTGTTCGCTGTGGTCTTCGTGTTTGCCCTCCTGGTGTGGATCGTGGCGGGTGCCCGCCAACCCTCCATTTCCCTGGCGGGCCTTGTTGCCGGCTCGGTAACCTTGGCTGTGCCCCTGGTGTTCGGCTCGCTCTCAGGGGTGCTGTGTGAGCGGGTGGGAGTCGTCAACATCGCAATCGAAGGCCAGTTGCTCGGCGGCGCGTTCACGGCCGCCCTGGTGGCCACCGTGACCGGCAGCCCTTATGTCGGCCTGATCGCCGCTGCCGCCGCCGGCGCCGCGGTGTCCATGGTGCTGGCCGTCTTCAGCATCAAGTACCTCGTCAACCAGATCATCGTGGGCGTAGTCCTGAACGTCCTGGTCTCCGGCCTGACGGGCTTCCTGTTCGGCACTGTCATGGTTCCCAACAAGGCGCAGTTCAACACTCCCGGCCGGCTGGACATCCTGCCGATTCCGTTCCTCTCTGACATCCCGATCATCGGACCAATCCTGTTCGAGCAGTCCATTGCGGGCTACCTCATGTATGTGGCTGTCGCCGTGGTGTGGTTCGGCTTGTTCAAGACACGCTGGGGACTGCGTGTTCGGGCCGTGGGGGAGCACCCGCAAGCGGCGGACACCTTGGGCATCAACGTCAACGCCACCCGCTTCTGGAACGTGACGCTCGGCGGTGCCATCGCCGGCATTGGCGGCGCAGTCTTCACGTTGGTGACCATCGACTCCTTCACCAAGGAGATCTCCGGTGGTCGAGGCTTCATTGCCTTGGCTGCCCTGATCTTCGGCCGCTGGAACCCGATCGGTGCTTTCCTGGCCTCGCTGCTCTTCGGCTTCGCCTACAACCTGCAGTCCATCCTGGGCATCATCGGCACTCCGGTGCCGAGCCAGTTCATGGCGATGCTGCCGTACCTGGTGACGATTTTCGCCGTCGCCGGTCTGGTGGGCAGGTCGAGGCCACCGGCGGCCAGCGGCATACCGTACGTGAAGGGCTGAGCCTTGGCCGAAAGGTACGTGGACTGGAAAGCCCTGGAAACGGCCGCCCTCGCCGCCATGGAACGGGCCTACGCGCCGTATTCGAAGTTCCCGGTGGGGGCGGCAGCCCTCACCGAGGACGGCCGGATCATCAGCGGCTGCAACGTCGAGAATGCCAGCTACGGCCTCACCCTGTGCGCCGAGTGCGCACTGGTGGGGCAGCTCCACATGAGCGGCGGCGGCCGCCTGGCCGCCTTCTATTGTGTGGATTCCACAGGTAAGGTGCTCATGCCGTGCGGGCGCTGCCGGCAATTGCTGTATGAGTTCCGGGCGCCAGGAATGCAGCTCATGACGACGCAGGGCATCAAGAGCATGGATCAGGTGCTGCCCGATGCCTTTGGTCCGGAAATCTGGAGGAACCTCGATGACACAAGCAAACGAACCGTTTGATGCTGTTCAAATCATCAGCATCAAGCGGGACAAGGGCACCTTGAGCCCGGAACAGATCGATTGGACGGTGGATGCCTACACCCGCGGCGTGATCGCCGAGGAGCAGATGGCAGCCCTGAACATGGCCATCCTGCTCAACGGCATGGACCGCGCCGAGATCTCCCGCTGGACCGCGGCGATGATCGCCTCGGGCGAGCGGATGGACTTCTCCGCTTTGAGAAGGCCCGACGGCGGCATGAAGGCCACCACGGACAAGCACTCCACCGGCGGTGTGGGGGACAAGATCACCCTGCCGCTGGCCCCGCTGGTGGCCGTCTTCGGCGTGGCCGTGCCGCAGCTTTCGGGCCGCGGACTCGGCCACACCGGTGGCACGCTGGACAAGCTGGAGGCCATTCCGGGCTGGCGTGCGGCCCTGAGCAGCGAGGAAATGATGGCCCAGTTGCAGGACGTGGGTGCCGTCATCTGTGCCGCCGGTGCAGGACTGGCCCCGGCGGACAAGAAGCTTTACGCGCTCCGCGACGTCACGGGCACGGTGGAGGCCATCCCGCTCATTGCGTCCTCGATCATGAGCAAGAAGATTGCCGAGGGCACGGGATCGCTGGTGCTTGATGTCAAGGTCGGTTCCGGCGCCTTCATGAAGGACGAGGCCAAGGCCCGCGAGCTGGCCGAGACCATGGTGGCACTGGGCAAGGACGCGGGCGTGCACACGGTGGCGCTCCTGACCAACATGGCGACGCCGCTGGGGCTTACCGCCGGCAACGCCATCGAGGTCGAGGAATCCGTGGAAGTGCTGGCAGGCGGCGGTCCGGAAGACGTCGTCGAACTGACCCTCCGGCTTGCGGAAGAGATGCTGGCCGGCGCCGGAGTGCACGGCGCCGATCCCGCCGCCGCGCTCAAGGACGGCCGCGCGATGGACGTCTGGAACCGCATGATCGAGGCACAGGGCGGCGACCCGCGGGCCAAACTCCCCGTGGCCAGGGAATCCGAGACCCTCTACGCGCCCGCCGACGGCGTGCTCGTAGGGCTCGACGCCCTGTCCGTCGGTGTGGCCGCCTGGCGCCTCGGCGCCGGCCGGGCCCGGAAAGAGGACATTGTGCAGGCCGGGGCCGGCGTGCACATGCACGCCAAGCCGGGTGCCACCGTGCGCGCCGGCGAGCCCCTCATGACGCTCCTGACGGACACGCCGGAGAAATTCGAACGGGCCAAGGAAGCACTCGAGGGTGCCGTGGTCATTGCA
The DNA here is from genome assembly GCF_017368795.1 of Arthrobacter cavernae. Classification (GTDB taxonomy): domain Bacteria; phylum Actinomycetota; class Actinomycetes; order Actinomycetales; family Micrococcaceae; genus Arthrobacter; species Arthrobacter cavernae. The sequence continues at coordinate 212,422 of NZ_JAFNLL010000002.1, read as the reverse complement.
CCGGAGGGGTCACGCCCCGCGCAGCAGCTGATCATCGACCGGATCGCCTAGCGCCCAACTTGCTCCCAAACTTCGCTGCGCTCGGCCGGGGCCCCTCGCAAGCTAGGCTGGGTTCCCGGGTTGTCCCCTTCGGGCAGCCCGGGAGAGCAAGCATCCGGCTGCCAGTGGGGGAGCCGGCTACCGTGAGGAAACCGTGCAGGCCATCAACGACTTCATCCTGGCAGCCGCAGGACAGCCCTGGGTGCTTCTGCTGGTACTTGCCTGTTGCGTGATCGACGGGTTCTTCCCGCCGATCCCCAGCGAATCCGTGGTGGTGGGCTTGGCCGCCGTTTCGGCCACCGCCGACGTGCCCAATGCCTGGCTATTGGTGCTTGTGGCCGCCATCGGCGCTTTCAGCGGCGACAACATTGCCTACCTGATCGGACGCAGGGTCGGCGTGCGGCGCTGGCGGTGGATGCGCACGCAGCGCATGCAGGGTGCGTTCCGCTGGGCCGGCCGGGAGCTGCGACGCCGTTCAGCGTCCCTGATCATGGTGGCCCGCTTCATTCCAATCGGCCGTGTGGCCGTGAACCTCACCGCCGGGGCGACGCACTTCTCCCACGGCCAGTTCGTGTCGCTCACATCGGTGTCGGCCGTGCTGTGGGCCGGCTATTCGGTGGCGATCGGAGTCTTCTTCGGGCAATGGTTCGAGCACAACCACCTGCTGGGAGCCGTCATTGCGATCATCATCGCGGTGGTCCTTGGCATCATCATCGACCGCATCATCAGCAAGGTCCGCGGACCACTGCCCTTGGATGGGAAGAGAATCCCCGAAGCAGGTGCGCCGCCTCCACCCACGGTATGACGGGAACGACGCCGGAAGATCAGTCCCGCGGTGGACGCCTGAGCCCCTCATTGACCGATAGCCTTGAAGCTGTGTTCCCGTGGGTGTGGCGTAGCGAACGACGCCCCGGCCATGGGACACTGGGAGCGACTTCCGTCACAGTGTCAACTCATATTCGTCTAGGAGCTACCCTCGCGTGGAGTTTTTGAACCAAATGCTTGAGCATGCAGCCGGGCAGCCCTGGATTTACCCGGTACTCTTGGTCTTCTTCTTCATTGACGGATTTGCCACCATTCTTCCCAGCGAAACAGCCATTGTCGGGCTCTCGGCACTGTCCCTTCACAGCGGTCAGCCCAATCTGTGGATCCTGGGAACCACGGCCCTGATTGGCGCCATGGCGGGCGACAACATGGCGTACCTGCTGGGGCGCAAGATCGGCCTGACCCGGTGGAAGTGGATGCGCCGGCCCAAGGTCCAAAAGATGTTTGCCTGGGCGCAGTACGAGCTGGACAAGCGCGGTGCCGTGCTCATCTTTACGGCCCGTTACATCCCGTGGGGCCGTGTGGCCGTGAACTACGTGGCCGGGCAGACCGGATTCCGGCACCGGACCTTCTTCTGGCTGGATGCCTTCGCCTGCGTCACCTGGGTTGGCTACTCGATCGGCATCGGCCTCCTGGCAGGGCAATGGGTGCACCACAACCCGCTCCTGGGCGTCGGCATTGCCGTGGCGTTCGCCGTGGTGCTCGGCATCATCGTGGACCACGCCCTGCGCTGGTGGCACAAGTACCTGGAGAGGAAGGACCTGGCCAGGGAGGTTGCCGCCACTGCGGAGGAACTCAAAGTGGAGGCCGCCGAAAAGGCGATTGCCGGCGTCGACCGTTCAAAACCTGCTGGCTAAGCTTCTGCCGTCCCCCTTAGAGTTGGTACGTGACTGAGCCCATTGTTGACGCTGCCCCTGCCCTCGACTTCGATCTGAAGAGCCTGCCGAAGGTTTCCCTCCATGACCACCTGGACGGAGGACTGCGCCCGGCCACCATCATCGAGCTGGCCCAGGCCGTCGGCCACACGCTGCCCTCCACGGATCCCGTGGCGCTGGGCGAGTGGTTCCGCGAGTCCGCGGACTCCGGTTCCCTGGTCCGCTACCTCGAGACCTTCGACCACACCATTGCCGTGATGCAGACCAAGGAAGGCCTGGCCCGCGTCGCCAAGGAATTCGTCGAGGACCTTGCCGACGACGGCGTGGTGTACGGCGAAGTCCGCTGGGCACCCGAGCAGCACCTCCAGAAGGGCCTGACCCTGGACGAGGCCGTCGAGGCCGTGCAGGAAGGCCTGGACGCCGGCGTCGACGCCGTCGAGGACAGCGGCCGCCAGATCCAGGTGGGCCAGCTCATCACCGCGATGCGCCACGCCGACCGCGGCCAGGAAATCGCCGAACTGGCCGTCCGCCACCGCAACTCCGGGGCCGTGGGCTTCGACATCGCCGGCGCCGAGGACGGCTTCCTGCCCTCGCGCTTTAAGGACGCCTTCACCTACCTCGCTGAGAACAACTTCCCCGCCACGGTCCACGCCGGCGAGGCCGCAGGCCTGGAGAGCATCCAGTCCGCCCTCGTGGACGGCCGCGCCCTGCGCCTGGGCCACGGCGTGCGCATCGCCGAGGACATCCTGGTTGAGGTCGAGAACAACTCCGAGGACGACGGCGAGGAGACCGTGGGCCTGGTGACCCTCGGCAACGTGGCCTCGTGGGTCCGCGACCGCGGCATCGCCCTGGAAATCTGCCCCTCGTCGAACCTGCAGACGGGCGCAATCGCCCCCTTCGGCGAGGACATCGAAAGCCACCCGCTGGACATGCTCTTCCAGCTCGGGTTCAACGTCACCATCAACACGGACAACCGCCTCATGAGCGGTGTGACCCTGACGGACGAATTCGAACTCCTGGTCGAAACCTTCGACTACGACCTCGATGACCTCCTGGAGCTCACGCTCAACGCCGCCGAGGCAGCGTTCCTGCCCCTGGACGAGAAGGAAGCGCTGGTCGAGTACATCAACGACGTCTATGCCAACCTCGCCTAAGGACAGCAACGGCATGGCCGTCGTCGGCCTCGTGGGCGCCATCGCCGCCCTCCGGGAACACTGCCCGTGGACCGGCGCGCTCACCCACGAATCGCTGGTGGAGTACCTGGTCGAGGAAGCCTACGAAGTGGTGGAGACGATCGAGGCCGGCGCTGAGAGTTCCGGCACCGCCGGCTCCGGCACTCCCGACGAACTCCGAGGCGAGCTGGGCGATGTGCTGCTCCAAGTGGTGCTGCACGCCCGGCTCGCCGAGGAACACGGCCGCTTCGCCTTCGACGACGTCGCCCACGGCCTGTACGCCAAGATGGTGCGGCGCAATCCGCACGTGTTCAAGGCCGACGGCTCCCTGCAGGAGACCTTCCCCGCCACGGTGGAGGAAATCGAGCAGAGGTGGGACGCCGTCAAACGGGCAGAAAAACCGGAACGCGCCGATCCCTTCTCCGGCATCCCGCCGCACCTTCCGGCCTTGGCCCGCGCGCAGAAGTCCCTGGACCGGGCCGCCCGCGCGGGCCTGCCGGCCAGCCCCCACGCGGGGGCGGCCCCCGTCGGGATCCCCGACATCCCGGCCACCGAGGACGCCCTCGGTGAGCTGCTGCTCGCCGTCGTTGCCGGTGCCAGGGAGCAGGGGCTCGACGCCGAACGCGCCCTCCGCGGGGCCGTTCGGCGCTACCAGGGGAGCGTTGACGGCGCTTCATGACATGAGGAGCCGGACACCGTTCCGTAACCGGCGCCACTCTCGACTACGCTAGTAGCGACGAGGACGTCTTGATTTTCCCTCTAGATTCCCAGTAAATCGCTTCACCATAAGGAGCACATCCATGGCCATTATCGATGCCATCCACGCCCGCGAGATCCTTGACTCCCGCGGCAACCCGACTGTAGAAGTTGAGGTTCTGCTCTCCGATGGCCAGATCGGCCGCGCTGCAGTTCCTTCCGGTGCCTCCACCGGCGAGCACGAAGCCGTTGAGCTCCGTGACGGCGACAAGGGCCGTTACCTTGGCAAGGGTGTCCAGAAGGCCGTTGACGCCATCATCGACGAAATCTCCCCGGCCCTGATCGGCTTTGACGCCACGGACCAGCGCAGCATCGACCAGGCCATGATCGATCTCGACGGCACACCGAACAAGGCCAAGCTCGGCGCCAACGCCATCCTGGGCGTATCCCTGGCCGTTGCCAACGCCGCCGCTGCTTCCGCAGACCTGCCGCTCTACAAGTACCTGGGCGGCCCGAACGCCCACGTCCTGCCGGTCCCGCTGATGAACATCCTCAACGGTGGCTCGCACGCAGACTCCGACGTGGACATCCAGGAATTCATGATCGCCCCGATCGGTGCCGAGACCTTCTCCGAGGGCCTGCGCTGGGGTGTTGAGGTCTACCACAACCTCAAGTCCGTCCTGCAGGCCAAGGGCCTGTCCACCGGCCTGGGCGACGAGGGCGGCTTCGCGCCGAACCTGCCGTCCAACCGCGCTGCGCTGGACCTGATCCAGGAAGCCATCACCAACGCCGGCTACACCCCGGGCAAGGACATCGCCCTGGCCCTGGACGTCGCCTCCTCCGAGTTCTACAAGGACGGCGCGTACCAGTTCGAGGGCAAGGCCCTCTCCGCCACCGAGATGAGCGCCTACTACGCCGAACTCGTTGCCGACTACCCGCTGGTTTCCATCGAGGACCCGCTGGACGAGAACGACTGGGAAGGCTGGAAGACCCTCACCGACACCATCGGCGACAAGGTCCAGTTGGTGGGCGACGACCTGTTCGTTACCAACCCGGCCATCCTGCAGCGCGGCATCGACACCAAGACTGCCAACTCGCTGCTGGTGAAGGTGAACCAGATCGGTTCCCTGACCGAAACCCTGGACGCCGTTTCCCTGGCCCAGCGCGCCGGGTTCACCACCATCACCTCGCACCGCTCCGGCGAAACCGAGGACACCACCATTGCTGACATCGCCGTTGCCACCAACGCGGGCCAGATCAAGACCGGTGCCCCGGCCCGCTCCGAGCGCGTCGCCAAGTACAACCAGCTGCTGCGCATCGAAGAGGAACTCGACGACGCCGCACGCTACGCCGGCCGCAGCGCGTTCCCGCGTTTCAAGGGCTAATACCCGCGATAACAGCTGACCGGTGGCTATGGTGGAATGACCATGGCCACCGGTTCTGTTTAAGGTCCGCCCCCCAATCCGTGGGCCACCACGCAGTTCGCAGCACGCGCAGCAACCCGCCGGGCAAGCACCGGGCATTACAGGAGTGTCATGGCCACCCGCCGTCCAAAGGTTCCCCGGGCCGATGCCCTGGGCCGGCAGCCGAAGGAAAACGCCGACGGCGGCGCGGTCATCCGCGCCGACTTCGGCGGCACCCGCCAGGGCCCCGCTGCGCCGCCTGCCGCCCCTGGCCCCAAGGACCCCCCACCCAAGTCCTCCGCCGCCAAGACTTCCGCTGGGAAGACCGCCCGTGCCAAGGCGCCGTCAGCGGCGGCCGGCACGCCCGGCGTGGGCGGCTCCGCGGAGACCCCGCAGCACGACCCCGTCCCCGCCAAAGCGTTCTCCGGACGCATGCTGGCCCTCGCCGTCGTCATGATTGCGATCACCATCATGCTGGCTCCCACGATGAAGATCTTCCTGGAGAAACGTGCCGAGATCTCGGCGCTCGAGGCGGAGATCGAGAGCAAGAAGAGCGAACAGGCCGAGCTCAACAAGCAGCTCTCGCGCTGGCAGGATCCGAACTACGTGAAACAGCAGGCCCGCGACCGCATTAACATGGTTATGCCGGGTGAAACGGGCTACTGGGTGTTCGGCGGAGATGTTCCGGCCGGGACGCCGGGTGGCCGCACCGGCTCAGGAGCTTCCGGAAACCCGGCAAATCTGCCTTGGGTGGACGCGTTGTGGGAGTCCATCAGAAGATCGGCAACAGACTAGACGCGGTGCCCGCCGCCGTCGTGTCCGGACGGGACACGGCCACCAGGGAAGGAAGGATGGCAGCGCACGTGGAAGAGAACATGGCAGCCGTGCCGCAGGAATCCCGCCAGCCATCAGCACACGACCTCGAGGTGCTCAGCCGCCAACTCGGCAGGCCGGTGCGCGACGTCGTCGAAATCCCCGCACGCTGCGTGTGCGGCAACCCGCTGGTCGCCGCCACCGCACCGCGGCTCAGCAACGGGACACCGTTCCCCACCACGTTCTATCTGACCCACCCGGTCATCACCTCGGCCGTTTCGCGGCTGGAGGCCGGCGGGCTCATGAATGAGATGAACGAGCGGCTCACGGCCGACGAGCCGCTGGCCGCCGCCTACCACGGTGCGCACGAGGCCTACCTCCAGGCCCGCAATGAGATCGCCGGGCGTTCCGGCACCGGCGCCGTGCCGGAAATCGACGGCATCTCTGCCGGCGGCATGCCCACCCGCGTCAAGTGCCTGCACGTCCTGGTGGGCCACTCGCTGGCCGCCGGTCCCGGCGTGAACCCGCTCGGTGACGAGGCCATCGAGGCCATCAGCGAGTGGTGGACCAAGGACCGCTGCTACTGCGACGGCGCCTGGGACACCGCGGGGGAGGCTCCGTCCAGGGACCTCAGCCGCCACGGGCCGCAGGGCCTGCCGGACATTGTGGGCCGCCCGGCACCGGTGCGGAAGTCCAAGACGGACGACGCCGCCGACGACGCCGCCGGCTCTGCCTACGCAGACGCCGCCGGCTCTGCCGACGCAGACACCGCCGGGAGCGAGGCGTGAGCCGCGTGGCCGCGATTGACTGCGGCACCAACTCCATCCGCCTGCTGATTGCCGACATTGCGGCCAACGGGGCGGCGGCGCCGTTGTCGGACGTGGTCCGTGAAATGCGCGTGGTCCGCCTCGGCCAGGGTGTGGACGCCACGGGCGAACTGGCGCCGGAGGCGCTGGAGCGCACCTTCGAAGCCGCCCGGGAATACGCCGGGCTGATCAGGGAACACGGCGCCGAGCGCATCCGCTTCGCGGCCACCTCCGCCACCCGGGATGCCCGCAACCGCAGCGTCTTCGTGGACGGCATCCGCGAGCTGCTGGGCGTGGAACCCGAGGTCATCTCGGGGGACGAGGAAGCTGCCCTGTCCTTCGCCGGCGCCAGCAGCGTGCTGCCGGCCCGCGAGGGGGACGCAATCCTGGTGGTTGACCTGGGCGGTGGAAGCACCGAGTTCGTGCTGGGCGACGCCAACGGCGTCATCGCCGCCAAGTCCGTGGACATCGGCTGCGTCCGGCTCACGGAACGGCACCTGCGCAATGATCCGCCGACGCCGGAACAGATCGCCGCGGCGGAGGCCGACGTCGACGCCGCCATCGACCTCGCGGCCCTGACGGTACCGCTTGACCGGGCAACCGCCGTCGTCGGTGTTGCCGGATCCATCACCACCATCACGGCCCATGCGCTGGGGCTGGAGGAGTACCAGCCCGGGCGCATCCACGGTGCACTGCTGGACCTCGGGACGATCAGCGACGCCGCCACGAGCCTGCTGGAAATGAGCCGTGGCGAACGGGCCGCGCTGCCGTACATGCACCCGGGCCGGGTGGACGTGATCGGGGCGGGCGCCCTCGTCTGGCGCCGCATCCTGGAGCGCGTGTCAGCCGCCGGACACGGCGCCATCACCGGCGCTGTGTCGAGTGAACACGACATCCTCGACGGCATCGCGCTGAGCATCCGATAGGCGCATCCGCCAGGCGTAGCTGCCGCGCGGAGACCGCCAAACGCCCGACATCCAGCTGATGGGACCACGAATGACCCCGCGACACCAACGGAGCCGCCGGACCGTTTCCGCGGCCCTCGCCGCCCTGCTCGCAGGCGGCAGCCTGGCCGCGGCGCTCTTCACCGCGCCTGCGGCCTTTGCTGATTCCTGGCGGGACAAGGAGTACTGGCTCAAGGAATCCGGTATCTCCAACGCCTGGCAGGTCTCCAAGGGCACCGGAGTCAAAGTGGCGATCATCGACAGTGGCGTGGATGGCGACCACCCGGACCTGAAGGGCGCGGTGGTGGGCGGCACCGACGTTTCCGCGGCTGGCACGCCCGACGGCCAGAAGGGCATCGGCGCCAAGGCCGAACACGGAACGCTGGTGGCCACCATGCTTGCGGGCCGCGGCCACAAGACGGCCACCGCGTCCCCGTCCCCGTCCGCGTCCCCGTCCCCGTCCGCGGGTGCCGCCGCGGACGGACCTGACGGCATCATCGGCGTCGCGCCCGAGGCCGAACTGCTCACCGTCTCCACCTGGCTGGGCTCCCCGAACCCCGGCGGCAAATCGGACGAGGACCAGATCCCGGATGCCGTGCGGTGGGCCGTGGACAACGGCGCCAAGGTCATCAACATTTCGCTCGGCAGCACCTCCACCCAATGGCCGCAGAGCTGGGACGCAGCCTTCCTGTATGCCGAGCAGAAGGACGTGGTGATTGTGGCCGCAGCTGGGAACAGGATCGGCGGCAGCATCCAGGTGGGGGCCCCGGCCACGATTCCCGGCGTGCTGACAGTGGCGGGACTGGACCGCTCGGGCAACGCCAGCATCGATTCGTCCTCGCAGGGCATCAGCATCGGCGTGGCGGCCCCGGCCGAGAACCTCGTGGGCGGCCTGCCGGACGGGGGCTACGCGGAGTGGGCCGGTACCTCCGGTGCCGCGCCCATCGTCTCCGGTGTGGCAGCGCTGATCCGCTCCAAGTGGCCGGAGATGAGCGCCAAGCAGGTCATCAACAGGATCGTCAGCACGGCCAAGGACGCCGGAACCGCGGGCAAGGACCCGATTTACGGTTTCGGCGTGCTCGACGCCGAGGCGGCGCTGAAGGCAGATGTCCCCGAAGCCGAGGCCAACCCGCTGGGTTCCATTGCGGACTGGATCCGCATCCACCGCCGGGGTGATTTCTCGACGCCCACGCCGGAACCCAGCGAGAGTCCCAGCAGTGCGGAGCCCACGCTGCCCGACCCCACAGTGCCTGTTGCCAAGGCTCCGGCGCGGGTTGACGACGCGCTTCCGGCGGTCGTGGTGCTCGGCTTCGGCGGGCTGTTCCTGGCCATCGTGATCGGGGCGGCCGTGCAGCTGAGGCGCACGTACAAGAACCCGCCCGCAGTGCCGGAAGATCCCGATACCGGGACCTTCAGCAGGGTGGAACCGCCCACTCCGACGTAGTTAGTGAAGTTTTTCACAAGGTGTTGTATTCTGGATCCATGGCAACCACCCCTGAGCTCATTGACCGTCCCCGTGTTCTCGTTGTCGGCGGCGGTTACGTCGGCCTGTACGTAGCACTCAAGCTGCAGAAGAAGATCGCGAATGCAGGTGGCATCGTCACCCTCGTTGATCCCCTGCCCTACATGACGTACCAGCCCTTCCTCCCCGAAGTGGCCGGCGGCAACATCGAGGCACGCCACGCCGTCGTCTCGCACCGCCAGCACCTCAAGCAGACCGAGCTCCTCCAGGGCCGCGTCACCAGCATCGACCACGCCAACCGCACCGCGGTTGTTGCCCCGGCCGATGGTGGCGAGCCGTTTGACATTCCGTACTTCGACGTCGTGATTGCTGCCGGCGCCATCACCCGCACGTTCCCCATCAAGGGGCTGGCGGACAAGGGCATCGGCCTGAAGACCATCGAAGAGGCCGTGGCCCTTCGCAACAAGGTGCTGGAGCGGCTTGAAGCTGCCTCCACCATCACGGACCCCGCTGCCCGCGCCAAGGCCCTGACCTTCGTGGTTGTGGGTGGCGGTTTCGCCGGCATCGAGTGCATCACCGAGATGGAAGACCTGGCCCGCGCCGCGGTCAAGAACAACCCCCGCATCCGTCAGGAAGAAGTGCGCTTCGTCCTGGTCGAAGCCATGGGCCGCATCATGCCCGAGGTTACGGCGCCGCAGGCCGAATGGGTTGTGGAGCACCTCCGGAGCCGTGGCATCGAGGTACTGCTGAACACCTCGCTGGACAGCGCCGAGGGCACCCTGAAGCTCATCAACCTCCCGGACAAGACCCCGGCCCAGGAATTCGAAGCGGATACGCTCGTCTGGACCGCCGGTGTGCAGGCCAACCCGATGATCCGCTCCTCTGACTTCCCGCTGGAACCGCGCGGCCGCGTCCGCGTTCTTCCGGACCTCCGCATTGCCGGTGATGAAGGCATCATCGACAACGCCTGGGCCGCCGGCGACATCGCAGCCGTGCCGGACCTCACGGGCAGCGGCCTGCCGGACGGCACGTGCGTCCCGAACGCCCAGCACGCACTTCGTCAGGCCAAGCGCCTCGCGAAGAACCTGTGGGCCTCCCGCTGGGACAAGCCGCTGGTCGACTACAAGCACAAGAACCTGGGTGCTGTTGCCGGCTTCGGCGAGTGGAAGGGTGTTGCCAACATCAACATCGTCGGCCGCATCGGCCTCAAGGGCGGCCTCGCCTGGCTGGCACACCGTGGCTACCACGGCATGGCCATGCCGACGGTGGAGCGCAAGATCCGCGTGATCTTCGGCTGGATCCTGGCCTTCTTCATGGGCCGCGACACCACGCAGCTGATCGATCTGGACAACCCGCGCGGCGCCTTCGTGGCCGCAGCCACCCCGGCCCCCAAGCCGGCTGCTGCCGCACCGGCCGCCGAGAAGCCCGCAGAGGCTCCCGGCGAGGCCAAGACCCCGGTCCCGGCTGACGCCAAGTAGTCCACGCCCGACGGCGGCCGCTCCCTTTCCGGGGCGTGGCCGCCGTCGTCGTTTAAGCTGTGTTCATGGCTGGCGAAAGCGATCTCAAGACCCTGCTTGAATCCCTGCACCCCGTAGTCCGCGACGGCGACTACGTTTACGCGCTCTGGCCGCACGGCAAGCCCCTGGAAGGAGCGGTGGAGGCAGCCGTCCGGGAGGCCGAGGGGCTGACCGTGGTGCTGCGCCGCGAGGAAGCGGACCGGCTTGGCCTGAGGTACGACTTCGTGGCCACCTGGATCACGCTCCAGATCCATTCCGCGCTGGAGGCGGTGGGGCTGACCGCCGCGGTGAGCACGGCGCTTACCGCTGCCGGCATCAGCTGCAACGTCCTGGCCGGCTTCCACCATGACCATCTCCTGGTTCCGGCCGGGCAGTCCGGGCGCGCGATGGACGTGCTGGCTCTGCTGGGCCGTGGTGTCCTGCTGCGGACAGAGCGTCCGGAGGACCGCGAGGCCATCCTGGAGCTGACGGCACAGGCCTTTTCGATCTCGCCGGAGACCGGGCTGCCCGTGGCCGGCACTCCCGTGGAAGTGGGCCTGCTGCGCGGGCTCTTCGAATGCGAGGGCTACCTGCCGGAGTTCAGCATCGTGGCCGAGATCGGCGGCGACATCGTGGGCCACGTCATCAGCACCCGCGCCATGGTCGGAGGCCTTGAGCTGCTGGGGCTGGGGCCGATCAGCGTGCTGCCCACGCTGCAGCGGCGCGGCATCGGTTCGGCACTCATGCGCGAGACCGCCGCGCGCGCCGAGGCAGCAGGGGAGAAGGGCATCGCCCTGCTGGGCAGCACGGAGTACTACCCGCGGTTCGGCTATGTGCCGGCCAGTTCGCTCGGGATCGAGGCCCCGGAGGCTGCCTGGGGCGATCACTTCCAGCTCCTGGCACTCCCGGCCTGGCCCGACGGCGCCCGCGGGATCTTCCGATATGCCGAACCGTTCCAGGGCCTCTAGCAGGGATACCCCTCTGGCTGGGATAGCATGGTGCGGGCGCCCCAGTAGCCCAATCGGCAGAGGCAGCGGACTTAAAATCCGCTCAGTCCGGGTTCGAGTCCCGGCTGGGGCACAACTGCCGTTCAGCCATCCCAGCGGATTCCCCGCAAACCTCCGAGGCTACCGCCGAATCCGGCCATGATTCCTCACAGGCAACGAGCGTTATAGGGATGTGACCTGAATCACTTATGTTCCGGCCTCGATTGCATTAGTTTTGAGTCTTGATCAGGAATACCTGGTAAATCGCATCAAAGGCACAGTTCGCACCTTTCGATCGAGGAGACAATGAATGTTTGATCTTTCCCAGGCGGCCCCCCGAGCCGCCAGGCTTACAGCGCTTGGCATCGGCGTCGCACTTTTGGCCACTGCCTGTGGTGGTACCCCCACCCCTTCAGCGACCACCACTCCGGCCAAACCCGCAGGCATCAACTGCCCTGCACCAGCCAAAGGCGCCGATGCGCCGAAGATCCCGGCTCCAGGAACAGTTCCGGCGTCGACGACGACGACCGACACGCCGCTCAAGATCGGCACGCTGTTGCCCACGACAGGGACTCTGTCGTACCTGGGCCCGCCCGAGATCGCCGGCGTAAACCTGGCTGTCAAGGAGATCAACGCCGCCGGTGGCGTCCTGGGCAAACCAATTGAAGTGACCCACCGTGACTCCGGCGATACCTCGACGGATATCGCCACGCAGTCCGTGACGAGCTTGCTTGGCCAGGGCGTCGGCGCGATCATTGGCGCTGCGTCCTCCGGTGTCTCAAAGACCGTCATCAACCAGATTACGGGGGCCGGCGTTGTCCAATTCTCCCCGGCCAACACCTCTGTTGACTTCACCGCGTGGGATGACAAGGGACTCTACTGGCGCACGGCCCCGTCCGACGTCCTGCAGGGGTCCGTCCTTGGGAACTACGCTGCCTCGTGCGGCGCGCAAACCATGGGCATGATCGTGCTCAACGACCCCTACGGCACGGGCCTTGGCAACAAGCTGAAGGATACCTTTGAGAAGTCCGGCGGCAAGATCGTTGCCGAACAGCGCTACAACACGGGTGATTCCCAGTTCAACACCCAAGTCGACGCCATTGTGGCGGCGAAGCCGGACGCGGTGGCAGTCATCTCGTTTGCCGAAGGCAAGAGCATCATTCCGCTGCTGCTGGGCAAGGGGATCAAGCCGGAGCAGTTGTTCCTTGTTGACGGCAACACCGTTGACTACAGCAAGGATTTCCAGGCAGGCACCATGAGGGGCGCCCACGGCACCATCCCGGGCACCAGCGCCGGAGATACCTTCAAGAAATCGTTGCTGGAAGTCGACCCGGCGCTGAAGGACTTCATCTATGGTGGGGAAAGCTGGGATGCCGCCAACCTGATTGCGCTGGCCGCCGAGGCTGCCAAGAGCACCAAGGGTACGGATATCGCCAAGCAGCTCCAGGCCGTATCCAAGGACGGCGAGAAGTGCTACAGCTTCGCAGCCTGTGTGACGCTGCTCCGCGAAGGCAAGGACATAGACTACGACGGCCAGTCCGGTCCGGTCACCTTTGCAGACAGCGGTGATCCCTCCGAAGCGACCGTTGGTGTCTACGAATACGGTGAGGACAACAAGATCACCTTGGTCAGGGAAGAGTTCGGCAAGCTGTAAGCCGTACGCTGTACCAGGCTTGGCTGAAGGCCCCCGGAGGATTCTCCGGGGGCCTTCGGCGTGCGGGGGCTCTTTGAAGAGCGCAGCTTTCTCTGGCTTAGCTGGATCCAGAAGGGCAGCAGAAGGCCCGGCGCCCTTCTCGGGCGCCGGGCCTCCCTACTACTGTCCTTCACCCTCCACAGTGTCCGCCAGCGTACCCAGGTAGAGGTGGATGACCTTGGGGTCTTTCATGAGTTCCCGGCCTGTTCCCGTGTACGCGTCCTTGCCCTGGTCAAGGACGTAACCGCGGTCGCAGATCTGCAGGCAGCGGCGGGCGTTCTGCTCCACCATGATGACGGAAACGCCGGCCCGGTTGATCTCATGTACCCGCAAGAAGGTTTCGTCCTGCTTGACGGGGGAGAGGCCAGCCGACGGCTCATCGAGCAGTAGCACTGCCGGATCCATCATCAGTGCCCGGCCCATGGCCACCATCTGGCGCTCGCCACCGGACAGCGAACCTGCCCGCTGGGCCCGGCGTTTGCCAAGTTCCGGGAACAGCCCTGTGACGTAGTCGAATCGTTCCCGGAATTCCTTTGGCTTCTGGAACATTCCCATCTGCATGTTCTCCTCGATGGTCAGGGTGGCGAACACGTTGTTGTTCTGCGGCACGAAGCCCACACCCTGGGTCACCAGCTTGTTGGCTTTCAGTCCGGTGATGTCCTTGCCCCGGACCACAACTGATCCCGAATGGACCTTGACCAGGCCGAACATGGCCTTAAGCAGCGTGGACTTTCCGGCGCCGTTGGGGCCGATGATGCCGATCAGCTCGCCCTTGCGGGCCTCGATGCTGCAACCGTTGAGGATGTTCACGCCCGGGAGGTAGCCGGCCACCAGGTTGGTAACCCTGACGACGGCGTCGTCGGAGGGAGCCGTGCTGGGCGCCGGCATTGCGCTGGTTGCGCTCATTTCTGCTCCTTTTCTTGGGCAACTTCGGCGGCAATGACGTCCACGGAGAGGATGCCTGCGTCTTCGGTGCCCACCACCGATTCCTCGTCAGCTTCCAGTTCGGCTTCGAGTTCCTTGATGCCTTCGGCGTCGCCAAGATCAACGTCGTGATGAGCGCCGAGGTAGGCATCGATGACAGCCGGGTTCTTCATGACCTCCCCGGGGGGACCCTCGGCCACGATCTTTCCTTCGGCCATGACCACCACCCAGTCGGCAATATGCCGGACCATGTTCATGTCATGCTCTACGAACAGCACGGTCATGCCTTCGGCCTTGAGGTTCTTGATGTGGTCCAGCAGGGACTGGGTCAAGGCCGGGTTCACGCCTGCCATGGGCTCATCCAGCATCACGAGCTTTGGCTGGACCATCAGGGACCGGGCCATCTCCAGGAGCTTGCGCTGACCGCCGGAGAGTGAAGCGGCGTAGTCGTCCTTCTTGGCGTCCAGCTTGAATTTCTCCAGCAGGACATTGGCCTGGGCGGTGATCTCCTTCTCGCGGCCGCCCCAAAGGCCCTTGAACAGGGCCTTTGAAAGCCGTTCGCCGGGCTGGCTCGAGCCGCCCAGGCGCATGTTCTCCATGACGGTGAGCTTGCCCATGACCTTGGTCAGCTGGAACGTTCGCACCATCCCCATGCGCGCCACCTTGTATGACGAGACGCCGGCAAGGCTGTTGCCTTCAAACTGCCATTTACCTGAATTCGGGGTATCGAATCCGGTGAGTAGGTTGAACAGGGTGGTCTTGCCTGCACCGTTGGGGCCGATGAGGGCCGTGATCTTGTGCCGCGGGATCTCAAGGTACTCGACGTCCACAGCGTTGATGCCGCCGAAGCTGCGGGAGACGTTCTCGGCCACCACGATCGGGTCCCGCTTCTTGCATCCCGGCGTGTTCCCTCCGGCGGCAATGGGACGGGTGTCCGTCATGTAGTCGATGCCTCGTTCTGTTGAATCTTTGGCGTGCATGCTCATGCGAATGCGAGCTCCTTCTTGTTGCCGAAGACACCCTGCGGCCTGAATATCATCAGCAGCATGAGCGCGATGCCCACCAGGATGTAGCGCAGTTGCCCGGCCTGGATGGTGGAAAGCCACGTGACCGCTCCCGATTCGATCAGGCCTGTGAGGACGCCTTGCGTCAGGGAGAGTACAACCCAGAACATCATGGCTCCGATGACTGGGCCGAGAACCGTGGCCATGCCGCCCAGCAGGAGGCAGGTCCAGAGGAAGAACGTCAGCTCGGTGCCGTAGTTGGATGGCTGAACGGCGCCTCGGGGAAGGGTGAAGACCATTCCAGCGAGGGCGCCAAGTGAGCCGCCGATAATCAGGGCCTGCATCTTGTACGCGTAGACATTTTTGCCGAGCGAGCGCACGGCGTTCTCGTCCTCGCGGATCCCCTTGAGTACCCGGCCCCAAGGGCTGCGCATCAGGAGCCAGATCAGCACGCAGCAGACCACAACCAGGCCCCAGCCGACAACGCGGATGAAGAAGTCCCGGTTGTTCATGCCCAGGTATGAGCCTTCGGGGAAGGGGTTCATCGAATAGAAGCCGTCCTCGAAATCGGCCAGTCCATTGGCGGACCCAGTAACGGCGGTCCAGCCGCTTGTGGTCACCAGATAACGCACGATTTCGGCGGCCGCGATGGTCACGATGGCCAGATAGTCGGCCCGAAGGCGCAGCGTCGGGATGCCCAGAACCAGGGCGAAGACAGCCGACGCCACCACGGCGATCAGCAACCCGACAAAGAACGGCACTCCGAACGTCAGGGTCGAAATCGCGAAACCGTAGGCTCCCACTGCCATGAAGCCTGCCTGGCCGAAGTTCAGCAAGCCCGAATATCCGAAGTGCACGGCGAGGCCCAGCGCGGCGAGGGCGTAGGCCGCAGTCGTCGGGCTGATCAGTTCACCGATGGCGCTGGAAAGAATGCTTGAATAATCCATTGTTGGTCCTCCTTATCCCACGCGCTCGCGACGGCCCAGGATGCCCTGCGGCCGGAACAAAAGCACAACAATCATGACGCCCAGGGGGATCACGTATTTCAGGTCCGCCGGGGCTCCGAAGACGGTTGTCAGCTCGGTAAACAGTCCGACCACCACGGAACCGATGAGGGCACCAAAGACTGTCCCCAGACCGCCCAGCGTGACACCGGCGAAGATGAGCAGCAGAATCTGCGAGCCCATGTCGAAGGTGACGCCTGGCCGGTAGTAGGCCCACAGGATGCCACCCAATGAAGCCAGCACACCACCTACGATCCAGACGATGCGGATGACGCCGTCGACGTCGATGCCGGAGGCGGCTGCCAGTGCGGGGTTGTCCGCCACTGCCCGCGTTGCCTTTCCAAGCCGGGTCTTGAGCAGCACGATACCGATGAGTGTGATCACGGCGGCGCTGATGATCAGAGACCAGAGGTTGTTCGGGGAGATCGAGATAGGGCCAAGCTGGATCTCGGCACTTTGGGCGCCGGGCAGCTGCTGCGTGGCGCCGCCGAAGTTGAACTGGATGATGTAGCGGACAGCCAGCGCGAGGCCGATGCTGACGATCATCATCGGCACCAGGCCGGTGCCCCGCCGTCGCAGCGGCTTCCAGAGTCCGGTGTCCTGTGCGTAGCCGAACAGGCCACCGCCGACGAGGGCGAGAATGATTGCCAGCCAGAACGGAAGACCGACTGCGTTGAATCCAAAGACCAGCACGGCGCCGAGAGTCACCATTTCGCCGTGCGCAAAGTTGGTCAGGCCGGTGGTACCGAAGATCAGGGAAAGCCCAACAGCGGCTAGGGCCAGCAGGAGGCCGAAGCTCAGTCCTGCCACCAGGCGGTTGGTCAGGTCCTGGACGAAGTCGCCCTGCTGGACGACGATGCCTTTGCCGAAGGCAAAAATCGTGGTCTGCGTGGAGGTTTCGCCGAAAACCACGTTTCGCGGGTTTTCCTGGCCTTCGGCGAGCTTTATGCCCTCGGGAAGCGTCGATTCATCAAGCTGGACCTCGTACGTTCCCTTTTTGGGGACCCCGATGGTCCAAGAGCCGCTCGCGCCCGATGTCGCGGTGCCCTCGAAGCCCTCTCCCTTGGCGGTGATGCGGACCCCGGGAATCGGGGCGCGGGCGTCGTCGCGGAGGAATCCGCTGATGTTGTTTTGGAAATTTTGCGGGGATGGCGAAGGCGATGGGGTGGTTGCCTGTGCCGAGGGAGCGGCGACCAGCAGGGTGGCGATGAGGGCCGCGAAAAACGCCCCCACGACTCTCTGCAGTCCTTTGGACCGTCTGATGGACGGGTCTCGCGGTGTACTTCTCAAAATGGAAAAACCTCCACAGTGGGGGTGGTCCCGGCTGCGCCTTTGCGGCCGGTGCGAACGGTCATGGGATCGGCACGTCTCTTCATTGCCTCGACTGTGATGTCCGTCACCCATGTGACGCCTATGTTACCGCCCGGAGGCGGCAAAAAATGCCGTCCAGGGGGCTGGGAACGTCGCGATCAGGTAACAACCGTGAAGCTGCAGGCAACTATTCATGTAGTCGGGCTTAAGTAAACCTTTGTTGTTTCCCGGTGCTCCTAAAGAGTGTGGGAGTCTTCGAGAAGTGCCCGACGGCGGCGCCGGTGGAAGCGGGCACGTCACGGTTGCGTTGCGGCTCGGCAGTCAAGGGAACTTTCCCGGGCGGCGGGGCGTAGTACTTGGTATCGTGGACTATTACTACGCCCTTATTCAGGAGGACACCCGCAATGGCATCTGGCGGAAACCCGATCTTCAACGGAAAGTCTTTCCGTGGAGCAACGCAGGCACCGCCTGTTCCGCATAACCCGTATGCGCAGAACCCCTACGGCCAAAACCCGTACGGGCAGAATGCGTATGGCCAGAACCCGTACGGCCAGTTCGGCCAGGCGGCTCCCCAGCCGAACATGACCCCCGAGCAGCTGCAGCAGATGTACAGCCAGCCTGCCGCAGGTCCGGCCGATACCGGCCGGATGACCTTCGACGACGTCATCATGAAGACCGTCGCCTGCCTGGTGGTCTTGGTGCTTGGCGCTGCCGTCACCCTCTTCGTTGCCCCGGCGCTGTCCACCGTGCTCATGGTGGTGGGCGCCCTGGGCGGCTTCGTGCTGGCCCTCGTCAACACGTTCAAGAAACAGCCTTCGCCAGCCCTGATCCTGGCCTACGCCGGACTCGAGGGCCTCTTCCTGGGTGGCCTGACCCGCGTCCTGGATGGCCTGTACCCGGGCGTCGGCCTCCAGGCCGTCATCGGCACGCTGGCCGTCTTCGGCGTCACGCTCCTGCTCTTCAAGAGCGGGAAGGTGCGCGCCACCCCCAAGGCGATGCGCTTCTTCATGATCGCCACCATCGGCTACGCCGTCTTCGCCCTTATTAACATGGTGATGATGTGGACCGGTGCGGTCCAGGAGCCGTTCGGACTGCGGACGAGCGTTGAGATCTTCGGCATCCCGCTCGGTGTCCTCATCGGCCTGCTGGCCATCGGCCTGGCCGCGTTCTCCCTCATCATGGACTTCACCAGCATCGAGGAAGGCGTCCGCGCCGGCGCCCCGGAGCGTTACTCCTGGACCGCAGCCTTCGGCCTTACCGTGACGCTCGTGTGGCTCTACGTGGAGATCATCCGTCTGCTGTCGATCCTGCGCGGCGACGACTAACTCCTCTGGAGTTTATGTACACGTAGTGCCCCTCAAGACTCGTCTTTTGGGGCACTACGTGTACATAAACTCGTTTAGTTCAGCCGCTCGAGCACCACGGCCATGCCCTGCCCGCCGCCCACGCAGAGCGTGGCCAGGCCCAGCGTGGCGTCCCGTTCGCGCAGCCCGTTGATCAGCGTGGTGGCCAAGCGTGCTCCCGTCATGCCAAAGGGGTGCCCCAGCGCGATGGCGCCACCGTGGACATTGAGCTTCTCCTCGCCGATCCCCAGTTCCCGGGCGCTGGCCACCACCTGGACGGCAAAGGCCTCATTGAGTTCCACCAGGTCGATGTCCGCCATGGCCAGGCCCGCCTGGGCGAGCGCCCGCCGCGTGGATTCCACGGGTCCCATGCCCATGAGCTCGGGGGAAAGGGCGCTGATGCCAGTGGAGACGATCCGGGCAAGCGGCGTGAACCCGAGTTCCCGGGCGCGCACATCGCTCATGACCACCACTGCCGCGGCGCCGTCGTTGAGCGGGCAGGCATTCCCGGCGGTGACGGTGCCCTCGCGGCGGAAGACCGGTTCCAGGGCCGCCACGGACTCGAGGGTCACTCCCGGCCGGGGCGAGTCGTCGCGGTCCAGCACGGTGCCGTCCCGGCGCGTGTACGGGGTGATTTCACGGGTGAAGTAGCCGGAGGCAATCGCCGCCTCGGCCCGGTTCTGGCTCAGCACGCCCCAGGTGTCCTGCTCCGCCCGGCTGATGCCGTGGCTCGTGGCCACATTCTCGGCCGTCTGGCCCATGGCGATGTAGACGTCAGGCAGGCGGCCGCCCAGGCGCGGGTCCGTCCACGGCGTGTTCGACGCCGCCCGGGCCGCGGTGCGCTGGCCCGCGGCCCGGAACAGGGGGTTGCGGCTGCCGGCGTCCGTCTCGCCTGCGCCGGCCCAGTTCTGGTAGCGGGACACGCTCTCCACGCCCGCCGAGACGATGGCGTGGGCTTCGCCGGCCTTGATGGCATGGAACGCCATCCGGAGTGTCTGCAGGCTCGAGGCGCAGAAGCGGTTGATCGTGGCCGCCGGAACGTTGTCCAGGCCCGCCAATACTGCCACCACGCGGGCCATGTTGGAGCCGGCCTCGCCGCTGGGCTCGGCGCAGCCGAGCAGGATGTCGTCGAGCCCGCGCCCGTTGGTGGCCGCCGGATCGAAGCCGGGCAGTTTGGCCAGAGCCGCGGTGACCATGGCCGTGGCGAGGTCGTCCGGACGCTCGTCCTTGAGGGACCCCTTGAAGGCGCGCCCGATGGGGCTCCGTGCCGTGGAAACGATGACAGCCTCAGTCATGGCCCCAGCTTACGCCCGGCCCCCAGCAGCGCGCCCGGGGGCACTGGGCTAGGCGATCCGGCGTGCCCCGGCTGCCGGGGTGACCGTGAAGATGTCCGGAGCCGTGTAGCCTGCTTCCGCGAAGGAACGCACGACGGCGTCGCGCACCGCCTGCTCGTGCTCCACCGGGGTGAGGGCAATGGCGGAGCCGCCAAAACCTCCTCCCGTCATGCGGGCGCCGATGGCTCCGTTCGCGCGGCTCGTGTCCACGGCGAGGTCCAGCTCGGGGCAGGAGATTTCGAAATCGTCCCGCATGGAGGCATGGCTGGCATCGAGCAGCGCGCCGATCCCGGCCGGACCGTCGTTGGCGAGGGTCCTGACTGTCTGCAGCACGCGCTCGTTTTCGCTCACCACGTGGCGCACGCGCCGCAGGGTGGTGGGATCCAGCAAAGCCGCGGCGTCGTCCAGTGCCGCCACCCCGACGTCGCGCAGTGCTGTGACGCCCAGCAGCCCGGCACCCAGCTCGCAGGAGGCCCGCCGGGACGCGTAGCCGCCGTCGGCGTGGGAGTGCGAGACCTTGGTGTCGATCACCAGCATGACCAGCCCGGCCGCTTCGGCGTCGAAGGGGACAAGCTCGACGTGCTGGTCCCGGCAGTCGAGGAACACGGCCTGGCCCTTGGCGCCGCGCAGCGAGGCAGACTGGTCCATGATGCCGGTGGGGGCGCCCACAAAGACGTTCTCGGCCCGCTGCGTGGCCAGCACCAGCTCTTCCGCGCCGAGCCGGGCCTCCGTGAGCTCATTGAGGGCCGAGATGACCGCGCACTCTATCGCATGCGAGGAGGAGAGCCCCGCGCCGGAGGGGACATCCGAGTCGAGCAGCAGATCGAAGCCGGGGACCTCGATGCCGTGTTCCTGCAGTGCCCAGGCCACGCCCAGCGGATACCGGGTCCAGCCGGATCCCGAGCCCGGGGCGAGCCCGGCAAGGCCGGACTCGACCAGGCCGTGCCCGCCGAAAGTGGACAGCAGGCGGACCGTGGAATCGTCGCGGAGCCGCAACGCCACGCGGGCCGTCTTGTCGATCGCGAAAGGCAGCACGAAGCCTTCGTTGTAGTCGGTGTGTTCACCGATCAGGTTCACGCGGCCCGGCGCCTGCCAGACGCCGTCGGGGGCTGCTCCGAAGGTTTCCTCAAAGCGGGCGGCGAGGACGCCGGCCTCGGTGGTGGTGGTCATGCCCGGGTGCCTTCCAGTGCGGGGGCCGGAACTGCCGCGACGGCGCGCAGGCGCTCGGCCACGGATTCCGGAGTGGTGTCGTTGATGAACGCTCCCATGGCTGCCTCCGAGCCTGCGAGGAACTTCAGCTTGTCCGCCGCGCGGCGCGGTGAGGTCAGCTGCAGATGGAGGTGCCCCGCGGGGCGCAGGAGACTGTCCAGGGGAGCCTGGTGCCAGGCCGAAATGTACGGCGTGGGCGTCGGGTACAGGGCGTCAAAGCGCCGGAGCAGGTCCAGGTACACATGGGCCAGCTCGTCACGCTCGCCGCCCGTGAGAGCCGCGAGGTCCGGCACCCGGCGGTGCGGGACGAGGTGGACTTCCAGGGGCCAGCGGGCCGAGAAGGGCACATAGGCGCTGAAATGCTCGCCCTCCAGGACCATGCGGCTGCCGTCCTCCCGTTCGGCGCGCAGCAGCGAGGCCGTTAGCGTGTCCGTACCGTCGGCGTCGTCGTAGTACTTTCGGGCCGCGCTGCCGAGAACCGCCGCCCGCGGAGTCACGTAGGGGTAGGCGTAGATCTGGCCGTGCGGGTGGTGCAGGGTGACGCCGATTTCCGCCCCGCGGTTCTCAAAGGGAAAGACCTGCTTGATGCCCGGCAGTGCGCTGAGTGCCTCGGTGCGCTGGGCCCAGGCCTCGATGACCGTCCGTGCCCGGGTTTCGCCCAGTTCGCTGAAGGATCCGGTGTGTTTGGGCGTGAAGGAGACCACCTCGCAGCGGCCGTAGGCGGGGACCGCGGTGCCGTGCGGCGCGGAGTCGGGGACACCGCCGAGTGCGGGGCCCAGGGAAGGGAAGCGGTTTTCGAACACCACGACGTCGTAGTCCGGCGCCGGGATCTCCGAGGGGTTCGCCGCGGTGGTGGGGCAGATGGGGCACTGGTCTGCGGGCGGAAGGTGCGTCCGGCCCTGCCGGTGGGCGGCGACGGCCACCCAGTCGCCGGAGAGGGCGTCGAACCGGAGCTCGCCAGGTTCGCCCCGGCCGGGCAGCTCCCGGCAGTCCACCAGGGAGGCCGCGCTGCGGGGGGCCGTGCCGGCGTCGTCGAAGTAGAGCAGTTCACGGCCGTCGGCGAGATTCGTGCTGGTGATGCGCGTCATGGATCCATCATTCCACGAAACTCCCAAAAGCGCATAGTTTCAAACAAAAAGGAACAAACGGTGCCTTCGATAGTGCAGTACGGTGGTGCCATGCCTTCGACCACACCCCCCGCCGGAACCGCCGACGATTCCGCACACCGCCGCTTCGCCAGCGGACGCCAGTTCGAGCTGCGCCGCGGCGACGCGCTCGCGGTCATCACCGAACTCGCTGCCGGGCTGCGCCTGTACTCCCGCGCCGGCGTCCAGCTGACGGAAAGCTACGGCGACGCCGACATCCCGCCCGGAGCCACCGGCATCACGCTCGCTCCCTGGGCCAACCGGATCGAGGACGGCGTCTGGTACCTGGACGGCAAGAAGCAGCAACTGGACATCACCGAGGTCTCCCGCAACAACGCCAGCCACGGCCTCCTGCGCAACGCCCCGTACGAACTGGTGGACGAATCCGAGTTCTCCGTCACCCTCGAGGCCACGGTCTTCCCGCAGCACGGCTACCCCTTCCTGGTCCGCCACCGCGTCCGCTACGAACTCGACGCCGGGCTGGAGCTGCGCGTGTCCCAGACCCTGGTGAACGACTCCGGCAGCAACGCGCCCTTCGTGCTCGGCTCGCACCCCTACCTGCGCCTGGGCGAGGTTCCCAGCGAAGACCTGGTGCTGACCGTCAAGGCCGGCACCCGGCTGGTGGCCGATGAACGGCTCATCCCGCGCAGCAGCGCCCCCGTGGACGGCGACTTCGATCTCGCGGCCGGAGCCCGCGTGGCCGGGCTGGACCTCGACGTCGCCTACACGGACCTGGCGTACGACGGCGGCACGGCCCGCCATGTGCTGACCGCGCCGGATGGCCGCAGCGTCAGCCTGGAACAGGACGAGAGCTGCGCCTACGTCCATGTCTTCGTCACGGACGGTTTCCCCGGCCGGTCCAAGGCCGTGGCGATCGAACCCATGACCGGGCCGGCCAACGCCTTCAACAGCGGCGACGGGCTCCGCTGGCTGGCCCCGGGGGAGTCGTTCACGATGAACTGGGCCATTACGGCTTCCCTCTGAGCGGTTTCCCATACGGGACCGGCTGCGGAAGGATGGGGGAATGACGCCAGCACAGGACGCCAAGGCCCCGACTGACCGCCAGATCGCCGAGCATATTCCGTACGGGATCCGGATTGCCGCCGCCTGGTCGTGGCGGCTGGGCCTCATCCTGCTGATCGGCGGCGTTCTCGTGTGGCTGCTGGGCAGAATCAGCTTCCTCATCATCCCGGTCATGGTGGCCGCACTTCTTGCCGGGCTGCTCTACCCCGTCACGGCGTGGCTCAGAAGCGTCAAGGTGCCCACCGGAGCCGCCGTGGCACTGACGGTGCTGGGCTTCGTCGGATTGATTGCAGGTGCGCTCGCCCTGGTGGGCCGCCAGCTGGTCAGAGGGTTTGGCGAGCTGTGGAATCAGGCACTGGCCGGCATCCAGCAGGTCCAGTCCTGGCTGTCCGAGGGGCCGCTGCACCTGACCGCGGACCAGATCGACAAATACATTTCGGAGGGCGTCGCCGCCCTACAGGACAACACCAGCAGCATTCTCAGCGGCGCCCTGTCCTTCGGCAGCACGGCCGGGCATTTCGCTGCCGGGCTGCTCTTGGCGCTGTTCATCCTGATCTTCTTCCTGCTTGAAGGCGGTCGGATCTGGGGCTTCCTGGTGCGGCTGCTGCCGCGCGCGGCACGCACGGCCGCCGATGGCGCCGGACGCCGCGGCTGGACCTCCATGGTGAGCTACGTGCGGATCCAGATGTTTGTGGCCTTTGTGGACGCGGTGGGCATCGGTGTTGGCGCCGCCATCATCCAGGTACCGCTCGCGCTGCCGCTTGCCGTGCTCGTGTTCATGGGTTCGTTCATCCCCATTGTGGGTGCCCTGGTCACCGGAGCCATCGCCGTACTGCTGGCCCTCGTCGCCAACGGCCCGGTCAATGCGCTCATCATGCTGGCCATCGTGCTGCTCGTCCAGCAGCTGGAAAGCCACATCCTGCAGCCCCTGGTGATGGGCAAGGCCGTGGCACTCCATCCCGTGGCCGTCATCCTGTCCGTGGCAGCCGGATCGTACCTGGCGGGCATCCCCGGTGCACTGTTTGCCGTCCCCCTCTTGGCCGTAGCAAACTCGGCGATTCGCTACATCTCCGCCCGGACGTGGGAACATGATGAGGGATTGGCCGCGGCGGAGCTGCGCGCGGAGGCCGCTTTGCCCGGCCCCGGCACGGATACCACCATCAAGGAAATCCACTTGCCGGGCGGGAAATCCGGCCGCGGCAAGGGTGCTGCAAAGAAGAGTACGGCCGCAGAAGGGAAGTCCGTTGAGAACCCGGCAGCCGACACCACCAAAGGAGAATAACCAGTGAATACCCTCGAAACCCTGCCCGTCACCCTGGACGATGTCCTCAAGGCGCAGGAGCTGCTCGAGGGCATTATTACCAAGACCCCCATCGAGTCTTCCCGCGCCCTGGGCGCCATGGTGGGAGGCGAGGTCTTCTTCAAGTGCGAGAACCTCCAGCGCGCCGGTTCCTTCAAGGTCCGTGGCGCCTACGTACGCATGGCCCGGCTCTCCGAAGAGGAAAAGAAGCGCGGCGTCGTGGCAGCCTCGGCCGGAAACCACGCCCAGGGTGTGGCCGTTGCCGCCAAGAGCCTGGGCATCAACGCCCGCATCTACATGCCGTTGGGCGTTGCGCTGCCCAAGCTGGCCGCAACGCGCAGCCACGGTGCCGAGGTGGTGCTGCACGGCCACAACGTTGACGAGGCCCTCGCCGAGGCACAGCGCTACGCCAACGAGACCGGCGCCGTCTTCGTGCACCCCTTCGACAACGTGGACGTCGTGGCCGGCCAGGGCACCATCGGCCTGGAAATCCTGGAGCAGATCCCCAACGTGGACACCATCCTGATGGGCGTCGGCGGCGGCGGGCTCCTCGCCGGCGTCGCGGTCGCCATCAAGGCCCGCGCCAAGGAACTCGGCCGGGAAATCCGGATCATCGGCGTCCAGGCGGAAAACGCGGCGGCCTACCCTCCATCGCTGGCCGCGGACGCGCTGGTCCCGCTCAAGAAGGTCTCCACGATGGCTGACGGCATCGCCGTCGGACGCCCCGGCCAGTTGCCCTTCAGCATCATCCGCGAACTCGTGGACGATGTGGTGACGGTCAGCGAGGATTCCCTTGCCCGGGCGCTCATCTTCCTGTTGGAACGGGCCAAGCTGGTGGTGGAACCGGCCGGCGCCGTGGGAGTTGCCGCGCTCATGGACGGCAAGATCGAAAACCCGGGCACCACGGCTGTCATCCTGTCCGGCGGCAACATCGACCCCATGCTCATGCTCAAGGTGATCCAGCGCGGCCTCTCCGCCGCAGGGCGCTTCATGACCGTGCGCATGATGCTCGACGACCGTCCCGGCTCGCTGGCGACCATCGCCCGCATCATCGCCGAAAACGATGCCAACGTCACCGGCCTGGACCACACCCGCGTGGGCGGTTCCATCAGCATGGGCGATGTGTCCATCACCGTAAACCTGGAAACCAAGGGCCACGAACACAGCGAGCAGGTCCTGGCGGCGCTGCGCGCCGAGGGCTTCCAGCCCATCGTGGTGCACTGACAGGAGGCTGGCCAATGGTTCTTGGAACGCCCGGAAGCGGGAGCGGAACGGCCAAGGAGGCACTTGCGGAACGGGCCAAGGGCGGGCTGCTCTTCATGGGCGGCTTCGTCATCCTGCTGTACGTGATCGAGCTCCTGAACACCGTCATGCAGCACAGCCTCAACGGCACGTTCGGGCTGCGGCCGCGGAACATCAACGGGTTCCTGGACATCCTGACGTTTCCGTTGCTCCACGCCAATCTGGGGCACCTGCTGTCCAACACCCTGCCGCTCATCATTTTCGGTTTCCTGGTGTTCCTCGCGGGGGTGCGCACCTTCCTCACCGCTCTGGCCTTCAGCTGGCTGGGCTCCGGGACCGTCGTGTGGCTGATCGGCGGGGGAGGCGTGACAGTGGGAGCGTCGGGTCTGGTGTTTGGCTTCTTCGCCTTCCTGCTGGTCCGCGGCTTCTTCAACCGGAGCTGGTGGCAGATCCTGCTGTCCGTGGTGCTCTTCATGGCCTACGGAAGCATCCTGTTCGGCGTGCTGCCCACCGTCATGGGCTTCGTCTCCTGGCAGGCACACCTCGGCGGGGCCGTCGGTGGCATCACGGCTGCTGTCGTGCTGCGGCCCAAGCGCGGGGCCACGGACTGACGCCAGACACACAAAAAACGCCGGCCCGCCCCGTGAAGGGGAGGGCCGGCGTCGTGCTTTAAGGCTGCTTAGCCGGCGTACGGCTTGGCGGAAACGATCTCCACCGGGATTTCCTTGCCGTTGGGGGCGGTGTAGCTGAGCTTGTCGCCCTCCTTGTGGCCCATGATCGCGGCACCGAGCGGGGACTTCTCACTGAAGACGTCCATGTCGGAGTTGCCGGCGATTTCGCGGGAGCCGAGCAGGAAGGTCTCTTCGTCGCCGGCGATGCGGGCAACAACAAGCATGCCGGGTTCCACGATTCCGTCGTCAGCCGGGGCTTCGCCCACATGGGCGTCGCGGAGGAGCGCGGTGAGCTGGCGGATGCGGGCCTCGATTTTGCCCTGCTCTTCCTTGGCTGCGTGGTAGCCACCGTTTTCCTTGAGGTCGCCCTCCTGGCGTGCGGCTTCGATCTTCTGGACGATTTCCGCCCGGCCTGCACCGGAAAGGTGGTCCAGCTCTGCCTTCAGGCGGTCAAAAGCTTCCTGGGTAAGCCAAGCTGCAGGCGCGCTGTTGGTGGTAGACACGGATTTCTCCTTATGGATCTGACAAGCAAAGACCCCGCCGAGGTGGCCACTCGTGGAACTCAGTAACCAACTTAGCGGGGTGAAGGTTTTGATCCAGTGTAGTCATTCCTATGGACAAACCCAAGCTGGCTGAGACATGGCTCACGTGATTGTCATTTACCGCTGTCCACAATCCAGCAGCTGTCCACGACGCCGGACACGGCCGCGGACTCGGTCTGCAGAACGGTGCGCTGGGCGGTGGTGCTGCCGCCGTCGGCACCTGCCTTGGGATCGTTCGGGCCGATCTCAACAACCTTCCAGCCCACCACCGCGAACTTCGAATCCATCGCCTTGATGGCGCACTTGGCCGTGGATCCCGGGTACTTGGTGACCTGGTAGTCCACCTCGGCCTGGGTCTCATCCACGGTGCTGTAGCCGATGTCCTTGAAGGTCACCGGTGCCTGAGCGGACGACGTGGCGATCCAGGCCATGAAGGCCATGGCCAGCACCAGGGCGGCGATGACGATGTTGCGTTTGGTCTTGCCGCCCAGGGCGCGCTTTTGGCCGCCGTAGCGATTGGCTAGGCTGGTAGTTGCCGGCAGCGCGGTGGCCGATGGGTCCTCGGAAGTCACCCATCCAGTTTAGTTCGGATCCCGGCCCTCCAGTTGCACCGCCCATGAACTGCCCGATGAAAGAGGAGCCGTCCCGTGACTGCGTCCACCAGCCCCGCCCAGCAGCTGCGGTTGCTTGCCGTCCACGCACACCCTGACGACGAGTCCAGCAAGGGCGCTGCAACCATGGCAATGTATGCCGCTGCGGGCGTGGAGGTCATGGTCGCCACGTGCACGGATGGCTCCCGCGGGGACATCCAGAACCCGGCCATGGAGGATGCCCCGCATCCCAAGCGGGACATGGCAGGCGCCCGCCGCCTGGAGATGGACAATGCCGCCGCCGTGCTGGGGATCCGCCAGCAGTGGCTGGGCTTTGTGGATTCAGGATTGCCCGACGGCGACCCCATGCCGCCGCTGCCGGCCGGCTGCTTCGCGCTGCAGCCGCTGGAACGCGCCGCGGCGCCGCTGGTCCGCCTGGTCCGCGACTTCAAACCCCACGTGATCATCAGCTACGACGAAAACGGCGGCTACCCGCACCCGGACCACATCATGGCCCACAAGGTTGCCGTGGAGGCGTTCCATGCCGCCGGCGATCCGGAGCGTTACCCCGGCACCGGGGAAGCCTGGGTGCCCGGCAAGCTGTACTACGACCGCGCCTTCAGCCCGGAACGCTTCCGGGCCCTGCACTTCGCGTTGGAGGAAGCCGGGCTGCAGTCGCCGTACGCGGAGCGTCTGGCGGCCTGGCTTGAGGCTGACGCCGAGGGCCACACCCCGCCGGCAACGGCTAACCGGACCACCACCCAGATTGACTGCGGGGACTTCTTCGAAGCCCGCGACGACGCCCTCCGGGCGCACCGCACGCAGATCGATCCGCTGGGCTTTTTCTTCGCAGTGTCCCCGTCGATGCAGCGCAGGGCCTGGCCCTGGGAGGACTATACGCTGGTCCACTCCAACGTCCCGTCCGAGCTGCCTGAAAAGGACCTCTTCGCGGGGATAAGATAGGAGTGCCGGCTGCTTCTATCGCTCGTAGAAGTCGCCGGGCCGTCCAGTTGCGGCCCGGCCCCTTGCCGCGGAAGCAAACCGGCAGGAATCAGCTCCCACAGAAGGTTTGAACCGTGCACCATTTGCTCCTCACCCTGGCCACGACCCCGACGCCTTCCCCGACGCCGTCGCTGCGCCCCGGTCTGTCCGAAGACCAGGTGACACCGGGTACCTGGGGCTTCGTTCTGACGGCCTTCATCGTGGTGCTGACCACGCTGCTGATCGTGGACATGGTCCGCCGCATCCGCCGTGTCCGCTACCGCGGCCAGGTGGAGGAAGCCCGTTTGGCCGCCGAAGCCGCAGAGGCCGGCGACGCCCCCACAGAAGCCGACGGCGATGCCGCACCCGGGGCCCGCTGACACCGGAGCAAGCAACAGCATGCCCGGGGCCGCCAACGCCCTGGGCACCGAACCATCGGCCTATCTGCGCCAGCACGCACACAACCCGGTCCACTGGCGGCCCTTCGGCGACGAGGCCTTCGCCTTCGCCGCTGCCCGGGATGTTCCGGTTTTCCTCTCCATCGGCTATGCCGCCTGCCACTGGTGCCACGTCATGGCCCACGAGTCCTTCGAGGACCAGGACACCGCCGACTACCTGAACGCCCACTTTGTGGCCATCAAGGTGGACCGGGAAGAACGCCCCGACGTCGACGCCGTCTACATGGCGGCCACGCAGGCCATCAGCGGCCAGGGCGGCTGGCCGATGTCCGTGTTCCTCACCCCCGAGGGCCTGGCCTTCCACGCCGGCACCTACTTCCCGCCGCGGCCCATGCCCGGTAGCCCCTCCTTCCGACAGGTGCTCGAAGCCGTCCGCGAGGCCTGGCTGGAACGCCGCGACGCCGTCGAGCAGAACGCCCGCGGCCTGGCCGCCCACATGGGCGAGGCACAGCTCGCCGCCGCCGTCGCGCTCGACGGCCCGCCCGCCGTCGTCGACCCCGGGCTGCTGTCCGAGGCAGTCCGCATGCTGGCCCGTTCCGAGGATCCCGACGGCGGCTTCGGCGGCGCGCCCAAGTTCCCGCCGTCGGCGGTTCTGGAGTTCCTGGTCCGGCACGCTGCCATGCCTTCGGACACCGCCGAAGCCGCCAGCGGCATGGCCGCCCGGACGCTGGCCGCCATGGCCCGCTCTGCCCTGCGCGACCAGCTCGACGGCGGCTTTGCGCGCTATTCGGTCACGGACGACTGGTCCGTGCCGCACTTCGAGAAGATGCTCTATGACAACGCCCAACTGCTCCGTGTCTACACGCACTGGGTTCGCCTGGGCGGCACCGAAGTTTTCTCCGCCGGGGAGGCAGCGCAGGTGGCGTCCCGCTGCGCGGACTGGATGGTCGCTTCGCTGGGGCTGGGGGCCGCCGGCGACGCGGGTCCGGACGAGGTGGGCGGCCCGCAGGGCCTTGCCTCCTCGCTCGACGCGGACACGGTGGTGGACGGCGTGCACCACGAGGGCGCCGCCTACCTGTGGAACCCCTCCTCGCTCGGCGAGGTCCTGGACGATGTCCTGGGACTGGGAGATACCGGGGCGGTTGCCCGACTCATGAACATCCGCGACGCCGGAACGGTGTCCGAATTGGGCTCGCCGCTGCACCCTGGCCGCCGGCTGGACGGGCAGGAGCCGGGGCTGTGGGAGCGTGCGCGGCCCCTGCTGCTGGCCGCCCGCGCCCGACGGCCCCAGCCGGCCCGCGACG
The DNA here is from genome assembly GCF_017368795.1 of Arthrobacter cavernae. Taxonomy (GTDB): domain Bacteria; phylum Actinomycetota; class Actinomycetes; order Actinomycetales; family Micrococcaceae; genus Arthrobacter; species Arthrobacter cavernae. Next base: position 181,887 of record NZ_JAFNLL010000002.1, on the reverse strand, counting down.
ACAAGGTGGTGGCAGGGTGGAACGGACTCGCCGTGGCGGCCCTGGCGGAAGCCGGCGCCGTGCTGGACGGCCCTGGGCTCGTTGCAGCGGCCGCCAGCGTGGCCGGTTACCTCGAGCGCGTCCACTGGAACGCTGAGGCCAAGCTGCTGACGCGGGTCTCGCACGGCGGCGCGGCGCGGGGCATCGGCGGCCTGCTGGAGGACTACGCCTTCTGCGCCGAGGGCTTCCTGGCCCTGTACTCCGTTACCGGAGAGGCGCGCTGGTATGCCCTGGCGGAGGACGTCATCGGGGCGGCCTGTTCCCGGTTCGTGGCCGAAGGGCGCCTGACGGACTCGGCCGGGGAGTCTGCGCAGGTCTTCAACGCCCAGGGGCAGCATTCGGGACTGGATCCCTTTGACGGTGCCACGCCCGGCGGAGCCGCGGCCTTCGCCGGTGTGCTCCTGTCCTACGCGGCCTACTCCGGCTCAAACGAACACCGGATCATGGCCGGGAACATCCTGGGTCTGCTGCCGCCCATAGCCGCGCGGGCTCCCCGGGTTGCGGGCTGGCTGCTGGCAACAGCGCAGGCGGCCTTGGCCGGTCCGGTGGAGGCCGCCGTCGCCGGCCCTGACGGACCGTCCCGGCGCGGATTGCACCGGGCGCTGCTGCAATCTGCGAGCCCGGGCCTTGTGGTCGCGGTGCAGAACGACGACGGCGGTGCGGCCGACTCCGGGGGTGCCGGGAGCGCTGCGGGGACCGGGGCCCGACGCCGGGTCCCGCTGCTGGCCAACCGCTCGGCCGCTGCCGACGGCTCGCCGCAGGTGTATCTGTGCCGCGCGATGGTGTGCGACAGGCCGCTGGGGACGGTGCCTGAACTGCGGGAGCGCCTGGCCGCCATGGCCGCGGGGAACTGACAGCGCCTGCGCGGGCTGTTAGCTGAGCACCGCCATCATGATGGCGGTGAAGTGCGCGGCGAAGGCGAGCACCGTGAAGGCGTGGAAGAGCTCATGGAAGCCGAAGTTCCGGACGCTGAAGTTGGGCTTCTTGATGCCGTAGAGCACTGCCCCGGCGATGTAGAGGGCGCCGCCTATGCAGATGAGGGCCGCGGCGGCGGCGTTGGCCGCGAAGAACTGGGGCAGGTAGAACAGGGCCCCGCAGCCCAGGGCCACATAGATCGGCACATAGAGCCACCGTGGGGCCCCGGTCCAGAGCACCCGGAAGAGCACACCCAGGATGGCCCCGGACCAGATCACCCACAGCAGGAGTACGGCCTGCGGGCGCTCCAGCAGTGACCAGGCCAGCGGCGTGTAGCTGCCGGCAATGACCAGCATGATGTTGGTGTGGTCCAGGCGCTTGAGCAGCATCCTGAGCGGCGGGGACCAGTTGCCGCGGTGGTAGACGGCGCTGACACCAAAGAGGAGCACGCCCGTCACGGCGTAGACAATGGACGCGATTTTCCGGTCAGTTGTGGGAGCCAGGGCCACCAGGACGATGCCTGCGGCGACAGCGAACGGGGCGGCCACGGCGTGGATCCATCCGCGCCAGGTGGGCTTGGTGGTGAGCAGTTCGGCCATTGTTAAAGAGTAAGCTACGGATCGGTAAGTTACTTTTGAGTAGCGATTTCCTTGCCTGCCCTGCGACAGTCCCTGCACCGAGCGCCCAGCTTCGGCAGGTAGCCTAGAACATGCAGCTGCGGCACCACGGCCGCCGCTGAAAGCAGCCGCGTGCGGCCGCAGCCCGGCCCGCGGCCGGCCGCGCACCGCCGTCGTCAACTCAAAGGAAGTCAGGTGAGCATCCGGATGGAACTTCCCGGTTTCCTCTACGGCTTCTACGAACGCAGGCTGGCCCGCTCGCTTGATCCGGAGCGGATTCCGCGGCATATCGGCGTCATGGTTGACGGCAACCGCCGCTGGGCGAGGCAGTTCAACGCCCCCACCAGCCAGGGCCACCAGGCCGGCGCGGACAAGATCCACGAGTTCCTGGGCTGGTGCCAGGAACTGGGCGTCAAAGTAGTCACGTTGTACATGCTGTCCACGGACAACATGAGCCGCTCCGGCGAGGAACTGGACTTGCTCATGGGGATCATCGCCAACACCATGGACCGCCTGGACGAGGACGAGAACATTTCCGTCCACGCCATGGGCGCCCCGGAACTCCTGCCCGACTACCTCGCCGAGCGGCTGAACAAACTGACCGCCCGGACGCCCATCCAGGAAAAGATCCACGTGAATGTCGCCGTCGGGTATGGTGGCCGGCGGGAAATCGTCGACGCCGTCCGGGAACTCCTGCACGAGGCCGCCGCCGAGGGCCGCGGCATGGCCGAGGTCGCCGATGCTTTGTCCGTGGACGACATCTCCCGGTTCCTCTACACCCGCGGGCAGCCCGATCCCGAACTGGTCATCCGGACCTCGGGGGAGCAGCGGCTCTCCGGCTTCCTCATGTGGCAAAGCGCCTACAGCGAGTTCTACTTCTGCGAAGCGCTGTGGCCGGCCTTCCGCAAGGTCGACTTCCTGAGGGCCCTGCGCGACTATGCCGGCCGTCAGCGGCGCTTCGGCGCGTAGCTCGCGTGACCTGTGAAATCCCGTTAACGCGGAATTCACCTCTTCGATACAAGACAGGCCGCCGCGCCTACGCGGAAATGTAACCGCGCAGGAATACGTTAATCCCATTAGCAGGCAAACCGCCCGCTGATCGGGGAGGCCAGTAGATGGAGCGGATTTTCGCACCGAATACCAGGGAGGCCACGCCCGGCCTTCCGGCCGAACCGCCTCACCATTGAGCCGGGCGACCGCCCGGGGCTGGAGTCGATGTGGCTATTTCCGAGCAATTGCCCGTTGTCGTTTCAGACGAGGGAAGTTCAGCTACCTCTCACACCAAGCGGGCCTCCAAAGGGGCACGGACGGCACCGTCCGCTGCGAGCCGCAGCTACGTGATCGACACGTCCGTTTTGCTTTCGGACCCGCATGCGCTGCTGCACTTCGCCGAGCACGAGGTCATTGTGCCGATCGTGGTCATTACCGAACTGGAAGGCAAGCGCCATGATCCGGAACTGGGCTACTTTGCCCGCAAGGCACTCCGCCTCCTGGATGACCTGAGGATCGAACATGGCGGCCTCGACCATCCCATTCCCCTCGGCAACGACGGTGGTCACCTCCGCGTCGAGATGAACCACATCTCGCCCGAGGTCCTGCCTGCCGGGTTCCGCGGCGGCGACAACGACAGCCGCATCTTGGCCGTCGCCAAGAACCTGGCCAACGACGGCCACAACGTCACGGTGGTGTCCAAGGACCTGCCCATGCGCGTCAAGGCCTCGGCCATGGGACTGCATGCGGACGAATACCGCAACGAACTGGTCAGGGACTCGGGTTGGACCGGCATTGCCGAGGTGGAGGCCAACGAGGAGGAAATCACCACCCTTTACGGCCACGAACCGGTCTTCATCCCGGCGGCTGCCGAACTTCCCGTCAACACCGGCCTGGTGCTGCTGTCCAACCGCGGCTCCGCCCTGGGCCGTGTGGGCGCCGACAAGCAGGTCCGGCTCGTCAAGGGGGACCGCGATGTCTTCGGGCTGCACGGACGCTCCGCGGAACAGCGGCTCGCCATCGACCTGCTGATGGACCCGGCCGTGGGCATCGTGTCCATCGGCGGCCGGGCCGGTACGGGAAAGTCCGCGCTCGCCCTCTGTGCGGGCCTTGAAGCCGTGCTGGAGCGCCGCGAACACCGCAAGGTCATCGTGTTCCGCCCGCTGTTCGCCGTGGGCGGCCAGGAGCTCGGCTACCTGCCCGGCTCCGAAGCCGAGAAGATGAACCCCTGGGCCCAGGCCGTCTTTGACACCTTGGGCGCACTGGTCAGCCAGGAGGTGGTTGAAGAAGTCATGGACCGGGGCATGCTCGAGGTCATGCCGCTCACGCACATCCGCGGCCGCTCCCTGCATGACGCCTTCGTGATCGTTGACGAGGCCCAGTCCTTGGAGAAGAACGTCCTGCTGACCGTCATGAGCCGCATCGGGCAGAACTCCAAGATCGTGCTGACCCACGACGTCGCCCAGCGCGACAACCTGCGCGTCGGCCGGCACGACGGCGTCGCCGCCGTCGTCGAGACCCTCAAGGGACACCCTCTGTTCGGCCACATCACCCTGACCCGCTCCGAACGTTCGCCGATCGCAGCCTTGGTGACGGAACTGCTGGAGGGGGCGGAGATCTAATCCCTTGCGGTGTGTGCGCCGGTCACCCTTCCTCTGCGTGCTAGCTCGTTCCGCGCTTTTACGCACGCTGCCGGAAGGCTGACCGGCGCACACGTCAGGCGGCGGCTCTTCGCGTAGGAGCGCATCGCGGCGCATCGGGCCCAGAGGTCGCTCAGCGACCGACGGAGCCCTTATGCGTCGTGTCTAAGCGACGGCGAAGGGCCGGTGCCTGACGGACCAAACCACGGCTAGGCTACTGGATCCCCAGGAACCTGGCGAACTCTACGTGGCCTTCTACCTGAAGGGTCCAGTCGGGGCGTTTGAAGGATTCGGGGGTGAGGCGGACGCGCTGGACTGCTTCTGTTTTGGGGCCCCAGCTGGTGCGGTAGACGCCGTTGAGCTCGTAGCCGAGGGAACGGGAGACGCGGAGGGACCGTTCGTTCCAGGCGGCGGCTTCGGATTCGGCGACGTCCGCTTTCAGGTGGTCGAAGGCATAGCTGACGACGGCGGCGCGCATCTCTTTGCCTAGGCCGCGGCCCTGAGCGGACTGCTTGAGCCAGGAACCGGTGTTGACCGTCTTGAGTGCGTTGAAATTCTTGGCCTCGACGTCCTGGCAGCCGATGAACTCATCGTTGTGCCAGATGCCCAGGAGCAGCGTCCAGGATTCCGGCGACATTCCCGCACGGCACTTCCAATACCAGCGCGCCATGTTGGGGCCCAGTTCCTCGGCGGGCAGCTCTGTCCATGGGTTGCTGAACGGCGAGCGGCCGGCGTCGTGGATGCCGCTCCGGGCTGCCTCCACGGCTGCCGGGATTTCCTCGTCGCGGATCGTCCGGAGCACCAGGCGGGGCGTGGTCAGCGTGAGTCCAAACGGGGGCCAGAGGGCGGTGAGCGAGGTCATCCGAGAAGCCTAGCCGCTTCCACGCGCCCGCGGCGCCGGGCAGCGATCAGGCGACCGGGCCGATGTCCCAGGATATGTGGCGGCGCACGTCCGTGAGGTTCATGGACTCGGCCAGGAACAGGTCGTCGAGCATGTACTCGTCGACGGCGAGGATCTTCATCCAGTGACCCGTCCCCGAACTGTCGCCGTCGAGGGACTGGCTGGCGACGCAGACGCCGGTGCCGGCGTCGACGCGGATCAGGGTGCGGCCCGGATGGGCCAGCGGATCGGCCGGATCCGCCGGTGCGTAGTTGCGCCCCGGCCGGACGATGGCTTCAAGCGCCATCCGGCCCTCGTGCTCCACTTCCCTGATCTCGTCCACGTCCACGGGATTGGAGTCGGGGAATTCCATGGGCACGGGGGCGTTTCCGGCCAGCTCCACGGGATCCAGGGCGGCGGCCAGCCTGCTGTTGCCGAACGACGGTTCGCCGTAGGCGGCTTCCGGACGGCGCCGGACCAGGCCTGCGCCGTCGTACACCGGCGTCACCAGATGGGCGGGCAGCAGCCAGGATTTTCGCGTGGCGCTGATGTAGAGGCCGTCGCGGGAATCGTTGATGCCCGTGGTGCTGTGGAGGAGGAGTCCGTCCGGCGTCTCCAGCCTGAGGGCCCCGGGCCGGCGCAGCCAGGCGCGCACCATGTCGGCGCCGGTGCCTGGACGGTCGAGGTATTCGAACCTCAGGCTCGTCCATTTCCACGGCGAGGACCGGCACAGGTTCCTGAAGGTGGAGGACATGTCGGCCTGTTGATTGCCTTGCTGGTTACCCTGTCCAGCTGCACTGAAGCGCCCCATATCCACAGTTTAGCCGTGGGGCCCGCGCGGCCGGCGGGAAAACCGGTAGCATCCGAGTGTGATCCGACGACTTGCCGCCCTCTGGGACGCCAGCCCCTGGGGCTTCTGGCTGGTGGTCGCGGCGTGCCTGTATTTCGCCGTGATGGCCGTGCGCCTGACCATCATCGATGTCCGCCACCACCTGTTGCCCAACCGGATCGTTTTCCCGTCCTACGGCGTGGCCGGCGTCCTGCTGCTGGGGGCCGCGGTGCTCGCGGAGGTGTCCGGCGCCGCCGTTCCCGGAAAAGTGCCCGACGGCGGCGCGAACCTTTTCGGGGTCCCCGGGCTGGGGACCGTGGCCGGGGGAGCCGTGCTCTGGTTGTTCTACTTCGTGCTGCGCGTGATCTACCCGGCGGGCATGGGATTCGGCGACGTCAAGCTCGCGGGCGTGCTGGGGCTTTATCTGGGCTACCTGGGCTGGGCCCACGTCTTTGCAGGCACCTTCGCGGCGTTCCTGTTCGGCGGTGTGTGGGGCCTGGCGGTATTGGCCACGCGCCGCGGGAACCTGAAGTCGGCGATTCCCTTCGGGCCGTTCATGCTCGCTGGGGCAGCCGCCGCGATGCTCCTGCTGCCGGCTTGACGCGGTGGTGGGTGGCTTCCCAGCGGCGGGCCGTGAACACCGGGGATTGAATGGCGGGCCCGATGGGTGCATGCTCGTGCATAGCCGGGCGCATGGGGCGCAGCCGGGCAGAAGGGGACGCCCGTGGGAATTCCAGACAGGACCCGGCCTGCGGTCCGCGAAGCCGCGTGCAACGCCCACGCATCAAACTGAAGGAATCCTAGGCCATGGGTGCACCCGACTTTGTGCTCAGACTCCGCGAGAAAATCGGCAACGATCCGCTCTGGCTGCCCGCGGTGCGGGGTGCCGTGTTCGATGACGAGGGCCGCGTACTGCTGTGCCAGCGCTCCGACAACGGGCACTGGACCCTCATCTCGGGGATGCTCGAACCCGGGGAGCATCCCGCCCCCGGACTGGTCCGGGAAATCTTCGAGGAAACGGCGGTGGTCGCGGAGACCGAGCGGATCATCGCCGTCGGCGTCGTGGGTCCGGTGACTTTCCCCAACGGCGACGTCTGCGACTTCCTGGACATCGCCTTCCGTTGCCGGTACGTCTCCGGGGATGCACAGGTCAACGACGACGAATCCACCGCCGTCGGCTGGTTCGCCCTGGACGAGCTGCCGGACATGAGCGCCAGCCAGCTCGAAGTCCTCCGGCTGGCCACGGAACCCGAAGGTCCCGTGGCCTACCAGCTGGAGGACTGAGGCTGGCCCATGCAAAAGTTGATCGGGCTGTCCTTGGTGGTGATGCCGGTGCTTCTGTCGGCTGCGCTTGCCGGCTGCGGAGGGGCGCCGGGCGCCCCCGGCCCCGGCGCGACTGCAGGCCCCGGGACGAGCAGCTTGGCGGTCCCTCCCGATGAGCCTCCGGTGTCCGGGTCGCCGGAAAGCCGGACGACGCCGCCGGTCGCCGGGCCCGTTTGCGAAGGCGGACCGCTGGGTTGCCGCCTCTACCGCTCTGTCGATGGGCAGGATGCTTCCGGTGGGCTGGCCTGGTTGAAGAGCCACCCACTGGAAGTGTCCATGGTGTTCGTCAACGGAACCTGGACTGTAGGGGTGAAGACGCCGTGCAACCACCTGGGCGTCGAGGTTGAGGTCAATGGTGGGACGTGGATTCCGGGACGCCGGATCTCAACGGCGATGGCCTGTCTGGGACCGGAAAGCAACTATGAAACCTGGACCCACCGGCTGTTCGAGCAGCCGGTCACGTGGAGTTTGGAGGGGAATTCGCTGAAGCTGCACAACGCCCACGGCTCCGTGGAGTTCCAGGAGGCGGGCCCCATCCCGCATATGTAACTTTTGAATACAGCAAAGCCGGGGTGCCTTCCAGAGGCACCCCGGCTTTCCCGACGGCGAACCCACACCGGGGCGGTCGGCCGCCGTCGGGGGGCTGCTGCTGGAGGCTAGGCCTTGTGGGCCGGGCGGGTCATGGTGGTGACGTCGAGAGCCTTGTCCAGCTGCTCCTCGGTCAGTTCACCGCGCTCGAGGTAGCCGAGGGAGACCACTGCTTCGCGGATGGTCAGGCCTTCGGCAACTGCCTTCTTGGCGATCTTGGCGGCTGCCTCGTATCCGATGAACTTGTTCAGCGGGGTCACGATGGACGGGGAAGCCTCGGCCAGGAAGCGGGCGCGCTCCACGTTGGCGGTGATGCCGTCGATCATCTTGTCGGCCATGACGCGGCTGGTGTTGGCCAGCAGGCGGATGGACTCGAGCAGGTTGGCGGCCATGACGGGAATGCCCACGTTGAGCTCGAAGGCGCCGTTGGTGCCGGACCAAGCGATGGCGGTGTCGTTGCCGATGACCTGGGCGCAGACCATGATGGACGCCTCGCAGATGACGGGGTTGACCTTGCCCGGCATGATCGAGGAGCCCGGCTGCAGGTCCGGGATGGCGATTTCGCCGAGGCCGGTGTTGGGGCCTGAGCCCATCCAGCGGAGGTCGTTGTTGATCTTCATGAAGGAGATCGCGATGTTGCGCAGCTGGCTGGAGCCCTCGATGAGGCCGTCGCGGTTGGCCTGGGCCTCGAAGTGGTCGCGGGCTTCGGTCAGCGGCAGTCCGGTGTCGGCGGCCAGGAGCTCGATGACGCGCTCCGGGAAGCCGGCAGGGGTGTTGATGCCGGTGCCCACGGCCGTGCCGCCCAGGGGGACCTCTGCGACGCGGGGGAGGGAAGCGTTGATGCGCTCGATGCCGTAGCGCACCTGCGCGGCGTAGCCGCCGAACTCCTGGCCCAGCATGACCGGGGTGGCGTCCATCAGGTGGGTGCGGCCGGACTTGACGACGTCCTTGAACTCCACGGCCTTGCGTTCCAGGGAAGCTGCCAGGTATTCCAGGGCCGGGATCAGGTCGTTGATCAGGGCCGAGGTGGCGGCAACGTGCACGGACGTCGGGAAGACGTCGTTGGAGGACTGGGATGCGTTGACGTGGTCGTTCGGGTGGACAATCTTGTCGCTCCCGGCGGCGGCGAGGGCACGCGTGGCGAGCTCGGCGATGACCTCGTTGGTGTTCATGTTGGAAGAGGTACCGGAACCGGTCTGGAAGACGTCGATCGGGAAGTCGCCGTCGTACTGACCGGTGGCAACCTCATCGGCGGCCTTGGCAATCGCCTCGGCGAGCTCGTCGTCGAGCACCCCCAGTTCGGCGTTCGCCAGTGCAGCAGCCTTCTTGACGCGTGCAAGGGCTTCGATGTGGGTGCGCTCGAGGGTCTTGCCGGAAATCGGGAAGTTCTCCACGGCACGCTGCGTCTGGGCGCGGTACAGGGCGTTCACGGGGACGCGAACTTCGCCCATCGTGTCATGTTCAATGCGGAATTCAACAGTGGAAGTCATGGGGCTAGCTTAGGGCGATCGGACGCCGCATCGAAAACCCGGAATGGAGTGCTACGTGCTCCGGCCCGAGGGCCGGAGCACGGCTGCCTACAGCTTGCCGATGCCGGAAACCAGCTCCGCGCGGCCTTCGTCCAACTTGTAGGACAGACCCACGACGGCGACCCGGCCGTCGTCGATGGCGTCCGAAATCACACGCGAGCTGTCGGCCAGGCGCTTGGCGGTCTGCTTGACGTGCTCCACCACCATGTCGTTGACATCATGCTGATCGTTGCGCAGGGACGTCAGGACCGAGGGCGTGATGCGTTCCACGAGGTCGCGGATGAAGCCCACGGGCATGTCGCCGGTTTCCACGGCGGCCTTGGTGGCGGTCACGGCACCGCAGCTGTCGTGGCCCAGGATCACGATCAGGGGAACGCCGAGCTCGCCGATGCTGTATTCGAGGGAGCCGAGGACGGCGTCGTCGATGACCTGGCCCGCCGTACGGACCACGAAGGCATCGCCCAGGCCGAGGTCGAAGATGATCTCGGCGGCCAGGCGGGAGTCGGAGCAGCCGAAAATGACGGCGAAGGGGTGCTGGTGCTCGAGGAGCGAGGAGCGCCGGGACGCGTCCTGGTTGGGGTGCAGGGATTCGCCCGCGACGAATCGTTCGTTGCCCTCGCGGAGACGGCGCCAGGCAAGAGCAGGAGTCAGGTAAGTAGCCACGGGGCTACTTTACGGTGTGGTGGTGGCAGCTTGCGAAACTGTTTCGCCGGGCTTCGCTGTTGAAGGCCGCGTTACGGGAGTGCGGACGGGGCACTCGCTGCCGATTTCACGACGGCGGCCGCCACGGTGGCGAACTCGTCCAGGCTTGCCGTGCCGCTGAGGATGATAGTGGTTCCCCGGTGCACAAGGATCATGCTGCGGGTGTCCTTGCCTGAGTCGCGCAGCTCCCATTCCTGCCCGCCGGCGTTGCGGGTGCCCGTGACGGGGGCGTTCTTGGTCTGCTGCAGGAGCCACGTCGGGTTGGCCTGGCGGGTCTGCACGACGCCGATGAAGGCCTCCTTGGGAGTCAGGTAGCCAACTTCCCAGATGGGCACCCCGCTGGCGGTCCCGGAATCCCACCTGGCGTAATTGGGACTGAATGTGTCGCCGAGCTCCGGGGCCACGGGTGTGAATCCCGCCACATCCGCGGCGTTGGCCGCGATGGCAGAGACATTCACGTTCGGCCGGTAGCCATCGCTCTTCGGAGCAGGGTTCATCAGCACGATGGGCAGGAATGCCAGGACGCAGACGAGCAGCGCGATGACCATGCCGATCACCGAGGCGTTGGCCCGCTTTGCGGCCTTGGCGGCAATGACGGGCTTGATGGGGGCCGGGTCTGCGTGGACCCGGTTGGCCTCGGCAGCGTCCGATGGGGCAGCGGCTGCGGGCTTGTCCTGCGTTTCACTCACCCTTCCATAGTCCCTTATCCCGGCGGCGAACACACATCCGGACGCCAGGACAGTGGCCTGGGACGGGAGGTCATCCCATGACTGGGGCAGGGCGCGACGACTATGATCGTTCCTAGGGGAACCCCTGCAGTTGCCTTCCGCAGCTGGTCCTGGTCCCATGAATCGTCACTCGAATGAAGAGGTTTAAGTGTCTACCGCACCAATGACCCAGCAGTATTCCACGATTTCGCCGTCCTTGGCTGTCGGCATCGACGAGCCAGACCGCAACCTCGCCCTTGAGCTTGTCCGCGTCACCGAGGCCGCGGCCATCGCCGGCGGCCACTGGGTTGGTTTCGGCGACAAGAACAAGGCCGACGGTGCCGCCGTTGACGCCATGCGCTCCTTCCTCCACACCGTCCACTTCAACGGCGTCGTTGTCATCGGTGAGGGCGAAAAGGACGAAGCCCCCATGCTGTTCAATGGCGAGCAGGTTGGTGACGGTACCGGCCCCGAGTGCGACGTCGCCGTCGACCCCATCGATGGAACCCGCCTGACGGCTCTCGGCATCAACAACGCCCTCGCCGTCCTGGCTGTCGCAGAACGCGGCTCCATGTTCGATCCTTCCGCCGTGTTCTACATGGAGAAGCTCGTCACGGGCCCCGAGGCCGCGGACATGGTGGACCTGCGCCTGCCGGTCAAGCAGAACCTGCACCTGATCGCCAAGGCCAAGGGCGTCAAGGTCAACCAGCTCAACGTCATGATCCTTGACCGCGACCGCCACCGCCCGCTGGTGGAGGAAATCCGCGAAGCAGGTGCGCGCACCAAGTTCATCATGGACGGCGACGTTGCCGGCGCAATTGCGGCCGCACGCTCCGGCACCGGCGTCGACGCCCTCATGGGCATCGGCGGAACCCCGGAAGGCATCGTTGCTGCCTGCGCCATCAAGTCCCTCGGCGGCGTCATCCAGGGCCGACTGTGGCCCACCTCGGACGAAGAGAAGCAGAAGGCGATCGACGCCGGACACGACCTCGACCGCGTCCTGTCCACGAACGACCTCGTCACCTCGGACAACTGCTACTTCGCCGCCACGGGCATCACCGACGGTGACCTGCTCAAGGGCGTGCGCTACTCCAAGGACAAGGTCCTGACGCAGTCGATCGTCATGCGCTCCAAGTCCGGCACCATCCGCTTCGTCGACGGCGAGCACCAGGCCAGCAAGTGGGAAGGCTACGCCCGCAAGAGCTAGCCCCCGCCGAAAGCCGGGGCTTGTTTCCCATTCCGAAGCTTGTTGTGACGGAAAGGGAAACAAGCCCCGGTTTTTGTTTGCCGGGGGTCCATAAAACGTGGGGGAGGAAGGCTCAGCGGAGCTTTTCACGCAGCTTCCGGGCCAGTTGGTAAGCGCCGTAGCGGAGCTTGTTGACCGGCAGGTCCCAGGTGCCCGGGTAGGCCACCTCGCTGCCGCCGAAGGACTTCTTGAAGGCCGTGAAGCCCGCCCACTTGTGGTCCGGCTGGTCCTCGGGGGCCACGCCCCACAGATCCACGTACTTGAGGCCCTTCTCCTTGGCGTCGGCCATGAGCGTGACCAGCAGCGGAATGCCGGCACTGAGCTTGCGGTGGGCGTCGTCCAGTGCGGCGTGGGCGTAGGTGCGGGTATCGGCCGAATCGTAGGCCAGGGCTGCCGCGATGGGCTCGCCCTCGAGCTCGGCGACGAACAGGGTTCCGGCACCCGCGGGCAGCAGGGAACGGGCCACGCTGCCCAGGTAGTCGTCGCTCTGCGGCTTGAAGCCGTTGCGGGCGGCGGTCAGGTGCAGGAAGTGCAGCAGGATGGAGATCTCTTCCGGGTCCTGCGAAGACCGGAAGGTCACGCCCTTCTTGTGGATGTTGCGGTAGAGGTTTCGGTTGGTCGGCTTCATGCCGGCCAGCACGTCCTTGAAGTCACCCTCGAGGTCCACAATCCAGCTGAGCTCGGGCTGCTGGTTCGAGGGCGCCGGCTGCAGGCCGCGCGCCCGCAGGTGGGTCCCGGCGTCGGCTGCGGGGAACCCGGCGTCCACCGGCTCCATCCGGACGAACACGGCCCGCTGCTTCAGGGCGAGGGCGCGCAAAGCCGCCACGGCGTCGTCGAACGCTGCCAAAGTGTCCGCCACCGGACCGTAGGGCGCGTAGAGGACCTTGCCTGCTGGGTTCTTCTCCTCGATGGCCAGGAAGCTCCATCCCGGGCCGCTCTGTTGGTGCACGGTGCGCCCGAGCGAGCGCTGGAAATCAGCCCACGCGCTGGTCTGCAGGAAAAACTCCACGCCTCAGTTACCGAGCCCGGTGGTGACGGCGAAGGCGACGCTGGTGCCGGCACCGGAGGCCGGGTGGACCATGACGGGGTTCTCGGCGTCGGGGATGAACGCGGCGCCGCCTCGCTGCAGTGGCAGATCGCTCTTGGGCGAGTCCAGGACCACGGCACCGGAGACCACCACGACGACGGCGGGACCGGTCTGTGCCAGCGGCACCGGTTCGGCACCCGGCTTGAGTTCGATGCGCTGCAGCTGGAACTCGCTGAACGGGGGCCGGTAGAGCTCCTGGCCGTAGGCCGTAGGCGCTGCCTCGATGCGCGGCACGCCGAGGGCCTCGAACTGGATGGTCTTGGTCAGCTCCGGGATGTCCACGTGCTTGGGGGTCAGGCCGCCGCGGAGGACGTTGTCAGAGGACGCCATGACCTCGACGCCCAGGCCGTGGATGTAGGCGTGGATGTTTCCGGCAGGCAGGTAGACCGCTTCGCCGGGGTTCAGGAGGACCAGGTTCAGCAGCAGCGAGATCAGGACGCCGGGGTCGCCCGGGAAGGCGTCGTTGATGCCGAGCACGGCGGTCAGCGCGTCGGTGTGCGGCTCCGTGGGGGCGCCCGAACGGAGCACGGAGATGACCTGGTCCGAGGCGGCAGTGACGTCCTCGCCACCGGCGATCAGGCGGCTGAAGGCTGCCTGCAGTGCAGCGGACTCGTCGGCGCCGGAGAGGTCCGCAATGACTCCGTCAATGACCGCGGGGACATCTTGTGCCGCCGAGTCCAGGACCGTGGCCAGGTGCGCAAAGATGGCCCGTGATTCGGCGGCTGTGCGGAAACCGCACAGGGCCTTGAACGGGGTGAGCGCGAAGATCATTTCCGGCTTGTGGTTGTCATCGCGGTAGTTGCGGTCCGCGGAATCGGCGGCCATCCCGGCCGCGTTCTCGCGGGCAAATCCTTCCCGTGCCTGCTCGAGGCTCGGGTGGACCTGCAGCGAGAGCGGCTGTTCGGCCGCGAGGATCTTCGTCAGGAACGGCAGGCGCGGACCAAACTCGGCAATGCTGGCCTCGCCCAGGAAATGCCGGGGATCGGAGGCGATCAGTTCGTCCAGGGCCACGGTGGAGCCGTCGGGGCGGGTGGCCGTGGACGGCGAGCCGGGGTGTGCCCCGATCCACAGCTCGGCCTCGGGGCCGCCGGAAGCGGGGCGCCCCAGGAGCTCGGCGATCGCCGTCGTCGATCCCCAGGCGTAGGGTCGCAGAACATTCTCAATCTCGTACACAGCAGGGTGTCCTTGTCGTTGTGCTGGAGGTGCGGTCTTGGAGAAGCAGTGCAGGCCGGCTAGAGCGCGGCGCACTGTCCGTTGGTGGCGACGAGGTCGCGGATGCCCTGTTCGTCGCCTTGGGCCTTGAGCCCGTTGAGCAGCTCCGCCGTGATGGGCGTGCCGTCCGGAGTGGTGGTGACGGGGGTGAAGTCCGACGACGACGGCGCGGGCTGCTGCCCGGCCGCAGGGCTTGCGGGCTGCAGGCCGCCGGCTTGAAGGCCGCCGCTGGCAGTCCGCTGCGGCAGCAGGACGTCGTCGGCTTTCGGTGAGCCCTGCTTCAGGAGTTCCTGGACACGCGTATGGATCACGTCGAAGTCCGGGACCGTGGAGAACGAGGCGTCAAAGTCCGGCGGGCCGATGGTGAGGCGCTGGACCGGCTGGCCCTTGGACTTGATCGCCAGATCCACGAAGCTGCCCAGCTGTGCCGAGGAGATGTTGGACTCCACCACCTTGGTGCCCGCGTTGGCGATGTCCTCGAACTTGGTCAGCAGGGTTGCCGGGTCCAGCTGCTTGAGCATGGCCTGCTGCACGCACTGCTGGCGGGCAATGCGGGCGTAGTCGTCCACGAACTCGCGGGAGCGGCCGTACCAGAGCGCGTGGAAGCCGTCCAGGTGCTGCTCGCCGGCTGCGATCCAGCCTTCGGGCATGCCATGGATGCCGTTGATTTCGTCAACGGTCGGGCCGCTGATGGGCACCCAGCCGCCGGCCTTGATGCGGATGCCGCCCATGGCGTCGATGAGCTTGGCGAAGCCATCCATGTCCACCAGGACATAGGCCTGGACGGTGATGCCCAGTGTCCCGGACACGGCCTCCATGGTGGCCTGGGCGCCGGGGTCGGCCACTCCGGGGTAGAGGTTCTGGTAGTTGTTGGTGACCTCGGTGTTGATGGCGTTGATGAGGCATTCGTCGCCGCAGTCGTAGCCGTCAGGGTAGATCGCCCTCATGGGCGATTCCTCGCTGAACTGGGCGTTCTGCAGGTTTCGGGGGACCGAAATGATGGTGCTCTGGCCGGTCTTCGCGTCAACGCTGATCACGGAGAGGCTGTCCGGGCGACGGCCGGTGCGGTCGTCGCCGGCGTCCCCGCCCATCATGAGGAAGTTGTAGCGGCCGTCTACGGGATCGATGGCCGGGCCAGCGTTGAAGATGCTGCCGATCGCATTGCGGCTGACGTTGAGGACGTGGGCCAGATACCCCAGCGAACCGCTGCTGATGACCATGGCCGCCACCACGGTGATGCCTACAATCGGGCGCATCCCGGGTGCCAGGAGGGCCGGCCGGATGATCCTTAAGGTATTGATGAACAGCAAGGCCCAGCCGATGGCCAAGGCCACCAGCACCACGATCACCAGCAGCGAGGCCACCGGGTGCGTGACGATGTTCAGCAGCAGCGGCCGGTCCAGCAGCAGCACCAGGATGGCAAGCAGGGCCATGCCCCAGACTGTGAGGGTGATGCGGAGGGCCACGCGGCCCAGCCGCCGGTCCCCGGCAACCAGCTGGGCGCTGCCTGGTATGAAAACTGTCAGGAGGACCAGCACGAAGGCGCGCTTGGTACGGACCGGTGCGCTGGCGCCGGCCGGGTAGCGGACGGGATCAGTCAGTGTGCTCCCATGCGCCTGCGGTCTCTTCGTGCTGGTCGACATCAACGGTTCCTAACGGCCACTCCGTGCGGCGACATTGGCCTGCGAGAAGACTTCGGCTACTTTGTGGCGCAGGTTGGCGCCCTTCTTGGTGGCGACGTCGTTTAGGTCCTGGGCAAAATCCACGAGCTCCGAACGCAGGCTGATAGCGAGCTCGTCCGTGCCGGAGGCCAGAATGCGCACGGCCAGGAGGCCTGCGTTGCGGGCGCCGGCGATGGAAACCGTGGCCACCGGAACGCCGGCCGGCATCTGCACGATGGACAGCAGGGAGTCCATGCCGTCAAGGGTCTTCAACGGAACGGGCACCCCGATGACCGGAAGCGGGGTGACGGAGGCGAGCATCCCGGGCAGGTGGGCTGCGCCGCCGGCGCCGGCGATGATGACACGCAGGCCGCGTTCGTGGGCCGTCTGGCCGTAGCGGATCATTTCGGTGGGCATGCGGTGGGCGGAAACGACGTCGGCCTCAAAGGGGATGTCGAATTCAGCCAGGGCGTCTGCGGCTGCCTCCATGACGGGCCAGTCGGAATCCGAGCCCATGACCAGGCCGACGATCGGGGCGTTCTCTGAACTCATGCTGTCTCCTCGGGTGTGTTCTGAGCCGGCAAACGGCCGTTGCGGATGATGTCTGCCACCGCGGTCGCACGGCTGCGGATGGAGTCAAGCTCGGAAATGGAGGCCCCCACCAGGTTCACGTGCCCGATCTTGCGGCCCGGACGGACCGATTTGCCATAGCAGTGGACCTTGGCGGACGGTTCGAAGGAGAGAGCCATCGGGTAAGCGGAGAAGAGATCCTGGTTGTCGCCGCCCAGGAAGTTCTTCATGACCACCACGGGTCCCAGGGCATCCGTGGCACCCAGCGGCAGGTTAAGCACGGCCCGCAAATGCTGTTCGAACTGGCTCGTCACGGAGCCGTCCTGCGTCCAGTGGCCCGTGTTGTGCGGACGCATGGCTAGTTCGTTGATCAGGAATCCGGCGCCGACGCCCGGGGTTTCGAAGAGTTCGACGGCCATGACGCCGGTGACGCCGAGTTCGTTGGCGATGCGCAGGGCGGCTTCCTCGGCTGCTGCGGCAACTTCGAGGGGGATATCCTGTGCCGGGGCGATGACTTCATCGCACACCCCGTCCACCTGGACGGTGTGGACAACAGGCCAGGCCCGGGATTCGCCGTCGGGCGTCCGGGCAACCAAAGCGGAGAGTTCACGGCTGAACTCCACCTTGGCCTCGGCCAGGAGCGGGCTCATGGCCTCGAACCAGTCCGTGGTGCTGCGGGCGTCGTCGGGGGAGTCGACGATGCGCACGCCCTTGCCGTCATAGCCGCCGCGCGGGGTCTTGAGGACGATCGGCCAACCCGTCTCTTCGCCGAAGGCGACGAGTTCCTCCACGCCGTGCACTGCAGCCCAAACGGGGTTGGGCAGGCCAAGGCGGTCGATGGCGGCGCGCATGACGAGCTTGTCCTGGGCGTTGACCAGGGCGTCGGGACCGGGCTGCACGTTGACACCCGCTGCCTGCAGGGCGCGCAGGTGCTCGGTGGGGACGTGTTCGTGGTCGAAGGTCAGGACGTCCAGGCCCTTGGAGAACTCGAGGAGTGCTTCAAGGTCCTTGTAGTCGCCCACAGGGGCCATGGCCACGGCACCGACGGCCGAAACGTCGTCACCTTCAGCCAAAACGCGGAGTTCAAAGCCGAGAGCGGTGGCCGCCGGGGCCATCATGCGTGCGAGTTGGCCGCCGCCAACCACACCTATTACTGGAAAAGTCACAAGGTTCAGCCTACCGAACCAGCGGCGGGAACATGGATTCTGTGGCGCATGAACAACCGGGGCGCCTCGCGGACAGCCGGCCGGATCGCGGTCCCATCGGGCTCCTTCAAGGAATCGGCGCTAAAATGGCTGTGGCCCATCGGCCGCATATCAACGGCCATGGAGGGTCATGATCACCACACTCGCAGATCGCATCCGCGGATTCGCATCGCTTTTTTGGCGTGAAGTAGCCAAATTCGGCGCTGTTGGTGGCGTGGCTTTTGTCATTGACAATGGCCTCACGTACTACCTCATGCACGGCCCCATGGCCGACAGCCCCTCCAAGGCACGCTTTGTGGGGGCCGTGGTCGCCACGATTTTCTCGTGGATCGCGAACCGTTTCTGGACCTTCCGGCACCGCCGCCAGGACAATGTGCTGCGCGAATTCGTGATGTTCGTCATCATCAACGGCATCGGAATCGGCATTTCCACCGGTTTTACGGCGATCGCCAACTACTGGCTGCACGTCACGGACAAGAACATGCTGTTCGCTGCGGGTGTCCTGGGCATCCTGGTGGCCACGGTGGTTCGATTCTTCGCCTACCGCTTCCTGGTGTTCAACAAGGAACTGGACGAAGAGCCGGAGTTCTCGCACGACCACGAGCTCATCGAACTGCACCCCAAGCCCAAGCCGGGCGGAGGGGCTGGAGCGGACAAGGACGCTGCCGCGGTCAAGGAGCGCTGACGCGCTCGTTGTCCAGCAGGTGCTGGGTAACGTCAACATCCGGGTGGACCAGCACCACTGAGCCGTCCTGCTTCCATGCCCCGAGGGCCGCGGACAGGGCTGCTTCGAGTCCGTCGGCGGCGCGCACCAGCAGCCTGACGCCGGGCTCCTGCGCCTGCGCGAAGCCGTCAAGCAGGCCGCCGTGCCGGTGCGCGGCGGAACCCCGCAGCGCGGGCATCCCGTCGTCCGGCTCGTTGTGGGCCATGAAGACGTCGCCGTGCGAACGGACCTCCGCAGCGTAGTCGACGACGCCGGCCGGCAGTTCCCCGGGCCAGCGCATCGCGAGTGCCGCGAGTGGAACGGCGACCACGGCATTGAAGCCGCCCGGGCCTTCGTCCAGGGTATCCGTCACCAGAAGTTCGGCGTCGCCGCCGTCGAGGACCAGCTCCATGCCCAGCTGCCATCCGGCCAGCGCCCACACGAACGATTTCCAGTGCGCCGGCAGATCCACGCGCAGGCTCATCCCCGGTTCGGCGTCCAGCTCGTCCTGCAGCAGGTTGCTGGTCTTGGCCACCCAGTTGTCCAGGACGCGGCCGGACAGCTCCACGCGTTCGGAGTCCGGACCGTACCAGGTCAGCCGCGGGGAGGTCGCATGGCCGGACCGCAGTGCGGTCATCAATTTCGTCGCCGGAATGCTCATGGCTACATCTTGTCACGGCGCCGTGCAACAGGCTCGGAGAAATGTGAATTGCGCCACATTCGCGAGGGCGGGGGCTCCCGCTGCACGCTGCTGCCCATCTGGAATTTCCCTGAAATTCAATGAATCTGCATGCAAACTGATGCAAGGCCTCCGTTTCCCTCCTGCCCGGCCAAACGCGGGCGCAAAATACGGGGCGTGGCGCATCGCACGTTTCTACAGGAAGTTGATTATTATCCAGCGAGGCTTGACGCCTGAGTAGTTACACGCGTGTAATTAGGTATAGACCGCCGCTGCGGAAACATCAGGCACACAACCGAGTGTCGACGTTCAGGACAGCCGGTGCAACATCAGGAGGGGCGCCATGGGGCAAGCGTTGCCTATTCAGCAAGATGCAGTCGTCGCAGAACATGCGTCAGTGAAATACCGGTCACGGGGCGTGCCTGGGGATTGGTATGTCGATCCGGCCGATCCGGAAGCGGCGGACCGCTACAGTGACAACGTCCGGCAATCGCTTGAGGATCAGGCAACTGCCCTCCTCGCGGCACATGAGGCTTTGCTCGGCGAAACGGCAGCTCTGGACGATGATCTGGATGATCCTCCCATGGAGCTGCGCCGCCCTACTGAGAACCCCTCGCAACCGGTGTGGATCGGACTGCCCCGCCAGAACGACTTCGATGATGAAGGCGAACTTGGCTGGCAGGGCGATGCGCTCTGCGCCCAGACCGACCCGGAAGCCTTCTTCCCTGAAAAAGGCGGCTCCACGAGGGATGCCAAGAAGGTCTGCGGGGCCTGCAACGTCCGCTCGCAGTGCCTTGAGTACGCTCTGGCCAATGACGAACGCTTCGGTATCTGGGGCGGGCTGTCAGAGCGTGAACGCCGCCGGCTGAGAAAGCGAGCGGTCTGATTCACAAGGACGTTCACGTTACCGCCGTCGTGGTTTCACACGACGGCGGTAACTATCTCCCCAGGACCCTGGCGGCTTTGGCGGACCAGACGCGTCCGGCCGATGCCGCCCTTGCCGTTGACACGGGATCGGAAGACGACTCTGCGGAGTTGCTGCGCCGGGCCCTTGGCGCGGCGCATGTCACCAGCCATGTCGAGCCGAAGAGCGGCTTCGGCGGGGCGGTCGCACGCGCTTTGGACGGGCTCGCTCCGGCCAGCGATGACGGCACCGCCGAATGGATCTGGCTCCTGCACGACGACGCCGCTCCGGCGCCGGACGCACTGGCCGAACTGCTGCACGCCGTCGAGCGCGCGCCGTCGGTGACGGTGGCTGGCTGCAAGCAACTGGGCTGGGACTCCGCGCACCGCCTGGTGGATGTGGGCCTGTCCACGAGCCGCTGGGCTGAGCGGCTGACCCTGATCGACACCGACGAATTCGACCAGGGCCAGCATGATGCCCGCTCGGACACGTTCGCCGTGAATTCGGCAGGCATGCTGATCCGCCGCGACGTCTGGGAACATCTGCGCGGATTTGACCCGGCATTGCCCGGCAGCGGCGACGACGTCGACTTCTGCTGGCGCAACTGGCTCGCAGGCAACCGCGTGGTGGTGGTTCCCTCGGCACACATGTTCCACGCGGAGCGGCGGCCGTACGCGCTGGGCAACTTCGCCGCGGCCCGCAAGGCCCAGGTCCATCTGCGCCTGAAGCACACACCCGCATGGAAAGTCCCGTTCCATGCCATGGGTGCACTCCTCGGCAGCCTCCTGCGGCTGGTCCTGAGCATCATCGTCAAAGACCCCGGGCAGGGCTTTGCACATCTGGCGGCCACAGTTGCCGCCCTCGGACGGCCCTTGGCCATCCTGCGCGCCCGCCGCGCGGCGGCCAGGACACGACGCGTGCACCGCTCGGTCGTCAGGGGCCTGCAGACGCCGTACCGCGAGGTCCGGGCCCACCGCAGGTCCCTTCTTGAGACCATTGGGCTGGGCGATGATTCCCCGTCCGTTTCGGATCTGCTGGCCCCGGAACCCAGCGGCGACGCGCTTGACGACTTTGCGTCCCTGGCCACCAAGGAACGGGGCTGGGTCGGCGACGGCGCCGTGGCCGCGGTCCTGCTGGCCTTTGCCGCCTCCGCGGTGGGACTGCTCGGCCTGGCCCAGGCCACCGGGGCGAGCGGCGGCGGGCTGCTGCCCCTCTCGGAGAAAAGCTCGGACATCTGGGAGAACGCCTCCACCTGGTGGATCGGGCTCGGTGCCGGGCTCGCGGGCCACGGCGACCCGTTTGGCTATGTGCTGTGGTTGCTGTCCGTTTTCGGCTCCGGCGACGCCAACGCAGCCATGGTGTGGCTGCTGGTCCTTGCGATGCCGCTGGCCGGCCTGGGCGCCTGGTTCGCCGCCGGTGCGCTGACCACACGCCGGCGTTTCCGCTTCCTGGCCGCCCTGATCTGGTCGGGGGCACCTGCGCTCCAGATCGCACTGAACCAGGGCCGCGCCGGTGCCCTCGTTGCGCACGTCGTGATGCCGCTGCTGTTGCTGGCCCTGCTGCGCGCCTCCGGCACCGCGGTGGGCCAGGGCCGCTTTGCGCCGACGGCCCCGCGCGGACGGACCTCCGTCCCGGCGGTCATCAAACCGGGGATCAACGGTACGCCGTCCTGGGCAGCCGCGGCTGCGGCCGGCCTTGCACTGGCGCTTGTGACGGCGTCGGCGCCTTCCCTTGCAGGCCCTCTTGCCGTGGTCATCGTTTTGTGCGCCGTGATGCTCGGCCGACGCGGGCGCACCCTCTGGTGGTCCCTGCTTCCCAGCGCGGCACTGTTCGTTCCCTACGGGATCTCCGTCCTTGACCGGCCGCGCTCCCTGCTCGCGGACCCGGGACTGCCTCTCGGTTTTGAGGCCGCCCCCTTGTGGCAGCAGCTGCTGGGGCAGCCCCTGAAATTCGATCTCGACGGCGGACTGGCCGGCCTGGGCTGGTTCGGTCCGGGCCCGCTGCCCTGGGCGCTTATCCTTGCCCTGCTGATCAGCGGTCCGGTGCTGTTGTTGGCCATGGCCGCCCTGTTTGTCCCGGGCAAACGTACCAAGCTTGTGCGGCTCTTCTGGGTGGCCGCGCTGGCTGTCCTGGCCAGCGGCTGGCTGCTGGGCCACGTCGCCACGGGCGTCAACGGCAATGTGATGGTGGGTCCCTTCACCGGACCTGCTGTTTCAGCGGCCGGGATCGCCCTGCTGGGCGCAGCCCTTGTCGGAGCCGAGCAAGTGCTCGTCTTCGGCCGCCAGCCGGCGGGCACCTCGGGCAAGGGCCATGCTGTGTTGCGGGTGTTGTCCGGCGTAGGCCTGGTAGTGCTCCTGGCCGGTCCACTGGCCGGCATGGCGGCGTGGACGGCCCGGAATATGCTGCAGCCGGCGAACATCTCCGCTGCGGCGGCCAACGCAGCCGCAGGCACGCAGGGAACGCCGTCGGCCCTGGGAACCCTCCGTCTGGTCGGCCCGGCCGAAGCGGGCATCCTGCCGGCCACAGCCGTGGACCGCGGCCAGGGGCCCGAGCAGAGCCGCACCCTGATCATTACGGCCGGTGAGCAGGGTGCGTACACCTCTTCGCTGATGCGAGGCGCCGGCACCACGCTGGACGAACTGTCCACCGTGGCCTCTGCCCGGCCCATCATCGGGGCACCCGGACGCGAGGAAACCGCCGCCGACGACGCGGTGACGGCCTCGATCCGGACCACTGTTGCCACGATCGTGGCAGGCACAGGCGTGGATCCCCGGGCCGATCTTGAACAACTGGGCGCCGGGTTCGTGGTGCTCAAAGCCTCCGACTCTGCCGCGCAGCTGACGGCAAGCCGCATCGACGCCGTTCCCGGCCTGGTGGCAGTGGGGCAGACCGACGCCGGCTGGCTGTGGCGCGTCACGCCGCTCAGCCAGTCCGCGGCAACTGCCGCCGAGACCGCGCACCGGGTCCGCATCACCGATGCCAATGGATCCACGGTCCTTCTGCTGCCGTCCGGCAAGACTTCCGTGGACGCGGACATCCCGGCCGGCGACGACGGCCGGCAGCTTGTCCTCGCCGAACGTTCCGACCCAGGCTGGAGCGCCTGGCTGGACGGCCGGCCGCTCAAGGCGACCACGTCGGGCTGGGCGCAGGCGTTCGTCCTGCCGCCGGACGGAGGTGCACTGGAGGTCCGCTACAACAGCCCGTGGGCACCCTGGCTGGGCATCACGCAGGCCGCTGTGATCGGCCTGACCGCGCTCATGGCCGTCCCCATGCCTGCCCGGCGCACGCGGGCAACGCGCCCGCAACGACGAACCAGCCGTCCACGGGACGAGACGTCCCCCGCTAAGGAGTACAGCAGTGTCTGAGGACCAGGCCAAGGAAACAGCGGCCAAGGAGCCCCAAACCCAGGAGCCCAAGCAACCCAAGGAAACAGAGCCCCAGGAGCCCAGGCAGCGCCGCAAAGCCAAGGGCGCCGGCAGGGGCATCGTCACGGGAGTCCTGTCCGCCGTCGTGATCCTTGCCGCCGGTGGCGGCGTGATTTCGGCTGCTTCCCTGATGCCCGAATCCTCCGGCGGGCGGGCTCTGGAGATCCCGCAGGCCGACGTCCCGGCAGGCCATGCATTGGGCGTGTGCCCGGAACCGGCCAGGCTGCTCGCCGGCACGGCCGACGACACGGACGCGCAGTTCAACCCCGTGTCACAGTCCGCGAAGACCCTCCTGAACGCCGTGGTGCTCAGCAACGCCGCAGGCACGATTCCCGGCAGCGCAATCGTGTCCCTGGGCGGCGCGTCCATCGCCGAAATCGCCAAGAAGCCCACCAGCACGCCGTCACCGGTGGTGGGGCCCCCGGTCCTGGCCGCCGCAGTGGTGTCGGACCGGCCCGTGGCGTCCGCCACGGTGACCGGCGCCGAGGCTATAGGCAACGAGCAGGCCTCCATGGCGGCCCACCTGAACTACACAGCCACCGACGGCGACCTGCGCGGCGAAGCCGCCACCAGCTGCCCGCAGCCTGGCAACGATTCCTGGCTGCTCGGAGCCAGCACGGCCTTGGGTCGGACCGCCGTGCTCAACATCAGCAACGCCTCCGGGACCCCCGCCACGGCCAACCTGGACATCTTCGGCGCCAAGGGCCAGATCCAGGTGGCCGGCGCGCGCGGCCTGCTGGTCCCGCCCGGAACCACCCGCTCCATCAACCTCGGTGGCCTGGCCCCGGGCGAAGCCCAGCTCGCGGTGCGCCTGCGCAGCTCCGGCGGGCCGGTGGCCGGCACCATCCAGCAAAGCGTCTTGCGGGGCCTCACCCCGGGCGGCATCGAATTCTTGGCACCCGGGAATGCGCCGTCCAACGTCCAGGTCATGAGCGGCGTGGACATCCAGGATCCGGCCGCCGTCAAGGCGCTGGGCGTGACGTCCGGATTCGCGGATGCAAGCCCTGCCCTGCAGATCGCTGTTCCCGGAGCAGCCGACGCCGTGGTGCAGTTGCGCGTCATGGGCACGAACGGGGAGCGCCCCCTTCCCAATGGGGGAGCGGTGACGGCGAAGGGCGGTTCCGTGACGACGATTCCCTTGGACGGAGTGCCGGCCGGAAACTACACGGTCAGCGCCAGCTCGGACGTGGCTTTCGTGGCCTCGGCCCGGGTGACCCGCGGCCTCAAAGCCGAGGAAGCCGTCGACTTCGCCTGGTCGCCGTCGGCGGCCCGGCTGGGCAGCCAGCACATTGTGGCGGTCCCCCGCGAGGGGGAACGGTTCCTCAGCTTCGGAGTGCCGGAAGGCCGCGCAACCATCAGCCTCACGCCGGTGACCGTGGACGGCAAAGTACGCAAGACCACCACGTCAGATATCGCCGGAGGCACCACGGCCATGGTGAAGGTGCCCGAGAAAGTGGACGACGTCGTCGTGGCCGGCTACATCGTCTCGTCCGCCGGAGATGCGGCCTACGGGGCCCTGGTCCTGGGCCAGGCCGGCCGCTCAGACATCTCGGTCAATGCCATCCAGGACGGGGCCGCGGGGCATGAAAAAATCCCGGTGACGGTGGGCTACTAGGCTTTTGGGTTGCCGGGCCCGGCGTGCTGCCTACTGATAACGACGGCGGTAGACCGGGTCCAGCGTTTCCGGCGCCACGCCGAGCATTTCCGCGGTGTATTCCACCACGACGTCGTGCACCAGGTCCTGGAGTTCCTCAGGGCTCTGCGTGGCCTGCTCCACAACCCGCCGGTAGATGGTGATCATGGGCGCTTCGCCTCCGCTCGCCGGGGTGTAGGAGCCCATGGGTGCCGCTTCGCCCCGGGCCACAAGTTGCTCCAGCTTCGGTGGGATTTCATCGACGGCGAAGAGCACGCCGTCCAGCTGTTTGCCGCACATGTCCTGCAGCCGCTCGGCGGAATCCATGACGAAGTCGTCGAAGCGCTCACCACGGGTCCGGTGGCCGGGGAGGGTGGCAAGCATGATGTCCCCGCGCAGTCCGCGGCCATGGCGGTCGCGTCTGCGCTGCCGGAAGCCGCGTCCCGCGGCAGGGGTGCCCGCATCGGCCTGAGCGCCGGCGGCGTCAGTCAGCCGGATGGTGAAGCCCGGAATACGTGGCTGTGACTGCATATATCGACTTTAGTCCTGTCCCACGGCTGACGCGACACACCGGCCACCCGGGAAGGCGGGGCGGGGCGGCTTCCAGGGACGCGGAGGGCCGACGGCGGCCAATGTGCGTAATCCCGGGCGAAGGCCGCTAATCTGGGATGTTGTGGGTGCCATTCGCCAGTGTTCAAGATCAGCCTGCCGCCAGTCCGCGGTGGCCACTTTGACGTACGTGTACGCCGAATCCACCGCAGTGCTGGGCCCGCTGGCCACGTACGCGGAACCGCATTCCTATGATCTGTGCTCCCAGCATGCAGGGTCGCTCACCGTGCCCCGGGGCTGGGAGGTCCTGCGGCTCGCCATGCCGGCGAGACGTGCCGAGCCGGGCCCGGACGACCTCCTGGCCCTGGCCAGCGCAGTCCGCGAAGCCGCCTCGGTGCCTTCGGAAGACGCAGCACGCACGTCCCGCCCCCACCTTGAAGCCCCGGCCGTGGTCGAGGGCACACGGCGCGGGCACCTGCGCGTCCTGCGCGAACCCTCCTGAGCTGGACCCTCTTGAGGCGTCGCCGCGGCCGCTGACGGAATGTGTCACTGACTCCGTCCGGGGGCGCCCCCCGCTGTACTCTGGAAGCTCCATACCAGTCAGCCAGCGGCGCCAGAGGCGGCGCCACCCAGGGAGCTTCATCCATGCCAAAGGTCAGTCCTGAACTGTTGTCCATTCTGCGCTGCCCCGTGACGGGTTCACCGCTGGTCCAGGAAGGCGATGAGCTCGTCTCCACGACTGCAGGGCCCGACGGCGAAAAGGTCCGTTACGCGATTGAGGACGGCATTCCGCTGCTCCTGCCGCCGGAGCTGCTCGCGGCCGCCAACGCCGCCTCCTCCGGCCAGCACGACGGCGCAGCCAAAGCCTGACGCAACGCTCATTCCGACAGCAAACCACACGGCACAAGCAAGGGACTTCCATGACTTTCGACTACAAAGTGGCTGACATCAACCTCGCCGAGGCCGGCCGCCACCAGATCCGGCTCGCCGAGCACGAAATGCCCGGCCTCATGTCGCTGCGCGCCGAATTCGGCCCCACCCAGCCGCTCAAGGGCGCCCGCATTGCCGGCTCGCTGCACATGACGGTGCAGACCGCCGTGCTGATCGAAACCCTGACGGCACTCGGCGCCGAGGTCCGCTGGGCCTCCTGCAACATTTTCTCCACGCAGGATGAAGCGGCTGCCGCCGTGGTGGTCGGCAAGGGCACCCCCGAGGCCCCGCAGGGTGTTCCCGTCTTCGCCTGGAAGGGCGAAACGCTCGAGGAATACTGGTGGACCTCCGAGCAGATCCTCACCTGGCCGGGAGCCGATGTGAACCCCGAGCTCGGCCCCAACATGATCCTCGACGACGGCGGCGACGCCACGATGCTGCTGCACAAGGGCGTCGAGTTCGAAACCGCCGGTGCCGTGCCGGCAGCGGACGCCAACGATCCCGAGGAATATGTCCTCGTCCTCGACGTGCTGCGCAAGGCCCTCGCCGGCGATCCGCAGAAGTGGACCCGCATCGCGGCCCGGGTGGAGGGCGTCACCGAGGAAACCACCACGGGCGTGCACCGCCTCTACCAGCTGGCCGAACAGGGCAAGCTGCTGTTCCCGGCCATCAACGTCAACGACTCCGTGACCAAGAGCAAGTTCGACAACAAGTACGGCATCCGCCACTCGCTGCCGGACGGCCTCAACCGCGCCACGGACGTCCTCATGGGCGGCAAGGTCGCCGTCGTCTGCGGTTACGGCGACGTCGGCAAGGGTGCCGCTGAGGCGCTCCGCGGCCAGGGCTCGCGCGTCATCGTCACCGAGATCGACCCCATCTGCGCGCTGCAGGCCGCCATGGACGGCTACCAGGTGGCCACGCTGGAGACTGTGCTGGAACAGGGCGACATCTTCATCACCACCACGGGCAACAAGGACGTCATCATGGCCTCCGACATGGTCCGCATGAAGAACAAGGCAATCGTGGGCAACATCGGCCACTTCGACAACGAGATTGACATGGCCGGCCTCGCCAAGGTTCCCGGCGTCACCAAGGTCGACATCAAGGCTCAGGTCCATGAATGGGTCTTCGACTCCGGCACGGGCACCGAACGCTCCATCATCGTGCTGTCCGAAGGCCGCCTGCTTAACCTGGGCAACGCCACGGGCCACCCCTCCTTCGTGATGAGCAACTCCTTTGCAAACCAGACCATCGCGCAGATCGAGCTGTGGACCAAGAAGGACCAGCCCGCAGCTGAGCGCGAGTACGGCAATCAGGTGTACGTCCTGCCGAAGATCCTCGACGAGAAGGTTGCCCGGCTGCACCTTGGCGCCCTGGGCGTGGAGCTGACCGAGCTGAGCAAGGACCAGGCGGATTACCTGGACCTCGACGTCGCCGGTCCGTACAAGCCCGAGCACTACCGCTACTAGGACCCCTGTGGCCGCGATCGGCCGGGGCTGCCTCAAGGGCAGCCCCGGCCGATCGGCTAGAATTGATGGGTCAGTATTGGATACCGGCCTGCTTGCTGGGGACATGGAGACTGGAATCATGACGGACGTCAGGAAACGGAAGACGGGCAAGATCCTCGGCATTGTGGGGATCTGCGCGGCAATCGCGGCCGGCGGAATCGGCATAGCGACGGCGCCGAACTGGGCTGGAGGCACGCAGACCAATGCCGGCTCGTCCCAGGGCAGCGGCGAGGGTCAGGACGTGGTCGTAAAGCCCGTCGAACTGGGCATCACACCCCTTGATGGCGCCCGCGAATGGAATCCCGTCGCCGGACCCCAGATCAAAGCCGTCAACGGCACGCTCAAGGATGTTGTCCTGGCTCCCTTGAAGGGCGGCACTCCCGTCAAGGGCTCTACGAGTGCCGACGCCAGCTCATGGACCACCCTGGAACCGCTGAAATTCAACACAGAGTACAGCTACGCTTTCACGCTCGTTGACGGTGCCGGCCGCGAGACCCGGAAGACCCAGACCTTCACCACAGTCTCGGCCGCCAACGAAGCCGACGCCTCGATCTACCCGAGCAACGGATCCACGGTGGGCTCAGGGCAGCCGATCGAAATCAACTTCAGCGAACCCGTGGCCGACAAAGCCGCCATGGAGCAGCTCGTCAAGGTCACAGTTTCCTCCGGTCAGCCCGTGGCCTGGCACTGGTATTCCAACCAGAAGGTGCGCATCCGCCCCGAGACCTTCTGGGCCTCCAACACCCAGGTCACCGTGGACATGAAACTCCTGGGCGTTGACTTTGGCAACAAGATGATCGGCAACGGCAACGTCACTTCTTCCTTCACCACAGGCCCGCAGCGTGTGGCCGTTGTAGACGACGTCACCAAGACCATGAACGTGTACTTCGACGGCCAGCTGGTCAAGACCGCGCCCGTCACGCTGGGCAGCCCCGACTGGTTGTCGCCCACGGGCTACGCCGTGATCATGGAGCAGGAGCGCCACTCCAAGTTCAACGCAGGCAGCATCGGCCTCAAGCCCGGCGACAAGGGCTACTACCCGCCGCTCGTCGTGGAGTACGCGAACCGGCTCACATCCTCCGGCGTTTACGTTCACCAGGCCCTTGAATCTGCTTGGGGCGCCGTGGGCCGCTCCAACGTCTCGCACGGCTGCGTCGGGCTGCTGCCGGCAGACGCCGCCTGGTTCTTCAACAACATGTCCACGGGCGACGTCGTGCAGGTGCTGAATACGGGAGCCCCGGCCGTGGAGCCGCTCGAAGGCTTCGGGGACTGGAACATGGCCTGGGCCAGCTACGCCCAGCGCTGACCGCGCTTCCTACTGCTGGAAGGGCAGTTTGTTGAGCCGTCCGGCGATGGCAGCGCTGCGCTCCTCTGTCCGCTGGAGCCGCGCAAGTTCGCGGTTCCGGCGTTCGCCCAGGACTGCCCCGAGGTAGTCTTCCGGCCTGGTGCCTGCCGGAGGCGGAGGCGCCACGTACGCTGCAAGCTCGGTAGCCAGGGAAGCTGCCAGGCTGTCCCGCGACGCCGGTGCCATGTGGTGGGCCTGCTGCACGAACTGCGCGGCCCGGCGTGCCGTGGCATCCGGGACCCTGCCGATGTCCGCCGAGGACACCCATGCCTGCAGGTACGGCGGAGCGAAGGACAGGATCCGGCGCTCGGCAGGGACACGCAA
The DNA here is from genome assembly GCF_017368795.1 of Arthrobacter cavernae. Taxonomy (GTDB): domain Bacteria; phylum Actinomycetota; class Actinomycetes; order Actinomycetales; family Micrococcaceae; genus Arthrobacter; species Arthrobacter cavernae. The sequence continues at coordinate 152,147 of NZ_JAFNLL010000002.1, read as the reverse complement.
GCGAAGGGAGTAGGTCCCGGCCGCCACGTCACCGAGCCGCTTCGACTTGTCGCTGAACAAAGCCACGGCGATCGCGAGGCCGCCAAACGTCAGGTAGACCTCCACGAAACCGAGCAGGCCCCGGATCACCGCATGCCGGAAACGGATGGAACCGCCGTCGTCGCGCACAATCCGGAGCCCGGCAGCAAACTTGCCGAGCGAGCGGCCACGCGTGATCGTCTCCACCGCCACGGGGACGATCACGAAGGAAAAGACCACCGCCACCAGTACGAGTGCCCGGAGTGCCGCTTCATCGAGCTCGCCAGCCGCCATTCCGATCAGCAGAATAAGCCCGATCAGCAGGACCGTGTGGACGATGACGTCGAGGACGAGTCCCAGGGCGCGCACGCCGAACGACGCCGGGCGCAGTTCCAGGACCACCGCTTCCCCGGTAATGATTGGACTCAAGCCGGCCCCCACTGCCTCGCACGAAGAGCAGGACCGTCCGGCCCCGCTGCAACGAGTCTAGCCCTGCGGTCCGGGCAGCGGATCCCCTCGCGGCGCGCGCGGAGGCAACGCCGGCGCCGTGTCCGGGGGCGGCAGCAAGGCACTAGGGTGGTGCCGTGGACATCGATGCCTTCTCGGCCGTGAACAGCGGCAAATGGTCGCGCCTGGACGAGCTCGGGCGCAGGCGCCGGCTCAGCGGTGCCGAGGCCGACGAACTGCTGCGCCTCTACCAGACCGTGTCCTCCCACCTGTCCCTCATCCGCTCGGTGGCCCCGGAAAGTGCCCTGTCGGCGTCATTGTCGGCGGCGCTCGCCCAGGCCCGGACGCGCTTCACCGGCGCGCGCTCCAACTTCATGGAGTACCTCGCCCGCTTCTTTGTGATCGCGCTGCCCGCCGCCTTCTACCGGCTACGCTGGCTGACCATCTGGTGCGGCCTCTTTTTCGTCCTGGTGGGCGGTGCCTATGCCCTCTGGATCGGCCTGTCACCCGAGGCGCTCAGGGCCATCGGCAGCAGCGCCAAGGTCCAGCAGTATGTGGACGAGGACTTCATCGACTACTACTCGGCGAACCCGGCGGCCTCCTTCGCCGGGGCGGTGTGGACCAACAACGCGTGGATCTCGGCGCAGGCTGTTGCCCTGGGCATCACCGGATTCTGGGTGCCCATGATCCTGTTCGCCAACGCGCAGGGCGTGGGAGTCGCGGCGGGCATCTTCGCCGCGACGGGCAAGCTGGACGTCTTCTTCAGCTACATCCTGCCGCACGGCCTCATGGAGCTCACGGCCGTCTTTGTCGCCTGCGCCGGCGGCCTGCACATCTTCTGGGCCATGGTGCGGCCCGGCCCGCGGACCCGGCTGCAGGCCGTGGCCGACGAAGGCCGCTCGCTCATCACAGTGGCCTTGGGCCTGGTGTTCGTGCTGCTCATCTCCGGCCTGGTGGAGGCCTTCGTGACGCCGAGCCCGCTGCCGGTCTGGGCCAAGCTGCTCATCGGGGCGGTGGTGCTGGCGGCGTACTGGACGTACACACTGGTGCTGGGGCGCCGGGCCGTCCGTGCCGGGGCCACCGGTGATCTGGACAGCAACGACGCTGGCTACTCACGGATCGCCGCCTGAACCGCCAAGGATGGCTTGCAATCGTGCGCGGACCGGGGTGGCTCCTCGTCCGCGCCCAAGGGCTGGCGGTAGGCTCGAAGACAGAAGAGTGCCGGGCCTGAACGGTGTGCCGGCGCGTGTGTTGCCTAGGGAAGAGAAGCTGACGTGAGCGAGAATCGCCACATACCGAAGGATCCGGACATGGATGCCCAGGGCGACAACGACGAACCCGCATTCGAGTGGATGACGCCCAAGGCCGCCGGGGAGCCCAAGCCGGCCACGGGGGCCACACCCGCCGCGCAGCCCGGCAGCCGCGCGGACCGAAAGGCGGCCGAAGCCGCGGACACCATGCCGGAACCGCCGCTGTTCGCGGATGCCTCCACCACTGCGGAAACCTCCGGCAAACCGGACTTGTTCTCCGAGCCGCTGCCGACGTCGTCCCTTCACATCCGGCCGCCGGAAGCCGAAGTGGCCCGCCGCAATGCCGAACGCGAGCAGGCTGCCAACGCCAAGCCTGCGGCGCCCCGCGTCTTCCAGGTCCTGCTGGCCGTGTTCTACCCCGTAATCCTGCTGGTGCTCGCCGTGCGTGCCGTGACCAGCGCCCTGTTCCTGTGGGTGGAATACAACCGCCCGGGCTTCCCCGGGGACGGCTACGGCTTCAGCACCGAAGACCGCATGACCTATGGTTCGTACGCCATGGACTACCTCAGCAACTGGGCGGGGCCCCGCTACCTGGGCGATCTGGTGGGCCAGGACGGCAGCAAGCTGTTCAAGGGCAGCGAAGTGGCCCACATGGCGGATGTGAAGCTGGTGATGCTCTCGTCCTTCGGTGCCGGTGCCCTGCTGATCGTCCTGAGCATCATTGCCATGATCTACCTGCGCAAGCGCAGCAACGGCGGCATCCGGCGCGGTCTCTTCGCCGGCTCCATCGTCACCCTGGCGGTCATCATCGGACTCGGCGTGCTGGGGGTCATGGGCTGGCAGCAGTTCTTCACCGAATTCCACCGGATCTTCTTTGCCAGCGGCACCTGGACCTTTGCCCTTGACGACACCCTGATCCGCCTCTTCCCGGGGCAGTTCTGGATGGACGCAGGCATCGCCATCGCGGCCCTGGTGTTCGTGGCAGCGACCGCGACCCTCGTGTTGACGTGGCCCACGCGCCGCCGCCGAGGGCTGTCGGCCCGGGATTCGGACGCCCAGGACGGCTCGGCCCAGGACGGTGACTCCGGCGACGCGCTGTCCCAGGACACGGCCGCGGATGAACCAGGGGACGCCCCGGCAGGCATGGAAGCCACGGAAAACCGCAAATAGCACCCTAGATCCATGACGGCATCCACATCCGCAGACGCCAGTCCCGGTAGGTGATCACTTCCGCGGTCCAGACGGGGTAGAAGTACGCTGCCGCCACCACTGCGAGCACCACCGCGACTGCAACCACATGCAGGCCCCAGCGGCGGCGCCACGGCGGATCGCTGCTCCTGCCCAGGACCAGCCCCAGGGCGTACGTGAGGGCCAGGACCAGGAACGGTTCGAACGAGACGGCATAGAAGAAGAACATGGTGCGGTCCGGATACATGAACCACGGCAGATACCCGGCAGCGACGCCGGCCAGGATCGCCCCGGCACGCCAGTCGCGCCGCCCGGCCCACCAGAACAGCAGCACCACCAGGGCAATCGTAGCGCCCCACCAGAGCACGGGATTGCCCACAGACAGGATGGCGGAGGAACAGTTGGATGCTTCGCAGCCGGCCGTGCCCTGGGCAGGGGACTGGTAGAAGAAGGACGTGGGGCGGCCCATGATGACCCAAGTCCACGGACTGGCCTCGTAAGGGTGGTCGGAGCTGAGCCCTTGATGGAACTTGTAGGCCTCAAGGTGGTAGTGCGTCAGGGAACGGATCCAGCCGGGCACCCAGCCCCATTCCCTGGAGGGGTTGTCCGCCGCCCAGCGCCGGTAGTAGGCGTCCTTGGACGCGAGCCAGCCCGCCCAGGTGCAAAGGTAGGTGAAGGCGGCCACGGGGATCATGGTGAGGAAAGCCGGGATGCCGTCCTTGATGATGGCCGCGCTGGGCCAGCTCCTGATGCCGGCAATGCGCCGCGCACTCATATCCCAGAACACCGTCAGCATGCCGAACGCGGCAACAAAGGCGAGCGCAGACCACTTGGTCCCCACGGCCAGGCCCAGACAGATTCCGGCGGCAAGGCGCCACCAGCGCATTCCCAGCCACGGCCCGGAGGACAGCGCCAGGGCGGACGGGATGCCGTCCTTGGCGGTGGCGGCCGCGGCGGCGAGCCGGGCCGCCAGCCGGCGCCTGCCGTCGTCGCGGTCCATCAGCAGCGCGCCGAAGGCGGCCAGGATCCAGAACATCAGGAAGATGTCCAGCAGCGACGTCCGGGACATGACCAGGTGGTGGCCGTCGACGGCCATGAGCAGCCCCGCCACGGCAGCGAGCAGGTGCGAGCGCAGCAGCTTCAGCGCGATCACGGAGAGCAGGAAGATGGACAGGGTTCCCGTGAGGGCGGCACCGAAGCGCCAGCCGAAGGGATTGTCCGGGCCGAACAGCCACATGCCGAAGGCGATCATCCACTTGCCGACCGGCGGGTGCACCACATATTCGGGGGTGTCCAGCAGCACGCCGGGGTTGCCCGCATTGAAGGAGTCATTGGCCTTGCTGGGCCAGTTGCGCTCGTAGCCGCTTAGCAGATACGAGTAAGCGTCCTTGACGTAATACGTCTCGTCGAAGACCAGGCTGTGCGGGGAGTCGAGGCGGACGAACCGCAGGATCCCGCCCAGCGCCGCCGTGAGGGTGGGGATGAGCCAGAACCACAGCCGTAGCGACGGCGGGTAGTCCCGCCAGCCCTGGAGGGTGCCGACCAGCCGGATCCGGAGTGCCGCGGCGCTGTACGCCCCGTCCGGCCGGGCCATCCAGTCATGACCGCCGAGTCCGCGGCCGGGCAGGTGGACTTGCACCGGGGGTGCCGCCGTGGCCGTGCCCGCCTCCGCAGTTCCGGATGGGGCGCTGGGAACGGGGGACTGGGTCACGCAGCCCATGCTACCTTTTGCGCCCCCGTCCCAAGGCCTGCTGCGGCGTTGCGGGCCCTGCGGCATTAGGCTGAACAGGTGGACGATCAACTCAGCACCCCCGAAGAGACACCCCTTCCCGCCGTCGAGCCCGAAGGCACGGGCAGCGTTCCGGGCATCGGCCGGATCGTGCTGGGAGGCACCCCCATCGGCAACGTCGGGGACGCCACCACCCGCCTCGTGGAACTGCTGACGACGGCGGACATCATCGCCGCGGAGGACACGCGCCGCCTGCACCGGCTGGTCCAGTCCCTGGGAATTACCGTCTCCGGGCGGGTCGTCAGCTACCACGAGCACAACGAGGCGGCGAAGACGGGGGAGTTGCTGGACCACGTGAGGGCTGGCAAGACGATCCTGATGGTGAGCGACGCCGGAATGCCGGCGGTCTCGGACCCCGGCTTCCGCCTGGTCGAGGGTGCTGTGGCGGCGGGGCTGTCCGTGACCGCGGCGCCGGGCCCGTCCGCGGTGCTGACCGCGCTTGCCTTGTCCGGCCTGCCCACCGACCGTTTCTGCTTTGAAGGCTTCCTGCCCCGGAAGTCGGGGGAGCGGAGTTCGCGCCTGGCAGAGCTGGCGGATGAACGCCGCACCATGGTCTTCTTCGAAGCGCCGCACCGGCTCGAAGTGATGCTGCGCGCCCTGCACGAACGCTTCGGCGCAGACCGCCGCGTCGCAGTGTGCCGGGAACTGACCAAGACCTACGAGGAAGTCATCCGCGGCACCCTCCGGGAGTTGCTCGAATGGGCCGAGAACAACGAAATCCGCGGCGAGATCGCCGTGGTGGTGGGCGGTGCCCCCGAACCGGCCCCCGGCAAGCCCGAGGACCACGTGGCCGCCGTCAACGAACTAGTGTCGCAGGGCATCCGCCTGAAGGAAGCCGTCGCAGCCGTGGCCGACGATGCCCGGATCAGCAAGCGGGAACTCTATTCGGCCGTTCTCGCCGCCCGGTAGGAAGCCATTGTGCAGCTGCACAGTTTGGACCCTGTCCGGCAGTGCGCGGATGCGTAGACATTGCTTGTCGCCGGGCAGTACCGTGGCAGTAATTCAGGCCACTTACTGGCCAGGAACCAAGTGGTGCAACCATCCAATGGCCACCCGTAGACGAAGGAGTCGCCATGACTGTCACTGCCGAACGCGAAAGCGTCCTGCTGGATTCCGTCCCCACCGGTCTGTTGATCAACGGTCAGTGGCTCCCGGCGGCATCCGGAAACACCTTTGATGTTGAAGACCCCTCCACCGGCAAGGTCCTCCTCAGCATCGCCGATGCCGGCGCCGAAGACGGCGCAGCCGCGCTGGACGCTGCTGCCGCGGCACAGGCCGGCTGGGCACGCACCGCACCGCGCGAACGTGGCGAAATCCTGCGCCGCGCCTTCGAGCTGGTGACCGCCCGCGCCGAGGACTTCGCACTGCTGATGACCCTGGAAATGGGCAAGCCGCTGGCCGAAGCCCGTGGTGAGGTTGCCTACGGCGCCGAATTCCTGCGCTGGTTCTCCGAGGAAGCCGTGCGCATCAGCGGCCGCTACTCCGCAGCCCCGGACGGCAAGAACCGCCTCCTGGTACAGAAGAAGCCGGTTGGCCCGTGCCTGCTCATCACCCCGTGGAACTTCCCGCTGGCCATGGCCACGCGCAAGGTGGCCCCGGCCGTCGCCGCAGGCTGCACCATGGTGCTCAAGCCGGCCAACCTGACCCCGCTGACCAGCCTGCTGTTCGCCGAGGTCATGCAGGAAGCCGGGCTTCCCGCCGGCGTCCTGAACGTCATCCAGACCTCCACCGCCGGCCAGGTCACCGGACCCCTCATCAAGGACGATCGCCTGCGCAAGATCTCCTTCACCGGCTCCACCGCGGTGGGCCAGGCCCTCATCCGCGAAGCCGCGGACAAGGTGCTGCGCACGTCCATGGAGCTCGGCGGCAACGCCCCGTTCGTGGTCTTCGAGGACGCCGACCTGGACAAGGCCGTCGAGGGCGCCCTGGCCGCCAAAATGCGCAACATGGGCGAGGCCTGCACCGCGGCCAACCGCTTCATCGTGCACGAGTCCATCGCCGATTCCTTCGCGGAAAAGTTCGCGGCCAAGATCTCCTCGCTCGCCGTCGCCCGCGGCACCGAGCCCGAGTCCAAGGTGGGCCCGCTGATCGACGGCAAGGCCCGCAACGGCGTGCACGCCCTTGTGGCCGACGCCGTGGCCGGCGGAGCAACCGCCGTCACCGGCGGTGCCGCTGTTGACGGCCCCGGCTACTTCTACCAGCCCACAGTGCTGAAGAACGTCGCCGCCGACGCGCGCATCCTGAAGGAAGAGATCTTCGGCCCGGTGGCCCCGATCGTGACCTTCAGCACCGAGGACGAGGCCATCCAGCTGGCCAACAACACCGAGTACGGCCTGGTGGCCTACGTCTTCACGAAGGACCTCAACCGCGGCCTGCGCGTCAGCGAGAAGCTGGAGACCGGCATGCTCGGCCTGAATGCCGGCGTCATCTCCAACGCGGCCGCCCCGTTCGGCGGCGTCAAGCAGTCCGGCCTGGGCCGCGAAGGCGGCTCCGAAGGCATCGAGGAGTACCTGTACACCCAGTACGTGGGCATCGCCGACCCGTACGCCGACTAAATAACGGCACACGCAGCAGCGGCACACGCAGCAAGCGAGGCCCGGCGCGGGAACCATTGGTTCCTGCACCGGGCCTCGCCTGCTGTGCGGCGGGGTAGTACCGTATTGCTCCGTATCCGGGGGCTCAGTGCCGTCCCGGGAGCAGTGAGCGCAGCCGGCGCCGGAAGCCCCGCAGCGCGCGGGCGGCACGTTGCGCGATCCGAGCCGTTCCGCGGAACGGGGTGCCCAGCAGGCGGGACCAGCGGTGCATGAGCGACGGCGGCAGCCAGTCCGCGCGGAAGCGCACCCACCAGGAGGCGTTGCCGCGGAAGGAATCCCGGACGGCGCCGATCCGCTCCGCAGCCTGCGCGTCCGCCGTCGAGGCCTCGGAAGCCGGCCCGTCGGCAGTGGGCACGTCTGCAGCGTCGGGCCGGCCGTAGCGCTGCCGTTCGAAGTCACCGGTGAGGGAGACGACGGCGCGGTGCCCGTCGTCGTCGTTCCCTCCCGCTTCGCCGAGGGCGCTGGACTCCCGCAAACGGGCGGAAAAGTGCCGCGGAGTCTCGCTCGGGGCGGCGGGGACGCCGAAGTCGGCGGCGAGATCCTGGAGCTCATCCCAGGCAAGCGCGGGAAGAGCGTACTGGGTCCGGTCGATGCCTCCCGCGGAGGTCTCCGCGAGTGTGGGCCGCGGACGCAGGCGGCGTCTGCGGATGCCCAGGCGGACCAGCCCCGGGGAGACCAGAAGGGCCGCCAAGAACAGCGCTCCCGCTGTCAGGAAGCCAAGGACCAGCAGCTGGCTGCCGGAACCCGTTCCCGGGCCAACGCCCTGGGCCTCAGGCGGGGTGCTGTTTGGCTGCGGGGTGAGCGTGTCCGGCAGGACGTCCTGCTCGTCCTGGTTGGTGCCGGCACCGCCGGGAAGCTGGGCGTCGAGGGCGTAGTCCGGGACGGTGCCGCGTGACGGCGTGGGCTCGAACGGCACCCAGCCCAGTCCCTCGAAATAGAGCTCCGGCCAGGCGTGGGCGTCGCGGGCGTCCACCTCGAATTCGGCGAAGGAGCCTTCGCCGCCCAGCGTCACGGTTTCGCCTGTGGGCCGGCCGGGGGCGTAGCCCACAGCGATCCGGCTGGGGATCCCCTGGAGCCGTGCCATGACGGCCATCGCGGAGGAAAAATGTACGCAGTAGCCGCTCTTCTGGGTGAGGAAATCCGCCAGCACGGACAGACCGTTGCCGTCATAGCCGTTCTGCACCGGCGCCTGGAGCGAATAGCTGAAGGCTCCCGAACGAAGGTATTTCTGGATGGCCAGGGCCTTGGCAAAGCTGCTGTTCCCCGCTGCGGCGATGCTGCCGGCGGTCTGGCGGACGATGTCCGGGACATCCCCCGGAACCCTGAGGAATTCTTCCGAGATCGACTGCGGCGCACCCGTGGCCTGCGCCAGGGCGACGGCGCTCAGCCGTGGCGCTGCCGAGAGCACGGTGTACTGCTGGCCGCGGGTGGTGGCGCTGGTGCTCATGATGCTGAGGGTTTCCGGATCCCAGGTCCAGGGCCCGCTGAGCCCGTTGACTGAAGTGGGCGCGTACGGAGCCGGGAGGTACGGGCTGGTGAACTGTCCGGCGTCGATGACGGTGAGGGAGTTGATGGTTTCGCCGCTGAGGCGATACTCCGGCTGGATCTGCCCGACGCCGGCCTGGCGGCTGCCGGCGCGGTCGTCCGGTCCCCAGGTTTCGCCGTCGAAGTGGTCGATGGTGACCGAGCGCAGGTACAGGGGCCCGGTGGCGCTGCTGGCGTACGTGATGCGCCCCGTGCCGCTGGGACTGCGCAGGCTGTTGCCGAGGGTGATCATGGGGTTCAGGCCGTTGGAGGTGCCCCAGGAATTGAGCCGTGATCCCTGCGGGAAGGTTCCGCTGTCGAACCCCGGGATGGCGAGGGGCACCGCCAGCGACAGGACCAAGGCAAGGGCGCCCGTGAGCGCCGAGCGCTTGAACTGGCCCGCGCCCCTGCTGGTTCCGGACTGCAGCCTGGCATCAGGGGCGAACCACTGGCGGCAGGCCAGGATCAGGAGGTAGCCCGCCGCGGTGGCCAGGAAGCCTGCCACGCCCACGCTTTGCGGCTTGATGGTGGCGGGAACCACCAGCACCGCCAGCAAGCCGAGTCCGCTGCTGGCTGGCAGGTCCAGCGGCACCGACAGGGCATCGATGAGCAGCACCAGCACGCCCAGGCTGGCGCAGGTGACCAGGACAATCCCGGCGTTCGGGGCAACCGGGGCGCTCTCGGAAATCACTGTTTCCGCGGCCCGCTTCAACAGCCGGCCGGCCTCGGCCAGTGTCTCGGGAGTGGGGATAATCCCGGCCATGCTGTGGCGCCGGAAGAAGATGAACGTGAGGATGACCACCAGCGAAACGAGCCCGCCCAGCATGGCCAGCAGGGACTGGGCCCGCAGGGAACGGAGCACCGCCAGGGTGAGGGCCACGGTGCAGACCACCGTGATGACGGGCAGGAGCCAGGCCCAGCCGCGCAGCACCCCGTTGAGGGAGATGGCGGCACCGATGACGGCCGCCGCGATGGCCCCGGACATCGCCCAGGGATAGATGCCCGGACCCGGCTTCCCGGCCGCCGGGCGGAGCGGGCCGAGCCCGGACGGGCCGCTTCCGGACTGGTGGGGACCGGAGGCGGCAGCACCCGAGGGCCCCTGGCGCGAGGTGGTGGTCATCGCGGCACCGCCGCACCCCGGCGCACATCCATGGCTGCCGCTGCGGCCGCCAGGATGCCGCCTTCGTCGAAGCTGGACCATGCCGCGGTGAGTTCGGTGCGCGAGCTGACGGCAACGGCCCGCCAGCCGCCCAGCCGCAGGGCGTCAACTATGTCCTCGCTGCCGCCAGTGGTGTCCGTGACGACCATCGCGAAGGCGTTGGCGCCGTAGCCGGCGGCCACGGCGAGGGACTTTGCCTCCGCCAGCGTCATGTTGCCGAGCAGGGCCAGCAAGGGGCCACGCAGCCGGTGGGCCGCCAGCTTGTCCATGAGACGGTCGTCGAAGGCCGCCTCAAGGGGGTCAGTCCCGGCGCCGGGAGCCGCCCGGCCGTGGTGCGCGGCCGCTGCGCCGCCGGTATCCCGGGGCCTGGAGCCTGCCCGCTCAGAAGACCCTGCGCGTTCGCTGGAGTGGTGCTCGGCCCGCACATGCCGGGGTCCGCTCAGCTGGATGGCGGCGAGCCCTTCGGCGATCGAATGCAGCCCGCCGACGCCGTTGAATTCCTCCGCCTCGGGGTCCGGCGCAGACGGCGATCTGCGGAACGCAGGGTGGCCGTGGGCATCGAGGAGCCGGAGCGAATAGTTGCGTTCGGCCAGGTGCGCACTGACGGAGATGGCTGCTGTCACCACCCATTCGAAGTTCGGGCTGGTCAACAGCTCCGAATCCTCGTCCCGGCCCGCATTGCCGAAGACCGTTCCGCTGCCTGAGGCAAAGGCGGAGAAGCGCTGGTCCAGGATGATGGTGGCCTCCGGCGTGGTGACCGATTCCTCCTGCCGCACCATGAGTGATCCGTGGCGTGCCGTGGCGGGCCAGTGGACCCGGCGCATCGGGTCGCCGTGCCGGTATTCCCGGGTCATGACGTCGTCGTCGCTGGGATTCGCCCGGATCCGGGTGGCGGTGACGCCGTCGTTGCCCCTGGCACCGGCCAGGCCGGTGACCGGAAGCTCGACGGCGGCGGGCGTGACGGTGAGGAGGTCGCCGTCGTCGATGGCGTGCCGGTGCAGGGACAGGCCGAACGGATCGCTGAACTCGGCTGTGACCGGCCCGATCCTGAACTGGCCGCGCTTGCCCGAGCGCAGGTGGTACTCGTAGCGGCTGGTGCCGCCTGAGGCGGACCGGGCAGGGAAGCGGAAGGCCGGGGGAGAGCCGAAGCGGGGCGGCAGCTGTTCCTCCATGATCACGTGGCCGCTCGCGGGAGTGGTCCGTGCAACGGCGAGCCTGACCGTGGTAGTGGAGGCGGTCTGCACCGAGGAGGGATTGAACTCCCGGTAGACCTGGAACCGGGGCTTGAGGAGCCTGACCCCGGCGAGGGATACCAGCGGCAGGACGAGGAGGAGGAGGGCCAGCGTAAGCAGGTCTCGGCGGCCCATGATCCAGGCGAACAGCAGGGAAACAGCCCCCGCGGTGAGCAATCCCCAGCCCCGGGCGGTAAACAGGTGCTTGGGCAGCCGTTCCAGGAGTGCCATGTGGACCGCTTCCTAGCCGCCGTGCTTGTCCCTGCGCGGCGATCCCTGCGGGGAACCGAACGGGGTGCGCTGTGCGGTGGCCACAGGGTCCTGGGCCACGGGAAGGGAAGCCAGGATGCCGCGGATGATGCTCTGCGCGGTATCGCCGGAGCTTGCGGCCTTGCGGTCCAGGATGATGCGGTGGGCCAGCACCGGCTCGGCGACGGCCACCACGTCATCCGGGAGCACGAAGTCGCGTCCGTCCAGGGCTGCCGTGGCCTTCGCGGCCCGCAGCAGCTGCAGCAGGGAGCGCGGGCTGGCCCCCAGGCGCAGGCGGGCGCTGTCGCGCGTGGCACGGCCGATCGCCACGGTGTATTCCTTGATGGACTGGGACACATAGACCTGTTGGACCGTGGCGATCATGGCCGCCACCTCGGCTGCCGTGAGGACGGGGGTGACCTTGGCCAGCGGTGAGACGGCCTGGTGGGTTTCGAGCATCTCGATCTCGGAATCGCGGTCCGGATACCCCATGGAGATCCTGGCCATAAAGCGGTCACGCTGGGCCTCCGGAAGGGGGTAGGTGCCCTCCATCTCGATCGGATTCTGGGTAGCCACCACCATGAACGGCAGCCCCAACTGGTAGGAATGGCCGTCCACGGTGACCTGGTGTTCCTCCATGCACTCCAGCAGCGCGGACTGGGTCTTGGCGGAGGCCCGGTTGATCTCGTCGCCGATCACGATGTTCGCAAAGACGGCACCCGGGCGGAACTCGAACTGCCGGGAGGCCTGGTTGTAGATCGAGACGCCCGTGACGTCCGAGGGCAGCAGATCCGGTGTGAACTGGATACGCGACACGGTGCAGTCGACCGTCCTGGCAAGTGTTTTAGCCAGAAGGGTCTTTCCGACGCCCGGAACATCCTCCACCAGGAGGTGTCCCTGGGCCAGCAGGACGGTCAGTGCGAGCTTGGCGGCATCGGCTTTGCCGTCGATGACCTTGTTGATGGCGCCCAGGATGCGCTCGCTGGCATCGTGGAAACTGCCGAGGTCCATGAGTTGCGCTTTGTGGCCGTTGAGGGAACTGCCCTGCGGAGCCGGGGAAGCGTAGGCCTCCTGCGGCACAGCCGAAGCCCCAACGGTGACGTGTCGCTTGGAGTCCATGGACTGCCCTTCAGCCGTGGCCTGGTAGCCGGCCGGCCACGATGCCGTGCCGCTCTTCCCGCCTTTTCGTTCCAGACTACCCAGAGTATTGCCGCGGCAGACAGAGCGGGCGCTGATTTGTTCCGCCGGGCTGCCCGGCGCCCGGGACGGCGGCGCTTAAGGTTGAAGCATGTGCAATTCCCTCGCCCCCGCCTCCTACCGGGCGCCCGAAGACAGTGATCCCCGCAAGGAGTACCCGCCCGCCCCGGAACCGTTGCCGGTTCCGGTCATGGACAACCACACGCATCTGGATTTCCGGCACGGGCTGATCGAGGTGGCCGTTGCCGACGCACTCGACGCCGCCGAGGCAGTGGGCGTGCAGGGCGCCATCCAGGTGGGCTGCGACCTGGAGTCATCGCGCTTCACGGTTCAGGCCGTTGACGCCGATCCGCGCCTGCTCGGGGCCGTGGCGATCCATCCGAACGATGCCCCCGTCTACGCCGGACGCGGGGAATTGGAGTCCGCGCTCGCCGAGATAGAGGAGCTGGCCAGGCACCCCCGGGTACGGGCCATCGGCGAGACAGGACTGGACTTCTTCCGCACCCACGGCGAGGGCCTGGTGCACCAGCGGCATTCCTTCCGCCGGCACATCGACATCGCCAAGCGGCTCGGCCTCACGCTGCAGATCCACGACCGCGATGCCCATGACGACGTGGTCCAGGTGCTCCGCGAGGAAGGAGCCCCGGAACGGGTGGTCTTCCACTGCTTCTCCGGCGACGAGGAGCTGGCCCGGATCTGCAACGAGAACGGCTGGTACATGTCCTTCGCCGGCACCATGACCTTCAAGAATGCCGGCGGCCTGCGGGCAGCCCTGGCCATTGCTGAGCCGGAGCGGATCCTGGTGGAGACGGACTCGCCGTTCCTGACCCCGCACCCTTACCGTGGCCGCCCCAACGCGAGCTACATGGTGCCATACACGGTCCGGTCCATGGCCGAAGTGACCGGCACCGAGCTCTCGGAACTGTGCTCCCGCCTCGCCGCGAACACGGTGTCCGCCTACGGGTCTTGGGACTGATTCCGGACTGAATCGAGCCGTCCGCCTAATACCCGGTATGCAGATTTCTTGGACGCCATATAACGCTTCGGTTACAGTGGAAAGGAATAGCCGGGGTCGGGGAAGGCCTTCGGACATCGTGCTTCGTTCGCAATGAATGCTTCAGTTGAATGAGTATGGCGGCGCAAATCCGCGCTGCAGGCTTCAGGACCAGGCTTCGGCCGGGTCCTGATTGTTTGCGGCCGGATTGGTTTAGTGCGCTTTTCCCCGTGCCCGGATGGTCCAAAAGATACGGGCAAACGTGGTCAAGTTCTTCACATCGGACGGCAAGTTCAGCTACCTCAAGATCGGCGCGCAGCTGCTGGTGCTCTCCGCACTGCTTGTGGGCGTTGTTGCCTTCGTGGGCAACAACAAGACGGTCACCCTCAACGTGGATGGCAAGGTGAGCTCCGTCCAGACCTTCGGCGGCACGGTTGACGAGGTAGTCAAGGCAGCCAAGGTTGAACTGAAGGCGGCGGACCGGGTCTCCCCGGCTCTGGACGCCCGTGTGGAGAACGGCACGGTGGTCAACGTGAACCTGGCCAAGGATGTGGCCATCAGCCTCGATGGTGCCCGCCGGACCGTCAACACCACGGCCCCCGACGTCGCCGGACTGGTCAGTGAACTGGGCGTGGCAAGCTCCGCCGCGCTGTCCCAGCCCAAGGACGCCGCCCTGGCCGTCTCCGGCTCCTTTGTGTCCATCTCCACACCCAAGACCATCCGCCTCGTCGCGGACGGCAAGAGCACCGCGCAGACCACGACGGCGGCCGACGTCGCCACCGTGCTCAAGGACGCCGGCGTCACCGTCGGCGCCAGCGACCGTGTGTCCCAGCCCGGCAACGCCCCCGTGGTCCAGAACATGGTCATCAAGATCTCCCGCGTGGACACCAGCAAGACCGCCGATGCCACCGAGGAAGTGCCGTTCGAAACGATCACCACGCAAAGCGCGGACCTCTACACGGACGAGAAGACCGAGACCCAGGCCGGGGCCGCCGGCCAGGTCGTCAAGACCTTCAAGCTGGTCCTGGTGGACGGCCGCGAAGCGTCCCGCACCGAGGTCTCCAGCAACGTCACCGTCAAGCCGGTCGCCAAGAAGGTCACGGTGGGCCTCAAGGAACGCCCGAAGCCCGCCGTCGGCACCGCCACCGGCGCCGCAACAGGCGCCCCGAACGAGGCTATGTGGGACCGGATCGCCCAGTGCGAGTCCGGCGGCAACTGGTCCATCAACACCGGCAACGGCTACTACGGCGGCCTGCAGTTCTCCAGCCCCACATGGCTGGCCAACGGTGGCGGAAGCTACGCGCCCAACGCCAGCCTCGCCAGCAAGGCCCAGCAGATTGACATCGCCAACCGCCTCTACGCCAAGAACGGCTTGCGTGACTGGGGCTGCGGGTGGGCGGCCTGAGGCCGCGCAGACGATACGATACCTAGGTGACTGAACCGAATTCCGAACCCGCCGCCGTCGCGCCTTTGCTGGGCGCCACAGACATTCGACGGCTCGCCGAGGAAATCGGTGTTCGCCCGACAAAAACCCTGGGGCAGAACTTCGTGATCGACGGCAACACGATCCGCAGGATCGTCGCTGCCGCCGCGATTGACCCTTCCGAGACCGTCCTGGAGGTCGGCCCCGGGCTGGGCTCCCTGACGCTCGGCCTGCTGGATGCCGCCAAGTCCGTGGTCGCCGTCGAAATCGACCCCGTGCTGGCCGCCAAACTGCCGGAAACGGTGCGCAGCTGGCGTCCGGACGCGGCCGATAATTTCCACCTCGTGCTCTCCGACGCCATGAAGGTCACCGAGCTCCCGGTCCAGCCCACCGCGCTGGTTGCCAACCTCCCGTACAACGTGGCCGTGCCTGTGGTGCTCCACCTGCTCCAGCATTTCCCCAGCCTGCAGCACGGCCTGGTCATGGTCCAGGACGAAGTGGCGGACCGGCTCGCGGCGACGCCGGGATCCAAGATCTACGGCGTCCCCTCCGTCAAGGCGGCCTGGTACGGACACATGCGCAAGGCCGGCGTCATCGGCATGAACGTGTTCTGGCCGGCCCCCAAGATCCACTCCGGCCTTGTCGCTTTCACCCGCGGCGAACCGCCGGTAACGCACGCCACCCGCGAGCAGGTGTTCGCCGTCATCGACGCCGCGTTCGCCCAGCGCCGCAAAACCCTCCGCGCCGCCCTGGCCGGCTGGGCAGGCGGGGCCATGGAATCCGAACGCTGCCTGGTCGCCGCCGGCGTCGATCCCACCGCCCGTGGCGAGGTGCTGGACATCTCCGCCTACGTCCGGATCGCCGAGGCCCGCCACCCAGTGGACGCATGAACTCCGGGACCATGAATCTGGGGACCATGAAGAACCCGCACGGGCGCTTCAGCGCGCGGACCGTCCGGGTCAAGGCCCCGGGCAAGGTCAACGTCTCCCTCAACGTCGGTCCGCTGCGCCCTGACGGCTACCACTCCGTGGCCAGCGTGTACCTTGCGGTCTCCCTCTATGAGGAAGTGGCCGCAACAAGCACCGAGACCGGCGGCATCACCGTCAGCATCAGCCCCAACAGCACCCTGGACCTCGACGGCGTCGACATCCCCCTGGACGGGCGGAACCTCGCCTACAAGGCGGCAGCCATCATGGCCGATGTCTCCGAGCAGGCCACCGGCGTCCACCTTGAAATCACCAAGCGCGTCCCGGTTGCGGGCGGCATGGGCGGCGGATCGGCCGACGCCGCGGCAACGCTCCTGGCCTGCGACGCCCTCTGGAACAGCGGCCTGTCGCGGGAGGAACTCGCCCATCTCGCAGCCGAGCTCGGCGCGGACGTGCCGTTCTCGCTGCTGGGCGGCACCGCCGTCGGGCTGGGCGTCGGCGACGAACTGTCCCCGGCACTTGCCAAGGCGCAGATGGACTGGGTGCTGGTATGTGCCGGCTACGGCCTCTCCACGCCCGAGGTTTTCCGCACCCTGGACCGGCTCCGCGACGCCGAGGGACTGGAGGTCCCCGATCCCGTGGAGGTGGACCCCAAGATCCTGCAGGCCCTGCGCAGCGGCGACCCGGAGGCCCTCAGCCGCGTCCTCATCAACGATCTGCAGCGCGCCTCCATCGATCTTGCTCCGCAACTGCGCGACACCATCGGCCTGGGCGAGTCCAACGGCGCCCTCGCCGGCATCGTCTCCGGTTCCGGCCCCACCATCGCCCTCCTCGCACACAACACCGGTTCCGCCGAAGCGCTGGCCGAGGAGCTCCGGCACCTCGGCCACGATGCCCTGGCCGTCCACGGCCCTGTGCCGGGGGCACGGATCATCTCGGACACCCTTCTCTAACAGCTTTCCCTCCATCAGCCCTTCGCATTTCAGCAGCAGAAAGCAGTACACCTTGGCACACCTTCTTGGCGGCGAGAACCTCACGGTTTCGTACGCGACGCGCACCGTCCTGGACGGCATCACCCTCGGACTCGAGGAAGGTGACCGGATAGGCATGGTGGGCCGGAACGGCGACGGCAAGTCCACGCTGATGCGCCTGCTGGCCATGCGTTCCACACCGGACTCCGGCCGGGTGACCAAGCGCGGCGACGTCAACATCGGCTACCTGGACCAGAGCGACGTGCTCGACGGCGACCTCACCGTCGGTGCCGCGATCGTCGGCGACCAGGCGGACTACGAATGGGCGCGCAATCCCCAGATCCGCGAAGTCATGGGCGGCCTGGTGTCCGACGTCGACTGGCACGCCAACGTCCACGCCCTTTCTGGCGGGCAGAAGCGGCGTGTGGCCCTCGCCAAGCTCCTCATCGAGGACCATGACGTCATCATGCTGGACGAGCCCACCAACCACCTCGACGTCGAAGGCGTCGCGTGGCTGTCGCGGCACCTGAAGTCCCGCTGGCGGGCCAACCAGGGCGCGTTCCTGGTGGTCACCCACGACCGCTGGTTCCTCGACGAAGTCTGCACCAGGACCTGGGAAATCCACGACGGCATCATGGACCCGTTCGACGGCGGCTACGCGGCCTACGTGCTGGCCCGCGCCGAACGCGACCGCTCGGCCGCCGTCGTCGAGAGCAAGCGCCAGCAACTCGTGAAAAAGGAGCTGGCGTGGCTGCGCCGCGGCGCCCCTGCCCGCACGGCCAAACCCAAATTCCGGATCGAGGCAGCCAACGCCCTGATCGCCGACGTCCCGGAGCCGCGCGACTCCACGGCGCTGAGCAAGATGGCCACGGCACGCCTGGGCAAGGACGTCCTGGACCTGGAAAACGTTTCGCTGGACTTCCTCGGCGGCGACGCCGGGCAGAAGCTCTTCGACAACATCACGCTCCGGCTGGCACCGGGGGAGCGGCTGGGCCTGGTGGGCGTCAACGGCGCCGGCAAGACCACCCTGCTGAAGCTCCTCAACGGCCAGATCGAGCCGACGTCAGGCAGGCTCAAGCGCGGCAAGACCGTGGTCACCGCGGTGCTCACCCAGGAGGTCAAAGAGCTCGACGACGTCTCGGACCTGCGCGTCATCGAAGTGATCGAGCGCGAGAAGCGGTCCTTCAACGTGGGCGGCAAGGAGTTCACCGCCGGCCAGCTCGTGGAGCAGCTCGGCTTCACGAACGAGAAGCAGTGGACCCCCGTCAAGGACCTTTCCGGCGGTGAGCGCCGGCGCCTCCAGCTCCTGCGCCTGCTGGTGGGGGAGCCCAACGTGCTGATGCTCGATGAGCCCACCAACGACCTCGACACCGACACGCTCGCCGCCGTCGAGGATGTCCTGGACGGCTGGCCGGGGACGCTCGTGGTGGTCAGCCACGACCGCTACCTGCTGGAGCGCGTCACGGACCACCAGATGGCGCTCCTGGGTGACGGCAAGATCCGCCCCCTGCCGCGCGGCGTTGACCAGTACCTGGAACTCCGGGAATCCGCCCTGGCCGGTTCCACCATCACCGGCGGCGGCAACCCCGTCACGGGTCCGGGCGGCAGCTCCGCCCCCGCGGCGCCGGGCGCCTCCGAAGCCGAAAAGCGCGATGCTCGCAAGGCCAAGAACCGGATCGAACGCCAGCTGGGCAAGCTCGAACAGCAGGAAAAGAAGATCCACGAGCAAATGGTCAAAAGCACCGCCGAGAACGACTTCGACGCCCTGGCCGAGCAAAACAAGAAACTCAAGGACCTCACTGGAGAGCGAGAGGCCCTCGAGCTCGAATGGTTGGAAGCAGCCGAAGTCCTCGGCGAGTAGCTGGGCTGCTGGGTGGCGGTCGGCGCTGTTTCGCCGTCGCTTAGACACGCCGCGTAGAGGGCATTTCGGTCGCTGGGCGACCTCAACGCCCTGACGCGTCGCGATGCGCTCCTTCGCGAAACACCGCCGACCGCCGTCGTCGCCAACCTCACCGAGGGATTGTCGTTGGGGAGGGATGAATGAGGTCCAGGCTCACTCTGGGCTCGGAAGCTCCTCTTACCCTCAACCGCGAGACCTGACACAACGTCCACGCAATCCGCCATGGTGCCCGCCAGCGGCCGCTGGCCTGCAAGGCGGGCCAGGGAAACGGTTGGCATCCTGAACGGAACATTGGCAATAGCGGCGCGGGGGACTTTCGCGTAGGAGCGCATCGCGACGCATCGTGGCGTGAAGGTCGCCCAGCGACCGTAGCGTCACCTATCCGGTGTGTCTAAGCGACGGCGAAGGTCCCCTGCACCGCGGACGCAAGCATACGGAACCGCGACCAAAAAGCTACGCCTCGGACTTGAGCTCCGGCTCCTTCTGCAGGCCCGTGAGGCCATTCCACGCCAGATTCACAAGGTGCGCAGCCACTACGCGCTTCTCGGGCTCGCGGCTCTCCAACCACCATTGGCCCGTCATCGCCACCATGCCCACCAGCATTTGGGCGTACATGGCGCCGTCGGCCGTGCTGAAGCCTCGGCGGGCGAATTCGTCGGAGAGCAGGTGCTCCACGCGGGCGGTCACGTGGGACAGGAGCGTGGAGAAGGCGCCCTCGGGCTGGGAGGGCGGGGCGTCGCGCATGAGGATGCGGAATCCGTCCGTGCGGTCCTCGATGTAGCCGAGCAGCGCGAGCGCGGCCCGCTCCACGAGGACGCGGGGCTTGGCTTCGGCGCCGAGGGCCTCGTTGATGGACTCGAGCAGGATCTGGAATTCGAGCTCCACCACCTGGGTGTAGAGCCCCTCCTTGGAGCCGAAGTGCTCGTAGATGACGGGCTTGGAGACGCCTGCCGAAGCGGCGATCTCCTCGATGGTGGTGCTGTCCATGCCGCGGGCAGCGAACAAGGCGCGGCCGATTCCCATGAGCTGGGCACGCCGCTGCGGGCCGGTCATGCGGGCACGGACTGCCTGGGGGGCCGCTCGATGGCTGTCGTCGCCGTGGGGGGCCGCTGCCCGGGGAAGGTCTGTGCTGTTGCTCACCCGTCCATCATGCACCACCCCGGGCAGCCAGCCGTTCCGGCCCCCGGGCCAGGGCGCGGCCGCGTCCGTGTCGCAAGCTACCGCCAAGGCATGGCAAAATAGGTACTCGTGCCCTGGGTTCGACGCTCCGGGCGCGGTCCGCTCTGGTGTAATGGCAGCACCCCGGCCTTTGGAGCCGTGGAGTATAGGTTCGAGTCCTATGGGCGGAACGGCCGGATCATGCGGTCCTCCGTGCCTGGAGCAGCGGCATTGCTGCCACCGGGCGCAGGTAGGATGAATTCGTGCCGAAGCCGGTTTGCCCCCGGAGAATACCGAGCAAGGAGAGCCCGTACGTGAGCCCCGAAACCACCGGCCCCGCCGCAGTGATCGTTCTGGCTGCAGGTGCCGGTACGCGGATGAAATCGCGGACTCCCAAGATTCTCCACGAAATCGGCGGCCGCTCCATGGTGGGCCACGCGCTCCTCGCCGCCCGTTCCATTGCCCCCCGTCAGCTGGCCCTCGTGGTCCGCCACGAACGCGACCTCGTCGCAGCCCATGTCTCCGCCCTGGATCCCGCGGCCGTCATCGTGGACCAGGACGACGTCCCGGGCACCGGCCGCGCCGTCCAGATGGCACTGGAAGCCCTCGACGCCCGTGGCGAACTGAGCGGCACCGTCGTGGTCACCTATGGTGACGTTCCCCTCCTGACCGGCGGACTGCTCAGCGAACTCGTGGCCGCCCACGAAGCCGAAAACAACGCGGTCACCGTCCTCACGGCCGTGCTGGACGACGCCACCGGCTACGGCCGTATCCTGCGTGCTGCGGACGGCACTGTGACCGGCATCCGCGAACACAAGGATGCTTCCGACGCCGAACGCGCCATCCGTGAGGTCAACTCCGGCATCTACGCCTTTGAAGCCTCCATGTTGCGCACGGCACTGGCCCAGGTCACCACGGACAACGCCCAGGGCGAGATGTATCTCACCGACGTTCTCGGCCTGGCGCGCGACGCCGGAGGCCGGGTTTCCGCCGTCGTCACCGAAGACCGCTGGCAGGTTGAGGGCGCGAACGACCGCATCCAGCTGTCGGCGCTGGGCGCCGAGCACAACCGCCGCATCATCGAGGCGTGGATGCGTTCCGGTGTGACCGTGGTTGATCCGGCCACCACCTGGATCGATGCCACCGTAACCCTCGACGAGGACGTCCGCCTGCTGCCGAACACCCAACTGCACGGCACCACCACGGTGGCGCGCGACGCCGTCGTCGGCCCTGACACCACGCTGACTGACGTGGTGGTGGGCGAGGCCGCCAAGGTGACCCGCACGCACGGCTCCGGTTCCACGATCGGCGCCAAGGCCAGCGTAGGCCCGTTCACCTACCTCCGCCCGGGCACCGTCTTGGGCGAGACGGGCAAGATCGGCGCGTTCTACGAGACCAAGAACGTGACCATCGGCCGTGGCTCCAAGCTGTCCCACCTCGGCTATGCGGGCGACGCCGAAATCGGCGAGGACACCAATATCGGCTGCGGCAACATCACCGCCAACTACGACGGTGAGAAGAAGCATCGCACCGTGATCGGCTCCGGTGTCCGCACCGGCTCCAACACCGTCTTTGTGGCTCCGGTGACTGTCGGCGATGGCGCCTACAGCGGCGCCGGCACCATCATCCGCAAGGATGTTCCGCCCGGAGCGCTGGCCGTGAGCCTGGCCGCCCAGCGGAACGCCGACGGCTGGGTCCTGAAGAACCGCCAGGGCAGCAACTCGGCGCAGCTGGCCCAGGCTGCGCAGGATGCCCGGCTGACCGCCGCCCCCCAATCCTCACAATCCCCGGCAACCACAGAAGAGGGCAAATAGGCATGAGCGAAATTACCGCACACGGCGAGAAGAAACTGGTTCTCGCCGCCGGAAGGGCACATCCGGAGCTGGCGCAGGAAATCGCCAAGGAGCTGGAAACCGAACTCCTGCCCATTGACGCCTATGACTTCGCCAACGGGGAAATCTACGTCCGCTCGGCAGAGAGCGTCCGCGGTACCGACGCTTTCGTGATCCAGGCCCACCCGGCCCCACTGAACAACTGGCTCATGGAGCAGCTGATCATGATCGACTCGCTCAAGCGCGCGTCGGCCAAGCGGATCACCGTGGTCTCGCCGTTCTACCCGTACGCCCGCCAGGACAAGAAGGGCCGCGGCCGCGAGCCCATCTCCGCCCGTCTCGTGGCAGACCTCTACAAAACCGCAGGCGCCGACCGCATCATGTCCGTGGACCTGCACACCTCGCAGATCCAGGGCTTCTTCGACGGCCCCGTGGACCACCTCATGGCGATCCCGCTGCTGGCCGACTACATCCGTACGCGTGTGGAAGCGGACAACATCACTGTTGTCTCGCCCGACACCGGCCGTGTCCGCGTGGCCGAGCAGTGGGCCGAACGCCTGGGCGGTGCCCCGCTGGCCTTCGTGCACAAGAGCCGCGACCTGACAGTGCCGAACCAGGCCGTTTCCAAGACCGTGGTGGGCCAGATCGAAGGCCGCACCTGTGTCCTGATCGATGACATGATCGACACCGGCGGAACGATCTCCGGTGCCGTCCAGGTCCTCAAGAACGCCGGCGCAAAGGACGTCATCATCGCCTGCACCCACGCAGTGTTCTCCGAACCGGCCGCCCAGCGCCTGGCCGAATCCGGTGCCCGCGAAGTGGTCGTCACCAACACGCTCCCCATCCCCGCCGAGAAGCGCTTCCCGCAGCTCACCGTGCTGTCGATCGCACCATTGATCGCCCGCGCCATCCGCGAAGTGTTCGACGACGGGTCCGTCACCAGCCTCTTCGACGGCAACGCCTGACATCCAGGACTGACCTTCAACGGGCCATCCGCAGCCTCCGGGCGTGCGGATGGCCCGTTTTCAGTACTCGTTTTCCCTATACGGGTGACCCGCTGCTAAGATTTTGGGGATACCTTGGCGAGGGAGAGCACATCCGGTTCGCATTTTGTGAATCAGGGTTGCGGGTCTCCGTTATCGACTGGGTCTGAATCTCCTTCAACGAAGGCGGGCGGCTGCTGCTGCAGTCGGTTTCCTGCCGGGCGTAGAAGGTCCCACAGACCTCCGCCCTTGCTGATCGACTTGCCCTGCACAGTGCCGGGCGCCAGTAATCAAGGAGTACACATGTCTGAGCAGAAGCTCACCGCAGAACTGCGCACCGAATTCGGCAAGGGCTTCGCCCGCCGTGCACGCGAAGCCGGCAAGATCCCGGCAGTCATCTACGGCCACGGTGCCGAGCCCATCCACATCAACCTTCCGGGCCGTGCCACCACCCTGGCCGTCCGTGTTTCCAACGCCCTGCTGTCCGTCGACGTCGACGGCGAACTGCACCTGGCCATGGTCAAGGACATCCAGCGCGACCCGATCAAGCAGATCATCGAGCACATTGACCTGCAGACCGTCCAGGCCGGCGAAAAGGTCACCGTAGACGTGGCCGTCCACATCACCGGCGAAGTTGCTCCGGGCGCCGTTGCCAGTCAGGAAGCCACCACGGTTTCCCTGGAAGCCGAAGCCACGCACCTGCCGACTTCCGTTGAGGTCAGCATTGCAGGCCGCAAGGCCGGCGAGAACATCCACGCTTCGGACCTCATCCTGCCGCAGGGTTCCGCACTGCTCTCCGATGGTGAAGCCCTGGTGGTCCGCATCTCCGAGGCTGCAGGCGAAGCTGCCGGCGAAGCAGCATCCGCCTAGTCCTTTCCGACTAGCCGAGGCGCACAGCCTTTGAGTGGCCGGGCCCCCGTGGGGTCCGGCCACTTTCTTTACCCTGCCCCCAGCGAACCTTTCCTTAGGATGAGTCCATGACAGACACCTGGCTGATCGTCGGCCTTGGCAACCCCGGAAACGAGTACAGCCACAACCGCCACAACGTGGGCCAGATGGTGCTCGACGAACTCGCCTCGCGCACCGGCGGAAGCTTTAAGGCGCACAAGTCACGGGCGCAGGTGGTGGAGGGGCGGCTGGGCATCGGCGGACCCCGCGTCGTGCTGGCCAAGCCCATGACGTACATGAATGTCTCGGGCGGCCCCGTGGCAGGCCTCAGCAAGTTCTTCGACATCGCACCGGACCACGTGATCGCCGTGCATGACGAAATCGACATACCCTTCAACACGGTCAAGCTGAAGCTCGGCGGGGGCGAAGGTGGTCACAACGGACTCCGCGACATCTCCAAGGCCCTGGCCACGAAGGACTACCTCCGCGTGCGCGTGGGCGTCGGCCGGCCGCCCGGACGCATGGATACCGCGGACTATGTGCTCAAGGATTTCGCCACGGCTGAAAAGAAGGAGCTGCCATTTCTTCTCGATGAGGCAGCAGACGCAGT
The DNA here is from genome assembly GCF_017368795.1 of Arthrobacter cavernae. Lineage (GTDB taxonomy): Bacteria > Actinomycetota > Actinomycetes > Actinomycetales > Micrococcaceae > Arthrobacter > Arthrobacter cavernae. The sequence continues at coordinate 127,815 of NZ_JAFNLL010000002.1, read as the reverse complement.
GGAAATCCTCATGAAGGAGGGACTGCTGGCCGCCCAGCAGCGTTTCCATCCCGTGAAGGCCTAATTTCCGGGCGCTCCTGCCCGAATACTAGTGTTGGCCCAAGGGGTGTGGCAACGTCTACTTACTTGGAAGGCTAAGGGGTACTCTTCTCATAAGCGGAGGCAGGCCTGGGGGCCAATGCCTGCAGGGGTAGCTAAGGAAACTGAATGTCAAGGGAGATGCATAGCTGGGGCGATGCTTCTGTCGCGTTGGATCCAGTTGAAACAGGACATGTGAAGCCCGGGAACCACCTGAAATGGTCGGTTGCCGCAAGGGGCAGCGAGCTTGAACGCGTCAAAGCCGCACTGACCGCCCCTGATTGTCTGGGCGTCATCATTACCGGTGCTCATGGAGTGGGAAAAACCTCCATGAGCCACTTGGTGGTTGCCTCCCTGGACGAAGCGCCCCATGTCCTTCACCTGCGCACACCGACCACGGACAACGCATCTGCCTACGGCGCCTTCGGTTTCATGCTTGCCCGGCTCCCGCAGAAGTACCTGGGCTCGCCCACCGGGATCCTCCAAGGCATCACGGCCATGCTGCGGCAGGATGCCGGCGGCCGTGACGTGGTGATTGTGGTCGACAACCCGGTGGGGATGGACGACATGAGCACCGGCGTCCTCATGAACATTCTAATAACGGGAACTGCCCGTATTATCGCCATTGCGCCGCACGTCGGCGACCTGCCTGCGGACTTCCACTGGTTGGTCCAGGACGGCCGGCTCTCCGAGGTCACCCTGGAAACACTCACGCAGCAACAGACGGGTGAACTCCTTTCTGCCATGCTCGGACACCGCCTCACCAAGGCGCTCACCAGCAATCTTCACGCGATGACGGGCGGCAACCCGCTGCTGCTGGAATCCATCGTTACCGAACAGCGGCAGCGCGGAAACCTTGTACTGGTCAACTCCGTGTGGACCTTGCGGGGCGACGTGGTGTTGGAGGGAGGCCACGGCCTCGAGGAGATCGTACGATCCAGGTGGTCCCGGGAGACCCGGGAAGCCAAGGAAGTCATTGAAATGCTGGCCTGCGCCCGGCGGGTGCCGCTGGCGGTCCTGGCCAGCGTGTACAACGCCAAGACCCTGGCGGACATGGAGGAATCGGGCTTGCTGCGTGTGGACGACTGCGCCGAACGTTGGATCTCGTTACGGCTGCAGTACATGTCGGACATTGTCCGTGGCTGGCTGACGGTGCCGCGCCGGCGCAAGCTGCGGGAAAAGTTGCTCGAGCACAACGAACCCGCTCTTGCCGACATGACGGCAGAAGATCTCATGGTCTATGCAGCGTGGGCGCATGACTGCCAGGTGGAACTCGACCCGGCGCATGCCCTCGCTGCAGCGCGGGCTTCCGTCCGGTTGTTCGATCCCGTGTTCGCCATCAAATGTGCTGAGAGCATCCGCAGGTCCGACGCGGAGTGGGCCGGGGGACAGCGGGAAAAGGCCGCTGCGTACATTCTTCTGTCCGACAGCAAGCAAGCCTTGGCTGCGGTGGAGGATGTCTCAGACGAGCAGCTCGATGCCCTGCCGATCAATGAACTGGCGGCCTATACGGGAGTGCGCTGCGCCGCCATGCGGGGGGTGGCCGGGCAGTCCGGACTGGTTCCCCACGTCCTTGACGCGGCCCGGGAACGGCTGGAGCGGCTCGGGAAGGACACGGAAAGCGAGGAGCACGGGCGGGCGGTCCGCCGCCTCGACCTTGAAGAGTTTGTCCACGCCGCCCACACCGGAGAGTACATGCGGGTGATGGAGCGGCTGGAAATGGCGGCGGCAGACTGTACGGTGCCCCACCTTTCGCACAGCATTCACAGCAGCATCATCCTGATAGAGGCCTATGCCATGACGGGGCGCGAAATGGACGCGCTCCGTCTCAGTGAAGCGACAGCGCAGCGGATCGCCGAGGCGCCCAGCCCCGGGGCATTCTGGGAGCACTACCGGCTGCGCGCCTTCTGCGCAACCCTGGCCGCGGGGCATTGGCGCAGCTGCCTGCGGATCCTCGCTTCCGGTCCGGCAGCCACGCCTTCGGAACTGCAATACCGCGGTGCCGTCCTGGAACTCGCAATCGGCATGGCCAAGTTGTTCGCCGGTCGCGGACCCGAGGCACTTGAATCATTGCTGCCGGCCGCAGCGCAGCTGGAACACCGGCCCGTCATGAATCTTCTCCCTCTTGCCTACGCGGCCACGGCGTTCGCCTATGCCCAGATCGGTGATTCCACCAACGCCTACAAGTACTTGTCATTGGAAGGCGCGGACGGGTGGGCTGGCGGCTTCGTGACCAACTGGGCACGGGAATTCTGCACGAACATGGCCCGCCGCTGGCTCGGCGAACCCGATGCCAGGGAACGTCTGGTCAGCGCCGCCAAGGAAGATATTGCCCAGCAGCGCTACGCCGTCGCGGGAATCAACCTGGTAGGGGCCACGGTCAATGGCCGGGATGAGGATTTCCTGCTGATGGAACAGGTCGCTGCCCGCCGTCAAGGGTCGCTGGCACGGATGTCCTCCCTGATGGCCAAGGGCAGCCTGGGCCACAGTTCCCGCCTCATGATGGAGGCCGCCGATCTCGCAGCGAGGCTGGAACTTGATGCCATGGAGGCCCGCTGCGTGGCCTTGGCACTTGACTATGCGCGGCTGGCGTCGGACCAAACCACGTCACGGCTGGCCCAGGCGAGGCTGGACCGGCTCTCGGAGCTGGTTGTCGAGCTCCCGGTGGTGCCGCAGGGCAACGCTCCGCTATTGACGGAGCGCGAGCGGCAGATTGCCCGCCTCGCGGGGCGGGGCGTGTCGAACCGGGACATCGCGAGGGACATCGGCGTCTCCGTGCGGACGGTCGAAGGCCATTTGTATCAGGTGTTTGCCAAGCTGAGCGTGTCCTCGCGGCGTGATCTCCTTGGCCTCATCTAGGGAAACGGACACGGGCCCGGGCGGCCTTGCTGATTTGAATCCGGTCCGCCCCCGCCCGTTCGTAGGGCGCCGGCACTATGTCGACGCGGCCACGGAGACACTGCGCAGCGGCGCCACGGGAGCCGTGCTGCTCGTGGCAGAACCCGGCCTCGGCAAGTCGGCCTTGGCGGAGGCGATCGCCCAGGACCTGGCGGACGAAATGATCATCATGCGCGTTCACGGCAGTCCCTCGCTGGCCAACGTTCCTTACGGCGTCCTGGCACCCTACCTGGTGGACCTGCCGGAAGACCCCACGAGTTCCCATGTGGCCATCCTGCGCGCTTTCTGGGCCCAGTTCGAGCGGCTTCGCGCCGGCCGTGAGCTGCCGTTGCTGTTGCTGGTCGATGATGCCCACGAGCTGGATTCCGCAACAGCCAATGTGATCGTTGACCTCATCACAGCCAACTGGGCCAAGGTGGTGGTATCGTGCCGGCCACGGCCGGGCCTGCCGCCGTCGCTGATGCAGCTCTGGTACGACAGCATGGCGGAACGCTTCGACCTGGAGCCGCTGGGCCGGGATGACGTCAACGACGTCGCCGAACATATCCTCGGCGGGCCGGTCCTGCCGAGCACCACGCACATGCTGTGGACCGCCTCCGAGGGCAATCCGATGCTGCTCAACTGCCTGCTCGAGGACGGACGGGCCAACGGAAGCATCGTACGCAACAACGGCGTCTGGCTGCTGGCAGGGCCCTTGGCCACAGGGGGGCCCGCATTGACAGGGTCCGTGCGGAACCAGCTCTTGCGACGCACCCCGCAGGAACGCGAGGCCCTCACCATGATTGCCCTCGCCGAACCGGTGAGTCTGTCGGCCCTGGAGGCAACGTCCGGTGCCGACATGGTCCAGGCACTGGTGGACAGCCAGCTCGTGGAAATGTCCGCCGACGGCGGGGAACAGCTGAGGCTCCGCCACGCCGTGTACGGGCAGGCAATACGCAGCATGGTCTCGTCATCGCGCAGCCTGCAGCTGCGCCAGCAGCTCATCAGCTACCTCGACAGCCAGCCGGGTTCCGAGGCCGCGCTGCTCCGGATGGTGGCCTGGTCGGTTGAATCGGGAGTCAAGGTCCCCGACAACCAGCTGCTCAAGGCCGCCATCCATGCCGCGAGGACGTTTCAAAACGAGGCTGCAATCAACCTGGCGGCGCGGATCCATGACCCCGGACCCTGGCAGCAGGGCCGCGCCGCCGCCGCGCGTGCGTACTTCAGCTCGGGGGAATACTCGAAGGCCGAGCGGGCCCTTGAAGCCAGCAAACTGGACGGCTTCCCGGGCCACAGCGACAGCATGGCCCCTGCCGGAGCTGTGCTGTTGGAGGCCAGCATCCGAACCGCAGTGGCCGCTGCCCAGCCCGGTGGCTTCGGACTGCCGGTGGGCAGGGGAACCGGGCAGCGTGCCAGTGCGCCCCGCTCCGTGACCGCGCAAGCTCCGCTTCCCGGGCCCGTGGTGCAGCTCCTGGACCTGGACATGGCGGGAGACTTCCAGGGCCTGGCCGGCCTGCTGCAGGAACTGGGGCCCGTGCTCCTGACCGGCGTCGAGGACCGGAAACAAGATGTTCTCAGCGCCTTCCTGCTGTGCATGCGCTCTGATGTCCTGCGCGCCGAAGGGGACCCCGTCCAGGCGCTGGCCGAGGCCAACCAGGCTGCAGAGCTTGTTATCGATGATCCTGAAGAACTGTTCTTCATCCGGGAGTTCGTGCTCTACCGCCGGGCCGCGGCCGCCGTGGACTCGGGGGACTGGGTTCAAACTGAGAAGATCCTGGCAGGCTATGAAGCCGAGGCAGGTCCCGGGCTGACGACATTTGGTGGAAGCGTCCAGTATTTCCGGGGCCTGGCGCTGATTCGGCAGGGGCGGTTCGATGCCGCGTTCAAGCTTCTCCGCCCGGCCGTCGAGGCCCTGCGCCTGAACGACCCCCAACAGCTCCTGCGCTGTGCCGTCGGCGCTGCAGCCTATGCGGCAGTGCGTGCCGGGGAGCGGCAACAGGCCCAGGTCCTGTTCGACGAATCCCGCGGTTTCCGCGGACCGGGGCGCGGACCGGACTGGTGCCTGGGGCCCACCTTCGCCACGGCAACCGGAGAGGTCCTAAACCGGGACGGGGCAGGGGTGGCGGGCCTACAGGATTTGCTGGATTCCGTTTCTCCCTCCTTGCCGGCCAGTGCCCGCCTCCAGGCATTGTCATTGTGGCTGGAGATTGGGAGCGGGGCAGCTGTGGACCAAACCCTGGAGCTGACCTCGACCATGACGGGACCGTGGGCCAGCTCGTGGTCGCACTTTGCTTCGGCACGCGGGACGCGGGACCCTGACACAGCGATGAAAGCCGCCGAGTCGGTGGCCGCCCTGGGCATGATGCGGATGGCACGGGATGGCTTCGCGCACGCAGCCAACCTCTACAAGGCCGCAGGCGAGCAGAGCGGCGCCCGTCAGGCCGTCATCCGGCAGGGGCAGTGCGACCACGATCTTGGCAAGAGGCCGGGTGCAGTGGCCGGACCCGCGCAGGCTGCCCAGGTCCAGCTGACCCGTCGGGAGCGGGACATCATTGCCTTGGCCATCGAAGGGCTGACAGACCGCCAGATCGCGGAACGGCTCATGGTCTCCGTCCGCACAGTGGAGGGACACCTTTACCGTAGCTACGCGAAACTTGGCATCAGGCGGCGCGAAGAGCTGGAAGGGGCCCGCGGCCTCTGACTTGCCGGGGCCGGCGCGTCGCCTTCCGGGCACCCAAGCGCCACGGGAATATGCGTCCAATGGAGTTACTAATCCGAGTAGCAGGCAAGTAATTCCGGCCGGCCAGTAGCGGGACTTGAGTACTCGAACGCAGTGGTGCCGCCGATGAAGCCCTGAAGACGAGTAGTGGTTACGGTTGTACCCGGGGGCTTTGCGCGGTTGACTGAACGCAGCCACGAAACAGCGCGGAAAAGGTCTCGACATGCACGCCTCTTCATCTCACATCCGCAATGACCTCAGGTCGCTGCACGATGCCGCCGTGCGGCACATGCCGTCCGATGCCGCAGTAGTCGTCTGCTTTCCATCCGTGAATATCCGGACTCAAGTTCTTATCCGGCGCGCTGTCCTGCTCCCGCGAGCGGACAGCGGCGCCCCTACAACGGAGCCGGCGGCGATAGAGTCTTCTGAGACCAAGGCTCTGCCCCCCAGCCGCCGCCGGCTCCCTCACTCCGGTCCGGGCAGGAGTGACATCGACGCCCTCGACGACTTCCAAGCACGGAGTAAAAACCGGGCAGGCTTGGACAAGGCCTGCTTCAACCTTGTATCGGCAACAGCGATCCCCGCTTGTGAAGGGCAGTCCCCGGCATGACCGGCACCATGCTCAAGCCCGCAGGCCCGGATCGGCTGACCCGTGTCACCGTGCGGCGCGTCAGGAAAGCGTCAAAGCGGATGCGCGCCTACCTCGGTGTGGCCCATTTGCGGCTGCGCAACATCTTGACGCGTGACCCCGTGGCCGGAACTGCCGACGTCGTGGTCTCCATGACCACCTACGGCCAGCGCTTCCGCACCGTGGACTTGGCCCTGGAATCGATCGCCCGGGGAACCGTCAGGCCGCGGCGGCTGATCCTCTGGCTGGATGACCCTGCCCTGCTCAAGTCCGAACAGCCGGGACTGCGGCGGCTGCAGCGGCGCGGCGTGGAAGTGCGCTTCTCGCGCAACTTCGGCCCGCACACCAAGTACTACCCCTGCGTGGCCGGGGCCTGCGATCCCGTGAGCCCGCTGGTCACGGCGGACGACGACATCGTCTACCCGCCGCGATGGCTCCAATCGCTCGTGGAGGCCAACAGCCGCTACCCGGACATGGTCCACGGGCACTGGGTCAGCGTGATCGGCACCAATCGCGGAAGCATTACCCAGTACGAGGCGTGGTCGCGACGGCGCGACACGCGCCCCGGTTTCAACAACCTCGCCATGGGCGTCTACGGCGTCATCTACCCGCCGGCGATGCAGCGCGAACTCAGGAACCGCGGCGAGCTGTTCATGGACGTATGCCCCGGCGCCGACGACATCTGGCTGAACTGGGTGGCCCTGCGTGCCGGAATCCAGACACGCCAGGTGGAGGCCAAGTCCCACCGTTTCCCGGTGATCCCGGGAAGCCATGCCAGAGCGCCCAGCGGCGTCAACGGTACCCATCGCGGCAATGACCGTTGGATCCGGACCCTGTACTCCGCAGAGGATATCTCCACACTGGCGGCAACAGGACCTGCAGAATGGCTCAACGAAGGTGACGGGCGGGGCGGGGTAACTGGCTGAACGGCCCGCCGGGTCCGCCGTGGGATAATTAGCTTCAGTCCATGTGACTTAATTCGCCCGGCCCCGGCCGCGGCGTCCGAGGTCACCTACCTGTCGCTTCAGGAGCCTTCGCCATGGTTGCCACTCCGGCCCACGTTCTCGACCCGCTTGCTTCCCTTGGCAACGAGGAAGTCCTGCGTATCCGCAACGACTTCCCCATCCTGCAGCAGACGGTCAACGGCAAGCCTCTCATCTATCTGGATTCCGGCGCCACCTCACAGAATCCCCTCAGCGTCATCGAGGCCGAGCAGGAGTTCTACGAGCAGCGCAACTCCGCCGTCCACCGCGGCGCCCACTACCTTGCAGTCGAGGCGACGGAGTCCTTCGAGGACGCCCGGAGCACGGTTGCGGCCTTCATCGGCGCGGAGTGGGACGAGGTCATCTGGACCTCCAACGCCACCGAGGGCCTGAACCTCCTGAGCTATTCCTTCCTGAACGCTTCCCTGCCCGGCGCCGATCCCGAGGCAGCCCGCTTCGGGCTGTCCGCCGGGGACGAAATCGTGGTCACCGAGATGGAACACCACGCCAACCTCATCCCCTGGCAGCAGCTGGCGCAGCGCACCGGGGCTGTGGTCCGCTACATCCCCGTGGACGATCACGGGGTCCTCGACCTGGAGGAGGCCGCCCGGATCATCGGCGGCCGGACGAAGGTGCTTGCCTTCGCGCACGCCTCGAACGTCGTGGGCACGATCAACCCCGTGACCGCGCTCGTGGCGCTGGCCCGTGCCGTCGGGGCCCTGGTGGTCCTGGATGCCTGCCAGTCGGCCCCGCACATGCCGCTGGACGTCAAGGCACTCGACGTCGACTTCGCCGTGCTATCCGGCCACAAGATGCTGGCCCCCACGGGCATCGGCGTGCTGTACGGCAAATCTGCGCTCCTGAACGCCATGCCCCCCTTCCTCACCGGCGGGTCCATGATCACCACCGTCACCATGGAGAAGGCTGCGTTCCTGCCCGCGCCGCAGCGCTTCGAAGCCGGAACCCAGAAGATTTCCCAGGCCATCGCGCTGGCCTCCGCCGTCAACTACCTGACGGAAACCGGGATCGACCGCATCCACGAGTGGGAGATGGTCCTGGGCCGGCGCCTCGTGGAGGGCCTCAGCGGGATCCCGGGCGTCCGCGTGGTGGGGCCTGCCGCGGGGATCGAGCGTATCGGCCTGGCCGCGTTCGACGTCGACGGCGTCCACGCTCACGACGTCGGGCAGTACCTCGACAACCAGGGCATCGCCGTCCGCGTCGGCCACCACTGCGCCCAGCCCTTGCACCGGCGCCTCGGCCTGACCGCCACCACCCGGGCCAGCACATACCTGTACAACACCACCGACGACGTCGACGCCCTCATCCAGGCCGTCGCGGGCGTGCGCGGATTCTTCGGAGCGTAGGAACACCATGAGCCTTGAACAGCTGTACCAGCAGATCATCCTGGACCATTCCAAGAGCCGCCACGGCGACGGCCTCACCATGGTCGAAGCGCCGGAGGGCGCCACCAAGGGCCAGTCGCACCAGCTCAATCCCACATGCGGGGACGAGATCACGGTGCGCGTCGCGGTGCAGGGCGGCCGGGTCAGCCAACTGCGCTGGGACGGCGCCGGCTGCTCCATTTCCATGGCCTCGGCGTCGGTCCTGACCGACCTGGCCGAAGGCCTGGAAGTCGCGGAGTTCACGCACATCATCGACACTTTCCGCGACATGCTGCGTTCTCGCGGCAAGATCACCGCGGATCCGGAAGTCTTGGGCGATGCCGCAGCCTTTGAAGGCGTGGCCCGCTACGTGGCCCGGGTCAAGTGCGCCATGATCTCCTGGGTTGCCGCGGAGGACGCGCTGGCCCAGGCCGTCGCGGGGCAGCAAAACTAGGCGCCCAACCCGGCTCAGGAACGGGCGAAAACGTCCGGCACGCCGTCGCCGTCGTCGTCCCTTTGCTCTTCGGCCTGCACCCGTCGGTAGTGCCGGTTCCGGGCCTTGAGCACGACGGCGGCGAGCAGCGCCGCGAGCAGGGAACCGCCTAGGATGGCCACCTTGGCGTGGTCGTTGTGCGCCGAGCCGAGACCGAAGCTGAGCTCGCCGATCAGCAGCGAGACGGTGAATCCGACGCCGGCCAGGACCGCCACGCCTGCGAGGTCGATCCAGGCGAGGCTGGCATCCAAGCTTGCCCGCGTTGTCTTGGTGACCAGGAACGTGGTGCCGAAAACGCCGATGGTTTTGCCCGCCACCAGTGCCGTCACGATGCCGATGGCCACCGGGTCGCTGAAGGCGGCGGCCATGCCCTCCGCACCGCCCAGGGCCACGCCCGCCGAGAAGAAGGCGAAGACGGGCACGGCGAAGCCTGCGGAGAATGGGCGCAGCCTGTGCTCGAAGCTTTCGGCCAGGCCCTCGGCGGGTTCGCCCTTCTTGCCCGAGGCGAACACGGGAACTGCGAAGGCCAGGAGCACTCCGGCCACTGTGGCGTGGATTCCGGACGCGTGGACGAATCCCCAGGTGGCAAGGGCCAGCGGCACCAGCAGGTACCAGCTGCGGATGCGCTTCTGGACCAGGAAGGTGAAGAGGCCCAGCGGAACCAGCGCAGCCAGGAGCATGAGCGGCTGGAGGCCTGTGGAATAGAAGAAGGCGATGATGCCGATGGCCAGCAGGTCATCCACCACGGCCAGGGTCAGGAGGAAGGTCCGGAGCGCCGCCGGCAGGTGCGTGTTGATGACGGCCAGGACCGCCAAGGCAAAAGCGATGTCCGTGGCGGTGGGGATGGCCCAGCCCTTGAGCGCCTCTGCTCCGGAGCCCAGGTTGACCACGGCGTAGATGATGGCTGGTACGGCCACGCCGCCCACGGCCGCGGCCACCGGGACGATGGCTTTGGCCGGCTTGCGGAGGTCGCCAGCCACGAATTCGCGCTTGAGCTCCAGGCCGGCCAGGAAGAAGAACACGGCCAGCAGGCCGTCGGAGGCCCAGTGGCCCAGGCTCAGCTCAAGGTGCCAGGGTTCGAAGCCGATTTTGATGTCGCGCAGGGCGAAGTAGCTGTCCGCGGCGGGGGAGTTGGCCCAGGCGAGGGCGAGCACCGTGGCGGCCAGGAGCAGGGCTCCGCCCACGGTTTCCGTGCGGAGGATCGCGAGGACCCGCTGGTATTCGGCATAGCTGGAGCGGCTGAAGACGCGCTCTGTGCGGGACGGCGGCGAAGTGTGTCTGGCCATGGGGCTCCTTGCGGGATGTGCGGGCATGACAATGCGAACCACCGACCAGACTTCCCGGCACGCCAGCTACCAGTCTAGCCGAGCAGCCCCGCAACCCCGATCGCCGCCGTCGCGAGCCCCAGGACCATGGAGATGGTGACCAGGACGACGTGGACTGTGAGGAACTTCGTGGCCTTCCCTGCGGCGTCGCGGGCGCGCGGGTCCTTCATGACGCGGCGCAGGAACTGCGGCCACACCACCAGGGACCATGCGCCGGCAACGAGCAGGACCCAGCCCAGGATTGCGGGGATCTGCATGCTAGTGGCTTTCGAGCCAGGCCTGGGCCTGCTGGGACTGGATGTTCAGGGCCTTGCCGACCATGGGCTCGGCGGCGTCGGCGATCTTGCCGCCCAGGAACGGCACCGAGGAGGACACGGTGCCTTCGAGCTCAACGCGGGTGCTGCCGCCGTCGGACACCAGACGCTGGACCGCGGTGACGTCCAGCGGGGCGCCGGAGATCTTCATGGTGATGTTGCTGACGCGGGAACCGTCGGCAGCGGGGGCATCCCACTGCTCGTTCTGCGTGACGGTGAGGCTGTCGCCGACGAACTTGCGGGCGATGTCCGGCAGGCGGGTGGTGGGCAGGGTGCGCACAGCGGTGGTGCTGAACGCGCCGGCAGTGTCGCCGTCAATGGTGAACGATTCCAGGGTGCCGCCCACAAACTCGCTCGTGTGCCGGAGGAATTCTTCGTTGACGAAGATCGCTGCGACGCGGTCAACGCTGTGCGGCAGGGTGGTGGTTGCACTCAGGGCCATGGGTCCTCCGTGGATGAATTGGGTAGGGAAGCTGTTTTAGCTCCAAACATCCTACGCGGTGGGCGGGGTAGGCTATGACCACCCGGGATTCGAGAGAATCGCGGGTTTTCGTGTTGCCTGCCACCACTCCAGGAGAGCAATCCATGAGCCCCAAAGGCCAGCAGTCCTCGGCCCCGTCAACGAATAATCCGTCAGCGAACGCCCCTTCCGCGAAGTCCGGTGACGGCAGCGCCCTCGGCGGCCTGCGGCGGGCCATGGCGGAGGACAGCTCGTTTGCCAGGGTGCGGCCGGAGGCAGCCAAGGACTTCGGCAACCGCAGCACCGACTACCAGATCAGTGCCCCCACCGGCATGCGCGCCGCACTGCTGGCGGAGATGGCCGATGGCCTGGCCGCGCAGGAGGGGGCGCCTGTGGTACTGGCCGTGACGGCCACGGGCCGCGAGGCCGAGGACCTCACCGCCGCCCTGGCCGCGTACCTCCCGGCGGAGTCCGTGGCGGCCTTCCCCAGCTGGGAAACGCTCCCGCACGAACGCCTCTCGCCGCGCTCGGACACCGTGGGCCGGCGGCTTTCGGTGCTGCGCCGGCTGGCCCACCCGGAAACCTCGACGACGGCCTCCCTGCGTGTGGTGGTGGCGCCGGTCCGCGCCGTGGTGCAGCCCATTGTGGCGGGGCTGGGCGATCTGGTCCCCGTCACGCTGGCGGTAGGGCAGGAACGGCCTTTCAGCGACGTTGTGCGCAGCCTTGCGGACGCGGCCTACGCCCGGGTGGACATGGTGACGCGCCGGGGCGAATTCGCCGTCAGGGGCGGCATTCTGGACGTTTTCCCGCCCACCGAGGACCACCCCATCCGGGTGGAGTTCTTCGGCGACGAGGTGGACCAGATGCGCTGGTTCGCCGTCGCCGACCAGCGTTCCCTGTCCGCCCCCGGCATGCACCACCCCACGGAGCTGCACGCGCCGCCGTGCCGCGAAATCCTGATCACCCCCTCGGTCATGTCCCGGGCCGCCAAGCTCAAGGCGGAGCTCCCGGCCGCGGCAGACATGCTGGAGAAGATCGCCGGCGGCATCGCCGTGGAAGGCATGGAATCCCTGGCCCCCGTGCTGGTGGACGCCATGGTGCCCTTCGTCGACCAACTCCCGGCAGGCTCCCTCGCCGTCGTGATCGAACCGGAGAAGGTCCGCACGCGCGCGCACGATCTCGCGGCCACCAATGAGGAGTTCTTGGAGGCCGCCTGGTCAACAGCGTCCGACGGCGGTGCGGCGCCCCTTGACCTGTTGTCCCGCGCGTCGACGGACCTGCACGCGGCGAGCTTCCGCTCCCTGACGGACACGCGGACCGCCGCGCTGGAGCACGGCGTGTCCTGGTGGTCCATCACCTCGCTGGCCACCGACGAGGAGCTCGTCCTGGAGATCGACGTCCTGAACCTGCACGCCCGCGAACCGCGCGGCTACCAGGGCGACGTCGCGGAAATGCTCGAGTTCATCGGCTCCCATGTGCGGGAGCAGTGGCGGATCGTGGTGGTCACGGACGGGCCCGGACCGGCCCAGCGCCTGGCCGAGCTCTTCCACGACGCCGACATCCCCTGCGCCCGCGTGGACACCCTGGACAAGGAACCGCAGCCGGGCATCATCGAGGTGACCACGGCCGCCGTCGGACGCGGTTTTGTCCTGGACAGCCTCAAACTGGGGCTGCTCACCGAAGCCGACCTGCTGGGGCGCGCGTCGGCCAGCTCCACCAAGGACATGCGCCGCATGCCCTCGAAGCGGCGCAACACCGTCGATCCCCTGCAACTGCACGCGGGCGACCACGTGGTGCACGAACAGCACGGCATCGGGCGCTTTGTGGAACTCATCCAGCGCAAGGTGGCCGGGTCCGCCGCGGGGGACGCCGGCCTGCGCGAGTACCTCGTCCTGGAGTACGCGCCGTCCAAGCGCGGCGCGCCGGGCGACCGGCTCTTCGTGCCCACAGACCAGCTGGACCAGGTCACCCGGTACGTCGGCGGGGACGCGCCGGCACTGAGCAAGATGGGCGGCGCGGACTGGGCCAGCACCAAGTCCAAGGCCCGCAAGGCCGTCAAGGAAATCGCCGGCGAACTCATCCGCCTGTACTCGGCCCGCATGGCCTCCCGCGGACACGCCTTCGCCCCGGACACGCCCTGGCAGCGCGAGCTGGAGGAAGCCTTCCCGTATGTGGAGACGCCGGACCAGCTGACCACCATCAACGAGGTCAAGGCGGACATGGAGCGGGAGATCCCCATGGACCGCCTGGTCTCCGGCGACGTCGGCTACGGCAAGACGGAGATCGCCGTGCGCGCCGCCTTCAAGGCCGTGCAGGACGGCAAGCAGGTGGCCGTGCTGGTGCCCACCACGCTGCTGGCCCAGCAGCACTACGAGACGTTCACGGAACGGTTCTCCGGCTTCCCGCTGCGCGTCAAGCCGCTGTCCCGCTTCCAGGGGGCCAAGGAGGCCAAGGAGACTGCCGAGGGTGTCAAGAACGGCTCCGTCGACGTCGTGATCGGCACCCACCGCCTCCTGTCCAAGGACTTCGAGTTCAAGGACCTGGGCCTGGTGGTCGTGGACGAGGAACAGCGCTTCGGCGTTGAACACAAGGAGGCGCTCAAGAAGATGCGCACCAATGTGGACGTCCTGGCCATGAGCGCCACCCCCATCCCGCGCACCCTGGAGATGTCCCTCACCGGCATCCGCGAGACTTCCACCCTGGCCACGCCGCCGGAGGAACGCCACCCGGTACTGACCTATGTGGGCCCGTACAGCAACAAGCAGGCCTCCGCCGCGATCCGGCGCGAGCTCATGCGCGAGGGCCAGGTCTTCTTCGTGCACAACCGCGTCTCCTCGATCGAACGGACGGCTGCCCAGATCCGCGAGCTGGTCCCCGAGGCCCGCGTGGAGGTGGCGCACGGGCAGATGTCCGAGAGCCGGCTGGAGAAGATCATTGTGGACTTCTGGGAGAAGCGCTTCGACGTCCTGGTCTGCACCACCATCATCGAGACCGGCCTGGACATCTCCAACGCCAACACCTTGATCGTGGACGGCGCGGACAAGTACGGGCTCTCGCAGCTGCACCAGCTGCGCGGCCGCGTGGGGCGTGGCCGCGAACGCGCCTACGCCTACTTCCTGTACCCCTCGGAGAAACCCTTGGGCGAGGTGGCACTGGAACGGCTCAAGGCCGTCGCAGCCCACAACGAGCTGGGCGCCGGCATGCAGCTGGCCATGAAGGACCTCGAAATCCGCGGCGCCGGCAACCTGCTGGGCGGCGAGCAGTCCGGCCACATCCAGGGCGTCGGCTTTGACCTCTACATCCGCCTGGTAGGCGAGGCCGTAGCCGAGTACCGCGGCGACGCCGAGGAAAAGGCAGCCGAGATGAAGATCGAGCTGCCGGTCAACGCCCACCTGCCGCACGACTACGTGCCGGGCGAACGGCTGCGCCTGGAGGCCTACCGCAAGCTGGCCGCTGCCATCACCAACGCGGCCATCGACGAGGTCCTGGCCGAGCTTGTGGACCGATATGGCGAGCCGCCGCTGCCGGCCAAGAACCTGATCTCAGTGGCCCGCTTCCGGGTGGGTGCCCGCGAAGCCGGGCTGTCCGACGTCGCGCTCCAGGGCAACTTCATCAAGTTCTCCCCGGCACAGCTGCCGGAGTCCAAGACCATGCGCCTGAACCGCATGTACCCGGGTTCGCAGTCCAAGCCGGCACTCGACGCCGTCTTGATCCCCAAGCCGAAGACCGCCAGGATCGGCGGCCGGGACCTGCAGGACGCCGAAATCCTCGAATGGGCCAACGGCGTCATCACGGCGATCTTCACTGATGTACCCCTGAAGGCGGGCTGACCGGATGATGGGAGGACACCACGCCGCGTCAGGTGCCGCGGCGTGGATAGCCATTGCCTCGACCGGTCCGTATGCCTTGGGCTGGTATCCGCTGGACTCCACCGGGATCCTGATCGGAGCCATGACGACGGCGGGAACCGCGCTGGTGTGCGACTGGGACCACCGCTCCAGCACGATCGCCCATTCTCTGCCGCCGCTCTCGAAGGTGATCGCGATCGGGATCGAGAAGGCCAGCGGCGGGCACCGGCAGGGGACGCATTCCCTGCTGGGGGCCTCGGCCTTCGTGATCCTCGCGGCCATGGCCGCACAGTTCCAGGTGGCCACGCCGGTGGGCCGTCTTTCCCTCGGGGCGGGGCTGCTGTGCATGTTCATGATCAACCTGGCCGCGGACGCGCTGAAGCTGTTCCCGAAACATGGCTGGCTCGCCAACTGGGTCTTCGCCCTGGTCATGGCTGGGCTGGTCACGTGGTTTGCCCCGCAGCAGTGGGGATGGCTGCCGCTGTCCATGCTGGCCGGCGTCGTGGTCCACATCGTGGGGGACATGATCACGGTGGGGGGAGTCCCCCTCCTCTGGCCGATCGTCATCAAGCCGCCCAAATTCTGGCGCAAGCTGCCGCTGGTGAGCGGGATCTGGAAGGCGAACGGGGCGTTGTCCATCCCGCTGCTGGGCAAGGCCGGCTCGCGCAGGGAATGGCTGGTGCTCATCCCGGTGAGCGGCTACGCCATGGTGGGAATGGGCGTGGCCTTGTGGGCACTGGCCCAGGACCACTGGCCCCTCGTGCAGGCCCTGTTGGACAAGGCCGGACGGGGGTCTTAGTCCGTTCCGATGAAACCGGCAGCGGAGAGCGGCGACTCGGGTTCCAAGGGTTTTCCCAAGCTTTGCCAAGCACAGTGGGCGAACGGGCGACCGCGGGCTGAAGCGGTTACCTTCGACGACAAGGGGACGGTTTTCATGAATCAGACGAAATTTCGCCGCAGCCCACGCTCAGGGGGGCAGCGGCACTTGCTTCGAAAGGCGGTGACGGGGCTGGCGGCCGGGGCCATGTTGGCGACCGTGATGTCAGTTCCGGCACACGCACTGCCCGAGACAGGGCCCATCGATCCATTCCACGGCTATCCTGCCTGGTATACGGACTCGGCCGGCGTCCAATTGGAGCTGTGCCTTGAGGGACCGCTCTGCCTCGCCTCCGGCGAGCTGCCCAATCCTGAGGCTCCGGTGAGCCCTCCCGGTGGCGGTAATTTCCCCCCGGAATCCTTCTGGTGGGCCGGCGAGGCCGCCATCACCACGGATACCACGGATGCCCTGCTGGTGTTGGCGCAGGAGGCTGCGTTCACCACTGAGGAGGCTGTGAACGGCGAACAAATAGCGTTCAACCGGGTGCGGATCCGGGTCAATGGCCTTGACTTTGGCGCAAGCTACACGGTCACCCATCCCTACGGTTCGGCAGTCTTTGTTGCGGAGGACGACGGTGTTGGAGGGGGCAAGATCAACAATACCGTTGACATCGGCTGCTTTGCGACGCCGTGTTCCCAAGCGGACTTCGGCCTGGCTCTGCCTTCGAAGCCGTTTCTACGCTGGGATCCGGCTGTAGGACCTGCAGCACCAGCCGGGTTCATCGGGGATCCTACTGTTGACCACGAAGTGGTAGGCAGCCCGACGGGCAACAACTTCTTCCGGGTGGTAGGACCGAACGTCGGAGGCCCTGGCGTCAACGCCATCCAGACGAACATGTTCGCCATCCAAGGCAAGCTCGCCGGGCCGTTCACCGACGTCCCGACGAACCACCAGTTCGCCACCGAAATCACCTGGATGAAGGATCAGGGCATCACCACCGGGTTCCCGAACGGTACGTTCCAGCCGCTGGGCTCGGTCAGCCGCGCTGCGATGGCGGCGTTCATGTTCCGGTTCTCCACGGACTCTGCTGCCTTCGTACCGCCGGCGGTGTCACCGTTCACAGATGTGCCGACCAACCACCAGTTCTACAAAGAGATCACGTGGCTGAAGAGTAAAGGCATCACCACGGGATTCACGCCCACCACGTTCGCGCCGCAGATGGCCGTGAACCGCAAGGACATGGCTGCGTTCATCTACCGTCTGGCCGGTGAACCTGCCTTCACGGCGCCGGCCGTCTCGCCGTTTACGGACATGACTCCTACCAGCCAGTTCTTTAAGGAAGTGTCCTGGCTGTCCACCACCGGCATCACCACCGGTTTCCCGGACAACACGTTCCACCCGTTTGAAGACGTCCACCGCGATGCCACGGCGGCGTTCCTCTTCCGCTTCGACCAGGCCTTCGGGGCACCCCCGCTTCCGTAGGTCCATCACCAAGCTGAGTGAGGGCAGCGGCCCCGGTCATCATTGCCGGGGCCGCTGCTTTTAGCACGCCGAACGAAACCTCCAAGGTTTCTCCAAGCGTTCCGGCGCATCCTGTTGATGACGATTAGTTTGTGCCCAAGGGGAGGGAAATCGTTATGTCCATCAGCCGACGGAGTCTGCTTGCGGCGGGTGGCTTCGGTGTTCTGACCGGAGCCGCTGCGCTGTACGGACCGCTGGCCACTGTCAGTGCTAAATCGGCCAGCAGGCTGGACAGTTCAAGGATGCCCGTCCCGTTCCGCCAGAAATTCGTCATCCCGCCGTTTCTGGCCCCGTACAAGAGGGGCATAGATCCCGGGGACGGACAGCCCGTGAACTACTACCGGGTGACCGAGCAGTCCACGACGATGGAGATCGTGCCGGGGATCAAGACGCCGATACTCGGTTACAACGGGGTCTTTCCCGGGCCCACAATCAGCAATGACCAAGGCACCCATGCCGTGGTGACCATGCGGAACCAGCTGCCCAGGAAGCACCCGGTGCTCGGCACACCGATCGCCACCTCCACCCATCTGCACGGCTCGGCGTCCCTGCCGCAGTACGACGGCTACGCCAGCGATACTACGCTGCCCGGTTTCAAGAAGGACTACCACTACCCGAACGTCCAGGATGCGCGCACTCTCTGGTACCACGACCACGGTGTCCACTTCACGGCCCAGAATGCGTACTCGGGCCTGGCGGCCATGTACATCATCCATGATCCGGTGGAGAAGGCGCTGCTCCCGCAGGGCGAATTCGACATCCCGCTGGCGATCAGCGACATCCAGTTCCAGGCCAACGGCTCGGCGATGTACGACGACCACAGCCACAGCGGCCTCTGGGGGGACGTCATTCTCGCCAACGGCGTCCCGTGGCCCGTCATGAACGTGAAGCGGCGGATCTACCGGTTCCGGCTGCTGAACTGCAGCATTTCGCGGTCCTTCCAGTTCCACCTGAGCACCGGCGACCCGCTGATCATCGTTGCCACTGACGCCGGTCTCATGCCCAAGCCGCAGCCGGTCAGGGAGTACCGGCACGCGAACTCAGAGCGCTACGAGTTTCTGATTGACTTCTCCCGGTACAAGCCGGGGCAGGAAATCGTTCTGAGAAACAAGTCGAATCCGTTCAACATCGACTACAACCACACAGACAAAGTCATGAAATTCGTGGTCACGGATGAGCCGTTCAACACGAACGATCCAACGGCCCGGACCATCCCCACGGTGCTGGCGGACAGCGCGGTGATGCACTTGGCGCGCTCACAGTCCAAGATCACCCGGAACCTGCAGGTGGAGCGGAAAAACGGCGAATGGAAACTCAGCGGCAAGAGCTGGGCGGACGTGATTGCCAGCAATTTCCAGTGGGCATGGGCCAACCCGGGCCTGGACGACGTCGAAATCTGGGAGATCGAAAACAGATCCGGCGGCTGGTTCCACCCTGTGCATATCCACCTGGTCGATTTCCACATCCTCAGCCGCAACGGAAAGCCCGCCTTCGCCTACGAAGAGGGGCCGAAGGACGTCATGTACGTCGGGGAAAATGAAAAAATCCAGGTCATCATGCGGTTCGAGCACCACAAGGGACGGTACATGGTCCACTGCCACAATCTGCCCCATGAGGACCACGACATGATGATCCAGTTCCGCGTCGGCCTGAAGGAAGGTGAATTCGATCCGAACGACCCTATCAAGGCGGCCCGTCCGGTCTGGGACACACCGGCACCAGCCTAGCGGCGGTGTTCGGCGCGCCCCGGCCAAGGTCCGGGACCTGGTTCTGGTGGCCACGGCAATACTCCTGCTGGTGGTCATCAGAATCTTCATTCTGCAGCCCGAACGAGTCGCCTCCGACAGCATGCAGCCAACACTGGCTCCGGGGGACGTGATTGTGCTGAACAAGCTTGGGCCAGCCCTTGGCGGCATCCACACCGGCGACCTCGTCACTTTGGACAGTCCTGCCAGCGGCGAATCGATCGTGAAGCGGGTAGTCGCCACGGGTGGACAGTCCGTGGAAATCTATGGCGGCGAACTGGTGGTGGACGGCAATGTTGTGCATGAATCATACGTTGACATGCACAACATGGGCGGGATCTTTTTCGGACCGGTGGCAGTCCCGGAGGGCCAGGTGTTCCTGATGGGGGACAACCGGCTGGCGTCAATTGATTCCCGCGACTTCGGGGCCGTTGACGCCGGTTCGGTGGAGGGCAGCGTCCTGCTGACTTTACCGCTAGGGGAGCGTGGATAGCTCCGGAGAGCCCAGGCCTTAAATGGCTGTGGCCCGGGCATCAGCCCGGGCCACAGCCATGAAAAGAATCAGCTTTCGCCGGCGGAATCCGAGCGGCCAAGAATGGTCTGCGGGATCCAGAAAGCCAGGGCAAACAGGCCCAGACAGACGGCCATCGGCCACGCGTTGTCCAGCGTCAGGAAGGCCAGCGAGTAGATCGCACCCAGGAACAGGACGATGCAGACCAGGAACAGAACAATGCTCTGGACGAGGTTGTTCTCTTTTTCAATGGGCGCGCTTACGGCGTTCTTGGACATTGCTTTCCTCCTCGGCCCCTCCGGGGCTCAAAAACTGTGGCGTGTGCGGATGCGTCAGTAGTCGGACGAACCCTGCTCGCCCTTGACAATGGCAATTCCGGAACTCGCGCCGATACGTGTTGCACCAGCAGCAATCATAGCCTGCGCGTCAGCCAGCGAGCGCACGCCGCCGGAAGCCTTGACGCCCAGCCCGGGTCCCACTGTCCGGCGCATCAGGGCCACGTCCTCGGCCGTGGCTCCGCCGCCGTTGAAGCCCGTGGAGGTCTTGACGTAATCGGCGCCGGCTTCCACGGAGGCCTCGCAGGCCAGGACCTTCTGCTCGTCGTTCAGCATGGAGGTCTCGATGATGACCTTCAGGATGGCACCGCCGGCGTGGACAGCCTCGGCCACGGCCTTGATGTCATCCACCAGGGCTCCCTTGTCGCCGGCGCGTGCGGCGGCCATGTCGATCACCATGTCGATCTCGTCGGCGCCGTCCAGCACGGCGCCGCGGGCCTCGAAGGCCTTCACATCGCTCGGTGTGGCGCCCAGCGGGAAGCCGATGACCGAACAGGTGAGCACGCCGGAACCCTTGAGGGCCTTGGTGACGGTCTTGACCCAGATCGGGTTGATGCACACGGACTTGAACTTGTACTCGGCGGCCTCGCTGCAGACCTTCAGGACCTCGGCCTCGCTGGCCTCGGGCTTCAACAGGGTGTGGTCGATGTACGAGGCAATGCTTGCGCCGGTGTCTGCTTCGTTGCTCATGGCATCCTTCCATGCCGGGCGTGGCCGGCCCGGTGGCCGCAAGGTTGTCACTGCCCGTCAAAGCACCATCTTGCCACAGCGAGGGGCCGGGGTTCAGGGGCCCGGGTTCAGGGGGCAGGGGCTCAGCGGGCGCTGATCACGCAGCGGCCGCTGTGGCGGTGCCGTCGCCCGGGCGGCGTTCCGACGCCTGACCCTTGTTTTCCAGGAGACCGTGGTCTTCCAGGAGCCCGGCGGCGCAGCGCCCGGCAGCGGCCTCGGCGGACAGGACCAGACCCAGGCGGAGCCCCTCGCAGGAGGCGCGTCGCCGATCGCCCAGATGCCCGGCACGGACGTGGCCATGTCGATGTCCACGGCAATGCCGCCGTCGGGGGCTGTCCTCAGACCGGCACTTCCGGCGAGATCGGTCCGCGGCGTCCGCTCCTCGGCCAGTACCACCAGGTCACCGTTCATGCTGCTGCCGTCCTCGAAGACGATGCCAGTTGCGGGGAGCACTGATTCGGCGCTGGAACGTCCCGCAGGGGAGGGAACGACGGCGGCCGGGCGGAGCGTGGTGCGCACAGGGCGGACGCCCCGGGCGCGGAGTACGGCTTCTGCCTGGCCGGCGGCCGGTCCGGTTCCCACGAGAATGCCGAGCGGGCGGCGTCCCAGGACGCGTGTGATGTCCCTGACGGCATCGCCGATCGGCCCGGCGTCGTCGATCGTGGAGTAGCTCAACCCTCCTTCCGCGCCCTGGACAGGAGGCAGCGCGGGTGCCGAGCCGGTGGCGATGACCAGGTGGTCGTAGGCGAACTCCATGCCGTCGCTCGTGGCGACGATGCGGGCCGTGGCGTCGATGAAGCTTGCCGGCTGGCCGAAACGGACGGAGACCTGGGGGAGGGCCGCCAGATCCAGCAGGGCTTCGGGGTTGTCGTCGCGGTTGCTGAGCACAGTGATGGTTCCGCCGACTGGTGCTGCGCCCGGCCGGCTGGTCAGGCGGCGGACCAGCGCCTGGGCAGCAGGACCGGCGCCGGCGATGACGATGCGGGGGGATGCTGCGGACGGGGTGGCGGACATGTTTGGCCCTTTCGCTGGACTGACCTTCAGGTATTGGTCTCCAGCGTAGGGTTGCGGTTTTTCGGCGTTGTTTCCCTCCTGTTGCCGTTTTGCAGCACGGGGACACACCATGTTTACCGGCCGGTAATAATGTGCATCACACTGCGCTTGAGTACCGCCGCAGCAGTTCCCTCAGCCCGTTGGCAGCGAAGGCGCCCACCGCGGCGGCGCGGTCTACGAAGCCGTGCGATCCCACGGGTTCGATGGAGGCGAGGAGCCCGGCGGCGTCGGCGAGGCTCATGGTGAGCCCGGTGTCCAGCCTGGTGCCGAGCTGGAGCCGGGCCTGGCGGGAGTCGGCCCAGGCATCCGGGCCGGGGTCGTCGTGGAGAGTCCGCGTGACCGCGAGGTCCTGCCACCCGTCGTCGAGCCTGACGCGGGCACGGTACCTGAGCTCCTCACCCCTGGCCTCCAGCCGGCCATCGGCGAGAAACACGCGCGGCCCGAAGGGCGCATAGTCCAGGAAACCGGAGAGCTGTGGCTGCTGGCCTGCGTCCTCAGACGGCAGCACCACGGTGGCCTTGAACGTGACTGTTTCGCCGTCCACGGTGCCGCGGAGAGTGTCGTTGAACCTGACGCCGGGGGCGGGCTCGGTCATGGCAGTGCAGCTCGCGTCCTTGGCGAGCCCTTCCGGGGTCATGGTGTCCAGGTACCTCCGGGCGTCCCGGTAGCCCATGCCGATCAGCGTGTCGGCGTCGATCCTGTTCAGGTAGAACTCGGGGTCCAGCGGCAGCGGATGCTCGGGCCGCACCACATGCAGCACAAACTCACGTCCAGCCGCCTGGGCGGTCTCGAAGTCCGCAAGAAGTGCGCCCATCGCGCTCATTTCGATCATATGGACGTACTGTTCCAGGGGGCCGTCGCCCCAGTACGGGGAGTTGCCGATGCACCAGATGAGCCATACCTCTTCGGCGCCGCGGCGCAGCGCCTCCGCCACATTGGCGTCCCGCACCCACACGGCGTCGGTCCAGATCTGCGCGCCCCGCCGCAGCGGCGTCAGGAAGATCGGCAGGGACATGCCGGCGGCCATCAGCTCGGCGTCGATGTCCGCAGCGTCAATCGCGTGGCAGCGCTTCCCGCCGAACTCCACCACGTTGAAGGAACCCCCGACGGCGCCCGGTTCCGCCGCGCGGCGGCTGATCTCCCCGGCGTCGATCCCCAGAGCCGGGAAGACCTTGGTGAGGAGGCCGTCCGCGTCGCCGATCGCGGGCAGCGACCACGGACCTTTCAGGTAATCGCCCAGCGGCAGGGCCGAGCCGAAGTCCTTGACGTTGACCCCGGACCAGTTGCTGCACATGTCTTCCGGCGAGACCCCGGAGAGCATCATGCCGGCCGTGAGGATACCGCCCGAGGTACCGTCCACGTGGTCGAATTCCAGCCCTTCCTCGGCGAGGGCCCGGACCACACCGGCCTGCCATGCCACGCGCATGCCGCCGCCGGCGAGCACTAGCGAGCGCTTCATGCCGCGCCTCCGGGACGTGCTGCGTCCTCGACGCGCGTGAGCCGGCGCCAGTACAGATACAGGAGCACCGCCGTCGTGAGGTCGAAGACGGCGACCGCCAGCGCAAGGGGAGAGAACACGGAGTTCAGCACGCCGGTGCCCACCGCACCGAAGGCGCCCAGCTTTTGGAGCCCGGACCAGAAAACCACGTCTGTGGACGGGGACGCGCTGAGCAGGGTCTGCAGCAGCAGCCCGCCCACCACCACCATGAACATGCCCACGGTGCCGAACAGCTGGCGCGCATCTGGCGTCGGCTCCGCGCCCAGCAGCTGCAGGATGGGCCCGCCGAACGGCACCTGAGCGGCGCCCGATACGACCGTGATGACGGCGATTGCCGCAAGAACGGCGCGCAGGGGATCGGCGGCCGCCCATCTCAGGGTGCCCGGGGGATGCGGGCGGTGCTGGCGGCCCGGGTGGCCGTGCGGCTGGCCGGTCGCGCTCATGCGAACGACTCCAGCAGACGGCCGCGGTCCGCCAGGAGCCACACCATGGCGGCCCAGGTCAGGGTGGAGACGTAGAAGCGGATGTCGTTGAGAACCATCCAGCGCTGCAGCAAGGACCGGAGTTCGCCGTCGTCCTTGAAGTCGCCACCGCGGATCCGGACGTTGATGGGGATGATGATGCCCTGGCCCACCACCGTCAGGACGATGATGCCGAGCAGGCAGATGACGGCCGGAATGACGCGGACGGTGCCCCACTCGGACCACACCAGAACGCCGCCGGAGATGAACATGACAGGGACCACCAGGGTGAAGAACTTGGTGGCCTGCCGGGTGGGCGTGCCAAAATGCATGTCCACGTTGTCGCGGGCCAGGGAGCGCCACGTGGGGTAGAGGAACCACTTGAGCACCCACATGGTGCCCACGTACATCGTGGCGCCAAACAGGAAGTAGAGCGCATTCAGGAGCAGCAGCCAGTTCATCGCGAGCTTCCCCGCCCGGGCTCAACGCGGGATTCCTGGGTCGTGCTGCGGTCCGGCGGCTCCAGCCAGTCCTGCCCTTGCCCCAGGCCCACCACGCTGTCCATCATGTCGCCGCCGCGGATGGCGGCGGCTTCGGCCTCGGTGGGGGCAGTGAGGAACCAGGTCTCGTAGTGGTCATCCAGCACGCCGTGGGCCTCGGGCAGCCAGGCGGTGAAGACCGGCTTGCTGCCCACTTTCAGTTTCTTCAACGGCGCGACGCCGGGCGCGTCGCCGAGGACGAGGCGCGCCTTGGCCTGCCCGCCGAGGGCGATGTCGCCGGTGGCTTCAAAGTAGATGTCCGATTTCCAGAGCATACCGCGGAAAGCGCAGTAGTTGGAGGCTGCGAGTTTCAGGGGCAGTCCGAGCGGGGCGGGCCGTTCGATTTCGATATAGCAGCCCAGCACGCCGTCCTGCTCGTACTGGGCCGAGACCGTGGTGTCCGTGACCACGAAGTCCAGATTGGCCTGGTGCTTGGGCATGCCCCAGATTCCCTTGCCCCCCTTGACTGAGACCTCGGTGCTGACGGGCAGGTCCACCACGAACTGGCCCAGCTTGAAGGTCTTCTGGAAGAGCAGCGGGAGGATGGGCGGCGCGGGCCGGCTGCCGTGGGTGATGGCGATGGCCAGCGAGTATTCGATGTATTTGCCGATGTCCGTGGACTTGTAGTTGACCACCGTGACCACCAGCAGGCCCTTGCCGCCGAGGCTGAACGGCCGCATTTCCCGGCCCGGCAGGGCGGTGGCCGCGGCCCGCTTGTTGATGGGGAACGCGGCCATGAGCACCGGGGAATCGTCCGAGTTCACCGGCATCAGGTACTTGATGCCGTCCACGCGGGCGTGCTGGCCGCGCAGCTGCTCCTGGCGGCGGGGGACCGGGGAGGGCATGAGCCTGAGCAGCGGGGCAAGCAGCTGGGTGAGGTTTTTCATGAGTTCAGCTCCTGGACAATGATCGGGAAGGTGTCCTGCCAGGCCCGGGCGCCGAAGAACACGTCCAGATGGCCGTAGCCGGGGATGAGGTGCAGCGAGTCCTTGCCGGGCCGGTGCTGCTGGAAGAAATCGAAGGTGCGCTCCTGGCTTTCGGGCAGGAAGCACAGGTTGTCCTGCCCGGCCAGGAAGGCGAAGCGGGCGTCGGTCTGGGGTGCCTGCGCCACGAAGTTCCGCGGAAGCTCGGGGTGGTTGCCAGCCGCCACCATGTGCCCGGCCCTGATGCTGCGGCCCATTTCCTTGAAGAACGTCATGGGAACCTCGGCGAACTCCCCCTTCAGCCATTCGTGCGTGGCGTGGTCGAGGTTTTCGTGCGACCACAGTGCCGGGCGGCCGCTGCCGTACGTGAAGCTCACCAGCTTGCAAACGGTGTTGTCGCATTCGTGGTGGCTGGCTTTGACGATTCCGCGGATGAAGCGGGTGAAGTAGCCCTGCGACTTGTAGCCCCAGGCGGGGGACAGATAGGGCGTGAACACCTTGACGATGGGGGTCAGGTAGTCGATTTTCAGCCGAGAGAACGGCGGCACCACCGGATGCAGGGACACCGCGTTGGAGACGATCGTGTCCACCCGGGGCAGCAGCCCGGCCACGGCGGACATCGTGAACGAGGTGGAGCCCTGGCAGTGGATCACGGCTTTGAGCGTGTCCGCGCCGGTCGCGTCCAGGACGTGCTCGACGGCGGCGGGATGGTCGTACACGGCGGCATCCGCGAGCGTCCAGGATAGCGGGTCAAGGTCGATTGAGGCCCGCCAGTTCAGCATCCACACGTCCCAGCCATCGTCCAGCAGGACGTCCACGATGGTGGTGGGAATCGGCGGCCGGAACAGTTCGGCCCGCACCCCGGAACCGTGGACCAGCAAAACCGGCCCCTTGGTGGCCTCCGAGGGCGAGCTCACGTGCACCAGGCTCAGCGGAGTGTTGTCCCGCGCCCGGAACGGGATGACGTCGGTCCGGTGTTCGGCCCGGGTGATGGTCATGGTCAGGCTCCCTTCCGGGCGATGGTGACCGGCTGCTCCAGCAGCCGGACGGCGGGCAGGCCGGACACCGGCACCAGGCAGGCGCCGTCGTCGTTGTCCTCCAACTTCCAGTCGCGGCAGATGCTGTCCACGGCCAGCGGGTAGACGGTGACGGAGCCGTCCGGGGCCAGGTGCAGGCGCAGGAAGCCCTTGTGGTCCTCGATGGCCTGGCCGGACATCCGCCACGAAGCCACCTCGCCGCCCGGCGTCCCCTGGATGAAAAACGCGAAGGCCTCACTGCCCACGGCCCAGCCGCCCACGTACACCAGCGCGAGCGCGAGGGCGGCGATAAGGAAATGCGGCCAGGGATTGGGCCACGGAATCAGGATCACGACGGCGGCACTCACCGCGAGGGCGGACAGCTGGTACAGGGCGCCGCGGAGGAAGACCACCAGGCCCCTGCGGGCGAGGCCAAGCCACTTGGCCAGCAGGGCCAGGAGGCCCAGCAGGACCAGCGGCACGGCGACCAGGAGGACGGCGAGCAGGAGGACGGCGAGCAGCAGGGTGTTTCCCCGGGTGAGGCCGCGCAGGCTGTCCACGAAGGACAGGCCGCGGAAGGCGCTGAACACTGTCCACAGCGTCAGGAAGGCCACCAAGTGCACGATGCCGAGCAGCACGCCGAACCCCGGATTGCGCACGGGCAGCCAGTACGGGGACAGCGGGTTGGCCAGGCGGCGGCCGTAGCGCCGGGAATCCGCAGGCTGGGGGTAGATGCCGGGCATGCGGGTGAAACGCCTGCCGCTTGCTCCGGGCGCTGTTGTCTCCGGCCCGCTTGCTTCCGGCACAGCCGACGACGGCGGCTGGGCGGCCGATTCCCCCGGCGAGCCTGCCATGGGAGGAAGGACAACGTCCTGTGGGAGCCAGTGCGCATCGGACAGGTAGGCGCCGCCCAGGCCGCAGGTGATGAGCTGGGCGCGGGCGGGATCCGGCGGAAGCTCCTGGGCCTCGCCCGGGCCGCGCTGCTCGTAGCGCGAATAGTGGTGGAGGTCGCCGCTGAGCCAGAGCCGCACGGTGGCCCCGGTGGCCTCGAACAGGCCGGTGTCCGGGTTGAAGCGCCGGCGCAGGTAGTCCTGCTCGAAGAAGTTGACCTGGCGGAACTCGCTGCTGCCGGGCTGGTCCGCGTAGACCCAGTACGGGGCGGCAACGCACAGGATGATGGCATCGCTTGGCTGCAGCCGGGTGGTGACGTTGCGGTAGAAGTCGTCCAGCTGTGGTTCGTCGATGTACTGCCCCAGCTGGCTGTCCAGCCCCAGCAGCCACCAGCCGGGAGTGCCCTGGTGTCCTTCGCGAGGGCCTTCGCCGCTGAGCCGCACGGCGAAGTAGCTGCGGGTCTGGATGGTGCGCCAGGCTCCGATGCTGCGCTGCCGCGTGAACATCCGGATGAACGAGGTCAGGCCGTCGTACCAGTCGTGGTTGCCGGGGAGCGCCAGCATGACCGCGGCAGGGGCGGCAACGGCGGCCGGGGGCCCGGCGGGGCCTCCGGCGGCGTTTCCGGGGATGGGGTTTCGAGACGCCGGGAAGGCCATCCGGTAGGGGCCGGTCATCCGGTCCTCATAGGCCACGGGCGAGGCCACGGGATAGACCTCGTCGCCGCCGAGCACCAGCACCCTGCCGCGCGGCAGCACCGCGCCGCCGACGTCGAGCGTTTCCTGGGCCAGCAGCAGCGCCACGGAGTATGTGGCGTCGAAGCCGTCGCCGAGGTCCGCGGCGAAGTCGAGCCACAGTTCCTTGCCCGTGTTGCTGGTTGCGGCTTCCTCGGCGGCGGGCTCCCCGGGAGACGGCAGGGGCCTGCTGCCCACCGGTGGTTGGGCGGGCTGCCCGGGCACCGGAAGCCGGTCCAGGTCCAGCGGATCGGAGGGGAAGCCGCCCTCCAGTTCGCGCTTGTCGCCGAAGTCCGCGAAGACCGTGGCGGCCATGACCTTCAACGCGGTCCGCGCCAGCGACATCGGCGAGAGCCAGCGGACGGCCTCCCGGGGCGTGAACCCCAGGACGGCGCGGTGTTCCGCAAGCTCCCGGCGTTTCATGGCCGCGGCTTGAAGGGGAACGGAACGCGTTTGGCGGCCCGGCCGTAGACGTACCACAGCTCGCCCATGAAGAGCTTCCCGAACGCGGCAAGCCCCGCGGCCGGGGAGGGGCCCACGGCCCGGAAAGTGGTCAGCTGTCTGGCGAAGTCCAGCGGCCGGATGTGCAGGATCCCGGCGCCGGCGATTCCGGGATCGACGGCGCCAGGCTCCGGCTCTGCACCCAGCAGCGGCTCCGGCGGCGGCACATGGCCGCGCAGGATGGTGGCGTACAGGATGGTGGTGTCCGCCCAGACGTCCAGCCCGGCGTCGTTCCGGATCTCCTTGAATCCGGTGAACGTCAGCGGGGTGCCGCCGGGATCGCGCAGCCACAGGCGGTACAGCATGCGGCGCGAGGGTCCGGCGTCGGATCCTGCACCGGGGCCGTCGGCAACGAACAGATTGAACCAGCCGCGCTCCACCGGCAGCCGGCCGCCGAACTGGTCCACCAGGACGTAGCCCTCCGCCGTGGCCGGGTGCGAGGGATCCGCCACGAAGGCGTCGATATCCTCGGCCGTGATGGTCAGTTCGAACATGATCCGCCGGCCCCTGTCGCGGCCCAGGCTGCGGCCCTTCTCCGGATCGGCCACTCCCGGGCTGAACCAGCCGTGCATCTGTTCGGTGAAGCTGACGGATGTCGCCTGCGGTCCGGCCGCCGCCCTTCCAGCGTCCAGTCCGCGTACCCGCCCTCGGGTCCCGCCTTCGGCAGGCGCTGTAGCCGCGGCGGGACGCTCTTCGCGCCCGGACTTCCCCTTGGTGGCGTCCGGTGCCAGTGCGCGGGGAGCCAGCTCTGCGGCGTCGACGACGGCGCCCGCCGCCACCGGGGCGGCCGCCGGCTTTGCTGCTGCCTCCAGTCCGCCGCGGCTCCGTGCGTCTGTCCCGCCCGCAGCAGCAGTCCCGTCGGCGGCAGGAGTGCTGCCGGCGTCGAGGATGCGCTCGCAGGCCCGCTCGGCGAAGGCCGCAATGGTCAACGAGGGATTGGCGCCCACCGGGCCGGGCATAGCGGCCCCGTCCACCACGTACAGCCCGGGGTAGCCGAATACTTCGCCGTAGGAATCGCAGACCCCTTCGGCCGGGTTGCGCCCGGCCGGTGCGCCGCCGATCGGGTGCACCGTGATGACGCGTTTGGCCCACCAGAGCGGGTTGTCCACGAAGTCCCCGTCCAGTTCCCGGGCGATCGAGGCCATGGTGGAACGGACCCTGTCGAAGTACGCCGTTGACGTGGACAACGTCCAGTCGATGGCGAGCCTGCCGTCCTGCAGGCCCATGACGCCGTCGGGGATGTCGCGGCCCATGCCCAGCAGGGGCAGGGAACTGGCAGACAGCCGGCCGTCGCCCAGGGCCGCGGCAACGTCGGCGGAGATGTTGGAGCGCCGGGCCTCGAAGAGCCTGTCCTTGAGCAGTTGCCTGGCCACCCGGAGGGTGCGGGCGGCAACCTTGCCCAGCTGCCCGGTTTCGATCAGCCAGTTCATGAAGGCCGGGTAACCGGCGTCCTCCACGTAGTAGCCGCGGCCGTCGCCGCCGTCGCGGGTGTCCGGCACACGGATGGCCGTGGTGATCACCGGGCCGCGGCTCCCGGACAGGGTCCGCACACCGGTGGCGGCGCCGTTGCCGTTGTCCGAGCCGTTGCCGCGCGTCTTGGCGTCCATGATGAAGGTCAGCAGATCCCCGTTCCCGCTGAAGCGCGTGCCGAGGGCCTCGCTGAGCGCCGGGAGCGAGCCGCGGTTGCGCAGGAGCAGGAAGTTGGTGCCGAAGGTGCCGGCCCCCAGGATGAGCCTGCGGCAGCGGATGAGCCGTTCGGTGAGCAGGGCGCCCGGGTTCGCGGGGTCGTGGACGACGTAGCGGACCTCGTAGCCCCCTCCGTCGAGGGGGCGGATGCCACGGACGTCGTGGAAGGTGCGGAGGTCCGCGTGCCGGGCCGCCGCCGAGAGGTAGTTGTGGTCCAGGGTGTTCTTGGCGCCGGAGTTGCAGCCGATGTCGCATTCGCCGCACAGGATGCATGTGGTCCTGACGGTGCCTTCGCCGTGGACGCTGCCGTAGGGCGCGGCGGGCAGGGGCTGGTTGGTGCCGGGGACCGCGCCGGGCCGCGCGGCGAAGGTGACGGCGATGGGCGGACGGCTGATGGACAGGCCCAGCGCTGCCGCGCTGGCCTCCATGGCGTTGGTCTTGGCGGTGTCCCGGTACGGGTAGGGGACCGGCTGGAGCATGGCCTCCGCGGCGTCGTAGTACGGGTCAAGATCGGCCCGCGTGAACGGCCAGTTCTCGTAGCCGCCGCCGGGCACCGGTGATTCCTTGACGAACCAGTTTTCGTCCTTGCGGAGCAGCACATTGGCGTAGATGAGGGAGCCGCCGCCCAGGCCGCTGGACACGAGGCCTTCCAGGCCGCGGAACGTCCAGGCATCGAAGAGTCCGTACAGTCCGCGGTCCGGGTCCCAGAAATTGCGGCCCATCTCGGCCGGGGTCCGCGCGAAGCTCCCAGGAGGGTAGGGCTTGCCGCGCTCCATGAGCACCACGGATTGCCCGGCTGCGGACAGGCGGTGGGCGGCCACTGAGCCGCCAAAGCCCGAACCCACCACCACGGCATCCACGGCCTCAATGGCCTCCAGCCCAACCATGGCCGTTCCTCTCGAGGAAGAGCAAATATAGCGCTATGTTCCCACCGGGCCTGGAATCTGTCCATGACTTGGAGTAATTCCCGGCAGGAAAGGCTATGGGAAGGCTGAGCGCTCTCCCGCCGTAAGTCTCAGACGCGGAGCCGGTACCCGCGCTTCACTACCGTTTCGACCAGCTTGCCGTCCGGCAGGGCGGAACGCAGCCGGCTGACGGTCATGTCCAGGGCATGGACGGAGCCGCGAAGCTCCAGCAGATCCGACAACGCCTCGCGGGACAGCACGGCGCCTCCGGCTCCGAGGAGGGCGCGCAGGAGCAGCAGGGGGGCCGGTGCCAGCTCCACCACCTCGCCGTCGATCCGCAGGCAGCGGCCGCGCAGTTCGATGTGGCCCGTGCTGGTCTCCAGCCGGCGCACGTGGTTCAGGGCGAGGTGCTCGGTGACGAGGCGGATGAGGGCACCCATCCGGAAACGCTCCGGGATCAGGGGCGAGAGGCCGGCGTCGATGAGCGGCTGGGCCGTCACGGGCCCGACGGCGGCAACCGTCACGGGACCCTGCAGGCTTTCGATCAGCTGCTTGTAGAGTCCCATCTCGTGGGCGGTGCTCCATACGGCGTCCACCGCGGGGGCGCTGGTGAACGTGAGCACATCCAGGTTGCCGCTGCAGGCGGCCTCGATCAGCCTCGGCAGCTTGTCCGCGCCGTCGGGCTTGACCCAGCGGTACGGGGTCACGGTCAGGACCGTGGCGCCGGACATGCGCAGCCGCTCCAGCTGGCGCACATCGGTGTAGCCATGCAGCTGCACGGCAACGGTCTTGCCGCGGACGCCTTCAGCGAGCAGCATGTCCACCAGGGTGGCGGTGGTTTCGTCACTGCTGATCCCGACGTCGGCCAGGCCGGCCGCGCGGACCGCGCCGCGGGCCTTGGGTCCCCGGACGAACATGCGGCAGGCGGACAGCGTTTCGAGCAGCTGTTCGCCGATGCCGAAGGAGTCGGCGGCTTCGCACCAGCGGCGCATCCCGTAGGCGGTGGTGGCGATGCAGATGTCCGGGCGGGCGTCGATGATGGCACGCGTGTCCTGGATGAGCGACTCGTCCTCCTGCACCGGGGCGATCTTCAGCGCAGGGGCGTGCAGCACCGTGGCGCCGCGGCGCTCGAGGGCCTCGATGAGGTCCCGGGAGCGGCGGTGCGAGGTGACGCCGATGCGGAAGCCGTCCAGGGGTGCGTCGGACGGATCCGGCAGCGCGGCCGGACGGACGGTATCGAGGGGACTGACGGTATCGGGCGATTCAAGGGTGTTCAGTGCACTCATGGGGTTTCCTTCAGGCTTCAAGAAGCGAAGCCGCGAGCCGGCTCAGTTCAGCGGAGGCACCGGCATGATTCCGGTTGGCTTCAGCCACCCGGACCACCTCGCCGATGACCAAGACGGCCGGGTTGCTGCAGCCGGAGGCTGCCGTTTCGATGGTGCCGAGCTCGGCAATGGTGGTGCGCTGGCCGGGGCGGTAGCCGCGTTCGACGACGGCCATCGGCATGTCTGCCTTCATGCCGGCGCGGCGCAGCCCGGCCGCCAGCTGGGGCAGGGTTCCGATGCCCATGAGCACCACGATGGTGCCGCCGAGCCCGGCCAGGTGGGTGTGCTCCTTGTCCGTGAGCGGTGCGTGGCCGGAGACCACGGTGAACATGTGGCTGACCTCGCGGTGCGTGACGGGGATGCCTGCCGCCGCCGGAACGGAGATGGCACTTGTGACGCCGGAGATCACGCGGACCGGGACGCCGGCGGCCACGCAGGCTGCCACTTCTTCGCCGCCGCGGCCGAAGACGTAGGGATCGCCGCCCTTGAGGCGGACCACGTTCTTGCCGGCCAGGGCACTGTCCACCATGAGCTGTTCGATGTCGCGCTGGGTCACCTTGTGGTGGCCCGGCTTCTTTCCGACGTCCACCAGCTCCGCCGAGCTCAGGGATGCCAGCAGCTGGTAGGGGGCCAGCCGGTCGTAGAACACGACGTCGGCATCCCGCAGGGCGTTGACCGCACCCACGGTGAGCAGGTCCAGGGCGCCGGGCCCGCCGCCCACCAGGGTGACGTGTCCTTCGGGTCCCGGTGCCGGTTCGGTGCTGACCGGGATCCCGGCCGTGAGGCAGCGCTGCAGCAGCGGCTCCCAGCCGGGCTCGCCGTCGTCGACCATTGCCACCAGGAAGGGGCGCTCGGGGAGGTGGCCGTCGCCCGGGGCACCGTCAGGGGTGCTCAGCCGGTAGACCACCGCGCCGGCGGCCTCGTAACGGCGGACGGCCTGGCGGGCTGCCGTGGCCGAACCGGTGACCAGGACTTCGCGGCCGGTGAGGTCGATGGTGAGCTGCATGGTTGCCCCTAGTTCTCTACGCCGGCGGCCGCGCTGCGGACCGGGATGGTGGAGGCGATGAGCACACCGCCCTTTTCCTCGTTGGTCGCCGGGCGCATCTGGCCGCGCTCGTCGGAGACGAAGGTGATGGAGTCGTCCTTCTGGTCGGGTGCGTTGACGAAGGAACGGAAGCGGCGCAGGCGCTCGGGGTCCTTGAGGGTGTCGGCCCATTCGTCCACGTAGGTGTCCACGTGCTTGGCCATGGCCGCTTCGAGCTCCTCGGCGATGCCCAGCGTGTCCTTGACCACCACGTCCTCGACGTGCTTGATGCCGCCGTCGAGCTCTTCCTGCCAGCGCGCGGTGCGCTGCAGGCGGTCGGCGGTGCGGATGTAGTACATGAAGTAGCGGTCGATGTACTTGATCAGCGTCTCGTCGTCCAGGTCCTTGGCGAGGAGCTGGGCGTGGGCCGGGGTGGCACCGCCGTTGCCGCCCACGTAAAGGTTCCAGCCGTCGGCCGTGGCGATCACGCCCACGTCCTTGCCGCGGGCCTCGGCGCATTCACGGGCACAGCCGGACACGCCCATCTTGAGCTTGTGCGGGCTGCGCAGGCCGCGGTAGCGCAGTTCCAGGGCGATGGCCATGGCCACCGAGTCCTGGACGCCGAAGCGGCACCAGGTGGAGCCGACGCAGGACTTCACCGTGCGCAGGCTCTTGCCGTAGGCCTGGCCGGATTCGAAGCCAGCGTCCACCAGTTCCTTCCAGATTTCCGGCAGCTGCTCCAGCCGGGCACCGAACATGTCGATGCGCTGGCCGCCGGTGATCTTGGTGTAGAGGTTGTATTTCTCGGCAACGGCGGCGATGACGCCAAGGCCCTTGGGGGTGATCTCGCCGCCGGCGATGCGCGGGACCACCGAGTAGGTGCCGTCCTTCTGCATGTTGGCCAGGGCGCGGTCGTTGGTGTCCTGCAGGGTGCCGCGGCCGGCGTCCAGCACGTAGGCGCTGTTCTGGCTGGCCAGGATGTTGGCGATGGTGGGCTTGCAGATGTCGCAGCCGGCGCCGGTGCCGTACTTGGCCATGATCTCCTCGAAGGAGGTCAGTTCCAGGACACGGATGGCGTCGAACAGTTCCTGGCGGGAGAGTTCGATGTGCTCGCACAGGGCCTTGGAGACCTCGACGCCGGACTTGGTCAGTTCGGTTTCCAGGAGCTTCTTGAGCATCGGCACGCAGGATCCACAGCTGGTTCCGGCGCGGGTGCAGCCCTTGAGCTCACCGAGTTCCTGGACGGGGGCGTTGCCGTCGCAGGCGCCGCAGCCGTTGACGGTGTCGCGGATGGTTCCGGCGGTCACGTTGTTGCAGGAGCACAGGATGGCGTCGTCCGGGAGTTCGGTGTCCGGGGCGTCGCCGCCGCCGGCCGCCGTGAGGTAGGCACCCGGTTCGGCGGACAGCTCGCGGCCCAGCAAGGGGCGCAGGCTCATGTAAGGGGAGGCGTCGCCCACGAAGATGCCGCCCAGGAGGGTCTTGGCGTCGTCGGTGGTGACGATCTTCTGGTACACGCCGCGCGCGGGGTCCGCGTAGACGATTTCGAGGGAGTGCTCGGTCCTGGCGAAGGCGTCGCCGAAGCTGGCCACGTCCACGCCGGAGAGCTTGAGTTTGGTGGCGGTGTCGAAGCCGGGGAAGGTGGCTTCTCCGCCGTGGAGGCGATCCGCCACGATCTCGGCCATGGTGTTGGCCGGGGCCACGAGGCCCAGGCACATGCCCTCGAAGTTGGCGACCTCGCCGATGGCCCAGATGCCGGGAACCTCGGTGGCGCAGGAATCGTCGATGACCACACCGCCGCGGGGGCCGAGGCCGAACAGCTGCTCTTCGCCCTCTACCGCGCGGAAGAGTTCGTCACGCGGCTTCACGCCGATGGCCACGATCACAATGTCGGCGGCGATGGTGCGGCCGTCGGCCATGAGGACGCCGGTGACCTGGCCGTCGTCGTCCGTTACAACCTCGGACGGGAAGACGCCACCGTGCACTTCGAAGCCCTTGGCTTCGATCAGGCGGCCCAGGGCCTGGCCCGCGCCCTCGTCCAGCTGGGTGTTCATGAGCCACGGCGAGCCGTTGATGACAATGGGAGTGGCGCCGAGCTGCTCGGTGCCGGCTGCGGATTCGAGGCCCAGGAGGCCGCCGCCGATGGTGACGGCGTTGACCTTGCGGCCCAGCTTTTCCGTCAGCTCGGCGATGGCCTTGTTGATGGCCCAGACGTCCTCCAGCGTGCGGTAAACGTGGGTGTGCTCGGCTCCCGGGATGGGGAGGCGGGCGGCGTCGGAACCGGTGGCGACCACCAGTTCGTCGTATTCGTAGCTGTTGCCGGCCGCAGTGGTGACCGTTTGGGAAACGGTGCAGATCTTCACGGCGCGCTCGCCGGTCCGCAGGTCCAGGGCCTCGTGCTCCCACATGGACGCGTTGCCCAGGGTGAGGTCCACGTCTGTTTCGGTGAGTGCCTTGCTCAGCGCCACGCGGTCGTAGGGAAGGTGTGCTTCCTCCGTCAGTACCGTGACCTGCCAGCCTTCGAGTCCACGGGTATGCATGGCGTCGGCGAATCGGTGGGCAGCGGGGCCGCCTCCGGCGACAACGATGCGGCGCGGGTTCTCGATGCTTGAAGTGTGTCCGGTCACGGGTGGGCCTTTCGCAAGTTGTTGCAGAAGGAGCTCTGCAACTTATGGATCCAGCCTAGGGAGCCGCAGTTTCGCTTCAGTTTCCCCTTTGTTTCGTGGTCTTAACTTCTGCATCACGAACACATTTCCGGTTCCGTGAGGTCTCTTTTACGCCGCCGACACAATTGGGGAGCGCCGCTGAAACACCCGGGTTTTAGCGTGGAGCTGTGGCCGTAAGCGCGGCCCGGCCTGGGAAGTACCGGCGGAAGCGCCGCACCCAGGCACTGCGAGAGGGGCTGAAATGACCGTAATTCTGGACCGTGTTGAAGAGCGGCGTGACGAACTGACTGAGGCGGCCGCTGCCGGCTGGCACCGGGTGTGCCCGGTGGATGAGCTTGAGCTTGCCTGGGGCGAAGCCGCGTTGATCGAGGGCCGCCAGGTGGCGCTGTTCCGCACCGCCCTGGACGAGGTGTACGCCGTCGCACAGCAGGACCCGGCCACCCTGGCCAATGTCATGGCACGCGGCATCATCGGTTCCCGCGGGAACCGGCCCACCATTGCCTCGCCGCTCCACAAAGAGGTCTACGACCTCAAGACGGGCGAATGCTTCACCAACCCTGAGCTGGCCTTGGCCACGTTTAGCACCCGCCTGGTTGACGGGTACCTCGAAGTCGAACTGTAGGCGGTACCTCCGGCCTACCCTCTTCCGGAGGACCGGTTTCTAGAGGCCCGGTTTTCTAGAGGCCCAGTGCCTCGCGGACGTCGTCCAGGACGTGGTCCAGAGCGGCGCGGGCGGCTTGGCGTGCCTGGGGTAGTTCGGCCGCGGAGCCCACTGCCTGGATGACTTCCAGGTAGCACTTGAGTTTGGGTTCGGTTCCGCTGGGGCGGATGATGACCCGGCTCTGGTCCCGGGTGATGTAGAGCAGCCCGTCCGTGGGCGGCAGTTGCGCGCTGCCTTGGGCGAGGTCCGTGAAGGTCTCGACGGCGGAGCCGGCGAACGCCTCGGGCGGTCTGACGCGGAGCCGGTTCATCATGGCGTCCAGCAGGCCCAGGTCGGCCACCCGGATGCTGAGCTGGTCACTCGCGTGCAGCCCGTGCACCAGGTACAGCTCGTCCAGGGTGTCGAAGATGGTCTTTCCTTCGGCCTTGGCCGCGGCGGCGAGCTCTGCGATGAGGACCGCGGCCGAGATGCCGTCCTTGTCCCGCACCAGTCCGGGGGCTACGCAGTAGCCCAGGGCTTCCTCGTAGCCGTACACCAGGCCGGGGACCCGGGAAATCCATTTGAAGCCTGTGAGGGTTTCCTCGTGGGCGAAGCCTGCCGCGGCCGCGACGCGGGCCAACAGCCGCGAGGACACGATCGAGTTGGCGAACACGCCCCCTGCTGCGTCCCCAGCGTGTTCCGAGGCCAGCCGGGCCACCACATGCGCACCCAGCAGGGCGCCCACCTCATCGCCGCGCAGCATCCGCCACGCCCCGCTGTCCGGGTCCTTGGCCGCAACCGCCGCACGGTCGGCGTCGGGGTCGTTGGCCAGCACAATGTCCGCGTCGAAGCGGTCCGCTGCGGCCAGCGCAAGGTCCAGGGCACCCGGTTCCTCGGGATTGGGGAACGGCACCGTGGGGAAGTCAGGGTCCGGGCGGGCCTGTTCCTCCACCAGGGTTACGTCCGTGAAGCCGGCGGCGTTCAGTACGGACACCGCCGTCGCACCGCCCACGCCGTGCATGGGCGTGAGCACGATCTTCAGCTCCCGGGCCGGGAAATTCGCGGTGTCCGCGAGGCCGGACATGGCGGCCTCATAGTCCGTGGCGATCGAGCCGGGCAGCACGGTCCAGCCATCGGCCGCCAGCACGACCGTGTCCAGGGCACCCACGGCGTCGATCTTCGCAGCGATCTTGGCGTCGTACGGGGCCACGATCTGCGCGCCGCGTCCGCTTTCCTCCACGGCGTGCCGGCCCAGGTACACCTTGTAGCCGTTGTCCTGCGGCGGGTTGTGGCTGGCCGTGACCATGACCCCGCCGTCGCAGTCCAGGGCCCGCACGGCGTAGGCCAGCAGGGGAGTCGGCAGTGCCGATGGCATCAGGAACGTATCAATGCCGGCCGCCGCGAAGATCGCCGCCGTTTCCAGCGCAAAGATGTCGGAATTGTGCCGGGCGTCGAAGCCGACGACGGCGCGTGGCCGGGTCCCCGGGGCCGCCGCGGCCAAGGCGTCGTTCAAGAAAGCCGCCAGTCCGGCCGCCGCACGGCGGACCACCACACGGTTCATTCGGTTCGGGCCCGGGCCCAAGGCCGCACGGAGCCCTGCCGTGCCGAACTGCAGTGTTCCGCTGAAGCTGTCGGCCAGCTGCTGCCCGGCGGCCGGGTCGCCCGCGGCGGCCAGATCGGCAAGTTCAACAAGGGCAGCCGCGTTGGCCGGATCCGGGTCCTGGGAAGCCCACTCGCGGGCTTCGATGATCAGTTGCTCGAATGCGGCACCGTTCGACGTCATAGGGATAAAGCTATCGTCAAAGCAGCCGGAAGCGCAGACCGTGCCCTCATCGGTCTGGTTACAGTTTGCGCCGCTCCGACCGCTTTGTATGACCTTGCTGTCCTGACGGTGCAGCGAACCGCCAATTAGCTGGCGCCGGGGGTCTCGGGACGGGCGCCGATTGCCGCGGCCAGCAACCGATCAAAGCTGGCGGGCCCGTTCTCCGGGGGGATAATGGTAAAGACCACAAACCATTTCTCGGGGGCATTTTTCTCCAGCGTTGAAGCCCGTTCCACGTGCAGATTCAACCCGGGCACCCCGTTGACGATGAGCGGAAGCTGCTCGCCGCTCTTGACCAATTGCCGAAATTGCCTGACCGAGAGTTGGTCATGAGGGTTGCCGGTCACTTCACCGATGGTGTCGTTCACCCTCTTGGTTAGCCCCCGCATAAAACTCCTCCGGCCGGAAGCCGTGGGAACCGTGAGAATCGCGGCGAAGATGGCCGTGAACAGTGCAACGGCACCGAAACTTCTGAGGCCGGGCATGAAGATCATCAGGAACAGGCACAGGATCAAACCAAGGACACTGAACATGATGAACTTGATGATGGGATCTTCGCCTGGCTTCTTCGACCAGCGCACGAGTGTGACGGTGTTCCTGCGCGGCTGATCGTGCGCTGAATTCTCCATGTTTAGTACCCCTTCACCTCCATGAGCGCTTCAGCCAGGATGACTGCCTCGCGTGCTTCCTTGAGATCGCTACGCAGACCCAGATCGGGAATGGTTGCGGCGGCGCCGGTTGAGCCGGCCAGCTCGGAAAA
Source organism: Arthrobacter cavernae (assembly GCF_017368795.1). GTDB lineage: Bacteria > Actinomycetota > Actinomycetes > Actinomycetales > Micrococcaceae > Arthrobacter > Arthrobacter cavernae. The sequence goes on along the minus strand of NZ_JAFNLL010000002.1, from coordinate 88,612 downwards.
GGCCCTGCTCAGGTTTTCGCGGTCCTGGGACAGCATTCGGGACGAATTCAGCTTGACCCTGCTGACCTCAAGCTCCAGGAGTGACTTGTCGATTGCGTCGCGACGTCCCTGGATGACCGATAACTTTTCCGTGACGCGCAGGGTGCGGGCACGGAGCATCGATTCCATCTTCACTGCCACGTCGTGGAGCTCGCTCAGAGCGGTGTACGTCTGTGGCGTCCCAGAATGCCGGGCCAGCTGCTCGCTGACGTGGACGCGCCGTCGTTCCCATTTCCGTACGGCCGATTGGTATGGTCCCAAGAGCAACGAGACGGCCGTAAGTGCCCTGTCCAGCGATCCTGCCCGCGTGCTCAGGCTTGCCGTGGCTGCATCCAACCTCGCGAGGAACGCGGCGTAGCTGTCATGGGGCGGAATATTTCTAGTATTCATGCGTCACTCGCGCGCGGTGCCGCCGGATCCCGCTCAGGATGGCGGGATTCCCCTCGCCAAAATGTGACCCGAACGCTCATGGCATGAGAATAGAGGCTCCGAGCTCGTTCTCATAGGCTTCGGCGCGCTTTCCACGTGGGGAAGGTAGATGTGGACGCCGTCGGGCCTCTGGCGCCGGACCCGGGCCTGTGAAGCAACGGCGAGTCAGGGGCCGGTGCCCTAGAGTTTGGCGATGATGTCCGCGAGCAGTTTGGAGATGCGCTTGCCGGCGGCCTGGCCGGCTTCGAGGACTTCCTGGTGGCTCAGCGGGACCGGGCTGATGCCGGCGGCGAGGTTGGTCACCAGCGAGATGCCGAAGACCTCCATGCCTGCGTGGCGTGCGGCGATGGATTCCAGGGCCGTGGACATGCCCACCAGCTCCGCACCGATCCGCTTGGCGTACTGCACCTCGGCGGGGGTTTCGTAGTGCGGGCCGGTGAACTGGGCGTAGACGCCTTCGTCCAGGGACGGGTCCACCTCGCGGGCCAGCGCGCGGATGCGGGAGGAGTACAGATCCGTGAGGTCCACGAACGTGGCCCCTTCCAGCGGGGACGCGGCCGTCAGGTTGATGTGGTCGCTGATCAGCACCGGGGTGCCGGGGGTCCACTTCTCGTTGAGCCCGCCGCAGCCGTTGGTGACCACGAAGGTCTTGCAGCCGGCGGCGGCTGCCGTGCGCACGCCGTGGACCACGGCGCGGACGCCCTTGCCCTCGTAGTAGTGGGTGCGGGCGCCCAGAACCAGCGCGCGCTTGCCCTCCTTGGTCAGCACTGAACGGATAGTGCCCACATGGCCTTCCACGGCCGGGGCGTGGAAGCCCGGAACCTCGGAGGCCGTCAGGGTGGCGGTGGTCTCGCCGATGAGCTCGGCGGCCTCGCCCCAGCCCGAGCCCAGCACCAGGGCCACGTCATGGGATTCGACGCCGGTCTGCTCGGCAATGTAGTGGGCGGCGGCCTTCGCGGCCTCGAACGGGTCTGTGCTGCTCAGCTCTGCGTTACTCACTGGTACAAGCTACCTTGCGGCCGGACGGATTGGGTAGTGATCGGGCCGCGGCCGGGATGCCTGCCACTGAGGCATGGTCGAGTGGCAGCAACGGGTCCTATACGCAAGAATTGACCTTTGTGACCACCCAACGTGACTTCAGCCCCCCTCGAATCGCCATCCTGGGCGGTGGTCCCGGAGGATACGAAGCCGCCATGGTGGCTGCCTCCCTCGGTGCGCGCGTGACCATCATCGAACGCGCAGGCCTCGGCGGCTCCGCCGTCCTCACCGACGTCGTCCCGTCCAAGACCCTGATCGCCACCGCAGACCTCATGACCCGCGTGGGCGAGGCGGACGAGCTGGGAGTCAAGTTCGACGTCGACGGCGGTGTGTTCAAGCCGCGCGCCGATCTGGGCCACATCAACGACCGCGTCCTGGACCTGGCCCGCGAGCAGTCGGACGATATCCGCGTGGGCCTGGAACACCTGGGCGTCGAAATCATGATCGGCTCCGGCAAGCTGGTGGACAACAACACCATCGAGGTCCTCACCTCCGAGGGAACCAAGACGGTCGAAGCGGACGCCATCCTGCTGGCGGTCGGGGCGCACCCGCGCGAACTGCCCACGGCGAAACCCGACGGCGAACGCATCCTCAACTGGGCCCAGATCTACAACCTGGACGAGCTCCCCGAGGAGCTGATCGTGGTGGGTTCCGGCGTCACCGGCGCCGAGTTCGCCTCCGCCTACAACGGCCTGGGCTCCAAGGTCACCCTGATTTCCAGCCGCGACCAGGTGCTCCCGGGCGAGGACACCGACGCTGCCAAGGTCCTGGAGAGCGTTTTTGAGCGCCGCGGCGTCCGCGTGCTGTCCCGCTCCCGTGCCCAGGCCGTCGAGCGCACCGACGACGGCGTGAAGGTCACCCTGGGTGACGGCTCCGTGGTCACCGGCTCCCACTGCCTGGTGTGCGTGGGCTCCATCCCCAACACGGCGGGGCTCGGACTCGAGGAAGCCGGCGTTGCGGTGACCGACTCCGGCCACATCAAGGTGGACGGCGTTTCCCGCACCACGGCCTCCAACATCTACGCTGCCGGCGACTGCACCGGCGTCTTCGCGCTGGCCTCCGTGGCGGCCATGCAGGGCCGCATCGCCGTCGCCCACTTCCTGGGCGACGCCGTGAAGCCGCTCAAGCTCAACCAGGTGGCGTCCAACATCTTCACCTCGCCGGAAATCGCCTCCGTGGGCGTCTCCGAGGCCGACCTCGAATCCGGCAAGTACCAAGGCGATGTGGTGATGCTGTCGCTGCTCAGCAACGCCCGCGCCAAGATGCGCAACACCAAGGACGGCTTCGTCAAGATCATCGCGCGCAAGGGCTCCGGCACTGTGATCGGCGGTGTGGTGGTGGGCCCGAACGCCTCGGAACTGATCTTCCCGATCTCCGTTGCGATCACCCAGAAACTGCACGTCGACGACGTCGCCAGCGCTTTCACGGTCTACCCGTCACTTACCGGTTCCATCTCGGAAGCCGCACGCAGGCTGCACGTGCACATATAATTTATTCACATCAAAGGGGTCCAACCACGCGTTGTGGTTGGACCCCTTGCCGTTTCCGGCCGGAATTTGGGGCTTGAAGCGGCCCGAGCTGGCAAACGGGATCAGCCAGCAGCCTCAGGCGGCAGCCGCTTGGAAATGTTTTTCGATGATCCCCTTGATGTCCTCGTGGCAGCCGCCGCAGCCGGTGCCGGCGCGGGTGGCCTTGGAGACTTCCTGGACGGAGCTGCAGCCGTCCAGGACTGCCTCCTCGATCTTGGCGCCGCTGACGCCGGCGCAGCGGCATACGGTGCGCTCGGGGTCGTTGCTGTTGCCGCCCCCGGCGTCCAGCTGGTCGGGACCGTCGAGCCGGAGGAGCAGCGAGCGGTCCGCGGGCAGTTCGGCGGCGCGTTCGAACAGCACCACGAGTTCGGCTGCGGTGCGGGGCATGCCCACCGAGACCAGTCCTTCGAGGACTCCGCCGCGGGTGGTCATCTTCACGTAGCGTCCGTGCTCGGGATCGGCCCACTGGGAGATCTGGCGGCGTGGCCGCCCGTTGGCCGAGCCGGCCTCCAGCAGTTCCTCGTCCCAGGGATCGGCCAGGTTGTCGCCGGCCACGGCCAGGTTGATGCCGCGGGCCTTGAGGACCACGACGCCGGGCTGTTCCTTCGGCAGCGGGGCCAGGGCGTCCGCCGCTTCCTGCCCGTCACTGGCCAGCAGGACCAGGTATTCGGCGAGCCACTCGGCCTGGCGCCAGCCCGGCCCCACCAGTCCGGAGGGGCCGGTGGCTCCACGGCAATCAAGGCAGGAAGCATCGGGGCAGCGGACCTCGGCGCAGTCGCCGATCGCGAACATGTGCGGTTCGTGGTAGGTCCGCAGGTGGTGGTCCACCAGGATCCCGGAGCCCGTGGGCAGTCCGCAGCCCTCGGCCAGTTCGATCCGGGGACGCACGCCGCAGGAGAGAACCAGCAGATCGCCGTCGATCGCTGAGCCGTCCTCGAGGAGCAGCGCCGAGAAGCTGCCGCCGGGGCCCGCCGTCTCCACGCCGGTGGAGCGGGCGTTGCCGGCCATGCGGACGCCGCCGGCGCGCAGGCCGGCGGTGAGGACCGAGCCGCCGCCGCGGTCGATGTTGCGGCCCAGCGGGAAGGGGCCGTTGTGGACCACGGTAGTCTGGGCGCCTTCCTCGGCGGCGGCCAGTGCGGTTTCCAGTCCCAGGACGCCGCCGCCCAGGACCACGACGCGCTTGCGTCCTGCCACGGCCTCGCGGAGCACGGCGGCATCGCGGAGGTCCCGGAGCGCGGTCACGCCCGCCGGGAGGACGGGGCCGGAGGGATCCGGGTTGAGGCCCGTGAGGTTGGGGATGACCGGCCGGGAGCCCGTGGCGAACACGAGGCGGTCGTAGCCGGGCGTGGTGCCGTCGGACAGGACCACCTGCTGCCGGGCGCGGTCGATGCGCCGGACCTTGACGCCCAGGCGGACGTCGACGCCGTCGGCCGCCAGATCGGCGGCATCAGCCATGGCGAGGGCCTCGGGAGTGGTCCGCCCGACGCCGAGCTCGGCCACCATGACGCGGTTGTAGGCGGCTTCGGCCTCCTGCCCGATGACGAGCAGTTGCACCAGCCCACTGCGGACCGAGGGCAGCAGCTCCTCCACCAGCCGGGCTGCGACGGGACCGAATCCGACAACGACAATGCGCTCGCTCATGATGCCTCCTTGACGTGCAGCGGCAGTCCGGCGCCCGTTGGAAGAGCGACCGGGATTGCTTGCCGGACCCAGACCCGGCTGGTTTTGAACTCCGGCATGCCGGAAATGGGATCGGTGGCCGCCTCCGTGAGGCGGTTGGCGTTCTCCTGGCCCGGGAAGTGGAAGGGCAGGAAGACGGTGTCCGTGCGGACCGTATTGCTCAGCTCGGCACGGCACACGACCTCGCCGCGCTCGTTGCTGACGGCCACGAACTCGCCGTCGGCGATGTTCCGGGCTGCGGCGGTGGCGGGGTGGATCAGGAGCCTGGCCTCGGGCTGGCTGGCGGCGAGTTCGGCCACGCGGCGGGTCTGGGTGCCGGACTGGTAGTGCTCCAGGAGCCGGCCGGTGGCGAGGGCCAGCGATCCAGGTGCGGCGGCGTTCGCGAAGCTGCGCCGGGCGCGCTTGGACGGGGTCACCGGTACCAGGACGGCCCGGCCGTCGGCGTGGGCAAAGCCGTCCGCGAAGAGACGGGGCGTGCCCTGGCTGCCGGCGGGGTAGGGCCAGTAGGCGGCCTCGCCGCGGTCCAGCATGGCGTAGTCGATGCCGGAGTAGTCGGCCAGGCCGCCGGCGGAAGCGAGGCGCAGTTCCTCGAACACCGTTTCGGGGTCGTCGCTGAAGGTTGACGGTGCGTCCAGGAGTTCGGCCAGGCGGGCCATGAGCCAGAGTTCGCTGCGGACGCCAGGCGGCGGCGTCAGGGCCTTCCGCCGGCGGAGCACGCGGCCTTCGAGGTTGGTCAGCGTGCCTTCCTCCTCGGCCCACTGGGTCACGGGCAGGACCAGATCGGCTTCGACGGCGGTCTCGGACATGAAGAAGTCGCACACCACCAGAAAATCGAGGCTGCGGAGCCCGTCGACGACGGCGCTGGCGTCGGGCGCGGAGACCGCCACATTGGCGCCGTGCACGAAAAGGCAGCGGACGCCGTCGGGCTGTCCCAGCGACTGCAGCAGCTGCACGGCCGGCAGGCCCGGGCCGGGGATGAGGGACTCGTCCACGTTCCACACCTTGGCCATGTGGGCGCGTGCGGCGGGGTCCGTGATCTTGCGGTAGCCGGGGAGCTGGTCGGACTTCTGGCCGTGCTCGCGGCCGCCCTGGCCGTTGCCCTGGCCGGTGAGCGTGCCGTAGCCGCTGCGGGCCGAGCCGGGCAGGCCCAGCAGCAGGCTGAGGTTGATGGCGGCCGTGGCGGTGTCGGTGCCGTCCACGTGCTGCTCCACGCCGCGGCCGCTGAGGATGTAGGCGCCGCCGGTGCGGGCGCCGTGGGCGAGCCGGCGGGCGGTTTCACGGATCAGGGTGGCGGGGACGCCGGTGATGGACTGGACGCGCTCGGGCCAGAACGCGTTCAGGCTGCGGATCAGGGCGTCGTAGCCGGACGTGCGGGTTCGGAGGTATTCGGTGTCGGCGAGGCCCTCGTGGACCACCACGTGGGAGATGCCGAGCAGCAGGGCCAGATCGGTGCCGGGGGTGGGCTGCAGGTGGAAGCCGCCGCCGTCGGCGGTGAACGCGGCCGTCGCGGAACGGCGGGGGTCCACCACGATCAGCCCGCCGGCGTCGCGGGCGCCCTGCAGGTGCTGGACGAACGGGGGCATGGTCTCGGCAACGTTGGAGCCGAGCATCAGGATGACGGAGGCGGAGTCGAGGTCCTGGACGGGGAAGGGCAGTCCGCGGTCCACGCCGAAGGCGCGGTTTCCGGCGGCTGCCGCCGAGGACATGCAGAAGCGGCCGTTGTAGTCGATGCGCGAGGTCCGCAGCGCCAGCCGGGCGAACTTGCCCAGCAGGTAGGCCTTCTCGTTGGTCAGGCCGCCGCCGCCGAAGACCCCGACGGCGTCCATACCGTACTGCTTCTGCGTGTCCTTGACGGCGGCGGTGATGAGCATGAGGGCCTGGTCCCAGCTGATGGGCTGGTGGACGCCGTCGGAGCCTTTGAGCATCGGCTCGGTGACCCGGCCGTTGTGGCGCAACAACGACGCCGACGTCCAGCCCTTGCGGCACAGCCCGCCCCGGTTGGTGGGGAAGTCGCGCCCGGAAACGTCAAGGACGGGGACGGCAAGGCTTGCCGGTGCTGCGGCGGGCGCGGGCGCCGACCCCGGCTGGTTGGCCGGGGTCAGCGTCATGGCGCACTGGAGCGCGCAGTAGGGGCAGTGGGTGTCGGCGCCGTTGGGCATCTAGATGTGTCCGATCGTGTTGCGCTTCTGGGCGGGGCGGATGTAGAAGGCCCAGCAGACGATGAGCATCAGGACGTAGGCTCCGACGAATCCGTAGAACGCCGGGGTATACGAACCGGTGCTCGAGTTGGACGCGTTGAGCACCTGGGGGATGACGAATCCGCCATAGGCGCCGATCGCGGAGATCAGGCCGAGGGAGGAAGAGGCCAGTCGCCCGGTGACGGCGCCGCTGGCGCCGGAGCGGGCTGCGCGGCTGGACGTTGCAAAGATCACCGGGATCATGCGGTAGGTGGCGCCGTTTCCGAAGCCGCTGGCCACGAAGAGGAAGAGGAACAGGACCAGGAAGAGCCAGAAGTTCTTCAGCGGCAGGGTCGCGATCATGGTCAGCGTGATGACGGCCATGGAGGCGAAGGAGGCGATGGTCATGCGGGCCCCGCCCATGCGGTCCGCCATGCGTCCGCCGTAGGGGCGGGCCAGCGAGCCGACCAGCGGGCCAAGGAAGGCGAGCGACAGGGCCACCGCGCCGACGTGGATGGAGGAGAAGTCCGGGAAGTAGTCCTTGATCAGCTTGGGGAAGACACCGGCGAAACCGATGAAGGAGCCGAACGTGCCGATGTAGAGGAACGCCATGATCCACAGGTGCGGTTCCTTGAGGGCCGCCACGGATCCGGCCACGTCACCCTTGGCGCTGGTGAGGTTGTTCATGTATTTCCAGGCGCCGAAGGTGGCCACAAGGATCAGCGGGATCCAGATGAGGCCGGCCATGGGCAGATTGACGGTACCGGCCGCCAGCAGGGTGATGGCGATCGGAACAACCAGCTGTGCGACGGCGGCGCCGAGGTTGCCGCCGGCAGCGTTCAGGCCCAGCGCCCAGCCCTTTTCGCGGGCCGGGTAGAAGAAGGTGATGTTGGCCATGGAACTGGCGAAGTTGCCGCCGCCGAAGCCGGCCAGGCCGGCGACGAGGAGCATGACGCCAAACGGAGTGCCGGGGTTGGACACACACATCGCCAGGCCCGCCGACGGAATCAGCAGAAGCAGCGCGGAGACGATGGTCCAGTTGCGGCCACCGAACTTCGGGACCATGAACGTGTAGGGGATGCGGAGCGTGGCGCCGACCAGGCTGGGGATGGAGATGAGCCAGAAGATCTGGTTGGTGTCGAACTTGAAGCCGGCTGCAGGGAGCTGGACGACCACGATCGACCAGAGCTGCCATACGACGAAGCCGAGGAATTCGGCGAAGATCGACCAGTAGAGATTGCGCTTGGCGATGGACCGGCCTTCGGCTTCCCACTGGCCTTTGTCTTCGGCATCCCAGTTGGCAATCCAGCGGCCGGGGCGGTGTTCAAGGGCGGGGGCGGCGGTGGCAGTGGACTGGGCGAGGGCCAGTTCATCTGCAGTGCGGTCAACAGTCACGGAGTGCCTCCTGTGTGGGGGACGTTGTCCTTCAAAGGTAGGTACGGCTCATTTCACGGACCGTCGCCGTTTGTAAACGTGCTGTGACATTTGCCTATCTGGGGCATCACGAACGCGTGAGGCGAAGGTGAGGACTTTCCCCATGACCAGGGGGTGAGATTCCGTGCGGCGTCCGCATGGTGGACTTGGTTGTCCGGTCAATGGACTGCGGGAACTATTATTGAACTCTCGAATAATCCTTCGCCGGACAGGCTCCACGGGGCAGCGGCCGGTGCGAACGAAAGCAACCATTACATGTCTTCCATAGCGACATCCAGGGAAAGCGGGACCGCCAAACCGGCGAACTCGCGGGGACGGGTGATCTTCGCCAGCCTGATCGGCACGACGATCGAGTTCTACGACTTCTATGCGTATGCCACCGCATCGGTCCTGGTCTTCCCGAAACTCTTCTTCCCCAACGCGACCGACATCAACGCCCTGCTGAGCGCTTTTGCGATCTTCGGCGTTGCCTTCGTCGCCCGCCCCGTGGGCGCGATCGTGTTCGGCCACTTCGGTGACAAGATCGGCCGCAAGGGCACCCTGGTGGCCTCGCTGCTGACCATGGGCATCGCCACGTTCCTCATCGGACTCCTGCCGACGGCGTCGATGCCGGGCTGGGCAGTCCTGGCCCCGCTCCTGCTCGTCGTGCTGCGCTTCTGCCAGGGCCTGGCGCTCGGCGGCGAATGGTCCGGCGCTGCACTGCTGGCCACGGAGAACGCACCGGAGGGCAAGCGTGCCATCTTCGGCACGTTCCCGCAGCTGGGTGCGCCGATCGGCTTCATCATCGCCAACCTGATCTTCATCTGGATGAATGTGGCACTGACGCCGCAGCAGTTCCTGGACTGGGGCTGGCGTGTTCCGTTCATCCTCAGCGCCGTCCTGGTGCTGGTGGGCCTGTACGTCCGCCTGAAGCTCGTGGAGAGCGCCTCGTTCACCAAGGTCATTGAACAGGACAAGGTCCAGAAGCTGCCGTTGGCGGCCACCATGAAGAGCCACTGGCGGCCCGTCGTCGCGGGCACGTTCATCATGTTCGCCACGTACGTGCTGTTCTACATCATGACGTCCTTCACGCTGACCTACGGCACGGCCCCGGCCTCCGTTGAAACGGCCAAGGCTGCGGCCGAGAAGGCCGGCAAGCCGATGTCTGCCGAGCAGATCGCGGCCTTCGTTCCCGGCCTGGGCATCAGCCGCGGCGACTTCCTCTGGATGCTGATCATCGGCGTCGTGTTCTTCGGCATCTTCACGGTGGTCTCCGGGCCGCTGGCCGAGAAGTGGGGCCGCCGCAAGTTCCTGCTGGGCGTCACGGCCGGCATCTTCGTCTTCGGTGGAGTGTGGTTCACCATGTTCGGTCCCGGCCAGGCTGCCGCCATGGTGGGCCTGATCGTGGGCTTCACGCTCATGGGCCTGACGTTCGGCCCGATGGCAGCCATCCTGCCTGAGCTCTTCCCCGCCAACGTCCGGTACACGGGTTCCGCGGTGGCCTACAACCTGTCCTCGGTGATCGGCGCGGCCCCGGCATCCTTCGTCGCCATCGCCCTGTGGCAGGCAGGCTCCGGCAGCACCTGGCTGATCGGCCTGTACATGGCCCTCGCCGCCCTTGCAACGTTCGTGGCTCTCTGGATGACCCGCGAAACCAAGGACATGGACTACGAGAACAACGTGGCCTGATTCCTTCCTGCCTGAACAGAGAAATGCCCGGCGAGTCATGGACTCGCCGGGCATTCTGCTTAACGAGTCCGGCCCCGCACCAATGGTGCGGGGCCTTACCGGCCAGGAACCGTGTGGTCAGTCTTCGATCGTGGCGATAACCGCGCCCGCTGCCACCGTCTCGCCGGCCTTGGCGCCAAGGCCGTGGATGGTGCCGGCCCGGTGGGCCGTCAGGGGCTGTTCCATCTTCATGGCCTCGAGGACCACGATCAGATCGCCTTCGGCGACAACATCGCCGTCGGCCGCTGCCACCTTGACGATGGTGCCCTGCATGGGCGAGGTGAGCGCGTTCCCGCCGGCAACTGCCGCGGCAGCGCCCGCCGAGCGGGAGCGCTTTTTGGATTTGCCGGCCTTGCCCGTGCCGCCGCCCGCAACCGCAGCCACGGAACCCAGCGTCGCAGGAAGGACAACCTCGAGGCGCTTGCCACCGACCTCGACGACGACGCGCTGGCGCTCACCGGCGTCGGGGGCTTCCGGCCAGGCGCCGGCGCCGGACCACGCCGGGATGTTGTTCACGAACTCGGTTTCGATCCAGCGCGTGTGCACGCTGAACGGGCCCTCGGCCGGGGCGAACGCGGGGTCGGTGACCACAGCGAGATCGAAGGGGATGACGGTGGGGATGCCCTCCACCACCATCTCTTCAAGGGCGCGGCGCGAGCGCTGCAGGGCCTGGGCACGGGTGGAGCCGGTGACGATCAGCTTGGATAGCATCGAGTCGAAGTTGCCGCTGATGACGTCGCCCTGCTCGATGCCGGAGTCAATGCGGACACCGGGGCCCGTGGGGTTCTTCAGCGTGGTGACGGTGCCGGGGGCGGGCATGAAGTTGCGGCCCGGGTCCTCGCCCGTGATGCGGAATTCGAAGGAGTGGCCGCGGATCTCGGGATCGTCATAGCCGAGTGCTTCGCCGCGGGCGATGCGGAACTGCTCGCGGACGAGGTCGATTCCGGTGACTTCTTCGGAGACACAATGCTCCACCTGCAGGCGCGTGTTGACCTCGAGGAAGGAGATGGTTCCGTCCTGGCCCACCAGGAACTCGCAGGTGCCGGCGCCCAGGTAGTGGGCCTCCTTGAGGATGGCCTTGGAGGCCTCGTAGAGGCGCTTGTTCTGCTCCTCGCTCAGGAACGGCGCCGGGGCCTCTTCCACGAGCTTTTGGTTGCGGCGCTGCAGAGAGCAGTCGCGGGTGGAGACCACCACCACGTTGCCGTAGGCGTCGGCCAGGCACTGGGTCTCGACGTGGCGCGGCGCGTCCAGGAAGCGCTCGATGAAGCACTCACCGCGGCCGAAGGCGGCGATGGCCTCGCGGACGGCGGATTCGAAGAGTTCGGGGATTTCCTCCAGCGTGCGGGCCACCTTGATGCCGCGGCCGCCACCGCCGTAGGCAGCCTTGATGGCGACGGGCAGGCCGAATTCCTGGGCGAAGGCCAGGATCTCGTCCGCGGACTCCACGGGGTCGGCCGTGCCGGGGACCAGCGGGGCGCCGACCTTTTCGGCGATGTGGCGGGCCTGGACCTTGTCGCCCAGCGCGGAGATCGCGGCGGGGGAGGGGCCGATCCACGTGATGCCGGCGTCGATGACCTTCTCGGCAAACTGGGCGTTTTCGGCCAGGAAGCCGTAGCCGGGGTGGATGGCGTCTGCGCCGGACCGCTTGGCAACTTCGATCAGCTTGTCCATGAGGAGGTATGACTCCGCCGCCGTGTTGCCGCCCAGCGCGTAGGCCTCGTCGGCGAGCCTGACGTGCAGGGCGTCGCGGTCCGGATCCGCGTAGACGGCGACCGAGGCGATGCCTTCGTCCCGGGCTGCACGGATGATGCGGACCGCGATTTCGCCGCGGTTGGCAATCAAGACCTTGGTGAGAGGGCTGGAAATGGGCTGCGCCGGGTTAGCTGACAAGTTGACTCCTTCTGTCCTCCAAGGAGACTAGCGCGATTTTGAGGGTTCCGCCCATATTGATAGGGGATTCCGTGCTTGAAGCGGCGATGCTTTGTAGGGTTGCTACAAATTGCGTCTATTGCCCGTCGACCTGCCACAGCTCCGTGATGCCGACGTTCGCGTGGCTGAGCAGCTCGCGGAGGGTCGAGATGGAGAGGCCGACGACGGCATGCGGGTCGCCGTCGACCTTGCGGATGAAGGCCCCGCCCAGGCCGTCGATGGTGAACGAGCCGGCGCAGTGGAGCGGTTCGCCCGTGGCGATGTAGGCGTCAATGTCGACTTCGCTCATCTCGGCGAAATGGACGTCTGCGCTGGAGACGGCTCCCAAGGTGGCGCCGGTTCCTTCGGCTGTTTCGCGGTCTTCGGCGTCATCCGTCTCGTCAAAGTCGGCTTCCGTGTCGCGGCAGTCCACCAGCCAGTGGCCCGTGTGGAGGGTGCCCTTGGAGCCGCTCATGCGCAGCATCCGTTCCCGGGCCACCGCTGCCGTGTAGGGCTTGCCATGGGATTCGCCGTCGAACTCGAACACGGAATCGCAGCCGAGGACCAGGGCGCCCTCGGCCTCCGGCAGTGCGGCGACGGCCTCGGCCTTGGCCCGGGCCAGCAGGAGCGCGGTGTCGTGCGGGTCGGTCACGCCGTACCGTGCCTGGACTGCGTCCTCGTCCACATCGGAGACCAGGACTTCGTGGTGGATGCCGGCCTCCGTGAGGAGCTTGGTGCGGGCGGGGGACTGGGAGGCCAGGATCAATCGGGTCACCGCTCAAGGATAGTATGCGCCTTGCCAGGGTCCCGGATTCCCTTCAGGCGGGGGCGCCAGACGGAACCCGCAGCGGCAGCGCAGGACCTTCGTGGGGAAGCGGTGTACCGGGGGGTCTTGGGGCCGGGCGACAGCATAGGCTGCCAGTTCGGGGCCCGACATTTTCATCGGCTTCCCGCAATGGAAATAGTCGCCGTCGAAATGGAGGACTCCGGGCACAATGCCACTGTGGTCCATGATCGCGGCAGCCCGGTCGACCGCGACAGGGTGGGCGTAGAAGGAGTCACACTCCAAGCATGTGTAGGCCAGGTCCACTGCCTCGTGGCTCAATGGCCTTACCGGGGCAATGCTTTCCACCATCAAATGGGCGTCGCTTCGGCAGTCGGAGCACCAAGGACGCCCCCGAGAATGATCGGCGTTGTCAGCGGCAGGGGATGCGGAGATAGTCGTCATTCGCCAAATTCCTCTTCATCGAGTGAATTGCACGTTCAACGGCGCGGGATGAGGGCCGGGCTGTCTCAGGAGTACCAGTGCCATCCGGGCGGTGCCCAGCCGGAGGGAACCTGGTGGCTGCCGGCTTCCCCACACCTGACGCAGGTGTAGCTGGCCGATGGCGGCAGCAGTCCGCTTCCGTCTGCGGAGTAGACCTCCGGAATGTAGTCAAGGAAACTCAGCGAGGTGCCGGGGCCGCACCGTCCGCAGGCTGGCGTCTTGGGCTGTTGCCCGGGAACGCGGTCACGGTCGGAAGGTCGCCGTCCGGCATCAGCAAGAGTCATCTGTATCCCTCGTATCCTCGTCGGTCCCGGGCCACACAACCGATCTCCAGCTAGATGCCTGAGTCCCCGAATCTGACCGAATCCGGACCGGGTGCGCTCCGAAGGACGGGGCGGTTGGTGTGTGGTGGATCTCACCTTACGTCACGATTTGGTAAAGTAACATGCCCGAAGCGAAAAAAGTTAGTTGGCGATCGCTTAGCTCGGGCGTGTTCCGTGACTAGGAGACCAGCTCCTTGTCGAGGGTCTCGGCGCCCGTCCGCTGCAGGGAGGCGCCCTCGACGTCGGCGTCGGGCAGCAACTTGTCCAGCCAGCGCGGCAGCCACCAGGCCTTCCCGCCCAGCAGGTACATCACGGCCGGAACTATCGTCATGCGGACCACGAACGCGTCAACCAGCACGCCGAACGCCATCGCGAAGCCGAGCGGCCGGACCATGGTCAGGTGGCTGAAAATGAAGCCTGCGAACACGCTGACCATGATGATCGCGGCTGCGGTGACCACTGCGGCGGCGTGCCTGAAGCCGCTGCGGACCGCATGCTTGGCGTCCTCGCCGTGCATGAAGGATTCGCGCATGCCCGAGGTGATGAACACCTGGTAGTCCATTGCCAGGCCGAACAGCACACCGATCAGGATGATCGGCAGGAAGCTGAGCACCGCGCCCGGGTTGGCGACGTCGAACACCGCTCCCAGCCAGCCCCACTGGTAGACGGCCACGACGGCGCCGAAGGCCGCCGCGAGCGAGAGCAGGAAACCGCCGGTGGCGAGCAGCGGCACCACGATCGAGCGGAACACCAGCAGGAGGAGGATCAGGGACAGCCCGACGACGATCGCCAGGTAAGGGGGCAAGGCCGCCCCGAGCTTCTCCGAGACGTCCACGTTGCCCGCAGTCTGGCCCGTGAGGCCGATGGTGACACCTGTGGATTCGCGGATTTCCTTGCCTTTGGCGCGGAGCTCGGAGACCACCTGGACGGTGCTGGCACTTGCCGGACCCTCCTTGGGGATGACTTGGAAGATGGCGGTTCGGCGGTCTTCGCTGAGGGCGAGCGGAGCGGCGGCAATGACGTTGTCCACGCTGCGGAGTTCATCCGCGACGTCGAACTGCTTGTTCCTGGCCTCGTCCTCGCTGAGTCCGGCCGGGAATTCGCCCACCACCACGATGGGGCCGGTCATGCCCTCGCCGAAGCTCTGGCGGGTGAGGTCGTAGGCCTTGAAGGCCTGCGAATCCACGGGCTCGGAACCGCCGTCGGGCAGGGCGAGCCGCAGCTGCGAGGCCGGCAGCGCCAGTACGCCCAGCAGCACGACGCCGGCCAGCAGCGCGGTCCACGGATGGCGGGTCACCAGCCCGCCCCAGCCGCCGCTGCTGCGCTTCTCGGCGCGCTCGAGGTCCGCGGCCTCATGGCCGGGTTCAGCGTTGTGGCGTGCCGCCTTGGCCCAGGCCCGGTTGGAGACCAGCCTGCGCCCGATCAGCGACAGGACCGCAGGGGTCAGCGTCAGGGACACGACGACGGCGACTGCCACCGTGGCGGCGGCGGACAGACCCATGACAGCCAGGAACGGGAGCCCGGGAACCACGAGCGCGGCAAGCGCGATGACCACGGTGAGGCCGGCGAAGAGCACGGCGTTGCCCGAGGTGCCGGTGGCGAGGGCCGCCGACTCCTCGGGGTCCATGCCGGCGAGCAGCTGTCCGCGGTGGCGGTTGACGATGAACAGTGAGTAGTCGATGCCGACGGCGAGGCCCAGCATGAGGGCCAGCATGGGCGAAATGGAGCTCATGTCCACCACGCCCGTCAGCGCGAAGGTCCCGCCGACGCCGACTGCGACGCCGATGAGGGCCATGAGCAGCGGCAGTCCGGCGGCAATGAGCGTTCCCAGCATGACGATGAGGGCCAGGGCTGCGACGGCGATGCCGACGATTTCCGAGACGCCGAACAACTGCGAGACGTCCTCGGTGATTTCCTTGCTGGCCAGCGCCGTGACGCCGGCCGAGGAGACGCCGTGCACGATGTCCTGCACCTGCTGGCGCACGGCCGGGGTCAGGCCATTGACGGAGGTCTTGAACTGGACCTGGGCGATGGCGGCCCTCCCGTCGGTGGAGACGAAGCGCATGCCTTCCGATGCGGTGAGCTGCCGCTTGCCGAGCGCCAGTGCGGCGGCGCCGTCCGCGGCTTCCTTGGCGCCGGCGTCGAGCTTGGCCTGGCCCTCCGCAAGCTGGGCGCGCTGGGGCGCCAGCTGCGCCCGGATGGCCTCTGCCGGCAGCCCGGCCGCGGCCATCTGCTGCTCCGCAGCCGCCAGCTGGGACTGGCCGGCGGCCAGCTGGGTGCGGGAGGCGTCAAGCTCGGCCTGGCCTGCTGCCAGCTTGGCCTCCGCTGCGGAAATCTCAGCCGGGGCCCCGTCCAGCTGTGCCTGCGTTTCAAAGGGGTCCACCGTGCCCTGGACATCGGGCAGCGTCCGAAGCTCCGTCATGGCGGTCCCGACGGCGGTCTTTCCTGCCGGGGTGAAGCCTGCCTCGCCGGCCTCGAACACGATGCCGGCGGATCCGCCGGACGACTCCGGCAGCTCCTTCTTGAGCTTGTCCAGCATCCGCTGGGTCTCGGTGCCGGGGATCTGGAAGTTGTTGGACATGGTGCCGTGGAAGGCAGCAGCCGCCCCACCCATGCCCAGGAGGACAGCCAGCCACAGGGAAATCACCAGCCAGCGGTGCCGGTAGGAGAATTTGCCGAGCCGGTACAGGAGAAGCGCCATGTCAGAACCGTTCTGTGGTGGAGGACGTGGAATCGGAAGGGTGAGTGGCGGGGAGGGTGGTGGGCGCGGTCTGCGACGCGAAGCCCGAGCCGAGCAGGCCCATGGCGTCGATGAGGTATTGGCGGAGCCGTGTCAGGGAAGCAGGGGAGAGGTCGGAGTCGCTTTCCTCGAACCAGACCGTCATGGCCGCCTTGCCGCAGGAGATCACGGAACCGGCCAGCGCCCGGAGGTAGAGCTCGTTGGCGCGGGGGCCGAGCCGCTCACGTGCGGCATCGATGATCTGGCTGGTGCAGTGGTCCCAGGCTTCCAGTTCGGAGCGTGCCAGGGAGGGGCTTTCCTGCGTGAGGCTGAAGAACTCGGCCATGGGTGCGATGGTCGCGGGATCGGCCAGGGCCATGAGCGCGGCCTGTGCTGACTCCAGCACGGGCTCGCTGGCAGGGCGCAGCCGGAACTGTTCCAGGGCGCGGTCCAGGAAGCCGTCGGCAACGGAGGCCATGGCGGCTTCGAAGCTTGAGTAGTAGTTGAAGAAAGTGCGGCGGGAAATGCCGGCAGCCGCCGCAATGTCCTCCACCGTGAACTGGCCCACGCCCTTGTCGCGGAGCAGGCCCAGCGCCGCCGTCGCGATGGCACGTCGTGTGGCGGCCTTGTTGAGTTCCCGGCGTGACGGGGAGGCGGCGTCGCTGCCGCCAAGGACGTCGGGGCTGCTCAGAGGGTTCACATACTTACACTAAGTGCAATTTTGCACGCTGCGCAAGTTAAGGGTGCGTGCCTGGCCAAGTTGCTTCGGAAGCGGTTCTTTACGGAGATTGAGGATGGATTGGGGGCGATGTAGGCTCTCGGCCAACGCCTCCGCACCTTGAACCCAAACCTCTTCCGACGGCACGGATTCCCCTTGGACGTGAAAGGGGCATATGCCTACAGAATGGGGTGATGCGAAAAGTAGTGATTGGGCGCTCACAACAACTCACGTTCGAAGTTGTTCAGCGCGGTTCCGACGGCGAGGCAACCAGCCTGCTTGTCTCCGTTACATTGAAGGACCTCAGCGGGCACCGTAAGGTCGCAGCCCACTATGGAAAGGGCTTTGATGACCTGTCCGAATTCTTCGAGGATTTGGCGGGACATTGGAAGGGCTGGCCCGGTACCAAATCCTATGAATCCCTAGAGGGCGACCTGCTGCTCTCGGCGACCACACGGGCCATGTTAGGTTGAGCTTCACGCTGCAAGACCCCTCCTGCCCAGAGACCTGGCACGTTCAGGGTCAGCTGATTCTTGACGCCGGGGAGGAACTCGCACACGTCACCGAAGCGGTAAGGGATCTACTCACATAGCGCCATGCCACTGCACCGCCAGCATCGGGCAAGCGCAAGCGCGGTCGTCCACCATGCGTAGCCTGTTTCGCTGACCACAACTGGGGACGATCCCGATTGAGGTTCCTTCGGGCCTCTGAACAAGGCGGGTTGGCAGCCAGCCGTCACGCCATCGGACGGCGACCCTTCCGCTTTCCGGGCCTCGGCGGGCATCTGATCCAATAATGTCTGTGCCTGCTGGAAGAGTATGGACATGGACGGGATTCAGGAAACGCGGACCACTCGGGGAGTGGCACCTGCACGTTCCCGTGCTCCGGAAACTCTTGTTCCAGAGACTCCCTGGCGTGGCGACTGCGTGCAGGATCTCATCAACGCGGTGGGCTCCCTCCGCCCGGGCACCAGCAGTGACCAACTGGTCGATCAACTGCGTGGACTGGAGGACCTCAAGTCGGCCATCGCAGCCCTCCAGGCCAGGGTTGCTGTCGCTTTTGACCTCGCGCAGCGCCGCAAGCAAGCCCAGGGTGGCGTACCCACGTCCGAGCACGGCCAGGGCGTGGCCGCGCAGATCGCGCTCGCCCGGCGCGAATCACCCAACCGTGGATCCCGGATCCTCGGCCTCGCCAAGGCGCTTGTGACGGAAATGCCACGCACCATGGCTGCCTTGGAAACGGGGCAGTTGAACGAATGGCGGGCAACTTTGCTGGTCAAAGAGACAGCGTGCCTCAGCGCTGTTGATCGTTGCGCCGTGGACGAGGAACTCGCAGCCGACACCGGGACTCTCTCCGGGGCCGGAGACCGGGCCATTATCGCCGCCGCAAAGGCCGCGGCCTACCGCAGGGACCCCCGCTCCGTGACGGAACGGGCCAGCCGCGCCGCTGCTGAACGGCATGTCAGCCTGCGCCCCGCACCAGACACCATGACCTACCTGACCGCGCTGCTCCCCGTGGCCGAGGGCGTGGCGGTGCACGCGGCGCTTAGCCGCCAGGCCGACTCGGTCCGCTCGGACGGCGACCCCCGCAGCCGCGGCCAAGTCATGGCCGACACCCTCGTTGAACGGCTCACCGGCACGCCCGGGGGCCTCTCGGGCGTCGAGGTCCAGTTGGTCATGACCGACCGCACGCTCTTCCAGGGAGACAGCGAACCGGCACGCCTCACGGGCTACGGAATTGTTCCGGCCGGATGGGCGAGGTCCGTCCTCGCTGAACGACCTGCTGAGCCGGATCAGGACTTCAAGGTGTGGGTCAGGCGGCTCTACACGGCACCGGGCAACAGCGACCTCCTTGCCACCGATTCCAAGGCACGCCTGTTCCCACGCGGAATGCGACGCTTCATCGAAGCCCGGGATGACACCTGCCGCACCCCGTACTGCGATGCGCCCATCAGGCACATCGACCACATCGTCCCCTGGCGGTCCGGCGGGACCACAAACCTGCACAACGGCGCCGGACTTTGCGAACAGTGCAACCACACCAAGGAAATCAGCGGGTGGACCGTAAAGCCGCTGCCCGGGAACGAGCACTCACTGGAAATCAGCACGCCCACCGGGCACAGCTACCGATCGAAAGCACCGCCTTTACCTGGGCACCTGCACGCCGCAACTTCTTTACACCCAACAGCCATACCGCAGTCACGAAGCCACCGACGCCAGCTCCACAATCGTGCCAAGGCGCTCAAGTACGCCCGCCGCGCGGGACTGCTGGCCGCGTAGCGGTAGGCGCAGACTTCGGTCCAGTTGGTGCCCATCTCGGAGGTGTCGAAGCGCATGGCCAGGATGGCGTTGGCGCCGCGCTGCTGTGCCTCGGCCACCATGCGGGCCATGACTTCCTGACGGCTTTCGTACAGTGCCTTGGTCATCTCGGGCAGCTCGCCGCCGCCGAGGGAGCGGAATCCTGCCAGCATCTGCGAGCCGATGTCCTGCGGCCTACCCAGAAGCCACCCGTTAACGGACGAATCACCCGGGCATGGCCCGGGTGATTCGTCCGTGCAGAGGTGAGCCTCCGCTTAGGCCTTGCTGTCCGCGAGCTCGCGGGCCCCGCCGTCGGCCTCGGCGGCCGGGGCGTCGTTTTCAGGGGCGTCGTCGATGAACGGGGTGCCGTTGCGCGGCGCGTTGTAGAGCGACTCGTCCAGGATGCCCTGGCGCTTGGCCACGATCGCGGGGACCAGTGCCTGGCCTGCCACGTTGACGGCGGTGCGGCCCATGTCCAGGATGGGGTCGATCGCCAGCAGGAGCCCGACGCCGGCCAGCGGGAGTCCCAGCGTGGAGAGGGTCAGCGTCAGCATGACGACGGCGCCCGTGGTGCCTGCCGTTGCTGCGGAACCGAGGACCGAGACCAGGACGATCAGCAGGTACTGGCTGAAGTCCAGGTTGATGCCGAAGAACTGGGCCACGAAGATCGCGGCGATGGCCGGGTAGATGGCCGCGCAGCCGTCCATCTTGGTGGTGGCGCCCAGCGGCACGGCGAAGGAGGCGTAGCCGCGGGGGACGCCCAGACTGCGTTCGGTGACGCGCTGCGTGAGCGGCAGCGTGCCGATCGAGGAGCGGGAGACGAAGGCCAGCTGAATCGCGGGCCAGGCGCCGGAGAAGTACTGCTTGACGGACAGGCCATGGGCACGGACCAGCGCCGGGTACAGGCCGAAGAGCACCAGGGCCAGGCCCACATAGATGGCCACGGTGAACTTGCCGAGGGCGCCGATGGTGTCCCAGCCGTAGATGGCCACGGCGTTGCCGATCAGGCCGATGGTGCCGATCGGTGCAACGCGGATGATCCACCACAGCACCTTCTGGATGACGGCCAGCGCGGAGGCGTTGAGGTTCAGGAACGGCTCGGCCTGCTTGCCCACCTTCAGTGCAGCGATGCCGACGGCGATGGCGATCACGAGAATCTGCAGCACGTTGAAGCTGACGGAGGTGCTGACCGTGGTGGCAGCGGAGGCGCTTTCGGTCACGGTGGAGCTGGCGCCGAGGCCCAGGAAGTTCTTGGGGAACAGGCCAATGAGGAAGGACCACCAGTCACCGGTCTTGCCGGCGTACTTGGCCTCCTGGGTGATGCCGGTGTTGGCGCCGGGCTGCAGCAGCACGCCCAGGCCGATGCCGATGAGCACTGATACCAGCGAGGTGATGGCGAACCATAGCAGGGTGTTCCACGCCAGCTTGGCGGCGTTGGAGACCTGGCGGAGGTTGGCGATGGAGCTGACCACCGCGGTGAAGATGAGGGGGACGACGGCCGTCTGCAGCAGCGAGACGTAGCTCGAGCCGATGATCTGCAGGGTGGCGCCGAGGCCGTTGGGGGCAGCCTTGGTGCTGCCGGTGTACTTGGCGATCAGGCCGAGGGCCAGGCCGATGACCAGTGCCGCGATGATCTGGACGCCGAAGGATCCTGCCCACTTGGGGAGCCGGGACGCGGTCTTGCCGGCGGCTGCGGTGGTGTTGGTTGAAGTGCTCACCGGAACACGCTAGGTGCACGCCGGATAACAGAGCGAACGGACGTTTAGAAATATGACGTCCCATAATGTGCCAAGAGGTCATGGAGCCCGGTTATGCGGCGTGAATCCAGTCATTTATGAAGTTATTCCCCGGACGCTGTGGGATATCTAACAAGAGGAAGCTTTGGGCGGCAGGCATCCGGCAGCGTGCGTCTAAGCGAGCACGCATGGGCCCACACCGCCCGGGTTCCCTGGCCGAGCTTGCGAGGCGAGGGAGGCGGTGCAGAGGATGTCTGCCGCCCAAAGCGGCGTAGGGGCTCAGCCCAGCAGCGCCCGCCGCAGCGTATCCAGCCCCACGGAGCCGATGTTCAGGGCTTTGCTGTGGAAGGACTTCAGCTCGAAGCCGTCGTGGGTCTCCAGTTCGGCGCGGATCTGTTCCCAGAGGCGCTGGCCCACCTTGTAGGACGGGGCCTGGCCCGGCCAGCCAAGGTAGCGGGTGAACTCGAACTGCAGCTGGCCTTCGCTGATGTCCAGGTTGGCCTTGAGGAAGTCGAAGCCCTTGTCCGGGGTCCAGGTGCCGCTGCCCCAGCGTTCGGGTACCGGCAGTTCCAGGTGCACGCCGATGTCGAAGACCACGCGGGCTGCCCGCATGCGCTGTCCGTCCAGCATGCCCATGTGGTCGCCGGGGTCCTTCAGGTACCCCAACTCCAGCATGAGCTGCTCGGCGTACAGGGCCCAGCCTTCGCCGTGGCCGGAAACCCAGCAGACGTTGCGGCGCCAGTTGTTCAGCAGCCCCCGCCGGTAGCTGGCGGTGGCAATCTGGAGGTGGTGCCCGGGCACGCCTTCATGGAAGACGGTGGTGGTTTCGGACCAGGTGGTGAAGGTGTCCTCGCCGGCAGGCACGGACCACCACATGCGGCCCGGGCGGGAGAAATCGTCGGACGGTCCTGTGTAGTAGATGCCGCCCTCGTCGGTGGGGGCGATCATGCACTCGAGGGTCTTCATGACGTCCGGGATGTCGAAATGGACGTCGGCCAGTTCGGAGATGGCGCGGTCCGAGAGTCCCTGCATCCAGGCCTTGAGCTTGTCGGTGCCCTTGATCTGCCGGGTCGGATCGTTGTTGAGGATGGCCTTGGCTTCCTCGATCGAGGCCCCGGGCTTGATCTGCCCGGCCACCCGTTCCTGCTCCATGATGAGCCGTTCGAGCTCCTGCACACCCCAGGCGTACGTCTCTTCCAGGTCCACCGCGGCGCCGAGGAACGAGCGCGAGGCGAGGGCATAGCGTTCGCGGCCCACCGCGTCCTTGTCCGGGGCCGCGGGCAGCAACTCGTCCTCAAGGAAGGCTGCCAGGGCCGTGTAGGCGGCGCGCGCGGCGGAGGTGCCGGCGTCGAGCCTTTCCTGCAGTTCCGCGGGCAGCGGGGCGCCGTCCAGACGGGCGTCCGCCGCGAGTTTGGCGAAGAAGCCGTCCGCGGCGGCATAGCGGCCGCACTGCTCGATGACGATCCGCACCTGGCGGGCGGCGGCCACCTTGCCGGCGTCCCTGGCGGAGCGCAGCGAGGCGATGTAGCCCTCCAGTGCGGCTGGGACGTTGGCCGCACGGCCGGCGATGTGGTCCCAGTGCCCGGCGGTGTCCGTCGGCATGAGGTCGAAGATCGCCCGGATGTCCTGGGCCGGGGAGGCGATGTTGTTCAGCTCGGCGGCGTGCCAGCCGGAGGCGTGGATTTCCAGGTCCAGGCCTAGGCGTTCGCGCATCGCGTCCAGCGTGACGACGTCGGATTCGTCGGCCGGCTCGAGCACCGCGAGCTTGTCCAGGGTGTCCCGGGCCGCGGCGGCCCGGGCCTCGGCCCCGGCGGGGGAGTAGTCGGGATATTCGGTCTCGTGTCCAGGCAGCCCGAGGATGGTGGCGAAGCTTGGATTGAGGGCCAGGAGCGTGTCTGTGTACGCGTCGGCAGCGGCATCGATGTCGGTCTTCGGGCGTACGGGAGCTGTGTTTGCGGTAGTCACCCGAAGAGCCTAACGGCGCGGCCTTCCCCCACGGAAGCGGCCAGCCCCTGTGGAAGGCGGTGGGGACTTAGCCGCGGCTGCGCTTCCAGGCGCCGGGCCCCGGGGTGGGGGACAGGCGGAGCTGCTGCCGGCGCACCCAGTGCCGGGTGCTCGGCTGCCGGGGAGCCTCCGACGCCGGAGTGGACAGGGAGGCGACGACGGCGGCCAGCGCCGCCAGTTCCTCGGGCGTCGGTTCGCCCTTGACCACCGAGAGGAACGGCGCCGCCGGCTGGGCTGCCGCAGCCGTGTCCTGTGTACCGGCGTCCTGTGTGCTGGCGCTCTGTGTGCTGGCGTCCGGGCTCACAGGGGGATGTTCCCGTGCTTCTTGGCGGGCAGGCTGGCCCGCTTGTCGCGCAGGGCCCGCAGGCCCTTGATGATCTGCAGGCGGGTGTCGGACGGCGCGATGACGGCGTCCACGTAGCCCAGTTCCGCGGCCTGGTACGGGTTGAGGAGCTCTTCCTCGTACTGGCGCACCACCTCGGCCCGCTTGGCCTCGACGTCGCCGCCGGCCTCGGCAACGGCTGCGAGGTCGCGCCGGTACAGGATGTTGACGGCACCCTGGGCGCCCATGACGCCGATCTGCGCCGTGGGCCAGGCAAGGTTGAGGTCCGCGCCGAGCTTCTTGGAGCCCATCACGATGTACGCGCCACCGTAGGCCTTGCGGGTGATGACGGTCAGCTTGGGGACGGTGGCTTCGGCGTAGGCGTAGAGCAGCTTGGCGCCGCGGCGGATGATGCCCTGGAATTCCTGGTCCTTGCCTGGCAGGAAGCCGGGGACGTCCACCAGCGTGATGATGGGGATGTTGAAGGCGTCGCAGTGGCGGACAAAGCGGGCGGCCTTCTCGGATGCGGAGATGTCCAGCGTGCCGGCGAACTGCATGGGCTGGTTGGCCACGATGCCCACCGTGTGGCCTTCCACGCGGCCGTAGCCGATGATGACGTTGGGCGCGTAGAGGGACTGCATCTCCAGGAAGTGCGCGTCGTCCACGATCTGCTCGATGACCTTGCGCATGTCGTACGGCTGGTTGGCCGAGTCCGGGATGAGGGCATCGAGGGCGAGGTCGTCGTCGTTGAGCTCAAGCTCCTGCTCGTGCTCTAGCGCCGGGGCCTCGGAGAGGTTGTTGGAGGGCAGGAAGTCCAGGAGCTCGCGGACGAACTCGATGGCGTCGGCCTCGTCGCTGGCCAGGTAGGTGGAGGTGCCCGTGGTGGCGTTGTGCTGCCGCGCGCCGCCCAGGGTCTCCATGTCCACGTCTTCACCGGTCACGGTCTTGATGACGTCCGGGCCGGTGATGAACATGTGGGAGGTCTTGTCCACCATGACCACGTAGTCGGTCAGGGCCGGGGAGTACGCGGCGCCGCCGGCGCACGGGCCCATGATGAGGGAGATCTGCGGGACCACGCCGGAGGCATGGACGTTGTTGCGGAAGATGTCCGCGAACATGGCCAGCGAGGCGACGCCTTCCTGGATGCGCGCGCCGCCGCCGTCGTTGATGCCCACCATGGGGCAGCCGTTGCGGAGGGCGAATTCCTGGACCTTGACGATCTTTTCGCCGTTGACCTGGCTCAGCGAGCCGCCGTAGACGCTGAAGTCCTGGCTGTAGATGGCGATGAGGCGGCCGTCAACGGTGCCGTAGCCGGACACGACGCCGTCGCCGAGCGGCTTCTTCTTCTCCATGCCGAACGCCGTGGAGCGGTGCACCGCCAGGGCGTCGAACTCAACGAACGAGCCTTCATCCACCAGCAGCTCGATGCGCTCGCGGGCGGTGTTCTTGCCGCGGGCGTGCTGCTTCTCGATCGCCTCGGGGCCGGAAGGCTGCTCTGCACGGGCCTGGCGGTCGCGGAAGTCGGCAATCTTTCCCGCGGTCGTTGTCAGATCGTGGCTCATCAAGTGTCTCCGGCTCTGTAGCTGATTTACGCTGGCTGCATTTCGCGGACGGCTTTAAGTAGCATCCGTACAAAAAACAGGCCGTGTTGGCCAGTCTAGTGACGTCTTTGCCGTGAACCGCTGTAGAAACCCTACAATTTTCGGCCTCCAAGCCAAACACTTCGCCAAGTTACCCGCCGGTAACATAAGTGCGTTAGAGTGTCCCCATGACTCCAAGCAACGACGCTTCAGCCACGCCGTACCGGGCCTCGGGATCGCTCAAAGGCCGCACGCTCCTCATGTCCGGCGGAAGCCGCGGCATCGGACTTGCCATTGCCACCCGCGCTGCCCGCGACGGCGCCAATATCGTGCTCATGGCCAAGACCGGCGAGCCGCACCCCAAGCTTGAGGGCACCGTCTTCACGGCGGCCAAGCAACTCGAGGCGGCCGGCGGCCAGGCCCTGCCGCTGGTGGGCGATGTCCGCAACGACGGCGACGTCGCGGCGGCGGTGGCCGCCGCCGTCGAGCACTTCGGCGGGATCGACGTCGTTATTAACAACGCCTCGGCGATCGACCTCTCTCCCACCGACGCCGTGGACATGAAACGGTACGACCTCATGCAGGACATCAACGTCCGCGGCACCTTCCTGCTGTCCAAGCTCGCGCTGCCCGCGCTCCGCGCATCCGGGCACGGGCACATCCTCACGCTCTCGCCGCCGCTGAACCTGGACCCGAAGTGGGCCGGCATGCACCTTGCCTACACCATGGCCAAATACGGCATGAGCCTGACCACCCTGGGCCTTGCCGAGGAACTGAAGAACGACGGCGTGGCGGTCAACTCGCTCTGGCCCTGCACGCTGATCGATACCGCCGCCATCCGCAACATGCCCGGCGGCCAGCAGATCGTCCAGGCGGCCCGCGGCCCGGAAATCATGGCCGACGCCGCCCACGCCGTGCTCACGGGTGCCAACTTGGCGGCCGGAGCCGTCCCGGGCAGCGGCTCCGGCAATTTCTATACGGATGAAGAGGTGCTGCGGGCCGCCGGCGTGACGGACTTCAGCCCCTACAGCCTGGGCGCCCCCGAGGACCGGCTCGTCCCGGACATCTTCCTCTGAGCCGGACTTGCTCCGCTGCAGGGCAACTGCGGGCCCCGACTCGATAGGATTCAGACATGGATGCCGAACAGCCCGCCAGCAGCGAACCACGCACGCCCCGCCCTGAGTTGGACCGCCCTGCCCTGGACAGGGATGCCCTGCTCCACGCCGATCTCCTCTCAGCCACAGGCATTTCCCGGCTGGACATCGTTGAATCCACGGGATCCACCAACGCGGACCTGGTGCGGGCCGTGGCGGTGGAGCCCGAGAAGTGGACGGACCTGGCCGTGCTCACGGCCGAGTACCAGACTGCCGGCCGGGGCCGGCTGGACCGCCAGTGGGAATCGCCGGCCCGTTCGGCGGTGTCCGTCTCGGTGGTCCTGCGCCCCGTGAACGCGGAGGGCCTCCCGGTCCCTACGCAGAGCTATTCCTGGCTGTCCCTTCTTGCCGCGGTGGCGCTGCGTGAGGCCCTGCTGGAAACGGCCGGACTCCCCGCCGACATCAAATGGCCCAACGACGTCTTGGTCCGCGGCAAGAAAATTGCCGGCATCCTGGCTCAGATGACGCCGCTGGGCGCTGGATCGGTGCCCGCAGTGGTCCTGGGCGTCGGCCTGAACGTGACGCTGGAAGAGGACGAACTGCCCGTCCCCACCGCCACCTCGATGCTCCTGGAGGGTGCTGCGACGACGGACCGCACCGCGATCCTGAAAAGTTACCTGTCCCGCTTCGCCGCGCTGTACCGCAGTTTCTGCAACGCCGACGGCGACCCAGCGGCCGGGCTGGCCGGCGGGACCTCCCTGCACAAGCGCGTCGAGGCGGCCATGGTGACCCTCGGCCGTGAGGTACGGGCGCACCTGCCCGGCGACCACGAGCTGGTGGGCCATGCCTCGCGGCTGGACGAACACGGCTCCCTGCTGGTGGTTGACCACGGCGGCCGCGAGCATGTGGTGACCGCGGGGGACGTTGTCCACTTGCGGGCCACCGAAAGCGGCTATGCGTAAAGACCTGCTTCCGGGGGAACAGGTGATCGTTGAGACGAGGCAACAGGCGCGCATGCTGGTGCTGCCTGCGCTGGCCTTCATCCTGCTGCCGGCCCTGGCTGCCTACGCCTGCGCCTGGATCGTCAAGGGCGGCCCGCAGCGGCTGCTCCCCGCAGTGGTCACCGGCGCCTGGACGCCCTGGCTGCTGGGCCTTTGCCTGGCCATCGCAGCAGTGATCCTCTGCGGCTACAGCCTCCGCCGCGCCCTGACATGGCGGTCCATCAGGTACACGCTGACCAGCCGCCGGATAATTGCCCGCTTCGGCATGCTTCGGCGCGGAGACTGGCAGGTCTCGCTGGCCGCCGTGCGGAGCGTGGGCGTGCGGCAGGGCCTGCTCCAACGAATGTTGCGCTCGGGGAATATATCCTTGGATACCGGGCACCCCGGCGAAACCGTCCTGAAGAACGTGCCGGAGGTCCGAAAGTTCCGGAGCTTCATTCTTGACGCGATGGACGATCTCCCCGATGGTGAGATTTTCGAGGCCGATGTACTGACAGACTTCAGCGATGAGGCTTTGCCCTGGGAATTGAGAGAAGGTGGAAGAGATGAGCGTTGAGGACCAGCAGTCCGGCGAGGACCTGGACGAGGATTTCGACGCCGTGCCGGAACCTTCCGTGGACGAAGAGCCGGCCGCGCCGGCAACGAACGCTTCCCCGCCCACCGGGGTGATGTCCGCCGAGCGGATCGCCATCAAGGCGCTCGAAGCCCGGCTCCTCGGCGGCGAACGCAAGCTCCGCCGTCGTGAAGTCGCCGCGGGTGCGGGCGTGTCCCTGCTGTCCGCGCGGAAACTGTGGCGGGCCCTCGGCTTCCCCAACTTCGGCGACGAGGACGTGGCGTTCACCGAACGCGACAAGGCCGCGCTGTCCACCATCCTGGACCTGGTGCGTGCGGGACTGCTGACGGAAGAGGCCGCCATCTCCGTCACCCGCTCCATCGGCCAAATGACGGACCGCATGGTCGTCTGGCAGATCGAGGCCCTGGTGGAGGACATGGTCTCGGAGCAGGGCATTCCGGATGCCGTGGCCCGCAAGCAGCTCGTCAGCCGGCTGCCCACCCTGATCGATGCCCTCGAGGAAATCCTCGTCTACTCCTGGCACCGCCAGCTGAACGCCGGCGTGCAGCGGCTCGCCGTGCGCGCGGAAGCCGGGCTGCAGGCCAGCGAGGAAGGCCGCGAAGGCGACGAGGACGATGCTCCGCTGCCCCTGGCCCGTGCCGTGGGCTTCGCCGACCTTGTCTCCTACACCAGCCTGTCGCGCCGGATGAACGAGAAGACCCTCGCCCAGTTGGTGCAGCGCTTCGAAAACAAGTGCGCCGAAATCATCTCCGTGGGCGGTGGCCGCCTGGTCAAAACCGTGGGCGATGAAGTCCTCTACATCGCCGAAACCCCGGCAGCGGGAGCGGAGATCTCGCTCGCCCTGGCGCAGGCGTTCACTGAGGACGAGATCCTGCCCCAATGCCGCGTGTCCATGGTGTGGGGACGCATCCTGTCCAGGCTCGGCGACATCTACGGGCCCACCGTGAACTTGGCCGCCCGCCTCACAGCACTGGCCCAGCCCGGGACCGTCCTGGTGGACGCCATGACGGCTGCGGCTTTGGGCCAGGACGAACGCTTCGTGCTGGTGCCACAGAAGTCCGAGAACGTGCGCGGCTTCGGCGAAATCCACCCGGTCATGCTGGCCCGGGGCCGCGGCAAGGGCCTGGTGCTGGACTAACCGTTTTGTCCGCCCGGGCTCCACCGTGCACGTCGGGGACCGCACCTTCCACCAAGGACAAGCATGAACTCACAACCGGCAGCCTCCGCAGACACCGCTTCCGGCGAACCTGGTTTCAGCCTCAGCTATGGCTACGGCACCGACCGCGGACTGCGGCGCGAGCTGAACGAGGATTCCTTCATCGCCTCGGATCCTGTCTTCGCCGTCGCGGACGGCATGGGCGGCCATGAGGCCGGCGAAATCGCCAGCGGCACCTGCGTGCGGACCCTGGCCAGCGCTCCGCAACTGTCCGCTGGCGTGCGTTCCGCGACGGCGATGGACCTGCAGGCGTGCCTGCTCGACGCCGACTCCCGCATCCGGGCGGCCACCGGCGCCCGCGCCGGGACCACCCTGTCCGGCGTCGTGGTGGTCGAACAGATGGGCATCCCGTACTGGCTGGTGATGAACATCGGCGATTCCAGGACCTACCGGCTCAGCCAGGGGGAGTTCTCCCAGGTCAGTGTGGACCACTCCGAGGTGCAGGAACTGGTGGATTCCGGCGACATCAGCCCCGAACAGGCCGCCGTCCACCCGCGCCGCCACGTGGTGACCCGCGCCTTGGGCGCCGGAGACGAGACCGAAGCCGACTTCTGGCTGCTGCCCATCCAGGAAGGCGACCGCGTCATGGTCTGCTCCGATGGGCTCAACGGCGAACTCGGCGATGAGCACCTGTTCCGGATCCTCAGCACCGTTGCACGTCCCCAGGACGCCGTCGATGCCCTGATCCAGGCCGCCCTGCGCAGCGGCGGCAGGGACAACGTCACCGTGATCGTGATCGATGCCAATAACGTAGCCGGCGAGGCCGGTGTTGCCACCACAGCCCCGTACCTCAGTGCCGCGGACGGCATCGAATAGCTCGCGCCGCCCGGATCCTTGGCCCGGCCGCTGCCGGGGCGGATTTGCGAAGGCCGGGTGGGCTGTAGGAAGATTCCGGAAACACCCCCAACTTTGGGCGACCCCAACCGCCCAGCCGAGGTACCCATGATCCGTCGATCCTCCGCACCCTCCGCCGCCCGGCGCACGGTGCTCTCCGTACCGCTTGCCGGTGTTGCACTGGCCTTGTCCTTGTGCGCCTTCCCCGTGGTGGCCGCGCACGCCGAACCGGCCTGCCCGCCAGGAACACTCATCTGCGCACCCACGGGCCCAGGGGACGCCACCGAAAGCCCCGCACCGGATCCCGCACCGCAGCCGGCCGAGAAGCCACGGCCAACGGTTTCTTCCGCGCCTCCTGTGGTGACCCCGCCTCCGGCACCGAAGCAGGAAGCCCCGCAGCCGATGCAGACGCCGGTGCCGTCCGCCACCGTGGAGGAAACACCGTCACCGGAACCCACGATGTCGGAGACCGCCACGTCGTCGGCCACTCCTTCGGCCACGCCCAGCCCCTCGTCGTCGTCGAACTGGAACACCCCCATCGACGACGGCAAGAAGAAGGCGCAAGCCGCCGTGCTGGCATCCGACAACGGCAACGGCCCCAACATGTTCGGCTTGTTCGCCATCATGGGTGGCGTGCTGCTGGTAGGCCTCGGCGGCATGGCCTTCGCACTCTGGATGCGCAACCGGGTGGCCGCGCACTGACGCTGGCCGTCAGCGGCAGTGCCCGACGGCGGGAGGCCGCCGCCGGGGACGGCATGCAGTTTGATTGTCGGCCCGGTGCGGCAAGATAGGACTGTGAGCACAGCAGAAACCGCAGATCCGGCAGACACGAACCCGTCCGAGGCATTGCGTGACGAGTACCAGAACCTGGCCGATCTGGTCCGCAAATACCGCTACGCCTACTACCAGGAGGACGCCCCCACGGTGTCCGACGCCGAGTTCGACGAACTCTACAGGCGCCTGGAGGAGCTCGAGGCCCTGCACCCGGAGCTGGTCTCCAACGATTCGCCCACCCAGGAAGTCGGCGGCGAGGTGTCCGCGGCCTTCGCCGCAGTGGAGCACCTGCAGCGGATGTACAGCCTGGAGGATGTCTTCTCGCTGGAGGAGCTCGAGGCCTGGGTCCGCAAGGCCGAGGGCTCCGTGGAAAAAATGGGCTCCACCGTTCCTCCCATCGCCTGGCTCACCGAGCTGAAGATCGACGGCCTGGCCGTGAACCTCCTCTACCGCGACGGCAAACTGGTCCGTGCCGCCACCCGTGGCGACGGCACCACGGGCGAGGACATCACCCACAACGTCCTCACCATCAAGGAGATCCCGCGCCAGCTGAGCGGCACCGGATACCCCGCCGAAGTCGAGATCCGCGGCGAGGTCTTCATCCCGTCCAAGGCTTTCCTCGAATTCAACGAGGCACTGGTGGAGGCCGGCAAGGCGCCGCTCGCGAACCCCCGCAACGCCGCAGCTGGTTCCCTGCGCCAGAAGGACCCCGCGGAGACGGCCAAACGCCCCCTGAGCATGTTCGTCCACGGCATCGGGGCGCGCTCGGGGCTGGACGCCCTCAGCCAGTCGGAGACCTACAAGCTGCTCGTGGACTGGGGGCTGCCCGTCAGCCCCTACCTGCAGGTCCTGGACTCCCTCGAAGCCGTCCTGGGCTTCATCAAGCACTTCGGCGAACACCGCCATGACCTCCTGCACGAGATCGACGGCATCGTGGTCAAGATCGACGACTTCGGCACGCAGCGTGCCCTCGGCTACACCTCGAGGGTGCCCCGCTGGGCCGCCGCCTACAAGTACGCCCCGGAAGAGGTCCACACCAAACTGCTGGACATCCAGGTCAACGTGGGCCGCACGGGCCGGGTAACGCCGTTCGGGGTCATGGAACCGGTCAAGGTGGCCGGCTCCACCGTGGAGATGGCCACCCTGCACAACCAGGACGTGGTCAAGGCCAAGGGCGTGATGATCGGCGACATCGTGGTGCTCCGCAAGGCCGGGGACGTCATCCCGGAGATCGTGGGCCCGGTCCTGGCGCTGCGCGACAAGCAGGACCCGCCGGTCCGGGAGTTCGTCATGCCCACGGAGTGCCCGTCCTGCGGCACGCCCCTGGCCCCGGCCAAGGAGGGCGACATAGATATCCGCTGCCCCAATGCACGGTCCTGCCCCTCGCAGCTTCGCGAGCGCGTGTTCCATGTGGCCAGCAGGGGAGCGTTCGACATCGAGGCGCTGGGCTGGGAAGCTGCCATTGCCTTGACGCAGCCGGCAGAACCGGAGACGCCACCGCTGACCAGCGAGGCGGCCCTGTTCGACCTCAACCGCGAGGTCCTGGCCGACGTCATGATCCTTCGGGAGAAACGCTCCAAGGGCGCCGGCACGGGCACGTTCGAGCTGGTGCCGTACTTCTACACGAAGGCAACCGCCAAGACTCCATCCAAGCCCACCGCCACCACGGAGAAGCTGTTTGCGGAACTGGCGAAGGCCAAGACGCAGCCGCTGTGGCGTGTCCTCGTGGCGCTGTCCATCCGGCACGTGGGTCCCACGGCGTCCCGGGCACTGGCCACGGCCTTCGGCAGCATGGATGCCATCCGCAGCGCCTCGGAGGAGCAGCTCGCCGATGTGGACGGCGTCGGGCCCACCATCGCCGCCGCCCTGACCGAGTGGTTCGAGGTGGACTGGCACCGGGAGATTGTCGACAGCTGGGCAGCGGCCGGGGTCCGCATGATGGACGAGCGCGACGCCGGCGTGCAGCGCACGCTCGAAGGCCTCACCATCGTGGTCACCGGTACCCTGCCCACGCTAAGCCGGGACGAGGCGAAGGAAGCCATCATCATCCGCGGCGGAAAGGCAGCCGGATCGGTCTCCAAGAACACCAGCTACGTGGTGGCGGGGGAGAACGCCGGCACCAAGCTGGACAAGGCCGAGCAACTGGGCATCCCGGTCCTGGACGAGGACGGCTTCCTGACCCTGCTGGCAGACGGGCCGGTGGCCGCCGCCGCAAGCGGCGAATCTGCCGCCGATGCCGCGTCTGAAACGGCAGGCGCCGAATGACCGCCACACTTGAGCTGCTGGCCGTCGCCAAGGCAGCCGCCGCGGCCGGTGCCGCCGTGCTAGCCACCCGCGCCGACGCCGCCGCCACGTCCGGCAGTTCCGGCGCCGCCGGCGCCCTGGGCATCGTCAACAAGGGCGACGCCGGGGACTGGGTCACCGCTTTCGACATCGCGGCGGAGAATGCCGTGCGCGGCGCGATCACGGCAGCCCGGCCGCAGGACATCATCACGGGCGAGGAACACGGCACCACCCGGCCGGAGAACCCCTCCGGCTACCGCTGGTCCATCGACCCGCTGGACGGGACCACCAACTTCATCCGCAACATCGTCTACTACGCCACCTCGGTGGCCGTGGCCGATCCCGACGGCGCCTGGCAGGCCGGCGTCGTGCATGCCCCGGCGCTGGGCCGCATCTACTCGGCGGCCCGCGGCCACGGGGCCTGGCTTGAAGAGGCCGGCCGGCGCACCCGGCTGACGGGTCCGGTACCCGGCCGCACCGGGCTCATCGTGGCCTCCGGCTTCAGCTACGACCCCGCCACCCGGGCCGACCAGGCCGCCGGGCTCGCCGGCATCATGGACGGCTTCGCGGATCTGCGCCGGCTCGGCTCGGCAGCCCTCGACCTGTGCATGGTGGCCGACGGAACCCACGACGCCTACGGGGAGCGGGGCCTGAACGAACACGACTACTCGGCCGGTGCGCTCATCGCCGAGGAAGCCGGCTGCTGGGTCCGCACACCCAGGATGACGAGCCCGCTCGACGGCGGCCCCAGCAACGAGGACCGCTTGGCGGCCTGGACCTGTGCCGGGACGTTGGAGCTCTCGGGCAAGTTCCCGCTCTAGGTGCCCGGGTGATAGATCGGTCACCATAACCCTGCTTTCGCGCGCCCGGCCCCATCCACGCCTCTAGCATTGATAAGTGCATTCGCAGATTACTGTCCGTCCCGCCCTGCCCGAAGACTACGAGGCCGTGGCCCGCATCACCATGGATTCCTACGTGACCGCCGGCTACTACGGCAGCGCGGACCACCCGTATCTGCTCAAGCTCCAGGACGTGGCCGGCCGCGCGGAAAACGCCGACGTCTTCGTCGCCGAACGGAACGGGCAGGTCATCGGCTCCGTCACCTCGGCCCCGGCCGGCGGGGACTTCAGCGACATCGGCCTCGAGGACGAACTCGAAATGCGCACATTGGTGGTCGACCCGGCCGTGCAGCGCTCCGGCGCCGGACGCGCCCTGGTCCAGGCCGTCGTCGAGCAGGCCCGCTCCCTGGAAGGCATCAACGCCGTCTCGCTCACCACCGGTGCCACGTGGGAAAGCGCCAATGCACTCTACGCCAAGACCGGTTTTGGCCGTGCCCCAGAGCGCGACTGGTTCGTCCCCGGCACCGACATAAAGCTGTTCGTTTACAGGCTCGACATCCACGGGTCATAAGGTTTCCTCGTAAACCCCGGTAACTTCTGCAACCAAGACGGGCGCAGCAACAGGAAAGGCGCGGCATGCGCAAGACATTCGGCTCGGGCTCGGTCTGGGAACAGACCCTCGGATACTCCCGTGCAGTCCAGGTGGACAACACGCTCTTCATTTCCGCCACGGCGGCTTCCGGCCCCGATGGCATCGTCGGCGATGACTTCTA
The DNA here is from genome assembly GCF_017368795.1 of Arthrobacter cavernae. GTDB lineage: Bacteria > Actinomycetota > Actinomycetes > Actinomycetales > Micrococcaceae > Arthrobacter > Arthrobacter cavernae. The sequence continues at coordinate 54,317 of NZ_JAFNLL010000002.1, read as the reverse complement.
CTCGCAGACCAAGTACATCCTCGAAAAGCTCGGCGCAGTTCTCGAAGAAGCCGGGTTCTCCTACGAGGACGTTGTTCAGTCCAAGCTGTACCTGACGGATATCAGCAAGTGGGAAGACGCCGGCCGCGCCCACGGCGAGGTCTTCGGCGACATCCGCCCCACCCTCGCCCTGGTGCACGTGCTGCCGTTCCTCGACCAGGAAATGCTGGTCGAGATCGAGCTCGTCGCCCAGAAGAGCGCGTAGCCAGTAGCGCGAACGGACACCTAGTTGGGCTAGCCCGGGACGCCGTAGCGGTGTTCCGGGCGGCCCGTGGTCCCGTAGCGCAGTTGGATCTCGACGGCGCCGTCGTCCGCCAGTGAGGACAGGTACCGTTGCGCCGTGGCGCGGGAGACGCCGACGCGCCCGGCGACCTCGGCTGCCGAGTACTGCTGCCCCGGTTCGAGCGCTTCCAGCACCGCCGTCTCCGTTGCCGATCGGGGCTTCCCCGACGGCGCCACATCGCCAGGGATCAGCGAACGCTTGGCGCGTTCAATGGTCGCCTGGTCCACGGCAGTCTGCTGTCCCAGGATCCTCCGGTACCGGGCGTACGCGCGCAGCTGCTGGGACAGGGATTCGGCCGTGAACGGCTTCAGCAGATAGGCCAGGGCGCCGCGGCGCAGCGCCACTTTGATGGAGTGGGCATCCGAGGCCGCGGTCAGCATCATGGCATCGGCGTCGAGCTGGCCCAGCAGATCCAGCCCTGAACCGTCCGGCAGGTAGGTGTCCAGCAGCACCAGGTCCGGCCGCAGGCTGTGGATCGCCTGCAGTGCCTGCGAAACGGAGCCCGCCGGCGCCAGTGCCAGGAACCCGGCCACGGAGTCCACATAGGTGGCGTGCAGCCTGGCCACGTGGAAGTCGTCATCCACGATCAGCACTCTCACATCGTCAGCCACTGCTGTCCTTCCTCGTTTCTGTCTTGCGGCCCATGACTCCCGGGATGGTGGCCATGAACACGGCTCCGGGGCCTCCCGCCGTGCCGGCCTCCAGCACGCGGACGTCGCCGCCCCGGCGCCGCGCGAGCTGGCGCACCAGCGCCAGCCCCAGGCCGTGCCCGCCCCCGGCGCGCGCCGGGTGTTCCGGCGTCTGCCCCGACGCCTGCTGAGACGTCGTGAAGCCTTCCGCGAAGACGGCCTCCGGATCCAGCTTCCCCAGGCCGTCGCCAGAGTCCCCGACGACGATGTGCAGTGTGCCGCCGTCGTCGGGATCATCCAGCAGCTCGAGCTCCACCCAGCGTTCCGCTGCAGAACCGGCGACGGCGGCGTTCACGGCGTTGTCGATCAGGTTGCCCAGCACGGTGGTGACGTCCTGCGGGTCCGCCACGTGGCCGCGGACCAGGGTTTCAGGGCCGATCCGCAGCGCCACGCCGCGCTCATCGGCCTCCACGCCCTTAGCGCCCACGAAGGCCTGCAGATACGGGTCCTGGAGCAGTTCCGCCTGTTCCACCGGGAACTTCAGCGGGCCCGTGGCGGCGAGGCGGGCGAGGTAGTCCCGGGCCTGTTCGTGCTGGCCGATGCTCATGAAACCGGCAATGGTGTGCAGCTGGTTGGCGAACTCGTGCCGCTGGGCGCGCAAAGCCGTGGACATGGTTCCCACGGCGTCCAGCTGGCGGGTCAGCTGCTGCAGCTCGGTGCGGTCGCGCAGCATCACCACCCAGCCGAGGTCTTCCTTGCGGTGCCAGGCCTTGCGGGCGCTGGCCACGAGGACCCGTCCGCCGGCCACCAGTTCCACGGCCCTGGCGTCCCGGGCCGCGGGCTGGGTCAGCTGCTTCAGCCGCGCGGGGACGGCGGCCTCGGACCAGCGCTGGCCCGTGGCATCGGGAAGGTCCAGCAGCCGTCCGGCGGCCGCATTGAAGACGGTGATGCGGCCATCGGCGGAGATGCCGATGACGCCGTCGTCCACGCCCTGCAGCACCGCCACCTGGTCGTGCACCAGCGTGCTGATTTCCTCGGGCTCCAGCCCCAGGGTCAGCCGCTGCAGGCGCCGGCGCAGCAGGAAGGAGGCGAGCACGCCGGCCAGCAGCGCTCCGCCTGCGGTGAGGGCGATGGGCACGATGTCGCGTGCCAGGCTTTGGCCCAGCGATTCCATCGAATAGCCCACGCTGACCTCGCCGACGATGGCAGCGGGCCCGTTGCCGCTTCCGGGGGCATGGACGGGAACCTTGGCGCCGGCGGAGGGGCCCAGGGTCCCGGTGTTCCGGGTGGTCACTTCCTGGCCGGAGAGGGCCATGGAGGGGTCGGTGCTGACGAGTTCGCCGAGCCGGGCGGGGTCCGGGTGGGCCAGGCGGAGGCCGGTTTCGTCGGTGATCACCACGAACAGGGCGCCGGTGCGGAGGCGGGCGGCCTCTGCGGCGGCCTGGAGGGGCCCGGCGGCCAGCACGGGAGCAGGGGGCGTGCCCTCTTCCTTGCTGATGGCCTGGACATCGGCGCGGACGTCCGGATCCGAGGCCACGGTCCGGGCCAGGGTCAGGGCCTGGTTCTCGGCCTCGTCGCCGATCCGCCCGTACACCAGCCAGCCGTGGACGGCGCCGCTGAGCAGCACCACCAGCAGCACGACGCCCAGCTGCAGGAGCAGCGTCTGGGTAGAGAAGCGCATGGCGAACCGTGGCACCCGGGCTCCTTCCGCCGTCGTGCGCGCCCGTAGCTGCGGGGCAGCCGCGGCGCTGGAAATCAACCTTCTTCTGCCCATCTTAGGCGCTGAGCACAATGAGCAAAACGCTCGGAACGAGCAGTATGCCGATCAAATCCCGCAAAGCCGGGACTGTGGCGGCCGCCACTATACCGTCTGTACTACGCATCACATTGAGGTGACGCCGTTCACAGTAGTAAGGAGCCAGCCGTGCTGGTATTGCTTGGATTCGCAATGATTGCGGTATTCATGGTCCTGATCATGACCAAAAAGTTGACGCCCGTTTTGGCGCTGATCATCGTCCCCACCATCTTCGGCCTCTTCGCCGGTGCTGGCCTGGGCATCGGCAGCATGGTCATGGATTCCATGAAGTCCATGACGTCCACGGCCGCGCTCTTGATGTTCGCCATCGTCTACTTCGGCCTCATGATCGACGTCGGGCTCTTCGACCCGCTGGTGAAGTTCATCCTGCGCAAGCTCGGCAACGACCCCGCCAAGGTGGTCCTCGGTACCGCCATCCTGGCCGCCGCAGTTTCGCTCGACGGTGACGGCTCCACCACCTTCATCCTCACCACCGCCGCCATGCTGCCCGTCTACCTGCGCCTGAAGATGAGCCCCGTCGTCCTGACCTGTGTGGCCGGCCTCGCCAACGGCACCATGAACATCCTGCCGTGGGGCGGCCCCACTGCACGCGCCGCCACCGCACTGAAGCTCGACGTCAACGACGTCTTCGTTCCCATGCTGCCTTCCCTCATCGCCGGCCTCGTCATCGTCTTCGTCTTCGCCTGGCTGCTGGGCCTGCAGGAACGCAACCGCCTCCGCAGCACCGCCCCCGAGATCTGGGGCGACGTTGCAGACCCGTCCGACATGTTCGACGGCGGCGCTGGCCGCGGCGGTTCCGTTGCCGGCGGTTCCGCCCGCACCGCAGGCAAGCCGGGCACCGGCGGCGGCGGCGTCGCAGTCCTGGAACGCACCGAACTGCTGGTGGACGACAAGGACAGCGCCATGGCGGACACGGCCCTGGACCCGAACCGCAAGACCCTGCGCCCCAAGCTCTTCTGGTTCAACCTCGGCCTGACCGTCGCCGTCATGGTGGTGCTCGTGGCCAACATCGTGCCGCTGCCGTACGTCTTCATGGTGGGCTCCGCCATCGCCCTGCTGGTGAACTTCCCCAACGTCAAGGAACAGGGCGCCCAACTGGTGGCCCACGCACCCTCCATCGTGGCCGTGGTCAGCATGGTCATGGCAGCAGCAGTCCTCACCGGCGTGCTCAACGGCACCGGCATGGTCAAGGCAATGTCGGAATGGCTCGTCCAGATCATTCCCGCGGACATGGGTCCGTTCATGGCAGTCATCACGGGCCTGCTCAGCATCCCCATGACGTTCTTCATGAGCAACGACGCCTTCTACTTCGGCGTCCTCCCGGTGCTCAGCGAAACCGCAGCCCACTACGGTGTGGGCGCTGCCGACATGGCCCGGGCATCCATCACCGGCCAGCCCTTCCACATGCAGAGCCCGCTGGTCCCGGCCATCCTCCTCCTGGTCTCCCTGGCCAAGGTAGAGCTGGGCGACCACCACAAGAAGGTCCTCTGGCGCACGGCAGTCATCTCGGTAGTGATGCTGGCAGTAGGAATGCTGACAGGAGCCATCGGCATCGGCTAGGCCCTACCGGCCTCGTTGGCGGAGCGGGCACGCGGACATCCTCCGCGTGCTCGCTCCTTCGTCGCGTTTGACGCACGCTTCCGGATGCCCGCGTGTCCGCCCGGCGAGCGGCTGGCACGACGGCGACGGGACGGACATCCTGCAGGCTGCGTCTAAGGGAGGAACGACCGAGCAGCCAAAGGATCGTCCGGTCTGGCGCCGGGAGGTGACCACAAGTCCCACCGCCGGAAGGCGACCACGTTGCTGGCACCCAGCGCCCCGCGCAACCAACGTAGACTAGTCCGGAAAACCATTTGAACTTTGCAGGGGAGATCCATGGCTGCGATCAACCGTGACGACGTCGCGCACCTCGCGCGTCTCGCTCACATTGAAATGAGTGCCGAAGAGCTGGACAGGATGGCGGGCGAACTCGCCGTCATCGTTGATTCGGTCAAGACCGTGAGCGAAGCCGCCGGGGACGATGTCCCGGCAACGTCCCACCCGATTCCGTTGAGCAACGTGTTCCGCGAAGACGTGGTGGGCCACACGTTCACGGCCGAGCAGTCCCTTTCCGGCGCGCCTGACGCGTACGAAGGCCGCTTCAAGGTCCCGGCAATCCTGGATGAGGACTAAGCGAATGACTGAACTGAACAGCACTGAACTCAACAGCGCCGGACTCATCCGCCTCTCGGCCGCGCAACTCGCCGCCAAGCTGGCCGCCCGCGAGGTCACCTCCGTCGAGGTCACCCAGGCATACCTGGACCGCATCGCCGCCGTGGACGGACAGGTCAACGCTTTCCTGCACGTGAACACTGAGGAAGCGCTCGCCGTCGCCGCCGAGGTGGACGCGATCCGCGCCGCCGGTGGTGCCGCCGCGGAGGAGCTCCACGAGCTCGCCGGCGTGCCGATCGCCGTCAAGGACCTCATCGTCACCATCGGCCAGCCCACCACGGCCGGCTCCAGGATCCTCGAAGGCTGGCACAGCCCGTATGACGCCACAGTCATCAAGAAGCTGCGCGCCGCCAAGATGCCGATCCTGGGCAAGACCAACCTGGACGAGTTCGCCATGGGTTCCTCCACGGAGCACTCGGCCTATGGCCCCACGCGCAACCCCTGGGACCTGGACCGCATTCCGGGCGGTTCCGGCGGTGGCTCCGCAGCCGCCGTCGCCGCCTTCGAAGCACCGCTGGCCCTCGGCACGGACACCGGCGGATCCATCCGCCAGCCCGGCGCCGTCACCGGCACCGTGGGCATGAAGCCCACCTACGGTGCCGTCTCCCGCTACGGCGCCATTGCCATGGCGTCCTCGCTGGACCAGATCGGCCCGGTATCGCGCACGGTGCTGGACTCCGCGCTGCTGCAGGAAGTCATCGGCGGCCACGACCCCTTCGACTCCACCTCGCTGACGGACCCCTTCGACAACCTGGTGGCCGCTGCCCGCACCGGCAATGTCACCGGGATGAAGATCGGCATCATCAAGGAACTCCACGGCGAGGGCTACCAGGCCGGCGTCGAGAACCGCTTCAACGAGTCCCTTGAGCTGCTCAAGGAGGCCGGCGCGGAAATCGTCGAGGTGTCCTGCCCCAACTTCAAGTACGCCCTGGGCGCCTACTACCTGATCATGCCGTCCGAGGTGTCCAGCAACCTGGCCAAGTTCGACGGCGTCCGCTTCGGCATGCGTGTGCTGCCCAAGGACGGCCCCCTGACCATCGAGCGCGTCATGGCCGCCACCCGCGCCGCGGGCTTCGGCGCGGAAGTCAAGCGCCGCATCATCCTGGGCACCTACGCCCTGAGCGCCGGCTACTACGACGCCTACTACGGCTCCGCGCAGAAGGTCCGCACGCTCATCCAGCGCGACTTCGACGCCGCGTTCGCGCAGGCCGACGTCCTGATCTCGCCCACGGCGCCCACCACGGCGTTCAAGCTGGGGGAGAAGCTGGACGACCCGCTGGCCATGTACCTGAACGACGTCGCCACCATCCCGGCCAACATGGCCGGCATCCCGGGCCTGTCGCTGCCCGGCGGCCTGGCCGACGAAGACGGCCTGCCGGTCGGCATCCAGCTGCTGGCCCCGGCCCGCGAGGACGCCCGCCTGTACCGCGTCGGCGCGGTCCTTGAGTCCTTGCTCGAAGAGAAGTGGGGTGGCCCGCTGCTGGCGCAGGCACCCGCTCTCGGTTCCACTTCCACCACCGCGGGAGGTTCCAACTAATGTCTGTTGACGCAACCCTGAGCTTCGAAGAAGCCATGGAAAAGTACGATCCCGTCCTGGGGTTCGAGGTCCACGTGGAGCTCAACACCAAGACCAAGATGTTCTCCTCCGCGCCGAACGTCTTCGGCGACGAGCCGAACACGAACGTCAACGAGGTGGACCTGGGCATGCCCGGCGTCCTGCCCGTGGTGAACAAGGCCGCGGTGGAGTCTTCCATCAAGATCGGCCTTGCCCTGAACTGCAAGATCGCCGAGACCTGCCGCTTCGCCCGGAAGAACTACTTCTACCCGGACACCCCCAAGAACTTCCAGACGTCCCAGTACGACGAGCCCATCGCGTACGACGGCTACCTGGACATCGAACTGGAGGACGGCACCGTGTTCCGCGTGGAGATCGAGCGCGCGCACATGGAAGAGGACGCCGGCAAGCTCACGCACATGGGCGGCGCCTCCGGCCGCATCCAGGGTGCCGACTACTCGCTGGTGGACTACAACCGTTCCGGCGTGCCGCTGGTGGAGATCGTCACCAAGCCGATCGAGGGCGCGGGCAGCCGTGCACCGGAGCTGGCCAAGGCCTACGTGGCCGCCGTCCGCGAGATCGTGAAGAACCTGGGCGTTTCCGACGCCAAGATGGAGCGCGGCAACGTCCGCTGCGACGCCAACGTGTCCCTGCGCCCGCACGGCCAGGAACGCTTCGGCATCCGTTCGGAGACCAAGAACGTGAACTCGCTGCGCGCCGTCGAACACGCCGTCCGTTACGAGATCCAGCGCCACGCCGCCGTCCTGGACTCCGGCCAGCCGATCATCCAGGAAACGCGCCACTGGCACGAGGACACGCGCTCGACGACGTCGGGCCGTGAGAAGTCCGACGCCGACGACTACCGCTACTTCCCGGAGCCGGACCTGGTTCCCGTTGTCGCCTCGCGCGAGTGGGTGGAGGAACTGCGCGCCACGCTGCCCGAGCCGCCGGCCGAGCGCCGCAAGCGCCTCCAGGCTGACTGGGGCTACTCGGACCTGGAATTCCGCGACGTCGTCAACGCCGGCGTCATGGACTCCATCGAGGAAACCATCGCAGCCGGCGCCAGCGCCGACGTCGCCCGCAAGTGGTGGATGGGTGAGATCGTGGGCCGTGCCAAGGCCGCCGACGTCGATCCCGCCGAACTCGGCGTCACCCCGCAGGTCATCGTGGAACTGAACAAGCTCATCGAAGACGGCAAGATCAACAACAAGATGGCCACCCAGGTCCTGGACGGCGTCCTCGCCGGCGAGGGTGCCCCGGCGGAGATCGTGGAGAAGCGCGGCCTCGCGGTCGTGTCCGACGACGGCCCCCTGCTGGAAGCCATCGACGCCGCACTCGCGGCACAGCCCGACGTCGCCGAGAAGATCCGCGGCGGCAAGCTGCAGGCCATCGGCGCGATCGTGGGCGGCGTCATGAAGGCCACCCGCGGCCAGGCCGACGCCGGCCGCGTCCGTGAGCTGATCCTCGCGAAGCTCGGAGTCGAGGGCTAGCGGTTGGGGCAGGCCCTTTCGTGTCGACTTCGTCGCCACGCAGGGACCCTGCCTGCCCCACCCTTCGTCGGCTAAGCCACGCGTTTTAACCCAACTGGGTCGCAGTTAACGTCGTTTTGAACGCTCAAAACGGCCACAACTGCGACCCAGTTTTTGTTTCTTGGAATCATGCCCGGAACGCAAAGTCACAGCCAGAACACAGCTTCCGGGCCCATCATGGAGGTGTCAGCCCAGAGCTGACAGCTGAAAGGAAGCGGGCCATGTCAACCTTGACGCCGGGCCTTCTTAAGGCCCTCATCGCAGGCGGGGTCGCCGTCGCACTGACCGGTGGCGGGGCAGCCACCGTCTGGGCAGGCACCCAGCCCAGCCTTTCGCCGTCGGGCTCTTCCCCATCTGCCACGGCAACGGCGAGCCCCGGCCCCAGCGGCTCCCACGCCAAAGGCCTTGGCCTCGGCAAGCTGCACGGACAGGGCATCCACGGCGAGTTCACCGTCAAGGACAAGGACGGCCATTTCAAGACCATCGTGACCCAGCGCGGAACCGTGGAGTCGGCGAGCGAAAGCTCCATCAGTGTCAAGAGCGAGGATGGCTTCACCCAGAGCTACGCCGTCAACGGTGAGACGCGGATCGTGAAGATCCCCGAGGACGTTTCGCAACTGCGGAACGGCAAGGGCAAGCCGGATCTGCCCGCCGCCACGGCCGTGGACCTCAAGGCCGGTGACACGGTGCGCATCGCCGGGACCAAGGACGGCGGCACTGTGACCGCCACGGCCATCGTCGCAGGCCAGCTCCCTGACAGGCTGCCCGGCAAGTTCAACGGCGACGGCAAGTTCAAGGGTCCGGGCCACCGCTTCGGGCAGAACGGCTAGGCGGCCGCGGTCCTGGAGCCCCGGTAGTGCCTGGCTTTCGCCCGCTGTGTGGCCAGGAACCTTCCCGATCATCTTAACGGGTCCACACGGGCCAAGTTGATGACTAAAGGTGATTTCTGTGCTCACTTACGATCATGATCTTGCATATGAGACCCGAGTCACTTATGGTTTGTTAAACGGTTAACGAAGGTGGCGGGCATCACATTGCCCCGCAGTCTTCAGCACATGAGGAGAAAGCATGAACTCGACGACGGAAGAAGCTCCGGCACTGCCGGAAACGCGCCGGGTCCCGGTTCCGGTGGAAGGACGCAACCCCGGCACCGGCAAGCGGCAGGGCAAGGCCGGCAAAGCGCCGTCGCAGAGCTTCCGGAACCGTCTGCGCCGCGACAAGCAGATGCTGCTCATGATGGTCCCCGGCGTCGTGTTCCTGCTCCTGTTCTTCTACATTCCGATCCTTGGCAACGTGATCGCGTTCCAGGACTACCAGCCCTACCTAGGCATCGGGGACAGCCTCTACGTCGGCTGGCAGAACTTCGTGGACCTCTTCGGCAACCCGGACTTCATCCAGGCCTTCCGGAACACGCTGTACCTGGCCGCCTGGCAGCTTGTCTTCCTGTTCCCGGTGCCGCTCATCCTGGCGCTGATCGTCGATTCGCTGATCAGCACCCGCGTCCGCCAGGTGTTCCAGAGCATCGCCTACCTGCCGCACTTCCTGTCCTGGGTGCTGGTCATCGCATTCTTCCAGCAGATGCTGGGCGGTGCAGGCTTCATCAACAACACCCTGCGCGACTTCGGCCTGGACCCCATCCCGTTCATGACCAATCCGGACACCTTCCCGCTGCTGGTGGTCGTCCAGATGATCTGGAAAGACGCCGGCTGGGCCATGATCATCTTCCTGGCTGCCCTGGCCAGCATCGACGCCTCCCTGTATGAGGCCGCTGCTGCCGACGGCGCCGGGCGCTGGCGCCGCATGTGGCACATCACGCTTCCCGGCCTGCGGCCCGTGATCGTCCTGCTGCTGATCCTGCGGATCGGCGACATCCTCTCCGTTGGCTTTGAGCAGTTCATCCTGCAGCGCGACGCCGTGGGCGCGGGTGCAGCGGAAGTGCTGGACACCTTCACCTACTACACCGGCGTGATCGGCGGCGGCTGGAGCTCCGGTGCCGCAGCAGGCCTGGCCAAGGGCATTGTCGGAGCACTGCTCATCTACGGCGCCAACAAACTGGCCCACCGCTTCGGCGAAGACGGAATTTTCGCAAAGCAAGCACGCTAATGCCCGGCTAGACCGCGCGGCTGCCGTACAAGGAGACCACCATGGCAACAACAACACTGTTCAAGAAAAAGCCCCGGGAGCTGAGCTACAACCCCAAGCGTCCCGTCTGGAAGGAACGCCCTTCCGCCCTGTACCAGACCGTCAAGGGCGTCATTCTTGTCCTGTTCAGCCTCTCGATCCTGGCCCCCATCATGCTGGTGGTGTCCACGTCCCTGGCTGACAACGAGCAGCTGGTCCGGGCAGGCGGCTTCGTCATGTGGCCCGAACGGCCCACGCTGGAAGCCTATGAGACCATCTTCAGGGGCCCGATGGTGCTGCAGTCGCTCGGTGTGAGCCTCTTCATCACCGCCGTAGGGACCATCCTGGCGCTGTTCGTCACCATCACCATGGCCTACGCCACCAGCCGGTCGGTGCTGTTCGGCCGCCCCGTGGTGCTGGCCGTCCTGTTCACCCTCCTGTTCGCCCCCGGACTGATCCCCTCGTTCCTGATGATCCGCGAGCTCGGCCTGCTTGACTCCATCTGGTCGCTGATCCTGCCCGGCATCTTCGGGGCCTTCAACTTCGTGGTCATGCGATCGTTCTTCATGAACATCCCCGGCGAGCTCATCGAAAGCGCCAGGATCGACGGCGCCAACGACTGGCAGATCCTGTGGCGGATCGTCATGCCTCTCTCCAAAGCCGTGATCGCCGTCGTCGGCCTGTTCTACGCCGTGGGGTTCTGGAACTCCTTCTTCAACGCGCTGCTCTACATCAACGACCACAGCAAGTGGCCCATCCAGCTGCTGCTCCGCAACTTCGTGGTCCAGGGCAGCGGCGCGGCCGACCAGCTGGGCATCACCACCACGCCGCCCCCGCAGTCCATCCAGATGGCCGTGGTCGTAGTGGCCCTGGTCCCCATCCTGATGGTCTACCCCTTCCTCCAGAAGCACTTTGCTAAGGGCGTCATCACCGGCGCCGTCAAGGGCTAGAAGCCCGCCAACAAACTGCAACACCAACCATGAAGAAAGTAACCAGAAAGGGTTATGCCATGACGAGCACTACCTCAGGACAGGCTGGATTCAGCCGCCGCGGCTTCCTCGGGCTCGCCGGCCTGGCTGTGACCGCAGCCGGCCTGTCCGCCTGCGGTGGTGGCAGCGCCGCGAGCTCCGGAGGCGCCGCTGCCTCCGCCTCGGTGAAGTTGCCCACATATAAGGAATTCACCGGCCTCACCCCGGACCTGGCGGGCAACGCCAAGGGCCTGCAGGCCGCCTACTTCAAGCTGCCCACCTCGGTGCAGTCGGTCAAGGGCATGCCGCTCAAGGGCAAGGTGACCGGCCTGACTGAAACCTTCGACACCATGAGCCCGGCCATGAAGGACAACGCCTTCTGGCAGCGCCTGAACGCCAAACTCGGCGGTGACCTGGAACTGCAGATCGCCGAGGACATCGGAGACGGCTACCCGGCCAAGTTCGCCACCGTGCTGGCCAGCAACGACCTGCCGGACATGATGTGGGTTCCGCCGAACCAGGGCATCCCCAACGTCGGGCCCATGCTCGAGGCCAAGTTCCAGGACCTCACCCAGTACCTCTCCGGCGACGCCGTGCTCGAGTACCCCAACCTCGCCGCCCTCAAGCCGGACTCCTGGAAGACCGCCGTCGTGAACGGCAAGATCTGGGGCGCGCCGATCCCCAGCACGCCGTTCGGCCAGGTCTACATCGGCAACCATGACACCTGGGCGCAGGTGGGCGGCTTCGAGGCCTCCAGCGCCGAGGAGTTCCTGCAGAAGGCCAAGGAGATCACCCGTCCCGGCGAGCAGAAGTACGCGCTGGAACCGGCCTACATCAACGCCCTGCACATGGTCACCGAATGGTTCGGCGCCCCCAACGCCTGGGCCGTGAACAAGGACCGCACCCTGACCCACCTCTACGAGACCGAGCAGTACGAGGCCGGCGTGGAGTTCGTGGCCAAGATGTTCGCGGCAGGCGTGTTCTACCCGGACGCCCAGGCCACGGACATCCGCTCCCGTGTTGCCAACGGCAGCGTCGGCGCCCAGGTGGTCAGCGGCCCGCACGATATCCGCGGCTTCCGAGCCCTGAACAAGGGCGCCAAGTTCGACATCCTGGTCCCGTTCAGTGCGGACGGCAAGATCAAGCCAACGTACGACATGGGCTACGGGACCGTCGGCTTCACGCCGTTCAAGAAGGCCGAGGAAGGCAAGATCCGCGAGCTGCTCTCGCTCATCAACTACCTCTCCGCCCCGTTCGGCACGGTCGAATACATGCAGAAGAACTACGGCGAGCTGGGCCAGGACTACACCCTGGACGCCACGGGCAACCCGGTCCGCACGGACACGGGAACCACCAACGGCCCGGGCCTGGTTTCCGCGCTGAACATCATGTCCAGCCCGGAGAACGTCATCTTCAACCCCGGTTTCGACGACGACACGCGCTATGTGAACCAGCAGCAGAAGAAGCTCCTCGAGATCGCCTGGCGCAACCCCACCAACGGTTCCTACTCGGACACCAACGCCAAGGTGGGCGCCAAGATCACCAAGCAGCTGCGCGACAAGGTGGTGGACATCATCACCGGCCGCGCCAAGATCGACGAGCTCAAGGACGGCGTCAAGCGCTGGAAGAGCGAAGGCGGCGACAAGATGCGCGAGGAATACCAGGCATCCCTGGCACCCGACGCACCGGTGTTCACGTCCTAGAATGAGCGCCAACTGCGGTGGCGGCTTGCCGCCACCGCAGGGCCACACAGACCCGGCCACACAGGCCAGTGAACGAACGAGCAAGGGGGAACCATGGCGAAGACAACAGGCACAGGCCAGCGGCCCACCATCCGCATGGTGGCGGAACTGGCAGGCGTCTCCACCGCCACGGTCTCCTACGTGCTGTCCGGGCGGCGCGGCGACGGCGGACCGGGCGTTTCGGACCCGACGGCGGACAAGGTCAAGTCCGCCGCCGAACGGTTGGGCTACCATCCCAACCAGGCCGCGCGCGCCATCCGCACGGGACGCACCAACACCGTGATCCTGTCGCTGACCATGCTCTCGGACCCCTGGTCCCTCTCGGTGATCGAGGCCGTGCAGCGGGCGGCCGCGCCCCTGGGGATCACGCCGATGATCCTTGGCGACGCGGACTGGGTCAAGGTTCTCGGCATCCACAATGCGGACGCGGTTTTCGTGGACGCCGTGGGCGCGAAGGAGCGGGACGCGCCGCGCAGGCTCGCTGCCACGGGAACCACCCTGGTGGTCTTTGACGAGCTGCTGGAACCGGAAGGTTTCGATGTCATCCGTTCGCTGGCCGGCCCCGGCTGTGAACTGGCCATGGAGCACCTGCTCAACGGCCACCGCAGGATCGGCTGCCTCACCGCCGTGCCGTCAAGCGGGATACCTGTTGGGCCCCGTTATGCGGCCTACGCCAGGGCGCTTGAGGGAGCCGGGATTCCCGTGCGGGAGGACTACGTGGGGGGCTTCGACGGCACCACGGCCGGGGCCTACGCCGCGGCCACGCGCCTGCTCAGCCTGGCGGACCGGCCCACGGCGGTCTACGCCACCACGGACTTTGCAGCGGTCAGCGCCATCAATGCCGCCCAGCGGCTCGGCCTGGCCGTCGGCAAGGACGTGGACATCATCGGTGTCGGTAACACGGTGGAGGGCGAGCGGATGTCGCCGTCACTGAGCAGCGTCGGCCCCGTCGACTTTTTCGACAGGCTCGCCCGGCTGCTCCTGCAGCGGGCCACCGGCGAGGGGTCCGACGCCGGGCCCGGTGTCCTGGACTTCCCCTGGCAGCTGTTCGTGCGGGAATCGGCCCCGCACCGCAACGCCGCCGCAAGACTTTATTGAGAATCAGCAGAAGGATATACACGCAATGGAACAGGATTTGAAGGTCGGCATCGTGGGCTTCGGTCTGCGGTCGGGGCTGTGGCGCCACGCGCACAAGCCGGGACAGGGCTCCGAGGTCACGATCATCTGTGACACGAGCGAACGCGGGCGGGCCGATGCGGCAGAGCGCATCCCCAGCGCCCGTGTCACGGCAGACCTCGAGGAACTCCTCAGCAGCGGGATCGACGCCGTCCTGGTGCTGACCCCGGACAACCAGCACGCCGCCGTCGCGGTCCGTACGCTCAAGGCGGGCATCCCCACCTTCTGCGAGAAGCCGCTGGACGTCACCGTGGAAGCCGCGGACCTCATCCTGCAGACCGCCTTCGAGACCGGCACCCGCCTGTACGTGGGCCACAACATGCGCCACATGCCGGTGGTGGTTCAGATGCGCCAGCTCATCGAAGAAGGCAAGATCGGCGAGGTCAAGGCCATCTGGTGCCGGCACTTCGTGGGCCACGGCGGCGACTACTACTTCAAGGACTGGCACGCCCAGCGCGCCAACGTGACCTCGTTGCTGCTGCAGAAGGGCGCGCACGACATCGACGTGATCCACTGGTTCGCCAACAGCTACACCAAGCGGGTTGCCGCCGTCGGCGATCTCGCGGTCTATGGCGGCGTGGGCAAGCGGAGCAATAACGACGGTAAGCGCATGGGCGACTGGTTCTCCCTGGAGAACTGGCCGCCCACCGAACAGACCGGCCTGGCCGAGACGATCGACGTCGAGGACATCTCCATGATGAATATGGTCCTGGACAACGGCGTGCTGGCTTCCTACCAGCAGTGCCACTTCACCCCGGACTACTGGCGCAACTACACCGTCATCGGCACCAAGGGCCGGATCGAGAACTTCGGCGACGGCCCGGGCGGGACCATCAAGGTCTGGACTAGCCGCACCTCCGGCTTCGCCGAGCCGGACGAGACGGTCGAGATCCTGGACGGCGAAGGCGGCCACGGCGGCGCCGACCCGCTCCTGATCGAGGAGTTCCTCCGCTTCGCGGCCGAGGGCGGCCACACCCAGACGAGCCCCGTCGCGGCACGCCAAGCAGTGGTGGCCGGCATCCTGGCCGCGGAATCCCTGCGCGGCGACGGCACGGCAAAGGAGGTTCCGGCCCTGCCCGAAGCGCTCGTGGAGTACTTCGACGCCGGCCAGCCGGCGCTCGTCCGCGGGGTCTAGGTATCCGCGGGGCGTAGCCGTCCAAGGGGCATAGTCGCCCGCGGCAATACTTGTGCGGCGAACCACCGCACGCCGGCCTGCCGGCTTCCCGCAGGGGCGAACCCTCAGCGGCGGATGCCGGCGGCCAGATCGGTCATGACGGACTGCAGCGAATCGCAGACCGTCATGACCGATTTCCTTTTCAGCGTCTCGGGCCGGGCCAGGATGTCGATCTTGCGGACCGAATTGACTCCGGCGAGCGGCCGCAGCACCACGCCGGCGTCCAGCACGCGCTGCGCCGTGAACCGCGGAAGCAGCCCGATCGCCCCGCCCGCGGACACGAGGGCTGCCACTGTCGAGTAGTCGTTGATCCGGTGCAGCACCTCCGCGGGGCGCCCGCTGACCGCGACGACGGCGGCCAGCACATCCGCGGGGGAGTAACCGTCGCGGCTGGTCACCCAGGGCTGCCCGACGACGTCGGCTGGCTCCAGTTCGGACCGTGCGGCGAGCGGGTGCCCGGCGGGCAAGGCGATGTCCAGCGGTTCGTCGGCCAGCGGAATGACCGTCACCTTGTCCCGCGGCCATGCGGGGCCGTGCGCCATGCGGTGGGCCAGGACGATGTCGTAACGGGCGGTGAGCGCGGGAAAACCCTGTTGCGGGACGTCCTCATCGGCCAGTCGCAAACGGGGAACCCCCTCGCCGCCGGCGAGGAGCCGGGAGGCGAGGCGGCCGAAGAGTGCCTGGCCGGCGCTGTGGAAGGCGCTCACGGAAACCGTCCCGGCCGGGTCGTCGTGGTAGCCGCCGATTGCGGCGCGCGCATCGGCCATGGCACGCACGACGGCGCCGCCGGCGTCCGCGAGCACTTGGCCAGCGTCTGTCAGGACGAGGTTCCGGCCTTCCTTCCGGGTGAGGGGCACCCCGGCACTGCGCTGAAGGAGGGTGAGTTGCTGCGACACGGCGGACGGAGTGACCATCATCGTTTCGGCCACGGCCTTGACGCTGCCGAGCTCACCGAGCTCGCGAAGCACTTGAAGCTGGCGGACATCCATCAGTTAATCCTAAAGGGTTTGTCCGCTCGGTGTAGCTGGGCCTCAAGTGTTGCGCCCGGCCCCGGGCTTGCGCGCGAGGCCGGGATCCACTCCGGTTCCGCGGGCTCAGAGCCCGTTGCGCACCACTGTTCCCTGCGCGACGACGGTGCGGACCTTTTCGAGGGCCGTTCCGTCGCTGAGCGGATCGGCGTCGACCACCACGGCATCCGCGAAGGCGCCGGGCATGAAGCGGCCCGCCTTGCTTTCCCAGCCGAGCAGCCGCGCTGCGTGGGTGGTGGCGGAACGCAGGGCCTCCAGCGGCGACAGCCCGGCCTCGGTGAGGAGGCGGACTTCGGTGCCCAGCGGGGTGACGTCGCTGCCGAAGGAGTCGGTTCCGGCCACCACCGTGACGCCTGCCTCGTGCGCGGCGCGGACGGCTGCCTTGAGAATCGGGGTGTATTCCCGGCCGCGTGCGGCGAGGATCGGATTGGAGGAGGTGGCCATGCTGGAGATGCCATCCAAGGTCGGGGTGAAGAAGGTGCCCCGCCGGGCCATCTCGGCGATGGTCTTCTCCGAAAGGAAGACCCCGTGCTCGATGCTGCGCACGCCTGCGCGGACGGCGCCGTCGATGCCATCTGCGCTGTAGGCGTGGCACAGCACGCCCGCGCCGCGGGCGGCTTTGACGATGGCCGAGAGCTGATCGCGGTTGTAGACCAGTTCCCTGGGGTCCTGCTCGGGAAGGCCGGCACGCGGGTTGGCGCGGGTCTTGATGACCTCCGCGCCTCGATTGAGGTTGACCTGCGTGAGGTATGCGAGATCCGAGGCCTCGGTGATGCCGTTCTTGAGCGTGGCGAGCGGCGCAAGGTCCGGGTCTGCGAGGACCGAGTCCCCCAGTTGGGGCGAGATGAAGAGGCCGGCAGGGCGCATGCGCGGGGAAGCCCCCGGAGCCCAGGTGGGCAGCTTGGCCAGCGCAACGTCCTGGTAGAAGCTGGAGGATCCGCTGCGCATGCTGGTCACGCCGCCCTGCAGGAGGAGCCGGGCATCCGAAAGCGCGCCTGCGTGGACGTGCACGTCCACCAGGCCGGGGACTACCCAGCGGCCGGCGGCGTTCAGGACCTGGGCGCGGCCGGCGACGGCGGCAACCGCCTTGCGCGTGGCGTCCCGTGTGCCCACGGCCACTACTTTGCCGCCGTCGAGCACGAGCACGCCATCCGCCACGGCGTCGCCGCTGAGGGGGTCCACGATAGTCCCGCCCTCGATCACGACTGCGCCTGGCGTTGTCGGGCGGCCGGGATAGTTGGGTGCCTGGGGACGTTCAGCGGCATGGGCCGCCGGCGCGGAGCCCAGCTGCGCGGCGACGCTCGCGACCGAGATCCCGGCAAGGGCGGCCGCCCCGGCGAGGATTCCGCGGCGCGACAGGCCTGCCGGCGGCAGGGCCTCGCTGGTGTGGTCGTGCAAGCACATGGGTTACTCCTTGGGGCTGGCTGCTTGGTGCGAGTGGTACATGCCACAGTATTTGGTATACCAGATCAAAATTCAAGGGGCGCCCGGACGTGATGTCCGGTTTTCCAGACAGTGAAGTATTCCCTAAACTGTTGAGTGAGATACTTGAGCTTGTTCTAAGCTTTCCGAGGGCATCTAATTGGATCCATGAAGGCTCTCTACAAATCCGGCCCGCACGCCGGTTTCGAACTCGTCGACCGTCCGGAACCCGAGGCGGGCCCCGGCGACGTCAAGATCCGCGTCATGACCACGGGCATCTGCGGCACCGACCTGCACATCCAGTCCTGGGATGCCTGGGCCCAGAGCATCATCGAAACTCCGCTGATCGCAGGCCACGAGTTCTACGGCGAGGTCGTGTCCATCGGCGAGGACGTCCGAGACGTCAAGGTCGGTGACCGTGTCTCCGGCGAAGGCCACGTGGTCTGCGGAATCTGCCGCAACTGCCGTGCCGGCCGCAGGCAGATGTGCATCAACACCGTCAGTGTGGGCGTGCAGCGCGACGGCGCCTTCGCCGAGTATGTCGTGATCCCGGAGACCAACGTCTGGGTCCACCACGATCCCTCGGTCACCCCGGAACTCGGCGCCATCTTCGACCCCTTCGGCAATGCCGTCCACACCGCCCTGAGCTTCCCGCTCGTCGGCGAGGACGTGCTCATCACCGGCGCGGGCCCCATCGGCCTCATGGCCATCGCCGTCGCCCGCCACGCCGGCGCCCGGAAGATCGCCATCACCGATGTCTCCGCGCCCCGGCTGCAGTTGGCCCGGGACCTCGGCGTGGATCTGGCCATCGACGTGTCCAGGACCCGCGTCAAGGACGCCCAGAAGGAACTGGGCATGCGCGAAGGCTTCGACATCGGCCTGGAAATGTCCGGCCACCCCACGGCATTGCCTGAGATGATCGACAACATGAACCACGGCGGTCGCATCGCGATGCTTGGCCTGCCCAGCCAGTCCATCGACATCGACTGGGGCAAGGTGGTCACCCACATGCTGACGCTGAAGGGCATCTACGGCCGCGAAATGTACGAGACCTGGTACGCCATGAGCGCCATGCTCTCCTCCAACCCCGGCCTGCACCGGAACATCTCCGCCGTCGTCACGGACAAGCTGTCCGCCACCGACTGGGAGAAGGGCTTCGAGATTGCCCGCGCCGGAACCGGCGGCAAGGTCGTCCTCGACTGGACCGAACTCTAGAGACCCCGGAAGCCAAGGAGCAAAGCATTATGTATTCAGCCATCAAAGACCAGCTGCAGGGCGAACTGGACGAGATCCGCAGCGCCGGACTCTTCAAGACCGAACGCCACATCGATTCACCCCAGGCCAGCCACATCGCCGCAGGCCAGCTCGGCCAGCCCGCGGCCGCCGTCCTGAACTTCTGCGCCAACAACTACCTGGGCCTTGCGGACCACCCGGATATCATCGCGGCTGCGAAGTCCGCCATGGACGAGCGCGGCTTCGGCATGGCCTCGGTGCGCTTCATCTGCGGCACCCAGGACCTGCACCTGGAGCTTGAGGCCCGGGTTTCGAAGTTCCTGGGCACCGAGGACACCATCCTGTTCTCGAGCTGCTTCGACGCCAACGGCGGTGTGTTCGAGTCCCTGTTCGGCGCCGAAGATGCCATCATCTCCGATTCCCTGAACCACGCCTCCATCATCGACGGCATCCGGCTCAGCAAGGCGCAGCGCTTCCGCTACGCCAACCAGGACATGGCGGACCTCGAGGCCAAGCTCATCGAGGCCACCACGCAGGCCACGCCCGCCCGCCGCAAGATCATCGTCACCGACGGCGTGTTCTCGATGGACGGCTTCCTGGCCCCGCTGGAGGCCATCTGCGATCTCGCCGAAAAGTACGACGCCTTGGTCATGGTGGATGACTCGCACGCTGTGGGCTTCATGGGTTCCACCGGTGCCGGCACCCCGGAGCACGCCGGCGTCTCGGACCGCGTGGACATCTACACCGGCACCTTCGGCAAAGCCCTGGGCGGCGCCTCTGGCGGCTACGTGTCCGGCCGCGCCGAGATCATCGCCATGCTGCGCCAGAAGGCCCGCCCCTACCTGTTCTCCAACTCGCTGGCCCCGGCCATCGTCGCGGCCACCATCAAGGCCATCGAGCTGGTGCAGGGTTCCGGCGAGCTGCGCACGCGCTTGTTCGACAATGCTGCGCTGTTCCGCCGCCGCATGAGCGAGGAAGGCTTCGAACTGCTCGACGGCGAACACGCCATCATCCCGGTCATGTTCGGTGACGCGGTGGTTGCCGCAAAGGTGGCCGACGAAATGCTCGGCCACGGCGTGTTTGTGACGGCCTTCAGCTACCCCGTGGTGCCCAAGGGCGCCGCGCGCATCCGCGTCCAGCTCTCCGCCGCCCACAGCGCCGACGACGTCGAAGCCTGCGTCCAGGCGTTCATCACAAGCCGGGCGGCTGCCGCCTAAGGCTCTGGCCACGCATCGCATTCCTTCCTGACCTTCTTTGCGCCCCATGGGGTCCGAAATCGCCGGAAAATTGCGCTTTAGGCGGTCAAAGTAGGTCAGGAAGGAAGCTGCTCGCGCGAGGGTGTCCACTGTCCATCCGGTCTGACAGGATGGAGCCATGGCTTCGAATTATGACGTGGTAATCGTGGGCGGCGGGATTGCCGGGCTGTCCTTGGCTTCTGCCCTTGCCGGGAAGTGCTCGGTGGCGCTGGTGGAGGCCGAGCAATCCCTGGCCTTCCACACGTCGTCGCGCTCGGCCCGCCAGCTGATCCCCAGCTACGGGCCGCCCGTGGTGCAGGAACTCACCGTCCGCACGCTGGAGCTGATGAAAGCCCGCGACGCCGAACTCCCGGAGCCGGTGCTGAGCCCCCGCAGCTTCATGCTGGTGGGCGAGGAAGAGATCGTCAGGGCCGAGTCCAGCGGCAACATGCATGCCATCACCCATGCCGAGGCGCTCCGGTTGTGCCCCGTGCTCAAGCCGGAGTCCTTCAGCGCGGCCGGCCTGGACACCGGATCCTTCGCCTGCAACGCGCCCCTGCTGCTGGAAGACCACCGGCGCCGTGCCGAGGCCGGGGGAGTCGACATCATCACCGGCGCCCGCGTCCACTCGGCCCAACGGCTCGGTACCGGCTGGCAGTTGGGGGCAGGCATGGAAGGCTTCCAGTCCGCCGTCGTGGTCAACGCGGCAGGCGCGTGGGCGGACGAGCTTGCCGTCATCAGCGGCGTCGAGAAACTCGGGCTCCAGCCGTTCCGCCGCACGGCGGCGATCGTCGACGTCGAGCAGCCGCTGAGCCCGGACACCCCCATGGTGGCAGCAGCCGATGACACCTTCTATTTCCGGCCCGACGGCGGCCAGGTCCTGATCTCTCCGTCCGAGACCGTGCCGAGCCGGGCCGAGGACGCCAAGCCGTACCCGGGCGACATCGACAAGCTGATAGACAAACTCAATTCCCTGACGACCCTCGGTATCCGTTCCGTGGACCGTTCCTGGACCGGGCTGCGCACCGAGGCGGCGGACGGTGTCCCGGTAGTGGGCTTCGACGCCGAGGCCCGGGGCTTTTTCTGGCTCGCCGGGCAAGGCGGCTACGGCTTCCAGACCTCCTCGGCCATCGCCGAGCTCGCGGCCGCACTGATCCTCGGCGAACTGTCCGGCCAGCCCGCGAGCCCGCCTGCCGGTACGGAACAGAGTCTGGAATCCCGGACAGCAGAGGAGCTGGCTGCCGTGCGCTGGTCCATCCGGCGCTGAACAATGGATTCATGACCGGGCACACGAGCACACTCATCGGAAACATCGGCGAACTCATGACCCAGGACCTGGAGCACCGCGTCCTGAAGGACGCCGCCTTGGTGCTCGAAGGTGAGCGCATCTCCTGGATCGGACCGTCCGCCGAGGCCCCGGCCGCCGACACCTTCGTGGACGCGGCCGGCCAGGCCGTGCTGCCCGGTTGGGTCGATTCCCACTCGCACCTCATCTTCGCCGGCGACCGCACCGCGGAGTTCGAAGCCCGCATGGCCGGGCAGAGCTACAGCGCGGGCGGCATCGCTGTCACGACCGGCGCCACCCGTGCTGCGAGCGACGACGAACTCACCCGACTCGTGGACGGACGCGTCGCCGAGGCCGTCTCCCAGGGCACCACCTACTTGGAGAGCAAGACCGGCTACGGCCTGGACGTCGAAAACGAAGCCCGCAGCGCCCGCATTGCCGCGGCCGCCGTGGACGAAGTCACCTACCTGGGGGCCCACCTGGTGCCGGCGGGGGTGGACGCGGAGGAGTACACGGACCTCGTGTGCGGGCCCATGCTCGACGCCGTGCGCCCCTACGTCAGCTGGGCTGACGTGTTCTGCGAGCGCGGTGCCTTCACGGAGGAACAGTCCCGCCGCGTCCTGCAAGCCTGCCGTGAGGCCGGCCTGGGCCTGCGGGTTCACGGCAACCAGCTCGGCGAGGGCCCGGGCGTGCAGCTCGCCGTGGAGTTCGGCGCGGCCAGCGTGGACCACGTCAACTACCTTTCCGACGCCGACATCCAGGCCCTCGCGGGCAGCTGGACCGGCTGGGATGCCGAGGCCGGCACCGGAAGCCGCGGCACCGTGGCCACGTGCCTGCCCGCCTGCGATCTCTCCACCCGCCAGCCGCTGGCCCCGGGCCGTGCCCTGATCGACGCCGGCGTGCAGATCGCCTTGGCAGCCAACTGCAACCCCGGCACCTCCTACACCAGCTCCATGGCCTTCTGCGTCACCACGGCCGTGCTCCAGATGCACCTGAGCGTCCACGAGGCCGTCCGCGCCGCCACCTACGGCGGGGCGCTCGCCCTGGGCAGGGAGTCAGGGAACGACGTCGACGGCGAGCGGGCGGTGGGCTCGCTCGCCGTCGGGCACCGCGCGGACCTGCACCTGCTCAAGGCGCCCTCCGCCACGCACCTGGCCTACCGGCCCGGCATCCCGCTGACGCAGGCCGTATGGCGGGCGGGGCAGAAGGTCGTTTGATTCAGCGGTTGGTTTGAAACGACGGGCCGCTTAAACCGTAAACCGGGCCCCCGGAATGCGGGAGCCCGGCTGTCGGCCGATCAGTTGGGGGTCATGCGCAGGTGAATTTGGCGTCGGCCAATCGGCCCAGTCGTCACCGCCGTCGTGGCCGTTCTTGTCCGCGGTCAGCTCCACGCCCTGGACTCCTGCGATGAGCCGCCATAGTCCAGACCCAATGGCTGTATCGAGCACGCCGGCGTCCATTCTGGCGAGGACTCGCTGGATAGCGACCACGTGCGGGACCGTGATGCCGGCCTCGGCCAATCCTGTTTCCGCCGCGTCCTTAGCCCATTCAGCAATGGAAGCGAACGAGCGTGCCTGGCGAGTGACGCAGAACGCGATCACAGGAATTCGCGTGAACCGGTGGCGGATACCCCGGCGCTTACCCGGATCCGGGACGCTGTGAGCATCTCCAGCAACGTCGAGGGCCGCGGCCCTGATTTCCTCATTAGTGTGTTGTAACTGGGCGGCGACAGTGCCCGATGTCCACTCACAACCATGGCCAGCGGCTTTGCATTAGCCGTGCCCCCCACTACAGCAAAACTTCTACCATGGATTTTATCGCAATGGGGGAAATTAACAGTCAGCTACGCAACGAAAACACCGGAACGGCGCGGACTGCGCTCAAGCGCATGTCCAGAGTCCAGGGGTTGAACCGAGGCGGCGATACCGATTGCAACGGCGACAACAACAACATTCTTAAGGATGTATTGGCCTTCGAGGGTCGGGACGAATGGTTGCTGCCAGGTGTGGTCAGGGAGCAGCGCGAGTGGCGAGGAGACGAGTACCATGTGCGCCAATAGCAGCGGAATGACGATACGTGTCATTTTTGGAAATAAGAACAGCACGCCAATCACGCACTCTACGACGGACAATGTAATGAATGACGCATCAAAGTGCTGCAGGCCGATTGTTTTTGCGGTCAGGGCCTCGGCGAGCGGCCCAGCCGGGCTGGCGCCGGTAAGCTTCACAGAGCCAAACCAAAAGAAGGTGACAAAAATAGATACGCGAGCGGCAGGAATGAATGCTCGCTTCAATAATGAAACAATTTCCAGATCGATGTGAGCGTAATTAATTTTTTTGGGCGGCATGTAATTACGGTAGCAGCAGAAGGAGATGAACGGATTATTGTTATCAATGATTACTCCTTTTGTTTGCTTATTCTGCAAAAGTGAACTTTTCAAGAAGAATCGATGATTCTGCAGCCGGTCTGAGGGAATTACTGGCAGGACTAATGCAAATTTGCATGGAGTTCGGCGATTCAGGGAAATGTAGCGCCGTCTTGGCGTTTCCCCCGGAATATTAGACATGGGGACTTGGAGGAGTCAAGGATTGTTCGTGGGCCACGTCACAATTGATTTTGGCTCGACATGGAAGTTGCCCGGAGGCCCCACATGATCATGTTGGTGTTCCAGTCCTTCTGGGTGAATGGTTTGCGGGGTTCGGTGATGTGCGTCCGCGGCGGAGCCGCCCGCGTTGCCCTTGACGAACGGGCCCGAGCCCTGGTTCACGTTTCGAAGTCTTCGCTGAGCGCCCGGTGGACGCGCTGGAGCGGCGTCGGAGGAGCCGATGGTGACGCTCTCCGTGGCGTTGATGTGCACGCCGAAGCGCGCGTTCCAGCCTTTGCCCTTCTTGAGGAGGGCCTTCAGGTCCTCGATCCTGCCGGCGCGGTTGTTGAAGTTGTCGCCGTAGTCGGTGTTGGCGGAGTCATGGCCTTCGTTCGTGTAGCCCATTGAGAATGGCCACCTGTCCCGGCCCGTCGGTGGACAGGGAAATGCGCTTGACGTTGTCCGGGTCTGCCCGCCCTTGTTCGCGCTGACCTGGATGGACCGCATCGCGATGGCCGCGTTCTTCCAGTCCACGCCGCCGGCGCCGTCGCTGACGGCCTTGCGCCAGAAGCGGCCTTGGTCTTCGCCGCCGTAAAGCGCTACTGCCGCGAGCTGTTCGGAGCGTGATCCTTGTGCGATTGAAAATGATCGTTTAGTGTTTTTAGTGAGCATAAAACGTCACGCCATCCGGGGTGGCACAGCAATTTGGACGGATCCTCCATCGATCCCCGCGGACCGACGGGTGGACCATGCAGGCAGGAGCGGAACACACGATGAGCACGAACACCTTGGGCGCCTTCATGGAAGAAGAACTGGTCTCCCAGCCGGACGTCTGGCTGCGCGCCATCGAGCAGGCCCGCGCAGAGCAGCTCCTGCCCGCCGACGGCGAGCGCATCGCCGTCATCGGCTGCGGCACCTCCTGGTTCATGGCCCAGAGCTACGCCGCCGCCCGCGAATCCGCCGGCAAGGGCGTCACGGACGCCTTCGCCGCCTCCGAAGCCTTCGTGAACAGCAACAGTGCCGGCCGCCAGTACGACGCCGTTGTGGCGATCACGCGCTCCGGCACCACCACCGAGGTGCTCGAGCTGCTCGCCGGGCTCAAGGGGACCGTCCGCACCATCGCCGTGATCGGCGATACCGGGTCCCCGATCACCGGCCTGGCAGACGCCGTCGTCGGCCTGCCCTACGCCGACGAGCGCTCCGTCGTCCAGACCCGCTTCGCCACCACGGCCCTGGTCTACCTGCTCAGCAGCCTCGGCATCGACCTCGGCACGGCGGTCGAGGACGCCCGCGACGCCGTCACCGCAACCGTCCCGCAGGAACTGCTCGACGCCGAACAGTTCACCTTCCTCGGACGCGGCTGGACCGTCGGTCTGGCCCACGAGGCCGGGCTGAAGATGCGCGAGGCCGTCCAGGGCTGGACCGAGTCCTACCCGGCCATGGAATACCGCCACGGCCCCATCTCCATCGCCGCCCCGGGCCGCGTCACCTGGCTGTTCGGAGAGCAGCCCGAAGGCCTGGAGAACGACATGGCCGTCACGGGCGCCCTGTACATCCACACGGACAAGCACCCGCTGGCCGAGCTGGCCAGGGTTCACAAGGTCACACTTGAGCGTGCCCGCGTCCGCGGCCTCAACCCCGACCTGCCCCGGAACCTGACCCGTTCCGTCATCCTCGACACCACCGCATAGGCCACTCGAATGGTTCTCGGAGCCGCTGAAGCAGCAGTCCTGGCCTTCGACGTCGGCGGGACCGACCTCAAGGCCGGGCTGGTGGACGCCGAAGGCAGGGTGCTGGGCATGCGCCGGGTTCCCACCCCTCACGACGCCGGACGACCCGCCGAGGCCATCCTGGACCGTGTTGCGGAACTCGCCCGGGACCTGGCTGCGGAATTCCCGCAGGCGCCGGCGAAGGCAGCCGGCGTGATCGTTCCCGGAATCGTGGACTCCGGGGCCGGCATTGGCATCTACTCCGCCAACCTCGGTTGGCGCGACTTCCCGTTCACCGCGGAGGCCGAACGCCGCCTCGGACTGCCTGTCGCCTTCAACCACGACGTCCGCTCGGCCTCGGCCGTGGAACACCGCTACGGCGGCTCCCGGGAATTCGACGATGTAGTGGTGATGGTCGTGGGCACCGGGATCGCCGCCGCCGTCTTCTCCGGCGGGGAGGCCGTCACCGCCGGCGGCTTCGCCGGCGAGTTGGGCCACGCACTGGTCCCCGATCCGGACCACCCCGGCTCCACCATCCTTGAGGCCGTGGGTTCCGCCGGGGCCATCGCCAAACGCTACACCGCCCATTCGGGCACCCCCGTGGCCGGTGCCCGCGAGGTGCTGGAACGCGCCCGTGGCGGCGAAGCCCTGGCCGCGCGCATCTGGGCCGACGCCGTTGACGCACTGGCCTTCAGCATCTGCCAGTGCGTGAGCATCATCGGCACCGAGGCCATCGTGATCGGCGGCGGCCTGGCCGAGGCCGGCGAGGAACTCCTCGCACCCCTGCGGGCCCGCGTGGACCAGATGCTCGACTTCCACCGGCGCCCGGTCATTATCCGGGCCCAGCTCGGCCAGGACGCCGGGCTGTTAGGGGCGGCCATGAATGCCCGGGCGCTGCTGGCGCCCGTTTCTGGACAGGCGCCCCTCGCCGCACAGGCACCGGAACACGCCCCGGGCCCCGCGGGAGCCACGCGATGAAGCGCATTGTCACCGTCACCCCCAACCCGGCCGTGGACCTGACCTACCACGTTCCCGGCATCACACCCGGTGCCAGCCACCGGGTGCCCGCACCCATGAGCCGTGCCGGCGGCAAGGGCCTCAACGTCGCCCGGGTCGCCCACCAGCTGGGCCACCCGGTGCTCGCCATCGCAACCACCGGCGGTGCTGCCGGCCAGACGCTCGCCGCCGAACTGTGGACCAGCGGCGTGCCCCACACGCTCGTTGCGGTCGCCGCCGAAACCAGGCGCAGCATCGCACTCGTGGACACCGCCGGCGGCGAAACCTCCATCTTCAACGAGGAAGGCCAGCCCCTCCGGCCGGCCGAATGGCAGGCCCTGGCGGACGCCGTCGTCGAGGCCCTCAACGGCAACGGGGCGCCGCCCGCCGGTGTGCTGGTCGGCTCGGGCAGCCTGCCGCCCGGGGCGCCGGAAGACTTCTATCCTTCGCTGGTCCGTTTAGCGCACGACGCCGGGATCCCGGCGATCGTGGACACCTCCGGTTCCGGGATCATCGCCGCCGCCACAGCGGGGGCCGACATCCTCAAGCCCAACCACCACGAACTGTTCGAGGCCACCGGGGAGCGCAGCCTCGAGGCCGCCGCATGGTTCCTCATCGGGCTCGGTGCGCGGACCGTGCTGGTCAGCGCCGGAGCCGAGGGCATGCTCGCCTTCGACCATGCCGCCCCCGGCGGCTACTGGTCCGCGCGGCTGCCGGAACCGCTCAGCGGCAACCCCACAGGAGCCGGCGACGCCGGCGTGGCGGCTGCCGCCGCCGCCCTCGCCGAGGGCATCACCGATACCCGCGAGATCCTGCGCCGTGCCACCGCCTGGTCCGCCGCTGCCGTGCTTATGCCGGCCGCCGGCGAGATCTCGCCCCGGTACCGGGAACTCGAAGAACAACTGATCGTGACATGGAAGGAGACCCGGTGACCCTGGTCAACACTCGGGAACTGATGGACAAGGCCGCGGCCGAAGGCACGGGCCAGGGGGCGTTCAACGTCGTCCACCTGGAAACGGCCGAAGGCCTGGTGGCCGGTGCGGAAGCCGCCGGCGTTCCGCTGATCCTGCAGATCTCCGAGAACTGCGCCAAGTTCCACGGTGGCCTTGAACCCGTGGCGGTGGCCGCGCTGGCGATCGCCCGCGATGCCGGCGTCCCGGTTGCCCTGCACCTGGACCACGCCGAGTCCGAGGAACTCGCCCTCGCGGCGGTCGACCTGGGCTTCGGTTCGGTGATGTACGACGGCGCGCACCTCCCCTACGAGCAGAACGTCGAGGTCACCCGGCGCGTCGCCCGCTATGCCCACGAGCACGGCGTCTACGTCGAAGCTGAGCTCGGCAAGGTCGGCGGCAAGGACGGCGCCCACGCCCCGGGCGTCCGCACGGACCCCGCCGAGGCCGCCGCCTTCGTCGAAGCGACGGGCGTGGATGCCCTCGCCGTCGCGGTGGGTTCCTCCCATGCCATGACCGAACGAAGCGCCGCGCTGGACCTGCGCCTG
This sequence comes from Arthrobacter cavernae, assembly GCF_017368795.1. Lineage (GTDB taxonomy): Bacteria > Actinomycetota > Actinomycetes > Actinomycetales > Micrococcaceae > Arthrobacter > Arthrobacter cavernae. Next base: position 26,084 of record NZ_JAFNLL010000002.1, on the reverse strand, counting down.
ATCGCCCAACTCAAGTCCGCCGTCGGGAAACCGCTGGTGCTGCACGGCTCCTCGGGCGTCACAGACGCCATGATTGTGGCCGCGATCGGTGCGGGTATGACTAAGATCAACGTATCCACACACCTGAACGGGTTCTTTACCCGCGCCGTCCGTGAGTACCTGGATGCCAACCCTGCAGTGGTGGATTCCCGGAAGTACATCAAGGCCGGCCGGGACGCCCTGGTGCTGGAATCCGCACGTTTGCTGACGCTCTTCGCGAAGGCGAAGTAGCTCCAACCGCGAAAGGCCCGTGATGACCCGCACCGATCGGCTGAACGCCATCCTTGATCTGCTGGCAGAGTCCGGCCGCGTTGAGGTCGAGGACATCGTGACCCGCCTGGCAGTCTCGCCTGCCACGGCGCGCCGCGACCTGGACAGCCTTGCCAAGCAACGGCTGCTCAGCCGGACCCGCGGCGGTGCCACCACCGGATCGGTTGCCTACGACCTCCCGGGCCGCTACAACCGCGACGACCACGCCCAGGCGAAGCAAGACATCGCCCTTGCGGCATCCAAGCTGATCCAGCCCGGCGCCGTCATCGGCCTGAGCGGCGGAACCACCAGCACGGCCCTGGCCCAGGTCCTGTCTACGCGCGAGGACCTCAACGCGCCGTCGAACCGGCCCATGCTGACGGTGGTCACCAACGCCATCAACATCGCCGCGGCACTCGCCGTGCGGCCCAACATTAAGATCATGGTCACCGGCGGCATCCTGAACCCCCGCTCCTATGAGCTGGTGGGCCCGTACACGGACGTCATCATGCAGAAGGTCGCCCTGGACATTGCGTTCATCGGCGTCAACGGCGTGGACCCCAGGCTCGGACCCACCATCACGGACGAGGGCGAGGCCATGGTCAACACCGTCATGGCCCGGCGCGCCACGGAATCGTATGTCCTGGCCGACTCCTCCAAGGTGGGCCGCCGCGCCTTCGCCGCCATGGCAGGCTACGAGTTCCGCCACCTCATCACGGATTCCGGCATCACCGCCGAGGAAAAGGCCGCGTTCGAGGCGGGCGGCACCGAAGTGATCGTGGCCGGCTAAGTCCGGCTAGAAGCGCACCGGGGGAGCGTCCAGCACGGAGTCGTCCACGCTGCGCGCCACCCACTGGCTGAACGCTGTGTCCAGGCTGTACTGGCCGTCGTCGTTGCGCAGCAGTGTGCGCAGTTCCCCGTTCCCGGGGTTGTTAAGCGACTCAAAATACTCCACCGTCCAGTGGAACCAGCGCATGCAGAACAGGCGCATGGTCAGCCCGTGCGTCACCAACAGGGTGTTGGGCGCGTACGTGGGCTTCTCCCAGTGCCGGTACAGGGTCTCCATAAAGGACGAGATGCGGTCGTACACATCCGAACCGGACTCGCCTTCCCGGAAGCGGTAGAAGAAGTGGCCGTATAGATTGCGCAGTTCCTTCTGGTCCTCGATGTCGCCGGCGATCTGGAAGTTGGCCCAGTCCTGCTCGCGCAGCCGCGGCTCCTCGATCACCCGTTCCGTGAGATCCCCCAGGTTCATCGCCTCCAGGGTCTGGTAGGCCCTCAGATACGGGGAAACGTAGACGCACACCTGCTGGCCGTCCAGAGCCCTCTTCAGCCGCTCGCCCGTGGCCTTCGCCTGCTCGACTCCCCGCTCGGTCAGCGGGATGCGGTAGTCCGGGACACGGTTGTAGATCGAGGTGTCGGCATTGGCGGCGGACTGGCCGTGCCGGATCATGAAGATTCTCCCTGGCGCGCTCATCCTCCCAAGCATAGGTCCGGGCCTGCCCGGCAGCCCCACCTGCGGAATGTCTGCGAGGTGTCCTGCGGGGCGCCGCCGGGCGAATCCCCAGGAAACTAGGGGCAAGATAGGTACATGTTCCTTGCCTCCCGCCGCCGGCTGCGCGCAGAAGTGCTCATTGTCCTGGGACTATCCCTGGGGCAGTCGGCCGTCTACTCCGTGGTCCAGTTACTGGACAAGATGACGCGGGCGCCCCTGGCCGAGGCCACGTCCACGCTCAACCGATCCCAGAACAGCCGCGAATATTTCGATCTGACTTACCAGCTCCTGGACATTGCCTTCGCCCTGATCCCCGTGGTCCTGGTGTTCTATTTCCTGTCCGCACAGCGGCAAGCGGACAGCCCCTCGGCGTTCGCCCGGCTTGGCTTCAACTTCGCCCGCCCCGGCCACGACGTCCTCCAGGGACTCGGCCTGGCGGCGGCGATCGGGATCCCCTCGCTGGGATTGTATGCGGCGGGCAGGGCCTTGGGGATCACGACGGCGATCATCCCCAGCGGCCTGGACGCCTACTGGTGGACCGTGCCCGTCCTGGTCCTCTCGGCGGTGCGGCACGCAATCGTTGAAGAGGTCATCGTGGTGGGCTATCTCCTGGACCGCTTCGGGAAGTTCGGCTGGAGCACCCCGCTGGCCATCGTGCTCAGTGCCCTCCTGCGCGGCAGCTACCACCTCTACCAAGGCTTCGGACCGTTCATCGGCAACGCCGTCATGGGCCTGCTGTTTGCCTGGCTCTATACGAAGACCAAGAGGGTCATGCCGCTGGTGGTGGCGCACGCCCTGCTGGACATCGCGGCATTCGTGGGCTTCAGCCTGTTCGGCAAGGCGGTGGGCCTGGGGTAGGGGCCGCCATCGTTAAAGGAATTCGGCCGCCATCGGTGGGTGACGTCATTGGCACCCGCTGATGGCGGCCGAAGCTTGTTTGGGCGACTCTGCCCAGGATCCGGGCCGGGGCCCGGGGGAAGGAGACGTCAGATGGTGACGGCTCCCGTGGCGGTTTCGAACGTGACGGACATGATGCCCGGGGTGCCGTGCGGAGCCATCCAGAGGACGGCAACGTCCTCGAGCGGTTTCTCCACCGGTTCGCCCAGCCACTCTGTCACACGCTCTGCCGAACCCGCAATGGTCAGGCTCGACATTTTGACATCGCTGGCGTAGATCTTGGACGGGTGAAGGCCCGGATCGCCCTCCCACTTGAGCAGGTACGGAACCTGCGGGTCGGCGATGAGCCCGAGGATGCCGATCTGCTGCCAGACGAGCTCGCGGCCGTCCGGGAACTTGCGGTTGCCCGGTACGGCGGAGCGGCCGAGGCGTTCTTCGAACGGCGCCAGGTCGTCAACAGCCACGCACCAGCCCATCCAGCCGCCGCCCGCGGCGGAGCGTGCACGGACTGCCTGTCCGAAGGGTGCTTTGTCGGAAGCCGGGTGGTCCAGGACCTCCACGACCTCCAAATACTTGTCATCAGCGAGGGGAATGATCATGTTCCGGGTGCCGAAGCGCGGATGCACTCCGCCCCGGACAGCGTCCACTCCCAAAGCTGCGGAAATCCGCTCGGTCGTGGCCAACAGGCCATCGCGTTCACAAGCGTAAGAGACGTGATCCATGCGCATGGCTTCATCTTGGCACTTTGTGATCGGGGTCTCAGCTAAGCCAAGCCTAAGTTAGGTGGGATGTTGCCCGGGACTTGCGCGCCGGCGTCACGCGGGGACGTGCGAAGACCGAAAAATACTGTGTTCGTCACAATGCTGTGCGGCCCGGCGGGTGCTTCCTAGACTGGCTTCACTGCCGGCTCCGGGGCTCAGTCCGGGCCGGTCAAGCAACCGCGAACAGGAGCCCGCCATGTCCCAGGGATGGTCATTCGAAACCCGCCAGATCCATGCAGGCCAGGAGCCGGACGCGGCCACCGGAGCCCGCGCGCTTCCCATTTACCAGACCACGTCCTTCGTCTTCCCCAGCGCCCAGAGTGCGGCCGACCGCTTTGCCCTGGCGGAGCTGGCCCCGATCTACACGCGGATCGGCAACCCCACGCAGGATGCCGTGGAGCAGCGCATCGCGGACCTGGAAGGCGGCCTCGCCGCCCTGCTGCTCAGCTCCGGCCAGGCTGCGGAGACCTTCGCGATCCTCAATGTCGCCGAGGCCGGGGACCACGTCGTCGCGAGCCCAAGCCTGTACGGCGGCACCTACAACCTGTTGGCGCACACACTGAAGAAGTTCGGCATCTCGGTGACCTTCGTGGCGGACCCGGACAACCTTGAGGACTGGCGTGACGCCGTGCAGCCGAACACCAAGCTGTTCTTCGCCGAGGTGGTCTCCAACCCCCGCCAGGACGTCCTGGATATCGAGGGTGTCGCCCGCACGGCGCACGAGGCCGGTGTGCCGCTCATTGTCGACAACACCCTGTCCACGCCGTACCTGATCCGGCCCATTGAATGGGGTGCGGACATCGTGGTGCATTCGGCCACCAAGTACCTCGGCGGCCATGGCGCCGCCATCGCGGGCGTGATCGTCGACTCCGGAAACTTCGACTTCGGCAAGGACCCGGCACGCTTCCCGGGTTTCAACACCCCGGACCCCAGCTACAACGGCCTGGTCTACGCCCGGGACCTCGGCAAGGACGGAGCCCTCGGCGCCAACCTCTCCTACATCCTCAAGGCCCGCGTCCAGCTCCTGCGCGATCTCGGCTCGGCCGTGTCGCCGTTCAATGCCTTCCTGATCTCCCAGGGCATTGAAACACTCAGCCTGCGGGTGGAGCGCCACGTGGCCAACGCCACCAAGGTGGCGGAATGGCTGGAAGGCCGGGACGACGTCGAATCGGTCGCCTACGCGGGCCTGCCGTCCAGCCCCAGGTTCGAGCGCGGCCGCAAATACGGACCCCGCGGCACGGGCGCCGTGGTTGCCTTCACCATCCGCGGGGGAGTGGAAGCCGGCAAGCGCTTCGTGGATGCCCTCGAGCTGCATTCCCACGTAGCAAACATCGGCGACGTCCGCTCGCTGGTCATCCACCCGGCGTCGACCACCCACAGCCAGCTGAGCGCCGAACAGCAGGCCATCGCAGGAGTGTCTCCGGGACTGGTCCGGCTTTCCGTGGGCATCGAGCACATCGATGACATCCTGGCGGACCTTGAGGCCGGCTTCCGGGCAGCGAAGGGCGCCTGAGGGAGGCTGCGGGAGCGTCTGCGGGACGTCCGGCGAGGCGGTGATTCTTCGCTGGACTGTCCCCGCAGCTGCGCTTTGGTGAACAAAACTGCGCCCAGGTGTCACAAAGGTGTCACAATCTTCGCCAGATGGGTCCTGTTTTTCCTACACTCGTAGTCATAGGTCATGAGCGCCAGTGACAGCCCCGGCTTGCTGGCCGGCAACCCTCCTTCCGCGGTGGGGTGCCCCGGGTGAAGACCTGGCCTTCCGCTTTGTTGGCGGCGGGCAAGCGCGATGTGAGGTGTCACCGAATGACTATTGCTGCAACAGCCCTACCCGTATCCGGCCACAAGGAACGCATCATCCAGCAGGAAAGCACCATCCGACAGGAACGCCCTCTCCAGCAGGACGGAACCACCCAGCAGGACGGAACCGTGAAGTACGCCTCCGTGGGGCCGCTCGAGCTTGAGGCCGGCGGCTTCCTCCCGGACGTGGTGCTGGCCTATGAGACCTGGGGACAGCTGAACGCTGACGCCTCGAATGCGGTGCTCATCCAGCACGCGCTGACCGGCAGCACCCATGTGGCCCGCGGCATCAGCGACGAAGAAGGCTGGTGGGAGCAGCTCGTTGGCCCCGGCGCCACCATCGACACCGACCGCTGGTTCGTGGTCTCCGTCAACATAGTGGGCGGCTGCTACGGCAGTACCGGCCCGTCCTCCGCGGCGCCGGACGGCCGCCCCTGGGGTTCGCGCTTCCCGCTCGTCACGCTCCGCGACAGCACCGAGGCCGAGGCCCGCCTGGCCGATCAGCTCGGCATTGCCGCCTGGCATGCCGTGGTGGGCGGATCCATGGGCGGTGCCCGGGCCCTCGAATGGGCTGTTACATACCCGGAACGCGTCCGCCAGTGCGCGGTGGTCTCCGTGGGCGCCTACAGCACAGCCGAGCAGATCGCCTTTGCCCAGGCACAGACCCTCGCCATCCGGCAGGACGCCGATTTCAACGGCGGCGACTACTACGGCGGCCAGGCCCCGGAAGCCGGGCTTGCCCTGGCCCGCCGGATCGCCCACATCACCTACCGTTCCGCGCTTGAACTGGACGTCCGCTTCGGGCGCAATGCCCAGGGCCGGGAAGCCCCGCTTGAGGCCGCGGTACTCGGCGAGCGCGGCCGGTACCAGGTGGAGAGCTACCTGGACCACCAGGGCACCAAACTGGTCCACCGTTTTGACGCCAACAGCTACATCGCCATCACCGAAGCGCTCATGAGCCACGATGTCAGCCGCGGCCGCGGGACGCTCCGAGAGGCCCTGTCCCGCGCGACGGCCGAATTCTTCATCGCCGCGGTGGATACGGACCGACTCTACTTCCCGGCCCAGTCGCAGGAACTCGCCGAGGCCCTGCCGGGGGATGTGCCGGTCCACGTCATCGAAGCGCCCATCGGCCACGACGGCTTCCTGACGGAAATCGGCCAGTTGGGCGGGCAGCTGCGCCGGGCCTTCTTCGCCTAAGCACCGGCGCTGCCGTAGCTGGCCCCGGCCCGGGGCTGCTGTTCCGCGGGGATGATCGCCGGATACTGTCCCGGTTGGTTCTGCGGAGGGTACGGCCAAGGCTCGCAAGCTCGCCTCGGGGCCCTTCGGGACGACGCTTCTGCCCTCGTTGGAGAAGAACCCTCAGACAAGCTTTGCGGGGATCCCAAGAAACCTGCTGTATCGCGCCACCTCGGCGTCGAGTGCCTGCTTCACGGCCCCGGTGGCGGGCCGGTCCATCCGCACATCCAGTTCGCAGATCCCGCCGGCAAAGCCGTGCCGCCACCAGCCGGCCAGCCTGCCGTCCAGCAGCACCACGTGCAGGGGCGCATCGCCCGTGGGGAACGACGGTGCGGAACCGCCCAGATAGTGGCGGGTCTGCGAGTAGCCCATGACGTACTCGTCATAGCACTGGATCAGGTCGACCCGCGGCCGGTCGGTCCCTGGCCTGTTGACCTCGAGCCCGCCGATCTCCGGCCCGGCAGCCGCCGCCGACCCGGCCACGGCGTCGAGCTCCTCAGCCGCAAGATGGAAGTCGAGGCCGTCGGCGGTGAGTGTGCCGAGGGCGCCCGGTGCTAGGTCCGCGGCCAGGCGCAGGCCCTCGCGCACGTCCTTCATGGTGAGGCCGGACCACACGGCGCAGTCCTTGATGGTGGCCGGGCCGCGGCTGCTGAAATAGCGCAGGGCCAGCTGCGCCAGCGCGGCCTCCCGGTCCAGGGCTCCGCCGGCCGAACCGTTCACCCGTTCATCGAACAGGGCGTAGCTCTGCTTCAGGGCTCCGCCGGCCGAGAGAACGGGCACCCCGCTGACCAGGATCCGGCTGATCTCGGCATGCATGAGGATGTAAATGAAGCCGAAGCCCTTCGACGGGAAGCCGGCCCCATCCAGGATCACGGCCAGTTCCTCGCGGGTTTTGTGGGCGCCCCCGGCCACAGCTTCCGCCAGGATCGCGCCGCTGCGCGCGGCTGCCTCTTCATCCAGCCCGGTCTGCCGGTACATGCCCTTGTTGCCTTGGTGCAGCCGCGGCGCGGACAGCGCCATGAGCCAGCCGAGATCGTCCCGGTGCACGAAATGCCAGGTGGGCCGCAGGATGTGCGTCCGCAGCACGTTGCCGTCGGCCAGGGCCTGCTCCACGGCTGCGGCGGTCGCCCTGCCGGTGCGCTGCGCCAGCGACCAGCGCGCGTACGCGAATTCCTGGGACTGCACGGCCAGCAGGCTTCGGAGGGCATCGTCCACTGTGGCGGCGTGCGGTGCCCGCAGCTGCTGGCGCCGCAGGCGTGTCCGGACTACATCGTCAGGCTGCATGGGACATGCCCTCACATGGACTGGCGTCCGGCAGGAGCGTCAGGTCCGTGGCAGGGACGCGTCGGCGGTCCCGAAGACGGGGCCCGGCGTCGGGCGTTTGGGTGAAATGCCGTCGCCCGAGGAGCGGTGCCGCAGCCTGCGGATCACCCACGGGACAAAGTATTCGCGCGCCCATACCAGGTCTTCGGAGCGCGCCTCGCGCCAGCTGCGCGGCGGCAGCGGTTTGGGAGAGCGCGGCTCCAGGGTGTGCGCCACGTTGAGTGATTCGAGCACCATCGCGGCAACGGTGTGGTGGCCCAGTGGCGAGAGGTGCAGCCGGTCCTCGTCCCACATTTGGGGGTCGGACAACTGCCGCAAGGACCACATGTCCGCGACCACGGCGTCGTGCCGGCCAGCCACGGTCCGCAGGTTCTCGTTGTAGATGGCCACCCTTCCCCGGATGCGGCCCAGCACGGACGACGCGACGTCGGGCCCGTTGAACAGCACCATGGTGGCGCCTCCGGAACTGAGTTCCTGGACGGCTGCATCGAGCTTGTCCGCCAGCACGTCGGGATCGCCGCCGGGCCGCAGGAGGTCGTTGCCGCCGGCGGAAATGGAGACGAGATCGGGTTTGAGCTCCAGGCACGGGCCGATCTGTTCGTCCACGATCTGTTGAAGCAAGCGGCCGCGGATGGCGAGGTTGGCGTAGGCGAAGTCACTGTGGCCTCGGCTGAGTTCTTCGGCCACACGATCTGCCCAGCCGCGGTGCCCGCCGGGGCTTTGCTGCTCGGGGTCACCGATGCCCTCGGTGAACGAATCCCCCAAAGCCACATAGCGGCTCCATGGGTGAGTCTGTCCGGCCCCGCCCGGCTTCACCATCGAATTGATGTCCCGCACGCTCATATCCTGCCCCGTCCACGTGAACCTACGCCGCCGTAGGCTGTTACCCATCAGTAACTGTAAGAATAGACCCATGACTGAAGTTGCCGCATTCTCCGCCCCTGTTGTCCTGTGGTCCCATGACGAGGAGGAGCGTGCCGGCAAGCCGCTGCTGGTGCTTCTGCACGGCTACGGTTCCAATGAGCAGGACCTTTTCAGCCTGGCGGGGATGCTGCCGCAGGAGTTCGTGGTGGCAGCGCTGCGCGCCCCGATGCCCATGGGCCCGGGCTTCACGTGGTTCCCGCTCACGGCCTCCATTGACTACTCGCTTGAGGCCGTAAAGCTCGCCGCGGAGTACGCACTGGAGTGGCTGGATACCGTGAAGGCCAACCACTCCTCAGTCACGCTGCTCGGCTTCTCCATGGGCATGGCCATGGCCACCACGCTGCTGCGCCAGCGCCCGGCGGACTTTGCCGCCGTCGTCGGGCTTTCAGGTTTCGCCGTCGACGCCGGTGCTGACGCCACGTTCCGCGACGCCGAACTGGACGGCACGGTGCCGCTCTTCTGGGGTCGCGACCAGCAGGATCCCGTCATCACACCGGACAAGATCGAATTCACCATCGGCTGGGTGCGCAAGCACGTGGACCTCACCAAGGTCCTCTACACGGGCATGTGGCACGGCATCAACCAGCAGGAAATCGGCCACGTGGGCGAATTCCTGAACCACAAGGTGCTCAGCAGCTAGCGCCGGCGGCACACGAGAGCCGGCGGCGATCAGGAGGCGGCGACGACCCTCACAGTATGGCCGTTCACGGTGACGGTGTCGCCGGCGTGGAGCTGGCGGCCGCGGCGGTCGTCGATCTCGCCGTTGACCTTGACCAGGCCGTTCTTGATGAGCTCCGTGGCCTCCACGCCGTCCTCCACCAGGTTGGCCAGTTTCAGCAACTGGCCGAGGCGGATCATGTCGTCGCGGATGGGGATCTCTTCGAATTCCGGGTTGCTCATACAAGCAATGATGCCTGAAGTAATGTGGTGACAATGCCGCAGCCTTCCCGCCGTCCCGCCATTCCTTTGCTGGCGGGTCTGCCCATTGCCATTGCCGCCGGACTTTTGATTCCGCTCCAGGGGCGCATCAACGGCGCCCTCGCGGGCCGCCTTGACGACGGCATCGCCGCGGCCGTGGTGAGCTTCACTACGGGGCTGGTCCTCATTACGGCCATCGCGCTGCTGCTGCCCAGGGGCAGGGCCGGGCTGGTGCGGGTCCTCCCGGCGGTCCGCGAGCGCAGCTTCCCGCGCTACTACGTCGCGGCCGGCGTCTTTGGAGCGTTTTTTGTCTTCGCCCAGTCCTTCACCGTGGGCCTGCTGGGTGTCGCACTGTTCACGGTGGCCGTGGTCACCGGGCAGACGCTGAGCGGCCTTCTGGTGGACCGGCTCGGGCTGGGCCCGGGCGGGCAGCGGGCCATCACCACGGTCCGTGTGCTCGGCAGCGTCCTGACCATTGCGGCGGTCGCCTGGGCCGTGTCCCCGCGTTTGGGCGGCGCCGCGGACGTCGCCTCCCTGCTGCTGCCGCTGCTCCTGCCGGTACTGGCGGGCTTCCTCATGAGTTTCCAGCAGGCCATGAACGGCACGGCCACCGTGCACTACGGCACCCCGATCGCCGCCACGCTGGTCAATTTTGTGGCCGGTGCCACCGTCCTGTGGATTGCCTGGGCCATCAAACTTGCGGTCGCGGGCGCGGGCAATCCGCTGCCGGCCGAGTGGTGGCTTTACCTTGGCGGCCCCATGGGTTGCGTTTTCATCGGGGTGGCCGCCCTGCTGGTCCGCGGCCTGGGCGTCCTGGTCACGGGGCTGGGAATGATTGCCGGCCAGTTGGTGGGTTCGCTGGTGCTCGACGTCGTGATCCCGGCGCCGGGATCGGTGGTCGCCTTGCCCACGGTGCTGGGCACCGTCCTGACCCTGGCCGCCATCATCGTGGCCACCCTTCCGTGGCCGAAGGGCGCGTTCAGGCGGGGAGCCCCGGCCAAAGGCCGGTAGGCTGGGACACGCAGTTCTCTGCAGATCTTTTCCTTCGCAGTACCCCGCCGGGCAGCACGTCCGGATCCGGGGCAATCACCGCGGACCGCACCCAGCGGCCCTGTAGAAATATGGAGTTCCCCATGGCAGCAAAATCCGTCCTTGACCAGGTCATTTCCCTCTCCAAGCGGAGAGGCTTTGTCTTCCAGGCCGGTGAAATCTATGGTGGTTCCCGCTCTGCATGGGATTACGGGCCCCTGGGTGCCGAGCTGAAGGAAAACATCAAGCGCCAGTGGTGGCAGAGCGTGGTCCGCGGACGCGAAGACGTGGTGGGCCTGGACTCCTCCGTCATCCTGCCCCGCCAGGTATGGGAAGCCTCCGGCCACGTCGAGGTCTTCTCCGACCCCCTGGTGGAGTGCCTGTCCTGCCACAAGCGCTACCGTGCCGACCACCTCGAGGAAGAGTACGAGGAAAAGAAGGGCCGCCCCGCCGAAAACGGCCTCAAGGACATTGCCTGCGCCAACTGCGGGACCCGCGGCGAGTGGACCGAACCGCATGAGTTCTCGGGCCTGCTGAAGACTTTCCTCGGCCCGGTGGCCAGCGAGGAAGGACTGCACTACCTGCGTCCTGAAACGGCCCAGGGCATCTTTGTGAACTTCAGCAACGTGCTCACCACGTCCCGGAAGAAGCCGCCGTTCGGCATCGGCCAGATCGGCAAGTCCTTCCGCAACGAGATCACGCCGGGCAACTTCATCTTCCGCACCCGGGAGTTCGAGCAGATGGAGATGGAATTCTTCGTCGAGCCCGGCACGGACGAGGAATGGCACCAGTACTGGATGAAGGAACGCATGTCCTGGTACACCGGCCTGGGTATCAGGGCCGAGAACCTTCGTTTCTTCGAGCACCCCCTGGACAAGCTGAGCCACTACTCCAAGGGCACCACGGACATCGAGTACCGCTTTGGCTTCCAGGGCTCCGAGTGGGGCGAGCTTGAGGGCATTGCCAACCGCACCGACTTCGACCTCTCCACGCACTCCAAGGCTTCGGGCCAGGACCTGAGCTACTTCAACCAGGCCACCGACGAGCGCTACACCCCGTACGTGATCGAACCCGCCGCCGGCCTGACCCGTTCCTTCATGGCGTTCCTGATCGACGCGTACACCGAGGACGAGGCGCCCAACACGAAGGGCGGCGTCGACGTCCGCACCGTGCTCAAGCTCGACCCGCGCCTGGCACCGGTCAAGGCAGCCGTGCTGCCGCTGAGCCGCAACGAGGACCTGTCGCCGAAGGCCAAGGCGCTGGGCACCCAGCTGCGCAAGAACTGGAACATCGACTTCGACGACGCCGGTGCCATCGGCCGCCGCTACCGCCGCCAGGACGAGATCGGCACCCCGTTCTGCATCACCGTGGACTTCGACACCCTCGAGGACCAGGCCGTCACGATCCGCGAGCGTGACACCATGAGCCAGGAACGCGTGTCCCTGGACAAGGTGGAGGGCTACCTGGCCGCACGGCTGATCGGCGCCTAGCCGTGGCTCTGGAGTACCGCGAATGGCGGGAGGGCGACGACCTCGCCCTCCTGCAGATCTGGGGTGACCCGGAAACCCTCCCGGCACAGCAGTTCCGTGCCGCCCTGGCCCCGTCCAGCAACCGCGGAAACGGCCGGCCGTGGCGCCGCTGCATCGTGGCCGAGGACGTGGTGGACGGCGTCGGCATCCCCGTCGCCGCAGCCGTGGTGCACGAGGCCTCGCTGCACCCGGAACGCCTGTGGGCCTACATCGAAGTGTCCCGGGACCACCGCCGCAGCGGCATCGGCGCCACCCTGCTGACCATGCTCCGCCGCGAAGCCGAGCAGTCGCCGTCGGGCGTTTCCAAGCTGCGCAGCAAAGTGGAGCCCGGCACCCCCGGGGCCGCGTTCGCGGAGTGGGCCGGCATGTCCACCATCCAGCGCTCGCAGCTGGTGGTGGTGCAGCCGGAGTCCCTCAGGCTGCCGGTGTTCGGCGACGGCTCCGAGGAAGCGGCCTCCGAGCAGGTGGAGGACCTGGCCACGGGCTCGGTGGAACTCAGCGACGTCGTGGGCCGGTACTACACCCACGTGCACCAGTGGGACAGCCCGGGGGAACTCAGCGTCGCCACCGTGCAGCGGCTGTTCCTCGATGACCTGACGGGCGCCCACGGCGCCATGGTGCTGCGCTCCCCGAAGGCCAGTGCCTTCGGCCAAGGCGTCCCGGCCAGCCGCAAGGGCAAGCTGCAGGCCTTCGCCATCAGCTACGCCCAGGGCAGTTCGGACCAGCCCTCGGACGTGTTCCTCGGCCACGAGCCGCAGCTTCCCGCCGAGGAGGCCCAGGCCGCCGTGCGGGACCTGCTGGCGCTAATCGCGTACCAGCACCCGGTCATGCTCGAAGTGGATGAGTCCATGGGTGCCCTGCGTGCGGTCCTGGCGCCGCTGCTGGACTCCGGCAAAGCCAGCCAGCGCGGTGCGGACACCATGATCGTCAGCGACTAGCATTTAGCCTCAGACGGACCCCGCCCGCATTCCTGCAGGCGGGGTCCGTCGTTTAAGCACGTTAGGGTTAAACCCATGGGTCATGGACATTCGCACGGAAACAACGGCCACGATGTGGCCACACCCGAGGCGCTCGCCTACCGGAAGAGGGCCAACTGGCTCCTCGCAGTGGTGCTCGTGCCGCTGGGCGTCCTGACCGCCGTCGCCATGCTGCTCATGTGGCCCTCCGGCAGCCGGGAAGGCGTCACCTTCGCGAGCCCCTACGCCGCGGCACCGGGCGTCACCTTCGACACCGGCCGGATCCAGAGCGTGGTGGAGGAAAGCTGCATGCAGGGCCCGCAGCCTGCCGGGCAGGCCGGCCAGGGCTCGCAGTGCACCTTCGCGTTCACCGAACCGGACAAGGGCGGAAGCCCCGTCAAGGTGGTCATCAACCCGGACGTGGCCAAGTCCCACGGCGTGGACGTTGGCGACACCATCCGCTACCTGAATCTTTCCGGCGTCCAGGGCGCATCGCCCGGCAGCGGATCGCCGTCGTACGTCTTTGTGGACTTCGTCCGCAGCGTGCCGGTCGTCCTGCTGGCGGTGCTCTACGCCGTGGTGGTCATCGCCGTGGCGCGCTGGCGCGGCTTCCGTGCACTCTTGGGCCTGCTGGGAGCGTACGCCGTGCTGGTCAGCTTCATCCTGCCCGGGCTGGTGGAAGGCAAGCCGCCGCTGCTGCTGGCACTGGTGGGCTCCACGGTGATCATGATCGGCGTGCTCTATTTCGCCCACGGCTTCTCGGCGAGAACCTCAACGGCCTTGCTGGGGACCATCTTCGGCCTGGGCATCACCGCCTTGCTGGCGGCGTGGGCGACCGACGTGGCCAACCTTGCCGGCGTCGGGAACCACGACGCCGCCACCCTGGTGAACATGTCCGGCCAGATCTCCATCTCCGGCATCATCCTGTGCGGACTCATCATCTCGGGGCTCGGTGTCCTCAACGACGTCACCATCACCCAGTCCTCCGCGGTGTGGGAGCTGTATGAACTCGCCCCGCAGACGAGCGCGCGCAAGCTCTTCACCTCTGCCATGCGGATCGGCCGCGACCACATCGCCTCCACCGTCTACACCATCGCCTTCGCCTACGCGGGCGCGGCCCTGCCCATCCTCATCATCGTGATGCTCTACGACCGCCCCGTCGCGGAGGCCCTCACCAGCGCCGAGCTGTCCGAGGAAGTGGTCCGCACCCTGGTGGGCTCCATCGGCCTGGTCCTGGCCATCCCGGTCACCACACTGATCGCGGTGCTCGTGGTCAAGGCCACCGGTACCAAGCGGCTGGCGGCCGCCGGCACCCAGCCGGACGTCGCCTCCCAGTCAGCCGGTACCCAGTCAGCCGCCGACGCCGGCAACGTCCGCGAGCTTGAAGCCTCACCTCAGTCCCTGGACGCCTATGCCTCGCTCGACACCGGCGAGCTCGCCGCCGTCGTCGAGACGCGCAGGCAGCGGCGTGAGGCGGAGCGCCGCGCCGCCGAAGGCCGTTCCTGAGGGTCCGTCGTCGACGATTTGCCCCGCTTTGCGACAATGGATGGGTGACTGTAGTAGCAACACCCCCTGCGCCCAAGCTCGAACTGCCCCCGCTGCAGCTGGGCAGGATCACCGTGGACACCCCCGTGATCCTGGCCCCGATGGCCGGCATCACCAACTCGGCGTTCCGCCGCCTGTGCCGTGAATACGGCGGCGGCCTGTACGTGGCCGAGATGGTGACCTCCCGGGCCCTCGTTGAGCGCACCCCCGAGTCACTGCGCATCATCTCGCACGACGACGACGAAAAGGTCCGCTCCGTCCAGCTTTACGGCGTGGACCCCGTGACGGTCGGGCAGGCCGTCCGCATGCTTGTCGAGGAAGACCGCGCAGACCACATCGACCTCAACTTCGGCTGCCCCGTGCCCAAGGTCACGCGGCGCGGCGGCGGCTCGGCACTGCCCTGGAAGATCGACCTCTTCACCTCGATCGTGCAGACCGCCGTCAAGGAAGCGTCAAAGGGCGGCATCCCCCTGACCATCAAGATGCGCAAGGGCATCGACGAGGACCACCTGACCTACCTCGAAGCCGGCCGCATTGCCCGCGATTCCGGCGTCGCCGCCGTCGCCCTGCACGGCCGCACGGCCGCGCAGTTCTACTCCGGCCAGGCCGACTGGTCCGCCATCGCCCGCCTGCGCGAGGCACTCCCGGACGTCCCCGTGCTGGGCAACGGCGATATCTGGTCCGCCGAGGACGCCGTGCGCATGGTCCGTGAAACCGGGATCGACGGCGTGGTGGTGGGCCGCGGCTGCCAGGGCCGCCCCTGGCTCTTCGGCGACCTCCAGGCCGCCTTCGAAGGCAGCGACCACCGGCACCGCCCGGGCCTGCGCCAGGTGGCGGAAGGCGTCTACCGGCACGCCGAGCTCATGGTCGAAACCTTCGGCAACGACGAATACAAGGCGCTGCGCGAAATCCGCAAGCACATGGCCTGGTACTTCAAGGGCTACGTGGTGGGCGGGGAACTGCGCGCCAAGCTGGCCACCGTGCCCACCCTGGAAGTGCTGCGCGAGCTGCTCGAACAGCTGGACATGGACCTGCCGTACCCGGGCATCGATTCGGAGGGCCCGCGCGGCCGTGCCGGCTCGCCCAAGAAGCCTGCCCTGCCCAAGGACTGGCTGCTGAGCCGGCAGATGGACGCCGAGCAGACCCGCGACATTGC
The DNA here is from genome assembly GCF_017368795.1 of Arthrobacter cavernae. GTDB lineage: Bacteria > Actinomycetota > Actinomycetes > Actinomycetales > Micrococcaceae > Arthrobacter > Arthrobacter cavernae. The sequence goes on along the minus strand of NZ_JAFNLL010000002.1, from coordinate 10,227 downwards.
CGCGGCAGAACTGGACGTTTCAGGCGGCTAGCGCCAATCGTGGAAGACTGGCGTGCATAGGCGCCGTTCGAGCGGCGCCGGAGGAGGCAGATACCCATGGGAACTGAAGCAATGTCTGCACTGGGCCATATGGGAGGGACGGGCCGTACCGGAAGCACGTCCGGGGCCGGCCACGCCGGCACCGGCTACACGGAGGCCGACTCCGCCCGCTGGGTGGAGGAGCCCCGCAAGAACACCTACCGCTCGGACTTCGAACGTGACCGCGCCCGGGTGCTGCACTCCTCGGCCCTGCGCCGCCTGGGCGCCAAGACGCAGGTGGTGGCCCCGGATACCGACGACTTCGTCCGCACCCGGCTGACCCACAGCCTGGAGGTGGCCCAGGTGGGCCGCGAGCTCGGCCGTGCCCTGGGCTGCGATCCCGACGTCGTGGATACGGCGTGCCTGAGCCACGACCTCGGCCATCCGCCCTTCGGCCACAACGGCGAATCCGCCCTCAACGAGGTGGCGCACGCGATCGGCGGCTTCGAGGGCAACGCCCAGACCCTGCGCCTGCTGACCCGGCTCGAACCCAAGGTCCTTTCCGCCGACGGCCAGCCCGCCGGGCTCAACCTCACCCGGGCCAGCCTCGACGCCGCGTCCAAGTACCCGTGGTCCGCCGGGGACGCCCCGGTCATCCACGGCCACCGGACCAGCAAATTCGGCGCCTACGAGGACGACCTTCCCGTCTTCACCTGGCTCCGCGAAGGCGCCAGCGGCAGCCGCTCCTGCATCGAGGCCCAGGTGATGGACCTCGCGGACGACATCTCCTACTCCGTCCACGACGTCGAAGACGCCATTGTGGCCGGCCACTTCCAGCTCAAATGGCTGGACAACCCGGACCACCGCGCCCGCGTGGTGGGCTACACCCGGCAGTGGTACCTGCCGCACAATGATCCCGCGGACATCGACGCCGCACTGGCGCGCCTCGAAGCCACCAAGGTGTGGGTCCGGGAGGCCGACGGCAGCCGCAAGTCCATGGCAGCCCTGAAGGACATGACCAGCCAGCTGATCGGCCGCTTCTGCCAGAGCGCCATGGAGACCACCCGCAGCCACTTCGGCCCGGAGAACCTCACCCGCTACAGCGCCGAGCTCATGGTCCCCGAGGACACCGTGACCGAAATCGCCGTGCTCAAGGGCCTCGCCACCACGTTCGTGATCTCCACGGACCACCGCCAGCCGGTCTACGAACGGCAGCGCGAAGTGCTGCATGCCCTGGTCGGCGTGCTCAACGCCGGCGGCGACCGGCACCTGGAGCCGATGTTCGCCGCGGACTGGCGCGAGGCTCCCGACGACGCCGCACGGCTCCGTGTGGTCATCGACCAGGTGGCCTCGCTCACCGACGGTTCCGCCCTGGCCATGTACGAACGCCTCGTGGGCAGCCTGCCCTCCCTCTGGTAGAGCCGGGGCCGCGGCCCCGCGCGGCGGCCTGCCAGCGACTAGGATGGACAGGTGGCTGGCCTGATTAAACGTGAAGATATCGACGAAGTACGCCAGCGCACGGACATCAAGGAAGTCGTTGACGGCTATGTCACCCTCAAGGGTGCCGGCCTGGGCACGTACAAGGGCCTGTGCCCCTTCCACGATGAGCGATCGCCCTCCTTCACCGTCCGCCCCCAGGTGGGGCGCTACCACTGCTTCGGCTGCGGCGAGGACGGTGATGCGATCTCCTTCGTCCAGAAGATGGACCACACCTCCTTCCACGAGGCCGTCGAGAAGCTCGCCGCCCGGATCGGCTATGAGCTGCGCTATGAAGACGGCGGCAGCGGCCCCAACCGCGAGGAAGTGGGTAAACGCCAGCGGCTCCTGGATGCCCACAAGATCGCCGACGAATTCTTCCGCTCCCAGCTCCTGACGCCGGGAGCCGCCGAGGCCCGGAACTTCCTGGACGGCCGCGGCTTCGACCGCGCTGCCGCGGAACAGTTCGGCGTCGGCTATGCGCCGCAGGGCTGGGACGCCCTCCTGAAGCACCTCCGCGGGCGGGGCTTCACGGACGCGGAACTGAAATTGACCGGGATGTTTTCCGAGGGAAACCGGGGTATTTACGACCGTTTCCGGGGCAGGCTCATCTGGCCCATCCGGGACATCGCCGGCGACACCATCGGCTTCGGCGCCCGCAAGCTCTACGAGGACGACCAGGGCCCCAAGTACCTGAACACCCCCGAGACCACGCTCTACAAAAAGTCCCAGGTCCTCTACGGGATCGACCTCGCCAAACGGAACATCGCCAAGGAACGCCAGCTGGTGGTGGTGGAAGGCTACACGGACGTGATGGCCTGCCACCTCTCAGGAATCCCGACGGCGGTGGCGACCTGCGGCACCGCGTTCGGCACCGAGCACATCAAGATCGCCCGCCGCCTGCTGTCCGACGACGGCAGCGGGGGAGAAGTCATCTTCACCTTCGACGGAGACGCCGCAGGCCAGAAGGCTGCCCTGCGCGCCTTTGAGGAGGACCAGCGCTTCACCGCCCAGACCTATGTGGCCGTGGAACCCACCGGGGCGGACCCCTGCGAGCTGCGCCAGGCCCGGGGCGACGCCGCCGTGCGGGAGCTGATCGGCAGCCGCCGTCCGCTGTTCGAGTTCGCGATCAAGGCCACACTGAGGCGCCACAACCTGGACACCGTGGAAGGCCGCGTGGCCGCACTGCGCGAGGCGGCCCCCGTGGTGGCCCAGATCCGCGATGCCGGCATGCGCCCTGCCTATACGCGGGAACTGGCAGGCTGGCTGGGGACGCCCATCGAGGAAGTCAGCCGCTCCGTGGGCGCCGCGGCCAAGCGCGCGGCCACCGGCGTGCAGGCGCCGTCGGGCACCTCCACGGCGCCGGCGGGGCAGCAGCCCCGGGGCTCCGCCTCGTCCGGACAGGCAGCGGTAGGGCAGGCAATCGCAGGGCAGGCTGCGGCAGGGCAGGCTGCGGGAGCACCGCCGTCGGGGGCTCCTGCCTTCATGCGGCCGGATCCGCGGGACCCGGTGGCGGCAATGGAGCGGCAGGCCCTCGAAGTGGTCCTGCAGGAGCCCGGTGTGCTGGACGGCGCAGCGTGGCCGCAGTTCGAGGCCTCCTACTTCTCCACGCCCGCCTATGCGGCCGTGCACACCGCCATCAGGGCCACGGGCCCCGGCCCCGCATCTGATCCCGTGGGCTGGGTGGAACACATCCGCCAGGAGGTCCCGGAGCCGCTGCGGGCCCTCGTGTCCGAACTTGCCGTGACCCCGCTGCCGGCCAATACGGCCGAAGCCATGCAGCGTTACTGCCGGGACATCCTGGCGCGGCTCTTCGAGCTGCAGATCACCCGGATCAAGGCCGACAAGATGGGTCAGCTGCAACGCCTCGATGCCGCGGCGCATCCGGAGGACTTCCAGCGCCTCAACCGCGAGGTGATGCAGCTCGAAATGCAGCGCCGTGCCCTTCGCTCGGACAGCTGAGCAGCCCCGGAAGCCACCCCAGGCCCCCTCCTGGAGCCGATTTCGTTTTCCGGCAGGGCCCTGTTAAGCTAGTACACGCTTCATTCCTCCGTAGCTCAATTGGCAGAGCATTCGACTGTTAATCGAAGGGTTACTGGTTCAAGTCCAGTCGGAGGAGCTTTAGACGGGAATCCCCGCCAGCCGTGTGCTGGCGGGGCTTTTTCGTTGAAGCCTTCGGGGCAGGCCGACGGCGAAGGGCAGGGCTCGGACATCATGCGTACCCTGGATGGCGAGCAGTCCAGGGCGTGGGTGGCGGTTCCCTCCCGGCAAGGGCCGCAACCCTTGCCGGGAGGCCTCCCCGGCGCCGATTTCACATTCCGGCAAAACCTTTGCTAAAGTCATAACCGCTTCATTCCTCCGTAGCTCAATTGGCAGAGCATTCGACTGTTAATCGAAGGGTTACTGGTTCAAGTCCAGTCGGAGGAGCACAAAGGTCCCGTACCGGCATTCAGCCGGTACGGGACCTGTTTTTTGTTGTGTTTTTGCTTCTGTGGACTGTGCATTTTCTGCGGACTGTGCAATTCGAAAATTGTTCAGACGAAGTCCATTTCCACCTGTAGGAACCGTGCGGCCTCGGCGACGGCCGCCTCGAAGGCCTCCTGCTCGGTGGGCGGGGTCCTGGGCTCGCGGGGATGCCACTCATGGGCCGCGGAGTGCACTCGCGTGAAGCCGGTGCCAGGCGGCGCGTAGAAGATCCCGAAGCGCTGCACGGGCCACTCGGGGGACGTCTCCGGGGCCACCAGCAGTGCGGCGTTGGCGGCCGGGTTGAACCACTGGGCGATCGGGCGCCGGCGGTCTTCCGTGAAGAGCCCTGCCGCATAGAGGGCAGCGGACTGCGCGCTGGTCACCGAGCACAGCCGCTCCCACCACAGAGGCAGGATGCGGTCATCGCGTCGCTGCCACGGGGCGGGAAGAGGGTGCAGTTCCTGCCAATGGGGCATGGTTCAACTTTATCGCCGGGCACCGGCAGGGAACAGGGCCGGGATCTAGTCCCGGTTCCAGGGGCCGGGATTGATCCGGTACAGGATGGCAGCCCCAACGACGGCGCCCAGGAGCGCGCCCAGGACGGCCATGCCGGCGGCGCGGCCCAGAAGAGCACCCACGACGGCGCCGAGCACGGCACCGAGGAAAAGTCCCCGGCCGTTGCGGTGCGGTTGTTGCGCCATGGCCGCTAGTGGATCGAGGGAACGGTGCGCGGGCGGACCACGAGCCACAGCGCTGCTACGGCGGCCGCGATGCAGACGGCCTGCACGGCACCCATCGGAACCGCGGTGCTCACACCCAGGGCGCCGACCACGGGTGGGACAATTCCGGCCATCATGAATTGTGCCGCGCCAAGCAGGGACGCTGCCGTTCCGGCCTGGGCGCCGTGGTTTGCCAGGGCGAGCACCTGGACGCAGGGGAACATGAACCCGGTGGCGAAGATGTAGAACCAGAGCGGAATGAGGATCCCCCACAACCCGAAGTGAAGGAGGTCGAACACCACGATCAAAGCCGCAGTCAGCAGCATGAAGGCTGTTGCCCCGGCCATGATCCACTGCGGCGCGATCCGCTTGATTGCCCGGGAACTGATCTGCACGCCGGCCACGATGCCCAGCGAGTTGATGCCGAAGAGCACGCCGTAGGCCTGCGGCGAGAATCCGTAGACCTGCTGGAAGAGGAACGTGGACGCCGAGAGGTAGGCGAAGAGGCCGCCGAAGTTCAGACTGCCCACCAGGAGCATGCCGATGAAGACGCGGTCGGTCAGGACGGTTTTGTACCGCTGGGCGACAGTACTGGTGGACTTGCCGCGCAGTTCGGCGGGAAGGGTCTCCCTGATCAGGAAGATTGAGGCGATGATGACCAGGGTCCCGTAGCCCGCCAGGAAGTAGAAGATTCCAGGCCACGGTGAGACGAGCAGGAGTTGGGAGCCGATGACCGGGGCAAGGATCGGCGCCAGGCCGTTGACCAGCGACATCCGGGAGAACATGCGCACCATGGCGTAGCCGTGGAAGAGGTCGCGCACCATGGCCATGGCCACGACGCCGCCGCCGGCCGCGCCGACGCCCATCAAGACGCGGAAGAGGGACAGCGTGCCGATGTCTGTGGAGAGTGCCGCCCCAACTGACGAGGCGATGTGCAGCGCGGTGGCCAGGATGAGGGGCATCCGGCGCCCGAACTTGTCGCTCAGGGGTCCCACGACGAGTTGGCCGAGTCCAAAGCCCACCGTGGTGCCGGTCAGGGTGAGTTGGATCGCGGCGGCGGACACTCCGAAGCTCTCCTCCAGGGCAGGGAATGCTGGAAGGTAGAGGTCCACAGTGAAGGGGCCCAGGGCGGTCAGGGCTCCCAGGAGGAGGATGTAGAGGAGTTTTTCGCGTCGGTTCAGGGAAATTTCCGGAGTTGTGGGACTGGTCACGACTACCAATCCTATGGCCGCAAGATCATATTTATACAGGGCCCGGCTGGCGCGCCGCGGCGCAGTTCCGGAAATGGCCGGCGGGCCTGAATGATAGTTTTGTGGACAGGCGCGCGCCGGCCCGGCTTTCGTGTCAGCGCAGCCGCAGGACACGAATCCAAAAGGAAGCAGCAGGGCGGAACCCATGAGTGGACGTCACACCGGCAGGACAGGACATGCGCCGGGAATCCGCGCCCTCCCGAAGACCCTCAAACTTGTCGCACGTCTTGCGCCGCGGCAGCTCAATGACGAGATCAACCTGGCCAAGGCGGAGCTCAAGCGCAAGGGCAACCAGCTGGGCGTTGCCGGGGCTTTCTTCGGTGTTGCGCTGGTCTTCCTATCCCTTCTCGTCATCGCCCTCGTGGTCGCCGCCGTCATGGGCCTGGCGACCATCATGCCCGCCTGGCTTGCCGCGTTGCTCGTCTCCGCGTTTTTCCTGGTGATCGTGCTGCTCGGCGGCATGATCGGCTACCTGAAATTCAAGAAGGCCTTGCCCCTGGTTCCCGGGAAAACCATCCAGGGGCTCAAGCACGATCTGGGCATCGCCAAGGAGGGCACTGCCTTCGACGCTTCCTCGCTTGATCCGGCGTCGGAGGCTGCACAGGCGGCCAAGGCCGCCAAAGCTGCGGCAGCGGAAACGGCCAAGGCGGAGAAAGCCGCGAAGGCCGCCGCCCACGATGCCGACGCGCCCAAGCCGGCCAGCGAGGCGGAACTTGAACGCCGGCTGAAACAGCGCCGTGAACACCTCGCCGGTGTCCGCGACCACCTCGGCACCGAACTCGATATCAAGACGCAGGGCAGGGTATTGCTGGATGCCGCGGGGGAGCAGCTCCGCAACGGCGGCCAGTTCGCTTCCAGCAAGCTGGCCGGCCTTGCCGGGTCGGTGCCTCCTGGACTCCCCGAACGGCTGGCCGCACGGTGGAAGGATCTACTGGCGTTCGCCGCGGCCGGCACCGTCCTGGTGGTTGCCCTGCGGAAGCTGCTCAGGAAGTAGGCCGCTCCGGCGGCAAGCTGTTGGCATCGGATCAGGAAAGGGGGGACAGATGAGGCTCATGGGCGCCGGCTCACACCCGGACAAACCACAGGTCGATCACGACCTCATCTTAACCGTGCCCAATTTCCTGACTGTGCTGCGCTTCATGGGCGTGCCGCTGTTCGTGTGGCTCGTGCTCTGGCAGCAGGAGTACGGCTATGCTGTGCTGGTGCTGGCCATCATGGGCAGCACGGACTGGATCGACGGCTACGTCGCCCGCCGCTTCGACCAGGCCTCCAAGCTGGGCCGGATCATGGACCCTGTGGCAGACCGCGTGGCGCTCATCGCCGTCGCCGTCACGCTGGCGATCGCCGGCGTCGTGCAATGGTGGTACCTGGCGGCGCTGGTGGTCCCCGACGCCGTCCTGGCGGTCGCCTCCTGGAAGTATTTCCGCGGCCACCCCGACCTTCCCGTGAGCCGGATCGGAAAGATCCGCACGGGCCTCCTGCTGCTCGGCACGCCGCTCCTGGTGCTCTCCAAGCTGACGGTCCCCTTTGCCGGGACGTACTTCGTGCTCGCCTGGATCTCCCTGGGCCTGGGCCTGCTGGGGCACTGGGTGGCCGCCTGGAACTACTTCTGGGCGATCCTGCGTAAGGGCAAGGATCTTGAGCCCGACGACGATCTTGACCCCGGCGACGATCTTGACCCCGGCGACGATCTTGACCCCGGCGACGGCGGGCGGAGCTGATGGTCTGGCTGGCGGTCCTCCTGGCGGTGCTCGGCGCCTTCTTCCTCGCCATCGGCGCGCAACGCCAGGGCAGTGCGGTGAAGGCCGATACCGGCGGACTGGCCCTGAGCTCGCACGGTTTCCTGCGCCTGCTCCGCAACCCCCGGTGGGTGCTCGGCCTGCTGCTGCTGTGCACGGGCATGGCCATGAACGCCGTGGCACTGGTGACCGCGCCGCTGACCGTTGTACAGCCGATCGGGGCCATCGCCCTAGTGATTACCACGGTGGTCAACGCCAAGGACCAGGGCCTGAGCATCAACCGTGCCACCGTGGTGGCCATTACCTGCTGCGTCACGGGATCGGCGCTGTTTGTGCTGCTCGCCGTCAACGCCACGCAGGAAAACCACCATGTGAACACCGACGACGAACTCACCATCGTGCTGCTGCTCGCCCTCGCCGTGGGACTGTTCGGGACGCTCGCCGTCATGTTCAAGCACCGGATGAGCGCCTTCGTCTACATCCTGGGTGCCGGCGTGCTGTTCGGCTTCGTGGCGGTGCTCACCCGCATCATCGGCAAGCACCTGCTGGACCCGAACGGGCTGTTCCTGCTCAACGTCCAGTGGTACTCCGTGGTGGCCATCGCCGCGGCGGGCGGACTCGGCTCCTGGTTCGTCCAGAGCGCCTATTCGGGCGGCCCGCCGGACCTCGTGATTGCCGGGCTGACCGTGATCGACCCCATCGTGGGCATTGCGATCGGCATCGCGATCCTTGGTGAGCTTCGTCCCGATGTCCACGCCGTGCTGGCGATCGCCATGGCTGCGGCCGCTTCCCTTGCTATCGTGGGGGTTATTGCCCTGAGCCGGCATCATCCGGAAGTGACCAAACACAAAAAGGACGCGAAGGCCGCCGCAGGCCGGAAAGCCTAGGGCAACAGCTGCAGCACGCGCCGCCGCTCTCTGCGGACCGGCAACCCCGCGACAGCACAGCACTGGCAGCTCAGTGTTGTCCGCACCGTGAACATCAGGAGTTCTCCACGTGACCATTCCCGAAACCAACAAACCCCTCACCATCTTGATTGCGGCGGATACGTACCCGCCGCACGTCAACGGTGCTGCGCAGTTCGGGTACCGACTCGCCAAGGGGATGACCGGCCGGGGGCACAATGTCCACGTGCTGGCCTGCCGGGCAGACAACGGTAAGAGCTACACGGAATTCCGGGACGAGGCCACCGTGCACCGCCTGCGCTCCCACGGGGTATGGACACACGAATACTTCCGCATCTGCTTCCCGTGGGAGATCAAGAAGGAAATCAGCCTGCTCTTTGACAAGGTGCAGCCGGACGTCGTCCACATCCAGAGCCACTACATGATCGGCGAACACGTGCTGTACGAGGCCGTGAAGCGCGGCATCCGCGTGGTGGCCACCAACCACTTCATGCCGGAAAACCTGAACCCGTTCCTGCCCTTCCCGCAGTGGTTCAAGGACATCGTGGGCCGCATCTCCTGGAAGGACATGGGCAAGGTCATGGGCAAGGCGGACGTTGTCACCACGCCCACGCCCCTCGCCGCCAAGGCCATGCGCCAGCACGCTTTCCTGCACGAGGTCCTGCCGCTGTCCAACGGCATCGACGCCGCAGCCTATGAACTGCAGCCGGGTGAGGTCATCGAACCGCATGCCAAGCCCACGGTCATGTTCGCCGGGCGCCTGGCGGAGGAAAAGCACGTGGACGTGCTGATCGACGCCGTTGCCAAGACCCCCAAGGAACTCGACGTCCACCTCGAAATCGTGGGCGGCGGCGAGGTCCGCCCGGCCCTGGAAGCACAGGTCGCACGGCTCGGTCTTGGCAGCCGCGTGAAGTTCCTGGGCCTGGCCAGCGACGAAGACCTCCGCGAGGCATACATCCGGGCGGACATCTTCTGCATGCCCGGCACCGCGGAACTGCAGTCCCTGGTGACCCTCGAGGCCATGTCCGCGTCCACGCCCGTCCTCCTGGCCAATGCCATGGCCCTGCCGCACCTGGTGCGGGACGGCGAGAACGGCTACCTCTTCACCCCGAACGACAGCGGCGAGCTGGCGGCGAAGATCACCACGCTGCTGACCTTGCCCGCGGAGCAGCTGGAAGCCATGGGCAGGGCCAGCCGTGCCATGGTGGAACCGCACAGCATCGAAGGCACGCTGCAGACCTTTGAGGACTTGTACCGCGGGGCCTCGTACGCTGAAAAGGCAGGGTGAGCCGACCACACGCGTGGAGGGGCGACGCTGTATGGCGCGGCCGGTGACGGTAAGGCGCCCGTTTGCCATTAGTATTGCTAGAGTGTTTTGCCCGGCCCGCTTTCTTGAAGCGGGATCCGGCGGCACCACGGGGCTATAGCTCAGCTGGTTAGAGCGCGGGACTCATAATCCTAAGGTCCTCGGTTCAAGTCCGAGTAGCCCTACAACAAATGCACGCAAGGAGCCGTGGCCGACGTTTCGACGTCGGCCACGGCTCCTTTCGTTTCAGGCAGTTTCATTGCGGTGTTGGCCTCGCGTGCGGTATGTTACTCGTAAGTAACTTACTGATGAGTACTAATGAAGGAGCTCCATGTCCAAGGCAGCCAT
>NZ_JAFNLL010000019.1 GCF_017368795.1 Arthrobacter cavernae | reverse complement strand
CCAACATGCCACCACCGGTCATTTCTAAGTTGCCGTTGACAGAGGGTTCGCCCGCGTTTCCCCGGGCAGGTCTAGCAAATAACTCCAGCCGTGCCTTGAGCGGTAGCAGCGTACCGTGGGGCCCGCGGTAGAGTACACACCGTCAATGGCGGCTGCGCAGCTCCAAGGAACCACACTGGCGGCGGAAGACGTATGCCATCGTGCCCAACGGCCCAGATAGTGCAGGAGATGCAGGAGCAGTAGTGTGCGGGGGCGAGTTTTGCCCTGCTGCCGGGCCCCACCTCAGCCGTCTCGCGCTTGCAGGCCAGCAGTTAAGGAGACCAAGCAATACACATGGCCAGTCACTCCGGTCGGCTTGATCTGAGTCAGTGTGTGCAATCAGCTCGGTGTCCGAAGAGGCGGGCGGCTTCCCATTGGGGCAGTGCCGTGCCGACGTCGAGGATCGAGCTGGGGCCGTTCCGGTTTCACGTGAATCATTCGAGCAGGCCGAGTAGCGTAGAAGCGGCAGCGGCAAGAACACTTCGTACGGCTGTGGGCTCGCATGTGCAACAGGGCGAGTCCTTGACGCCGACGGCAACGTCCCTCCCCCGGAGATGTTTCACGTGAAACAGCCCGGCGGTCAGCCCGGCCTGCGTCAAGGAAAACTCCGGGCCAGCTACACCGCCCGGTAGCCCGGACCAGTGCCTGAGGGCGCGGCCTCAGGCTGCCGTGGGCATTTGGTGATTGCACAGGTGCAGCCATGCTTGGCCTGCCCTTCCGCGTTCTGATTGGTCTCCATCTCCCTCGTCGACGCCGAGGACCATCAGCACGTGCAGCGCGGGTCGCGGCGATCGATGTCGCCACGGCCAGCGGGATGGTGTGCACCCGGGTGCCGCATGGGTCAGTGCGGGTAAACGGGTGATCAGGGTGTGGCAGATTTCGGCCACCACTAACGCCATCCTGGGTTTGGCCGAGTAGCTGGCTCCGAGGGCATCGAGCGCGTGGTCCTGGAGTCCACCAGCGGCTACTGGCGCCCGTCCTTCTACCTGCTGGAGGCACACGTTCTGCGGGTGTGGCTGGTCAACGCCCGGGATGTCAAGAACGTCCCGGGAAGGCCTAAGTCCGACAAGATCGACGCGGTCTGGCTGGCCAAGCTGAACGGGCTGGGCATGCTGCGACCTTCGTTCGTCCCGCCGGTGCAGATTCGCCGGCTGCGCGACTACACCCGCCTTCGCCTGGACCTGACCACCAAACGATCCCGTCGCGTCCAACGCTTGGAGAGGCTGCTGGAGGATGCCCTGATCAAGGTCTCGACCGTGCCCCCTCGTCATGGCCGACCTGGCCAAAGGCCGGCTGCCGGCCATCGGACGCCTTGATGAGATACCCGGCATCGGACCCCGCGCCGCGCACACCGCCGCCTGGCCAAACGCCTGGCCAAGCTCAAGGCCTTGGTCGCCGTCCATCTTGGTCATCATCTGGCGCCTACTGACCGACCCCACAACCCGCTACGTCGACCTCGGCCCCGACTTCTACGACAACCACATCGGCTCCGACCGCAGGAAACGCAACCACGTCCGCCAGCTCGAAGACCTCGGCCACACCGTCAACCCTCGAACCCGCCGCCTGAACCCACGCCACCAGGCCAGATCCCAACCGCCCATTCACCTTCATTTTCCGATCAGGCGGCGTGGAAGCTTTCGCAGCCCTGGCGGTGGCCAATGTGCGGTGGAAGTACCGGATCTCACCGTTGTTCGGGCTGGTCCGTTCGTGCCATTTGGGCCGTGATGCTCAGTTCACACGGACAGCGAACCTTGACCGTGCGCGTGGGGGCGCGCGGGGGCGGCGACAGGAGTTCGTCGCTGTGGTTCTCGTCCGGGGCCCGTCGGAAGGGAGCATCAATACATTGCGTGCATGTAGGGGCCGTGCTGGCAAAAGGACTAGCTTGCCCTGATTGTGATTTGAGGTAGGTGCTCACCCGGCTGGCTTCCTGCTTGGTTTGGTCTGTGGCCGGTCGCACATCCCCGTATTGGGAACGCCACCGAGCGTCGCCACATCGTCTGAATTGGAGCTCCGCGGACCTCGGTCTCACAGGGGTGCATGTTTCCCCGAGGCACATATCCGCGTGGTGTAGCCGGCATGGGAACGCACGGACTTGGAGGAAAGGAAAGGTCGGCTTGCGCCGCCGGCTACCCGCCCCAGCCGCTGTTTCTGTGCCGATAGACGGTCTTGCGTACGAGCTTCTACGGTGATTTGCCGGGATGCCGGGATGCCTGGGGACGTATGGAGAAGTCCGAGTTCCTCACTGCAGGTATCGCTGCATAACCATCCGCCTACCAGCCGGACTGTGGCCGCAGGAAATCGAACTGTTCGACGGTTCGGGAGGTCGCAAGCCGTGGCCAATCGCCGGCGCGCGACGCCCAAGCCTGGAGTCGACCTCGCCTACGATATTTGTGTTTCACGTGAAACAAGAGAATGCGAATCTCTGGAATCACGGAATCAGACTGGATCGTGTCGTCCGGTCTCCCGCGGAGAGAATGACCCCTCCCCATTGTGGACGCCGCTAGATACAGGCCATCGTGATGAACGATCGACTATAAGGAATTGGGGTCCAGGGGACCCGAGGCGGACGCCTGGCATGTGGAGGATCCTTATGCGCTCGGCAGCTCTGCACGGCGTGGATGCGAAGACGAATGGCACGAAGACGGCTAGGAAGCCTGAATGCCCAGCGCAAACCCGCATGCGCCTCCTGTAGCGTCCTGGATCATTTGTCCGGGGCGGTTCACTACGGCGCGCCAGGAGCCGATCACGGCGCGCGAGGAGCCACCTGGGGCCCATGACGGCTTCTTGCATTGATCGCGGCCGGAAGACCGCGGACCCTTCTCGGTGGCCCTTGCGAACGCGCCAGCGCACAAGGAGTGTGGAATGGGTTGGGCGATGGCATGGACCAATAAGTTAGCTGTGTGCGCTCCACCCGAGGAGTAGATCAATGACGCCCTGCGATTCCTGGAGGGACGCGGAGGTTTTCGGGAACCGGCCCCACCTGATCCACGAGAGCCCTCAGTCCCCTGGATCTCGCCGGCCAAATGTTGGTTCACCGCTCACGGAACTCCAACTGGGCCGCAATTCGGCTTCCACTTCGTCAGCGAGATGACCATCTAAGTCCGAGCTCATGCTCGGGAACTTGATGATCCGGAACAGCCCGGAGGGTACCTCGTGGCGGGCCGCTCTGCCCGTGTTTCACGTGAAACATGAACGCTCCCCGGGGAGAAGGCCCAAACGTACCCGTCAGCGTAGATTTCCCCCTACCCCAGATAGGCAAGAAAGGAGGATCCTCGCAGAAGAGGTTCCTGGAAACCAGATGCTCTTACAAAACCAAAAAGGGTTCAATCTCGAGGAATCACCCAAAGACCAAAGAAAGCCGGTGGTCTGCGCACTCCCAAGGAGCGGCGACCACCGGCTTTCCGAGCGGCACCCGCGAAACGGGTACCGAGAGGAACTAGGACAGTACGTCCGCGAATTCCTTCTCGAAGAACTGCTTCGGTTTCGCGCCGATGACAGTGTTCTTCACTTCTCCCCCGTTGAACAGGTAGACAGCCGGGATGGAGGTGATGCCGTACTCGGCGGCAATGGCGGGGTTGTCATCAACGTTGACCTTGACGACGTTCACCTTGTCACCGTACTCGACGGAGATCTCGTCCAGGATGGGACCCAGCTTGCGGCAGGGACCGCACCATTCGGCCCAGAAATCCACGATGACCGGCTTGTCGGCGGCCAGAACGTCGGTGCTGAAGCTTGCGTCGGTAACGTCTTTGGCGTTGCTCATGTTTGACTTTCCCTTCTAGTGAATTGCTTGTGCCGCTTATGCGTGCAGGTCTGCGAGGTAGTGTTCGACGTCCAGCGCCGCAACACAACCGGAGCCGGAAGCCGTGATGGCCTGGCGGTACGTGGGGTCGACAACGTCACCGGCAGCAAAGACACCCTTGATGGTGGTGCGGGAGCTGCGGCCCTCGACAGCGATGGTGCCTTCCGGGGTCAGGTCCAGCTTGCCCTTCACGAGCTCCGTGCGGGGGTCGTTGCCGATTGCAACGAAGACGCCGGTGACCTGGAGTTCTGACTCGGTGCCGTCCACCAGGTTCTTGAGCTTGAGGCCCGTTACCTTGTCGCCACCAAGAACATCCTCAACACCGGTGTTCCAGATGAAATTGATCTTCTCGTGTGTCTGGGCGCGGTCGCCCATGATCTTGGAGGCCTTGAGCGCATCGCGGCGGTGGATGACCGTGACCGACTTGGCGAACTTGGTGAGGAAGAGTGCCTCTTCCATGGCAGAGTCGCCGCCACCGATGACTGCGATGTCCTGGTCCTTGAAGAAGAAACCGTCGCAGGTTGCACACCAGCTGACGCCGTGGCCGGAAAGGCGCTTTTCGTTCTCGAGGCCGAGCTCGCGGTAGGCGGAGCCGGTGGAGAGGATGATGGCGCGGGCCTGGAACTTCTCCCCCGTGGCGATGGTGACGGTCTTGATGTCGCCGTCGAGGTCCAGGTTGGTGACGTCCTCGAACTTGATTTCCGTGCCGAAGCGGACTGCCTGCTTCTCGAAGTTCTCCATGAGATCCGGACCCAGAATGCCGTCCGGGAAGCCTGGGTAGTTCTCCACGTCCGTGGTGTTCATCAGTTCGCCACCGGCGGTGACAGAACCAGCAATAAGCAGAGGGTTCATGTTGGCTCGGGCGGTATACACGGCGGCGGTGTAGCCGGCCGGGCCAGAACCTACAATGATGACGTCCCGCACCTGCGATGCGCTGTTTTCTGCAATGCTCACTTGGCGGTGAACCTCTTCCTTGGTCGATGCTGCTGCCTTTGGGGCAGCCACCTGACTCAACCGGGTGACAGCCCCAAATATTCCGGCGGTTTTTGGGGACCCGAAAAACACACCACCATTCAGGATACCGTCTGCCGGCTCAGGCCAAGGAAGAGCGGACGCCGAGTTACGTGGCCCTGCTTGGGCCCCTACGTGGCCCCTACTGGACCTTGATCTCTGCAAGACGGAGGCCGAAACCGAACTTCGTCTTCGGTGCAGCAAGCTTCGGGAGGGTCTTGATGACGATGATGACGTACTGGGCATTGACCGGCGCGCTGAGCGGCATGGTCAGCTCCGGGGAGGTGAAGCTGTTGGTGCCGACCAGCTTGGCGCCATCCATGGCGGGACGGTCATTGGTGTAGACGCTGATGTTGCCGCCGGAGCCGCCGAGCTGGCTCAGGGTGATCGACTTGACCTGTGCAGGTGCCTTCAGCTTGACCACCAGCGGCAGGTCCTCGGTAAGTCCGCCCCAGTCCTCCGTGGCGAATTCCATGTCCGCCCAGTAGCTTGCGGCGTTGCCGTCGAAGGCCCGGCCAAGGTCCTTGTCGAAGGCGGCGGCAAAGTCAAAAGTGCCCAGGCGGGTGATGCCCTCAATGGCCGGCGGCTGGGCAGGCGGAGCCACAGTTTCCGTGGACGACTGCGCTCCGGTCCCGGTCTGGGCGCCGTTGGACTGGCTGGACACTACGGGGCCACCGCCGGGCAGGAGGCTACCCAGGTTGGTCACGGCCAGAATCAGGCCCACCACCAGCACAGCGGCGAGCAGGCCGCCCACCAGCCAGCGCATGGAGCGTGGCTCGCGCTGGGGTTCGTCGTCGTAGTATTCCTCATCGACGTCCCCGGATCCGGCAGCGGCCTGGGCCGGGAAACTGGCGGCCGTGCGGACATTGCCGGCGGCAGCTGCACCGACAGCAGCTGCACCCGCACGGGGTGCGGAGGCGTCAGCCCCGATGAAGCCGTAGTCCTCCTCGGACCAGAGCGAAACTTTTGCCTCGGAGGCGGCGGGCGCGGCGGAGGCGGCAGGTTCACGGACGGGCGCAGCGGGCGGAACAGCCGGCGGTGCCTGGAGTTCCTGGGGCGCCGTGGTGTGCGCTGCGGGCAGCGGAGCTGCCTGTGCGGGAGTCCCGGTTCCGGCGTCGGGGGCAGTTTCCTTGACGGCGGCGTTCTTCACGGCAGCGGCGGCAGTTGCTGCAGCAGCGCCCGCTCCGGCGGCTGCGGCAGCGAGGCGTGCCCCAATACCACCGGCCTGGGCGGAAGAAGGCTTGCCTGCAGGCATCGGCGGAACAACCGGCCGGCCGCCGGCAGGCGCCTGGGCGGGAGGATAGGCGTAGCCGTCCTCGTCGTACTGTATGTACTCGGCCTCTTCCTCGTCTTCGTACAGGCCCTCGTAGGTTTCCGGTTCGTACGTGCGGGGACGGCCGAAGATCTCGCTGCCGAGGGTTTCCGTGAAGAACGGTTCCACGTACGGCGCGTTGGTGGCGACCACCAGGTCCAGCAGGTCCGGTGCGGTGCTGTGGTTGGTGATGAGGTACGTGGTGTTGTCGCTGACGCCCAGGTCGAGGATCTGGACGTGGCCCGGACGCTCTCCGGTGGCGACTTCGCGGGCGCTCTGGGCCACTTGCTCGCTGTTTCCGGGGCCGGCAACCAGGATGCTGACAGGCCGGTTGAGGACCTGGTCCACGCCGTCCAGCACCAGATCTTGGTCATGCGAGGTCAATACGGTGGCCGTGACCTTGTAGCGGCCGCCAAGCACTGATCCGACGTCGATCGGGTGGGACACGGGTTCCTCCTAGGCTGTCCGGGAGCTGCGGGTGGTGCGTACTGATCCCCCGGAAGCCGGTTGATCCGTGGTCTGCAACTACCTGTATTCGTCTTTGATCCTAGCCGATTGCTTCCTGCCTCCCCGCTTGGCGGAGGTCACTTCTTCGGCGTGCGCCGGCCCTTGAAGTGCGGATTGCGCCCCGCGGTTCCCTGGTAGGCACGGCGGCCGGGCAGCGGAATCTGCTGGCGGAGGAAGCCGCCCTGCGTCGAACTCGGCACGTCCTCGTCCGGCAGGTAGCTCTTTTCCCCTGCGGCGGCATCCTCAAAGGTCCCGCCCTCCACAGCTTGCCCGACGGCGGCAGCCGGCTCGGGTGTCGGGCCCGGCTCCGGCAGCGGTTCCGACTCCGGCTCCAGCGCCGGGCCGGCCCTGAAGGATGCGGCGTCGAACTCGCCCGAGATGCGCGGAATCAGGCCTGTGTCGTCGGAGACCGTGGCGCGTGCCGGCGTCGGGCCCTGTCCTGCCGCAGGGGCACCGGCGGGTGCGCCGCGGCTGCCCAGGCGGCCGAGCAGCGGGCGCAGCAGATCGCGGAGCTCGCTGACGCGGAACAGCTTCAGCAGGAAGAGGTAGGCCACCAGCATGACGGGACCCACCACGACCACCGTGACGAGGGACGCGGGGCGGCTGCTCCAGGCGAAACCGTCGGCCCGGTAGCTGCCCAGCAGCCACAGGGCCAAGGTGCCGGCGAGCGCCGAGCCGAGTGCCGCGTAGCCCATCCGGATGTAGGAGTTGGCGATGCGCGGACCGTCCAGATGGCCCAGGAGGCGGCGCAGGAACCACACGCTGATGACCACGGAGAGGATGTTGCCCAATGTGTACAGCGTGGCGATGGCGAAGATGATCTGGCCGACCGGCAGGAACTGGATGATGAACGCGCCCACCACGTTCACCACGGCCAGCATCAGCTGGATGTAGAACGGCGTGCGGGCGTCCTCGTTGGCGTAGAAGACGCGCGACATCATGAAGTTGGCGCTCATGAACGGGGTGCTCAGCGCGAGGATGGTCAGCGTCTGGGCCAGCATCACGCCGTCCTGGCGCTCACCGCCGGAGAAGAACATGCCCAGCGGCCCGGCCAGCGCGAACAGCGCCAGCGCGCCGAACACCGTGGCCACCGCCATGGTGCGCAGGCCGTGGGACAGGGCATCGCGCAGCTCGGCTTTGTTGCCGTTCTGGGACGCTCGCGTCATGCGGTTGAAGAGGACGGTAGCCAGCGAGAGGGCGATGATGGAGTGCGGCAGCAGGTACAGCTGGCTGGCTACTTCGAGGACGGCGTTGCCGGGCAGGGTGGCAGCGGCGGTGAGGTCGCCGGCATGCTCCAGGCGGAGCCGCTCGGCACCGGGAACCGTGGCGATCCTCATGACGTACAGGAACGCCAACTGCCCGACGGCGGCGGTCAGCAGCGTCCAGACGCTCAGCTTTGCTGCCTGGCCGAGTCCCACGCCGCGCCAGCCGAAGCGCGGCCTGAGGCCGAGCCTCAGCCGGAACACCGGGACCATCAAGATGACCGTCTGGGCGATCACGCCGATGGTGGAGAAACCGGCCACCAGGAACGTCTGGAAGGGTCCCCAGTTGTCCAAGGTGTGCGGGTTGTAGATGTTGGCGCCCAGGATCCAGATGAACCCGGCCAGGCCCCCGATGGCCACTACATTGTTCAGGATGGGGGCCCACATGGCCGGGCCGAAGGCGCCGTTGGCGTTCAGGATCTGCGTCAGGAGCGCGTATAGGCCGTAGAAGAAGATCTGCGGCAGGCACCAGAACGCGAACGTGACGGCAAGGGCCTTCTGCTGCGGCGAATAGCCCTGCGTGGTCAGGTCGATGACCAGGGGCGCGGCCAGGGTCACCAGCGCGGTCAGGGCCAGGAGCACAAGGACGGCCAGGGTCAGCAGCCGGCTGATGTAGTCCGCCCCCCGGTCCGGGGCCTTGCTCGCCTTGATGATCTGCGGCACCAGGACAGCGTTGAACACGCCGCCGGCCACCAGCAGGAAGATCAAGTTGGGCAGGTTGTTCGCGTTGATGAAGGTGTCATTGACAGTTGAACCCAGGCCCAGGGCGGCGCCGAGCATCCAGGTTTTGGCGAAGCCCAGGAAACGCGAAACCAGCGTTCCGGCGGCCATGATGGCGCTGGAGCGTGCTTCTCCGGATTGGGCGGACTGGGTGGCTTTGGCTGCAGACATCGCCTTTATCGTCCCATGTACCGGCGTCAGAGGTATTCGGGCAATACTCCCCGGGCCAGATCGGCGATGCGGCGCTCGTTGGGGAAGGAGAGCTTGCGGGCCAGATCCTGGATGGGCACCCAGGCGGCATCCACGGCTTCACGGTCGGGATCGTTCTCGATGGTCAGCTCGCCGCCGGTGGCCTGGAGCAGGAAGTGGTGCACGGTCTTGTGGACGCGGTGGCCGCTCACAGTGAACCAGTAGTCGATGCTGCCCAGCGGGGCCAGGATGTCACCTTCGATGCCGGTTTCCTCGGCAATCTCGCGGACAGCGGCTTCCTCGTTGTTTTCCCGGCCTTCCGGGTGGCCCTTGGGAAGGCACCACTCGAGCCGGCCACCCCTATTAAGGCGGGCGATGATCGCAACCCGGAGTTCGCCGTCGGAGGTGTCCACCACGACGCCGCCGGCGGACACTTCCTCCACAGTGGGAAGCGCGGCCTGCACCGGGTGCTGGGCGGGCGCGACGTGGGCGCCGATTGCCGACGGCAACGGTGCGTTCGTCCTCCTGCCAGGAGCACTCGGGATCGGATTGGCCATGAACTCCACTCTAACGACTCTTGCCCTGTGGTGATGACCGGGACATGGCCGCAAAATGGACAGCAGGAGCCGGTCTCCGCCGGTGTGCTTGCGGGGCCGCGCGTTTTGGGGCGTCCCGGTGGCCCATGACGGCGCAAAAATCTGCCAAGCTTAAGAGACTATGGCGCACGTATTGGACAGCTCTTCAGTTAACTTCACGATCGACCCGGTAGTCCTGGATCTTGGTCGGCGATTTGTTGACGCCGGATTCGAGCTGTCCCTGGTGGGCGGCCCCGTGCGCGACCTCTTTCTGGGTCGGATCTCCCCGGACCTTGACTTCACCACCGATGCCACGCCGGAGCAGACCATCTCCGTCATCAAGAAATGGGCGGACAACTTCTGGGAAATCGGCCGGGCCTTCGGCACCATCGGCATGAAGAAGTCCGGCTTCCAGATCGAGATCACCACGTACCGGGCCGAGGCCTACGACCCCGATTCCCGCAAGCCCGTGGTGGCGTTCGGGGACTCCCTCACGGACGACCTCCTCCGCCGCGACTTCACCATCAATGCCATGGCCCTGCGCCTGCCGTCCCTGGAACTCGTTGACCCCTTCGGCGGCGTCCGCGATCTGCACGCCTCGGAGCTGGCCACGCCGGGTGCCCCGGAAGCCTCCTTCTCCGATGACCCCCTGCGCATGATGCGCGCCGCGCGCTTCGCCTCGCAACTGGGTGTCTCCGTGCACGACGACGTCCGGCTGGCGATGACCGAAATGGCCGATCGGATCAAGATCATCTCCGCCGAGCGGGTCCGCGACGAACTGGTTAAGCTTATTAACGGTGCGCACCCGCGCGTGGGCATCGACCTCCTGGTGGACACCGGTCTTGCCGAGTTCGTGCTGCCCGAGGTTTCGGCCCTGCGCCTGGAATCCGACGAGCACCACCGCCACAAGGACGTCTACCAGCACTCGCTGCAGGTCCTGGAACAGGCCGCCTCGATGGAAACCAACGAGGACGGCCCCGTGCCGGGCCCCGATTTTGTGCTGCGGTTTGCGGCCCTCATGCACGACGTCGGCAAGCCGGCTACGCGCCGCTTCGAACCGGGCGGCGCGGTGAGCTTCCGCCACCACGACATGGTGGGGTCCAAGCTGACCTCCAAGCGTATGAAGGCGCTGCGCTTCGACAACGACACCATCAAGGCCGTGGCCAGGCTCGTGGAGCTCCACATGCGCTTCTACGGCTACGGCGACGCCGGCTGGACCGACTCCGCCGTGCGCCGCTACGTCACTGACGCCGGCCCGCTCCTGGAGCGGCTGCACCGACTGACGCGCTCGGACGTCACCACGCGTAACCAGCGCAAGGCCGAGCGGCTGTCCTTCGCCTACGATGACCTCGAGGAACGTATTTCGCTCCTGCTCGAACAGGAATCCTTGAACGCGATCCGCCCGGACCTGGACGGGGCCCAGATCATGGCAATGCTCGGCCTCAAGCCCGGACCCGTTGTGGGCCGCGCCTACAAGTTCCTGCTCGAAGAACGCATGGAACACGGCCCCCTCTCCCACGGGGAAGCCGAGTCCAAGCTTCTGGCATGGTGGGCAATCCAGCCCGAGTCCGCCGTCGTCGTCGAACTTTCCGCGGATGCCGCCGGTTCCGCTCCGGCTGCCGCCGCGCCCGCCGCCGTAACAACAGAGGAGTCATAAGTGAACGAAACATCGAAGCTCACGCGCCCGCAGCTCTGGATCCTCCGCCATGGCGAGACCGAATGGTCCAAGAGCGGCCAGTACACCGGGCTCACCGACCTGCCTTTGACCGTTGAAGGCGAGCAGCAGGCCGTGGAGGCGCGCAGGGTCCTGGAAGGCATCGACTTCGACGTCGTGCTGACCTCGCCGCTGCGTCGCGCCCGCCGCACGGCGGAGCTGGCCGGCTACCCGGACGCCGTCCACGAGCCGCTGGCCGTCGAATGGAACTACGGCGATTACGAGGGCATCAGCTCGGACCTGATCCGCAAGGACAACCCCGAGTACCTGATCTGGACCGACGGCGTGCCCAACGGCGAAACGCTGGACGAAGTAGCCGCCCGGGCGGACAAAATCATTGCGCGCGTCCTCGAATCCGGCATGGACAACGTCCTGGTGGTGGCCCACGGCCACTTTTCCCGGATCCTCACCGCCCGCTGGCTGGAACTGGACGCCCGGGAAGGCCGCCACTTCATCCTCGGCACCGCCAAGGTCTGCACCCTGGGCTGGGACAAACGGACCCCTGCAATTGTGCGCTGGGGCCTCTGAACCGCTGTTCGGAAATTCTTTTTAGTAAATCTGAGAATTCACTGGCCATGCGCACTAACCATGGTGTAACTTAATTCTTGATCCCAGAGCGATTTGCCGGGATCGAGGCACGCGATGTTCCGGTCAGTCAGCCGGGCACTGCCACAGCAGAAGAGGAGGTTGGGAAAATGATTACTTTGACTAGCGGATGGATGATGAACGTCACTGCTGCCCCGGCCTTCACTGCTGATCGACGCCACATTTAACCCACTGGCTTTTCCCTGATTCTCCGGCCAGGCCTGTTGCCGGCGGGAATCTGATCTTCCGCCTACCCCTATTCCGGGGCCGGCGTCTGGAAGAGCCAGTTGTAGATGCGGATCCAGGCGGTTTGCCGCAGGTGCGCAGCTTCCCCATAGTTCGGAACCAGCTTCTTGTTGGGGACGGCTGCAGGGCACCGGCCTCGGCCTTGTGCACGGTCATCCGGGTATTCCCATTCGATCCGCTTTTTCCACCCATCATTGACCGGCATTCATGCCGCCATTTGGGCCGCTGTTTTCTCACGAATTCAATGGGCCTTAATTGTTGTGCCCGAATTCGGTCAATTCGATCTTTGAAGAAAGGAGGTGAACCATGGGAAAGCGTAAAAAGGACATATTGGTCTTCAACGGCAAGCCTGCCGGCAAGGACCGGACCATCTTCAACGGACAGCTGCTCGATCAGCGCCGCGAAGACATCTACATCGTCATGCACCAGATGGGAGTCATCCGCTGATGCCCTTCAGCCCTTCCGAAGGGAGCGTCCGATGACCCACATTGGAACAGATCCCCAAGGAGCCCACGCGGCTGCGCGTGGGCTCCTGCCTTTTAAGCCTGGCGGTGCGGGCGGGCTGCCCAGCGGCGCGCGGGCCGCCTTGCTGCGGTTGCGGGCCGCCGGCGCGGCGCGGGCCTGGCGGTATGCTCGATGCCATGCAGGAGACAAAGCCGCACCGGCAGCGAAAGCGTGCGCGCTTTGTGGTTCCCAGCCGCAGCGACGCCCTGCTGCGGAACTTCACCGAACTGATCGGCGGTCCGCTCGGGAAGAGGTCTGCGCCCGGCAGGGTCTCCCCCGGCATCTTTACGGTGGAACGTGTCCTGATCATCCTGACGGTGCTGGCCGCACTCCTTACGATCTTGGTCAAGCAGCACTGCCGCGTGAACGGCTGGCACACCCCGGTCCAGTTCTACGCCACCTGCTACTCGGATTTCCCCGAACTGTTCCGCAACCGCGGGATCGGCGACGGCGTCTTCCCGTTCTTCAGCCAGGGCAGCTTCTTCGAATACCCCGTGATCATGGGCCTCATCGCCGGAGCCACCGCCCTCATGGTCCCGGGCCAGGGAGTCAGCGACGAGCGCATCCTGGGGTACTTCGACGTCAATGCCACCCTGATCGTGGCCGTCTGGCTGGTCACCGTCCTGGCAACGGCCCGGATCAATCGGAGCAGGCCCTGGGATGCGGCCATGGTGGCCCTGGCGCCCGGGATCATCCTGGCCGGTGTCATCAACTGGGACATGTGGGCTGTCGGCATGCTCGCGGTCGGCATGTACTTCTTCGCGAAGAACCACCCGGCGGTGGCGGGCATCTTCTTCGGCCTGGGAACGGCCACCAAGCTGTATCCCGTGCTGATTCTCGGTGCCGTCTTTCTGCTGGCCCTGCGCAGCGGACGAATCAAGGTTTTCGTGGTGACCGCTGTCTCAGCGGCCGCCGCCTGGCTGGCCATCAACGTGCCGATCGCCGCACTGAACCCTGCCGGCTGGAGGTATTTCTTCGAATTCTCCGAAGAGCGCCCCGCTGGCTACAGCTCCCCCTGGTTCGTCTACAACATCGTGGCCAACCGCGTGAAGTGGGAGCAGCTTGACGCGGAAGCCATCAACACCCTGGCCACCAACCTCTTCCTGCTGGCGTGCGTGCTGATCGGCGTCCTGGCCCTGACCGCGCCCCGGCGCCCCCGCCTGGCGCAGCTCACCTTCCTGATCGTGGCCGCCTTCATCCTGACTAACAAGGTCTATTCGCCCCAGTTTGTCCTGTGGCTGGTTCCCCTGCTGGCCCTGGCCCGGCCCCGCTGGCGTGACTTCCTGCTCTGGCAGGCTGCTGAAGGGCTGCACTGGGCTGCGGTGTGGATGTACCTCGGGCAGCTCACCAGCGGCGGGGCGTCCCAGCACAACATTGACATGCCCTACTACGTCATGGCCGTGGCCCTGCATATGTTCGCCACGGCATATTTGATGTTCCGCGTGGCCTGGGATATCTGGGAGCCGGAGCTGGATCCCGTCCGCCTGCGCGGCGTGGACGATCCGCACGGCGGGCCCTTCGACCGCAGCAAGGACTGGCTGCGCCTCGATGTACTCCGGCCCGCGGCCTCGGTGCTGCCCTGGCGGCCCCGTCCTGAGGCGCCTCCAGTAGTACCTCCCGCAGCGGAGGCATCGCGCGATGCCTGACGCCGCCGTCGTCGGCTCCGGACCCAACGGCCTGGCGGCCGCGGTGGTCATGGCCCGTGCGGGCCTGGATGTTCACGTGTACGAGGCCGCGGAGACGATCGGCGGCGGAACCCGCACGGCGGAGCTGATCGAGCCCGGGCACGTCCACGACATCTGCTCCGCTGTGCATCCCATGGCGCTTGCCTCGCCGTTTTTCCGCCGCTTCGAGCTGGAAAAGCGTGTGGAACTGCGCGTGCCTGAGGTCCAGTACGGGACACCGCTCGACGGCGGCCGGGCGGCGATTGCCTACCGCTCGCTGGAGCAGACGGCGGCGGGGCTCGGGGCTGACGGGCCGACGTACCGGCGGCTGATGGCACCGCTGCTGCAGCGGCTGGACGGTGTGCTGGACGTGACCACGAATGCGCTGCTGCGCGTTCCCCGGGACCCGGTGGCGGCCGCTCTGCTGGGCCTCGCAACCCTGGAGCAGGGATCGCCGTGGTGGAACCGTAGATTTGTGGGGGACGCGGCGCCGGCCCTGCTGACAGGCGTTGCCGCGCATGCCGTGGCACCGCTGCCCTCCGTCGCGGCGTCCGGGGCCGGTCTGATGCTCGCCCTGCTGGCCCATGCAGTGGGCTGGCCCATTCCTGTGGGCGGCTCGGCGTCGATCGCTGCTGCCTTGGCCGATGACCTCCTGGCCCACGGCGGCACGATCCACACGGGGCAACGCGTGGACTCCTTGGCTTCACTGCCGGGCAGGGTGAAGCTGCTGGATGTGGCACCGCCCGGATTCTTGCGGTTGGCCGCACCCGTGCTGCCGGAACGCTACCGCCGGGCGCTGGAGTCCTACCGCTTCGGGAATGCCGCGTGCAAGGTGGACTTCATCCTCTCGGGCCCCGTGCCGTGGGCGGCGCCGGAGCTTGCCCGGGCCGGGACGGTGCACGTGGGCGGCACCCGCGCCGCGATGGCCGAGGCCGAGAACCTCGTGGCCGCCAGTCGGCATCCCTCGGAGCCGTACGTGCTCGTCTCGCAGCCCTCCGTGGTGGACCCCGGCCGGGCACCGACGGGACGGCATATCCTGTGGAGCTACTGCCACGTGCCCGCAGGCTCCACAGTTGACATGGCCGAGGCCGTGACTACCAGGATCGAGCGCTTCGCCCCGGGCTTCCGTGACGTGGTGCTTGCCGCCAGGACCACGACGGCGGCGGACATGGCCGCGCACAACGAGAACTATGTGGGCGGGGACTTCAGCGCGGGGCTGATGGACATCCGGGGCCTGTTGCGGCGGCCTGTGCTGTCCACGGTCCCGTGGCGCACGCCGCTGCCCGGCGTCTACCTGTGTTCCTCGTCCACCCCGCCCGGACCCGGGGTTACAGGAATGCCCGGGTACCACGCGGCGAAGCATGCCTTGAAGGACATGTTCGGGTTGCAGGTACCCCGTCTGGGCCTGGGCTGATTCCTCCTGGGCGCTAGTTGGCGGCCGTGAAGCGTGCCCGGCGGTGGGCCGGGGTTTCGATCTCGTCCAGCATGGCCACGGCATAGTCCTGCGTGGAGATGCTGCTGCCTGCCGGCGAATCCTTGGCCACGGAGTAGCTGCCGGTGCGCTCACCGGGCTGGATCATCGGCGAGGGGGCGAGCACGGTCCAGTCGAGGGATTCCGGGGCCTCCTTGACGGCGGCAAGGGCCAGGGCCGCAGTGGTGGCCTCAGCCTTGTAGGCCTCCGGGAATCCAGGAGAATCAAGGAGGCGGACGCCGTCGATCATCAGGGTTCCCGCGCCGCCGACGATCATGAGGCGCGTGCCTTCTGCGTTGCTGAAGGCGGTCTCCATGGCCGCGAGCCATTCGGCGTGGTCGCCGCCGGTGCGGCTGGGGCCCGTCGCCAGCACGACGGCGTCGTGCCCCTTGGCGATCAGCGCGAAAGTCTGGCCGTCGGCCTGGTCGGCGGCCACGGAGACGGTCCCGGCAACCTCGGCGCCCTTGCGGGAAATGGCGGTGACCTGGTGGCCGCGGGTGAGGGATTCGTTGACGATCTGGCTGCCGACCATGCCTGTTGCGCCGTAGACTGCAATTTTCATGACTCTCCTTGGGGTTGCTATCCTTGCGATGACACAAAAGTATCTTTCGGATACTGATAGCTTCAAAGGAACCTAGTTACCCAGTGGATACTAAAGACATTCCCGCCAACGTGCTTGACCCCAACTGCCCCTCCCGCGTGGTCTTCCAGCGGATCGGGGACAAATGGGCGTCCCTGGTGATCCAGGTTCTGGGCGGCGGGCCTGTCAGATTCTCCGAGCTGCGCAAGATGGTCAGCGTGGTGACGCCCAAGGTCCTGACCCAGACGCTGCGGACCCTGGAACGCGACGGCCTCATCACGCGCACCATCCACGCCCAGGTGCCCCCGCGCGTGGACTACGAGCTCACGGCGCTCGGTGAATCCCTGCTGCAGCCGCTCACGATGCTGCGCGAATGGGCCGAGAACCATGTGCCCAGCATCCTCGAAGCCCGCGACGCCTACGACGACGCCCAGGATGAGGCCGTGCTGGGCCGCTGACGCCGCCTGTCCCGCGGCCCGTCCGGGGCTGCTTACGCGGTGCGGACCGGCACGCCCAGCCGTCCGTCGCGCATGCCGGCCACGGAATCCGTGAGCGGCAGGAACTCGGTGTCGTGCGTGACCATCAGCGTCGCCGTCGAGAACTCGTCGGTGACCTGGCGCAGCAGCCGCACGATCGACTCGCTGCGCTCCATGTCCAGCGCCGCCGTCGGCTCATCCACCAGCAGCACGCGCGGGCTGCCCATGAGCGCCCGCGCGATGTTGACGCGCTGGCGCTGCCCGCCGGACAACTGGTGCGGTCGCTTGTTGAGCACGCCGCCCAGCCCGACGACGTCGAGCAGTTCCGCAGCCCGCTGCCGTGCCGCCCGCACGGGCTTGCCGCGCAGATGGTCGCCGATGACGAGCTGCTCGACGGCGGTCAGCGAGGGCAGCAGATTGGGCTGCTGGAAGATGATGCCCACGGCCTCCCGGCGCAGGGCCGTCAGCTCGGCCGGGCGGAGTCCGGTGGCGTCCTGGCCGTCGATCACCACCAGCCCGGACGTGGGACGGACCAGCGTGGCGGCGACCGCCAGCAGCGAGGATTTCCCGGAACCGGAGGGTCCCACGAGGGAGAGGAATTCGCCGGCATCTACCCTGAGGCTGACGGAATCGAGGGCCTTGAGGGTGGAATCGCCGTCGGGGTATTCGAGGGTGACATTGACGAGGTTAAGGGCGGTGCTCACGGTGTATGCCTTTCAAAGAATGTTTGCGTTTGGGAGGGCTGGCGGGGTCAGTTGCCGCCGAGGGCGAGCAGCGGATCCACCTTGGTGACGCTGCGGACGGCCAGCACCGCACCGGCCAGGCCCAGGAGCACGATCCCGGTGATCGGAAGCAGCGTGGTGAGCGGCGTGACGAGGAACGGCGCGGCCTGCGCGGCGAAGAAGCCGCCCACAACGCCAGCGGCCCCGCCTGCGCCGGCCCCGGCAAGCAGCACGATTCCGGCCTGGACCAGGGCATCGCGCAGCACATAGCCGGAGGAGGCGCCCATGGCCTTGAGGACGGCGATGTCGCGGGTGCGCTGGACGGTCCAGACGGTCAGGAACGCTACGATCACCAGGGCGGAAATGCCGTAGAGAAATGCCTGCATGAGCATAAGTGAGCCGTTCTCGCTCTTGTAGGAGCCGAGGGCCTGGAACGAACCGGTGGGTGTGGCGCTGACCGTGCCGGCCGCCGCATTGGCGGCGTCGAAGTCCGCGGAGGCTCCGGCGTCGAACGTCACGGCCAGAACCGTCGCCTCGCCGGGGGCGGTGTGGGCGAGCTTCCGCCAGGTGTCGAGCGTTGTCCACACCACGCCCGTATGGGAATACCACTGGTCCGGGACAACAGCCGAGACGGCCAGCTCCGTGCCGGCAACAGCCACGCGGCTGCCGGGCGCCAGGGCCAGTTCCTTCGCCAGGGACTCGCCCACGACCACGGCCCCGTCCGTGACCGGCGACGGTGCCATTCCGCCGTCGGCCCCGAAAACCGCGACGTTGGCCGTGCCCGTGGCGGCGCCGCCGGTGCCGAGGGACTGGAAGCGGGTCTGGCTGATCCCGAGCGCCGTGGCCGAGGCGACTCCCGGCTGCCGGCGCCAGGCATCGAGCTGCGCCGGGGAGACCTCGGATTCCGTGTAGGAGGCCTTGGCTTCGCCGCCGGCGGGGGCGCCGAAGACGATCTGGTCCGCGGGCAGTGCGGCGATGGCCGACGTCGACTGGTTGCCCAGTCCCGCGGTCAGGCCGGACAGCATGACCAGCAGGAGGGTGATGAGGGCGACCACGCTGCCCATGAGGGCGAAACGGCCCTTGGCAAAGCGGATGTCGCGGACGGCGAGAAACATTGGAATCCTTCATTTGTGTCCCATGGTTGGCCGGTGTGTCCCATGGTTGGCCGGTTTCGGCCCTGCTTCCACTCTCCCGGTGCCGGGCCGGGCCGGCATCGTGAGCATGGATGCTTGGCCGGGGCCGTGCGGTTGACACGGGCATCAACCGTTCGGTTGATTGGCCTGCCCTGACGCGGATTCGGGGCTGTTTTGTCGGAGGCCGGGGCTACGCTGGAGGGTATGCAGAGGAACGCGCGGGAAACGGTCGGCGGGGCCGCCCTGATCCTGAGCGTGCTCCGTGTGAGCCTCCATGTTGGCTTCGCCGTGCTGCTGCTGGTGGCCGTGGTCCGCCTGGCGGTATCCGGCGCCGTTCCGGGCGCCGTTTCCGGCGGGACCACGTCTCCTTTTGCCGTGGGAGTGGGCCTGCTGCTCTCCGTGGTCCTGGCCGGCGTGTACCTGGCCGGGACGATCCTGGAAAAACGCCATTCCACCGATCCCGGCCGCTTCAATCCCGGGCCCTACGCGCGTTGGTGGCTGGGCGCGGTGACCCTGCTCTGGCTGCTGCTCCTGCTCGTCAGCTCGGACTTCGCCTGGCTCGCCTTCCCGCTCTTCTTCCTGCAGCTGCATCTGCTCCCCCGCCGTTGGGCGCTGCCCGCCATAGCGGTCAGCACGGCCTTGCTGGTTGGGGCGCTCTGGTTCCACAGCCGCGGGGCCGGCGACGGCGGAATGCAGCTCCCCATGATCCTCGGCCCGGCCTTCGGGGCCGCCTTCGCCGTGATCACGGGGCTGGCCTACCGCGCCCTGTACGTGGAGGCCGAAAACCAGCGCCTGGCCGCGGAGGAACTGCGGCGGACCCGCGCCGAACTGGCCCGTACGCAGCACGACGCCGGTGTGCTGGCCGAGCGCGAACGTCTCGCCCGGGAAATCCACGACACCCTCGCCCAGGGCTTTTCCAGCATCGTCTTGATGGGCCGCTCCGCCGAGAAAGCCCTCGACGCCGGGGACTCCGGCACCGTGCGGGAACGGCTGCGGATCGTCCAGGACACCGCGTCCGCGAACCTTGCCGAGGCCCGGAATTTCGTCCGCGGACTCCGCTCCCCGGCACTGGAGCAATCAACGCTCGTGGAGACCCTGCGCCGGCTCTGCGGGAAGATCGAAACCGAGGCAGCGGCCCGGGGAACCGCGCTGCGCTGCCGCTTCGAGCTCGACGGCACCCCTGTGGAGCTCCCCAAACCGTACGAGGCCACCCTGCTCCGCGCGGCGCAGTCCTCGCTCGCGAATGTGTTGGCCCACGCCCACGCGCGCACCGTCGTCGTGACCCTGTCCTTCCTGGACACGGAGGTCACCATGGACGTGTTCGACGACGGCGCCGGCTTCGACGCCGCCGCGCCGGGGGACGCCGGGCCGGGGCCTGCCGTACGAGGCGACGGAACCGGCGTCGGGCTGAAGAGCCTGCGCGAGCGCGTCGCGGCGCTGGACGGCAGCCTGGACGTCGAATCCGCGCCCGGCGAAGGGACCGTGGTGGCCATCCGGCTGCCCCTGGAGCAGGCCGAAAACACCGAAGCAAGCGACCCTGCCGAGGAGCCCGCACCGTGAACGACATCCGCGTCCTGCTGGTGGACGACCACCCCGTGGTCCGTGCCGGACTCCGCGCCATGCTGGCCGATTTCGAGGGCATCACCGTGGTGGCCGAAGCTGCCGACGGCGGTGCCGCCCTCGCCGAGCTGGCCAAGCTCCACACGCTGGGCGAGCCCGTGGACGTGGTCCTGATGGACCTGCAGATGGGCGCCGGGATGGACGGCGTCACCGCCACGGGCAAGATCAAGGCCGGCGACGCCGGGACTCCCCCGCCGCCCGTGCTGATCCTCACCACGTACGACACCGACGCCGACATCCTGGCCGCCGTCGAGGCCGGGGCCAGCGGCTACATGCTCAAGGACGCGCCGCCGGAGCAGATCCTCCAGGCCGTGCTCTCCGCGGCGGCAGGACAGACGGCACTTGCCCCCGAGGTGGCGGCCAGGCTCATGGGCCGGATCCGCAATCCGGAGCCCGCGCTGAGCACGCGCGAAGTCCAGTTGGTGGAGCTCCTGGCCACAGGAATGAGCAACCGGGCCATCGCGCGCCAGCTCTTCATTTCCGAGGCCACGGTCAAGACGCACCTGGTCCACATCTACGCCAAGCTCGGCGTGGACAACCGCACGGCGGCCATCGCCGTCGCCACGCAGCGGCGGATCATCCGCACGCGTTGACGCGCGCCCGCAACTGGCGGCGGCAGCCCGCCTAGCGGATCCGGAAGATTGTCCGGTGCCAGTCCTTTTCGACGGCGCCGGTGAGCTCGTACATGACGTGCTTGACCTGGGTGTATTCCTCGAAGGAGTAGGCGGACATGTCCTTGCCGAAACCTGACTCCTTCATCCCGCCGTGCGGCATCTCGCTGATGATCGGGATGTGGTCGTTGATCCACACGCAGCCGGCCTTGATCTCCCGGGTGGCCCGCAGCGAACGGTACACGTCCCGAGTCCAGGCGGAGGCGGCCAGCCCGTAGGGGGTGTCGTTGGCGAGCCGGATGGCCTCGTCGTCGCTGTCGAAGGGGAGCACGGCGAGGACGGGGCCGAAGACTTCGTCCCGCACGATTTCGCTGTCCGGGGCCGCGTCGGTGATGAGCGTGGGCTCGTAGAAGGCGCCATCGGCCAAGGCGCCCCCGGGTGCCGTGCCGCCGGTGACCACCGTGGCGTAGCCCCTGGCACGGTCCACCATGGCGGCAACCCGGTCCCGGTGCGCGTAGGAAATCAGCGGGCCGATGTCGGTCCCCTCGTCGGCCGGCAGGCCCACCCGGACCCAGCGGTACAGTTCGGCCACCTTGTCCACAAACTCCCGGTACACCGAACGGTGCACGATCGCCCGGGTGGCGGCCGTGCAGTCCTGGCCGGTGTTGATCAGGCTGCCGGCCACCGCGCCGTGCGCTGCGGCGTCGACGTCGGCATCCTCGAAGACCACGAAGGGCGCCTTGCCGCCCAGCTCCAGATGGACCCGTTTGGAGTTGAAGGCGGCGGCCTCGAGCACCGTCCGCCCCACCGTGGTGGAACCGGTGAAGGACACCATATCCACATCCTTGTGCCGCATCAGGGCGGCCCCCGCTTCCCGGCCGTCGCCGACCACGATGTTCACGACGCCGTCGGGCAGCCCGGCCTGCTGCAGGATCCGGGCAAACATCAGGGACGTCAGCGGCGTGTTGGCTGCGGGCTTGAGGACAACCGTGTTTCCGGCGGCGATGGCCGGCAGGATCTTCCAGGCGGCCATCTGCAGGGGATAGTTCCAGGGCGAGATGGAACCGATCACGCCGATGGGCTCGCGCCGGATGCTGGAGGTGTGGTCCGACGAGTATTCCGCCGTGGCCTTGCCCTCCAGGTGCCGCGCGGCGCCGGCGAAGAAGTCCACGTTGTCGATGGTTCCCGGGACGTCGAACTCCCGGGCGAGGCGCAGGGGCTTCCCGGTCTGCCGGCTTTCGAGCCGGGCGAGTTCCTCCGCCTGTTCCTCGAGCAGCCGGGCCAATCGGGAGAGCACGGCCGAGCGCTCGCCCGGGGTGGCACGTGACCACCCCGGGAAGGCTTGCCGGGCAGCGGCAACGGCCGCATCGACGTCGTCGGCTCCTGCCAGGACCACAGTCTCCACGGTTTCCCCGGTGCTTGGATCGATCACGTCGTGTTTGTTGCCTGAGCTGCCGGTCAGGTTCTGTCCGGCGATGAATTGGTGCACGGTGGTCCGCCTTTAGGTAGGTTCTGGTGTGGGGTTTAGAGCAGGGCCTCGGCGGCCACCAGGGTGTGCCGCAGGATCTGCTCCATCTCGTTGAATTCGCTCTGCCCGATGATCAGGGGCGGCGACAGCTGGATGACGGGGTCGCCGCGGTCGTCGGCCCGGCAGTACAGGCCGTTCTCGAAGAGCCTCTTGGACAGGAAGGACTTGAGGATCCGGTGGCTTTCCTCGGGCGTGAAGGTTTCCTTGGTGGCCTTGTCCTTGACCAGCTCGATGCCGTAGAAGTAGCCGCTGCCGCGCACATCGCCCACCAGGGGCAGGTCCAGGAGCTTTTCGAGGGTGCCGCGGAAGGCATGCTCGTTGTCCAGGACGTGCTGGTTGAGGCTCTCGCGCTCGAAGATGTCCAGGTTGGCCAGCGCCACGGCGGCGGCAACGGGGTGGCCGCCGAAGGTGTAGCCGTGCTTGAAGAAGGCCTCGCCCTTGGCGAAGGGCTCGAACAGGCGGTCCGAGGCGATCATGGCACCCATGGGCACGTAGCCGCTGGTCAGGCCCTTGGCGCAGGTGATGATGTCCGGGACGTAGTTGAACTTCTCGGCGCCGAAGTAGGTGCCGAGCCGCCCGAATGCGCAGATCACTTCGTCGCTGACCAGCAGGATGTCGTACTGGTCGCAGATTTCGCGCACCCGCTGGAAGTAGCCGGGAGGTGGCGGGAAGCAGCCGCCCGCGTTCTGCACCGGTTCCAGGAACACGGCGGCCACGGTTTCCGGGCCTTCGGCCAGGATGGCGGCCTCGATTTCGTTCGCGGCCCACAGCCCGTAGGCTGCAAGGTGGTCCGCGTGCTGTGCGGCGCGGTAGAAGTTGGTGTTGGGGACACGGTGCGTGGAGGGCACCAGCGGCTCGAAGTCGACCTTCAGGTCCGCGATCCCGGTGATGGACAGGGCGCCGTGCGTGGTGCCGTGGTACGCCGTGGTCCGGGAGATGACCTTGTGCTTCTGCGGCCTGCCGGTCAGGCGGAAGTACTGCTTGGCCAGCTTCCAGGCCGACTCCACCGACTCGCTGCCGCTGTTGGTGAAGAACACCTTGTTCAGTCCCGGAGGCGCCAGCTGCGCCAGCCGTTCGGCCAGCTCCGTCGCGGGCTTGTTGGCGAACGACCACAGGGGGAAGAAGGCGAGCTCGGAGGCCTGGCGGGCCATGACCTCGGCCAGTTCCGTCCTGCCGTGGCCCACCTGCACCGTGAACAGGCCCGCGAGCCCGTCCAGGTACTTGCGGCCGTGGTCGTCATAGACGTAGGCGCCTTCGCCGCGCACGATCATCGGCAGCTCCTGGTCTGCCTGGGGCTGGGGGGAGAAGTGCAGCCAGAGGTTGTCCCGTGCTGCGGCCTTCAAATCTGTCCGGTTCCGCTCTGTCCGGTTCCGCTCTGTTCGGTTCTGTTCTGTCCCGTTCCGCGGTTCAGCTAGCTGGGTCACGGGTATCACCTTTTCTGAATCGTTTGGTTCGCTTGGAATGCCCGACGGCGGCCGGGCCGGCCGCCGTCGTCGTCTAGAGGTCGAGGACCAGCCGGGGCGATTTCGCCCGGGACACGCAGATCATCATGCTGGTGCCCTGTTCGCGTTCGGCCTCGGTGAGGAGGTCGTCGCGGTGGTCGATCTTGCCGCAGAGGACCTTCACCTCGCAGGTGCCGCAGAAGCCCATTTCGCACGACGACGGGTGGTTGATGCCCGCCGCGCGCACGGCTTCCAGCACCGTCTCGTTCGGGTGCACGTCCACCACCACGCCACTGCGTTCGAGTTCGACCTCGAAGGTGCCGGTGCCGGCACTGGACTCCGGGGACGCCGGATCCGCCGCGGCCGGTGCCGCCGGGGCGAAGCGTTCGATGTGCAGCTCGTGCAGGCGGCCGGCCCGGTCCATGTGCTCGGACAGGGCGTCCATCAGCCCTGCCGGGCCGCAGCTGTAGACCAGGGCCCCGCGACTGGCTTCGACAACCGCGCCCAGGTCCGGATGCCCGGTGGTGTCCTGGGAGTGCAGCTCCACGGAGGGTGCGTCGAGGGAGGTCAGCTCGCCGACAAAGGCGAAGTGGTCCTTGCTGCGTGCCCCGTAGACCAGCTTCCAAGGCGTGCCCCGGCGGTGCACCTCGT
>NZ_JAFNLL010000018.1 GCF_017368795.1 Arthrobacter cavernae | reverse complement strand
CCACGGAGGGTGCGTCGAGGGAGGTCAGCTCGCCGACAAAGGCGAAGTGGTCCTTGCTGCGTGCCCCGTAGACCAGCTTCCAAGGCGTGCCCCGGCGGTGCACCTCGTGGATCATCGGCAGGAGCGGGGTGATGCCGATGCCGCCGGCGACGAAGACGTACCGTTCGGCCTCGGCCAGGGAGAAATTGTCGCGGGGGGCGCCGATGGTGATGGTGCGGCCGGGCCGCAGTTCGCGGTGGACTTCCACGGAGCCGCCGCGCCCCTGGGGAAGCTCCAGGACAGCAATCCGGTAGGATCTGGTGTCCCCCGGATCCCCGCAGAGCGAGTATTGGCGGACGGTCCCCGAGGGCAGGTGCACGTCGATGTGCGCGCCCGGGGTCCAGGCCGGCAGCAGCCCGCCGTCGGGCCGGGTGAATTCGAAGGACGTTACCGACTCTGCTTCGCGTCGCGAGGCCAGGACGCGGACCTCGAAGGAGGCCGGGTCGAGTACGTCGAAAAAGTCCAGTTCATGCGTCAGCGTTGACACGGTGGCCGTCCTTTGCCCGGTTCATCAGTTCAAGGAAGGAACGCCGGTAGTTGAGGGTGAAGAGGTCCGCGGGGACCGAGAATTCCTGTTCCTCGGCATCCCAGGGGATTTCGCGGGGCTGCACGGCTTCCACCACCGGGAGGTCTTCCAGGTACACCATTTCCTCGACGCGCAGGCACTCGGCGAGGTCCGCGCCCTTGTATCCGACC
Source organism: Arthrobacter cavernae (assembly GCF_017368795.1). Lineage (GTDB taxonomy): Bacteria > Actinomycetota > Actinomycetes > Actinomycetales > Micrococcaceae > Arthrobacter > Arthrobacter cavernae. The sequence continues at coordinate 91,132 of NZ_JAFNLL010000018.1, read as the reverse complement.
TGGTTGGCCACGCCCCAGAAGATGGTGACGTGCTCGTAGTTGATGGGGGAGGGGAAGCCGGCGACTACGCGCTTGCCGAGCCGCTCGTAGTTGTAGGTGATGGAGGCGAGGCCCGGGGCGGCGCAGTGGTAGCGCATCATGCAGTCGCCGTCCTCGGCCCAGTCGCCCGTGCCAGCGTCGAGCGGCCGTTCCATCCATACGTCCAGCCCGTCGCGTTCAACGTGCAGCGGCTCCACGACCTCGGGGGTGGGGCCCATGGAGACCTTGTGGACGAAGGGGAAGTGCGCCACGTCACGGAAGTTCTCGATCGTCACGCCCACTCCCACCGGGGAATCCAGCGGGGTGGCGGCCACCCATTCGAGTTCGACGTCGCGCCATTCTTCGATGTCGTACATCTCGCGGATGGGGTCTTCCAGCACGGTCCAGACGTGGCCGTAGCGCTGGACCACGGGGTAGCTCTTGACGCCGGCGCGGGCCGGGATCTTGCCCTGGTCCTCCAGCGAGGGGATGCGCGCGCAGGCGCCGCCGGTGCTGGCGAATTCCCAGCCGTGGTACGGGCAGCCGATGGACTTCTGGTGAACCTCGCCGAGGGAGAGGTCGCCGCCGCGGTGCGGGCAGCGCCGGTCCAGGACGGACACAGTGCCCTCGCCGTCGCGGAAAATCACCAGGTTCTTTCCCAGGAGCGTGGCGGTCTGGGGCTTGTCGAGGTCCGAGATGCGGGCCACCGGGAACCAGGAGCGGCGCATGGCCGCTTCGGCGAGTTCACGCTTGGTGGCGGCGACGGCGGCCTGGGGTTCGAGTGTGGTGGTCATGGTGTTTCCTTTCTGGCGGCGCTAGGCGCCGGTGATCAGTGCGCCGCCGTTGACGCTGAGGGTTTGGCCGGTGATGAACGCGGCACTGTCCGAGGCAAGGAACGCCACGGCGGCGGCAATCTCGTAGGGGTCGCCCAGGCGGCCGAGGGGCACCGCGGCGAGTTCGGCGTCGTACGCCTCATCCGGGACCATCCGCGTATGGATGGCTCCGGGAGCCACCGCATTGACCAGGATGCCGTCCACGACCAGTTCCTTGGAGAGCGCCTTCATGAGCGAAAGCTGCGCCGCCTTGGACGTCATGTAGCCGTAGGAGTGTCCGTCCGGCACTTGCCCCCACTGCGAGGAGATGAAGATGACGCGCGGGGCGTCGCTCTTGCGGAGCCACGGAACCGCGCTGCGGGTCATCGCGTAGGGAGCCAGGACGTTGACCGCGAAGTACGGTTCGAGGTCCCCGGCCGAGGTCTCCTCGAGCGTCTTCCAGTTGTGCATGAGGCCGGCGTTGTGGACCAGGATGTCCAGCCGACCCCAGCTCCCGACGGCGGCGGCCACCAGGCGCTCGCCGGCGTCGGGGGCGGTGATGTCCAGCTGCAGGGTGGCCGGTGTCCGCCCGAAGCTCGCCAGGATTTCCGCGGCGACGGCGTCCAGTTCTGCGAGGTCAAGATCGGCGAGGACCAGCTCGCAGCCCCGCGAGGCGAGCGTGCGGGCATGGGCGGCGCCCATGCCGCGGGCGGCTCCGGTGACGACGGCGACCCTGCCGTCGAGGCGGACGCCGGGGATGTCGGTGGTCATCATTCCACCACTTCGGAGATGTGCGGCTCGGTGATGTAGAGCATGTTGCCGTCCGGATCGAAGAAGGGCCGGTAGCGGTACCAGGTGCCGTTCGGGTGCTTCCACTCGATCCGCTGGTCCACCCATTCCACCTGGCCGTCGAGGTGGGCCTCGGCCTGGTCCAGGTCCTCCACCTCGAAGGCCACCGAGTCGAAGCCCGGGGCGTTCTCGGCATTGACCGCGGTGCGGCGCGGGGCATGCTCGCCGGCCTCGGACTTGAAGATGTACAGGGTCACGTTGCCCATGTTGATCGCGGCCCATTCCTCGGCCGGCTCGTACGGCAGGTGGAAACCCAGGCCCAGGGTGCCGTGGTAGAAATCGACCAGCCGGCCGACATCGTGGGTGAGGATGTCCATGTTGTCGATGCGCTTGAGGTTCAGCACAGCGTGCTCCTTCGGGGTTGTGGTGGTACGTGAGGGGTGGGTGCAGGGGCCTCCCGCATGGGCGGAGAGGGTGCCGTCCTGGACGTTGAGGGACACCGTGGCGAGGGTTTCGAAACTGGACCCTGCCGGCAGCGCCGGATCCGCGTGGCAGCAGGTGGCGCCGCCGCCGAGCAGGTGCGAATCCAGGACCGCCACGAGCGCGGCGTCGTCGATCCAGCCGGCTTCCCGCGCCCGGCGGCCCCGGCGGCGGATGCCGTCGAGCCGGAGCACGGTGTCCGGGCCGTTGCGCAGCTCGGTGTCGTGGCCCGACGCCGGGCTGCTGAGGAAGTGGTTGGTGTGCGCGAGCAGTCCGTCGTCGTCGGGCAGTGCATAGCCGACGCCGCCGGGGTTCAGTTCAACGCTCACAGCGGCGGACTCGCCGCCGGCATGGGCCACCAGGGTCAGCGACGACGACGCGGAGACGGGTGCGGCCGCCAGCCGGACCAGGGCCTGGTTGAGGTCCCGGGACTCGTCCAGCACCGCCCGCGCCAGGACGTGCACCGGGGCTCCTAGCCCCTGGCCGTCCTGCGCGTGGTGCAGGATGTTGAACAGGATGCCCAGCCCCCGGCTGTTCACGCCGATCTTGCCGACGATGCCGTACTCGGTGACGGTGGTGGTCATGCCCCCGTCCGGCTGCGGGATCTCCCAGACCAGCCACAGATCGGCGAGCTCCGGATACCAGTCCCAGGCCTGGACCGCCACCGGGGCGCCGACGGCCGGGACGTGCACCACCGTGGAGCACTCCTTGGCCGCCGTGGAACCCACCGCGGCCAGGACCTCGGTGCGGGCATTGATGGCCGCCAGGGACGTGAGCGGGACGCCGGCGCCGTCGGCCATGCCGGCGATCTCCTCCAGCAGGGCCGGCGAGACCGCCTCGATCCGGGCTGCCGCGGCGGCGCCCCAGAAGCCCAGGTCCACGGCGGAACCCGCGGCCCGGTCAAAGAGGCCCTGGTAGGCGGCGATCGACGCCCGGATCTTGTCCGCGTGCCGGCGGCCGAACTCCAGGCCGCGGGCTGCGGGGAGGAGCTGCGTGGAGCGGAAGCGGTAGGTGCTCATGCCAGCTCCAAAAGCGCCGGCGCCACGTGCTGCGCCACCTCGTCCAGGCGGGCGAACCAGACGTCGTCCGATGCCGCCATGTGCTCCAGGACGCGTTCGAACTGGGCCAGCCGGTACGGGCGGCCGATCACTTCAGGGTGCATCGTGAAGCTGGTGTGCCGGCGTTCGGCGCGGGCCGAGTCGAACTCCGCCGTCCAGCAGCGCTGCAGCTCATCGGGGTCGGCCACGTTGCCGCCGCCGTCGATGTTCCAGCCAAAGCGGGGGTAGTCATCCAGCGACCAGTGCACCGGCAGTTCCAGGATGCGGAGGGAGTTCCAGCGCTCGACGTAGGGCCGGTCATCGCCCATGCAGCTGGAATCGTACGTGAAGCCGTGTTCCACCAGCAGGGCGAAGGTCTCGGGAGTGAGCTCCCACGACGTCGAGCGGTAGCCGGTGGGCCGGGGGGCTCCGGCGCGCAGGAGCGCCTCGAGCCCGTGTTCGATCTCGTCCCGCTGCTTCTGGGCGCTGACCTTGTCGCTGCGCAGATGCATGTGGCCGTGGTGGGCAATCTCGTGCCCGGCCTCCAGCAGTGTGGTGACGAGCCCGGGGTTGTGCTCGGCGGTGTGACCGGGGACGAAGAATGTTGCCGGGATGCCGTAGCGGGCCAGGAGTTCCAGGATGCGCGGCACGCCCCGGGTGACCCCGTAGCGGCCTTCGGACAGGATGGTCAGGCGCCGGGCGTACTCTTCGCCCTCGCCGAGCCAGCCGGCTTCGGCGTCGACGTCGAACGTCAGCGACACGGCGGCGGCCTTGTGGCCGGGCCAGGTGGTGGGGGAATTCACTTGCTTTCTCCTGCGGGGACGGGGGCTTCCTCGACGTCGGTCTCCGGGCCGGGGTTTGTGCCGACGCCGGAATGGCGCCACGTGAAGGGCTGCTTCTCCTGCTTCATCTGCCGGTAGAAGTAGAGGACAACGGACAGGGACAGCACGAGGATGCCGATGATGACTTCCTTGATCCCGCCGTAGCCGGTGATTTCCGTGCTGGCGATCCCGACGACGAGGATGACGGTGTCGATGGCGGCCAGCAGTCCGGCAATGTACACCCACTGCCGTCCGAGGCGGATGGGGCGTTCGGCGTCGGGCTGGTCACGGCGGAGGTTGATGAACCCGGTGAGCGACAGGATGTGGCAGATCAGGTAGCCCATGATGCCCGCGACGATCACGGCCAGGGCGTCACCGACGAACACGATCAGCACCACGTTCACCAGGAGATCAAGGGACATGGCGCGGGCCGGAACGCCGGCCTTGTTCAGCTCGCCGAGCTGGCGGATGGTGAGGCCCTCCAGGGCGCTGCCGTGCAGCACCCGGCCGCCGGCCGCCGTCGTCATGACCATCATGAGCATCAGCCCGGCGATCAGGCAGATGGTCATGAGCCAGTCGCTGCCCGGAATGAGCCGGTCGAAGGCCTGAAGGTAGAACGTCACCGGGTTCGCGGCGATCTCGCCTTGTTCTGCGAGGCCCCCGACGCCGAGGGGAACCAGGACGTAGACGGCGAGGACGAAGAAGCCGGCCAGCCGCAGGGCGATGCGTGAGTCGCGGACGGTGTCGCGGAACTCGGGGACGAACGCGGCCACGGCTTCGATGCCGTAGACGGACCACGCCATGACGAACATCCAGGCGATGATTGTCTGCCAGGCCGGGAAGCCGCTGGCGGACAGGTTCCAATGAAGGTTGGAGATGGACCAGCTGCCGCTGAAGAAAGGAGCGACAGCGAAGACAACTATGGGTATGAGGATCAGCACGCCGGTGACGTACATGATGGACATGGCCGGGCGCATGCCCAGCACGTTCAGTCCCCACCCAAGAATGAGGACAGCGAGGGCGATCACGTGGGGCAGGCCGATTTCCGCCAAGCCGGTGGAGAACGTCCACGTCACCGTGGGGAACCATTCGGCCTGGACCAGCGTGCCGATCTGCAGTCCGTAGATGGCCAGTGAGCTGGACCAGCTGAACCAGTAGCCGAACGTGGCAACCGGACCCGCCAGCGTGGTGCGGCTTCGCCAGCCCTGGTTGGCATACATGGAGATCCCGCCGACCTTCTCACCGAACATCCCGGCCATCTCGGAATAGACGTAGTTCTGCAGGCAGGCGATGAGGGCCACGGCGAAGGCCAGTGCGATGGCCGTCCAAGCGCCCAGTGATCCCATGGCGTAGCCGATGACGATGAAGAGTGCTGCCGGGATGGAGAGGCTGATGGTGAAGCCGTCCCACCATCTCAGTGTCTTTTGGTAGGAATGTTCGCCGGCCACGGAGTTGTGAGTGCTCACAGTTGGGGTCTCCTTGCTAGTGCCCTGGGGGCGTCTGGATGTGGTCCGGGAATCCCGCTCCATTGCGGTGTGACTTTGTGATTCCCGCCACGCAAACCGTTGTATGCGACGAGGCTAACATTAAGTTTTGCGAGGAACAATAGCTAATATCAACGTATTGCGTAGTTCAACGAAGGAAGATCTGCGCAAATCGATGGATGATCCCGCCTTTTCCCGGGGGAATGCGGAGCATCCGATATTCTGGGCAGCATGACGGACTATGCGCTGGACGATCTTGACCGGGACATCGTGCGCGAACTGGAGCAGGACGGGCGCCGGGCGCTGCGCGAAATCGGCCGCAACCTGGGCACCTCGGAGGCCACGGTCCGCGCCCGCGTCAAGCGCCTGCAGGACCTGAACATCCTGCGCATCGTCGCGTTCACCGACCCCGAGACCCTGGGCCGCACGCAGCTGGGCATCGTCTTCCTGGAGGTCGCCCCGGAGTTCCACCAGTCCGTCGTCGAGGCCGTCTCGGCACTGCCCGAGGTCACCTACGTGTCCACGGTCCTGGGGCGCGCGGATCTGTGCGTCGAAGTCCTGAGTACGGACAATGCCGCCCTGTGGACCATCCTGAACGAGAAGATCGGCCGCCTGCCGGGCGTGAGGCACATGGAAACCACGTCTGTGCTGAAGGTCCACAAGCTCCGCTACGTCACGCCGGCCATCCCGGCGGCCAGCGGTAGTTAGCCGAGGAGCTCTTGGTTACCGCGAGGAACGAGGCGGAAAGCACCGCCGCCGTCGCACGTCCCCGGGACCGCATCATTCCCGGAGCCCAGGCGACGCTCCCCGCCAGGACAAAGACGTTGTCAGGGGGAACAGGCATAATGGCGCGGGTGGGGAAAACCAGGAATCTTATCTTTGGCCTTGTAACTCTGATGATGGCGGGTTCACTGACCGCCTGCGGCGACGGCCGCGCGGGGGCGGAGGAAGCGGCGAAGCAGCTTGCGTCTTCCCTTGCCGCGCTGGACGTCGCCTCGCTGGCTGTGGACGGCAAGGATGCCGCTGCCGCCAACCAGGACCTGAAGGCCGTGTTTGCCGGCCTCGGGCCCGCCAAACCGGCCGTGCAGCCGGGCGCCGTGACGCTCGACGGCGACAAAGCCACCGTGCCGCTGGACTTCACCTGGACCTTCGGTGGAGCCGAGTGGAAATACACCTCCCAGGCCGAGCTGAAGAAGTCCGGCGAGAAATGGGCCGTCCAGTGGAACCCGGGACTTCTCGCGCCGCAGCTCGAGGACGGCGAAAGGCTGACGGTCCGCACCCCCGCGGCCCCCCGCGGCCAGATCCTCGGTGCCGGCGACACGCCGATCGTCCAGGACCGCCCCGTGCTGCGCGTTGGCATCGACAAGACCAAGATCCCGGCAGAACAGGCGGAGCCCTCAGCGAAGGCACTGGCCGCGCTGCTGGGCCTGGACGTTGACGGCTACGTCAAGCAGACCGCCGCCTCCGGACCCGAGGCCTTCGTGGAGGGCATCATCCTGCGCGCCTACACGCCGGAGATCTCGGCCGAGAAGATCCAGGCGATTCCGGGCGCCGTGAGCATCACGGACACCCTGGCGCTGGCACCCACCCGCACCTTCGCGCGGGCGCTGCTCGGCAGCGTGGGCCAGGCCAGTGCGGAACAGATCGAGAAGTCCAACGGCGCCCTGCGCGTCGGGGACACCACTGGAACCGGCGGCCTGCAGCAGCAGTACGACGCCCAGCTGCGCGGCAAGGACGGCGTGGAGGTGGTCGCCCAGCTCGACAAACAGCCGGACGGCACCGCGACGCCGGGCGTGAAGGTCTTCTTCTCCGCCGCGCCCACCCCGGGCACCACGCTCAAGACCACGCTGGACCTCAGGCTCCAGCAGCTGGCCGAGGACACGCTTGCCGGCGTGGGCCCGGCGTCCGCGATCGTGGCGCTGCGTCCCTCCACCGGCGCCGTCCTCGCCGCGGCCTCCGGCCCGGGCAGCAACGGCTACAACACGGCTATCCTGGGGCAGTATGCGCCCGGCTCGATCTTCAAGATCGTGGATTCCCTGGCGATGCTCCGCAAGGGCCAGACCCCGGATTCGAAGGTCGACTGCCCGGCGACCGTGACCGTGGACGGGCGCACCTTCAAGAACGCCGAAGGCTACCCGGCCGGATCCCTGGGCTCCGTGCCGCTGCGTGATGCCTTCGCGCACTCCTGCAACACCGCCTTCATTAATGCCCGCGACACCATCGGCCAGGACCAGCTCGAAGCCGCCGCGGAAGCGCTCGGCGTGGCCGTCGAGGCGCCCAAGCTCGGCATCGATGCCTTCCTGGGATCCGTCCCGGGCACCGCGGAGGGCACCGAACACGCGGCCTCGATGATCGGCCAGGGCAAGGTCCTGTTCTCGCCGCTGACGGCGGCCGTCATGGCCGCATCGGTCGGCAACGGCGCCCCGGTCTCGCCCCAGCTCGTGCTGAACCCCGACGCCGGTGCCGCCACCGCGCCGTCGTCGGCTTCCACAGGCGCCGCGGCGCCCGCCAAGCCGTCCGGCACGCCCCTCACCAAGGCCGAAGCCGCCTCCATCGCAGACATGATGCGGGCCGTGGTGACCTCCGGGCACACCGGCTTCCTGGCAGAGGTGCCGGGGGCGCCGGTGGGAGCCAAGACGGGCACGGCCGAATTCGGCAAGGACACCCCGCCCAAGACGCACGCGTGGGTTGTCGCCGTGCACGGAGACCTCGCGGTGGCGGTGTTCGTGGAGGAAGGCGGGCTCGGCGCGACAACCAGCGGCCCGCTGCTCAAGACGTTCCTGACGGCAGCCGGCTGACGCGTTCCCGCCGGGCAGACGCTCCCTCACATTTGGGGCTTAAAGTCGGGACCCTCCTGCACTTTGATGTGCAGGAGGGTCCCGTTATTTGTCCCCAAAAGTGAGAGAGGGAGGGTCGGCCGAAAAGGCCTCAAAGGTGAGAGAGGGTCCTAATCGAGGGTGTCGTTGGGGTTGTGGCAGTAGCGGAGGACCTCGGCGATGGTGTCCGGGTCGTCCGTCTTGAGCGCCTCGAGGATCCTCCGGTGGTCCCTGGCGACCTTTGACTGGTGCTCGGGTCCTTGCCGGTACGTCATGGTGATGCGCCGGGCGATGGGATGGTCCCACATGGCGGCGAGCGTGTTGCGCAGGTACGTGTTGGGGCAGGGGTCGATGAGTGCCGCATGAAAGGCCGCGCCCATGCGGAACAGTTCCTCGGCATCTGCGGGATCGACGGTCTCGAATTCATCCACCATGCCACGCAGCCGGACCAGCTGCTGCGGTGAATGCAGGCCGCAGGCCTGCCGCGCCGCCAAGGATTCGAGGGTGTAGCGGACCTCGTAGACGTCCTTGACGTCCTGGGGCGACAGGGTGTTGACGATGTAGCCGCGCCCCGGCACCAGCGTTGCCAGGCCTTCCAGCGTCAGCTGGGTGAGGGCGTCGCGGACCGGGGTGCGTGAGACGCCGTACTGGGCGGCCACCTGCTCCTGGACCAGTGCCGTGCCCGCTTCGATGGTTCCGGCAATGATATCCGAGCTGATTTGCTCGTAGACGCGCACGGCAAGGGGCCGGGTGTCTTTGGCAGTTGGTGCCATGGGGTTCTCCCTAGGGTGGGGCGCAATTTCCACAGTGTATTACGGCACCAAATCAGCGAGGAATGCAGGCCCTGTGCGGGGGATCACAAAAAACCGTTGACCCCTTCGTATTCACCGTATACATTGTATACACCCGAGCGAGGAGTCTTGAAGAATGTATGTTTTGAACACCTGGTATGTGGCGGCGTGGTCCAATGAAGTGACCCGGAAACCCGTGCGCCGAGTGATCTGCGAGCAGCCCATTGTCCTGTTCCGTACCCAGGACGGTGAGGCCGTGGCTCTGGCCGACCGCTGCGCCCACCGCGCCTTCCCGCTGTCCGAGGGCAGGACCATCGGCGATTCCGTGGAATGTGGCTACCACGGCTTCACCTACGGCCCGGATGGTGCCTGCACCAAAGTCCCGGCCCAGACCACCATCCCGGAGCGTGCCCGCGTCCGGAAATACCCTCTGGTGGAGAAGGACGGCTGGATCTGGGCCTGGACCGGCGACGCCGAACTGGCCGACCCCGCGGACGTCCCGGACACGCATTGGATGGTCGATCCCGAGTGGGCCACAGTGACCCACTCCTACCTCTTCAAATGCCGCGCCGACCTCATCCATGACAACCTGCTGGACCTCACCCACGAGTCCTTCCTGCACAAGACCACGGTGGGCGACGACTACATCTACGAGCATGGCATCACCGTGGAAGTGGAGGGCAACGTGGTCAGTGTGGACCGGCTCATGCCGTCCGTCGAGGCGCCGCCGCTCTATGCCGAAACCATGGACGCCCGCGGCCTCTTCGACCGCTTCCACTGCACCGAGTTCTTCGTCCCCAACCTGCACGTGCTGCACTCGGGCATCACCGGCGAGGGCCGCTCGCGCGAGGAGGGCTATCTGATCAAGGTGCTCAACGGCATCACCCCGATCGACCAGCACAATTCCTGGTACTACTACGCCTTCAGCCGCAACTTCGCCGTGCGGGACGCGCAGGCCACGGAAGACCTCAAGACCGGCCTGGCCACCGTCCTGGACGAGGACGCCAGCGCCCTGGAAGCCCAGGAAATCGGCATGCAGACGCGCCCGGCGGGCGAATTCGATGTGCTGATCGCCCAGGACGGCGGTGTCGCCAAAGCCCGCCGCATTCTGGCCGCCCTCCTCAAACAAGAGCAGGCCGCCCGCGAAGGCGCCCCCGCAGCCCGGATCCCGGCCGCCGCCGGGCGCGCGTAGGTGCCGGCATGTGGATGCTGATCAGGGCCAACGCCCTCGGCGCCGAGGTGCACCCCGAACTGGGGACCCGCACCTTGGCGGCATGTCCCGACTCCGCTGAACGCGGTGACCCCTGGCGCTGGACCGTTTCCGTCAACGACGCCGACGCCGAGCGCGTGGTGGTGGAGACCGACGGCGACCATATCCGCCAGGACAGCCGGCAGTACACGGACGGTTACGTCGGCGAACTGTTCCGCCGCTCCGGCGAGCAGTTGGTGGTGGCGCCGCTCCGGGGCGAGGCCCGCGTTGCCGCCGTCGACGGCCCCTGGGAGCGCTGGCTGCGGCCCGGCGACGTGTTCATCCTCGAAGGCGAGGACGATGAAGCCGTGCGGCTGTCCGTCACCCCGGGCGACGCCGTCGTGGACGTCGTGCGTCTCGCCCCTACCACAGGGAGGGCCCTGCGATGGGTACCGTAACGACGACGGCGGCAGCAGCCGCCGCAGCGAGCCTGAGCGGCATCGACTTCGGCAGAGCCGGAAAGCAGCTGGGCCACGGAAAATTGGTTCACTCGGACAACGCCCACGATGCCTCGCACATCCCTGTCCCGGTGGCGGTGATCGGCTCGGGCTCTGGGCCGACGGTCCTGCTGGTGGCCGGAACGCACGGCGACGAATACGAGGGCCAGATCCTGCTGCACGAACTGATCCGGTCCGTGCAGCCCGAAGACCTCACCGGGACACTCATCATCGTGCCCTCGGCCAACGCCCCGGCGGTCACGGCCGGGACACGCGTGTCGCCGATCGACCACGGCAACCTGAACCGCAGCTACCCCGGCGCACCGGCCCAAGGCCCCACGGCCCAGGCCGCGCACCTGGTGGGCAGCGGGCTCCTGCCGCGGGCCGACGTCGTGATCGATCTGCATTCCGGCGGGAGCAACTCGACGTACGTCCCGTGCCTGTTCCTGTACCGGGGCCCGGACGAGGAGCTGTGGGCACAGAAGGTCAAGGCGGCCAACACCATGGGCTTGCCATTCACCATGGTGGTGCCGCCGCGCCTGGAGCCCGGATCGCTCAGCACGGCGGGCGACGACGCCGGCATCCTGACACTGTCCACCGAACTCGGCGGCGGCGGAACCGTGGACCGGCACGTGCTCCATCAGGCACGGACAGGGCTCGCCGCCTTCATGGACAGTGTCGGCGTCCTGCCGGCCCGTGCTGCGGATGCCGTCGGCCCGGAAATCAGCGACCCCGAGCCAACCACGTGGATCGAACTGGTCGCCGAATCCGCGGTCTCCAGCACGGTGCACGGACTGTTCGAGCCAACCGTCGACCTGGGGCAGTTTGTCCATGCCGGGGACGTCGTGGCGAAGGTGCATTTCCTGGACGAACTGGACCGCGAACCCCGTGAATTCCGGGCTGCCGTGGACGGCATCGCGGCGATCATCCGCCGGCCGACCTTGGTCCGGCCCGGCAGCCACCTGGTCCACGTGGCACCCCTCTGCCCGGCTCCGTAAGCCGGCTACGCAAAACCCGTTCCACAGGCCGGGCCCCGCGGGCCCGGCACTCCCCCACAACGTCAGTGAAAGGTTTTCCCATGCGCGTATTCCTCAAGGCCGCCCTGATCGCCACCGCAGGCCTCACTGTTCTCGCCGCCAGCGGCTGCACCAACGCCGCCGCGGACACCGAATCCAAGAAGGACAGCGGCAACGGCGCCGCCAGCACCACCCTGGGCGTCAATGAAGACGCCAGGGCGCTGCTTCCGCAGTCCGTCCGGGACAAGGGCACGCTGGTCATTGCCTCGGACCCCACCTACGCCCCGTTCGAGTACTACGACACGGACAACAAGACCATGATCGGCTGGGACGTTGAGACCGGCGACGCACTGGCTGCGGTGCTTGGGTTGAAGGCCGAGCACGTCCCTGCCACCTTCGAAACCATCCTTCCTGGCCTGGCCTCCAAGAAGTACGACCTCGGCATGTCCGCGTTCTCCATCACGGAGGAACGCAAGAAGGTGGTGGACTTCGTGGCCTACCTCTCGGGAGGCTCGGGGATCGCAGTGGCACCGGGCAACCCCGCCCGGCTCGCCATGAAGTCCGAGACCCTGTGCGGCAAGAAGGTGGCTGGGCAGAAGGGGTCCATCCAAGTGCTGGAAGTCATGCCGGCCATGAGCAAGGAATGCACCGACGCCGGAAAGCCTGCCATCGACCAGCAGCAGTTCCCCACCCAGACCGACGCCAACCTGGCCCTGATGTCCGGCCGCGTGGACGGAGTCATGGCGGACAGCATCTCGCTGGCCTACCAGGGCAAGCTGGGCGGGAACAAGTTTGAGCTCGCCGAGGGCGCGGACTACCAGCCTGAACCGACCGGCGTGGCCTTGAACAAGGAATCGGGCCTCGAACCCGCCGTCGCCGCGGCCATGAAGGCGCTCATCAACAGCGAGCGCTACGCCGAAATCAACGGCAACTGGGGCATCCCCGCCAGCGCCATCATCACCGCAGACCAGGTCTCCGGCAAGTAGCCGGCGGCAGACAGGCAGGAATCCGATGAGTGCAACAGCCGTCAAGGTGGAACCCCAGCGGACCTCGCCGGACCAGTACACCACGGTCAAGGCGAGGTACCCCGGCAGGTGGGTGTCCGCCGTCGTGATCCTGGGCGTCGGCGGCCTGGCGCTGCAGTCCGTGTTCACCAACCCGCGCTTCGGCTGGGAAACGGTAGGTAAATACATCCGGGACGTGTCGATCGTCAACGGCATAGGCATCACCCTGATGTTGACGGCCGTGTGCATGGTGATCGGCGTGGTGCTGGGCGTGGTGCTGGCCGTCATGAGGCTGTCCCTGAACCCCGTGGTCCGCACTGCGGCGTTTGGTTACGTGAACTTCTTCAGGGGCACCCCGGTGCTGGTCCAGCTGCTGTTTTGGTACAACCTCGCGGCGCTGTACCCGACCATCAGCTTCGGCATCCCGGGCGTCAACCTGGACGCCAACCAGATCATCACGCCGATGTTCGCGGCCATCCTGGGCCTGGGGCTCAACCAGGGCGCCTACATGTCGGAGATCGTGCGCGCCGGCATCCTGTCCGTGGACCACGGGCAGGCCGAGGCTGCCGGCGCACTGGGGATCAACCGCTTCCACACCATGCGGCGCATCATCCTGCCCCAGGCCATGAAGGTCATCATCCCGCCCACGGGCAATGAAACCATCGGCATGCTCAAGACCACGGCCCTGGTGAGCGTCATTTCCGTGCCGGAGCTGCTGTATTCCTCCCAGATCATCTATGCGCGGACGTTTGAAACCGTCCCGCTGCTGATCGTCGCGAGCCTCTGGTACATCGTGGTGACGTCAGTCCTGAGCGTCGGGCAGTACTACCTCGAGCGCCGCTACGCCAAGGGCGGGCAGCGCAGCCTGCCAATGACTCCGTGGCAAAAGCTGGCCTTGTTCTTCAACACCCACGCCCCACTCAACACCGACCGGCTGGCCCGGAAAGGCGGCACCCGATGACTGAAACAATGACTTCACCCTCGGGGACGGGGCCCGCAGCCGCAGCCGGCACCCGGATCATGGTGAAGGCCGACTCCGTGCACAAGAGCTACGGCCAGCTGGACGTGCTGAAAGGGATCGACCTCGAGATTGCGGCGGGCGAGGTGGTGTGCCTGATCGGACCTTCGGGCTCCGGCAAGAGCACGCTCCTGCGCTGCATCAACCACCTCGAAGGCATCAACGGAGGCCGCATGTGGGTGGACGGCAAGGTGGTGGGCTACGACATCAAGGGCACCAAGCTGCACGAGCAAAAGCACAACGATGTCTGCCGCAACCGCACGGACATCGGCATGGTGTTCCAGCACTTCAACCTGTTCCCGCACATGACCGTCCTGGAAAACCTCGTCGAGGCGCCCCGGCTGGTGCTGCGCCAGAAGAAGTCCCAGGTCACTGCCCGGGCGCTGCGCTTGCTGGAGCGCGTGGGACTGGCCGACAAAGCAGGCTCCTACCCCCGCCAGCTTTCCGGCGGCCAGCAGCAACGCGTCGCGATCGCCCGGGCGCTGTGCATGGAGCCAAAGCTGATGTTGTTCGACGAGCCGACGTCGGCCCTGGACCCCGAACTGGTGGGCGAGGTGCTGAAGGTCATGAAGGACCTGGCCCAGTCCGGCATGACCATGGTTGTGGTCACCCACGAAATGAACTTTGCCCGCGATGTTGCGGACCGCGTGGTGTTCATGGCGGACGGAAACATCGTGGAGCAGGGACCCGCCGCGCAGCTCATCACGAATCCCCAAAACGAGCGCACCAGGTCCTTCCTGGCGTCCGTTCTGTAACCGCGGGCCCTTGCTCCGCCGCACATCAAGAAAAGGCCAGACATGAGCACTCTCGATTTCTTCGACGTTGAAGTCCGTTCCATGGGCCGCGAGGCCGACGGCGTCCTGTCCCTTGCGCTGCAGCACCCGCTTGGGGATCCGTTGCCGGCGTGGGAGCCAGGGGCACACATCGACGTCCTGCTGCCGAATGGTCTGCTGCGCCAGTATTCGCTGTGTTCGGAGCCCGGGGATCCGCGCTGGCGCGTCGCGGTGCTGCATGAGAAGGCGGGCCGCGGCGGCTCGGCGTTCGTCCATGAGGAGCTCCGGCCGGGCAGCAAGGTCCAGGTCCGGGCGCCGAGGAACAATTTTTCGCTCGCGCCCGCAGCGGAGTACCTGTTCATCGCCGGCGGCATCGGCATCACGCCGGTGCTGCCGATGGTGCGCGCAGCCGCGGCATCCGGTGCGCCGTGGCGGCTTGTGTACCTCGGCCGCAGCCGCCGCAGCATGGCGTTTCTTGGTGAGCTGCCGGACGGCGGTACCGTGACCATCCACGCGGACGACGAGGGCGGCAGGTTCCCGCTGGCTTCCCTGCTGGGCGCCGCCGGCGCGCAAACGCACCTGTACGTCTGCGGTCCCGGGCCGCTGTTGGGGGCGGTCCAGGAGCTGACAGCCCCGTGGGACGGCTCCCGCGTGCACTTTGAGCGCTTTGCGGCGGACCCGGCGGCTGCGTCTCCTGCTGCCGGGCCCGGGGAAGGGCCCGACGGCGGTTCCTCCTTTGACGTGGAACTCGCCGACGGCGCCATCGTCGAGGTTCCTGCCGGAACCACCATCCTGGAGGCGCTGGAGGCAGCCGGGCGGTTTCCGCTGAGCTCCTGCCGCGAGGGCATCTGCGGGACCTGCGAAACACCGGTGGTCTCCGGCGAGATCGACCACCGGGACAGCCTCCTGTCCGGTGACGAGCGCGCGGCGGGGGACACCATGATGATCTGTGTCTCGCGCTGCCGCGGACAGCGGCTGGTGCTTGATCTCTGAGCCATCCCTGAACCGAACGGCAGCGGGGAAGGGCCGAGGGCGGGTGGATCCCGCCGTCGGCCCTTCCCTTTCGCGTTTCTTCGCGGTTACCGGGAAATTGGGTTCATGTCTGATGTAATTTCACCTAGCCGGCACCGGCCCTGCCGAACCTCGCTGAAGACAGAGATTCGCTGAAGACAGAGAGAACACAGGATGCAGCTACTCACCCGCACCGCCGCCGTCGTTACGGCACTGCTGCTGTCCACAGCAGCCCTGACCACCATCTCCGCCCCGCCGGCAGCAGCCGTCCCGCCGCCATCCCCGGGGGCCCCGCCCGTGGAGGCGCCGGAAGGCACCCCCCACTCCGTCCACACCTTCGAGCCCGAGGCCCTCCGGGGCATCCAGGACGCCGAGGGGCCCCAAGGGGCCGCGAGCAGCCTGGCCCGCGCCGGCGACATCAAGGTGACGCTGGTGACCGTCAAGCTGGCGGACAGGACAGCAGAGCAGACTGCATCCATTGACCTGGCTGCGGCGAGGGCCGGCATCACCGCAGCCAGCGAATACTGGAAGAAGATGTCCAACAACAGGCTCTCGATGTCCGTCGATGAGACCAGGACCACCACCGGCTTCAGCTCTACCGCCACGTCCGGACAGTCATACTTCGAGATCATGGACACGGTGACCCGCGAGGCGACCGAGAGGCTGGGCTGGGTCGCCGGACCGTACAAGGCCCTGGTGGTGTTCATTCCCGTCTCCCAGCTTTCCTATGGTGCCCTCGGCGCCGGCTGGAGCGGCGGAAACCAGGGCGGGCGCATGCTCATGCCCGTGCCCAGCAACTTCACCAAGAACGTGGTGGCCCACGAGTTCGGACACATCCTGGGGCTGATGCATGCGGACAGCCTGCAGTGCCTCAGCGGGGCCTCCGACGTCGGACCGGGCACCAACGGCGGTTTTGCCGACACCTCCTGCACCATCCGCGAATACGGTGACACCATGGACCTCATGGGCGCGGCGCAGTACAGGCTGCCGGCGATTAGCTCGAGCCTCTGGTACCTCGGCGGCTTCGGCCGCGGCGATGAAATCCTCAACGTCGGCGTCGCCTCCGGGCGCAAGAGCTATACCCTCAAGGCGTGGGCCGGAGACGAAGCCAACAGGGCGGTCAAGTTCACCGACCCGAAAAGCGGCGAGGCCTACTATCTCGAGCTGCGGCTGCCTGTCGGCTACGACGCAGGCCTGGCCGTGGGCGGCAACCAGGGTGTCAAGATCGTGCAGAACGGCGGCGCCTCGTATGCTTCCTCCCTGATCCTCATGCCGTCCACGCGACCGTTCACCGGCTACTACGCTGAAAACCACGCGTGGCAGGCCGGCAGCACCTTCACCACGCACGCCGGCACCAAGGTGCACATCGACTACGTCAGCTACGCCGCCGGCAGTCCCGACGGCACCGCCGGCGTCACGGTCGATGCCGGATCCCCGTTCACTGACATCAGCGGATCGGGATTCCAGGATGACATCCTCTGGATGTACGACAAGGATCTGAGCAACGGCTGGCCCGACGGCAGCTACCGCCCCTTCGAACCGATCAGCCGTGAGGCCACGGCGGCGTTCATGTTCCGGCTGGCCGCACCGGCCGCGTACACGGCACCGGCCATCTCCCCCTTCAAGGACGTCCCCACCGGCCATCCGTTCTACAGGGAAATCGCGTGGATGGAATCCCGGGGCCTGGCCAACGGCTGGGACGACGGCACCTTCCGGCCGTACGAATCCATCAGCCGTGAAGCGATGGCGGCATTCCTCTACCGGTACAGCGGCGGCTATTGCCGGGTCCCCGCCTCAGCCGGCTTCCAGGAACCGCTCGCCTCTCCGTTCAAGGATGTGCCTGCCGGCGGCGGCTTCTACAAGGAAATCTCGTGGACGAGCCACGCGGGGGTCTCCACCGGCTGGAGCGACGGCACCTACCGGCCGGTCGACCCGATCACCCGTGAGGCGATGGCGGCCTTCATCCACCGCCTCGACACGTTCCAGGGCGCGAACGGCGGCTGCCTGCCGGTCTGAGGTCCGGCCGTGACATGGGAACCGCATGAACGGTGCCGCATGACAAAAGTGAAGGGGCGACGGCGGGTGGATTCCCGCCGTCGCCCCTTCACCTTTTGCTGTTCCCCGGAAGCGGCGAAGCTCAGGCGGCGAAGCCGTCCGCGATGTCCAGCACCTCGTCCAGGATCGCGAGGCCGGCCTTGAGCTCCTCCACGCTGATGTTGCACGGGGGCACCACGTGGATGCGGTTGAAGTTCGCGAACGGGATGAGGCCGCGGGACTTGCAGGCGGCGATGAGCTGGTTCATTTCCGGGCTGGAGGCGCCGTACGGGGCCAGCGGCTCGCGCGTCTCGCGGTCCTTGACCAGTTCGATCGCCCAGAAGACGCCCTTGCCGCGCACCTCGCCCACGGACTTATGCCGGATTGCGAAGTCCGCCAGTGCCGGGCCGATGATGTCGTTGCCCAGGAAGGCGGCATGGTCCACGACGCCTTCCCTTTCCATCGTGTTGATGGTGGCCACGGCCGCCGCCGTGGCGAGCGGGTGGCCCGAGTAGGTGAGGCCGCCCGGGTACGGCTTGGTGCCGAACGTCGCCGCGATCTCCGGGCTGATGGCCACGCCCCCCAACGGTACGTAACCGGAGTTGACGCCCTTGGCGAAGGTCAGCAGGTCCGGGACGACGTCGAAGTGTTCGACGGCGAACCACTTGCCGGTGCGGCCGAAGCCGGCCATGACCTCGTCCGCGATGAACATGATGCCGTACTTGGTGCACAGTTCCCGGACGCCCTGCAGGTAGCCGGCCGGCGGAACGTAGATGCCTGCCGAGCCCGGGATGGTCTCCAGGATCAGCGCCGCGATGGTGGCCGCGCCTTCGAACACGATGAGCTGCTCGAGGTGCTCCAGGGCGCGCTGGCTCTCCTCCGCTTCCGTGGTGGAGTGGAAGGCCGTGCGGTACAGGTACGGCGGGAAGAAATGCACGGTGCCGGTGCTGGCGGTGTCACTGGCCCAGCGGCGGGGGTCACCCGTGATGTTGACGGCCAGGTGCGTGCCGCCATGGTACGAACGGTACGCGGACAGGACCTTCTTCCGTCCGGTGTGCAGCCGGGCCATGCGCACGGCGTGCTCGTTGGCGTCGGCGCCGCCGTTGGTGAAGAAGATCTTGTTGAGTTCGCCCGGGGTGCGCTCGGCGATGAGCCGCGCCGCCTCGGAGCGGGCCTCGTTGGCGTAGCTCGGGGCGATGGTGCACAGCTTGGCCGCCTGCGCGGCAATGGCGGCGACGACGGCAGGGTGCTGGTGGCCGATGTTGGTGTTGACCAGCTGCGAGGAGAAATCGAGGTACCGGGTGCCCTCGCCGTCCCACACGTACGAACCCTCGGCGGCCGAGATGACCATCGGATCCAGCAGGTCCTGGGCGGACCAGGAGTGGAAGACGTGCTTGCGGTCCAGCTCGTAGGCCCGCCGGGCCGCAGCCGAGTCGACGTCGGGGTGCGGCTCGGTCCGTGCGGGAAGGAGCCCGCTGTCAAGGGTGGAAGTCATGTCACTGTCTCCTGTTCGGATGGCGCGGATCAGGCGTTCTGCGGGAAGCCGAGGTTGATGCCGCCGTGGCTCGGGTCCAGCCAGCGGGTGGTGACGGCCTTGCCGCGGGTGAAGAAGCCGACGCCCTCGGCGCCGTGCGCGTGGGTGTCGCCGAGCAGCGAGTTCTTCCAGCCGCCGAAGGAGTAGTAGGCCATCGGGACGGGGACGGGGACGTTGATGCCCACCATGCCCACCTCCACCTCGTTCTCAAAGCGGCGGGCCGCGCCGCCGTCGTTGGTGAAGATCGCGGTTCCGTTGCCGTAGGGGTTGGCGTTGATCGTGGCGAGGGCCTCGTCGTAGCTGTCCACGCGGACCACGGAGAGGACCGGGCCGAAGATTTCGTCGCGGTAGATGGACATGTCCGTGGTGACGTTGTCGAACAGGGTGGGGCCGAGGAAGAAGCCGTCGCCCTCGGCGTCGGGCGCAACCGAGCGGCCGTCGACGACGAGCGTGGCACCGGCCGCTTCGCCGGCGTCGACGTAGCCTGCCACCTTGTCGCGGTGCTGGGACGTGACCAGCGGGCCCATGTCGCAGCCGCGCAGGCCGTCGCCGGTCCGGAGCCCCCGGGCGCGCTCGGCGATCTTCCCCACCAGTTCGTCGGCGATGTCGCCCACGGCCAGGAGTGCGGAGATGGCCATGCAGCGCTCGCCTGCGGAACCGAAGCCGGCGTTGATGGCAGCATCGGCGGCGAGGTCCAGATCGGCGTCGGGCAGCACGATCATGTGGTTCTTGGCGCCGCCCAGGGCCTGGACGCGCTTGCCGTTGGCGGTGGCGGTCTCGTAGACGTACTTGGCGATGGGGGTGGAGCCGACGAAGGAGACGGCCTTGACGTCCGGGTGGGTCAGCAGGGTGTCAACGGCGACCTTGTTGCCCTGCAGGACGTTGAAGACGCCGTCCGGCAGGCCGGCTTCCTTCCACAGCTCCGCCATCCAGTTGGCGGCAGTGGGCACCTTTTCGCTGGGCTTGATGATCACGGTGTTGCCGGCGGCGATGGCGATCGGGAAGAACCACATGGGCACCATGGCCGGGAAGTTGAACGGGCTGATGATGGCCACCGGGCCCAGGGCCTGGCGGATGGAGTGGATGTCCACCTTGGTGGAGGCGTTCTCGGTGTAGCTGCCCTTGATCAGGTGCGGGATGCCGCAGGCGAATTCCACGACCTCCTGGCCGCGGGTGACTTCGCCCAGGGCGTCGTCCAGGACCTTGCCGTGCTCCGAGGTGATGATGGCGGCGAGCTCGTCCTTGCGGGCGTTCAGCAGCTCGCGGAAGGCGAACATGACCTGCGTGCGGCGGGCCAGGGACGTGTCGCGCCATGCCGGGAAGGCAGCCTTGGCGGCGGCGACGGCGGCGTTGCCGTCCTCGGTGCTGGCCAGGGCCACCTGCGCGGTGACCTTGCCCGTGGCCGGGTTGGTGACGGGGGCGGTGCGCTCGCCGGCCGGGACGTAGCTGCCGTTGATCCAGTGCTCGATCGTGTTCACGGTTCTCCTGCTTGTTCGAAAAGGGTGGTTGCTGTGTGCGTTGGCTCCAGTCTGTCCGCCCCGCCCCGGGCCCATAAGTGGCATCCTGTAAAGGAATACGTTCCAGCATTTACACTGTGTAAATGCTGCCCACCGTCCGTGCCATCCTTGACCTCGCGGTCCTCCGCGACGCCGTACCTGCCGTCCTTGGCGGCGCCGGTGCCCTGGACACGCCCGTTCGCTGGGTCCACGTCAGCGAAATCCTGGACCTGACAGGCCTGCTCTCAGGCGGCGAACTGGTCCTGACCACCGGACTGGAGCTGGAAAAGGAACCCGGCGTGGCGGCGTCGTACATCCGCTCTCTGGAGCAGGCCGGCGCGGCGGGCCTCGTCGTGGAACTGGTGGGGCGGCGAAACCGCAGCCTCGCCGCCCTGCGCACGGCCGCCCGGAACTCCACGCTGCCGGTCATCGTGCTCGAACACCGGGTCCGCTTCGTCCAGATCACAGAGACCGTGCACCGGATGATCGTGGCCGAGCAGCTGGAAAGGGTGGAGCGCGCCCGCGACGTCCACGAGGCCTTCACCGTGCTCAGCCTCGAGAGCGCCGGCACGCAGCAAGTGGTGGAGCAGGCCGCCGCGATGATCGGCGCGCCGGTGGTCCTGGAAGACCTGCAGCACTTGGTGCTCGCCTACTCGGCGCGGAACCTGGCCACCACGGAGCTGCTGGACGACTGGGAACGGCGCTCGCGGACCACGCCGTCGCCCGCTCAGGCCTACGGCTCCGCAAAGCGCGCCGGCCCCGAAGAATGGCTCCAGGTGCCGGTGGGTGTGCGGCGGCAGTTGTGGGGGCGGCTGGTGGTCCCGGCGGCTCTCGACGACGACGAGATGGCCGCCATGGTGCTGGAGCGTGCCGCCCAGACCTTGGCGATCAACCGCCTGGCCGAGCGGGACAAGCGTGAGCTGTCCCAACAGGCGCAGGCCGGCCTGCTCAACGCGCTCCGGCAGCCGCGCGGGCTCAGCGAGGCCGAGGCCCTGGCCCGCGCGGCGTCGCTCGGGCTCAGGCGCTCGCCCTACTACGTGCCCGTGGTGTTCCGAACGGCGCTGCCCGCCGGACAGGTTCCCGATGCCCCCGGCGGCGCCGGGTTGCCGGCCCGGCTGCCCTCCGGTGCGCAGGGCGACCCGCTGGCCGGGCAGGAGGAAGAGCGCAAGCTGCTCGAACTGCTGGCCCGGGCACTCAAGTCCACGGCCAGCAGCGCCCTGACGGCGAGCATCCAGTCCGGTTCCCTTGGCATGATCCTGGCCCTGCCCGCGAAGCAGCTCGAGGACGCCGCGCTGCAGCGGCTGGCGGACTCACTGGCCACGCACGCCGGCGACGCGCCCCCCGCCTGGACGATCGGCGTCGGGCGCTACCGTTCCTCGCTGCTGGAAGCGGCGTCGGGCATCGACGAGGCCGCGCACGTGGCCGAAACCGCGGCCACCTTGCACGAGTCCCGCCGGCCCTTCTACCGCGCCACGGACGTCCGGCTCCGCGGCCTCCTGGCGCTGCTGCGCAACGATCCCCGCGTCCAGCAGTTCGCCGAATCGGAGCTGGCTGGCCTGCTGGAGGCCGAGGCGCAGGGCCGGGAAGGGCTCCTCGATCTGCTCGGCAAGTACCTCGAAGCCGGCGGAAACAAGGCTGCCCTGGCGCGCAACGGCTACCTCAGCCGGCCCACCCTGTACGCGCGGCTGGCGAAGTTGGAGGAGCTGCTGGCCGTGGACCTCGACGACGCCGAATCGCGGACCTCCTTGCACGTCGCCCTGCTGCTGCACCGGCTGCGCGGTCAGTGAGTTTATGCACACTTCTCGCCCTTAAGCGCGTGGAATAAGGGCGGGAAGTGTACATAAACTCCGGGGTGCCATCATGGACGCATGGCCAAGCCCTTCACCCTGACCCAGCTGCGGTACTTCTCGGTGGTTGCCGAGCTCGAGAACATGACGGCCGCTGCGGAGCGGCTGCTCGTGACGCAGTCGGCGCTCTCCACCTCGTTGGCGCAGTTGGAGGCGAGCCTGTCCACGCAGCTTTTCGTCCGGCTGAAGACGCGTGGGCTGCGGCTGACGCCGAGCGGACGGCAGTTCGCGCAGGACATCAAGGTTTTCCTGGAGCACGCCGACTCCCTCTATGAATCGGCCCGCGGCATGGGCACCTCGCTGGTGGGCGAACTTAAGGTGGGAGTGTTCGCGCCACTGGCGCCTTTCCGGCTGCCCACCATCCTGCAGACCTTCGAGGCGGAGCACCCGAGCGTGGAGGTATCCTTCCTTGAAGCCGACCTCGCGGAACTCCAGAATGCGCTGCTCGAGGGCCAGTGCGAAACCGCCCTCATGTATGGGCTGGGGCTCGGCCGCGGCTTCACGTACCAGGTGGTGGAGCGGATCCCGCCGCACGTGCTGGTGCACGCCGAGCACCCCGCCGCCTTGCGCCCCGGCCGGGAGATCGCGTTGAAGGATCTCGACGGCGAACCCGCCGTGGTGCTCGACCTCCCGCACAGCCGGGAGTACTACGAGCAGCTGTACGCCTTGGCGGGCGTGGTGCCCAATGTCCGGCACCGCTTCGCGGGCTACGAAACCGTCCGCTCCTTCGTGGCCAAGGGCCACGGCTACGCCATGTTGAACCAGCGGCTGCACAGCGATGTCACCTACTCCGGCGGCAAGGTGGTGGCCCTGACCCTGACCGACAACTTCCCCCCGATCGAGGTCATGCTGGTGCGCCCGGAAGGGGTCCAGCCCACGCGCAGGGCACTGGCGTTCGAGGCGACCTGCGCACGCGTGTACGGTGCGGCGCCCGACTAAAAAGGGGCCCGCAGCGGTCCGCCCAGGAGGCCCAGCCTGTTGTGACCTCCGCCGCGTGCCGGGACGATCCCGCCGTCCCACCGTTTAAGCAGTGGCGGAAGGAGGCCAGATGCTCATTGTCTTAACCGGAATCGACGGCTCGGGGAAATCCACGGCCGCCCGCGCCTTGGTGGCTGCGGCCCGCGACGAAGGCAGGAATGCCCTGCTGCTCAGCAACCACGCCGGCAGGCAGAACATGTCAGTGCTGGGTGAACGGCTGGGCATCCGCTGGCCCCACCGCTTGGCCGACGCTGTGGAGACAACCTTCCGTGTGGCCAACGTGCTTGTGTCCCATGCCCGAGCCCGCCGTTTCGACGGGCTGGTGGTGATGGATCGGCACCTCCACTGCCAGCTTGCGCTGCGCACTGCCAAAGGCCTGCCGCGGGGCCGCCTGATCCCTTGGCTCATTTCCTCCCTGCCTACACCTGACGCAGTGGTGCACCTGGACGTGGAGCCCGCGCTGGCACACCAGCGCATAGTGGCACGTGGCACCGATACGGAGACGATGGCTCACCTGGTTGCCCTGCGCGACGCCTACCGCTCCATGCCCGAATACCCGGGCTTCATCCAGCTTGACGCGGACTGCCCGCCGGCAGACGTTGTGGACCGGCTGGCCCGGATCGTGCACGCGGAAGGTTTCGCGGCATCTCATAAAGAAAATCCATCGATCAGGCAAAAACAATCAATTGGACAGATGTGATCCGGGTCACCGAAGGTTGAGGGAGTCCGGCAATCCCAACCAGGCCGGAAACCAGAATGACTTCCTGACATTGGAGATTCGATGGCTCTGATCCAAACCGAGCAGCAAACCGCACCGCCATCCCCCGTCCGGAGCGAAGCAGCGCCGGCCCCCCAGATCACCAAAATGCAGCGGCGCGTCCTCCTGGGCGGCAGCGTCGGCCAGTTCATCGAGTTCTACGACTTCACCCTCTACGGCCTCACCGCCGTCATCTTCTCCCAGCTGTTCTTCCCCGGCAGCAACCCGCTGGCCGCCATGCTGGCAACGTTTGCCACCTTCGGCGTCGCGTTTGTGGTGCGGCCGCTGGGCGGCCTGTTCTTCGGCGCCCTCGGCGACAGGATCGGCCGACGCCGGGTCCTCACCATCACGCTCATCGCCATCGGCGGTGCCACCGCGCTGATGGGCCTCCTGCCCGGCTATGCGCAGATCGGCGCCTGGGCACCGGCGCTGCTGGTCCTATGCCGCCTCATCCAGGGCTTCTCCGCCGGCGGCGAGTCCGTGGGCGCGCCGTCGTTCGTCTTTGAACACGCCCCCGTCAGCAGGCGCGGCTTCTGGCTCAACATCACCATCGCCGCCACGGCTCTGCCCTCGGTGGTGGCCGGCACCATGATCCTGATCCTGAGCCAGTCCATGCCCAACGAGGCCTTCATGGCCTGGGGCTGGCGCCTGCCGTTCCTGCTGGCCCTCCCGCTGGCCCTGTTCGGGGTTTGGATCCGCAGCCGCACCGAGGAAAGCGAAGCCTTCAAGGACGCCAAGGCCAGCCAGACCAAGGAATTCAGCCCCATCCGCGAGGCCTTCCGCGAGAACAAGCTCCGCATGGTCCAAGTCATCTTCGTCATGGGCCTCACCGCCATGGGCTTCTACTTCCTCTCGGCCTACTTCGTCTCCTACGTGCAGACCACGGGCCACCTCAGCCGCGAACAGTCGCTCCTGATCAACGCCGGAGCCCTGGCCCTGTACGCCGTGCTCCTGCCGATCGGCGGCCGGATGAGCGACCGCTTCGGCCGCAAGCCCATGCTGATCGCCGGCTCCGCCGCCCTCGCCATCCTGGCCGTGCCCAGCTTCATGCTGGTGACCAGCGGCAGCCTGCCCCTCGCCCTGCTGGGCCAGGCGATCTTCGTGGTGGCCCTGTGCATCTACGGCGGCGGCTGCTACACCTTCTTTGTCGAAATCTTCACCACCAAGACCCGTTTCACCTCGGCCGCCGTCAGCTACAACGGCGCCTACGCGATCTTCGGCGGCACCGCCCCGTTCATCGGCACCGCCCTTGTGGGGGCCAGCGGAGTGCCGCACGCGCCGGGCGTCTACATGGCGGCCGCTGCCGCCGTCGTGCTCCTCCTGGTGCTCTTCACCCGGGTGCCCGAGACCCGCGGACGCATGGGCTAAGGCCCGCCCTCTTCCCACCACTGAATCAAGGACTTCCCATGAGCGCAGCTGCTTTCCTCAACGACTTCCACCACGTGGCCACGATCGGCGCCACGCCCAACAACGGCGTGGACCGCCAGGCCGCCACGGCCGATGACGCCCGCACCCGCAACTGGTTCGCCGAATGGGTGCGCCGCGCCGGCTGGGAGCTCCGTGTGGACGGCATCGGCAACATGTTCGGGCTGCTGGAGTGGACCCCGGGCGCGCCGTTCGTGGTAATCGGCTCGCACCTGGACAGCCAGCCGCTGGGCGGACGCTTCGACGGCGCGTACGGCGTTATCGCCGCAATGCACGCCGCCCGCTCCATCGACCTGGAGGTGGCCGAGTCCGGCATGGCCCCGCGCTTCAACCTGGCCGTGGTGAACTGGTTCAACGAGGAAGGCGGCCGCTTCGCCCCCAGCATCATGGGCAGTTCGGTGTTCGCCGGGCTGCTGGACCGCGAAAAGATGCTCGCCGTCACCGATCTGCAGGGCGTGTCCGTGCGGGAGGCCCTGGACGGCATCGGCTACCTGGGCACCGCCGAGGGCCCGGAGCTGGCCGGCTACGCCGAAATCCACATCGAGCAGGGCCGCATCCTGGAGCGCGAAGGCATCAACATCGGGCTCGTGGACAGCAGCTGGTACACGCAGAAGCTGGACATCGAGGTCCTCGGCGAGCAGTCGCACACCGGCGCCACCGCCATGGCCGACCGGCACGACGCCCTGGTGGCGGCTTCCAAGATCATCCTGATGGTGCACGACGTCACCAAGGACTTCGCCGAGGAAGCCCTCGTCTCCTCGGTGGGGCAGCTGACCCTGGAGCCGAATTCGCCCATCGTGGTGGCCCGCCGCGTGCATCTCGTGGCGGACCTGCGCTCCGGCGACCCGGAGATCGTCACGGCGGCACGCGCTGCCTTGCTGGAGCAGATCGACGCACTGGCCCGCGAGCACGACATCAAGGTCAACGTGAAGG
Source organism: Arthrobacter cavernae (assembly GCF_017368795.1). GTDB lineage: Bacteria > Actinomycetota > Actinomycetes > Actinomycetales > Micrococcaceae > Arthrobacter > Arthrobacter cavernae. The sequence continues at coordinate 64,572 of NZ_JAFNLL010000018.1, read as the reverse complement.
ATTTCGACATCCGCCCCATCCGGCGCTTCCCGAAGGCCGGACTCGAGCTCTCCGCGAAGGTGGCGGGCAAGCTGGGACTCTCGTCCCGGCGTATCCAGACCATGGCCGGGCACGACTCCGTGGCCATGAACACGGTGGCCCCGTCCGTCATGCTGTTCATCCCCAGCGTGGACGGCGTCTCCCACTGCGAGCGTGAATTCACCACCGACGACGACATGGTCACCGGCCTGGCGATGCTCACCGGGGTGGCCCGCGAGCTGGTTTCCGGGGCTTTGGCGGGCCAAGAACGCCCGACGGCGGAACTGGCGACGGCGGTAGCCGGCGCCGCCGGCGCCATGGCGGGCGGTGCCGCGTGACCGAGCTGCACTACCTGGACGCCACCACGGCCCTGGGGATGTTCCGCAGCCGCGAGCTGTCCCCGGTGGAACTCCTGGAAGCCGTGATTGCCCGGACCGAGGCCGTGAACGGCGGCATCAACGCGCTCACGGAGACCCTGTTCGAGGAAGCCCTGCCCGCCGCCCGCCAAGCCGCCATCCGCTATGCCCGCGGCCGGGACCTCACCCCGCTCCTGGGCCTGCCGGTGGCGACGAAGGAGAAGCACGGCATCAAGGGGCGCACACTTTCCCAGGGCCTGGTGGCCAGGAAAGACGAGTACGCCGTGGAGGACCACCCCGTGGTGGAGCGGATCCGGCGCGCCGGCGGCATCATCCACGCCCGCACCACCACCCCGGAATACAGCTGCGCCACCGTCACCCACAGCCCACTGTGGGGCGTGACACGGAACCCCTGGAACCGGCGGTACTCACCCGGCGGCTCCTCCGGCGGCGCTGGTGCAGCCCTGGCCGCCGGGCTTGCCCCGCTGGCAACGGCCTCGGACATCGCCGGCTCAACCCGGCTGCCGGCGTCGTTCACTGGAACGGTCGGCTTCAAGGCGCCCTATGGCCGGATCCCCGGCCTGGCGCCGCTGTCCGCGGACCACTACCGCGGCGACGGGCCCATGGCCCGGACCGTGGCGGACACCGCCCTGCTGGCCAATGTCATGGCGGGCCGCCACCTGGGCGACCACACCTCGCTGGCCGACGGCCCCGCGCTGACTGTTGAGTCCGCGTCCGTGGCAGGTATGCGGATCGCCCTGTGCATCCGGCTCGGGAACTACCCGGTGGCTCCCGACGTCGAGGCCAACACCCGCGGCGTGGCCGCAGCACTGCGCGACGCCGGTGCGGTGGTGGAGGAGATCGAACTTCCCTGGACCGTTGAGGCGACCAGCCGGACCATGTTCACCCACTTCGGCTACCTGCTGGGGCCGGCGATGGAGGACGAGACGGCGGGGTCCGAGGAGCTGCTCGCCCCGTACACGCGCCGCTTCATGGCCGACGCCCGGCGTGCTGCGGAGGAGAACCGTTTCGTGGACGGCGTCCGGGCGGAAACGCGCCTCCAGGCCGAGCTGGCCACGGCCATGGAAGGCTTCGACGCTCTGCTCTGCCCGGCCTCGGCGGTGGCGGCGCTCGACGCGGACGGCATGTACCTGGACGGGATCGACGCCAACGGCGAGCAGCTGGAGCACTACTGGCAGGGGCACATGACGGCGCCGTTCAACATTGCCAACCGCTGCCCCGTCCTGGCCGTGCCCAGCGGCATGGCCGACTGCGGCATCCCCACCGGCGTGCAGATCGTGGGCCATCCCTTCGACGATGCCACCGTGTTCACGGTGGGTGCCGCCGTCGAGGCCGTGCTGCCGTGGGCCGGCCGCCGTCCGGAGCTGCTCACGCTGGCCTGACGCCGGCGCCTCCTAAGGACTAGCCGCGTGCAGGCCTTGACCCCGGAATCTGCCCGGGTCTACCTTGGGAGAGGCTGCCGGTCCGTCGACTGGTTAGCAGGCGGACACACTCACTGTTTCGCCTGACAACGCCTCCGGTGGTCCAACGCCGGCCTGACCGGCCGGGGTCCATCGAAACCGCCAGGAGCGGGAATACGAGGATTGTCATGCGCAAAACAACTTTGGTAGTCGCGGCGGTCTGCGGGATGGTCGCGTTTGGTGGGGTCAGCGGAAGCGTGGCCGGCGGCGGCACGCAGGTCGAGGCCCGCGGCGGCTTCGCCTTCGAACCGAACAAACTAGTGCAGAGCACCCTGGCCTGGCACGGCGGCGACATCAGCATCGGCTCCGGCGACAAGCTCACCATCGTCTCCGGCGACGAGATTCCCGGGGAGCCGCACTTCTTCACCATCGTCAACCCCGACGAAAAGCCGCAGTTCATTCAGGATCTGTTCTCAGGCGGCTGCCAGACCTGCAATGCGGCGCTGGACCAGCATTTCCGTGGCGTGCCGAGCATCGACGTCGGGAAGCCGGGATTCGGTGAGGTCGGGGACTCGGTGGCGATCCCTGACGGCGAGTCCGTGCCGGTCGACGTCACGGCTCCCGCCGGCACGATGCTGCACTTCATGTGCTCCCTCCACACCGAGATGCAGGGGGTCATGGAGGTCCGCTGACCACCCAAGGACCGGATCCGGAGGGGACTTGCCCAGGAAATCGGAAACAACAACGTGCGTCATTGCCGGCGGCGGTCCGGCCGGCATCATGCTGGGCCTGCTGCTGGCGCGGGCCGGCGTCGAGGTCACCGTGCTGGAAAAACATGCAGACTTCCTGCGCGATTTCCGGGGCGACACCGTGCACGCATCCACCATCCGCCTCCTGGACGAGCTCGGGCTGGGTGAGGGTTTCCGCCAGCTTCCACAAAGCAAGCTCGGCAATTTCCGCTTCCCCACCAGTAACGGAGACACCGTGCTGGTGGGCGATTTCGATACCCTCAAACCGCCTTACAACTACATCGCCATGGTGCCGCAGTGGGATCTGCTGAACTTCCTCGTAGCGGCGGCCGAACTGGAGCCGACCTTCACCCTCCGGATGAACACCGAAGCCACCGGCCTGCTGTTCGGGGACGGGAACGACGACGGCGGGAGGGTCGCGGGGGTCTCTTACCTCACCAGGGATGCGGCTTCCGGCGAGCCCGTCGGCACCGGCCAGCTCCGCGCGTTGCTGACCGTGGCCTGTGACGGGCGGGATTCGGTCCTCCGGCAGAAGGCCGGGCTGTTCCCGCGGGAGTTCGCCGTGCCGTTCGATACTTGGTGGTTCCGGGTTTCGCGCAACAAGGAAGAGCAGGAGCAGATCGCTACACTCGTACCGCGCTTCAGCGGTGACGAGGTGCTCCTGGCCTTGACCAGGAAGGACTACTACCAGATTGCCTACATCGCCAGGAAGGGACTTGACGCCACACTTCGCGCCGAGGGCGTGGAGAGCTTCCGGCGGCGCATCGGCAGGCTGCGGCCCGATCTTGCCGACCGCCTGGGCGAAATCGCTTCCATGGACGATCTCCACATGCTCGACGTGAAGCTGAACCGGCTCGGCACATGGCACAAACCCGGGCTGCTGCTGATCGGCGATGCCGCGCATGCGATGTCTCCGGCGGGCGGGGTCGGCATCAACCTGGCCATCCAGGACGCCGTTGCCGCGGCCGCCAGGATCGCCCGGCCCCTTCTGGACGGTTCCCTGAGCGAGGCGCATCTGGCGTCAGTGCAGAAGCGGCGCTGGTTCCCCACCGTGGTGTTGCAGAGCGGCCAGAGGCTGCTCCAGAAGGCAATTTTTGAGCCGGCGATCACCGGAAAACGGGCCGGCGCGCCGAGGTCCGCGCTGTTCGTGGCCAGCCATGTGCCGCTGTTGCGGAGGGTTCCGGCCCGGATGATTGCCTTCGGCCCGCGGCCGGAACACGCGCCGGACTTCGCCCGCCGACAACCGGACCGCGCCGGGTGAGGGCTGGCCCGTGGGAGAATTGACCGGTGGCCCATATTGACGTTTCCGGCATCGACTACTTCCTCTCCGACGGCACCCAGCTGCTCAACGGCGTGACCTTCAAGGTCCCGGACGGCACCAAGACGGCGCTGATCGGGCCCAACGGAACCGGCAAGACCACCCTGTTCAAAATCATCGCCGGCGACCTCACCCCCGATGAGGGCGCCGTGGGCCGCTCCGGAAACATGGGCATCATGCGCCAGTTCGTGGGCCAGGTCCGCGACGAATCCACCGTCCGCGATCTCCTCGTCTCCGCGGCCCCTCCCGGACTCGCCGCTGCCGCGAGGGCCGTCGAGGACGCCGAGCTCGCCATGATGGAGCACGACGACGAGCCCTCCCAGATGAAGTACGCCCAGGCGATCGTGGACTGGGGGGACGCCGGCGGCTACGACGTCGAGACCGTCTGGGACGAGGTTTGCATGGCCGCGCTGGGGCTGTCCTTCGACAAGGCACAGCACCGCCGCGCGTCGACCCTTTCCGGCGGCGAGCAAAAGCGGCTGGTGCTCGAGGCCCTCTTCTCAGGCCCCGACGAACTCCTGCTCCTGGACGAACCGGACAACTACCTGGACGTCCCCGGCAAGCGCTGGCTTGAATCCAAGCTCAACGAGTCCAAGAAGACCGTGCTGTTCATCAGCCATGACCGGGAGCTGTTGAACAACGCCGCGGGGCGTATCGTGACGCTTGAGCCGGGCATCAACGGCGCCGGCGCCTGGATCCACGGCGGCGGCTTCGGCTCCTACGTGGAGGCCCGCGCGGACCGGAACGCCCGCTTCGAGGAGCTGCGCAAACGCTGGGACGAGGAGCACGTGAAGCTCAAGGAACTCGTCAACATGTACAAGAACAAGGCCGCATTCCGCTCCGACATGGCCAACCGCTACCAGGCTGCCCAGACGCGCCTGGCCAAGTTCCTCGAGGCCGGCCCGCCGGAGGCCCTGCCGATCGAGCAGAACGTGCGCATGCGCCTCAAGGGCGGCCGCACCGCCAAGCGTGCCGTCGTGGCCGAAAAGCTGGAACTGACCGGCCTGATGAAGCCGTTTTCCACGGAAATCTGGTTCGGCGACCGCGTGGGCGTGCTCGGCTCTAACGGCTCCGGCAAGAGCCACTTTCTGCGGCTGCTTGCCACGGGCGGCACCGATCCGGAGCGCGAGCACCTGCCGGTGTCCGACGTCGTCATCGCCGAAGTGCCGCACGAAGGCACCGTGAAACTCGGCGCCCGCATCCGTCCCGGCTTCTTCGCGCAGACGCACGTCCGCCCGGACCTCCTGGGCCGCACGCTGCTGGAAATCCTGCACCGCGGCGACGAGCACCGCTCGGGCCTGGCCCGCGAAGCCGCGGCCGGCGCGCTGGATGCCTACGGCCTGGCCGGGCAGTCCGAGCAGAAGTACGAGTCCCTCTCCGGCGGCCAACAAGCGCGGTTCCAGATCCTGCTGCTGCAGCTCTCGGGCGCCACGCTGCTGCTCCTGGACGAGCCCACGGACAACCTGGACCTGCACTCCGGCGAGGCCCTGGAACGCGCCATTGACGCCTTCGAAGGAACCGTCCTTGCCGTGACGCACGACCGCTGGTTCGCGAAGTCCTTCGACCGCTTCCTGGTGTTCGGCTCGGACGGCAAGGTCTACGAATCCGAAGAGCCCGTCTGGGACGAAAAGCGCGTGGACCGCGCGCGTTAGCCCCGACCCTCTCTCACTTTTGGGCCTTTTTTGCGCAACGCTCTCTCATTGAGTGAGAGAGCGTTTGGGATTTTGGCGCCAAAGGTGAGAGAGGGTTTGGCTTTCTTCATCGGGCGGAGCCCTTCACAGGGCTCCCTTTCCCTTCGCCTCAAGGATGTGTACGATCGTACGCATGACCGATTACTTTGCCGGTGACCTGCGCACCAACCGGGAACGCATGCTTGCCGGGGATTTCTACATCTCCGACGACCCCGAGAGCGCACGTGAATCACAGCGCGCGGTCGCGCTGCAGACGAAGTACACGGCAGCCTATGCCGAGGATCCGGATGCGGCCCGGCCCATTCTGGACGAGCTCCTGGGCTCCCTGGGCCACGAGGCCCACATCAAGCCGCCGATATATGTCGATTACGGCACATACATCACGGTCGGCGCGCGCACCTTCATCAACTACAACCTGACGGCCCTGGACGTCGCCCCGATCACCATCGGCGAAGACTGCCAGATCGGCCCCAACGTGCAGCTCCTGACCCCCACCCACCCGGTGGAGCCCCAGCCCCGGCGGGACCGCCTCGAAGCTGCGGAACCGATCACCATCGGCGACAACGTATGGCTCGGCGGCGGGGCCATCGTCCTGCCCGGCGTCACCATTGGCAGCAACTCCGTGATCGGCGCTGGGGCCGTGGTCACCAAGGATATCCCGGCGAACTCGCTCGCGGTCGGCAATCCGGCCCGCGTCATCCGGGAGATCTAGCCGTGGTCACACGCCGCTTCGACCCGGAGCGCCGGGACCGGATCATCGATGCCGCCCTGGACGTCATCGCGGCCCAGGGCGTCGCCGGGGCTTCGCACCGCAGGATTGCCGAGCATGCCGGTGTGCCGCTGGGGTCCATGACCTACCACTTCGCCGGCATGGACGAGCTCCTCACGGAGGCCTTTCGGCGCTTCGGCGACTCGATCGCCGACCGCTTTGACGAGCAGCTCGCGGGAGCGGCAGACATCGACGGCGCACGGCGGGCCGTGGTGGACTTGATCCACCTGGATCTGCTGGACTCGCAGCGGGACCTGGTCCTGACCCACGAGCTCTACACGCTGGCCGCCAGGAAACCGGCGTTCCGCCAGATCACCCGCGACTGGATGGCCCGGAGCAGGCGGGCCCTGGGGCTGCATTTCGATCCGGGAACGTGCAGGATGCTGGACGCGCTGATCGAAGGCCTGTTCATCCACGCCGCGCTCGACACCGAACCGCATGACCGTTCCATCACGGTGGAGGCGGTCGCCCGCATCACCACCCCCTTGAACCACTCAGAGCACGCCACGTTGGAAGTTGCCACTACATGACCATCACCCAAAGCATCAACGTCAGGGCCGCGACCGTGGCCACCTTCCTGATCTTCGGCATGAACGGACTCGTTTTCGCCAGCTGGGCCGCGCGCATCCCCGCTGTCACCGAGACACTGCACCTCACGTCCGGCCAGATGGGCACGCTGCTGCTGTGCATCGCCGTCGGCTCCCTCCTGGCGCTGCCGTCTGCGGGCCGCGTGGTCGGCAGGATCGGCACAGCCAACACGGTCCGGCTCGGCGGGATTCTCGCCGCCGCCGCGGGTGCTGGAGTCGCCTTCTCGCTCATGGCCGGGTCCGTGCCCGGCACCGCCGTGTCCCTTTTCTTCTTCGGCGTGGGAATCGGCCTGTGGGACGTGGCGCAGAACATCGAGGGCGCCGACGTTGAACACCGGCTCCGGCGCACCATCATGCCGCAGTTCCATGCGGCTTTTAGCGGCGGTGCCTTTGTGGGCGCCCTGATCGGCGCCGGGCTCTCCAACCTAGGCGTCGGCCTGCCCGAACACCTGCTGGTGATCGCCGGCATTGTGGTGGTGCTGGCGCTGACGGCGCCGCGCTACTTCCTGCCGCACGAGACCCCTGACATGCCCGACGGCGGGGAGGCACCTTCCAAGGGCCCCTCGGCCTGGCGGGACTCCCGCACGCTGCTGATCGGCGTCGTGGTGCTGGGAGCCACCCTCACGGAAGGTGCGGGCAACGACTGGATCGCCAAGGCTGCCGTGGACGGGCTGGCCACCTCCGAGTCCACCGGCGCCTTGTTCTTCGCCCTGTTCGTGCTCGCGATGACCGTGATGCGGTTCCTGGGCGGCATGGTCATCGACAAGTTCGGCCGCGTCGCGGTGCTGCGGGCCAGCATGGCTGCGGCGGCCCTGGGCCTGGCGCTCTTCGTGTTCGCGGGCAACCTGGTGCTGGCCGGCATCGGTGCTGCCCTGTGGGGCGTGGGCGCTGCGCTGGCCTTCCCCATGGGAATGTCTGCTGCTGCCGACGATCCCCAGCATGCCGCGGCCCGCGTCTCCGTGGTTTCCACGATCGGCTATGTGGCGTTCCTCGCCGGACCGCCTCTGCTGGGCTACCTGGGGGACCATACGGGCATCCACCTTGCCCTGCTGGCTATCGGGGCGCCGATTCTGCTTGCCCTGTGGCTTTCCGGCGCCGCGAAGCCCTTGACCACCAAATGAGCGTGTGCACGGCATTCATATTCTCCCGAATGCATATGTCCTGGAATGCCAGCCACAGCAGGAGCACCATCCCGGCGGACAGGCAGGCACCGCCCACCACGTCCGTGAACCAGTGGGCGGCCAGGTACGTGCGGCTGAGCATCATGGCGAATATTCCCGCGAGGGAAAGCATCCATACCCACCAGCGGCCCAGGAGCAGCGCCAGCACCAGCAGAAACGCCGTGGTGGCGGAGACGTGGCCCGAAGGGTAGGACCCGTTGTCGCTGAAGACCCGGTTGTCTGCCGGACGTTCCCGGCCGATGGCCCATTTGGCCAGTTGCGTCACGAGCACGACGGCGAGCCCTGCGGTCGCGCTGAAGGCGGCCGAGATGGGCCGCTGGCCTACGATCAAGGCAAACGCCAGCACAATGTGGAACGCCAGCATCCCCCTGTAGCCGGCCCAGTTCAGGGCAGGGTTCACGGCATCCCACAAGGGCGTATGCACCGTGGCAGAGAAGTCGTGCCATGAATTGTCCATGTCCTGGAAGACCGGCCGCGCCACGTCCAGCAGCAGCAGGCCACCGAGCACCACGGCCACAGTGAGCAGCGCTGCGCTGAGGGCTGCCACCGTTCCGGCCGCGGACCTGCGCGGGAGAAGGACCCGGATCATGGCTACATCCTAGTGGGGCGCCGCGCTAGGGTGGGGAGATGCGAAGCCTGCTGCGCAAGGGCCCGGGCCGGGTGGCAACATTCGACCGCTTCCTCGTCCGCGCTGTCTCGCGGCAGGCCCAGGGCCAGCACGACGACTTCTTCAGCGCGCTCTCCGCTGCGGCAACCAAGGGCAAGCTGTGGTTTGCCATCGCCGGCGGTTTGACTGCTGTTCCGGGCAGGCCGCGCCGTGCCGCCCTGCGCGGGCTGCTGGCCCTCGGGCTCGCCTCGGCCGTGACCAATCTGCTCTTCAAGACCCTGCTCCCCCGGGCCCGGCCGCAGCCCGAGCACCTCCCGGTGTTCCGCTTCGTGCACCCGCAGCCCACCAGCTCTTCCCTGCCCTCGGGGCACTCGGCCTCCGCCGCGGCCTTCGCACTGGGGGCCGGGATGGTGTCGCCGGCGCTGGGCGCGGCGCTTGCCCCGATTGCCGCAGGGGTGGCCTACTCCAGGGTCCACACGGGGGCACACTGGCCCTCGGACGTGGTGTTCGGCTGCGCCATCGGCGCGGGAGCGGCCCTGCTGACACGGACGTGGTGGCCGGAGCGGCAAGCGGCCCCGTCCACCGGCCGCACGGCTGCCGAGGCGCCCGCCATCGACGACGGCGAGGGGCTGAGCATCGCGGTCAACGCCCTGGGCGGCTCCTACTCGCCGGAGACCGTCGCGTTGCTCCGGGAAACATTCCTCAAGGCGCATATTCATGAAATCAGCGAGGGCGAAGACGTGGCCGCCGAGATCCAGGCGGCCGCTGCCCGGCCCGGGACCAAAGCCCTGGGTGTGTGGGGCGGCGACGGCACGGTGGGCACGGCCGCCGCGGCCGCCGTCGGGCAGTCCCTGCCCCTGCTGGTCCTGCCCGGCGGCACGCTGAACCACTTTGCCCGCGACGCCGGCGTGGGCACCCTGGCGGAGGCTGCGGAGGCTGCCGCGGCGGGGACCGCGGTCGCCTCGGATGTGGGGCATGTTTCCGTGGGCCGCGGCATCGAGGGCGCCGACGAAACCCTCGAGCTCACCATGCTCAACACGGCAAGCTTCGGCGTCTACCCCAACCTGGTCCGGCGCCGCGAGCGGCTCCAGCCGGCGCTGGGGAAACCGCTCGCCGGGCTCGTGGCGGGCCTGCGCACCTTCGCCGTGGCCTCGCCCACCACGCTGAAGATCGACGGCGTGCGGCACAAACTGTGGATCCTCTACCTCGGCCGGGGCCGCTACTACCCGCGGGACATGGCACCGCTGAGCCGGCCAGTGCTCGACGACGGCGTGCTGGACATCCGCATGGTCACCGCCGATGAACCCTTCGCCAGGCTCCGGCTCCTCTGGGCCATGCTCACGGGCACTGTGGCGTCCACCAAGGTCACGCACCTGAGCGAGGCGTCCCGGCTCAGCATCGAGGCAATCGGCGGGCCCCTGGTCCTGGCCGTTGACGGCGAACCGTTGCCGGGTGTCCGGATGGCGGAGTTCACCGTGCAGCGCGGGACACTGCGCGTGTACGGGCCGCATCCCTGAGTCAGTGTCATCCATGAGGACTACCCTGACTGGCCCCTGAATCATCCCTGAGACCGGCGATTTCCGCCCTTGACGTGGCTAGCGTTGTCACTACAGTCAACACACGCAGCTCTGCTCCTAGGAGGGAACGCTTCCATGATCGAAGCAAAAGGACTGACGAAGGTCTACGGCGACAAAACCGCCGTCGGCGGCGTCAGCTTCACTGTCCAGGCCGGACAGGTGACGGGCTTCCTGGGCCCGAACGGTGCCGGCAAGTCCACCACCATGCGCATGATCATGGGCCTCGATGCCCCGACGGCGGGATCCGTCACCGTCAACGGTGTGCCGTTCGCCAAGCACGTGGCGCCGCTGCGCGAAATCGGCGCCCTGCTGGATGCCAAGGCGGTCCACGCGAGCCGCACGGCCTACAACCACCTGCTGGCGATGGCGGCCACGCACAGCATCCCCAAGAAGCGCATCCACGAAGTCATCGAGATGACCGGCCTGGGCGACGTCGCGAAGAAGAAGGTCAAGGGCTTCTCGCTCGGCATGGGGCAGCGCCTCGGCATCGCCGCTGCGCTGCTGGGCGATCCGCAGACCATCATCCTGGACGAACCCGTCAACGGCCTGGACCCCGAAGGCGTTGTCTGGGTGCGCAACCTGGTCAAGTACCTCGCCTCCGAGGGCCGCACGGTCTTCCTCTCCAGCCACCTCATGAGCGAAATGGCGCTGACCGCGGACCACCTGATCGTGATCGGCCGGGGCAAGATCATCGCCGACGCCCCCATCAGGGACATCATCACCGGCAAGGGCCATGCCCGCACCCGCGTCCGCACCGACCAGCCCGAACGGCTCATGCAGCTGCTGGCCGCCAACGGCGTCTCCGTGGAGGCCCAGGACCGTGAGCTGCTGGAAGTCACCGGCCTGGACCCGCGCGGCATCGCCCGGGCGGCCCTGGACCACCAGGTCATGGTCTACGAGCTGACCCCCCTGCAGGCAAGCCTCGAGGAGGCCTACATGGAACTGACCAAGGACGAGGTCGAATACCACTCGCACATCACCACGGGAGCCCCGGTTTCCGCACAGGCCGGAGGGAACTAGCCATGAGCGCGACTACTACTTTGGACCGTCGGTCCTTCCGCAACGCCGTTGGACCCGGACCGTCGTTCTTCCGCGTCCTGAACTCGGAATTCATCAAGTTCCGCACCCTGATGTCCACACTGATCCTCCTGGCCTCCACGGCCGTGGTCATGGTGGGCTTCGGTGCCCTGTCGGCCTGGGGGACGGGTCAGTTCTCCGAGGCGGCCCTGTCCGATCCCGAGGCCGCGGCCGCCATTGCGGCGCAGGGCGGGGACCTCGCCGTCGGCGTGCCCACCTCCGGCATCGCCTTCGCGCAGCTGATCCTGGGCTCGCTCGGCGTGCTCCTGATGAGTTCGGAATTCACCACCGGCATGGCACGCTCCACCTTTGCCGCCGTTCCCAAGCGGCTCCCGGCGTTCCTCGCCAAGCTGGTGGTGGTCATGGTGAGCGCCTTCGCGCTGACGGCCGTCTCCACCTACATCGCCGGGCTGGTTTCGGTGCCGATCCTGGACAATTACAAGCTGGCGCTGGACCTGGGCAGCTCGCAGTCCATCAAGATGCTCCTCGTCAACAGCCTCTACGTGGCCGCCGTGGCCGCCATCGGCATGGCGCTGGGCACCCTGATCCGCAACTCCGCCGGCGGCATCATGAGCCTGGTGGGCCTGTTCTTCGTGGCGCCCATCGCCTTCCAGCTCATCCCCGGCGACTTCTTCGTGGAAGCCCGCAAGTACCTGCCGGGCAACACGATCACGCCGCTGACCGCCGTCGAGCATGTCAAGGACACCTTGGAAGTCTGGCAGGCGGCCCTGGTCCTGGGCGCCTGGGTAGTGGTGCCCGTGGTCCTGGCCATGGTGCTGCTCAAGAAGCGCGACGTCTAAGCGACACGGTGACGGGCTCCGGCAAAACGGCGAAAGCCGGGCTGCCGGAGCCCGTTTAAGAGTTTCCGCCCCCGAGCCGGTAACGTTTTGTCCATGACTGACTCCTCCGCTGCCTCCCGTCCGTTCGGAACCCTGGTGCCCGCCATGGTCACCCCCTTCACCGCCGACGGGGCAGTGGACTATAAGCAGGCAGCGGAACTGGCCAACACACTGGTCGACGGCGGTTGCGATGGCATCCTGGTCACCGGCACCACCGGCGAAACCTCCACCCTGACGGACGAGGAAAACCTGGGCATGTTTCAGGCCGTGCTGGACGCCGTGGGTGGCCGGGCCAGGGTCATCGCCGGTACGGGCACCAATGATACCCGGCACACTATCAGCCTGACCCAGCGCGCCGCGGCCCTGGGCGTCCACGGGATCATGCTGGTCACCCCGTACTACAACAAGCCCAGCCAGGCCGGCATCCAGGCCCACTTCGAGGCCGTCGCCGACGCCACCGAGCTGCCGGTGATGCTGTACGACATCCCCGGACGGGCCGGCGTCGCGATCGCCACCGAGACCATCATCCGGCTGTCGGACCACCCGCGCATCGTCGCGCTGAAGGATGCCAAGGCCGACTTCTCCGCCACCACGCGCGTGCTGGCCAGCACCGATCTTGACGTGTACTCGGGCGACGACGGACTGACCCTGCCGCTGATGGCCGCCGGCGCCGTCGGGCTGATCAGCGTAAGCGCCCACATTGCCCCCGGCAAGTTCCGCGAACTGGTGGACGCCGCCGCCGCGGGCGACTTCGCCACGGCCCGCCGCCTGCACTTTGAACTGGACCCGGTCATCCGTGCCGCCATGGGCCACGTACAGGGCGCAGTGGCCGTGAAGCAGATCCTCAAGTGGCAGGGAATCCTGTCCAACTCCGTGGTCCGGCTTCCCCTGGTGGAACCGGGCGAGACCGAGATCGCCGGCATCAAGGCCGACCTTGCCGAAGCGGGAATGGAGTTTTAGGCACTGGGCGGCCGCTGCGGCCGCTCAACTGAGCTCATGCCATGACTAAGCTCAAGCCATGAGCGAAGATTTGCCAGTGAAGGACGCGTCGGCCCAGGTGGCCGACGCGTCCTTTGCTGAAATCACCCTGCGCCGCCGGGGCCGGATCCGCCGCTACCTCTTCGAGCACCCGCGGGCCATGGACGCGGTGGTGGTGGCCTGCTACGTCCTGCTGGCGCTGGCCACGCTCATCGGATCGATCGCGGACGGCAAGTGGCTCGCCGCCGCGCTGCTCCTGGCCATCGCTGGGGTGCTGTTCCTGCGGCGCCGCTTCCCGGTGAGCGTGACGGCGGCCGTGGCCATCCTGGAGGTGGGCGCCACGCTGCTGAACCCCTGGGGTTCCAACGTCTCGGCCGGGCTCTGGTTCGCCCTGTATGCCGTGGCGGTGGCGCGGCCCAGGACGTCGGCACTGGTGGTGTTCGGCGCCGCGAGCCTGCCGCTGGCCCTCGTGTACCTCTTCATGTGGACCAGCCCGTCCACCCCGGCCGGCCCGGAAGGGGCCCCGGAGAACTTCCACCTGCTCAGCAACATCGCCGCGGCCATCAGCATCGTGCTGTCCAACCTCATCGCCACCGGCATCGGCATTTCCGTCCGGCAGCGGCGCAAACACGAGGCCGAAATCCAGGCCTGGGCCGCCCGCACCGCGCAGCTTGGCTCCATCACCGAACGGAACCGGATCGCCCGGGAAATGCACGACGTCGTGGCGCACTCCCTGACGGTCATGATCAGCCTCTCGGACGGGGCCGCCGTCGTGGTCAGGAAGGATCCGGAGCGCGCCGGCGAGGTCCTCGGCGAACTTTCGCGTACCGGCCGCATGGCGCTGGCGGACATGCGCCGCGTCCTGGGCGTGCTGCGCGACGATTCCGGCAGGCCCGCGCCCCTGGCCCCGCTGGAGTCCGGCTACGACCTGGCCAAGCTGCTGGAGGGCTTCCGCACAGCCGGGCTGCCGCTGCACTACTCGCACACGGGTCCCACGCTGCCCCAGGACGCCGCCTTCCAGCTCACCGTCTACCGGATCGTGCAGGAGTCCCTCACCAACGTGCTCCGCTACGGGCGCTCGCTGAGCCGGGTGGACGTGCACATCGTCCGGGACGGCGATTCGGTCACCATTGACGTGCTCGACGACGGCCGCGGCACCCGGGAGCCAGGCAGCGACGCCGGCACCGTGGGCACGCGCCAAGGCATCGCCGGGATGCGTGAACGCGCGGGAATCTATGCTGGAACCGTGGATGCCGGCCCAGGCATGAACGGCGGCTGGCGCGTCCACGCGGAACTGCAATGGAACGGTGACAGGGGGAAGTCATGACCGAGAACGGCCCGATCAAAGTCCTGCTGGTGGATGACCAGCCGCTGCTGCGCATGGGCTTCCGGCTCATCCTCGAAGGAGAAGTCGATCTCCACGTGGTGGGCGAGGCCTCGGATGGAAACGAGGCCCTGAAGCAGGTCGAAGCACTGCAGCCGACGTGGTCCTCATGGACGTCCGCATGCCCGTGATGGACGGCATCGAGGCCACGCGCCGCATCACGGCCTCGGCCTCCAGCGCGCGGGTCATCATCCTCACCACCTTCGACCTGGACGAATATGCCTTTGCGGGACTGCAGGCCGGGGCCTCGGCATTCCTCCTGAAGGATGTGGCGCCCGCCGAACTGGTCCAGGCGGTGCGGCTCGTGGCCAGCGGCGACGCCGTGGTGGCGCCCCGCGTCACGCAGCGGCTCCTGGAGACCTACGTGCGGGGAACGCGCCTGCCCGGCCAGGCAGCCCCGCATCCCCGGGACCCTTTGCTCGAGGAGCTCACGCCGCGTGAGACAGAGATGCTGGAGGCCATCGCTGAGGGTCTTTCCAACGCGGAGATCGCGCACAAGTTCTTCCTGTCCGAGGCCACGGTCAAGACCCACGTCCGGCGGATCCTCACCAAACTCCACCTGCGCGACCGCGTCCAGGTGGTGGTCTACGCCTACGAAACCGGGCTCGTGGTTCCCAGCAACCCGGACTACTGAGGGCTGTTCACAGCCGGTCCACAGATTGCCCATGTACACGGCATAGCCGCTGTGGGTTCCATGGAGGCATGACAACTTCACCCATCCCCTCCCACCAGCCGCACCCAAACCACGACCGCGGCCTGGAATTCGACCTGTCCACCCTGCTGAGCCGCCGCCGCACCCTCGGCGTCCTGCTGGGGGCGGGTACGGCCGCAGCGCTCGCCGCCTGCACCCCCGGAACCGGCACCGACGGCGGCGCCAGCGCGACGCCGTCGGGCGCTGCGTCCGCAAGCACGACGGCGGCAAGCCCCTCCGCGGCAGCCTCGCCCACGGTGACGCGTGCGTTCGCGGAATGCGGCGTCGAGTTCCCGAAAGAAACGGCGGGGCCGTTCCCAGGCGACGGCTCCAACGGGCCCAACGCACTGGAAGCGTCCGGGGTGGTGCGGCGGGACATCACGTCGAGCTTCGGCACATCCACCACCAAGGCCGGGGGCGTGCTGCTGACTGTCACGCTGACGCTGCTGGACGGGTCGACGAAGAATGGGGCCAACGGCTGCGCCCCGCTCGCCGGAGCGGCTGTCTACGCATGGCACTGCGACCGCGAGGGACGGTATTCGATGTACGAGCCCGGGGTGGAGAACGAGAACTACCTGCGTGGTGTGCAGGAAGCCGACGCCAATGGACAGCTGAGCTTCACCACCATCTTCCCCGGGGCATACAACGGCCGCTGGCCGCATATTCACTTCGAGGTATTTGAATCGATGAGCAACGCCACCAAGGCCGGGCAGCTCCTGGCGGTCTCGCAGATCGCGCTCACGGAGGCGGCCTGCAAGGACGTCTATGCCTCGGCCGGATATGAGACCAGCGCGCGGAATTTTCCCCGCACCACGCTGAAATCGGACAGCGTGTTCCGCGACGACGGCGGCATCTACCAGCTCGCCACGATGTCCGGTTCGGCGTCGGCCGGCTACGCGGCGACGCTCAACGTGACGGTGTAGCGCTGCCGGGTGCTGTCAGGGGGACGCGGCTAGACTCGGGGGCATGCCTTCGAACGCCTCCGCAGCAGACCACATCCAGGACCTCGGCGCCTACGTCAGTGCCTCGCCGTCGAGCTTCCACGCCGTCCACGAGGCAGCCCGGCGGCTGGACGCTGCGGGCTTCACGGTCCTGGACGAGCTGCAGCCCTGGGAGGCAGGGGCAGGCGGGTTCTATGTGATCCGCGACGGCGCCCTCATCGCCTGGGTGACCCCGTCCGGCGCAGGCCCCACCACGGGCTTCAACATCCTAGGCGCCCACACGGACTCGCCGTCGTTCAAGCTCAAGCCCAAGCCCACCACCGGCAAGTTCGGCTGGCTGCAGGCAGGGGTGGAGGTCTACGGCGGACCGCTGCTGAACTCCTGGCTGGACCGTGAACTGCAGCTCGCTGGCCGCCTGGTGATGCTGGACGGCACCGAGCACCTCACCTCCACCGGCCCGCTGCTGCGTTTCCCGCAGCTGGCCATCCACCTGGACCGCGCCGTGAACGACGGCCTCACGCTGGGCAAGCAGCAGCACATGAACCCGGTGTTCGGGCTGGGCGATCCCGCCGGCGAGGACCTGCTTGGGCTCCTCGCGGAGCGCGTTTCCGGCGCCACCGTTGATCCCGCGCAGATCGGCGGGTACGACGTCGTTGTTGCCGACACGCAGGCCCCCGCGGTTTTCGGGGCCAAGGGGGAGTTCTTCGCGTCCGGGCGGCTCGACAACCTGTCCTCCACCCACGCGGGCCTGGCGGCGCTGATCGCCCACGCCGCTGCCTCCAGGGGTGCCGGAGCGCCGGCGGACGGACCCATCGCGGTCCTGGCGGCCTTCGACCACGAGGAAATCGGCTCCGCCTCCCGCTCGGGTGCCTGCGGACCCATCCTCGAGGACATCCTGACCCGCATGTCCGACAGTCTGGGCGCCTCGGTGAGCGAACGGCGTCGGGCCCTGGCGGCGTCGTTCTGCGTGTCCGCGGACGCCGGCCACGCGGTCCACCCCAACTATTCGGAACGGCATGATCCCGCCAACCGGCCCGTCCTCAACGGCGGCCCGCTGCTGAAGATCAACGCCAACCAGCGCTACGCCACGGATGCCACCGGCGCGGCCTTCTGGGCGCGGCTCTGCGGCGATGCCGGCGTCCCGTACCAGGAGTTCGTGTCCAATAACGATGTCCCCTGCGGCTCCACGATCGGGCCGCTGACGGCCACCCGGCTGGGGATCAGGACAGTCGACGTCGGCGTCCCGCTGCTCTCAATGCACTCGGCGCGCGAGCTCTGCGGCGTCGAGGACCCGCACTACCTGGCCAGGGTGGCGGAACTGTTCTTCCGGACGGCCGTTTAGTTCCGACGGCGGCCGGGAGCCGCTGCGTCGTCAGCCAACCTCCACCGGGAGGTACTCGTAGCGGCCCGGGCAGGGCGAAAAGGGGTCGAGGCTCCGTGTATGGATGTCGTAGACGGCATCGAGCCGCAGGCCCCCGGTTTGGGACACCACGCGGATGCTCCTCACGCCGCCGATGAAGGGGACGGGTGCGGTCGCGGTCGGTGTCGGTGTTGCCCGAGTCGTGGTGTCGGGGGGCGGTACCGGCAGCGACGGGGCGAGCCTGCGGGAGGGCGACGACGTGTGCACGGCGTACGGGGGCTCCTGCGGCACGAGCCAGCGGCCGTCGTCGTTCACCCTTACTTCCGCAGGCTTGCAGTCCGGCCCGAAACAGGCGCTCACGGCGTCCGGCGTCCGTGCGAACCTCAGTTCGATCGGCGAGGTGTTGAAGTACATGATCGCCGGGCAGACGGTCTGCCTCCCCGTCAAGGCGATCACGGCCGCGATCACGAGCAGCACGACGGCGCAGAACAGGATCCAGCGTCCCTTTGTCATCCGCCGGCCCTCATCCCGCCAGCCCGATCACCAGGTTGATGGTCGCGGCCAGGATCACCGTGCCGAACAGGTAGGACAGCAGGCTGTGCTTGAGGGCCTCGGCGCGGATTCGGTGGTTCTCCAGGTTGGTGTCCGAGACCTGGTAGGTCATGCCCAGGCTCGTGGCCAGGTACGCGAAGTCCGTGTATTGCGGCGGGCGCTCCTGGTTGAAGCTGATGCCGCCCACCTCGCCGCCCGCGGCATCGCCCGTGCCGTAGTAGAGCTCCGCGTAGCGCAGCGTGAAGAGGGTCTGCGCCAGCATCCATGAAAGTGCCACGCACAGCAGGGCCAGCGCGCCCGACACGAGGCGAGTGCCCTGCGTTCCGTCCCCATGGGAGCCGACGACGACGGCGGCCACCGCGGCGAGGCTGGCCAGGTTTGCGATGAGGATCAGCACGTCGGTGACGCCACGGGAGGGGTCCTCGGCGGTGGCGTGCAAGCGGGTCTGCTCGGGGTCCATCCGGCCGACCACCAGCCACACCCAGGCGACGTAGATGAACGCGGCCACGGCCCAGCCGACGGCGGGAGCCGCGAGCCAGTCGCCGGCCAGGCCCGTGACGACGGCCGCCACAGAGCCAGCGATGACCATGACCACAAAGCGCAGCCGGCTACGCCTGACCCTTGCCTGTTTCATGTCCTCACCCTAGCCAAGAACGACGGCGGCGCTCCGGTGCCGTTCCGGGCGGCCGGTCTGCCTTGGCTGCAGTCTCCTGCGCAAACTCTGCGGATTCGGAATCCGCGTGCTAGGGTCTTTGTCGCTGTTAAGGAGAAAAACGAAACGCCGGTGGCTCGGTGGTTTTCTCCGAATCACCCTGCGCGGGTGGCGGAATGGCAGACGCGCTAGCTTGAGGTGCTAGTCCTCGAAAGGGGGTGGGGGTTCAAGTCCCCCTCCGCGCACAGGAAACCCCTGGAAGGTCCATGACCTTCCAGGGGTTTTGTCGTCCTCAGGCACCTGGCCGGTTCAGGCGCCGTCCTCAGGCACCCGGCCGGGGCGCGAACATGATGATGGCAACGCCGAGCAGGCAGATCATGGCGCCGATGATGTCCCAGCGGTCGGGCCGGAAGCCATCCAACAGCATGCCCCACGCCAGCGATCCGGCAATGAACACGCCGCCGTACGCCGCAAGGACCCGCCCGAAGTGGGCGTCGTCCTGGAAGGCCGCCACGAAGCCGTAGATGCCCAGCGCCGCGATGCCCAGGCCCGCCCACCACCACGGTTTGGCTTCACGCACCGACTGCCACACGAGCCACGCACCGCCGATCTCGGCTGCTGCCGCGAGAACGAACAGGGTAACGGACTTCAGGATGGTCATGGAGTTAGTTTGCCGCTGGCGTCCCGGTTTTCCACATACGCCGACTCGCCCGTTCTGCCCCGCGAACCCGCCGAATAGCATTGGACACGGGAGATGGACTAGGATATTGAAGTCTGTGCTACGTCCCGCTGCCGAATTTCCGGTGGCGGGCGGACCCACGGCATCGCAAATGAACCTCCTGTTACGGAAATACCGTAACCGCTTAGCCCAAAGGAGGTGGGTTCACATATGCGTCCTTACGAATTGATGGTAATCATCGACCCCGAGGTCGAAGAGCGTACCGTAGAGCCGTCGCTTCAGAAGTTCCTCACCGTCATCACCAACGATGGTGGAACCATCGAAAAGGTTGACATCTGGGGCCGTCGCCGTCTGGCTTACGACATCAAGAAGAAGTCCGAAGGTATCTACGCCGTGGTGAACTTCACCGCTGCTCCGGCTACCGCCAAGGAACTTGACCGCCAGTTGTCTCTCAACGAGACCATCATGCGCACCAAGATCATCCGCCCCGAAGACCAGAAGGTCGTTGCTGAGTAATTTCAGCTCCAGGCTTTTCAATCTTTATCCCGCAGGAACGAACAAGGAGGCAGTAGATGGCAGGCGAAACCACTATTACGGTCATCGGTAATCTCACCAATGACCCGGAGCTGCGGTTCACACCGTCTGGCTCGGCAGTAGCGAACTTCACCATCGCTTCTACTCCCAGGACCTTTGACCGCCAGTCCAATGAGTGGAAGGACGGGGAAACCCTGTTCCTCCGCGCATCGGTATGGCGCGAAGCAGCCGAGAACGTGGCCGAATCCCTTACCAAGGGCATGCGCGTCATCGTTTCCGGCCGTTTGAAGAGCCGTTCCTACGAAACGAAGGAAGGCGAGAAGCGCACCGTTATCGAGCTCGAAGTCGATGAAATCGGCCCGAGCCTGCGTTACGCCAATGCCAAGGTCAACCGCACCCAGCGCTCCGGCGCCCAGGGTGGCCAGGGCGGCTTCGGCGGCGGTAACAGCGGTGGCTTCGGAGGCGGCGCTGGTGCAAACCAGGGCGGCAACTCCGGTGGAACCTGGGGCGGCAACCAGCCCGCAGCGCAGGAAGATCCTTGGGCTACGCCCGGGGTCAGCAATGCAGGCGGCGGCTGGGGCAACGGCCCGGATTCCGAACCTCCCTTCTAAAACAAACAGAAATCGTCCGACGCCGGAACCCGCCGGAAGTGCCGCGAGGCACCCGGACGGCAACCGCCGTCGAACACCACCATCCCGTGGATCAATATCCACGGGCTCCATAGAATAGGAGCTCCACGATGGCTAAGGCTGAACTCCGTAAGCCCAAACCAAAGTCCAACCCCTTGAAGGCCGCTGACATCACTGTCATCGACTACAAGGACGTAGCACTGCTGCGCAAGTTCATCTCTGACCGCGGAAAGATCCGCGCACGTCGCGTCACTGGCGTCACGGTTCAGGAACAGCGCAAGATCGCACAGGCAATCAAGAACGCCCGCGAAGTTGCTCTGCTGCCCTACTCCGGCGCTGGCCGCGGCTAAGGAAGGGACTAACTAACATGGCAAAGCTCATTCTGACCCACGAAGTTACCGGTCTCGGTGCTGCTGGCGACGTTGTCGAGGTCAAGGACGGTTACGCACGTAACTACCTGCTGCCCCGCGGCTTCGCTCTGACCTGGTCCAAGGGTGGCGAGAAGCAGGTTGAGTCCATCAAGGCTGCCCGCGCTGCTCGTGCGCACGCTTCTGTTGAAGCTGCACAGGCCCAGGCTGCTGCGCTGTCCTCCAAGAAGGTCAAGCTCGTAGTGAAGGCCGGCGAGTCCGGTCGTCTCTTCGGCACCGTCAAGCCGGCTGACGTCGCTGCTGCAGTTGAGGCCGCTGGCCTCGGCGCCATCGACAAGCGCAACGTTGAACTGCCGAACCACATCAAGTCTGTTGGTTCGTACCAGGCCAACGTCCGCCTGCACGAGGACGTTTCTGCTGTTATCGACCTCGAGGTCGTAAGCAAGTAGTAGCAGTAGTCAGTTTCTGACTGCACGAGAGGCCCCCGCTACCGAATTCCGGTGGCGGGGGTCTTTCGCTTTAACCCAACGCAGCCTCAGGTGTCGGTGCAGCTCGGCCATGACGTGGCCGTAGCCCGTGCGGACCAGCTCGGCGAGGACGCCACGGTCCACGTCGTCGAGCTTGTCAGCCCCGGTGATAGCCTGCAGCGGTGAACCCCGATGCCCTGCGCGCCAGGCCCTTTGCCCAAGTGGATGTCTTCTCCGCCGAGCCCTACTGCGGCAACCCGCTCGCCGTCGTCGTCGATGCCGAAGGCCTCAGCAGCGAGACGATGCAGCACTTCGCGAACTGGACCAACCTCTCCGAGACCACGTTCCTGCTGCCGCCCACCGATCCGGCCGCCGACTACCGCGTCCGGATCTTCACGGGCAGCGAGGAGTTCCCCTTCGCCGGGCACCCCACGCTCGGCTCCGCGCATGCCTGGCTGGAGGCGGGCGGCGTGCCGAAGCAGGACGGTGTGGTGGTCCAGGAGTGCGGCGCGGGCCTGGTCAGGATCAAGCACGACGGCGGCTGGCTGGCGTTTGCTGCCCCGCCTCTGACGCGCTCCGGTCCCGTGGACGAGGCCACGCTGGTGCAGCTTGCCGCAGGCCTGCGCCTGCCGGAGACAGCGTTGCTGGGCGCGTCGTGGCTGGTCAACGGCCCGCAGTGGATCGGCGTGCTGCTTGAATCGGCCGCGCAGGTGCTGGCGATCGAGCCGGATCTTGCGGCGATGGGGGAGCTGAACGTGGGCATTGTTGGCCCGCA
Source organism: Arthrobacter cavernae (assembly GCF_017368795.1). Lineage (GTDB taxonomy): Bacteria > Actinomycetota > Actinomycetes > Actinomycetales > Micrococcaceae > Arthrobacter > Arthrobacter cavernae. The sequence continues at coordinate 42,372 of NZ_JAFNLL010000018.1, read as the reverse complement.
TGCCCCCGGTGCCGGCGTGGATTTCGAGGTCCGCACGTTCATTCCAGGCGATGCCATGGTGGAGGACCCTGTGACGGGCAGCTTCAACGCCGGGGTGGCCCAGTGGCTCATCGGCAGCGGCCGGGCACCCAGGCAGTACGTGGCGGCCCAGGGGACGGTGCTGGGCAGGGCGGGGCGCATCCACGTCGAGGCGGACGGCGAGGATATCTGGGTGGGCGGGAACTCGGTCACGTGCATCCGCGGGAGCGTGCAGCTGTAGGGCTGGAATAAATCCCGCGGCTCCCCGGTTTGTGAATGTAGATGCAAACGCATGTACTGTTTATGAGCCACCGAGCAACAGGAGATCGCCATGGAGACCCGCCGCATAACCGTACTTTCCGCCGGACTGGGCGTCCCGTCGTCGAGCAGGCTGCTGGCCGACCAGCTCGCCGCCTCCGCAAAGCGCCAGCTGGCCCAGGCGGGCTATGAGGCGCAGGTGGACGTCATCGAGCTCCGGGACCTGGCCGTGGACATCGCCAACAACTTCGTCACCGGCTACGCGGCTCCCCGCCTCGCCGAGGTGATCGCCGGCGTCGAGGACTCGGACGCCATCATCGCCGTCTCGCCCGTCTTCAGCGCCTCCTACAGCGGCCTGTTCAAGTCCTTCATCGACGTCCTGGACCCCAAGTCCCTGGACGGCAAGGCCGCCCTCCTCGGCGCCACGGGCGGCTCGGACCGGCACCAGATGGTCATTGACCACGCCATGCGGCCCCTCTTCAGCTACCTCCGGACGCGGACGACCCAGACGTCCGTCTTCGCGGGCCCCCAGGACTGGGGAAACACCGACAACGGCGCCTCGCCGCTATCCGAGCGGGTGGAGCGTGCCGCGGGGGAGCTGGTGCAACTCCTAAGCGGGCCGCAGCCGCGCCGCAAGGCGGATCCGATGGTCTCGCTGCCGTTCGAGCAGCTGCTCGCAGGCATCTCCGGCGGCCGCTGAACCGCTGCGCCCGACTTTTCCGGCGCCCGAACTTTTCCGGGGGCTGGATCGTTGAGCCGGTCATGAAGTGTCCTGTGGATTCAATTGACCTGGTGATGAGCGAACGCAGCGGTGTGGAGATCGACTACTGCCCGCAGTGCAGGGGAGTGTGGCTGGACCGCGGCGAGCTCGACAAGATCATCGACCGCGCCTCCGGCGGATTCGGCGCGGCTCCCGCACAGCCGCCTGCGGCCCCGCCGGTGCCGCCGCTGCCCGAGCCGCGGCTCACGCCCCCGCCGCTCTATGGCACCCCTGCTTACAACAGCACGGACCCGCGGTACGCCCAGCGGGACAAGCCGCGGTACGACGACCGCAGCTATGGCAAGCAGGGCTACGACCGCGACTACGACCGCCGCAAGCCCAAGAAGAAGGAAGGCTGGCTGGGCGAGCTGTTCGACTTCTAGCCGTGCCGCAGGCGCGCCGGGGGACTTAGTCGTCCAGGAGTTCGATGAACTCGAGGGCCTGCTTCATGGAAATGTCCGAGTGCCGCGTGAGTGCCACGGCGGCGGCCTCGACGTCGCCGCTCTTGGCCAGCGTCCGGATGCGCCCGTAGATTTCGTCGTTGAGCATGTTGCTGCTGACTTCGCGCGTGACGTCGCCCTTGCTGGCAATCGCCCGGTACCGGTAGGTGAAGTGCTCGGGTTCGTCGTCCGAGGCCGCGTCCGGTGCCGCTGCGCCCGGCAGGGTGAAGGGCTGCGGGTGTGAAGCCAAGGCGCCGACGGCGTCGCGCGAGGCCCGCAGGCCCTCTCCGGTTGCCTCCAGGTATAGCTTGATCGCCGCCATGGCCTGGCCCTGCGCGATGAGCGAGTAGAGCTTGCGGTGCTGTTCCTCGCTGAGCTTGGCAGCGGATTCGCGTGCGAGTTCGGCGGGATCCTTGCGCACCTTCGCGGCGGCGGCGTGTTCCCGGTGGCCTGCCGCGCGGCGGGCCACGCTGCGGCTGATCAACAGCACTCCGACGATGACCGCGATGAGGATCATGACGGGTACCAACAGTGAATCCATGCTTTAGAGCCGATCTATGTAGTTTTTGGCGGTCAACAGGTCCGAATGCGTTGCCTGCCGCAGGAGCCTGATGGCCTGGATTTTCTGGCCGCTGCGCGCCATGGCCTGCAGCTGAAGGGCGAACTGCGGATTCAGTTGGCCATTGGGCAGGACCGGGCCCTGGTAGCCGGCCTGCCCCGCGCGGGGGCTGGAGCCGGCCTGGGCCTTCAGGGCAGCCCGGGACTGCTGGTCCTGCTGCGTCTGCTGGGCCTCGTTTTGGCTGGGCTTGGTGGAGGCCTCCACCCGGGCCCGGGCCGCCATGGCGGCCTGAGACTGGGCGGCCTGATGGGCGGCCGAACGGACCGCCAGTTCACGCTGGTAGCGCTCCGCGTCGGAGGTCCCGGTGTCGCGTGGTTTGAAGGCTTCCGTGAGCCCCCACAGGACCGCAGCAAGCACGATTAGAGGCAGTCCGATCATCAGTACGTCACCCAGACTCAGACCCATGCTTAGAGCTTATGCCAGATCGCAGTTATCCACAGCACATTCCGGGACCGGCATAGACTTCCGAGAAGGGACTGTCAAATTTCGGCAGGCAATATGCGGCGCATCACAGTTGGGGCATGTTTTGTGCCTTGGTGTCCGTTTGCTGCGCGCTGAAGCGGCGCGCCGGGTGTGCCAGCTGTGGATGACTGTAGGGCCAAAATTTCTTTAATCCACACGCCGCCAAGCGTATTTTCCCAGCTCAGAGACTATTTTCCGGGAAAAGAATTTCTCTGTCCACAGGGCAATGCACAGGCTGTGCACAACCAGGGGGAGGTATTCCACACGTTGTCCACAGGGCCCAGTTGGCGGCTCGGAAAAGCAGGGCTAACGTAGCTGAGGTACCTGTTTCAGGTATGAGGTCCGCCCTTTTCCAGGCCCGCGGGCACCCTTCCAGCCGTGCTCAAACATGCGCTGTGGAATGTTCTGTGGATAAGTTGTGGAAACTGGGGACAACGGAAAATGTCTGCCCCCGTTGATACAACGGGATCAACGGGCGGGCACCGGAAACCCAGGGCAATCCATGCCGGGTCACCTGCGCTTTACGCACCGTCGGTAGATTTCTGCCGCGGTACACAATGGAGGACGGCTTTGTCAGTTACGCACTTGGACTCAATCGAGGCACCCCGGGCATCGGACGCCAGCCGGAAACCCCCGCAGGACATCCCGGCAGAACAGTCTGTGCTCGGCGGCATGATGCTCTCCAAGGACGCGATCGCCGACGTCGTTGAAATCGTCCGCGGACACGACTTCTACCGTCCCGCGCACGAAACCATCTACGAATCCATCATCGACCTCTACGGCCGCGGCGAACCCGCCGACGCCGTTACGGTCTCGGATGAACTGACCAAGCGCGGTGAGATCAACAGGATCGGCGGCCCCGCCTACCTACACGAGCTCATCCAGACCGTCCCCACCGCCGCCAACGCCGGCTACTACGCCGAGATCGTGGCTGAGCGCGCCGTGCTGCGCCGCCTCGTCAACGCCGGCACCAAGATCGTCCAGATGGGCTACGGCCAGGACGGCGAAGTCGAGGACCTGGTCAACCAGGCCCAAGCCGAAATCTACGCCGTGGCCGAACGCCGTACCGCGGAAGACTACGTGGCGCTCAAGGACGTCATGGAATCCACCGTGGACGAAATCGAGGCCTCCGGCCACCGCGGCGACGGCATGACCGGCGTGCCCACCGGCTTCTACGAGCTCGATGAGCTGACGCACGGCCTGCACCCGGGCCAGATGATCGTCATCGCGGCGCGCCCGGCTGTTGGGAAGGCCCTTTCGCTGGACACGCCGCTGCCGACTCCGCACGGGTGGACGACCATGGGGGAGGTCCGTGCCGGGGATGAGGTCCTTGCCGCTGACGGCAGGCCGACCACCGTGGTCGCAGTGACAGATGTCATGCTGGGCCGCCAGTGCTTCGAGGTAACCTTCGACGACGGCTCCACCCTGGTTGCCGACGCGGAGCACCAGTGGCTAACGGAGACGCGGGCCTCCCGGAAGTCAGCGCAGGAGGCTTCCCGAAGCATGAAGCCCACGTGGATCCACGCTGCTGTCCGGACCACCACCGAAATCGCCGCCTCGCTCCGTTGCCAGACCAAGGATGCGCGGCTGAACCATTCGGTGGTGAACTCCGAACCCGTGCAGTTGCCCGAGGCCCAGCTGCCGATCGGTCCCTACACGCTGGGCGCCTGGCTGGGGGACGGCCACTCCAATGCCGCGCGGGTCACTACGGCCGATCCCGAGGTCCTGATGCGCATCGGCGAGGAGGGCTACGAGACCGCCGTTGTCGATGGAATCACCTATTCGCTGAAACTGCCGGCCGAGAGCTTCACCTTCCTGCGTTCCCTCGGCGTCCTGGGGAACAAGCACATTCCTCTGCGGTACCTGCGCGCCAGCGAGCAGCAAAGAAGGGCGCTGTTGGCGGGTCTCTTGGACAGCGATGGAACGGTCACGTCAAGCGGATGCGTTCAGTTTGCCGTAACTTCCCGCACACTGGCCGAGGACGCAAGGGAACTCATCCACAGTCTGGGCTACCGCACCGGATGGAGCGAGAAGGCCGTCAGCGGCCGCTCGGAGGCCTCGTCGACGTCGTTCACCATCACCTTCGCCTCGTCGGATGCGGTTTTCGGCCTCCAGCGCAAGCACCTCCTGCACAAGGAGCGGGACGCGCGCGCGACCCCGAAACGAACCCAGCGCTTCATCACGGCTGTTCGTCCCGTGGACTCTGTCCCCGTCCGCTGCATTCAGGTGGCCCACGAGTCGCATCTGTACCTGGCAGGCCGCTCCTTCATCCCCACGCACAATTCCACCTTCGCGCTGGACTTCGCCCGCTCCGCGGCCATCAAGAACAACCTCGCCACGGTCATGTTCTCGCTCGAAATGGGCCGGAACGAGATCGCCATGCGCCTGCTCTCCGCCGAGGCCACCATCGGCCTGCAGGACCTGCGCAAGGGCACCATCAAGGACGAGCAGTGGTCCAAGATCGCCACCACCATGGGCCGCATGAACGACGCCCCGCTGTTCATCGATGACAGCCCCAACATGTCGCTCATGGAAATCCGGGCCAAGTGCCGCCGCCTGAAGCAGCAGCATGACCTCAAGCTCGTGATCCTCGACTACCTCCAGCTCATGAGCTCCGGCAAGAAGGTGGAGTCCCGCCAGCAGGAAGTCTCCGAGTTCTCGCGTGCGCTCAAGCTCCTGGCCAAGGAACTCCAGGTCCCGGTCATCGCCCTGTCGCAGCTGAACCGTGGCTCCGAGCAGCGCGCCGACAAGCGCCCCATGGTCTCGGACCTCCGCGAATCCGGCTGTCTCACAGCGGATACCCGGGTCTTGCGATCCGACACCGGCTCCGAAACGACCATGGGCGAGCTTTTCGAAGCCGGCGCAAAGGATGTTCCGGTGTGGTCCCTCGGTGACGATCTTCGATACGTCGAACGCCATCTCACTCATGTCTTCTCAACCGGTATCAAGCCAGTCCACAAACTGACTTTGGCTTCCGGGCGAACCATTCGTGCAACAGCGAACCACCCGTTTTTCACTTACGAAGGTTGGCGGGCCCTAGGCGACTTGGCTCCCGGCGACAGGTTGGGAGTGCCCCGCCACGTGGACGGTCCCTCGGCGCGGACTGAATGGGATGACCGGCAAGTAATCATGCTGGCCCACCTGATTGGCGACGGGTCATTTGTGCGCCGCCAGCCAATTCGCTACGCGACACGTGATGAGCAGAACATCACGGCAGTGAGCGAAGCTGCGGGATTCTTTGGTGTGACGCCTGCACGCGATGACTATGCTGTCGCGCGTTGCACGACCCTGAGGCTGCCTGCACCGTTCAGGCTGGCGCGTGGCAAACGGAACCCGATTGCGCAATGGCTGGACGGAATGGGCCTTTTCGGTCTCAGAAGCCACGAAAAATTTGCCCCTGAGTCGGTGTTTTCACTGCCGAAGTCGCAAATCGCGCTATTCCTCCGGCACCTGTGGGCTACGGATGGATCCATCACCCTTAACAAGGCTGGAAACGGCGGGCGTGTCTACTATGCGTCCACCTCAAGAAGACTGGTAGACGACATCGCGCGCCTGCTGCTGAGGTTCGGGATTACCGCCCGGGTCCACCGGGCTACGCTCAAGGAAAACTATCGTCCAGGGTACACGCTTGACGTTTCCGGATCAGATGATCAGCGCCGGTTCCTGCAGGAGATCGGTGTCCATGGCGAGCGTTCAGCCAATGCTGAGCGGCTCCTTGAAATCGTCAAGCGGACCACCCCAAATACAAATGTTGACACTATGCCGCTTCAGGTATGGGACAAAGTCCGCAAGATTTTGGATGACAGCGATCTCAGCCATCGCCAATTCCAGGAAGCACTCGGAACAAAATACTGTGGCTCTTCCCTGTTCAAGTCGGCTCCTTCACGGCAGCGACTGGGCCGTGTAGCCGAGGTGCTCGACAGCGCCGAGCTCGACATTGAAGCAATCAATGACCTGTTTTGGGACAGCATCATCGCCATCGAACCGGACGGCGAAGAGGAAGTCTTCGACGCCACGGTGCTGGGAAACCACAATTTCATTGCCAACGGGATCGCAGTCCACAACTCCATCGAGCAGGACGCCGACATGGTCATCCTGCTCCACCGTGAAGACGTCTACGACAAGGAATCGCCGCGCGCCGGCGAGGCCGACATTCTCATCGCCAAGCACCGTAACGGCCCCACAAAGGACATCGTGGTCGCCTTCCAAGGCCACTACTCCCGCTTTGCCAACATGGCGGGCGAGTCCGGCGGCGGCGGCTTCTAGATGGCGGTCGCCCCCCAGGAAGCCTGAACCAGGGGTGCCTGAACCAGGTACGACAAGACCGTGGCGTGGCCGGGCCCATTGCGGGCCCGGCCACGCCACGGTCGGGTGGGTGTTGCCGGTTACGGCGTGAGTGCCGCGGTCAGTCCCTGGGTGGAGGTGCGCGGGGTCAGCCGGCTCCCTTCGGCAACCGGGAACGGGAAGCCGAGGTCATCCAGCCGCCCCTTGACCTGGTTCTGGGCCTGGCAGTTCTGGGTGCAGTTCGTGGCCGGGTTGGCTACTTCAGTGGCGTCCTCGCCAGTGACCATTCCCATCCGGCCGCCGCTGGCCACGTCCCAGATGGTCATGCCGCCGCAATGGTCGCGGGTCTCGCTGAGGCCGAGGCTGTTCGTGAAGTCCGGTCCGCACTCGGGCTGCAGGATGCGGGTGGCGACCTGGGGGCTGTCGCGGACAACGAACTTTTCGGAGAGGTCGTTGCCGATGTTGACCCGGGGCGTCACCTTCACGCAGAACTGGCTGGCCGGTCCGGTCTGCACGCTGGTGCACTCCGAGCCGCGGAACTCACCGAGGTGGGCGCGGAAGTTTGCGTTGTCGAAGTAGAACGCGCCGGTCCCCAGCCGGTGGACGATGCGCGTCCGGGTGCCGTCACCGCGGGCCGGTTCCATCTGGAAGATGCCGCCGGCTGCACAGTCCTTGGCCTGGATCTTCATTGACAGGCCGCCGGTGCCGGTTCGGTTGAGCTGGACGTCGGTGTCCGTGAGCTCGAGGGAGACGTCGCTGGTCAGCGCCAGGCCGCGGTGGTCGGGAATCTTGCTTTCAAAGACAGGGGTCACGCGGCCGCCGGTGAGGTCGAGGTCGTTTGCTGCGCCGGTGAAGGTGTAGTTGTGGATGGCGAAATTGGTGGGGTCGACCTCGAACTGGACGTACTTGCCCTGGACGAGGAAGCGGCCCGTGGGTGCGGGCACTGTGCTGTTGAACTGTGCGGTCTTCCCGAGAACCGTGAATCCGCCGCCCTCGCAGCCGCTTGATGATGCCGCCTGTGCCGGCGCCGTCATGCCGGCGAACCCGACGGCGGATGCCGCCAACGCGACGACAGTTATTGCTGTTCGGAACTTGAAACTGTGCCGTGGCTTTTTGACGTTCATTCGTTCCTCCTTGGTGGCCGGCTTTGCAGAACTCACGCCTGGAGTTCTCGTCCCGCCGCGCCTCTGACAGATTATGGGCAGGACGGAACCCGGGCAATGGATTTGGAAGATTTCCGTGGTGTTACGTCTGTTGATGGTTCGGACCTTGTAGGTGTATAAGGATTCCCCAAGGAATGGCCGCCAGACTGTGGCATAGTTACCAGCCACCCCTGAAGGGGCCACACTTGCGGCCGCTGCCTTGGGAAGGTCTGGTTCCGGAAGGGAACGATATGCCATTGACGATGCGGATCGGGGCCGTGGGCGCGTTTTTGGGTGCAGGTCTCCTGGCGCTGGTCTGGGCCTACAGCTACGGGGGCAGCGCCGAACCCGGCATCCTTGACCGGACCGGCCCGGCCGTGACGTGGGGCCTGCCGGCAGCCAAACTCGTGTTCAATCTCGCCAATGCCTGCTGCATTGGCGCCCTTGTCCTCGCAGTATTCGCGCTGCCCCACGGCGGGGCTGCGCATGCAAAGGCCCTACGGATTGCCGGCTGGTCGGCGGCCATCTGGGCCGTTGCCGCCGCCGGGTTCGTATTCCTGAGTTTCCTGACCATTGCCAACATCCCGGTGTCCGCCGACAGCTTCGGGCCGATCTTCGTGTCATTCCTCACCGGTGTCGATGCCGGGCGCTACGGCGTCCTGGCTTCCGCGCTGGCCGCGGCCGTCGCCTTTGCGTGCTTCAACCTGCGAAGCCCCCGCATGGTGGCAGTGACCACGGTGCTGGCGTTCGCCGGGCTGGTGCCGCTGGTGCTGAAATCCCATGCGACCGGCGGGGCCGGCCATGCGGACAGCACCACCTCGGTGATCCTGCACTCAGGCAGCGCCGCGGTCTGGCTGGGCGGGTTGCTGGTACTGATCCTGCTGCGCCCGGCGGTGCTGCCTGGCCAGCTGAACGGGGTGGTCCGGCGGTATTCCACCCTGGCGCTGGTGTGCTTCATCACCATTGTGGCATCGGGGATCATGGCAGCATGGGCGAGCATCGGCTCGTGGGGAGGCCTGTCCACCGCCTACGGTGGGATCGTCGTTGCCAAAGCAGCAGCTCTCATCGTCCTCGGGACCTTCGGCGCACTCCACAGGCAATGGTCCCTGCGACGTCTTGAGCTTGACCCGCACCGGGCTGGCCGGTACTTCACGGCCCTAGCCGTGGCCGAACTGGCTGTCATGGGCGCGGCCGTCGGGATGGCGACGGCATTGGGGCGCACGGAACCACCCACGTCCCTTGGCTCTGCCGCCACGGATCCCGGGCTGCCCGTACCCGAGCTGTGGGCGTATATCTCCCAGTGGGCGCCTGATCCACTGTGGAGCCTTGCGTGCGGCTTCGCCGTTTTCTTCTACCTCGCGGGCGTGCGCCGGCTCCGGAGAGCCGGCCGCACCTGGCCCGCGCACCGCACCGTGTTGTGGCTTGCAGGTGTCGCCGTCCTCTTCATGGTCACGAACGGCGGCATCCATGTCTACCAGGGCTACCTTTTCAACGCGCACGTGCTGACCCAGATGATGCTGACCGCCGTCGTGCCGCTGCTGCTCGTCCCAGCAGCCCCGCTCGCCCTGGCCGAACTCACCATTCTAGGCAGGACGGATAGCAGCACAGGGGTGAAGGAGATCCTCGCCCGCACAGTGCAGCCGGTGCTGGCCGGCGTCACCAGAGCCCCCTACTTCGCGGCCTATGCCATTGCCGGTTCCCTCGTCGCCTTCTACTACACCCCCCTGCTGGGCTGGTCGGCCCGCGGCCAGCTCGGATACAGCGCCATGACCCTGCTGGCCCTGCTGGCCGGCTGCCTCTTCACCCGCGCGATGACAGGCAGGCCCGACGGCGGCGGAGGCCATGCGCGCAAGGCTCGGCTGGGTGTCCTGGCCGGTACCGCGGCACTCTATGGCGTCTACGGCTGGGGCCTCACCGCCCAGGCCGCAGCCCTGGAATCGCCCTGGTACACCTCTGTGGGCCAGCCGTGGGGCGCAGCGGGTCCCGCGGCCGCAGAACTGGGCGGCATCATCATGTGGGTCGTAGCCGCCGGAACACTGGCCGTCATGGCTGCCATTGTGACGTCACGCCCGGCCGCTGCGGCCGGATCCCGAACGCAGGACGAGATGGTTCCCGATCCCGACCCCGACCCTGTCGGCACGCCGGAGCGGCCGCGTCCGCACGCCGGCTGATCCGACGTACGCGACCGGCAGGCGGGCCAGCTAGCGCCCCTGCGGCAGCAGGTGGTTAGGCAGGCGGTTGCCTGGTGCGGTGCCCCGGATCTCCAGCAGCTCCCGGGCATGGGCGTGCAGGCGCTTGTCCTCGTCAGACACAGGAACCCACGGCGGAATCGGGACTGAAGTTCCACCAGCATCCCGGGCCACCATGACCGTGAGGCAGTACGTGGTCAGGTTCATCTCGCGGGTCTTGGGATCGCCCGATCGTACATGGACTGCGATGTGCATGCCCTTGTTGCCGGTGTAGACCAGCCTGGCCTCCACCTCCACCACGTGGCCGATCAGCAGCGGCCTGTAGAAGCGGACACCGCCGGAGAACACCGCAACGGTGTCCATGCCGCAGTAGCGCGAGGCGCAGACGTATGCTGCCTCGTCGATCCACTTCATCACGATGCCGCCGTGCACCTTGCCGCCCCAGTTCACGTCGGTGGGGGACGCCATGAAGCGCAGCACCACACGCTCGGCCGTGCCAGCGTCGGTATATTCCTGGGCATTCATGGCTTTGACGATCTGTTCACGGACGGTGACCCGCGCCAGCGCATGGTCCCGCTGCTCGATCTCCTCCGGCGTAGAAGGCTCGAACTGGGGGACCGGGATCGGCTTGCCGTCAGGCCCGACGGCCACGAAGATCACCATGCACTGGCTGTGCATCGTCTCCGGCCCGCCCTTGGGGTCTCGGGAACTGACCACGGTGCGGATGTGCATCGAGGAGCGTCCGGTGTAGACGATCGTTGCCGTGACCTCCACCATGTCGCCGCTGTTCACGGGATCAGCGAAGTGGATGTTGCCGACGTAGGCGGTGACGCAATAGGACTTGGCCCAGCCGACGGCGGCCGCGTAGGCCGCCTTGTCCACCCACTCCAGGACGGTGCCGGCGTCCACGGAGCCGCTGTGGCCGACGTCGGTGGGGGCGGCGAGAAAACGGAGGGTGACGGAGTTGGAGGCGGGCTCGCTCATGCTGCCACTCTACGAGCGCGGGTCCTGTTGTGCCGCTCTGTGACTTGGCTTCTGTCTGTGATTCCAGCCGGACGCTTTCGGGCGGGCCGTCCTATGATGAAGTGGAGGTCCGCCGCCTGGAACTGGCGGCGCGCACAGCGGGAAGGGCTAGGGACATGAACGGGGTAGCTATGTCCGGGCCGCTGGGCCAGTCGGGGGCCTCGGTTGCCGGACTCCGCGAGCACAATCTGTCCTCCGTGCTGTCTGTACTGGCCAGACACGGGACACTGACGCGGGCGGAGATAGCGGGCCATTGCGGACTTCGCGTGTCCGCTCTGACCAATCTGGTCCAGGAGCTCCGGGACCGCGGGCTGGTGGAGGAAACCGACGGCGAACAGCCCGCGATGGGCAGGCCGGTGCGCCCGATCTCCCTTGCCAGGCGCCCCTGGGTGCTGCTCGCCATCCAGTGCGACCGCACCCGGATCCTGGCCGCGATCGGAAACCTGACGGGGGAGCTGGAGTCCGTCCATGAGTTTCCGGTCCCGGAATACAGCGGCCTTGCGGAATATCTCCCTCATCTTGACTTGGCTGTACGCGGACTGCTCGACGTCGCCTCCCGCCAGTCCCGCCCGGTCCTGGCGCTGGAGGTGGGCGTGCCGGGTGCCGCCAACCGCGAACGCGGCACTGTGGTCCGCTCCGTGCTCAACGGCTGGAGCGAGGGACCGCTGGGCCGCTACGTCGAGGAGATGCTGGCTGCGGCAGGATCCACGGCTGTGGTGGGAGTGGACCGGGAAACCAACTACTCCATGCTGTCCTGCATCAGTGGCTCGGAGCCCGCGCTGGACGACAAATCCGTGGCCTATATCGGGGGCCGCGGCGCTGTCAGCGGCGGTCTCTTCAGCCGTTCAACCGTGGAGCACGGATCGGGTGGATTGGCCGGCGAATTCGGCCACATCGTGATCGATCCGGGCGGCCGCCAATGCTGGTGCGGGCGGCGCGGTTGTGCCGAGACACGCCTGGGCCTCGCCTCGATCTACAGCCAGGCGACGGGGGCGGACTACGCCACCGTAATGAGTGGGTTGTCCAGCCGCCATGAGGCGATGACGGCCGAGTTGCGTGAACTGCTCGACGGCGGCGACAAACGCACAGCGGAAACCTTCGCCGACGCCGGGCGCTGGCTTGGCATCACGATCGATACCGTGGCTGGCGTGGTGAATCCCGAGCTGTTCATTGTCAATGGCTTCCTGGCCGAATTCCGGCGGGGGCTTGAAACCGAGATGCGCGGGTATCTGGATGGGATCGGTGGGCTGCCGTCGATCACACGCCTTGACGTCGACTTCGGCCCGGGCGCCCCGCACCAGATGCTCCGGGGCATGGTGCTGGCCGGTCGAAGCCGCGTCATCGGGCAGCCGGCCTTGGCGGCAGTAGCGGCCAGAATGGCCTGAAATTCCAAGCCAACACAGGGGAGGGAAAAACTTCGTGACTTAATCCACGCCGTGAAATAACATTGATGCAGGGCCGACGTGAGATGCGCGTCACAATTATCCGGACATGGCCCCGCCGACCCCGTTTACTAGAAGGAGCCTGGCGTGGTCATCAAGTCACACACCCGGGAACTGCCACCGAGCGCGGAAACGCCCGCACGGCCCACGGAACCGAGCTGGAGCAACCGCCAGCTCCGCAACCGCAAGAAGATTCTGGCCGCGATGATCAGCATCGCAGTCGTTGGTTCCCTGCAGGGCGGCGATCCCGCCCTGCACGCCGTGGCCATGCCGGCCGCCGCCAAGGCACTCGGGATGGACCCGGGTCTGGCTTCGTTCCTCAAGAGCCTGGGAACCGTGGTCCTCGCCGCGAGCCTACTGGGCGCCGGCATCATCGGCGACAACAAGGGCCGCAAGCGCACACTGCTTGCGGGCGTCTTCCTGATGTCCGCTGCCTCGATCGTCACCGCGACGGCAGGCACCGCGTGGATGTTCGGCCTTGGCCGCGCCCTGACCGGCATCGGGACCGCGCTCTCCTTCTCCATGTGCCTGGCCATGATTCCCGCGATCTATCCCAAGTCGGAACTTCCCAAGGCCTTTGGCATCTTCTTCGGCATTGGCGCGAGCGTGATCGTGCTGATGACCTCACTCTCTGGCACCATCCAGACTGTCTTCGGCTGGCGCTTCAACTACGTCAGTGCCGCGCTCATCTGCCTGGTCGCGGGACTCATTGCGGCGGCATTCGTGCCCGAAACCAAGGCGGCCAAGCCTCGGAAGTTCGATCTCCCGGGTGTCTTGCTCGCAGGGCTTGGCCTCGTGGCCCTGGTCTACTCGATCGGCCGTGCGTCCAGCCTGGGTTGGGGTGCTCCCGAAGTGATTGGCGGCCTGCTACTTGCCGCTGTTCTGCTCGCTGCCTTCGCCATCTGGGAGCTGCGCGCCAAGGAACCCGGATTTCCCATGCACCTCTTCCGCATCCCGGCCTTCTCGGCCGCGTGCATCGCGGGCGTCCTGTTCAACTGGGCCGATGCTTCACTGCTGGGCCAGTACCCGGCCTTGGCTATTCCGGCGGGTGTAGCCCCCGGGGCCGTGTCCGTCGTCGTGGCCGTCATGTATGTCGGCATGATCGTCGGTGCGATCGTCGCCGGAACCGCCCAGAAGCGTTTTGCCATCTCCAACCGGGCCATGTTCACTTCCGGCCTGCTGCTGTGCGCGTTTGGCCTGGCCATACAACTGTTCCTCGACAAGCCCGGCAACATTCTCCTGCCCGGCGTCGGCTTGTTCATCGTTGGCTTTGCCGTCATGTGGATGCAGAACCCGCAGGCTGCCGTCATTCTCGGCTCGGCACCCCAGGACCAACTGGGAGCCGTGGGAGCCGTTAAGCCGGCCGTCGGCCAGTTCGGCTTCGGGCTCGGATTCGCCATCGCCGGCCCGATCTCCAGCATCTTCATGACCGGCCCAGTACTTGATGTCCAAGCGTACGGGCAGGGCCTGGCCTTCCAGGCAGGCATTTTTGTGGTTGCCGCCGTCCTTGTCTGCTGGCTCCTGCGCCCGGGCCGCACAGCGTCCACTGCAGTCACGGGGGCCGCACAATGAGCACCTTCGCCGAAACTGTCTTCCTGAATGCCAACGTCATTACCGTCGATGAAGAGTTCTCGATCGCTGAGGCCGTGGCGGTTGCTGGCGGCCGCATCCTGGCGGTGGGCACCGCCGTCGATGTTTCGGCTTTGATCGGCCCTGCCACAGAGATCAACGACCTCGGCGGACGCACCCTGCTGCCGGGTTTCGTCGAGGCCCACGGCCACCCGACCGCGGAGATGAACTTCCTGGGACCCGCCTGCATCGACATCCGCGCAGTGGTCTGCGGATCGGCTGAAGAAGTCATGGGCAAGCTCCAGGCCGCCGTAGCCGGCGCAGGACCCGGGGACTGGGTGGTCGCGTTCGGCTGGGACCCCCTGCTGCTGCCAGACCTTCCGGCGATGTCCGGCCAGCTGCTCACCGAACTGTCGCCGTCGGTCCCGCTGTCCGTCATGCACTATTCGGCCCACTCTTCCTGGGCGAATGACGCCGCACTGGCGCGGCTGGGTGTCACGGCGGACACTCCGGACCCGGCGGGTTCTGAGTACTGCCGGAATAAGGACGGTTCTCTCACCGGCGAGGGCAAGGAACTCCCGGCGTCGATGATCCTGATGGGCCCGGCAATGGAGGTCAACGACAAGACCTTCAACCCGTATTTGGCGCGCCAGCTGGAGCGCATGGCTGCCGCCGGTGTGACCTCAACCGGGGACCTCGCCTTCCACCCGGGATCGCACGGCCCGGTCCGGAGTTTCTATGAGTCCGTGGAGGCCCCTGTGCGGATCCGGGCCTATGAGATGTCGACGCCGGCTGGCCCCGCCCGGACCGCCGGAACCGACGACGATTCCATGTTCCGGCAGGTCGGAGCCAAGGTCTGGACCGACGGTTCGCCGTGGATCGGCAACATCGAAACGAGCTTCGGGTACGAGGACAGCCGGGCGACCCGCGCGATAGGCCTGGAGCCGGGGCACCGCGGCTGCAGCAACTACACGCGCGATGAACTGCTGGCGATCGGACGCCAGTATGTGCCGGCCGGATGGCAGCTCGCATGCCACGTCCACGGTGACCTTGCTGTGGAGATGGTGCTCGACGTCGTGGCGCAGCTTCAGGCTGAATTCCCGGGCGCCGACCGTCGATTCCGGCTGGAACACTGTGGCACCATCACGCCCGGGCAGGTGGGGCGGGCGCACGCACTCGGGATCACCATCTCGTTCTTCGCGGCCCACATCCACTACTACGGCGATGTCCTGGTGGATCTTTTCGGTGCCCGGGCCAATTCCTGGACGCCGGTGGGTGCGGCCGCCGATTGCGGGATGAAGTTCTCGCTGCACAACGACGCCCCGGTGACGCCCGAGTCCCCGCTGCTGAACATCCAGGTGGCCATGACCCGGCTGACCCGCAGCGGCGTCCAGCTGGGCCCCGAGTTCCGGATCGGCATCGAGGATGCGATCCGCTCGCACACCATCCACGCCGCTTGGCAGCTCTTCTCCGAGCACGAGTTCGGCTCCATTGAGGCCGGCAAGTTTGCCGATTTCGTGGTCCTGGACCGGGATCCGCTGCAGACGCCTGCGGAGGAGGTGGGCTCCATTCGGATCGAGCAGACCTGGCTCGGCGGCCGGCTTGCGTACTCTGCGGCTGATTCCCCGGTGCTCGCCGGCGTGTAGCCCGAAGGCGTGCATTGCGGTGCGGCTGGCCGCGAGGCCGTCGCCGCGCACGAAGCCGTGGTGGCGGCGTGGGAAGAGTCGGAGACTTGGCAGGACCCGCGCTCCACGCTGTTCGTCCAGGGCCCGACGGCGTTCGTCACCGAACCGGCGTCGCGCACCATCCCCGCGGTGGACCTGAAGACCGGCAAGGTGGCCAAGTCCGCCCAGCTGGACGTCATCCCGACGAGCTGAGCGGCGTCGAAGGCTAAATATTCCGGATCTGGTATGGAAAACGACGGCGGCCACGCACCTCGGGTGCGTGGCCGCCAGGCGGGGGCATGGAGTCTACGCGAGCACGCTGAGCTTGGAAGCCTTGCGGCCGAAGACGGCAGCATCCACGGAGATCCGCCCGGCGCCGGTCAGGGCCACGGCCAGTGCTGCGGCGGCAAGGGCCAGGACGAACTCGTAGCCGCCCTTGTCCGCGAAGATTCCAGCCGGGGCATGGACCAGGAACAAGGCGCCCAGCATGTCGAGCGCCAGCAGAGCGGCGAATACGCGGGCGAGCACGCCGGCGATCAGGGCGATGCCGCCCACCAGTTCGATGGTCGCCACCACCGGCGCGACGAGCGAAGCGGCGGGGACGCCCATCTGGGTGAAGGCTGCCTGGGTGCCTGCGATGGTGAATTCGTTGAATTTCTGCCAGCCGTGCGCGGCGAAGATGAAGCCGACGATGACGCGCAGGACGGTAAGGGCTGTGTTGGTCAGGGTGGACTGGTTCATGGGATTGCACCGTTTCGGATAGCGGTTGGCTGTCATGAAGCCTCGCGGTAGTCCCATTGGTTGAAGCTTCAAGTCAATCCTGACAGGCCAAGCTTGAAGTGTCAACTAAAGTGACGCCCCGCGACGGCGCGGCTTGGCCTGCAGCCACGGCTTGAGCAGGCGCGTGGTCACGGGCAGGAAGATGTAGGTCATGAGCGGCGTCAGGATGCAGGTGTTCAGCAGGACCTGAAGCACGAGGGGCCAGTCAGAGACGAACGGCTGCAGCAGGAAATTGGCCAGCAGGCTCAGCGGGAAGAACGGCAGGAAGATGCTCACGGCCTGCTTCCAGCGCGGCGGCACCACGGTTTCCGGGACCACCAGATTCACGTCACCCGGCTGCGAGAACCAACCCTCGATCCCCGTGCGGCGCTCCACCCGCGTGACTTCCAGCAGCCCTGCCGAGCTCTCGATCCACCAGCGGCGCTCCTCGGACTCCTCCCACGCCTGCAGAGTCTCCGCATCCGCGAAGCGGTAAAGCATGTTCCATTCGTCGGAATTGGCCGACGTCCGCACCCAGCCCGAACCCAAGTAGCCGGGCCATTCGCGCGCGAGTTCCTGGCCGGCAGCCGCCCAGGCGCTGGCCTGGCGCGTGTAACCGGGCAGGACGGTGCGCGCGACGGAAACGGTGATGGGATGCTCAGTGGACACAGCCACAATCTACCCGCGGGCGCCCGGCTAGGCTGGGACAGTGCCCCAAAAAGTGACCAGTTCCACCACGCCCTCCTCCGCCCGCGAAATCCTGCGCCTCGCCGTGCCCGCCTTCGGCGCGCTCATCGCCGAGCCGCTCTTCCTCCTGGCCGATTCCGCCATCGTGGGGCACCTTGGCGTGGCGCAATTGGCCGGCGTGGGGCTTGCATCCACCGTGCTGCATACAGCCGTGGGACTCATGGTGTTTCTGGCATATTCAACAACCCCCGCCGTGGCGCGTGCCATCGGGGACGGCAGGCTCCCCAAGGCGCTCGCAGCAGGGCGCGACGGCGTCTGGCTGGCCCTGCTGCTCGGTGCGGCGCTCGCCGTCGCCGGCTTCCTCGCTGCCGAGCCGCTCGTCGACGCCATGGGCGCCACGGGCGACGTGCAGGCCTTCGCCGTTGACTACCTGCGCTGGTCCATGCCCGGCCTGGCCGCGATGCTGCTGATCTTCGCGGGAACCGGCGTGCTGCGAGGGCTGCAGGATACGCGCACCCCGCTCTTGGTGGCCACGGCCGGCTTCGCCCTGAACATCGCCCTGAACTGGTTCCTGGTCTACGGGATTGGCCTGTCCGTTGCCGGATCCGCCATCGGCACCAGCATCGCCCAGTGGGCCATGGCCGCCGTCTATCTGGTGATGGTGGGCCGGAACGCGCGGCGCCACGGTGTGTCGCTGCGGCCCGACTGGCACGGCATACGCGCCATGACCAAGGTGGGTTCGTGGCTCATGCTCCGCACGCTCAGCCTGCGCCTGGCCATCCTTGCCGCCGTCCTGGTGGTCACGGCGCAGGGGGCTGTGAACCTGGCCGCACACCAGCTCGCCATGACTATCTTCTCCTTCCTGGCCTTCGCGCTGGACGCTCTGGCGATCGCCGCGCAGGCGCTCATCGGCAAGGAACTCGGCGCCGCGAACCCGCGGAGGGCACGCGAGCTGACCCGCACCATGATCCGCTGGGGCCTGGGCTTCGGCGTGGTTACGGGGGCGTTGTTGGCGCTTGCCGCGCCGTGGGCCGGGCTGCTGTTCACCTCCGACGCCGGCGTCCAGTCCGCCCTCACCGCTGCCCTCTGGGTGCTCGCCGTCGGGCAGCCCCTGGCCGGTTTCGTCTTCGTGCTCGACGGCGTCCTGATCGGCGCGGGCGACGCCCGCTACCTGGCGATTGCCGGCGTCGTGAACCTGACGGTCTATGCGCCGCTGCTGCTGGCGGTCCACCTGGCGCGGCCCGACGGCGCGGCGCGGCTCGTGTGGCTGTGGACGGTCTTCGCGCTGGGGTACATGCTCGCCCGCGGAGTCACGCTGGGCCTGCGGGCCCGGACGGACAAATGGATGGTCCTCGGTTCATAAGAGAGGACCCGAGGGGTCCGGCCTGAGCTTGCGAAAGGTGGGAGGTCTGATCGCTAAACTGGAGCCGTGACTCTCCCCGCTTCTTCTGCGCCTTCATCCATGCCTGCAGCCGCCGAGCTCTGGAAGCCCGTGCTGCTGCGCGCGGGCATCGCGCTCGTATTCGGTGCGGTGACGATTTTCTGGGGCCAGCCCTCGGTGCACGTGCTGGCATGGGCCGTCGGCCTCTATCTGCTGGCCACCTCAGCCGCCGTATTCCTGTCCAGGAGCCTCCCGACGGCGGTGTCCGCCGTGGCGGCGATCGCCGGGATTGGTGCCCTGGCCACCCAGTCGGACGCCGGCGTCGCGGTTTCGGCACTGCTGGGGCTCCTGGTGCTCGGCATTGCGGAATTGGTCCAGGGACTGCGCCGCCGCGGCCGGCACGTCCTGGCCCGCGACTGGCTGGTTTCCGGTGTCATCGGCGTCGGCACGGCAGCGGCCCTGCCGTTCTTCATCAGCCTCGGCGCGCACGCGCTGCTGGGTGTTGCCGGCGGCGGCGCGATCATTTCCGGCGTGCTGTGGATGCTGTCCGGCCTGACGCTGCGGCACGATGGGCGGACCCCGGCGCCCGAGGCCGTAAACTAGTAGCAGCACGTTCTACTCCTTGTAGAACATTAGGACCGGCGGGGAGCCGAACAGGCCCGCCATCATTGGAGGAATGACCGTGGCAAACCAGACACCAGGAGAACCGCGCAAGATGCGGACCTCGGTCAAGGGACCACTCATGTTCTCCGCATTCTGGGGAGTGCTGGCCTTCTTCGCCGTGCTGATCTTCGCCTCCGGCGGCAGTGCCCGCGCCCCGCGCTTCGACCTCGCCTTCACGGGCGCAGGCATCGCCTTCATCGTCAGCCTGGTAGTCGCCGCGATGCTGTCCATGAGCCACAAGGAAAACGCCGAGCACCTCGGCCAGGGTTCGGGCGTCAACCTGAGCTCCCGGAAGCCGGGCCACGGCCACGGTTCCGCTGCCGGTCCGTCCGCACCTCCCGCCGTCGACGGCGAGACCGACACTCCCGACGGCGACCGCTAACCTTCCGCCGCTTCCCCCGCCTCCGGGCTCCCCAAACGCTCTCTCAGCTTCGGGCCGTTTTTCCGGAACGCTCTCTCAGATCTTTATCCCGCGGGCTGCGTTCGCGCCCCAAAGTGAGAGAGCGTTGCGCTGTTTCGCCCCAAAGGTGAGAGAGCGTTTGCCGAAACGGCACCAAAGGTGAGAGAGCGTTGGGTTGGAACGACGACGCCGGGACGCGGCTATTCCGCGCTGGCCGCCTTGCGTGCCCGGTACGCTGCGACGTGCGCCCGGTTGGCGCAGTTCCCAGTGTCGCAGTAGCGCTTGGAGCGGTTGCGGCTGAGGTCCAGCACGACGGCGTCGCAGTCGTCCGCCGCACACACCCGCATGCGGTCCATCTCCTTGCTGCGGATGACGTCGATGATCGCCATGGCGGCCTCGGTGCCCATGCGGTCGGCTAGGGGCGCCTCCGGCATGGTGGCGTGCAGGTGCCAGTCCCAGTGATCGTGTTTGACCAGCTGGGGGAGCGCCCTGGCCTCGGTGAGCAGTTGGTTCACGGTCTTGGCGGCAGTGCTTTCGTCGGCCGACCACAACGAGGCCAGCAGGCTCCGCAGGCGCTTGACGCTGCGCAGTTCCGCCTCGTTTCCGGCCCGTGTGCCGGTGAATTCCTCGGCGTCCAGGAAAGCGTCCAGATCGGCCGGCGTCCGGAGGGAGTCTTCGCCGTTCGCAGCGGTGTTGATCAGATTGACGACGCTGCGGAGGGCCACCTCGGTGTCAGGCGCAAATAGCACTTTGACTCCTTACATCATTCGGGGGTATTGTCATGACCAACATCTAACTTTACTCCTGACAGGAGGCTGCTGTGTCAGCTGCAAAGACCCCGGCTGATTCGGCAGGATTCATGGCCTCGGGCCTCGGCGTTGCCTTGTTCTCTTGCGCCGTCTTCGGATTGTCCGGATCGTTTGCCAAATCCCTGCTTGAAACCGGATGGACCCCCGGTGCTGCAGTGGCCCTGCGCCTGAGCGTCGCGGCGCTGATCCTGGCGATTCCCGCCGTCTTGGTTCTCCGCGGGCGCTGGCACCAGCTCAAGGACAACTGGCTGACCATCACGCTTTTCGGCGTGATCGGCGTGGCTGGCTGCCAGCTTTTCTACTTCAACGCTGTGTCCCGGCTGTCCGTGGGCGTGGCGCTGCTCTTGGAGTACCTGGCGCCCGTGATGATCGTGCTCTGGCTGTGGTTGGCCAGCCGGCGCCGGCCGAGGGCCCTCACCGCGGCCGGCGCCCTGCTTTCCCTGGGCGGTCTTGTGCTGGTCCTCGACCTCACCGGTGCCGTCAAGGTGGACTTCGTTGGCGTGCTCTGGGGCATGGCCGCCGCAGTGTGCCTGGTGATCTACTTCTTTATCACGGCCAAGGAGAACGACACCCTCCCGCCGCTGGTCATGGCGGCCGGCGGGCTCCTGGTGGGAGCCGTGGTCATCTGGGTCGCCGGCCTCACGGGCCTGCTGCCCATGACTTTCAACACCGCCGACACCAGCTTGGGCCCCTGGACCACCCCATGGTGGCTTTCCCTGGCGGGGCTGGTGGTCCCCTCCACCGTGCTGGCCTACGTCACGGGAATCATGGCGGCCCGCAGTCTCGGTTCCAAGGTGGCGTCCTTTGTCTCCCTGACCGAAGTGCTCTTCGCGGTGGTGTGGGCGTGGCTGCTCCTGGGCGAGCTGCCCGGCCCCATCCAGCTGATGGGCGGCGGACTCATCGTTGCCGGCGTGATCCTGGTCCGCATCGATGAACTGCGCGGTGCCCGCCGCAACGAGTCCGAGCCAGGCGCCGTGGCGGTGGCCGCCGCGCTGGACCACGCGAACGACGTCGAACCCCTGCCCAGGGTGCCGGCCGCCGACTGAGGCCGGGCCCTGCCATTTGAACTGGCTCCAGAGTTTGACATGAAACTATCGGAATTCCGGGGCAGTGCTGCATGGGGACGCCTCCCCATGCAGCACTGCCCATGGCTAGCATGGTTGTATGTGCCGCAATATCCGGACCTTGCATAACTTCGAGCCGCACGCCACCAGCGCCGAGGTGGAGGCCGCCGCGCTGCAATACGTGCGCAAGATCAGCGGAACCACCAGGCCGTCCAAAGCCAATGAAGAGGCTTTCGCGGAGGCGGTGCACGAGATCGCACACATCACCCAGCACCTCCTGGATTCGCTGGTGACGCATGCGCCGGCGCGGAATCGCGAAGAGGAGGCCGCCAAGGCCCGGGCCCGGGCGGCCGTCCGCTTCGGTACTGCGTAGCGCCCCCCGCCAGCCAGCGGCTACTTGCCGAAGGAGCGCAGCCGCAGGGAGTTTGCCACCACCAGGACCGAGCTCGCGGCCATGGCGGCGCCGGCGATCATCGGGTTGAGCAGGCCCAGGGCCGCCACCGGGATGCCGACCGCGTTGTAGAAGAACGCCCAGAACAGGTTCGTCTTGATGGTCCGCAGCGTCTCCCGGGACAACTCGATGGCCTGGACCAGCTGCCCCAGATCACTGCCCATGACGGTCAGGTCCGCGGCCTCGATGGCCACATCCGTGCCAGATCCCATGGCGATGCCCAGATCCGACTGCGCCAGGGCAGCGGCGTCGTTGACGCCGTCGCCGGCCATGGCCACGATGGCGCCCTGCTGCTGCAGTTTCCGCACGGCCTCCACTTTGCCTTCCGGCAGGACTCCGGCCAGCACGTCTCCCGGCGCGATCCCGACGGCGGCAGCCACCTGGGCGGCCACGGCGGCGTTGTCCCCGGTCAGCAGCATGGGGCGGATGCCGAGCTCCTTGAGCCTGGCGATCGCAGCCGCGGAGCCGGGCTTGATGGTGTCGCGCAGGCTCACGATTCCGGCAGCCTGGCCGTCCACGGCCACCCAGATGGCAGTTGCTCCGCCGTTTTCCTGGGCCGCGAGAGTGCCCTGCTGGGCGGCGTTGGGGGCGACCCCGTTCTGTTCGAGCCAGCCGGACCGCCCGACGACCACCGTGCGGGCGGTGCCGTCCAGCACCACAGTGCCGCGGACTCCGCCGCCAGGAGCGGACGTGAAGCCATCCACGCCCGGAAGGGTGGCGGCGTCGGGCAGTCCTGCCTTCGCCGCGGCGGCGATCGCGTGGGCGATGGGGTGCTCGGACGCGGCCTCGACCGCGCCAGCCAAGGTGAGGACGGTGGTGTCGGAGTGCCCGTTCAGGGCCAGGGTGTGGTCCACGGCGAGCTTGCCGCTGGTCACCGTGCCCGTCTTGTCCAGCAGGATCGTGTTCACGCTGCGGGTGTCCTCGAGGACCTGCGGGCCCTTGATGAGGATGCCCAGCTGGGCGCCGCGGCCCGTGCCGGTCAGCAGGCCCACGGGCGTCGCGAGTCCCAGGGCGCAGGGGCAGGCGATGACCAGGACCGCGACGGCGGCAGTGAACGCGGCGTTCAGCTCGCCGGTGAACACGAGCCACAGCACAAAGGTGAGGACCGCGATCACCAGGACCACCGGCACGAAGACCGCACTGATCCTGTCCGCGAGCCGTGCAATGGGCGCCTTGCCGGTCTGCGCCTGGCTGACCAGCCGGCCCATATGCGCCAGCGTGGTGTCGGCGCCGACCCGCGTGGCGCGGACCAGCAGCCGTCCGGAGGTGTTGATCGTGGCGCCGGTGACCGGACTGTCCGGTCCGACCTCCACCGGCACCGATTCGCCGGTTACCAGCGAGGTGTCGACGGCGGACGCGCCGTGCGTGACCACGCCGTCGGTGGCGATCTTCTCACCCGGGCGGACCACGAAGACGTCGCCCACCTGGAGCTGCTCGGCTGGAATCTTGTGCTCCACGCCGCCGACCAGGACCGTGGCATCCTTGGCGCCCAGGCTCAGCAGGGCCCTGAGGGCATCGCCGGCCTTGGCCTTCGCATTGGCCTCAAGGTAGCGGCCCAGGAGCAGGAACGTGGTGACCACGGCGGCCACCTCGAAGTAGAGCCCGCCGCCCACTCCCTCCATGGACTCCATGCCGGGGTGTTCGGTCATCATCGGGTTTGCGAAGAGCTGCCAGGCCGAATACAAGTAGGCTGCCAGCACGCCGATGGAGACCAGTGTGTCCATGGTGGACGCAAAGTGGCGGGCGTTGATGGCTGCGGCCCGGTGGAACGGCCAGGCCGCCCAGCTGACCACCGGCAACGCCAAGGCCGCCGCCATCCAGCCCCAGTGCGGGAACTGTAAAGCGGGGATCATCGAGATCAGGACGACCGGGACAGTCAGTACGGCTGCGACGATCAGGCGCGGGCGGAGTTTGGCGGCGGCGGGGCCGTGCTGCATGTGGTTACCGTGCGTGGTGTCGTGTTCGGTCCGTTCGGACAGGGACATTTGCTCGGCATGCTCGCTCGTGCCTCGCTTAGACGCATGCTGCCGCAAATCTCCCTGTCCGAGCTCGTGCCGCATCTCACCACTGTTTATCGCCGGGCCGTCGTGGGCGTGCCCGTGGCCGGCGTCGTGGTGGGCGTGGAGAGTGTGTGGCGCTGGTGTCTCACGGACTGTTGCTTTGTAGCCTGTGGCGTTGACTGTGTCCACGATTTGTTGGTCTGTGATGGCTGCCGGGACGGTGACGTGGGCTGATTCCAGGGGGAGGTTGACCAGGGCTTCGACGCCGTCGAGTTTGCCCAGTTTTCGCTCCACGCGGCTGACACAGGAGGCGCAAGTCATGCCCTCGATGTCGAGCTCAATGACCCGGGTTCCGGGCTGTTGGAGTATGTCCTGCTTGTCCAAGGGAACTCCTAGGCTTCGTTGGCCACCACGAGGTAGCCGGCTTCGGCAACGGCTTCGCCAATTTCCGACGGCGAGAGCTGCTGCGTGGACGTGATGGTCACTGTGGAGATGCCGCCGGGGTTCAGGTCCACGGCGACGTCTTCCACGCCGGCCAGGGCCTCAAGTTCTTCGCTCACGCTGGAAACGCAGTGGCCGCAGGTCATGCCGGAAACGTTGACGTTGGTCTGGATGGTCTGGCTCATGGCGTGCTCCTTGGTGGTGAGTTGGATGGTGTGGTATGAGGTGGCGGGATTACCGCAGCAGGCGCCCGATGGCATCGGTGGCCTCCTTGACCTTGGCGTCGATCTGTTCGGCACGTGCACCGGGATCCGGCTCGGAGGCAGCGCCGACCACGCAGTGGCCGATGTGCTCCTCAACGAGCCCGAGGCTGACGGCATGCAGGGCCTTGGTGACGGCCGCGACCTGCGTGAGGATGTCGATGCAGTATTTGTCGTCCTCCACCATGCGCGCAATGCCGCGGACCTGCCCCTCAATGCGCTTCAGGCGACGCAGGTAGGCGTCCTTGTTGGCGGAGTAGCCGTGCCGGGCGTGGACTTCATGCTCGACGTCGATGGCTGGGGCTGTGATGCTCAGATCTACCGTGCTCATGCCACCAAGGTATACCCCCTGGGGGTATTAAAGCAAGTACCCCCTGGGGGTATTTTTTCAGGACTGTTCCCAGGACGACGGACGCGCCGTGATCCGGTCGATGAAGGCCAGGACTGCAGGGTGGGCAGGATTGATGAGGTGCCCGCCCGGGACAAACACGGTTTCGGTGTAGGGCAGGGCGCCGGACAGCCGGGCGTTGACCAGCCGGCAGGCCGCCGGAGAATCCTCAGCGGAAATGATCAGCGTGGGCCGGCGTATGCCGGCGAGCTCGTCTTCGCCGAGATCGAGCGGATCCTCGCTGAGGTCCAGGCCGTGGCCCCGCATCTCCGCCAGAACCGCGGGGCTTGTCCCGGAGAACATGGCTTTCAGCTCGTCCGGAAAGGACTCCCAGGTCTCGTCGCCGAGCGCATCGCGCACCACCGTTTCGGCTGCCGACGAGGGGTCCGCTCCCGACTTCATCAGGACCCTCCGGCGCAGCTCACTGGCCCAGGCTGCGGCATCCGGATCGATCGTAAACAGGGCAGGCTCCAGCAGGACAAGGGCTTTCACTTTGTCCGGAAAGTGGTGTGCGAAGCCGAGGGCGATTTCGCCGCCGGTGCTGCGGCCGATGACCACCGCTGGGCCGGCATGCAGCGACGCAAGGAGCGCGGCGGCGTCGTCGACGTGCTCAAGCAGATCGATGCGATCGAAGGAAACAGGGGGCGCGCTGCGGTGGAAGCCTCTGCGGTCATAGGTGATGCACCTGCCGTGCTTGGCGAGTTCCACGGCCGCGTCCTCCCAGAGCACGGCCGAACTCGGGGTTCCGTGAATGCCGAGGATCGGCACCCCGTTACCGCGTTCCTCATAGTAGAGATCGACCCCGTTTACGCGAACCCTGGTCATGTGTCCAGCCTAGGACTCCTGGCTACGTCTGGACCAGCAGTCCGGTCGCGAACATCACCAGCATGCCGAGGATGATGCCGGCGCTAGTCACCGGCGTCAGCGTGCGCCCGGCCTTGTCGCCGCCCTCCTTGTCACCGCTTTTCGTGCCCCGGAGCAGTGGCAGGATCTTGACGGCCACCTGGGCCACGGCCCCGGCGCCCACGCCCAGCAGGAAGGCCGAAATGCTCGGCTGGTAGACCGTGGCGCCGATCAGTGCGCCGGCAATGGCTGGCGATCCTGCGATCAGCCCCAGCAAGGCCAGGCGGCCAAGGCCGGGCGGCTGCTTGGCCAGCGGGGTGACGATGGCCAGCCCCTCGGTGGTGTTGTGGATGGCGAAGCCGACTATCAGCGTGGCTCCGAGCGCCAGGGAGCCCACCGCATAGGCCGAGCCGATGGCCAGGCCCTCACCCAGGTTGTGCAGCCCGATGCCGATCGCGATCAGCAGCGCGAGCCGCCGCGGCGGCAGCGCCTGCGAAACGCCCGCAGCGGGCCGTGCGGGGATGCCCGAAGCGCCCGCCCCGCGCTGTCCAGCGATGCCGGCGCCCTGCCGCCTCCGCATCCACGCGTCCGTGCCCTCCAGCAGGAGGTAGGCCACGAAGGCACCCAGGAGCACCAGCAACGGCCCACCGAATGAGCTGTTGTCCGCGACGATTTCCATGCCTTCCAGGGTGGCGTCGAACGCCAGGAAGACCAGCAGGCCCACGGTGACGCCGAGCAGCAGCTGCACCCACACCGGGGGGGAGCGGCGGACGAACGGCATCCACAGCATGCCCATCGCCACCGGGATGACGCCCACATAGACGCCGAGCAAGGCCATGAGACCGAAGAACGAGGTGCCGCGCTCCGGGCTGGGGGATGCGGCGTCGATGGCGGCCAGGATCTTGCCGCCGTTGGATGTCACCAGGGCGATCTCGTAGGGATCGCCGTCCACCCAGTGGTAGCTGACCGTGATGGTGCTCGATTCGAGCGGCGCCATGGTCTCCCGCGTCTGGGTGAAGGCCGCGTAGTAGTCCGAGACGTTCACCTGGGCGATCGAGACCGGGTCCGGTCCTTCGTTGCGGACCGTGAGTTCGATCTGCCCGGGCGTGAGGCGGACGTTCTCGACGACGGCCGCTTCCTTGGGCGGGACCCCCGCGCCGAGTTTCCCCAGCCCCGGCCCGCTCAAGAGGGTGAAGAGCCCCAGGAGGATGGCGATCAGGGCAAGCGGTCCCAGCCCGAGCAGCCAGCGCTGCCCCAGCCGCCGCGGCGCCGGACGGCGCGTGGAGGCGGCCGCCGTCGTCGTTTTCTCGGTGTTCATGTCGTCGGGGCTCATGCCGGCTCCACCTCGAAGAAGCCCATCCAGCCGAGCTCCGCAAACTCGGTCTTGTGGGCGTGGAACATGTACTTGCCCGGATAGGGGAAGCGGATTTCCACGATGCCGCGCTGGCCCTGCACCTGCGAGATGGTGTCCGTGTATTCGCTGGGCGTGAGCATGGTGCCGGTGGGGTAGTAGTAGAAGAAGTTGCCGTGGATATGGAAGGAATTGATGGGGTCGTATTCCAGGATGTTGATGAGGTGGATCCGCACCAGGGCGTTCTGCTTCACCTGCACGGGGAAGTCCATGAAGTGGAACGGCAGGCCGTTGACGGAGTAGAACTCGTTGTCGTCCCCGCCGTCCGTGTTGTAGCCGTTCATCACCATGACCATCTCGTCGTCGGCCGTAGGGCGCCCCTCGCGTGGCTCGATGATGAAGCCGCCGTAGAGGCCCTTGGCGATGTGCGGCGCCAGCGGTGACTGGTGGCAGTGGTACAGGTGCGTGCCGAACGGGGTGGCGTCGAACTCGTAAGTGAAGCTCTGGCCCGGGGCGATCGAGCCGGCGCCGATCCCCGGCGTGCCGTCCATTTCGGCCCGGTGGATGCCGTGGAAGTGCATGGTGTGCGGGTGGGCTCCGGCGTTGGTGAAGTGGATCCGCAGCGCGTCGCCCTCGCGGGCCCAGAGCGTGGGGCCCGGGATCCTGCCGTTGTAGGTCCAGCCCGGGAACGTGATCCCGGGCGCGATTTCAAAGTCCTTGTCCACCGCGACGATGTCCCACTCGCGCAGCGTGCGCCCGTCCGGCAGGGTGCTGGTCCTGCCGCGGTCGAAGTCCCGCAGGATCGCGGTGGGGTCGATGCCGGCGCGGTCCGGCGGCACCGACCCGCCGGCGAAGCCCGCGTGGCCGGCATGGTTGCCCGGGCCAGCATGGTTGCTCAGGGCGGTGCCCGACGCCGGTGTGCCCGACGGCGAAACTCCCGACGCCGGTGGGGTGCCGCCGCCGCTGTGGTCATGAAAGGCCGTGAAGGCGGGGAGCGCGGCCAGTGCCGCGGCGCCCGAAATCATCGAGCGCCTGCTGGGCAGGACCGATCCGGACTGGGCGGATCCAGGCAGGGCCGATCCGGCCCGTGCGGCCCCGTCCTGTACAGGAAATTTGGCCACGGCTCCTCCTGAAACAACACTGTTCACTGGGCCTAACTTAATTGTTAGGCAAGTCTAACATTCCGCTTTCGCTTGATATCATCGGATATGCCCGTTTCGGATTTAAGCCACGCTGCCCAGGACTACCTCAAGCTGATCTGGAACGCCACCGAGTGGTCTTCCACGCCGATCACGGTGAGTGTGATGGCGGAGCGGCTGGGTGTCCGGCCCTCCACGGCGTCAGACGGCATCAAGAAGCTGGCCAAGCAGGGCCTGGTCACGCACGCACCCTACGGCAGCATCGAACTGACGGCCGAGGGCCGCGAGCATGCCGTGGCGATGGTCCGCAGGCACCGTCTTCTGGAGACTTTCCTGGTGCAGGTCCTTGGCTACGGGTGGGACGAAGTGCACGACGAAGCGGAAATCCTGGAGCACGCCGTCTCGGATTTCCTGATCGCCAGGATTGACGACCATCTCGGCCATCCCACGCGTGATCCGCATGGCGATCCGATCCCTTCGGCGGATGGCAAGCCGCACCTCCCGCAGGGCATCCTGCTCTCCGACGCCGGGCCGGAGTCAGAGGTGGTCATCACGCGCATTTCCGACGACGATCCGGAGATGCTGCGCTACTTCACCGAGCTGGGTTTGGCGCCGGATGTCCGGCTGACGGTCCGGGAGCGGCGGCCCTACACGGACGTCACCACCATCCGGCGGCAGGGCAGCGATCACGACGCCGACCTCGGCCCCGTCGCGGCAGCGGCCATCTGGGTTGTGGCCGGGTAGCCGGTACCCCCAAGGCTGTCGCTTAAACAAAGAGCTCCGGAGTGCATTATTGGGGGATATGCACTCCAGAGCGGCCTTTGGGCAGGTGCTTTGCTTGCCTGCTGTAAATACTCTACGGGCCGATCGGGACCTTGGCCAGCACCTCGAATAAGTATTTTGACTTTACTTTTTCGGGGGCGTGTGCAAGGCCCGGTTTGCCGGCTGGTGGGAACAAGGATGGCACGGCTGCGCCGGCATGAATAAACTTCGGCCCGCTCAGCTCTTGCCCTGTTTGGCCGGCGGCACGATGAGCACCGGCGTGTGCTGGTGGTGGCTCAGCCAGGAGGCCACCGAACCGTTCAGCGCCTCGGAGATCCGGTGCCCCAGCCCGGGCTCCGGCGTGCCGACGATGATCATGGAGGCATGGACATCCGCGGCCAGCCGGCCGAGCGCGCGGGCTGGATCACCGGCAAGGAGCCGCACGGTCCACTCCGCGGGGCTCCCGAGCAGGGCGGTCTTGATGAACGCGGCCAGCTCGTCGCGGACAGCCTCAATATCGGCGTCGGCCTTTTCGGGATGCAGGGACATGCGGTGGGTTTCCCTGGACGGATCCCATTCCACCAGATAGCTGGCCTCGTCCACGTAGGCGCAGACCATGGGCGTTCCCAGCCCCTCAGCAAGGATGCGCGCGGTCTTCAGTACCTCGACGTGCTGGCCGGGCAGGACACCCACCACCAAGGGAACCGGGCCGCTGAAACTTTCCGGAGACATACTTCATTGTGGCGCGGCCCGGGGGTCCTTGAACAGGCCGCGGACCTGCTCCTGCGGAAAGCGCGTTGGGCTCCGACGCATGCCCTTGTAGACGTCCGCGCGCGGGCCTACCTTTAATCCGAGGAGAAGGGGTGGTCCGGCATGGAAATCTTCATGTGGTGGCTGGATATCAACATCGAGAGCAAGGAATGGCTGCGGGACAACCTGCGGGCAAAGGAACTGCCGCTGCAGGTGATCCAGCACATCGCCGAAGCCGGCGGGCCGCATCCCGACGACGTCACGGGCATCCTCACGGAGGCCGACTGGGACTTCATCGAGACGCAGTCGGAGTTCGTGGACTGAACCATGCCCGTCACAGGCCGAGTCGTCACTGCTGCGGTGCTGCTCGCCGTTGAGGCAGCACTGGCGGTGCTGGCCGTGCTGGTTCACCACGGATTCATGAGAGTGTACGGCGATGTCACCGGTACCGCGTTCGAGGGGCTCGCCTGGGGGTTGACGGTCGGCCCCTCCGGACTGGCGCTCGGTCTGGTCGCGGTGGTTGCCGTGATCGGCTTGGTGCTCTCGCCACGACTGTGGATGCGGCTGACGGCCGTGGCCCTCCCGGTCCTCATGCTGCTCGGGATGTTTGCTGTCACCCCCTTGGCACTGGGGCAGCGGATTGAGATGCAGTTCGGCTCCTCTCCGCAATGCGTGATCGAGGGCTCGGGTGAGCCCATGGCCACTGCAGAGCGTGAGTCCCAGCGGGCGTTCGATTCCATCGAGCACATCGGCTATTTCAGCGGTGGCGGCACAAGTGGTGTCGGCGGCTGTCTCCGCCAGTTCGTGCTTTCAGAAGACGTCGATGTGTTGCAGCACTATCGTGCAGCGCTCCCAGAGGCGGGCTGGGAAGTGGTCGAGGATGACGGGCGCCACCTGCGGGCCCAGCGTGATGGGCTGGCGTTCGAGGTGATGCCCTGCCCTGGAGGCGGTCTTGTCTGGGCCGGAAGCGACGACGACTCCGCATACGGACCGGGAAGCCCTGTGCAGATGAGTCCTGACATTTGTGCACACGGCTTCTGAAAACGACACCGGGTATCCCGGCCTCGGCAGGTGCCGGTGGCGGGCCTTGCCCCAAAACCGTTGCGGCTCCCGGGCGTGCGTGGTTGCATGGGGTTCATGGCTACCGCAGAGAGTTATGTCTTAGCGATCGGGACCAAAAAAGGACTGTGGCTGGCACGCAGCACAGACCGCAAAGAATGGTCCCTCTCCGGCCCGCACTTCCTGATGAGCGAAATCCCCAGCATCGGAATCGACACGCGGGACGGCCGGACCAGGATCATGGTAGGGGTGCGCTCCGAACACTGGGGGCCCACCGTCGCCCACTCCGATGACCTGGGCGCCACCTGGACCGAGCCCGAACAGGGCGCCATCAAGTTTCCCGAGGGCACCGACGCCGCGCTGGAGCGCATCTGGCAGATCCACCCCGACGCCGAGTCCCGCCCCGGCGTCGTCTGGGCCGGAGGCGAGCCGATTTCAGTGTGGAAATCCACCGACGGCGGCGAGCACTTCGAGCTGAACCGAGGATTGTGGGACCACCCGCACCGCAGCGAGTGGGGCGCCGGTTACGGCGGCGCGGCCGCCCACTCGATCGTGCTGGACCCTTCCGGCGAGCAGGTCCATGTCGCCATGAGCACGGGCGGCGTCTACAGATCGCTCGACGGCGGCACCTCCTGGGAGCCCCGCAACAAGGGCATCTCGGCCTACTTCATGCCCGACCCCAATCCCGAGTTCGGCCAGTGCGTCCACAAGATCGCGGCGGATGCCGCCGTCGGGGGCCGTCTCTACGCGCAGAACCACCACGGCGTGTACCGCACGGACGACAACGGCGAGAACTGGGACTCCATTGCCGAGGGGCTGCCGGCGGACTTCGGCTTCGTCATGCTCACGCACCCGCGGCGGGCCGGCACCGCGTGGGTGGTCCCACTGAAGGCCGACGGCGAGAGGATCCCGCCGGACGGGCGGCTCGCCGTGCACCGGACGGACGACGCCGGCAACTCCTGGAAGCGGCTGGACACCGGCCTGCCGGAGCACGAATACAACAGCGTGCTGCGCGATGCGGCCTCGGTGGATGCAGCGGAACCCGCCGGCGTGTACTTCGGGACCCGGGGCGGCACCGTCTACGCCAGTGCCGACGAGGGCGAGACGTTCACCGAAGTGGCCTCACACCTGCCGGACGTCTTGTGCGTCCGGGCGGCTGTCGTCGGCGATTTTGCCGTCAGCGCCCCGGTGCCCGGATAGGGCCCGTCGTGGCTGACTTCACGGTCCTTCTGCCGGGCGTCCTGCAGCCTCTCGTCGGCGGACAGTCCTATCTGACTGCGTCCGCCGACGGGGCTGTGACCATTGGACGGTTGCTGGACTCGGTGACCGGGGATTACCCGGTGCTGGCCCGGCGCTTGCGGGATGAAACCGGTGCGCTCCGCCGCTACGTGAATATTTACGTGAACGGCGACGAGGTCCGGCAGCTGTTGGGTCTGGATACGGAAGTTGCGGCGGGCCAGGAGGTGTTGATCATCCAGTCCGTGGCCGGCGGCTGAGCGGGCGTCGAGGGTCAAGCCGGGATTCAGGCGACCCGCCACACGCTGCATTCGTCGGTATTGATGGCTTTGCGCATGCCCGAGGCGTGGTCCATGATCCAGACGACGCCGATTCCGGGTGCCGTCTCCTGGACCCTGCCCTTGCGGATGACCACGTCATCGTAGGCGGGTCCCACGGAGAGGCGGGCCTCGATCTCGTCGCCCCGGTGGAGCTGGGCAATGGCGCGGATACGTGTTGGGTGGCTGTGGACTTCCTTTAGCATCGTGACCTCCTGAGCGGGAGCTGGTGCCTGCACTTGCCGGCCATTCCAGTGTGGCGCGGCAATGTTGCCATGGTATTTCGCTGCGGTTAGAGTCCGGTTAGTTCTGCGGGTTGCCGTGTTTCGGAGTCTGTTCTGGATGGCGGCCGGTGCCGATCCCGCCGTCGTTCCTTCCCCGCCACCGGCTCCGGACGCACGAAAGCCCGGCGTGTCGTGAAAACACGCCGGGCTTCGCATGGTCAGCGGGGCGGATGCTCAGTCCAGTTCGCGCCGGGTCCCTTCCGCGGTTGCACGGACGGCCACCACGGCGGCGAGCATGACGGCGATCCAGAACACGCCGATCAGCCAGATGCCTCCTCCGGTGGCGAGGCTCAGCCCGGCCACGATCATGGGCGTGAAACCGGCCCCCAGCATCGAGGCGCCCTGGTAGGCCAGCGAGGCTCCGGTGTAGCGGTTGCGCGTAGGGAACTGTTCGGCCACGTATGCGGCAATCGGTCCGTAGATGAGCCCCTGAACCAGCCCGTTCCCGAGGACAATCGCCAGGCCGAAGCCCCAGATCGTGCCGTTGTTGATCAGCATCAGGATGGGGTAGGCCAGCGCCGCGCCGAGGAGGGAGCCGGCGATCAGTACGGGCTTGCGGCCGAGCCGGTCGCTCAACCGTGCCGAGTAGAAGCAGACCACCAAGGTCAACAAGGCGGCCCCGGCCTTGAGGTTTAACACACCGTTCTTGTCGGCGCCGTTGTCCACGGCCACGGACACGCCCCACACCGTGGTCATGGCCTGGCAAACGTAGAAGGCGGTGGTTGCTGTCAAGCCCAGGAGGACGGCGCGGGGGTTGTTCCGCAGGACGTCCACCAGCGGCACCTTTTTCTTTTCGCCGGCGGCCTCCAGTTTCTGGAAGGCGGGCGTCTCCGAGACCTTGAGCCTGATGACGAGCCCGACGGCGATCAGCACCGCGCTGATCAGGAACGGCACGCGCCAGCCCCACACCAGGAAGTCCTCGCCGGACGTGGCGGCGAACAACGAGAGAGCCAAGGCGCCAAGAACTGCCCCGGCCGGTCCGCCGGCGTTGGCGAAAGCGGCTGCGAAGCCGCGATGCTTCATGGGCGCATGCTCGATTGCCATGAGCGCTGCGCCGCCCCATTCGCCGCCCACGGCGACCCCCTGGACGAGACGGAGAACCACCAGGGCCACCGGAGCCGCGATGCCGATCTGTGCAGTGGTAGGCAGCAGCCCGATGAACGTGGTGCCCACGCCCATGATCAGCATGGACAGGACAAGCATCTTCTTCCGGCCCAGCCGGTCACCGAAATGGCCAAAGACAATGCCGCCCAGCGGACGCGCGACATAACCGACGGCCAGGGTGGCGAAGGAGGCGAAGAGCGCGAAGCCCGGTCCAAGGTTGGCGAAGAAGACCTTGTTGAACACCAGGCTCGCTGCCGTGGCGTACAGCATGAAGTCGTAGTACTCAATGGCGCTGCCCACGAAGCTGGAGGCCAGGATGCGCCGCATGTCCTTGGTATTCAGGGACTGGTTCGCCGCCTGAAGGGCTGCCTCGCTTGGCGCCTCTGTGGGGCCCGCAATGCCGGCGGCGCTGCCGGTGTGGTGCGGAACTGGGGTGATGGTGTCGCTTGAAACGGGGTTCACGTTGGTCCTCTCCTTTGAAGTATGAACGCGGGTGTCAGTTGGCGCGAGCGAACGGAATGACGTCCAGGTCGCGGGGCAGAATGAAGCGGCCTTCGAAGTGCTCGGCTGCCTCTTCCCAGATGCGGTCCGCGGCCGAGCCGGGGACCAAGTGGTGCAGTGCGAGCTGTCGTGCGCCGGCGGCCTCTGCGGCTTTGGCGGCGTCGCGGACACTGGTGTGGGACTTGTAGTGGTGGTCCCGGGCTGCCCTGGAGGCCTCGTCAGCCTTGTCCGCGTAGAGCGATTCCACCCAGTCGAAGTCGATTGCCTCGTGAAGCAGCAGATCGGTGCCCTGGGCCAAGGTCACGAGGTTCTGCGTGAAGCAGGTGTCGCCGGAGATGGTCACCGAGCCTTCGGCGGTGTCGAAGCGGAAGGCGAAGGCCGGAGCCACAGGCGGATGTTCCACGAGGATGGCGGTCACGGTGACCAGCTCGTCCTTGTAGACCTCGAATGGCTCCATGGCAGGAGTCGGGCTGGCGTTGGGGTGGTAGCCGGAGGAAGCCGGGATGGTGATGTCCTCGGCGCGGAACACGTCCAGCGGACTCGGCTTGAGGCTGTCCAAGATGCGGTCGTTGAGGTCCGTTGCATGGGCGGCCATGAGCTTTTCGAACATTTCGCGGGTACCCGGCGTCGGGCATTCCGGCGCCAGAGGCGCTGGGGCGACGACGGCGCGGGGCGACACCGGGGGCAGTTCACCGCGGTTTCCCGGGCCGATGATGCGGACGGGGTTCTCCGTCCGGTCCTGGAAGGCGTAGAGCCCGAAGATGCCGAGGCCGGCGAGGTCGTAGACGTGGTCCGAGTGCAGGTGGGTGATGAAGAGAGCCCGCATGTCCTTGAGCTTGAGCCCGGACTGGCTGAGCCGGCGGCCGGCGCCCTGCCCGAAGTCCACCACGTAGAAGGCATCCCCGACGACGACGGCCGTCGCGATCCCGCTGCGCTCGCTCGCCTCGGCGGCTTCCCACCAGCGGGGACCGCCGGCGGTGCCGAGGGTGACGACGTACGGGTGGAGGTTGGCGCTCATGGGATTCCTTCGATGGACGGCTTTTCTCCATAGTGGCGCCCACCACAATATTTGTATAATCAATCAATCATAGGATGATCATCAGTAGGAGTTATGGGCGAATTCACACTGCGCCAGCTTGAGTACTTCGTGGCCGTTCTTGAGCATGGCTCGCTGACGGAGGCCGCGAAGCAGAGCAACATCTCGCAGGCGGGCGCGTCCATGGCCATTGCCCAGCTGGAGAAGTCCCTCGGCATGGATCTGCTCATCAGGACTCGCTCAAAAAAGGTGGCGCCCACTGCCGCAGGCCAGGAGCTGGGAACCCGGGCACGGCGGATCCTCGCGGAGGCCGCGGAGCTCCCGGCCGCCCTCAATGACGGCCGGGACCAGATGCGCGGACGCGTGGCCATCGGCTGCATGACGGCCATTTCGCCAAGAATCATCCCTCAATTGCTCGGGAGGATCTCCCGCCGCTGGCCGGACATCCGGCTGGAGTTCGTGGAAGGCCCGGCTGAGGAGCTGCAGCATGCCGTGGCGGACGGGACCCTGGACCTGGCCCTGGTGTATTCGCTGCAGGCCGTGGCGGACGTGGACCTTCTGGTCCTGACGGAGTCACGTCCTCATTTCATGCTGGCGGCCACGCATCCGCTGGCAGCCCGGGACTCGCTGCGGTTCGCCGACCTTGCCCAGGAGGATGTGATCCTCCTGGATGTGCCGCCCAGCGCCGAGCGGGTGATCTCGATGTTCCGGGCGGCCGGCGTGGAGCCGAGGGTACGGTGGCGGAGCGTGGTGGCGGAAACCATCCGCGGCATCGTGGCCAGCGGGCAGGCTTGCAGCGTCACCCACGTATGGCCGGGAATGGTGCCCAACTACCTCGGTGCCAACATCCGCCTGGTGCCGATCACGGACGAGACACCGCCGAACCGACTGGTTGCCGCCGTCGCTCCCGGTGTACGCCGCCCGCGGCGCGTGGAGGAGGTCATCGCCACGGCCAAGGACCTTGCCAGCGCTGCCGGTCCGGGCGACGGCTAAACGCGACGCTCCTGCCCAGTTGCTCCGGCCAGCACCCGCCGCCGGGCAGCAGAAGAGCCCGGCATGTCGCGGAACATGCCGGGCTCCTCTGCGCAGCGGAGAAAGCAACTGGGCTGGAGCGCAGTGCCTACCGCGCGGCGGGGGCTACTTCAGCCCGAGCTCCGCCGTCGGGGTCTTGCTGGATTCGCGGGCCGTTGATGCCGATACCGCTGCGATGACGCAGATGACGGCGGTGAAGATGGAGATC
The DNA here is from genome assembly GCF_017368795.1 of Arthrobacter cavernae. GTDB lineage: Bacteria > Actinomycetota > Actinomycetes > Actinomycetales > Micrococcaceae > Arthrobacter > Arthrobacter cavernae. The sequence continues at coordinate 5,577 of NZ_JAFNLL010000018.1, read as the reverse complement.
TGGATCCAGCCGCCGGGCTTGGTGCCGCCGATGGCCGTGACGATCGCCGGGGCGAAGCCGGCCATGAGGAAGCCGAGCTGCGTGCCGATGGCCAGGCCGGAGAAACGGACCCGGGTGCTGAACATTTCGCCGTAGAAGGACGGCCACACGGCGTTGGCGGCGGCATAGCCGAAGGCGAAGTACACCACGGACACTAGGAACATCAGCGGGACCATGCCGGACTCGAGGGTGAGCAGGAACACCGGAGTCATGACGGCGCTGGCCAGGGCGCCGTAGATGAAGACGGGCTTGCGGCCGATCCGGTCAGCGAGGGTGCCGAAGAGCGGCTGCGTGCCGAGGGCCACGATGTTGGCCACCACCACGAGCCACAGCGTGATGGTGCTGTCTACATGCGCCACGTCCTTGGCGTACTTGATGGCGAGCGTGCCGAAGACCGTGCTGACGGCGGCGATGAAGGCGCAGCAGACCACGCGGAGGACGTCGCGCCAGTGCAGCTTCAGGAGGTCGGCGACGGGCAGCTTGGAGATCTGGTTGTGCTTCTTGGCCTCGGCGAACGCGGGCGGCTCGTGCAGGGTGCGGCGGATGAAGAACGCCACCAGCACCACCACTGCGCTCAGCCAGAACGGGATGCGCCAGCCGATGCCGTACTTGATCTCGTCAGGGAGTGCGACAACGGGGATGAAGACCAGGGCGGCGAGGACCTGGCCGCCCTGGGTGCCGGTGAGGGTCCAGGACGTGAAGAAGGAGCGGCGGTTGTCCGGGGCGTGTTCAAGGGTCATCGAGGAGGCGCCGGCCTGTTCGCCGGCGGCCGAGAGGCCCTGGCAGAGCCGGGCAAGCACCAGCAGGATGGGGGCCCACCAGCCGATGGTCTTGAAATCGGGGAGGCAGCCGATCACAAAGGTGGCGGCGCCCATGAGCAGCAGGGTGAACATGAGGACCTTCTGCCGGCCGATGCGGTCGCCGAAGTGCCCCAGGATGACCGCGCCTACCGGGCGGGCCACATAGGCGAAGCCGAAGGTGGCGAAGGACATGATGGCCGCGTTGGCGTCTGCGCTGGGGAAGAAGACGTGCGGGAAGATCAGCGCGGCGGCCGAACCGAAGATGAAGAAGTCGTAGTACTCGACGGCGCTGCCGAGGAAGCTGGCAAGCGCGGCCTTCTTGGGTGTCCCTGCCGGGGCTGCGGTGCCCGGGACCGTGGACGGCTGGGTGTGGCTCATGGGGTTCCTTCGTGTGACGACGGTGTCGCGGGATGAATCCTGGGTGGTGCCGGCCCGTGGGTGCCGCCGGTCAGTCCGATGCGTAGCCGCATGGTGAGAGCTACTTGCGTAATACAGAAATTATGGCTGTGAGTGCGATCACTGTCAAGATTTTGTTCACGATCTAGAAATAGCTCTCACAATGTGGGAGTATTTAGCCTATGGATGTGAAAGAGGACACAAAAACCGACATGGTGGGCAAGGCGCTGGGGCTGCTGGTGTTGCTGGGCAACGAGCCGAAGGGGGCCAGTGCTTCCGAGCTGGCGCGGAATGCCGGGCTGCCGTTCAGCACCACCTACCGCCTGCTGGGCTCCCTGACGCGCGACGGCTTTGTTGACTACGAGCCGGACGGCCGGCGGTACCACCTGGGCCTGCGTGTCTTCCAGCTTGGCCAGCGGGTCTCCAATCACCACGGCTTCGCCGCCACCGCATTGCCGGTCCTGCAGCGCGTCACCGCGCGCACCGGCGAGGCCACCATCCTGTCCGTGCGCGACGGCGACCACCACCTCACTGTCAACAAGGTGGATGGCCCGCAGACCTTCCGCATTACCAGCGATCCTGGACACCTCGGCGCTCTGCACACCACCTCGGTGGGCAAGGCCCTGGTCGCCTTCGCTGACGACACCGAACGGCACCGCCTGGTGGAGGAGCTCGAGCTCGAGCCGCTCACCGAGTTCTCCATCACCAGCCGCGACGCCTTCCGCGCTGAGATCGAACAGGTCCGGCGCCAGGGCTATGCGGTCATGGACCAGGAGAACGAGCTGGGCATGCGCGCCGTGGCTGTTCCGGTGGTGAATGCGCAGGGTCACGCCTTCGCCTCGCTCGCCACGGCCGTGCCGGTGTTCCGGCTCAGCATGGAAGCACTCGTGGCCCATGTGCCCTTGCTCCAGGAGGCCGCGGCTGAACTCGCGGCGCGCCTGCCGCAGCGGTAAGCGAAGCGCAAGCGTTCGCAATAAGAACGCTGCTGCGGAATATGAACCTTCACAACAATCTAAATCAAACACCCGGCCAGCCCCCGGCGCCCTTGGCGTCCAGGCCCCGCGTGCTGAAGTCAAAGGAGCTTTAGGATGAGTAACCGAGCTGAGTCCGTGCTGGTGGGCCTCATCGGCGAGGGCGTCACGCCGTCGCTGACGCCACCCATGCACGAACGCGAGGCCGACGTCCAGGGTTTGCGTTTCCTCTATCGCCCCATCGACCTGCTGGAGCTCGCCCTGCCCGCCGCCGCCGTGGGGGATCTCCTCCTGGCCGCCCGGCAGCTGGGCTTCAACGGGCTGAACATCACCCACCCGTGCAAGCAGCTGGTCCTGGACCACCTGCACGAAATCTCCGACGACGCCCGCCGCCTGGGCGCCGTCAACACGGTCCTGATCCGGGACGGCCGCTTCATCGGCCACAACACCGACTTCTCCGGCTTCGGCTCCGCCTTCGCGGCGGGCCTCCCGGGGGCGGCCCTGGACCGCGTGGTGCAGCTGGGAGCCGGCGGTGCCGGATCCGCCGTCGCGTATGCGCTCCTGACCGCCGGGGTGAAGGCCCTGGACCTTGTGGACATGGACCCGGCACGCTGCGCCGAACGGGCGGCGGAACTCGCCGGGCTGTTCCCCGGTGCCACTGTCACGGCACGCACGACGGCGGAGCTGCCGCAGCTGATGCCGCTGGCCGACGGCCTGGTGCACTGCACCCCCGTGGGCATGGCGGCACACCCCGGACTGCCCCTGGACATCGCCCTGGTGGAGCCGCGCCACTGGGTGGCGGACATCGTCTACCGCCCCATCGAAACGGAATTGGTCCGCGGGGCCCGCGTCAAGGGCTGCCGGGTGCTCGACGGCGGACGCATGGCAGTGGGCCAGGCCGCCGACGCCTTCCGCCTCTTCACCGGACGCGACGCCGATCCGGACCGCATGCGCGCTCACTTCCTGGAACTGGTGGACGCCGAAGAATCCAGTGCCGAAGATGCGCTGGCGACGGTGGGCCGCTGATGCGCACCGGAATCGCCACCGTCTGCCTGTCCGGGACGCTGAAGGAGAAGATGCAGGCCTGCGCCATTGCAGGCTTCGACGGCATCGAAATCTTCGAGCAGGACCTCGTCACCTCGCCGCTGAGCCCCGAAGACGTGCGCGCCATGGCCGCCGACCTCGGCCTCGGCCTGGATCTCTACCAGCCGTTCCGCGATTTCGACGGCGTCACCGCGGAGCTGCTCAAGGCGAACCTCCGGCGCGCCGAGGCCAAGTTCAAGCTGATGTCCCGCCTGGGCATGGACACCATCCTGGTCTGCTCCAACGTCGCCACGGCCACGATTGACGACGACGAACTCCGGGCCTCGCAGCTGGCCCAGCTCGCGGCGCTTGCCGGCGAGCACGGCGTCAAGGTTGCTTACGAGGCCCTGGCCTGGGGCAAGCACGTCAACGACTACGAGCACGCCCACCGCCTGGTGGAGATGGTGGACCACCCCAACCTCGGCACGTGCCTGGACTCCTTCCACATCCTGTCCCGCGACTGGGACACCGCGCCCATCGAGGACTTCAACGCGGACAAGATCTTCTTCGTCCAGGTTGCCGACGCCCCCAAGCTCTCCATGGACGTCCTCTCCTGGAGCCGCCACTACCGCGTCTTCCCGGGCGAGGGCCAGTTCGAGCTCGCCAAGTTCATGGGCCACGTGGTCCGCGCCGGCTACACGGGCCCGGTCTCCCTGGAGGTCTTCAACGACGTCTTCCGGCAGTCCGATGTGGAGCGCACGGCCGTGGATGCCATGCGCTCGCTGATCTGGCTGGAGGAGCAGAGCGCCAAGTGGCTCGAAAGCACCTCCGCCGAAGCCGCAGCCGGCAGCGTTCCTGCCTCCCGCCGTCGTTATCCCATGGAACTGGCCACGCTGCCCAAGGTGAGCGAACCGGCAGGCTTCAACTTCGCCGAGGTCAAGGCCGATGATACCGCCCGGCTCGAGAAGCTGCTGGGCCAGCTCGGCTTCGGGTTCGAAGGCCGCCACCGCACCAAGGACGTCCAGCTCTGGACCATGGGGCAGGCTCGCGTGATCATCAACGAGCAAGCGGCGTCGCACTCGGAACCGGCTATCGCCGCTTTGGGGTTCGACGTCGATTCGCCAGTGATTGCCTCCGCCCGCGCCCAGCAACTCAAGGCGCCGGTGGTCCAGCGCCGCGTGCAGGCGGACGAGGAAGTCTTCCAAGGCATTTGCGCCCCGGACTCCACCGAGATCTTCCTGTGCCAGGGCAGCCCGGACGGCACCGCCGCCTGGACGCACGAGTTCGGTGAGGGTCTGGAACACCCGGGTTCGGGGAATCGTGCGGTCATTGACCACGTAAATCTGGCCCAGCCATGGCAGCACTTCGACGAAGCAGTCCTCTTCTACACCAGCGCCCTGGCCCTGGAACCGCAGCCCTTCGCCGAGGTCCCCAGCCCCAGCGGCCTGGTCCGCTCGCAGGTCATGCAGACGACGGATGGTGCCGTGCGACTCGTACTGAACCTGGCACCTGCGCAGCAGGCATCGGCACAGCAGGCGCAAAGCGCACGCAAGAGCTACCAGGAACACATCGCCTTCGCCGTGGATGATCTCGTGGCAACGGCGCGGTCCGCACGGGACCGCGGCCTTGAGTTCCTGCAGATTCCGGCCAACTACTACGAGGACCTGGACGCCCGCTTCGACCTCGAACCGGGATTCCTGGCCACCCTCAAGGAGCTCAACCTCCTGTACGACCGGGACGCCGACGGGGAATTCCTCCACTTCTACACCGCCACCGTGGGCAGCGTGTTCTTCGAAATGGTGGAACGCCGGGGCAACTACGGAGGCTACGGCGCGCCCAACGCCCCCGTACGCCACGCCGTCCAGTACGACCACCTGCACCGCAATTGACCGGACCAGGAGCGCGAACTGGCGCCAGATGACCTCAAAAACCGAATCAAGGGGCATCTGCTGCCAGTTCGAGCCGTAGCGACACCAAGCAGGTCCGCCAGGGGCGTCCGGACAGGGACTTAATGAGCTCGTCGGCGCGGCGGAGCCGGAGTGCTGGCTGCAGACCGGGGCCCCGGGACCGTGACAAGGGCGCGGTGCTGTTGCCCCGGCTGTGGACTAATTGATTAATCAAGTCGTAGGATGTAGACGACCATCGGTCTCACGGCTCTAGGGGGTGTCGAGAATGAACGAAGTGCGCAGGTTTCCGCGCGCCCGGCATGTTCTCCGCTCCGTGTTTATTGCCGGCGCCGGCGCCGCCGCCTGGATGGCACTTTCCGCCGCACCGGCCACCGCCGACGCCGGAAACGACGGCAGTCCCTCGCTTCTGGGCGGCTTGACGGCCACCGTGTCGTCCGTGGC
>NZ_JAFNLL010000017.1 GCF_017368795.1 Arthrobacter cavernae | reverse complement strand
TTTCGTCCGGCGTTTTAACGACTACCGACCCACGCTCCTAGGGAGTGTTGCTAAAGCTGGTTCGGCCAGCCAGGTCCGGTTGGCCCTAGACGTGTAGCCCTTGTCGGCCAGGACACGGTCCGGCGGTCCGCGACCGGACGCCTGTTGCCCTCCATGCAGGAAACAGGGGTCCGATCACGGACCAGGCCTCATCAGAAACCAGAAAGCGATTGCCCTTCACACCAGCCAACCGCAGCCGGACCCAAGGGAGGTTTAGCAACACTCCCTAGCAAGGGCACTCCGTTAGGACTTCTTGCTGCCCAGGACGGTCTTGTAGACGATGGCGCCCAAGGCGGCTCCGGCGATCGGCGCCACGATGAAGACCCACAGCTGACCGAAGGCCCAGCCACCGCCGTCGTACAGTGCGGTAGCGAAGGAACGGGCCGGGTTCACGGAAGTGTTCGTGACCGGGATGCTGGCCAGGTGGATCAGGGTCAGCGTCAGGCCGATCACGAGGGGCGCAAAGCCGGCCACTGCCGCCTTGTCAGTGACAAGCAGGATCACCAGGACGAAGACTGCGGTGAGAATGAACTCGACCAAGAGTGCGGAGACGAGGCCGAATCCGCCCGGGGAGTGCTCGCCGTAACCGTTCGAGGCGAAGCCGCCGGCGCGTGCCGATTCAAAGAAGCCTGCCGGTCCGCCGGCCGCAATCGCTGCAAGAAGGCTGGAGCCCAGGACGGCGCCCACCACCTGCGCGCCAATGTAGGCGGGAACGTCCTTCCACGGGAGCCGGCCCGCAATGGCCACGCCCACCGTCACGGCCGGGTTGAAGTGCGCGCCGGAGATGTGCCCGACGGCGTATGCACCGGCCAGCACGGTCAGGCCAAGGGCGAGCGAGACGCCGATGAAGCCCACGCCAAGCGGGTTGGTGGCGTCTGCGCCGGGGAACTTGGCGGCGAACAAGACGGTGCCCATGCCGGCAAAAACCAGGAGGAACGTGCCGAAAACTTCGGCACCGAGACGCCGGAACAAGGCCGGTGCGTCGGCTACGTCATCCTTGGGTGCAGCGGGATTTTCCGTTGCCATGATAAAAACCTTCCATCGAGCGGAGCGAAGTGGTCCGGTTCGGATGGACATCCCAGGGGGAACGCAGCCGGCCACAAGGGCTGGCTGCCTGGGACGATGGTCTAGCAGAATCCCCGAACCGGCGAAGCAGCTGGGGGCCGGTATTCGGTTGTCCCCATGGCCTGAATGCTAATCAGAATCTGGATGTGCGGGCAACTTTCCGTGACGCTCCTGGAACCGTGTCCGAGGCGGTCCCCGTTACCCCACCGGGGAGAGCGCCGCGACCAGGGCAAACAGGTCCTTGGGATCGTCAGGGTTTGCCACAAGATCGATCTCCTCGAAGAAGGCGGTGCCCGCAACCGCGTCCCGGACGTAGCGCAGCGCGGAGAAATCCTCGATGGCGAAGCCGACCGAATCGAAAATGGTGATCTGCTCGGGTGAGGTTCGGCCCGGCCTGGCGCCCAGGAGGACTTCCCAGAACTCGGTCACGGGAAAATCTGTGGGCATTTGCTGGATTTCGCCCTCAACCCGGGTCTGCGGCGTGAACTCCACGAACACCTCGCCGCCAAGGAGGATGGCCGGATCCAGTTCGGTCTTGCCCGGGCAGTCTCCGCCGATCGCGTTCAGGTGGACCCCAGGTTCGATCAGATCCGCCGAAAGGATGGTGGCCCGGGCCTTGTCCGCGGTGCAGGTGGTGATGATGTCGGCGCCCTGGACGGCATCTGCCGCAGAGCTTCCCACAGTGACGTCGAAGCCCATGGGCTCGATGTTCCTGAGGAACTTCGCGATTGCCGCGGGGTCGGTGTCCCAGATCCGCAACTCCTGGATTCCCAAGGTGGCGCGGAATGCCAAAGCCTGGAACTCGGACTGGCTGCCCGTTCCGATCATGGCCATGACCCGGGAACCGGGGCGCGCCAGCCGGCGGGCCACCATGGCAGACGTCGCGGCCGTGCGAAGGGCGGTGAGCACGGTCATCTCGGCCAGGAACGTCGGATATCCGTTGTGGACATCCGCCAGGACGCCAAACGCCGTCACGGTCTGGAAGCCCCGGGAGGGGTTTGAGGGGTGGCCGTTGACGTACTTGAAGCCGTAGCTTTCGTGATCGCTCGTGGGCATCAGTTCGATGACGCCGAACGGGGTATGGCTGGCCACACGCGGGCACTTGTCGAAGTGTTCCCACCGGCGGAAGTCCTCTTCCATGTACTCGATCATCTCCGAGATGATTCGCTCCGGTCCGCGGCCGGCAACCCACCGGACCATGTTGTGGACATCGACAAAGCGCGTCATGAGCGTCCTCTTTCCTGTTGTCAGTCTCAGTTGTTTCAGCCACAGTACGGAGGGACGCTTTGCATGCTCAAGGGCGGAATTGCTGACTTTTCGGATGATTTCTATACGAAATGCTGACGTTGGCAATACATTGTGTACATGCCGCTCCTTGATGACATTGATCGCAGGCTCATTTCGGCGCTGCGCGAAGACGGCCGCGCGCCGATGGCCAGCCTGGCCAGAAAACTTGGCGTGGCGAGGGCCACCGTGAACAGCCGCCTGGAGCGGCTCATCTCCTCGGGTACGGTGGTGGGATTCACGGTCCGGGTCCGCGACGAGCTGGATCCTTTGGCGATCCAGGCCGTTTCCCTCATTGCCGTGGAGGGCCGTTCCACGGACAAGGTCATCCGGCAGCTTCGCGGTTTCCCGGAGATCAGCGCCCTGCACACCACCAACGGCGGCTGGGACCTCGTGGCGGAACTACGTACCGAGGACTTGGCCGGTTTCGATGACGTTCTGGGCCGCATCAGGTCGATCGATGGCGTGGTGAACAGCGAAACGAGCCTGCTGCTCAGCTCGGTGCTGCGCTAGAACGAACGCTGTGGTGTGCGGCAAGCCGCGCAGGACACGCGACTTCGCAGGGCATTTTGATTCGGGAAGCATGGACCGGCGGGCAGGCACGTGCTACGACTGGTCCCAGGAACAATTCCCGGGAGAAAGCAATGACTGGAGAACAGCCGGTACTCGTCGTTGGAGCAACTGGATACCTGGGCGGCCAGGTGGTGGATGAGCTTCTCAGCCGCGGGAAGAGAGTCCGCGCGCTGGTCCGCCCGGCGTCGGACGCGGGGAAGCTCGAGGCCAAGGGTGTTGAGGTTGCCCGCGGTGACATGCTGGATGTCAGTTCCCTTGTCGCGGCGATGACCGGCGTCGATGCTGTCATCTCGACGGCGGCCGGCTACACCCGGAACGACAGGAACGCCGAGGCGATCGATACCTTCGGCAACGCCAATCTTGCAGTCGCCGCCAATCTCGCCGGCGTGCCGCGCTTTGTGCTCATTAGTATTCTCACCTGCGACCAGACACCCCAGGTGCCCCATTTCTGGCACAAGAAGCTCGCGGAGGACAAGCTCGAGGAGCTCGGCGTCCCCTTCGTCGCGCTGCGGCCAGGGGCGTTCTTCGACCAGATCGCCAGGATGGGCGGCGACCCGTTCGAGAAGGGCCGCATCATCTGGCTTGGCTCCAAGAACATCCCGCTGACCTTTGTCCTTAGCAGCGACCTTGCGGGGTATTTGGCCGATGCCGTCGAGGCGGATATTGCTGCGGGTGAGCGCATTGATATCGGCTGGAACCGGCCGCTCAGCATGCTGGACGCCGCGGGCCTGGCATCAGGGCACACAGACAAGAACGTCAGAGTCATGGCCACGCCCACCGGCGTGCTCCGCGCCATTGGCAAGATCACGGCGAAGTTTGCCCCGCTGATGGTCGACATGGCAAGCATGGCCGCCTGGTTCGACACCGGCAGGTACGTCGCCGACACCCGCCGCCAGGCCGAACTCTTCGGACCCGTGCCGACGCCGGAGGACGCCATTTCGCGTCTGGCCGAGCGACTCGGCCACTAGTACTGCAGTCCCTACCCCCGCTGCGCGCGCCGCCGTGCCAGCAGCAGGCCCGGCACCACCACCGCGGCGGGCATGGCCCCGGCTACGCGATCCGGGTGCCGCGGGCCAGACGGTGTGCGGGGGTCCGCAGTGAGCGCCAGCCAAGCCACATGAGGAGCCCGGTCAGCATCAGCTGCAGTCCCAGCCCGAGCGGCCACAGCGGCGTGGTCTGGCCCAGGTACTGCGGGTGCGGCACGCCGTTGGCACACGGGTAGCTGTGTTCGGGGCCGGCGAGCGCGTACCGGGAGCTCTGGCTGATGGATTCGATCATGCCGGGGTAGTGGTGGTGCATGCCCTGGACGTTGCGGTCCGGGTACGGGATGGCGTCGGCCACCACGACGTAGGGGTTCATGGCGAGGACCCAGGCCACCCGCTCGGTGCGGTAAACCACGTGTTCCTCCAGCGGCCCCACGCACGTATGGTCGGGTTGGCCGTTGGTATTCGGTACCGGGAACTGCCTTTCCAGGTATGGATACTGTGCGTTGTTGGCCAGGACGGTTCCTTGGGTCAGCTGCGTGCCCAGCCCGAACGCGATCAGAGTCCCGACCACCAGCCCGGCCACGGTCAGGTACGTGACCACGATCGAGAACAGCGGCCGCCCCGCCAGCGCCGAAATCCCGACCCCTATCCCGCACACTACGGCCAGTTCAACGGCCAGCATGAGCAGGGACACCAGCACGTGCCCGGGGGTCATCCCGCCCTGCATTACCCCGAACACCAGGAACGGCGTGCTGGTCACCAGGAACGCGAGCGCCACCAGCCAGGCCGCGAAGAACTTGCCCCACAGGATCTGGCCGGGCGTGAGCAGGGTGATCTGCAGGATGGCCAGGGTCCCGCCGGCACGGTCCCCGTTGACGGCGTTCGCGGACAGGGCGGGCGCCACCAGCAGCCCGAACAGCAGCACGAACGCGAGCACCACCTCGAAGATCATGGATCCGGGCCCGCTGGGCTCCCCCATCATGGTGTCCGGCATCTCCCGCATGAACTGCTGGCTGGCGTTCCAGCTGGCCCACGTCAGCCAGCTCACCAGCGCGATCAGCGCAAACCAGATGCCCAGCATGATGTACCAGCCGCGCGAACGGAGCCGCTGTTTCATCTCAAGCACCACGACATCGCGGATGCCCGCAAAATAGCCGACGACGGCGTTCCCCGCCTGGGCTGGTCGCCGGCCCGCCGTCGGGGTTCCGGGGCTGTCGCCCACCAGGCTCATGGCCGCTCCTGGTTCATCATCGTTCCGCATCCAGGGTCATGTAGGTCTCCTCCAGGGCGCCTGTGGTGGGCGCGAAGCTGACCACGCCGACGCCAGACTCGACGAGCCGCTTGAGCAGGGAGGCGGCGTCGTCGTCGTCCATCAGCACCAGGCTCACGGACGGCCGGCGGCCGCCCTCCGCACGGAAGACCAGCCCGAACTCGTGCAGCCTGGCACTGAGCGCGGCGCCGTCGAGGGCGGTGACGGAATAGCGCCGGCCCTCCTGGGCGGCTTCCTCGAGCGTCTGCTGCTTGACGGTGCGGCCCTGGTTGACGAACACGGCGCCGTCGGCGATCTCGTCCAGTTCGCTGAGCACATGCGAGGACACCACCACGGCCTTCCCGGACGCGGCCAGTTGCCGCAGCAGGTTCCGCAGTTCCACCCGGGATCCCGGATCCAGCCCTGAGGCAGGCTCGTCCAGGAGCAGCACGGAGGGGTCGTGGATCAGGGCGCGGGCCAGGCTGAGGCGCTGTTGCTGGCCGCGGGAGAGTGCCCGGGCGGGCTGGTCGGCCAGCGCGTCCAGCCGGACCGCATGCAGCAGACGGGACACCCGCTGGCCGCGGCCCTCGGCGGGCAGCCGGTAGAAGCGGGCCATCTGCGTGAGGATTTCGCGGGCACTCAATGAATCCCACACGCCCAGGGTGTCCGGCATCCAGCCGACCTTGCGCCTGACGGCGGCGTGCTCGCGGACGGGGTCGAAGCCGTCGATGCGGATGGTTCCGGCATCGGGCCGGAGCAGCGAGGCGAGCATCAGCAGGAGCGTGGTCTTGCCCGCACCGTTGGGCCCGATGAGCGCGGTGACTTTGCCCGCCGGGGCGTGGAAGTCCATGTACTCGACGGCTTGGACGCTTCCGAAGCGGCGGGAGACCCTCTGGGCTGTGACGCCCCGTGCGGCGCCCCCTGGCACGGCGTCGTACGGCACCGCGTCGTACGGCGCTGCGGCCCCTTCGGCGCGGGCACCCGGCGCCGGGTCACTGCCTGGCATTCCGCCGGCACTCTGCGTCATACGCCGATGGTACGCCGCACGGCTCCGCACCGATACGCGGGGGGTGGCCGCTATTTGGTCACAATTCCCGTGGCGGCGCGGGGCGGCGATAAACTGGGCCAATAAGCCACTCCGGCATGCCCAAATTGGCGGCCGGATTTCGAACCCTAGTGATCCAGTGAGGGTGCGCGCATGAGTATGCCCACTACCGAAGTGAAGACCGAAGAGCTGTCCGTCGAGGCTGCCGTCACCAAGCAGCTGATCGTGCAGAAGTTCGGCGGCTCCTCGGTTTCGGACGCCGAAGGCATCAAGCGGGTTGCACGTCGTGTTGTGGACGCGCAGAAGGCCGGCAACGAGGTAGTCGTGGTGGTCTCCGCCATGGGCGACACCACCGATGAACTCCTGGATCTGGCCGCCCAGGTGACCGATTCCGCTCCGGCCCGCGAGATGGACATGCTCCTCTCCGCCGGTGAGCGCATTTCCATGGCCCTGCTGGCCATGGCCATCAACAAGTACGGCGCTTCGGCCCAGTCCTTCACGGGTTCCCAGGCCGGCATGATCACGGACGGCATCCACGGCAAGGCCCGGATCATCGACGTCGATCCCCACCGCATCCGCACCTCCCTGGACAAGGGACACATCGCCATCGTGGCCGGCTTCCAGGGCATGAGCCGCAGCACCAACGAGATCACCACGCTGGGCCGCGGCGGCTCCGACACCACCGCCGTGGCGCTGGCCGCCGCCCTTGAGGCCGATGTCTGCGAGATCTACACGGACGTGGACGGCATCTACACGGCAGACCCGCGCGTGGTTCCCGCCGCCCAGAAGATCGACCGGATCTCCAGCGAGGAAATGCTGGAACTGGCCGCTTCCGGCGCCAAGATCCTGCACCTGCGCTGCGTGGAGTACGCCCGCCGCTTCGGCGTGCCGCTGCACGTCCGCTCTTCATTCAGCCAGAACGAAGGCACCTGGGTCCTGCCCGGGGCCGATGACAAGATCCAGACTCAAGAGGGAGTTGCCTTGGAGCAGCCAATCATCTCCGGCGTTGCGCACGACCGGTCCGAAGCCAAGGTCACCGTTGTAGGCGTTCCCGACATCCCGGGCAAGGCCGCAGCGATCTTCCAGGTCATAGCCGATGCCCACTCGAACATCGACATGATCGTCCAGAACGTCTCCACGCACGGCACCGGCCGCACGGACATCTCGTTCACCCTGCCCATCGTCGAGGGCGCAGATGCCCTCGCCGCCCTGCGCGCAGCCGAGGGCGAAATCGGCTACGAGAGCATCGAATACAACGAGCACATCGGCAAGCTGTCCCTGATCGGTGCCGGCATGCGCTCCCACCCGGGGGTCTCGGCCACCTTCTTCAAGGCGCTCTCCGATGCGGGAATCAACATCAACATGATCTCCACCTCGGAAATCCGCATCTCCGTCGTGACCGATGCCGACAAGCTTGACGAGGCCGTGCGCGCCATCCACTCGGCCTTTGAGCTCGACGCCGAATCCGAAGCCACCGTCTACGGCGGCACCGGCCGCTAGGTACACCCGCTGGACGGCGCTGCACCAGCGGTGCCGCCGGCCACCCGCCGTCGGGGGTTGAACGTGAAGGACCGGGGCTCGCGCTCCGGTCCTTTTGCTTTAGTTTCAGTCGGCTTTGAGTTTTAGTCTGGTTCCTTGCGGACGCCGTAGCGATGGCCCTCGGTATCGGTCTCTACAACGAAGTGCTCGAGGTCGACCTGCGAAGCCGATTCATATTTGTCGTGCTTGTGGACCACGGGGGCTTTGGTATCGCCCTGGCTCGCCGGGCCGAAGAGCGCCTGCAGGCGGTCCGTCACCTTCATGAAGGTGTCAAGTGCATGTCCCACAACTTCCACCTCCTTCCCCGCAGCTAGGTCCGGCCGAACGGCCGTACCTGGTGGTTCCAGTGAGCCAATTTTACGCCCGGAAGCCCGAAAAGGCCCGGAATCCGGCTCAGCGGAGGGACTTGTCCCCGGGGTTCTTCGGCACCACGTAGGTGCTGCCGTCCGGGCGGCGGAGGGTTTCCCACTGCTGGGTTTCCGCCTGGCGCTGCGCGAGCAGCCTGCGGTTTTCCTCGGTCATCTCATGGTCCAGCGAGCTGCTGTGCGCAGGCCCGAAGATGACCCGCAGCTTGCCTGTGGCGCGCATGAACTTGTGGGTTAAGGATTCCTTTGCCACCCGGATCGACTCCCCTTTCAAAGGTAGTGTGGTTTAAGAGTACACTAACAATTAGTGCACTAATCAATTCGCCAATCAATTCACTGAGCAACGCTGGAGGCAAACCGTGACAACGGTCCGTGAAATCACCCCGGAGACCGCGAACGACGACGACCTCCTGCTGGAGCACCAGCTGTGCTTTGCGCTGACGGTCGCCTCGCGCAGCGTGGTGGGGGTCTACAAGCCGGTGCTGGAACGGCTGGGCCTGACGCATCCCCAATACCTCGTCATGCTGGCACTGTGGGAACGCAGTCCGCGCACGCTCAAGGACGTCAGCGAGGCGCTGCTGCACGAGCCGGCCACGCTTTCGCCCATCCTGCGCCGCCTGGAGGATGCCGGCCTGGTGACGCGCGGCCGCATCCCCGGCAACGAGCGCGCCCTGGCCATCACCCTGACCGAGGCCGGCACCGCCCTGCGGCAGCAGGCCACCGCGGTTCCGGGAACCATCATGGAACGCCTCCATCTGAGCCGCGAGGAAGTCGCCAGCCTCCACAAAGCCATGACGGGCCTCATTGCAGCCACGCAGCTCCCAGCGGACGCACCCGCCTGACGCGCGCCCTGCTTTGAACAGCGCCCCGCCTGAACGGCCGCCGGCCCGTGTCCACTGGGGAGCACGGGCCGGCGGCTTACAGGGACTGGCAGGGCATTACTTCAGTCTCACCACATCCCCCAGAAGACGGCCCGACGTCGTACTTCCGGCCGTGATGTTCCAGGAACTGTCCGGGACGAAGTAGCCCAGGGCGACGTCGGCCGCGGTGACCGTGTGCAGCGGCGTGCTGCAGACATAGGAAGCCCCGGCTCCGAGGTTCGTGTAGCGGCAGTTTCCGGTTCCCGGGGGCACGAACGGCGCAAAGTTTCCTGCCGTCGGCGCGACGGTGAGCGTTCCCGCCGTCGTGTTCTTGACGGTGAACTGGTAGCTAACGGTTTCGCCCGCCACGTAGGGGTTGGCCACGAAGTCGCGGGCGGTGTCCGTGCGAGCGCCGGTGATGGTGACGCCCGCGATGGAGCCGTTCGGCGCCTGGATTCCGCCGGCCAGCGGGACCGGGGTTCCCAGGACATTGCCGCTTCCGGTGGCTGCGCCGGTGATCGCCCAACTGGTGTCGGGCACGAAGTAGCCCTGCGAGACTTCGGCCACGGTGACCGTGTGCAGCGGCGTGCTGCAGGTGTACCCGGCGCCGGCGGCGAGGCTGAGGTAGCGGCAGTTGCCGGTTCCGGGCGGCACGAACGGGGCGAAGTTGCCCGACGACGGCGTGACCGCCACGGTGCCGGCGTTCTTGTTGGTCACCGTGAAGCTGTAGGAGACGGTTTCGCCGGCCGCGTAGGGGTTGGTGACGAGGTTGCGGGCGGCATCGGTGCGGGTCCCCGAGATCTCGACGCCGGCAATGGTGGTGATCCCGGCGGCAGCCGGAGGCGTGCAGCTGTTGAGCCAGGCGTCATTGAACTTCGCGAACATGATGCCGGTGCTGTAGCTGGACTCGTAGAGGACGCCCAGCTGGCCGGACTCGAGCCGCGTGACGGTGGAGTAGGCCGAGAAGCCCGAACGGATGGTGCGCGGGACACCCCAGGTGGCGCCGTCGTCGCACGAGACGCGGGCCGAGACGTTCTGTCGGTTGTCCGCGTGGTTGGCGTTGGTGAAGACCAGCTTCCTGGCGTCCGCCGTTCCCGCCGCGGCATCCGGGAAGAGCCGGGTGATGGCGGCGTTGTTGGCGGGATCGCTCAGGTTCGTGTCCATCGTGACGGCCCCGTAGCTGGCGCCGCCGTCCGTGGAAATGGCCACTTTTCGGGCATTGTCCGCGGCGTTGTTGGAGCGGGAATTGAGCATGACACGTCCGTCAGAGAGCTCCACGGTCTTGTTCTCATCCATCTGCGTGCCCACATTGGCACCCTTGACCCAGGTGGCGCCATGGTCGTCGGAGTAGACGCTGTAGGCCTGGATGGCGTTGCTGCCGCCGCTCTGCCGCACATCGCCGGCGAACTGCTGGATCAGGCGTCCGGCGTAGGCGCCGTATTTGAGCTGGATCCCTTCGCCCGAGCTGGCGAACATGGCGCGGACGTCGCCCGTCTGCGGGTTGCTGGTGCTGGTTCCGGGCTTGACCACGCTGGTGATCAGCCGCGGCGTTCCCCAGGTGACGCCGCCGTCGGTGGACTCCGAAACCTGGGCGCTGATGACGTTGCGGTTGGCATCGTCATTGCCGAAGGTGCTCGCCGTGAAGCCGGCGTCCTGGGAGTAGACGGAGAAGAGGAACAGCTTGTTGGCCACGGCGTCGTAGACAAAGCTGGGGTCGCTGTAGCCGTACTTCGCGGCGCCGCCGTTGGCGCTGTCCTGGAAGCCGGCAAGGACGGTGCGCTGCGTGTCCCAGGTGGCCCCGCCGTCGGTGCTGCGGCGCAGGACGATCGAGTTGGGGTTGGGCGAATCGGCGGCGTTGGTGGGCCGGCCGTCCCAGGCCGCGACCACGACGCCGTTGCCCAGGTAGCTGAGCGCCGGGATCCGGTAGGCCGCAAAGGGGCTGACCAGGGTGGGCGCGAGGTTCTGCTCAGTGAACGTCCCCGGCGGATCCGTGGGCGCGGCCGAGGCCGGCATGGCCGTGCCAAGGGCGCCGGCCAGCAAGGTCACAACCCCGAGGCCTGCCGCCGAGAGGGAACGGAGGGTTCGATGGTGGTTCTGGGGCATCCCAGTCCTTTCGACAGTCCCGGCACGGGGCCGGGCACGAGTGCAGCTCCCGACGCCAGGGCGGCGTGCGGGTTCGGTGACTCTTTCCCCAATGGATTTCCCCCAATAGCCCCATATTGGACATGGAACATCCCATCACCTTAGTGATTCAGATCACAAGCAGTCAAGGGGCGTAAAATGGCAGAAACCTAGGAGAGTCCCATGCGCTTGCGAACAGTACGGCCATTGCTGGCGGTCCTTGCCGTGGCCGGACTCGCCGCCTGTACGGCCGGCCCGCCGGCCGCCCCCAGCGGAAGCGGCACAGGCTCCGCGCCGCCGTCGTCCGCTACACAGTCCGCCTCGCCCTCCAACGGCACACTGCCCACCACGCTGGGACCGGAGGACATGACCCCGGACCCCTCGCTCTCCTACCCCGGCACAGAAGTCACCCCCGGCCAGGGCAATGCGGAACTCTCGATCCTCGTCAAGGACTCCCCCGACGCCGCCCCGGCGAGCCATACACTCGTCTGCCGCGACGGCGCCCCGGCCCCCGAAAGCAAGCACCCCACCGCAGCCGCTGCCTGCACGGCATTGAAGAACAACCCGGCCCTGCTGGAGCGCCAGCCGAAATCCGTGGACCAGATCTGCACCCAGCAGTACGGCGGGCCGCAGACGGCAAGCGTTTCCGGCGCCGTGGACGGCGTCGAGGTCAACGCCTCCTACAGCCTCACGGACGGCTGCGAAATCTCGGCGTGGAACGCCGTCCGCGACATCCTTGGTTCCTCCGGTGGAGCTTCCTAGGCCCCGGCACCTCCCGCAAGAGCAATGGCTCGGGCTGGAGGCTGCCCATCACGCGCGCGTCGCCCGCTACGCCGATCCCTACCTGGCCCGGCGCTCCGCCGGGCGCAAGCACCCGGTGGAGGATTTCCTCTTCACCTACTACACCCAGAAGCCCGGCCAGCTGCTGCGCTGGCACCCGGGCGACGGCGTGGTGCTGTCCGGCGAGCGCGCGGCCGAACGCGCCGCGTGGAAGTTCTACGCAGTGCTCGACGACGCCGGGCTGGCGGCCGCTGGCCTCCCGGCGGGTACCGTGGCGGTCGCCTTCGACCGGGAACGGTTCCTGGCCGAACGCGCCGACGCCGTGCGCTTCGCGGGGATCATCCTCGCCGGCACCGCGGCGCGGCCGGGCCAGTTCGGCTGCTTCGGGCTGCACGAGTGGGCCATGGTGTACCGGCAGGACAAGTTCGACCTCCGGCACGAATACCTGCAACTGCGGCTCGGCTCCGAAGGCACGGACACGGTGGTGGAGGAGAACCGGATCCGCTGCTCGCACTTCGATGCCTTCCGCTTCTACACCCCGGACGCCATCCCGCGCAACGAGCTCACCCCCACCCGCGACAACCAGCGCACCATGGAGCAGCCCGGCTGCCTGCACGCCAACATGGACCTCTACAAGTGGGCCTACAAGCTGGCCCCGGCCCTGCCGAGCGAACTGGTGATGGACTGCTTTGAGCTTTCTTGGCGGATCCGCACCATGGACATGCAGGCCTCGCCCTACGATCTCGAAGAATGGGGCTACCCGCCCATCAGGATCGAGACAGCGCAGGGCAAGGCCGAGTACGTTGAGTACCAGCGGGCCTTCGCCGCCGAATCCCAGGAGTTGAGGGCCCGCGTGCTCGCAGCCGTGCAGCCGCTTCTGGCGGCTGTCGCCGCCGCACCCGCCGCCAGCGAAAGGTAGCCATGGCTTCCGCGGAAACGCGTCAGGATTCACCGTACGACGTCGAGCTGACCGTCAAGCTGACCGAGTCGCCTGGCGGCCCGGAGCATGAGTTCGTCCTCCGCGCCGCCGACGGCCGCCTCTCCCCCGGCTCCACCCTGCCGGATGCGCCCGCGGCTCTAGCCGCCGTCGAGCAGCACGGCGAAGCGGTCTTCTTCCCGGTGCCCACGCCGTACCGGATCTGCACGCAACAGTACGGGGGTCCGCAGGTGGCGGTGGTGACCGGCTGGTTCCATGGCCGCAAGGTCAGCAGCCGTTTCAGCCGGACGGACGGCTGCGAGATTGCGCGCTGGCGCACCATGGCCGCGCTGCTCGGCGGCGTGGCAGGGTCCACGGGGGACGTTTAGCGCGGCGGCGTCAGGCGTTCAGGACCGGCGGGGTGACGTTGGGCGGCAGCGGTTCGTGCCGCAGGTAGCTGCGGCGGAAGCGGCCGGTTCCCGCGGTCAGTGCGCGCAGCTCGACGACGTACCGCAGCAGCTCATCGTCCGGGACTTCGGCGCTGATCTCGGTGCCCTCGCCGTCGGCCGCGATTGTGCCGGTCAGCCGCCCGCGGCGGGAGGACAGATCGCTCATCACGGCGCCCACAAACTCGTCCGGGACGGTGATGGTCACCGCGGAGACGGGCTCAAGGAGCTGGATGCGCGTGGCGGCCGCCGCCTCGCGCAGCGCCAGCGCGCCCGCCGCCTGGAACGCGGCATCGGAGGAGTCCACGCTGTGGGCCTTGCCGCCCACCAGCCGCACCCGGATGTCCACCACCGGGAAACCGGCGGACACGCCCTTCTGCATCTGCGCCCGGACGCCCTTCTCCACCGAGGTGATGAAGGGCCCGGGAACCACGCCGCCCACGATCTTGTCGATGAACTCGAAGCCGGCACCGCGCTCAAGGGGCTCCACATCGATGTCGCAGATGGCGTACTGGCCGTGCCCGCCGGACTGCTTAACGTAGCGTCCGTGGCCGCTGGCAGGCGCGGCGAAGGTCTCCCGGAGCGGCGTGATCACGCCGACCGTCTCCAGTTTCACACCCTGCTCACGGAGCCGGTCCAGCACCACGTCGGCGTGTGCCTGGCCCATGCACCACAGGATCAGCTGATGGGTTTCGGCGTTGCGTTCCACACGCAGCGTCGGGTCGCCTGCCGTGACCTTACCCAGGCTCTTAGCCAGGGCGTCCTCATCGTTGCGCGAGGCCGCCTTGACCGCCACAGGCATCAGCGGCTCCGGCATGTCCCAGGGCAACAGCAGGAGCGGCAGCTCCTTCGCCGATACCGTGTCGCCGGTTTCGGCGCTCCCCACCTTGGTGATGGCACAGATGTCTCCGGCCACGCACTGCGGCATGGGCCGCAGGGTTGAGCCCAGCGGGGAGTGCAGGTGCGTGAGCCGTTCGTCGGCGTCGTGGTCCTGGTGACCGCGGGCGGACAGGCCGTGCCCGGCCACGTGCACGGCCGAATCCTGCCGCAGCGTGCCGGAGAAGACGCGCACCAGGCAGACCCGGCCGAGGAACGGATCGATGCTGGTGCGGACCACCTCGCCGGCCAGCGGCCCCGCGGGGTCGCAGCTGAGCCTCTTGGCCGGCGCGCCATCGAGCTCCGTCACTGCCGGCAGGGGGCGTTCGAGCGGAGACGGGAACGAGCTGCCCAGTACCTCCAGCAGTTCGTCGATGCCGACCCCTGTTTCTGCCGAGGTGGCCAGCACCGGGAAGAACGAACCGCGCGCGACGGCGGTCTCCAGGTCCTCGGCCACCGTTTCCAGGGCGATGTCCTCACCGCCGAGGTAGCGGTCCATCAGGGTCTCGTCCTCGCTCTCCGCGATGATCCCCTCGATGAGTGCGCCGCGTGCGGACTCCGCGGCGGCCAGCTCGGCGGGCTCCGCCGGGCGCACCGCGGGGCGCTCGGCGCGGCGTTCGGCGGCGCGTTCGGTGGCGCTGTAGTCCGAAACCGTTCCGGCAAGCAGCCCGAGCAGTCCGGTGACAGCTCCGTCGGTGCGCACGGGCAAATGCAGCGGCAGCACTGACTCGCCGAACGCCTCGCGGCAGGCGGCCAGGGCGGCGTCGTAATCCGCCCGCGGATGGTCCAGGCGGCTGATCACCACGGCACGGGGCATTCCGACACGTTCGCACTCGGCCCACAAAGCCGTGGTCGCCGCGTCGATGGGATCGCTGGCGGACACCACGAACAGGGCAGCATCCGCTGCGCGGAGGCCGGCACGCAGCTCGCCCACAAAGTCCGTGTAGCCGGGCGTATCGATGAGGTTCACCTTGAGCCCGTCCAGGGACAGCGGCGCCACGGAAAGCGCCACCGACCGCTGCTGGTGGATTTCGGCCGGTTCCGAGTCGCTCAGAGTGGTGCCGTCCACGATCGATCCCATCCGCGAAATGACGCCCGTGGCCGCCAACAGGGCCTCCACCAGCATCGTCTTGCCGGCGCCCGAGCGGCCCACCAGGGCCACGTTGCGGATGCCCCCAGGACCGTCCATGCCGGGCACGGCGGACGCATCTCCCCGCCGGGACTCGGACGGGGGCCGCCCCGGACTTTTCGCCGTGCCGCTTGTGCCTTTCGCCGACATGGTGCCTCCTGGAGTGTTCCCGCGCTCGACCCTGTCTACAGATTCGACACCCTGGGACCACCGCACGGCAAGGGGGCGCCCGCAGTATCCGGGCCGCGGCACGGAACGCACAGCAGCGGCCGGGGGGATCCTCCGCCGGTCGCTGCCGTTCATTCAGCTCTTCAGTTGAGTTCCGCCGGTTCAGATGGCGTTGTTCGGGTTCTCCACCGGCTCGTCGCCGCGGATCTTGCCCTTGTTTTTCTTGTCCTTCTTCGGATCCTACTCAGCGGGCACCACCACTACGGTGACGAACGTAGGATCGCTGGCGCCCGCAAACGTGAGCCGGCCGATGTAGGTGCCCGGCGTCAGGCCCGCCCAGTTGAGTGTGATGGTCTCCACACTGCCGTTGCCCAGCCTGATCGGGTTCGGAGTCACCGTGGCGTTGCCTTCGTTGGCGCCCAGGACGGCGGCGTCAACACTTGCCTTGGTGGGCCGGTTGTCCGGGCTTGCGAACAGGTTGGCGAAGACGATGTAGTCGCCGGCCGCCGGGTTCGGAACGGATACCGATTCGCTCGCTGCCCCGGTGGCGGAGACCAACAGCTGGCCGTCAGGCGTCAGGACCACCATGTCGAAGTCGGCGGCTTCATCGGAGGAAATGACGGAGAACTTCGCCAGCGCCTTGCCTGGTCCCACCGTGACCGTCTTGACGAAGTTGGAGGCGTCAGTTCTGCCGGTGAAGGGGCCCGGGACCAGTTCGATCGCCGAGGAATCCGCCTTGGACAGACCGTCGACGGTCACGGCCACCGGCAAGTTGGTGCCGGCAACGATGTCTATCTCTCCCGAACCGCTAGGGCCTCCCGTGAAGGCGAGGCTCTTGGCCGCCACGACCGACTGCGGACGGACCGCAATCGGGGACGTGACGGTCTTGCCGGCGCTCTGCCAGCTCAGGGAACCCATGGCGAAAGTGCCTAGATCTGCGTTCACGTTTTCGAACTCGACCGTGAACGTCTTCTTCTCCCCCGCCGATCTGAAGTCAAGCACGGACGGGGAGACCTTGACCTTGACGCCGGGGACATTGGCCGTGGCGCGGTAGAGGCCCGGAGTCAGGGCCGTCACCGTACGGGTGACCTCGATCCTGCCCGCCAGGTTGCCCAGGGCGAAGGAGGCGACGTTCATGTCGCGCGGGAGGGTGGAGCCAAGACCCGGCATGCCGAGGTCGAGTCCCGTCCCCTGGATGAATTTGAGGAAGTCCTCGGTATCGGCGTCGTAGACAAGGCCCGGCGAGAGGACGGCGGCGGGGTCAACCTGGCCGGCACCGGTGGCGAAGACATCGGTGTTCCTGGTCCCGTTGGCGAGCACGACGTCCCCGGCCGTGGTCATCATGGCGGACTTCACGGTGGCCGGGGACCATTGCGGGTTCTTGCCCAGGATCAGCGCACCGAAACCGGCCACATGCGGGGCGGCCATGGATGTACCGGACAGCAAGCCGAAGGTGTCGCCTCCGGTGCCGATGGGCGAAACGCCCGCCAGGACGGCCACGCCGGGAGCCGAGACGTCCGGCTTCAGGAGGTCCGAATCGGTGGCGAGCAGCGGACCGCGGGACGAGAAGCCGGCAATCTGCGGCTGCGCCTCAAGGGGCAGGCCCGTGGTGTCCCGGTTCAGCAGGGAGACCGTGATGGCCGGGTTGGCTGTCACCTTGTCTTTGATGGCCTGGGTGGCCGGCGGGTTCACGTGGACAGTGGGCACCGCGTGCTTGTCGGTGTCCAGGGAGGAGTCAACGAGGTTTACCAGGATCATGCCCACGCCGCCGCCGCGGAGGACCTCGCGACTCTTGGCAACACGGTCGACAACGCCGCGGTCACAGACCACAACCTTGCCGGCGATCTTTGCGGGATCCAGGGAGCCAGGGGTGCAGAGTGCTGCGTTGCCGGTGGCTGAGGCTGCGTTGGTGGACAGTACGACGCCGGCCCCGATCACCTCCTTGTTCATGATGCTGGCGCCGCGGTGCTTGCTGCCGTCCGAGAATTCGATGGTTCCCTGGAGCTCCTGGGAGAACGAGGTGGCGGCAACGGTGGTCAGCCACGGTGCCCCGTGGTGGACGGTGCCGGCGTTCGGGCCGGAGTTGCCGGCCGATGCCGCGACGAAGATGCCAGCGGAAGCGGCAGAGAGGAAGGCCAGGGAGACCGGGTCTGTGGTGGTGGTCGCCGAGCCGGAGATCGAGTAGTTCAGCACGTCTACGCCGTCCAGGATGGCTTGTTCGATCGCGTCAACAGCGGCGGAGCCGAAACAGCCGCCGGTGACGGGATCATTGTCTTCCCAGCAGATCTTGTACACGGAGATCTTGGCAGCCGGGGCGATGCCGCTCGTGATGCCGAAGCTGCGTCCGTCCACGCTGGTTTCAATGTTGGCATTGCCCGCAGCCGTGCTGGCCGTGTGCGTTCCGTGGCTGTCCACGTCAACGGGTGAGATCAGTTCCTGGGGTGCCCGGTTGGCCGGGGGAACGGTTTCCAGGAACGGCTCGGCAAAGTAGCGGGCGCTGAGGACCTTGGAGTTGCAGGCCGTTCCGTCAAAGCCCTGGCCGGCCTGGCATTCGCCGACGAAGGTATCGCCGTCGGCCTTGAGCATCGCGATCTTGCCGTCGGCCGTGCGGTACGGCACGCCCACTTGCGGGTTCCCGAGCAGCGGGGATACCGGTTCCCCGGAGAAAAACGGACTGGACGGCGTGTACCCGGTGTCGATCACACCCACCACGGTGCCCTTGCCGGCATTCGCCTGGCCGCCGTACTGGGTGTTCCAGGTGCCGTTGGGCCCGCTGAGCTTCAGGAAGTCCGTGGTGGAGTAGTCAGGGGCAAACTGGGTGTCGGGTGCAACCATCAGGACCTTGGGGTCCTTGGCCAGGTTGATGGCCTGGTCGGCGGAAAGGTTCGCGCTGAAGCCGTTGACGGCCGCGGTGAACTCGCGCTTGATCTGCACGTTTTCCTGTTTGGCCACCTCCTGGTGCTTCTGCTCCAGGTGGGACCGGTACTTCCTGACCTCGGCTTTGTTGGCGTCGAGCTTCTTGCCCTCCTTCGGTTTGGTGGCCTCAAAACCCGGGGTCCCGCCGTCGTACGTTGCCGCAGGCTTCTCTGCCAGGACCACCATGTAGCGTCCGTCTTGGAGGGCACCGGGGTCAATGTTTTTCTTGGCGATGCCCGCCACCGTTGTGTCCGGGGCGGCGTGGGTGGGTGCCAACGCCACGGAGGAGAACAGTAGCGGAAGTCCCACGGCGAGTGCCGAAGCCTTTCGAAGCCCCCCGCTTCGCACGAATCCCTTTCCTTGTGATTTCACGAGTGGTTGCACCTTTCAATAAGGGCGATCCGGTCGTTGGGGCCTGGATCAATCAACTGGGACCGGTTGCCATTTGACACTTCTTGTCATTTGAGCAAAGGACCAGCTGATTCTCAGGGTACCGAGCGGCAGCTGAATATGACATAGAGCACACCTGGACATTTTTGCCTTGTCACGCCCGGCGGAAAGGGCTCCCAAAACAGGAAGAGCGGGCCGGTGGAAGATCCACCGGCCCGCCCAGTTGTTTACCGCCTGCCGCGGGGCAGGGGTCCTAACCCAACTCAGCCTTTGGGCGTGACCTGCAGGAGGTCGAAGGAGACCTGGTTTCCGTCCTTGTCCAGCACCACCACGTCGTCGCGGCCGTTCTGCACGTCGGAGGGCAGGATGAACTCAACCGTGTTGTCGGTGGTGGGGAAAATCCAGCCGATCCGGTAGCTCTTCTTGTTGAGGTAGACGTAGTACCACTGGCCGTAGTCGAGACCCTTCAGGGTCACCTTCTGGCCGTTGCAGTATTTATCCTGGGTGCCCAGCTCGAGCGGAGCCGTCTGCTCCCCGAGGTCCTGGACGGCCAGGACGGGAACCGTCTCCGGCTGCGCCGGCTGGAAAGCCAGCACGACGGCGCCGCCGGTCACCGTGACCGTGACCCGCTTTGCGCCGTTGGAGGCGGTTGCTTCGAACGACACGGCGTCGAGGCGGCCTGCCGCGATGTCGGCTGCGGTCAGGACGTGCTCGCGCGTTGCCGTCACGGTCCCGCCCACGGCCACGTTCGGCTCACTGATCGAGGCGTCCGGTGCACTCAGCCCGGTCAGCGAAACATTGCCGGCGTTGCCCACCGTGTAGGTGTACGTGACGGCATCGCCCGCGCTGGCGAAACGGTCGCCGTCGGCGTCGTTCCACTCGGCGGCCACAGTGCCTTCAAGCTTGGCGTCACGGACCTTCAGGTCAACTTCGCCGCCGTCGATCGTGTAGTTCTTGCTGCTCTGGCCCGCGGAGCTGACTTCCCACGTGGTCTGCGGGACGAAGAAGCCCTGCGCGGCCTCGTCCACCGTCACGGCGTGGCGCGGCGTCGCGCAGCTGTAGCCCTGGCCGGCCGGCAGCACGCCGTAGCGGCAGTTGCCCGGGCCTTCAGGGACGAACGGGCTGAAGTTGCCGGCAGTGGGGACCACTTTTTCCACGAGCGGACTCGTGTTGCTCACACTGAACGTGTACGGGAAAGCGTCACCGGCAGCGTACGGCTGGGTGGCGAGATCGCGCCCGGCATCGCCGCGGGCGCCCGTGATGGCGGCGGAGACAAGGCCGTCACGCAGTGCCACTGCGGCACCGGTGAACGGAACCGTCTTGGTGAGCGACGGCGTCGCGCTGGCCGTGATGGTGAAGCTCGCCTGGGGGACGAAATAGCCGCGGGCGATGTCCTCGGCCGTCAGCGTGTGCTTGGCCGTGGTGCAGTTGTAGTTGGCGCCGGCGGCCAGGCTGTTGAACCGGCAGTTGGGCGAGCTGGGTGCGCCCGGGGCGGGCGGGAGGAAGCCGGTCTCAAAGTTGCCGGAGGCGGGCACTGAATTCGCGGTGACGTTGGCGGTGCTCTTGACGTTGAACGTGTAGCCCAGGACGTCGCCCGTCTGGTACGGGCTGGTGACGACGTCGCGGGCAGGGGCCGTTCCGGTGATGGTGAGGCCCACCTGCGGGGCTGCCGGGACGGTGGCCGTGAAGGTGAACTGCGAAACCCGGCCATCCGCCGTCGTGAACGCGGCGTTGAGGTTCTGCGGGCCGCTGGCGTTCGCCGGTGCGGTCAGGTCCACGTTGACGGTCACCGAGGCGCCGGGCGCGACGTCGGGGACGGGCACCGTGGTGGCGGTCCAGCCGGTGGGGGTATAGACCGTGGCGTTGGCGCCGGACAGCGTGGTGGCTTCCTGGTTGGTGACGGTGACCGCTATCTGCTTGGTGGCGCCGGGGGCCGTGGTGAGGGCTGGCACGGACAGCGGGGCGCAGACGTAGTTCAGCCACGCGTCGTCGAACTTCGCGAACTGGATGTTGTCGGTGTAGTTGCCCTCGTACAGCACGCCGAACTTGCCGTCTTCCAGCCGGGTCACGGTGGAGTAGGCGGAGAAGCCGGAGCGGATGGTGCGCACGCCGGGCCAGGTGGCGCCGTCGTCGCAGGAGACGCGGGCGGAGACGTTCTCACGGCCGGTCTTGGAGTTGGAGTTGGTGAAGATGAGCTTTTTGGCATCGGACGAACCCTGCTCCGCCGCCGGGAACATCCGGGCGATGGCGCCGTTGTTGGCCGGGTCCGGGAGCTCGGTGTCCTGGGTGACGGGACCGTAGCTGGCGCCGCCGTCGGTGGAGACAGCCACCTTGCGGTAGCCCTGGTTGGCGTTGTCGCGCGAGTTCAGCAGCACGCGGCCGTCGGAGAGCTCAACCGTCTTGTTCTCGTCCATGCGGTCGCCCACGTTGGCGCCCTTGTGCCACGTGACGCCGTGATCGTCCGAGTAGACGCTGTAGGCCTGGATCTTGTTGGTGCCGTCGGCTTGGCGGACATCGCCGGCGTACTGCTGGACCAGGCGGCCCTTGTACTGGCCATACTTGAGCTGGATGCCCTCACCGGAGGAGGCGAAGTTGGAGCGGACGTCGCCGGCTACCGGGCTGGTCTTGCTGGTGCCCGGCTTGGTGACGTTGGTGATGAGGCGCGGCTGGCTCCAGGTGACGCCACCGTCGGAGGACTCGATCACGGCGGAGGAGATCACGGTACGGTCGGCGTCGTCGTTGCCGAACTGGCTGCCGTGGAAACCCTGGTCCTTGGAGTACACAAAGAGGTTGAAGACCTTGCCGGCCTCGGCATCGTAGATGTAGGACGGGTCGCTGTAGCCGTACTTGGGCCCGGTGGCGTCGCCCATGTGGCCTGCGGCGATGACCTGCACTGGACCCCAGGTCTGGCCGCCGTCGGTGCTGCGGCGCTGCACGATCGAGTTGGCATTCGGGGCATCGGCGGCGCTGCCGGGACGGCCGTCCCAGGAGGCGAGCACCACGTTGTTGCCCAGGTACGTCAGGGCGGGAATCCGGTAGAAGAAGTTGGCCGCCGTGCGGTCGGCACCGATGTTGGACTCGGTGAAGACACCCGGCGCCGCGGCCGGGTTGTTCGGCGGGATCGGGGCGGCGTTGGCCGGCAGCCCAAGCCCGGCCAGAAGGCCGAGGCTCAGAGCACCGGCGGCCGCGGTGCGGCAGGCGATGGCCAGTCCAGAGTGCGTGCATGTGGATTTCAAAATCCAGCGTCCTTTCGTAGTACCGCGCTGGGCGGCCTTGCGGGGATCGAACGAGTGGCTCGGGGCCTTGCGGCGACATTGTGCTACGTGCCACATCGAACGTCCTACAACCATAGGGTGCCGAGGGTCACACTTCCAGAGCGACATGCAATAAAGTGATTTCTTCGCCCAGATTGCGCCCACAAGGCGTCAGAAGCGGGCCGGTTCCAGCCAAGTTCGGCTTGGTCGAGCGGCGAGCGACGTGGGCCGGCGCCGTCCCCCGACATCCATGCGTGAGGTCTCAACTCTTTGGAAGCTTCAAAGAGTCGAGACCTCACTCCTCGGCGGCCTCAGGTGCCCCTGGCGGGCGCGGCCACGCCGGCGGGCACAGGCACGCGGGAGGCGCTGGTCGTCCGGCGCGCGGGCGCGAGCACACAAACTCCCCCGCACACGCAAAAGCGGGCACGCCCCCGTCGGAAGGGTGCGTGCCCGCTATGCGGATCGGGATCTGACTTATGGACCTAGCTCGGGGCTCTTGCCTGCGAGCCTCGGACGTCAGACTCGGATGTCAGGCGTGCTCGTACGTCAGGCAGTCGGCCGCTTCGGCGCCCGGGCCAATCTTGACGTCGTGGGCCTCGCACATGAGGTGCTCGTTGTGAACGCACTCCGCACGCTGGCAGGCGCCGACGTGGGCCAGGACCTTCGGGAGCCCGCCCATTGCGGTGGTGTCAATGAAGGTGGCGCAGGATGCGTGATCTTTGGTTCCGCCGATGGTGATGCCATAAGCGGTACAGCCATGGTGGTTGAATCCGCAGCTGCCAACACTGCAGGCGGAGACTTCGGCAACATGTTCGGTCATGGTTCCTCCTGGTCGCAATGAATGCTCAATCGAGGGACGGGCCCCTGTGTACGTACCAAAATACGCCGGATTGGGCCGCTTTGACCGCCACAAATAGCGCATTTGTACGTGCGCTATTCAGGACTGCTTGGGAGTGCGCAGGGCGTCGCTGATCCTGGCCCGCGTGGCCTCGTCCAGCGGCGCCGTCACATGCTGCTCCCGGGCCGCCCTGTCCGCCTTGACCTTCTGGAAGACCATCCGGCCCAGGCCCGCAAAAACTGCCGCAACAACAACACCCAGCACCATCGACTTTGGTTTCTCCGCCATGCCGCCATCCTAGTGACGCGGCCCACGGCAGGCCAGAGTCGCCGTCGGGCGCTTCCAATACGCCCAAAAACCGCGGCAGGACTCCTTTTTGCGTCATTTCGGCGGCGCCTCTTCACTGATCGTCGGTGAATAGGGTATGGGCGGATCGCCCGGTAGAATGGGCATGCAAGCTCGCGGAGCGCCCCCCTCATGCTGTTTTCAAGAACACTGTTGCTGAACACTGTTTGGATAACACTGTTTGGATTCAGTTGAACGGCGTGAGACGGCAATTCTCCGCGACACCCTTATTTAAGGTTCACCCAACTCACGCACAGGAGTTACCGGATGCCCCGGATCGTCGTCGACGTCATGCTTAAGCCCGAGATTCTGGACCCTCAGGGGAAGGCCATCGTGGGTGCACTGCCCCGCCTCGGCTTCACCAGCTTCAGCGCTGTCCGCCAGGGCAAGCGATTCGAACTGACCGTCGATGGCGAGGTGACCGACGCCATCCTCGCCCAGGCCCGCGAAGCCGCCGAGACCCTGCTGTCCAACCCGGTGATCGAAGACGTCGTCAACGTCGAGGTCGTCGAGGCCTGACATGACTGAACTCCCCTTGATCGGCGAGGCTGCGGCCGCCGCCGACGCTTCTGGTGCCCGCGAGCTCGCCGGCGCCCGGATTGGCGTCGTCACGTTTCCCGGCTCCCTTGACGACCGCGACGCCGCACGTGCAGTCCGCCTGGCAGGCGGCACCGCCGTCTCGCTGTGGCATGCCGACACCGTGCTGGCCGACGTCGATGCCGTGGTCATCCCGGGCGGATTCTCCTACGGTGACTACCTGCGCGCGGGGGCCATTTCGCGCTTCGCCCCGCTCATGTCCAAGATCGTGGACGCCGCCAACTCCGATGCCAAGCTTCCTGTGCTGGGTATCTGCAACGGCTTCCAGATCCTGACCGAGTCGCACCTGCTGCCCGGTTCCATGATCAAGAACGACCACCTGAAGTTCCTGTGCCGCGACCAGGTCCTGCGCGTAGAGAACAACTCCACCATGTGGACCTCGGACTACGCCGCCGGCCAGGAAATCACGATTCCGCTGAAGAACCAGGACGGCCAGTACATCGCGGACGAGAAGACCCTTGACGCCCTCGAGGCCGAGGGCCGCGTCGCGTTCCGCTACGTGGGCTTCAACCCGAACGGCTCGCGCCGCGACATTGCCGGCATCTCCAACGCCGCCGGCAACGTTGTGGGCCTCATGCCGCACCCGGAGCACGCAGTGGAAACCGGCTATGGTCCGGAATCCAACGCCGGCACCGATGGCCTGGGCTTCTTCACCTCTGTCCTCAACAAGCTCGTGGGAGGCGCCAAGTGACTATTTCCGCTGACGCAGTCAACAAGAAGTTCAACATCGACACGGTCGAGAACGCTGCCAAGACGCCGGACACCGAACTGCCGTGGGCCGAACTGGGCCTGAAGCAGAACGAATTCGACGAGGTCGTGAAGGTCCTGGGCCGCCGCCCCACCGGCGCCGAACTGGCCATGTACTCCGTGATGTGGAGCGAGCACTGCTCCTACAAGTCCTCGAAGAACCACCTGCGCCAGTTCGGCGAAAAGGTGACCGACGAGATGAAGAAAGACATGCTGGTGGGCATCGGCGAAAACGCCGGCGTCACCAACCTGGGCGACGGCTGGGCCGTGACCTTCAAGATCGAGTCCCACAACTCGCCGTCGTTCGTGGAGCCCTACCAGGGTGCCGCAACCGGCATCGGCGGCATCGTCCGCGACATCATCTCCATGGGCGCCCGCCCGGTGGCCGTGATGGACCCGCTGCGTTTCGGTGCCATTGACCACCCGGACACCGCCCGCGTCATGCACGGTGCCGTTGCAGGCATCGGCGGCTACGGCAACTCGCTCGGCCTGCCGAACATCGGCGGCGAAATGGTCTTCGACGCCGTGTACCAGGGCAACCCGCTGGTCAACGCACTGGCCGTTGGCGTCATGCGCCACGAGGACATCCGCCTCGCCAACGCCTCCGGCAAGGGCAACAAGGTGGTCCTGTTCGGTGCACGCACCGGCGGCGACGGCATCGGCGGCGCCTCGGTGCTGGCCTCCGAGTCCTTCGACGACACCAAGCCCTCCAAGCGCCCCGCCGTGCAGGTGGGCGACCCCTTCGCCGAGAAGGTGCTGATCGAGTGCTGCCTCGAGCTGTTCAAGGGTTCCCTCGTTGAGGGCATCCAGGACCTCGGCGCCGCAGGCATCTCCTGCGCCACGTCCGAGCTGGCCTCCAACGGCGACGGCGGCATGCAGGTCGAACTGACCTCCGTGCTGCTGCGCGACCCCACCCTGACCCCGGGCGAGATCCTGATGTCCGAGTCGCAGGAACGCATGATGGCCGTGGTCACGCCCGAGAACATTGCCGCTTTCGAAGCGGTCATGGACAAGTGGGCCGTGGAGTACTCCTGGCTGGGCGAGGTCACCGACACCGGCCGCCTCATCATCACCTGGGACGGCGAAGTAATCGTCGACGTCGACCCGCGCACCGTGGCCCACGACGGCCCCGTCTACGACCGCCCGTACGCCCGGCCCTCCTGGCAGGATTCCGTGCAGGCCGATTCGTTCACCGGTTCCGTACAGGATGCCGGCCGCCCCTCCGCCCCAGCGGAACTGGCTGCCGCCGTCACCGAACTCGTCGCCTCGCCGAACATGTGCGACAAGTCCTGGATCACCAAGCAGTACGACCGCTACGTCGGCGGCAACACCGCCATGGCTTTCCCGGATGACGCCGGCGTGGTCCGCGTGGACGAGGAAACCGGCCTGGG
This sequence comes from Arthrobacter cavernae, assembly GCF_017368795.1. Lineage (GTDB taxonomy): Bacteria > Actinomycetota > Actinomycetes > Actinomycetales > Micrococcaceae > Arthrobacter > Arthrobacter cavernae. The sequence goes on along the minus strand of NZ_JAFNLL010000017.1, from coordinate 92,146 downwards.
CGTGGCCCTGGCCACCGACGCCAACGGCCGCTACACCTACCTCGACCCGTACCACGGCGCACAGCTGGCCCTGGCCGAGGCCTACCGCAACGTCGCCACCTCCGGCGCCGTGCCGATGGCCGTCAGCGACTGCCTGAACTTCGGTTCCCCCGAGGACCCGGACGTCATGTGGCAGCTCGCCGAGGCCATCCGCGGCCTGTCCGACGCCTGCATGGTGCTGGGCATCCCGGTTACCGGCGGCAACGTCTCCCTGTACAACCAGACGGGCACCACGCCGATCCACCCCTCCCCCGTGGTGGCAGTGCTCGGCAAGCTCGACGACGTCGCGCGCCGCACGCCGTCGGGCTGGAAGGAAGACGGCCAGGCCATCTACCTGCTGGGCACGACGGCGGCGGAGCTGGACGGTTCGGAATGGTCCAACTTGCGCGGACACCTCGGCGGCCTGCCGCCGAAGGTTGACCTCGCCGCCGAACGCGCGCTGGGCGAGATCCTCATCAACGCTTCCCGCGACGGCATGATCGACTCCGCGCACGACCTCTCCGAAGGCGGCCTCGCGGCAGCCCTGGTGGAGTCCTCGCTGCGCTACGGCGTCGGTGCCCGGATCGCGCTCGAGGACCTGCTGGAGCGCGACGGCGTGGACCTGTTCACGGCCCTGTTCTCCGAGTCCCAGGCGCGCGCCCTGGTGGCGGTTCCCCGCTCCGAGGAAGTCCGCTTCAAGGACATGTGCACCGCCCGCGGCTTCGCACACCTCCGGGTTGGCGTGGTTGACGCTGCCGGCGGCCAGCTGGAGATCAACGGCGTGGAGACGCTTTCGCTCGACGCCCTCCGCGAAGCCCACGAGGCCACCCTGCCGAAGTACTTCGGCTAAGGCAGGAATTCAGAAACCGCACCCGTTGCGGACCAACGCACCCATTCGAATGGGTGCCGCGGTCCGCAGCGGGTGCGGTTTTTGCGTTGGCGCTCAGTCTTCGCTGTGAAGCTCCCGCTGCCGGGCGCTGAGCAGCTCCAGCTCGGGACGGGCCGCGACAAAGCGCTCGACGGCGTCGAGCACCTCCACGAGGTGCGCCCGGTCTGCCGCGACGAGGCCGGCACCCACCAGGGCCCGGCGGTGCTGCTCAAGATGGCCCGTCTCGGCCGCCGTGACCTCGAACCGCCTCTTGAGCTCCGCGATCAACGGGCGCACCAGGGACCGTTTCTCCTTCAGGCTCTGGACGTCGCCCAGGAGGATGTCGAACTCGATCCAGCCGATCCACATCAGACGGCCAGTTCGCCCATGCTGTCCCAGCCGTCGCCGTCGAGCTGGCGGCTGACGATCCGGGGCGTTTCCACGAGGGCGGGCAGCATGTCCACCATGGCCTTCTTGAAGTGTTCGCTGTTGACGTGGTCTCCGGCGGCGTCATCCTTGAAGGCTTCCACCAGGACGAACTCGCTGGGGTCCTCCACGCTGCGGGACCAGTCGAACCACAGGTTGCCCGGTTCCGCGCGGGTTGCCGCGGTGAAGTCGGCCACGAGGTCCAGCCAGCGTTCGGTCCATTCGGGCTTGGTCTTGAATTTGACGACGATGAAGATCATGGGATCAGTCTCTCATCGGATGGGGTGGGACAGCCCGACGGCGGCCCCCGCCTTAAGGTGAGGACCGCCGTCGGGCGTTGACTCGGGAGAGCGGCGCTATTTGGAGGTGCCCTGCGACACCGAACCCTGCAGCTGGCGCTGGAAGATGACGTAGACGATCAGCACAGGAACCACCGTGACGGTGACCGCGGCAAAGAGCGCGCCGAAGTCCACGGCGTAGCCCATCTGGCCCGCGAAGGCTGCCAGGCCCTGGGAAAGCACCCGGGGTCCGGCGGCGTTGATCGCCACGGGGATGAGGAACTGGTTCCACAGGCCCAGGAAGTTGAAGATGGCCACGGACGCGAGCCCGGGCTTGGCCATCGGCAGCATCACCTGGAAGAACGTCCGCCACTGCCCTGCGCCGTCCAGGGCCGCCGCCTCGGTGATTTCATTCGGCAGCGACTTGAAGAAGGAGAACAGGAAGAACACGGTGAACGGGAGCGCGAAGCCGACGTACGTGATGATCAGTCCCGGCAGGGTGTTGAGCAGGCCGATGTTCTTCAGGATGAAGAACAGCGGGACCATGGCCAGGAAGATCGGGAACGTCAGACCGGCCAGCATCAGGTAGTAGATGGCCTTGCTGCCCGGGAACGCGTAGCGCGCCAGGACGTAGGCGCACATGGCTCCGAGCACCATGACGATCACCAACGCCGAGCCCACCACGATCACGGAGTTCAGGAAGTAGCTTCCGATTCCGGCTTCGCTCCAGGCCCGGATGTAGTTGTCGAAACGCCACTGCGAGGGCAAGGCGAACGGCGAGGCGAAAATCTCGCTGGACGTCTTGAAGGAGGACATGAAAGTCCAGAGGAGCGGCAGGATCACGATGAGCGACCAGATGGTCAGGGCAGAGTGCGAAACGGCGCCCACCACCTTGTCACCGGGCGTGGTGGCCGGCTTGCGCGGGTTGAAGTGCAGCGACTTCATTTCCTGGTTGGCGGTTCTGGTACTCATCAGAGGGACACATCCTTGTCGCCGCCGGTGAGCCTGTTGACCAGGAACACGAGGCCGGAGAAAATCAGGGTGGCTACGGCCAGCACAACGCCCATGGCGCTGGCCAGGCCGAACTGGCCCTTGGTGAAAGCGGTGAAGAAGAGCTGCTGGGCCATCACCAGGGTGGAGTTGTCCGGGCCGCCTCCGGAGTTCAGTGCGGCCATGTAGACGAACGCGTCCAGCGCCAGGATGCCCATGTAGATGTAGGCGGTCTGGATGTTGTCCCGGATCAGCGGGATGGTGATGGAGACGGCGGTGCGGAAGCGCCCCGCGCCGTCGATCCTGGCCGCCTCGAACAGCTCGGCCGGGATGCCCTTGATGCCTGCCACGAACAGCACCATGTAGAAGCCGATGAAGCCCCACACGATCACGAACATGGTGGCGATCATGGCGGTGTTCTTGTCCCCGAGCCATGCGAAGGACTTGAACTGCTCCAGGCCCATGGACGTGAGGATGCCGTTCAGCAGACCGCCGGAAGGATCGTAGATCTGACCCCACATGATGCCGATGGCAATGGCCGGGATCGTGTACGGGAAGAAGGAGACAACTCGGTAGAAGCTCGAATTGCGCAGACCCTTGATCTGGCCTTTGCTGCTTCCGCCGACGGTCACGAAGGTGGCCAGCACCAGGCTGAGGATGATGGTGATGATCGGCAGGAAGATGACCAGCAGGATGTTGTTCCCCATGGCCTTCATGAAGATGTCATCCGTGAAGATGCGCTGGTAGTTCTCCAGCCCCGTGAAGTTCTGGGTGGGCGAGAAGCCGGTCCAGTCCGTCATGGAGTAGTAGAACGCCTGAGCGAACGGCGAAATCACAAACAGGACGTAGATGGCCAGCGGCAGCCCGAGGAACACCGCGAAGAAGCTGACCTTGTCGAACGTCAGGGGCTTGCGCCGCCGCTTGACGGCGGGTGGAGCGGTGTCCGGAACGACGGCGGTCAGGCCGCCGTCGTTCCGGCGCGGCTTTGTTTTCACTTCTGTCACTTCACTTCAATCTTCTTGACCGAGCTGTCGTTGCGGACCTTGTCGGTGATTTTCTGCAGTTCTGACGTCAGTGTTGCCACGTCCGCCTTGCCGTCCAGGAACGAGTTCATGATCACCAGCTGGTCCTTGTTCATGCCGTAAAGGTCAATGAAGTTCCAGGTGAAGATGTCCTTGCCCGCGTCCCCGAGCATCTTGGTCTGGGAGACCAGAGCGGTGGAACCGAAGCCGTCCGCGGGGACGGTGCCCTTGACGATGGTCGGAGCCAGCTTGGTCTTGGCGAAGTTGGTGGCGGCCTCCTTCGAGAGCATGACGCGGAGCAGTTCCTTGCCGCCGGCCACGTTCTTGCCCTGCGACGGGACTATGAACGGCTCGCCTGCGGCGCTGTGCATGGCCGCGAACGGCAGCTTGGAGCTAGCCGTCAGGGTGGGGACGGGAGCGCCGGTCATCTTGAAGCCGGCCTTGGTCTGGTCCTTCATTTCGTTTTCGATCCAGGAACCGGACGGGTACATCAACGACTCCTGGGCGTTGGTCCACTGTGCCTGGGCCGCTGTGAATTGGGTTCCCGAGCCGCCTGGCTTGAAGTAGCCGGCCTTGACGATCTTCTCCACGGCGGTGAAAACGCCCTGCAGCGCCGGGTGCGACCAGCCGTCTGCCTTGAGGTTTTCCAGGCCCAGCCGGACGTCGTGGCCGCCTTCCTTGATGGCGGACTCGATCATCATCCAGAGATAGTAGGAAGCGGCTTCCTTGCCCCAGACGAACAGGTACTTTCCCTTTTCCTTGGCCTTTCCGCCCAGCTCGTATGCCTCGTCCCAGGTCTTGGGAACGGTCCAGCCGTTCTCCTCGAACAGCGACGCCGAGTACCAGTTGGCGAACACGGTCAGCACATAGTTCAGGGCTGCCAGCTTGCCTTCAAAGGTACCCGGGGCAAGGACGCCGTCGTAGAGGGTGTCCCTGATAACGGTTCCCTCGAGGTTCTTGGCGTCCACCACGCTGTTCAGGTCCTCCAGCTGGGCCAGGATGGTGCTGAAGCCGATCGACTTGGCGCCGGAGTTGTCGATCAGGTCCGGCGGGTTGCCGCCGACGAAGCGCGGCTGGAGTTCCTGCGCGATGTCCGTGGACGGCGCGATCTTGGCCGTGGAACCGGCGTGCTTTGCTTCAAACGCCTTGCCGGCGAAGTCGACGTAGTCGATCCCGTAGCCGCCCTTGAAGATCACGGCATCAACGGTGGACTTGTCCGCCATGCCAAAAGGGTTGGCGTCGGAGATGGTTCCCGTGGGGCCGGCGGTGCCTCCGCCGCCGCCCCCTGCACAGGAAGCCAGTGCGCCGCCCATCGGCACGAGCACTGCTGCGGCGAGTGCTCCACGCAGGAATCCGCGGCGACCAAAGGACTGGTGCTGAACGTTCATTTCTAAACCCTTCAGTGACTCGTTGTGCCGACTGGTGCGGCACGCAGGCCGTTAGTCGGGCAGTGGGGACGATCGCGAACGACGCCGTCCTTCGTGTGACATACTTCACCACGAATGATCGAAAATCAATATTTCACGCTAGTTTCGATCAACATTTGTCAAAGTGTGATCGTTTTGTGATCCCCTCCCATCCAGCGTTTCCGCTGCTTCAGAGCCTCTCCCAGTGTCCTCCCGCCAGCGACTTTCCGCACTCGTTAATGGCTTCACGGGCCCGTATTTGCTGGTTTTCCGTGCCCACGCGCCCAGCCCACTGCTCGGCCAATTGGAACTCCACCATGGCCTCAGGGAAACGCGCAGCCGCGTGCAGGATCCAGCCCCGTTCCAGCAGGATCCGCACGCCCACCATGGGGGTCCTGGAGCGTGGCGTCAGGTACTGCGCCCCTGGGCGAGCCGGGCCCAGCCGAGCTGTTCCTGCTGCTTGCGGCTCAGCGTGGCCACCACAAGGTCGTAGGAGTCCTCCACCATGTCCCGGACCATGTCGTCCGGCAGGGCGCCGTCCAGGCGGACGCCGTTCCAATGGGTCTTGTTCATATGCCAGGCGCCGGTGATCTCCGGATGGGCGGCACGCAACTGCCCGGCCAGGGTCGGTTCGCATTTGAGGCTCACAGACCAGTTGTCCGGATCCATGGCCGACAGGGCGAACATCTTGGCCTCATGCCGGGCCCCGCCGGCGACGGCGGCACGCACCTTGAACACGGAGGTTTCGGCGCCGAAGGGGAAGTCTTCGAAGGCACCGGGGAACCCCAGGCAGATCTCACGGAGGCGGGAAACGTCCATGGGGCGAGCCTACCCGGGGCGGATGGGCCGGTGAACCCAGTGAGCTGCCTCAGGCCACGCCGAGGAAGTCCTCCAGCAGCACCACTTCCAGGCCGGCGGCGAGCTGGGCCGCACGGAAGGCCGCCAGGTCGGCCGCGAACTCGGGACGGAAGTGCATCAGCACGATGTCCCCGGCGCGCAGCGAATTGCCCACCTGGTAGTCCATCCTGCCGGCATTGGCCTTGGCCTCCCAGGTCACGATCGCTTTCATCCCGGCGGCCGCCACTGCCTGGCGCATCGCCCCGGAGTACGCGCCTCCGGGCGGCCGGAACAGGGTGGGGCGCCGGCCGTACTGCAAGCCGGCAAACTGCTGCATGCCCTCGATGTCGTTGAGCTGCTGCTGGTAGCTCCACTGCCGGACCATGTTGATGTTGTGCGAAACCGTATGGTTCTCGATGAGGCTGCCCTGGGCCTGGAACGCCTTGAAGAACGCGGGATTGTCCTGGACGGAATTCTGCGTCAGGAACAACGACGCCGGGTAGTCGTGCTCCGCCATGAGCCTGGCCATCTCGGGAGTCTTGGTGTTGCCGTCGTCGATCGTCAGGAAGACCACGGGGTGCTTGGTGTCGATCTTGGTGATGACCGGGGCCAGGCCGTCCCGGATCGGAGGCAGAGCGAAGTCCGGGATAAAGGTCCGCCGGATCCGCTTCTTGACAGCCGGCGTGGGTGTTGCGGTTGGTGCAGGCGTTGCGGAGGGAGCTCCCGACGCCGGGACGCCGGCGCTCGGCGGCAGCTCCGCCGTCGGGGTCGCGGGAGCTGCACAGGCGGTGATGCCGGCCAGAAGAGAGACGCCGAGAACACCGATCGCGGCGCGTCGGCTGGCGCTCCGGGGGGCCACCTCTGGGTGGTCGTTACACATGGCGGTCCCGGTGATCGGAGGGAGGGTTCTCCAGCAGATTAGCAGCCGGCCGGGTCCCAGTGGGCCCGGCCGTTCTACAGGCCGTAACGCCAGCCCACTTGGGCCGGGCAGAGGTTCATGACGACGTCCAGTCCGGCGGCCTTGGCCCGCTCCGCCGCGTCCTCGTCGATCACGCCGAGCTGCAGCCAGACGGCCTTCGCACCGACCTCGATGGCTTGGTCCACCACGGCGCCCACACGCTGGGAGTTCACAAAGCAGTCGACGACGTCGATTGGCTGGCGTTCCAGGGGCACGTCGGCGAGGAACTTGTAGCCTGTTTCGCCGTGGACGTCCTCGCCCCGCATGTTGATGGGGATGATCTCCATGCCCATGGTGCCGCGCACATAGAGGGCCACCTCGAAGGCGGAGCGCCACTCATTCGTGCTCAGCCCCACGATCGCCCAGCGGCCTTTTGTTCGCATAAGGCGGTCTACAACAGCCGGATCATTGACGTGCGTCATGCCCCAAGCCTACTCCAGGGGCAAAGTGGTCCAGCCGATCGAATTTATGAATGAATCTCTGGCAAATCTCAGGCAGGGCATGAATATTACGCATCAAGACCGCGTGATTTTGAGTGGACTGAATGATCGGCTTTAGTTGAAAGCGACCATCCCGAGCGGCCGAGAGACCTGGATCCATGACGCCGCAGCAACCCAAAACCAGCGAACCGCGGGCGACCATCCCACACGTTCAGCAACGGGTGCTACCGCCAGGACCGATGGAGTTTCTTCATGTCTTTTGCGGTACCGCCACACCTGATTTCACAAACCACTTCGGACGCGACGGCGATCGAAGCAGGGCTGCTTGACGCGCCCGGCTCCATTCGCGGCTCTTCGGGATGGTCCTCGACCGAGCCCACGGACGGCGCTGTGCACGGCGTTTTCTCCAGCGACCGGGCGCGTCACCGCAGTTCAAATACCAACGGCTTCGACCCTGCCGGCTCTGCCGTGGCCTTTTGGGAAGAGCAGGCCCTCCGGCTGGACTGGGCCGAGGCTGACTGGGCGGGCGCTTCCGGGCCGGAAAAGCCCTGGCACACCGCCCACGCCTGGGTGCCTGCCGATGCTGAGGCCGGCCGCGGCCCGCAGATCAGCTGGTTCGACGGCGGCAAGCTCAATGTTGCCTACAACTGTGTGGACCGCCATGTGGAAGCCGGGCGCGGGGACAAAGTGGCCCTGCACTTCGAGGGCGAGCCCGGCGACCGCCGCACCATCACCTACGCGGATCTGCAGCGCGAGGTCTCCAAGGCAGCCAATGCACTCCTGGCCCTGGGCATCACCAAGGGCGACCGCGTGGTCATCTACCTCCCGGTGATTCCCGAAACCGTGGTCATCACCCTGGCCGTGGCACGCATCGGCGCCATCCACTCGCTCGTCTTCGGCGGCTTCTCGGCCGAGGCCCTGCGCTTCCGCGTCGAGGACACCGGCGCCAAGCTCCTGGTGACCACGGACGGGCAGTTCCGCCGCGGCGCAGCGGTGCCCGTGAAGGACAATGCGGATGCCGCCGTCGCCGGAGCCAACGCCATCGAGCACGTGCTGGTGGTCAACCGCACCACGGCGCCCGAAGACCTGGCGGCCGTCCCCATGACCGCAGGCCGCGACGTCTGGTGGCATGACGTCGTCGGGCAGGCTTCAGAGGTCCACAAGCCCGAGGCGTTCGACGCCGAAACCCCCCTGTTCATCATGTACACCTCCGGGACCACCGGGAAGCCCAAGGGCCTGGTGCACAGCTCCGCTGGGTACCTCACCCAGGCGTCCTGGAGCTTCGAGCACCTGTTCAGCAACCCGGATCCCGCGCTCCGTGACCAGGACGTGCACTGGTGCACCGCGGACCTCGCCTGGGTCACGGCCCACACCTACGAGATCTACGGACCGCTCTCCAACGGCGTCACCCAGGTGATCTTCGAAGGCACCCCCAACACCCCGCACCCGGGGCGGCACTTCGAGATCATCGAGCGTTACGGCGTCACCCAGTACTACACCGCGCCCACCCTGGTCCGTTCCCTCATGGGCTGGTTCCCCGACGGCGTCCCTGCGGAATACGACCTCTCCAGCATCCGGATGCTCGGCACCGTGGGCGAAGCCGTGAACCCCGAGGCCTGGCGCTGGCTGCGCGAGAACATCGGTGCCGGGACGGCACCCGTGGTGGACACCTGGTGGCAGTCCGAAACCGGCGCCACCATCATGTCGCCTGCTCCCACGGACACCGAATTCAAGCCCGGCTGCGCCGCCCGCCCGCTGCCCGGCGTCAGCACCCGCGTGGTGGACGAGAACGGCGAGCGCACGGCGCCCGGCGTCCAGGGCTTCATCGTGGTGGACAAGCCCGGGCCGGCCATCGCCCGCACCGTGTGGGGCAACCCGCGCCGCTACTTCGATTCGTACTGGAGCCAGTACGCGGAGCAGGGCTGGTTCCTTGCCGGCGACGGCGCCAAATACGACGACGACGGCGACATCTGGATCCTCGGACGCGTGGACGACGCCCTCAACGTCTCCGGACACCTGCTCTCCACCATCGAGATCGAATCGGCCCTCGTCTCCCACCCGGACGTGGTGGAGGCCGGGGTGTGTCCCGTGGCCGATCCCACCACCGGGCACGCCGTCGTCGCGTTCGTGGTCCTCCGCGGCGACGCCACCGGTGACGCTCCGGCGGACGTTGCCGCGGACCTCCGCAACCACGTCGCCGCGGTGATCGGCCCCATCGCCAAGCCGCGCGACGTCGTCGTGGTGGCTGACGTACCCAAGACCCGCAGCGGCAAGATCATGCGCCGGCTGCTTACCCAACTCTTCGAGGGAACCGCCCTGGGCGATACCACCTCACTCCAGAACGAACCGGCGATTGCCGGCATCCAGGACGTCCTGCGCGAGCGGGCTCTAGTAAAGGAAAATTCATGACCGAGATCAGCAACGTGGCCCGACTCTCCGAGCCGCTCAAGTTCGCCTACTGGGTACCCAACGTGTCCGGCGGCCTGGTGGTCTCCACCATCGAACAGCGCACCGGCTGGGACTTCGACTACAACAAGAAGCTCGCGCGGATCGCCGAGAACTCCGGCTTCGAGTACGCCCTGACGCAGACCCGCTACGCCGCCTCCTACGGCGCCGACAAGCAGCACGAAGCCACGTCCTTCAGCCTGGCCCTGCTCGCCGCCACCGAGCGCCTCAAGGTCATCGCCGCCGTCCACCCGGGCATGTGGCACCCCGGCGTCCTGGCGAAGTACATCATCACCGCAGACCACATCTCCAACGGCCGCGCCGCCGTCAACATCGTCTCCGGCTGGCTCAAGAACGAGTTCACCAACTTCGGCCTCGAGTGGCTGGAGCACGACGAACGCTACGTCCGCACCGAGGAATTCATCAAGGTCCTCCGCGGCCTCTGGACCGAGCAGGAATACAGCCAGTCCGGGAAGTACTACAACATCACCGACTTCACGCTGAACCCGGCCCCCGTGGACATCCCGGGACGCGCGCACCCGGAGATCTTCTTTGGCGGCAACTCCACCGCAGCCCAGGCCACGGCCGGCCGCGTGGCCGACTGGTACTTCTCCAACGGCAAGGACCTGGAAGGCTTCAAGGAAAACATCGCCGGCGTCGTGGCGGCTTCCTGCGAGACCCGGCGCGGCACCGAGGGCCAGCTGGCCGCCCCGCGCTTTGGCCTCAACGGCTTCGTCATCGCCCGCGATTCCGAGAAGGAAGCCCGCGACACCCTCCGCGAGATCGTCGAAAAGGCACACAAGCCGGCCGTCCAGGGCTTCCGCGATGCCGTGCAGGAAGCCGGTCCGTCCACCAAGGACGGCAAGGGCATGTGGGCCGACTCCACGTTCGAGGACCTGGTCCAGTACAACGACGGCTTCAAGACCCAGCTGATCGGCACCCCGGAGCAGATCGCCGAGCGGATCGTCGAATACAAGAAGATCGGCGTGAACCTGTTCCTCACCGGCTACCTGCACTTCCAGGAGGAAGTCGCCGCGTTCGGCCAGGACATCCTGCCGATCGTCCGCGAACTCGAGGCCGACCTTGCCCGCAAGAACGGCACCGAGCTGGACCTGTCAGGCACGCCGGCTGCGAAGGTCGAGGTGGCCGTCTGATGGCCGACCGCACCTTCGGCTTCCGCACCCGCGCCCTGCACGCCGGCGGCACCCCCGACGCCGAGCACGGCGCCCGCGCGGTGCCGATCTACCAGACCACCTCCTTCGTGTTCAAGGACACCCAGGACGCGGCCAACCTCTTCGCGCTGCAGAAGTACGGCAACATCTACTCCCGCATCGGCAACCCCACCGTGGCAGCGTTCGAGGAGCGCATCGCCTCGCTGGAGGGTGGCATCGGCGCCGTCGCGACGTCGTCGGGCATGGCGGCGGAATTCATCACCTTCGCCGCGCTGACCCAGGCGGGCGACCACATCGTGGCGGCCTCCCAGCTGTACGGCGGCACTGTCACCCAGCTGGACGTCACCCTGCGCCGCTTCGGCGTGGACACCACCTTCGTACCCGGCACCGACCCCGCAGACTACGCGGCGGCCATCAAGGAGAACACCAAGGCGATCTTCGTCGAGGTGGTGGCCAACCCGTCGTCGGAGGTCCAGGACCTTGAGGGGCTGGCGAAGGTAGCGCACGACGCCGGCATCCCCCTGGTGGTCGACGCCACCTTGAGCACGCCGTACCTCGTGCGGCCGATCGAACACGGCGCGGACATCGTGATCCACTCCGCCACCAAGTTCATCGGCGGGCACGGCACAACCCTGGGCGGCGTGATCGTGGAAAGCGGACGCTTCAACTGGGGCAACGGCAACTTCCCCATGATGACCGAGGCCGTGGCCTCCTACGGCAACATCTCCTGGTGGGACAACTTCGGCGAATACGGTTTCCTCACCAAGCTGCGCTGCGAGCAGCTGCGCGACATCGGCCCGGCGCTCACCCCGCTGGCCGCCTTCCAGCTGCTGCAGGGCGTCGAAACCCTCCCCCAGCGCCTGGACGAACACCTGAAGAACGCCCAGGCCGTGGCCGAATGGCTCGACGCCGACCCCCGAGTGGCCTACGTGAACTACTCGGGCCTGCCGTCCCACCCACACTTCGAACGCGCACGGAAGTACCTGCCGCTGGGCCCCGGCTCGGTGTTCTCCTTCGGTGTGGCCGGCGGACGCGCGGCCGGGCAGAAGTTCATCGAATCCCTGCAGCTGGCCTCGCACCTGGCCAACGTGGGCGACTCCCGCACCCTGGTGATCCACCCGGGCTCCACCACGCACCAGCAGCTCAGCGGTGAACAGCTCGAGACCGCCGGGGTTCCGGAGGACCTGGTCCGCATCTCGGTGGGCCTGGAAGACCTCGACGACATCCTCTGGGACCTGGACCAGGCACTGGCTGCCGCCTCCACCGCTTCGGCGGAAGACGCCGTCGTGGTTGAAGAAGCTGAGTCCTGCACGATCGGAGCACGCGCATGAGCACCGGACCCCGCACCTGGGAAGGCCCCTCCGCACCGGAACGCCTGGGCCTGCTGCGCGACGCGAAGTCGATCGCGATCGTGGGTGCCTCGGACAAGCCGTCCCGGGCCAGCTACTTCGTGGCCACGTACCTGCTCTCCTCCACCCGCTACAAGGTGTACTTCGTGAACCCCGTGGTCAAGGAGATCCTGGGCCAGCCCGTGTACGCCTCGCTCGCCGATCTGCCGGAGTCACCAGACGTGGTGGATGTCTTCCGCAAGCACGACGACCTTCCGGGCGTCCTGGCGGAAGCGAAGTCCGCCGGCGCCAAGACGCTGTGGCTGCAGCTGGGCTCCTGGCATGAGGATGTGGCCCGCGACGCCGAGTCCGCCGGCCTGAACGTGGTCATGGACCGCTGCGTGAAGATCGAACACGCCCGTTTCCACGGCGGCCTGCACCTGGCCGGCTTCGACACCGGGGTGATTTCCTCCAAGCGGCAGCTGCTGGCCTAACGCTTTTAGCTCAAGTACGACGACGGCCGGTGCCCTCCCTTCGGAAAGGCGCCGGCCGTCGTCGTACTTAAGCTCTTCTCCTCAGCGGTCAGCGCTGGTGAAGCGGCGGCGTGGTGCCTCAGCCTTGGTCATTCTTGGGTTCGGCTTTGGGCACCTCGGGAAGGGGCTTGGTCTCCGTGGTGTTCTCCCGTTTGGGCGCAGGTACGGCCGGAACCGCAGGCACCGCCGCTTGCTCCGCGGGGGCGCTCTCCCGCTTGGGCGCGGGGACGGCCGGAGCCGTCAGCTGCTCGGCGGGAGGCACGGCCGCAGGGTCAACCGTGGGCGCCGGTGCGGTGGTGACCTTGGGGGCGTCCGGGACGGGAACCTGCGGCTGAGCCGGCGTCGGAGCGACAGTCCAAGCCGGCGCCCAGCTCTCCAGCATGCGGTCGACGAATTCCGGCCGCTCGCTGAAGCCGGAACTCGCAGCGGCAACGCCGCTGACGCCAAGTCCCATGGCCGCCAGCACGGCGACTCCCACGACGGCGGGGCGGTGGTTGCGCAGCCAGCGGCGCTTGCTGAGGTCATCGGTGGGTCCGGCCAGCATGGCGGCCAGTTCCGCTCCGGGCGCGGGTGCGGGCATCGTGGCAAAGGAGCCCAGAGAGTTGAGCACGGCTGTCAGCGCGGGCGCGTCCCGGAGACCGGCGTCGAGCATCACGTCGTCCACAATCTTTTCGCGTTCGATATTCCTGCACGTCATGGCGCCACATATTCCTTTACTGCCGACTGCTCACGGAGTGTTATCAGTGCCCGGCGCTGCAGCTGTTTCACTGCGCCGGCGGTTTTCCCCATAATGTCGGCCACCTGCTCAACGGTCAGACCGGCGACGATCCGGAGGGTCAGGACCTCCCGCTGGTCCTCGCCGAGGATATCCAGCAGTGCCATGACTTCGCCCGGTGCGAGGCGGTCCATCGCTTCGGCCTCTGCCGAACTCGACTCGCGTGTGTCCCGCTCCGGTTCAAACTCACACTGCTCCGGCGCCCTGCTTTGCCGCCGGTGGTCATCCACCATGCGCGCGTGGGCAACCGAAAAAACGAAGGTCCGCAGTCCGTGCACCCCGCCGGTGATCGAATCGATCCGGGGCAGGACCGCCAGAAAAACGTCCTGCGTAACGGCCTCGGGGTCCGTCACCCCCTTGGCCGTCAGATAGCCGAGGACCTGGCCCGCGTAGGCCTGGTAGACGGCGCTGAAAAGCTCCGCATCCCGGCCACGGAGGGCACGCAGCGCGTCATCGGTCAATGCGTCGGTCACAGGGGAAGGGACTTTCGGTTGGCGACAGATCCTTGGCTCCTCGAGCCAACTGAGTCCACCGCGGTGGCCGGAGGACAACTTTACCTAGGGTAGCCGCTGCGCCTGCACAGCCGAAACACTTGATCACGTGGCTGCCGAAAAGTCGTCCGGATATGGAAGAGCCGAGCCGGAACATGATGGGGGACAAGTTCCGGCTCGGCTCTTTCAAAGAGGTAATCGACGGGGCACCCACAAGGGTTACGCAGATGCGAAAGTTTTTTGGGGAGGTTGCCGGGGCCTTCCCGTGGCGCCAGGTGCAACGAGGCGGCCACCCCGCGCCTCACCCGGGGGCCACCTTGCGCCGCCCCGGACTTGATCCAGCAGATCTGGCGGGTCAAGGCCGCCCACGTCGCCGACGTCGCCTCATCTGCTGTCTGGACTGCATCCCTGGACTGTAGCTGCTGCCTGGACCGTAGCTGCTGTCTGGACGGGCCGGAAACTACGACGGCGGGCCACCCATAAGGGTGACCCGCCGCCGTCGTAATCTCTGAAAGTTAGTCCTGGATCAGATCGCGGACCACGATGGTCTGGTCGCGGTCCGGGCCGACGCCGATCGCGGAGAAGCGCGTGCCGGAGAGCTTTTCGAGGGCCAGCACGTAGTTGCGGGCGTTCTCGGGGAGGTCCTCCAGCGTGCGGGCGCCGGTGATGTCCTCGGTCCAGCCGTCGAAGTACTCGAAGATCGGCACCGCGTGGTGGAACTCGGTCTGCGTCATGGGCATTTCGTCGTGGCGCACGCCGTCAACATCGTAGGCAACACAGACCGGTATCTGCTCGATCCCCGTGAGGACGTCCAGCTTGGTGACGAAGTAGTCCGTGAAACCGTTCACGCGCGAAGCGTGGCGGGCCAGGACGGCGTCGTACCAGCCGCAGCGGCGCGGACGGCCGGTGTTCACACCGAACTCTCCGCCGGTCTTCTGCAGGTACAGGCCCATCTCGTCGAAGAGCTCCGTGGGGAACGGGCCGGCGCCGACGCGGGTTGTGTACGCCTTGATGATGCCGATGGAGCGCGAGATGCGGGTGGGGCCGATGCCCGAGCCCACGGACGCGCCGCCGGCGGTGGGGTTGGAGGAGGTCACGAACGGGTAGGTGCCGTGGTCGACGTCCAGGAACGTGGCCTGGCCGCCTTCCATGAGCACAACCTTGCCCTCGTCCAGGGCATTGTTGAGGACCAGGGTGCTGTCGATGACCAGCGGGCGCAGGCGCTCGGCGAAGGACAGGAAGTAGTCCACGATCTCGTCCACCACGATGTCACGGCGGTTGTAGACCTTGACCAGGAGTTCGTTCTTCTGGCGCAGCGAGCCTTCAACCTTCTGGCGGAGGATGGATTCGTCAAAGACGTCCTGGACGCGGATGCCCAGGCGGGCCACCTTGTCCATGTAGGCCGGGCCGATGCCGCGGCCGGTGGTGCCGATGGCGCGGCTGCCGAGGAAACGCTCCGTGACCTTGTCCAGCACCTGGTGGTACGGGGCCACCAGGTGGGCGTTGGCGGAGACGCGCAGGCGGGAGGTGTCCGCGCCGCGGGCTTCCAGGCCCTCGATCTCCTCGAAGAGGGCCTCGAGGTTCACCACGCAACCGTTGCCGATGATCGGAATCGCGTTGGGGCTCAGAATGCCGGCGGGAAGGAGCTTGAGCTCGTACTTCTCACCGCCTACGACCACGGTGTGCCCGGCGTTGTTGCCGCCGTTGGGCTTGACCACGTAGTCCACGCGGCCACCGAGCAGGTCGGTTGCTTTGCCTTTGCCTTCGTCGCCCCACTGGGCGCCGACGATCACGATAGCGGGCATGGGATCCTCCCCCATTCTTTCGGGCCAAGCCGCGATGGCCTGGCGCCGTACATGAGAACGCCCCGAACCTTTCTGGTGCCGCCGCTTGGCGCAGCAAACGCAAGAGTTCCGGGGCTCTTACCAGCCAAGTTTAGCGGATGCGGCCCGGATCCTCGGTGTCAGGGGGCGCGGAGTGACGCTGGACCCGCCGAGGCATTGCCGAGCGAGAGGCTGAGGAGGCTTGCACTGTCGATCAGTCCCACCCTGAGTGCCGAAACTTTGTACTCCCCGACGGCGGCCGTGGCGTCGGCGGGTTTGGTACTGGTCCAGGGCTGGTCGGGCTGGACGTTGACGCGGATGGAGACGGTGCTACTGAACGCGGTGAGGATCGGGGCGACGGCGTTGACCACCGGAGTGATGAGCGACTGCAGGCCTGTGCCCAGCGCTGGGATTATGCCCGAATTGAAAACGGTGGCGTTAAGAACGGTCTGCACTACGCCATTGGTGCCACTGAGCAGTGCCCCGGTGATGGGAGATAAGAGCGCAGCCACCACACCCCCGAGATCGAGTCCGATGACATCGGCCGTCACCGCCGGCGCTACAGCTGTGCCATCCAGGAACTGCCCGAGCGTGGATGGACCCATGTTGACCCCGATGGTCGCTGCGTTGATGCCGGCCAGTTTCAGGGTGATATTGGTGGTGGCGTTCAGGGTGATGGCCCTGAGTGCCGTGGTGAGTGCTGTGAGGACACGGGTCTTCCATGCGTTCAAGAGTGCCGTCACCTTACTGGTGACGGCGGCGGTTATGGCCGCGTCCAACACCACAGCGTGGTTGGGGCCCATGCCGTTCAACCCGGTGGTGCCGCCAGCCAGCGACGCGATGTTGACGCTAATCGTTCCAGCCCCCAAATCAACAGTGACGATGCCGTCCGTCATCGACTCGGTCATGAGGGCGGTCACCCCGGACAGATCCGGGGCGGACAACGTGGCGTTGGTGCTGATGGAGCCAAGAGTCAGGGTGCCTAGGAGCGGATTCACAATGGCGGATATGCCGTTGGTGATCCCGGTGGCCAATCCGCCGGTCCCCAGCAGCGCATTCAGCTGGGTCGGGACCGCGCCCACCAGCGTGGCACCCTGCGTGGACAGCGCTCCCACCGAGGCAACATTTGCGTTCAGGTCCAAGCTCGCAATGCCGTAGTCCCGCTGGACCGTGGGTGTTGCGTCCAGGGCCGGCCAGCCGTTCACCATCTCACAGGCGTCCAACTGGGCCGAGGATGCGAGCGCGCCAATGTCAAGGGTGACGCCGCTCAGCGAAGCAGGCACCAGTGCACCCAGTGAAATGCTGGCTGCCTTCGGAGCCGTGGCGCTGCCGTTAGCGGTCCCTGCAGCGTCAACGGTGCCCGACTGGTCCGAGACCAGGCCGGCGGCACCGCGGGAGTGGCCGTTGTTCTGCGACTGTGCCCATTGTGTGTACGTTCCAAGGCCGCCCACGGGGATCCCCAGCCCCAGGGCTGCGGTGATGGGATTGCTGCCCAGCGCGGTGACAGGCAGCTTGCTGATGAAGGCATCTGCTGTGCCGGGCACTGGCGTCGCGGATACCGGCACCGGCGAAGCCGTGGCGCCGTTGTTGCTGACCGTGAGACCTTCGACGCCGGCAATGGAGTCCAGGCTCGTGCTCAGCACCGTACCGCTGAGCTGCCTGGCCCAAGCTTGGTTCGTAAACATCGTATTTGTGGTGCAGTCGCCGGGCGCGCTGACTCCGACCGAGGCCTTGACCCATTCGCTGTCGGTCCACGCGGCAGACGTGATGCTCGTTCCTGCGGTGACGGCAATCGCAGTGGCGGCCGCGACGAGCAGCGAGCGGCGGGGCCGGTCAAGAAGGCGCCGTGTCAATCGGGTCATGGTGCCCTTCATCCGCTTCTGTCCGTCCGCCGCGTGACGATCAGGACCACGGCTCCCAGCAGCAGAAGGCCGGCACCTGCGAACAAGGCCGGCAGCACCGCCGCGCCAGTGTCACCCAACAGTTCAGGAGCGGCGCCCTCACCGCGAGGCACAGTTCCGGCGTCGTCATCTCCCATGGCAGTCACGCCAATGCCCAGACGCAACTCGGAGGCTCCCTCCGGAGTCACCGGTACGGCCGAGCGTTCCAATCTGAACATCAGATAGGGGGATGTTCCTGTGCGGAGATCGCTTAGCTGAATGCGCACATTTCCTCGGAGCTCGGAAAGCACAGTGGCGCGGACCCTGTGTATGGCACCACTCGGGCAGGACAGGACCTGGTTCAGACCGCTGGCGCCCTGCCACGGCACCGCACATTCTTCGACCGCAATGATGTGACTTCCCGTCACTGCGCTGGCGGCCGTCAGTTGGAGAGCCGCCGTTGCCACAGGCTTGTCGCTCAAGGTCACCCCAATCTGCCAGCTGAAGGTCTCAGCCGGTTTCAGTGCTGGGAAATCGAGGGGATATACCGACGAAGACAATGACAACGCCCCTGGCATCCCGGTTTCGGGCACGGGCACGAAATGGTCGTCGGCTGCCGCGATTGGTGCGGCAAGAATCGCCGCTGTCAGCACAGCGATGCAGGCACACCCCACCCGGCCCACGGACTTGATCCATGCCCTCACCTCATTCACCTCCGCTTGAGTCGTCGCCGGAGCCATTTGGGTTACCCGCGTGGCGAGGTTGCCGCTTCGGCCAGTACGCCCACACCACCAGACCGGCCACCGCCAGAGTGGCCCCGCCAATGAACCCCGGTCCCCTTGCCGCCATCACCCATGAACCCAGCGAAGGCACGGTGAAAAGAACCTTCTGGGCAGTGGCGACGTCGTACGGCAGCGGGTCCTGGGAGCTGTTGGCATCGCCCTTGAGCGTCAAGGACGGATTGGCATCCGGCGATTCCGGAAGCACCACCGAAACCACCCGGTGCGTCACCAGCGCGCTGGCTTCCGTGCGCTTGACGGAGACGACGTCGCCGGGCAGCAGGTCCCCTGCGGGCACCTGAACGGTCAGGGACAAGGCCCCGACCGGATAGTTCGGTTCCATGGAGCCTGTCCGGAAGACGACGAATGACGCCTTGTAGAGGAAACCCAAGACCAGCGCGAGAATGCACAGAAGTCCCAGGACCGCCACCAGTGTCAGGGCAATCTCACGGGAGAGCGTCAGGATGCGAAACAGGACCCGCCAGAGCCTCTTCCCGGGCGGCGTTGCAGCCGCTCGGGAAGAAGTCCTGCGCCGGGTCTGGAGATCCGGCATGTCAGTTGGCTAGGATCCGACCGTGCTGGTGAAGCGCCAAAGCGGGACGGTCTTAAGCCCCTGGAGCGAGGATGCTGCGCCCGCCGGCAGCGTGATCGCAAAGCAGACGTCGACGCCGCTACCAGCGGTGGTCGCGTCCGCGCCGGCGGGCAGATCGATCGCGACGGCAGAAGAAGCAGTCAACGCCGAGCTTGCTGCGACCAGAGTTGTCCCTGCACCTGCGAAGCCGGCTGCGTTGCAGGATGCTTTCCCGACGAGCTTCTTGGCTTCGTACGTCAGGGCTCCGTACAAAGCTGTGCTGTTGGTGACAGCATCGGCTGGAGCGGACTGGACACCCTCGGCGAGTGTGGCCGTGAGCGCCTCCGAGCCGGCCGCCGCACGCAGCTGCATGGGTGCATAGACCGTGGCTCCGGGCACCAGCTTGTCGGCATTGACGGCGAACGTCAGTGCCCCGCCGTCCTTGCTGCCCTGATCGCTCCACGCGTCGATTCCGGCAGCGCCAGTCCAGGTGTTCTGCTCCATGTGATAAGTCTTGGTGCCGGGTCCGCCGCCGTTATCCGACTGGCCGAAGACCCATTCGTTGTCCGTCCAGGCTGCCAGCGTGAACGCGGCTCCGATGCCAAGGACAAGACCGCCGGCCAAGAGCGCCCGGACTTTTGTTGCTTTTCCGGAGCGATGCCCCGGGTTGGATATTGCTGCCACTAGTACCCCCACAGTAGATGTGATGCTGACGATCTGCGACCGAAGCACGGACGTGGGGGATCCACGATGGTTTCCCCCAAAGAACCGATGGTGCAAACCCATCATCTGCCGGGGTCGTTGTCAACGCGGCCGGGCCGCCCGAGCGTTCATTTCCGAATGTTACAAGTCAAGCCGTATGACCGCCTGAACTGGGACGATATGTTCAGACTCCGCCGTCGAGCGACCCATCCCGCCGTCGAGACCCCTGCCACGTTGGCCCAACACGCCGGAGGCGTCAGGACACGGCGCGCCGGGACCGGGATTTTGACACCCCGCCCGTCCGGTAAGGTTAACCAGCCCCCAACAGCACCCTTCAGGGACCGGCAGCGGCATGCCCGCAACCGGTCCTGCGAGTGCGCTCAGCAACACCTAGGAGACCCAAGACCCGATGCAAGACCTGGCGACTGAATCACCCAACGAGCTCCTCTGGAACCGCCGTTACGAACCCCACATCGCCGAGGTCACCGGGCTGTGCGATTCCCTCAAGGAACAGAAGCCGGGCAGCGAGGTCCTCTACATCGACCCCGTGCACAACACCGATGAGTGCCGCATCATCAGCCTCTTCTCCAACACCCGCACCACGTCCGGCGAGGGCTTCATCGTCCCCGGCGATGCGGAGGCCACCACCCGCATGCTCGGCATGCAGTGGCAGCTGGGCCTGCGCCCGGAACTCACCATGCCGTGGAACGCGTACCCGTGGATCGAGCCGAACGAAGAGCCGGGCAAGCTGACTCCCGCCAACATCACCGAGGGCCTCAAGCCGCTGCTGCGCCTGCTGGCACTGCTGCCGCGCACCTCCGCGCTTGTGGCGCACGGCAACGAGGCACACCGCCTGGCCGACCAGCTCATGAAGGCCGCCCCCGCGAGCATCATGCGCCGCGGCTTCAAGACCTTCAAGGTCCGCTCCCTGGGCGGCCGCTCCTTCGCCGGCTCGCCCGCGCGTCAGCAGGAGTACCTGGACGCCATCCACGGCGCCTACGCCGAGGCCATGGCCCGCACGGGCATTCCCCGCAAGGCCTAGCAATAAGGACTTAACGACGACGGGCGGCCCCCACCTTTTGGTAAGGGCCGCCGTCGTCGTTGGCGATTGAGCGCGTCCAAGTCCGGGCGACCCGGTGATTGTGCCAGTCGTGACTCAGGCAGATTCCTGGCTCGCCTCGACGACGAAGTCCCCTCCCGGAAAGATGATGGACTCGTGGCCGTCGTCGAAACGCACACGGTAGGGCGGCGCCCCGTCAACGCCGCGTACCTCAATGATCTCGCCGTGCCGGTCAGATGACTCTACCGTCCTGCCCCGGACGATGATGCGATCCCCTTGCGATGCCTTCATGGCAATCACCTCCACGCCCCAGCGTACGATGCTGCGCCCGCCGGGAACAGGGCCCGAAGGGCTTAAATGCGAGGCCCGCTCTGCGTCCTTGGAATGCTCTGAAGGACGCAGAGCGGGCCTCGCAAGTTGTCACTGCAAAACTCTAGGCCTCGATCGCTGCCTTGGCCGAGGGGTCCGAGTCGTTCAGGAACTTCTCGATCCGCTCCGGTTCCTCGGCCTCGCCGATCGCCGCGGATGCCCTGCCCAGCGCGTACAGGGCGCGCAGGAAGCCCTGGTTGGGCTCGTGCTCCCACGGGATGGGGCCGACGCCGCGCCAGCCGTTGCGGCGCAGGGAATCCAGGCCGCGGTGGTAGCCCACGCGGGCGTAGGCGTAGGACTCGATGGTCCGGCCCTCAGCCCAGGCTTCCTCGGCCAGGATCGCCCACAGGAGCGACGACGTGGGGTTCTGGGCCACGAGGTCCAGCGCTTCCTTGCCAAGGGCCAGGTGCTGGTAGATCTCCGTCTCGGCAGGCAGGAGCGTCGGCTCCGGACCCATCAGGTTCTTGCGGAATTCGTCGGACATCAGAAGGTCTTGCCGACCGAACCGAGCTGCTGTGCGGCTTCGACGATGCGCGCGGCCATGCCGGCTTCGGCGGAAGCGCCCCAGACGCGCGGGTCGTAGCTCTTCTTGTTGCCCATTTCGCCGTCGATCTTCAGGACGCCGTCGTAGTTGGCGAGCATGTGGCCGGCCACCGGGCGGGTGAAGGCGTACTGGGTGTCCGTGTCCACGTTCATCTTGATGACACCGTAGGACACGGCGTCGGCGATTTCCTGGGCGGAGGAACCGGAGCCGCCGTGGAAGACGAGGTCGAAGGGGTTTTCCTTGCCGATCTTGGCGCCCACCTCGGCCTGGATCTGCTTGAGCAGCTCGGGGCGGAGCTTGACGTTGCCCGGCTTGTAGACGCCGTGGACGTTGCCGAAGGTCAGCGCGGTCAGGTAGCGGCCGTGCTCGCCGGCACCCAGGGCCTCGATGGTGGCCAGGGCGTCCTCGGTGGTGGTGTACAGCTTCTCGTTGATTTCGTTCTCGACGCCGTCCTCCTCGCCGCCGACCGTGCCGATTTCGACCTCGAGGATGATCTTCGCGGCCGCGGCGCGCTCGAGCAGTTCACGGCCGATGCGCAGGTTCTCGGACAGGGTCTCGTGCGAGCCGTCCCACATGTGCGAGTTGAAGATCGGGTCCTTGCCGGACTTGACGGCTTCCTCGGAAGCGGCCAGCAGCGGCAGGACGAAGCCGTCCAGCTTGTCCTTGGGGCAGTGGTCCGTGTGCAGGGCGATGTTGACGTTGTAGTTCCTGGCGACCTCGCGGGCGAAGGCGGCGAAGCCGAGCGAACCGGCAACCATGTCCTTGACGGAGGCGCCGGACCAGTAGGCCGCGCCGCCGGTGGAGACCTGGATGATGCCGTCAGACTCGGCCTCGGCGAAACCGCGGATCGCAGCGTTCAGAGTCTGCGACGACGTCACGTTAACCGCCGGGAAGGCAAAGCCTCCGGCCTTGGCGCGGTCGATCATCTCGGAGTAAATCTCTGGGGTTGCAATGGGCATGGTGACTCCTATGCTGAGTTTTCGTCTGTTGGGTTGTGACCCTGGAGTAGACCGCTTACGGCTAGCCACCATCCTAGCCATTTCTGTGCAGGCGCAGTGTTTCGGGTCACGCAGGCGGGTAACACTTGCGGCAGTTTTGCCGGGATGGCACCCCGCAGCGTGTCGCCGCGGGGTGCCATCCCGCGCAGGGTTCAGCCCACCAGCCAGCAGTTACTGATGGCGCTCCGGCCCGAGAAGCGGCGCTCCAGGAAGATGAACGCCTGCGGGATGGCCGCCGCGTAGCCGCCCATGTGGGTTGCCCCGGCCGTGGTGTCGAAATACACGGAGGATCCGGCGGCGCACCAGCGCTTGGCCAGCTGCCTGGTCTGGTCATAGGGAATGACGTCATCGAGCAGGCTGTGCGAGAGCAGCACGGGGACCTGAGGCGCCCGTCCGTTGCCGATCTTCTGCTCGGCGAGGACCGGCTTGACCTCGGGGAGATCCAGCAGGGAGCTCAGCTTTTGCCCGGACACCGTGAGCTGGGCGGTGTTGAGGAAGCCGCTCGACACGATGGACTGCACGGTGCATTCAGTGTCCGTCGCGGCCAGCTTGGCCCGCCCGGCGGCGTTGAGGTACGGGCTCAGCTCGAGTCCGCCGGTGGCGCTCATGCCCGTCACCGCGTACAGCAGGAACCCGGTGTACAGGCCGCCGTCGAGGTTTCGTCCGACGGCGGGGAGGTCCGCGGGCACAGCCCCGGCGTACGCCCCCTTGAGGTTCAGCTCCGGGGCGTACTGGGGTGCGAGCTCGACGGCGGCTGCCGAGGCGCCGCCGCCCTGCGAGTAGCCGGCCAGGGCCACCGGACCGCCGGGGACGATCTGCGGGTTGCCGAGCCGCTGGGCCGCACGGGCGGCGTCGAGGACGGCGTGCGCCTGCGAAGCCCGGGCCATGTACGTGTGGCTTCCGGCCGTGCCGAGGCCCTCATAGTCAGTGACCGCCACGGAATAGCCGCGCGCCAGCAGTCCGGCGAGGAACACACCTTCGTATTCCTCACCGGCCGCCATGGCCCTGGACGGGGCGCACTGGTCCCCTTGGCCCTGGGTTCCGGCGGCGTAGCTGACCAGCGGGCGCGGGCCGGAACCGGTCCAGGCGGCGTACGGCACCAGCACGGTGCCCGTCACGGCAATGGGTGTGCCCGCACTGTTCACCGAGCGGTACATGATGCGCTGCACCGCGGCCTGGGCGCGGATGGTCTTGAGCGGGTCGACGTAGAACACCGACGGCTCAGCCCGAACGAGGTCCCCGTTGTTGGCCGGAAGCGATGCGGGGGTGGCGTAGAAGTCGAGCGGATCGGCCGCCGTGGTGGCCGGCGCCAGGGTGGGAGCAGGGGCGGCATTGGCCGCGGCGCCGCCCCCGAACGTGAGAACCGCCGCCAGGGCAACGGCCGAACAGACGCGTACAGAAGGATGCTTCATTGAACCTCCAGTCAGTGCCACACTCGCCAGTGAGTGTGATCCAAGCCACATGCTACTGTCGGGTAACTTGCGGACCTAGGGTTTCAGTGAAGATTTCCGATAGTTGCGTGTCGGATTCGGTGCGGGGTCAGAGGTTCATGCAAGTTCTCATGCTGAGATGCGGCGCGTGGTGATGGTCCTCTCAAGGATCTCAAACTATAGGGCCGGTTCGCAGGCTAAACGCAGCGCCGCAACGTGTAGCTAGAACCCCCGGGTTCCTGGCGAACCCGTTCCGCACGTGGGCCCGGGCCCTACTCTGACCGCCGGGAGCCCCGGTGCCGCATCCCCCAATAGAGGCCGACCACAGCCAAAGGAAAGGCTGCGGCAGCAACTACGTGCCGGATCAGGCTGGTGGGCGCGATCAGGGCTGCCCCGCCTACCAGGACAGCGGGCGCCGCAACGAAAGCAATAACCCAGCGAGGGTGCCTCAGAATCACGGACAATGCGGTGGCCCCCAGGGATGCCAGTGCCCCGGCGAGGATGTAGAGTCCGCCGACCCTCAGATCCTCAACAAGTGCAGGATCTGGCATGTAGCCGAAGAACATGGAACGCCAGAGCCCTATGCTCATGAGAACGATGGAGGCGACGATGAGGGCCCCCCAAAGTATCAGTCCAGGCCAGCTTCCGCGGTTAGCCGCTGGAGGGTCTTGTCTCATGGCATCTCCGTTGGTCGTCACCGCACGAACCTGAACATCGCTTGATGCGAACTGCCGTCATCCAGGACCATGTCGAATGTACGGCAGCTTCCTGCCCAGGTTGATTCAGTCTTCCAGACGTAGCTGTACCTGCCGGACGCCGGGTCGTAACTGAGCGAGCCTGCACCAGCGGTGGACGTTGCCTCCGCCACGCTGACCGGAGTGTTAGCCGGGCAGCCAACCTGGAACGAAGTGGGCGAACCTGCAGCGATGATATTGAGCCCGTAGTCACCGCCGAGGCTGAACTTCATGGGCACGGCACGGCCGGCTTTGACTTCGCTGATGGCCGGCGCGGCAGCAACAGGCTGGAAGAATCCTGCAAAGTCGTAGGCTGACACCGTGACAACCTGGTCGGCAGCGTCAAAGCCCTCTCCGCCGGCGTTGTCACGGATGGCCAAGGTGGTCAGGTACTTTCCAGCCTCGGCGTAGGTGTGGGTGGCCTGGCTACCTGTGGCGGTAGCGCTGTCGCCGAACTCCCACAAGTAGTCGACAATATTGCCGTCGGCGTCCGTGCTTGAGCCGGCGTCTACCGTAACGGTCCGCCCATCCTGCGACAAAGTGAAGCTGGCGGTCGGGGTCTTGTTGACCGCTGGGACATGCCATACGGACAGCCTTGTGGGTTCGCCCTGGGGAGCCACCTGCGCCCCGAAGAGTCGAACGGTCCAGATGCCGGCCTCGCTGGAGCTGAGGTGGTAACTTTCGAACGTCGGGCCAACCTCATGCTGGACATCTGCAGCATTGACGCCGCGGTCTATGACCCGTCCCGAAGGGGAAATCAGGCTCATCACGACGTCGCTGCCCGGCCACTGCGTGGAGACGCTGACCGGCTCCCCAGCGGACTCGAACGTTGTGGAGATCGTCTGCCCCGGCAGGACATTGTAAAAAGTCCCAGGATCGGGGCTAGACAGCTTGGTGGCGACTCGACCGGCAATCAGCTCATGGCCAAAGGCGTTCGGATGGAAGGATTCGTTGTCACCCAGCCCAATCAAGCCGTTGAGGAACTTCTGGTCCGAGTCGGTGCACAGCTCGTGCCCATCCGGGGCGTCGTAGATGTCCACGTATTGCATGCCGAGACTGCCAGCCTGATTGCTGATCAGTTCATTGAGTTGCCCGATCTTGGAGTTGATCCAGCGCTGGTCGGCGATGCGGACATACTCGCAGTGGTTGTCGAGCCAGCCACTCTTGCCACCTTCGACGTAGAACCTCGGGTAGCCGACGACGACGACCCGGGCGAAGGGGGCCCTGCGCCGGATCTCCCTATAGGTTTCTCCGAGCATATTGCTGGACACCATGGCGTCATAGCTCGTCTGGAGTTCGGCACCCAGGTCATTTTCGCAGCTTGCTTCGGCGAAGGGATTCACCCAGTCCCTGATGGCTGACTGGATGCAGCTTTTGAGAATTCCAGCAAAGCCCAGATCGTTGCCGCCGATGCCAATGGTGACCAGTTTCGTGCTGCTGTCCAGCCGGTCGAACTGGGCCATCCCGTCGGTGTACGGTGGCCGCCCGGCCGCGTAGGTCACCGGTAGGTCCGTGGTGAGGGCGCCGCTGCATGCTCCGAAGTCAAGATCGAGGGTCACGGTCCCGCTTGTCACGATGCGGTTCGGGTAGGCATGGACGGAGCGGTGGCATCTGTTGGTGGAAATGTCCGTCAGCGGAAAGTAGTCGTAAGCTCCCTCGCCCGACTGAAAGGAATCGCCGAGCGCAACGTAGCGGGTTAGCGGAGCATTGCCGCCGCGCACCCGGAAGACATGTCGGCCGGAAACGGCGCTGTCGGTGCTGGTCACGGAAAGTCCGGTGGGACTGGAATCCAGGAAGGCGCCGTTCGTCAATGAGCCGGCCAGTTCATAGAAAGTGCCCTCCTGGCCGCTCCCGTTGGAGAAGCCTGCGGCTGCCGATGTGCCGCCCAGGCCTGCCGAGCCGCCGCTGAAGTCACCGGACTCCCACTGGATCTGGTCGTAGTTGAAAACGATGTCGAAGTCGCCGGGGGTGGATGAGTCCTCCCGGTTGACCAGCAGGAGCTGGAAGCTGTTGAGCTTGTCGGTGTGCCCGGCGTAATAGCCGACGTTCACCCAATTGACGCAGAACGCACGGTGGCCTCGTAGGTGGTGTTTCCCCACCCGTAGCCCACTGGCTGTGAGCCAGCACCCCTGGTGTCCACGTCACCGAAGAAGGGTGCGATGATCTTGCTGCTTGTCCCAGCCAGGCCGAAGGGCGTGTACGTCGACAGCGGGCCGTCGAAGGTGACGTTGCCGTTGTTGTTCACCCAGAGGCTTTCAAAGGATGACCCGTAGAAGTTGACGCCGAATGGCAGCTGGACGGACGCCGACGAAGAATCGTCATTGGCCCTGAGTACATTTGCATTGCACTCTGCAGCGTTGATGATCGCCTCCGCGGGTTCCATCACCGCCTGCGCGACGAGCGGCTGCGCAGCCAAAGCTGCCGCCAGGAAAACGGCAGAAATGGTCCCTGTAATACGATCCAGCATGGTGTTCTCCCCCACTGAAGCACGATGATGAACGCAAACGTAGCACTCAAAAGTTAGACATGTCTACGAGTTTGTCCAGCAACTTGAATTACTGGCGAGCAGCCCGCATATTGGGGCCCTGCCGGAGAAAGTCAAGGTCAATCCGAAACGCACCACGGGCGATCAAGGTACGTCGCAATGTCGCGCGCGAACACCGCCGTGAAATGCCATCTCGGCGAGGATCAGACGTGCTGCTGGAAGACGTGCCGGCGGACCCAGGCGTGCATGGCAATCGCCGCCGCCGAGGCGGCGTTGATGGAGCGGGTGGAGCCGAACTGCTCGATCGAGAGGGTGGCTGCGGCGGCCTCGTGGACCTCCGGGGTGAGGCCGGGTCCCTCCTGGCCGAACACCAGCACGCATTTCTCCGGCAGCTCGTAGGTCTCCAGCGGCACGGAATCCGGGAAGATATCGATGCCAATGATCGCCAACCCCTCGTCCTCCGCCCAGGCGACGAAGTCCTCCACGGTGGGGTGGTGGCGGACGTGCTGGTAGCGGTCGGTGACCATGGCCCCGCGGCGGTTCCACCGGCGTCGTCCGATGATGTGGACTTCCTTGGCGAGGAAGGCGTTGGCCGTGCGCACTACGGTGCCGATGTTGAGGTCGTGCTGCCAGTTTTCGATGGCAATATGGAATTCGTGGCGACGGGAATCCAGTTCGGCCACGATGGCCTCGTGCTTCCAGTACCGGTACTTGTCCAGCACGTTGCGGCGGTCGCCATCGGCGAGCAGATCCGGGTCCCAGTGATCGCCGTCGGGAAGTTCGCCTTCCCAGGGCCCGACGCCGACCTCGGGTTTCGCCTCGGCCTCCCCGTCTGCGGTGGTTTCGGCAGGCGTCGGCAGGGCTTCGTTGGGGGGAAGGTCAGTCACCCCTCAACTTTAGCCGCGCCCCGCTACGGCTCTAGCCCGCCAACTTCCATTTGTTGATGCGGAGGAGGTTCATTCGAAGCGGGTAGCCGCCATGGCCGTGTTGCCCCGGATGAGACCGAAGGTGGCTGTCACCGCTGCCAAGGCGAGCAGGAGGCTAAGGCCCAGGGCTATGAAGTAGTCGGGCGTCGGCCAGGCCACCCGGTAGCTGTCGTCGATGCCGGTGACCATCAGCCAGGCCACGAGGAATCCGAGCCCGACCGAGAGGAACAGCACGGTCAGGAGCGGGACAGCTGCCTCACGGGTGATGATCCGGCGCAGGACCGAGACCGGCATCCCCATGAGCCGCATCAGACCGAGTACCCTCTTCCGGTCCAGGACAGCGGAGGCGGTGGCGACGGCCAGGGACAGTCCGGCGATCGCGACCGCGAGGAACATGCCAAGATAGGCGAGCACGGCCAGGCCCTGGATCAGGCGGGTGGAGGACTGCAGTTTGTTGTCCATCGGGGAGGTGGCCGGGATGGCCGTGACACCTGAACTGTTCATTGCTGTCCGAGCGCGGTCCATGGCCTCGGGGGTCCCGTCGGTGCCGAGCACCATCACCACCGGCACCAGCCCTTCCAGCGCCCTGGCAGGAGCCGGGGACAGCGCCAGTGGCTGCGTTGTCCAGAAGTGGAGCAACGACGCATCAACGGCAACGGTCTCCGATTCCGGGATGTTCTCGAACCCCAGGGCAGGAGCATCCGCGGCGCGAAGGAAGATTTCCGGGCCGGCATCCCTTTCGTGAAGTGCTGCCGGCCCGTAGCCGATTGTGGCGCTCCGGATTCCAGGCAGCTCATTGGCCCGGTGTGCGGCCTCCAGGACCCGGGCTGGAGTGTGCCCGGTGCCCACGGTCGCATGGAGGCTGGTGGGCTGGAGCAAGCCGGGGCGGGCCGCGGGCGCCTCTGTTGTTTGGATGACGCTGGATGCTCCGGCGAAGACGGAGACGACGAATACTGCGATCACAAGCCCTGACACGGAACGGAATGTCGCCACAGGGGTCTTGTGGATCCGGCTGGCGGCAATGACGGCCGCGGCACTCCGCGCCCGGCGCAGCCCCGTCCGGCTCACCAGTTGGGTCAGCCAGGGGCCGATGACCACGATGCCAGCGAGGATCAGCACGAACCCGCCGATGAGCAGTGGTGATTCAAGCCACGGCAGGTGCACTTCCAGGACCCGGATGATGACGACGGCAGTGATCATGGCGGCCAGCCCGGCCATCAGTGGCACGGCCCGCCACATGGTGGGTGTCTTTTCGTGCACGGCCCGTGTCACTCCCAGGGGACCAATGCCGGCCCGGGACGTGCGGTATCCGGCCACCAGTGCCGAGGCGAGCACCACGATTGCGACAACGGCGCTGGCGGCCACCGGGCCGGTGGCCAGATCGGCTTCGAACACCCTGGTGCCATTGACCGGTATCTGCGCGGCTGCCGGCCTCAACGCGGCAGCGAGGACGACGCCGAACACCGCGCCGATCAGGCTGGGCACTGCGGTTTCAACGGCGGCGATGCTCGATACCGTCTGCGGCGATGCGCCAATCAGCCGCAGGGTCGCGAACCGTTCCCGGCGCTGGGCTGCACCAAGTCCGGTGACGATGCTGATCAGCAACAGAACGGGGAAGAACACCGCCGCGGCTCCGATGAGAAGCACCGTATTGTAGGCGGCCGCGCTGCCTCCGTAGGGGTTGGTAGTGAAGTCCGACACGAGGGAAGCTCTCCCGCTCAGGCGGAGTTCGGCTTCCGTGGCGCCGGTAATGACGACCAGCGAGTCCGGTCCTGGCAGCGCCGAGTCGTCAATCGTGCCGGCGAACTGCCCGAAACGGTCCCCGAGCTGATCGCGGGGTG
Source organism: Arthrobacter cavernae (assembly GCF_017368795.1). Taxonomy (GTDB): domain Bacteria; phylum Actinomycetota; class Actinomycetes; order Actinomycetales; family Micrococcaceae; genus Arthrobacter; species Arthrobacter cavernae. Next base: position 62,017 of record NZ_JAFNLL010000017.1, on the reverse strand, counting down.
TTGATTCGATCAGGCGTTGGAGGGCCGGCGACGCATAGTAATGGCCCGGTTCCGGAGGGGCGGGGATACCGGGGATCTTGACGGTGCTCGGGCTGAGTGCCGCGAAGTCGCGGCGGTTGATCAGTTGATCTCGGAAGATCTCCACCGGGTTCGTCCTCATGAGTACCGTTCCCGCGGTCATCGGCACCGGTGTCGCCGGCCCCGAAGCGCTCGGATCGCCGGATACCGCCGGGACGGCCACAGCGGGGCGCCCGGTTTCGCGCAGCCAGGCGCCGCGGTCATCGCGGGCGCTCAGCCCGTTGGCGCCGCCCCACAGCAACAACACCAGGCACACCCCGACGGCGACACCTCCGGCGATTCCGGCGAGCCTGCCGTAGGCGGACCGGCTGCCGACGACTGCCAGCCTGAACAGCCCGGGGTTCACGCGGACACCCGGTAGCCGGCGCCGATTGCGCCGTCGCGCACGATGACTTCCCGGTCCGCATACGCGGCGGTGCGGGCATCGTGGGTGATCATCACCACGGTTGTGCCGGCTTCGCGGACAAGCTCGAGCATAAGAGTCAGCACATTCTCTGATGCGAGGGAATCCAGCGAGCCAGTGGGTTCATCGGCGAACAACACGGCAGGGGACGTCACCAGCGCCCGGGCAACGGCGACGCGCTGGGCCTGGCCTCCGGACAGTTCACCGGGCAGCTTGGCGCCGAGTCCGTCAAGACCCAGTCGTTCCAGCAGATCCCTCGACCGGCGGAGCGCCTCCGGGCGCCGGGTCCCGGCCAGGAGCAGCGGGATGCTGACGTTGTCCGCCGCGGTGAGCTCCGGCAGCAGCTGGCCGAACTGAAAGACGAACCCGAAATCGCTCAGCCGCAGCCGGGCCCGTTCCGGTTCCCCGAGGGCACTGGTCTCCACCGCAGACCGCCCGGCGGGACGGTAGGTCACCGAACCGCCGTCGGGGACAAGAACACCGGCGAGGCAGTGCAGCAGCGTGGACTTGCCGGATCCGGACGGGCCCATGACGGCGAGTACTTCCCCTGCGTGGACGTCGAGGTCGATGCCCCGCAATGCCTCGGTCTGCCCGAAGGAGTGGTGCAGGCCGCGGGCACTGAGGATGGGTGCAGCGGTGTCATTGGTGCTCATGCGCTCTGGAGCTCCTTCTTGAGTTGGGTCAGGCGGGCGCCGGTGAGGTCGATCCAGCGCAGGTCCGCTTCGATGTGGAACAGGCCGTGATCGCACATCAACACTTGCAACAGCCCGGCATCGCGCTTGAGCCGGGTCAGTTCACGCATGCGGGCCATGTGTTCGCTGCGCTGCACATCGAGCAGCCGCTCGGCGTCGTCGTCGAGCAGCAGGGCGATCACGGTCTTGGCGAACAGCTCGCTCTGCAGGGACTCAGAGGGCACATCGGGAGTGAACAGCCACGCGCGCACCCTGTCCTGGCCGGCAACGGTGATCTCGTACTTCTTCCGGTCCGGACCACCGCCGGTCTCCTCCCCCAGGGCCCGGATCAGCTCATCACGGACCATCCGGGCCAGGGTGGAATACACCTGCCCGAAGGCCAAGGCCTTTCCGGCTCCGAAGTAGCGGTCATAGGAGTGCTTGAGGTCGTAGCCGTAGCTCGGCCCGCGGCTCAGGAGGCCCAGCAGGGTGAGGGAGTTGTTCACACCTATATCTATACACTCAGTGCATAGTGAGACGCCAGCCTCCACCTGCCAAACGTGCCGTGTCGCCGTGCAGATGGTCGCGGCACCGGGGAATGGAGCGAAAGACACCAATGACCATCGGGATGTTTAGCAGCCTGAAAAATGAAAGACTGGGAGGCAGTGCACGAGCAACCCTAGCTGGAGGCAAACATGGCAGAAGAATCCACGCCCAACACATCCACATCGGTCTACCGCAATGGCCACGAGATCGAATGCTGGCTCACGGACATGGACGGTGTGCTGGTCCACGAGAACCAGGCGATCCCCGGAGCCGCAGAGCTGATCCAGCGCTGGGTGGATACCTCCAAGCGCTTCCTGGTGCTGACGAACAACTCCATCTACACCCCGCGCGACCTCGCGGCCCGCCTCAGCGCCTCCGGCCTGGAGGTTCCGGAAGAAAACATCTGGACCTCGGCCCTGGCCACCGCCCAGTTCCTCAAGGACCAGGTGCAAAGCTCAGATTCGGGCAACCGCGCCTACACCATCGGCGAGGCGGGGCTCACGACTGCCCTGCACGAGGCCGGCTTCATCCTCACGGACACGGACCCGGACTTCGTGGTGCTCGGCGAAACCCGCACCTACTCCTTCGAGGCGATCACCATGGCCGTGCGCCACATCCTGGCCGGCGCCCGCTTCATCGCCACCAACCCGGACGCCACCGGCCCGTCCAAGGACGGACCGCTCCCCGCAACGGGCGCCATCGCCGCCATGATCACCAAGGCAACGGGCCGCGAGCCCTACATCGTGGGCAAGCCGAACCCCATGATGTTCCGCTCGGCCATGAACCAGATCGACGCCCACTCGGAAACCACGGCCATGATCGGCGACCGCATGGACACGGACATCATTGCGGGCATGGAAGCCGGACTGCACACCGTGCTGGTCCTGAGCGGCATCACGCAGCGGGACGAGGTTGCCTCCTTCCCGTTCCGACCGAACCAGATCCTGGACTCGGTGGCCGATCTGAAGAGCCAGATCTAGGTCCCACCATGACGGTGCTGAACCTGCGGCCCCTGGCCGGCGGCCGGATCCTCAGGGGAAGCCAGCCGTTCGGCCTGGATGCCGTGTCCGCCGCCGGGTTCCTGGCCGCGCACGGCATCCAGACCGTCATGGACCTGCGCAGCGAGTACGAGCGCGCCATGGTTCCGTGGCTGATCCCCAACGGCGGGAGCGACGCCGGGACATCCGGTCCCGCCGGTCCCGCGGTGCCGGCCGCCGCCGTCGAGCTCGTGGAAAACCCGTTCGATCCGCACACCGCCGCCGGCGGGCTGCAGTCGATCGAGACCCCGCAGGACCTCGGTGAGCTGTATCTGGGCTGGGTGCGTTCGCGCCCGGAGTGGGTGGCGGATGCCCTGCGGCCAGTGGCCCAGGGCCGGCGGACGCTCATCCACTGCTCGCTGGGCAAGGACCGCACGGGCGTGGTCTCGGCGCTTGCCCTGCTCCTGGCCGGCGAGCATCCGGATGCCGTGGTTGCCGACTACACGGCCACCACCGCCAACCTGCCGGAGATGCTGCACATCATGGCCGACACCTGGCGCCTGCACGTGCCGTCCACGCCGTCGCAGTTCTTCAGCCCGGACCTCATGATCCTGCAGGCCCCGGAGGCCGCCATGCGGCACTTCCTGGCCGGCTTCGCCCGCGAATTCGGCGACGCCCGGGGCTTCCTACGGGAGGCGGGCCTGACCGCCGTCGAGGTTTCCGCGCTGGGTGGGCCCGGCGCGTAACGGCCCTCAACGTCAATTGAAGTCGCGAAGCAACGTTCGCCAGCGAAGAAAAACCTAAGCCGGGCGAATAATCCGCCCCGACGGCTCCTTAAACGACGGCTCCTCGGGGGTCGGCGGCAGCGGCTGCAGCTCATTCTGGACACGTTCCAGCAACGGCCTGTAGATATCCGCGCTCCACTGCGGGCTGGCGTGCGCTGGTCGTGCGCCCTCTGTGCTGAGGACCGGCAACTTCATGTTGGCCGCAAACACCTTGGTCCAGCCCTCCCGGGCGGAAACGTAATCCACCGTGCCGTCCTGGGGGTTGCCGAGGAAAGCCATCTGCGTGCCCCCGATCTTCCCGGCGAACCTCAGCCCATCGAAGTGGTAGATGTACGCCGACTCGGTCTGGATCAGCACGCTGGACGGTGCAATCGGCGAGAGCTGCTCCAGGCTTTGGTCCAGGATCTGCCGCCACGCGCGCTCGTCCTTGTGGACCACGCGCTCCCCCAATTCGTAGCTACCGCGGAGCACGGAGGGGATGCGGAAGCCGTTCTCGTAAAGGAACACGACGCCGTCGAACCAGCTCTGGTCCAGGACGTCGTAGCGGCTGTACGGGCTGGAATCGAGGACGATCAGCTGCGTCTCCACGCCGTGCAGCTCAAGCAGGCGGGCGGCCACTTGCGTGGCGAGCATTCCGCCGAAGCTGTGGCCGTAGAAGTACAGCTTCTCAAGCTCCAGTTCGCGGACGTGGAGGATGACTTCGCGGACGATCTCGTCAACGTCGAGCCCCAGGTTGGAATATCCGACGGCGGCAAGGCGGCCGCGCTGGTGAAGGGCCGGACGCAGTGAGTTGAGGATCCACTGTGCCTCATCCCAACTGGTTTTGTAGCCGGGGAAGAGGATCCAGCTGGCCTTCGGGAAGTACAGGTCGGAGAAGGGGTCGGGCACCCGGAGGATCTTGGTGGCCCGGCGTTCGGCCTGCACGCGCCGGGTGAACAGCATGTCCCCGGCCAGCGCAGCGGAAGCCCCAGCCGTAATCAAGAAGTTGCGCCGGGATGTCTTTTTGAGGCGCGCAGCGAAGGGCAGGATCCGGGCCCAAGAGCCCGGATCCTCCAAGTCCTCCGGTTCCGGCGGGGCCGGTAGGGGGAGGTTTTCGTTCACCTCCGGCAGTACCGGGAGCTTCCCTACTTGAACGTCCACGCAGCAAGCATAGCTTTGCGGCGACGGCCTTGCAGTCCTTCAGTTTGAGTACAGGTAGCGCCCTTAAGATGCCCCCTTAAGGGCGTTTCCTGTACACAAATTCGATTAGTTGAGGCCGAGCTCGTCCTTGCCGAAGGCGAACAGGTACGGCACGCCGGTTTCGGCTTCGATCTTTTCCTTGGCACCGGTGTTGCGGTCCACGATGACGGCCACGGCCACCACGTTGCCGCCAGCCTTGCGGACGCCTTCGACGGCGGTCAGTGCGGAGCCGCCGGTGGTGGAGGTGTCCTCGAGGACCACCACGTTGCGGCCCTCAACGGAGGGGCCTTCCACCTGGCGGCCCATGCCGTAGGACTTCTGGGCCTTGCGGACCACGAACGCGTCCACGGCACGGCCGGCGTCGGCAGCTGCATGCATCACGGCGGTACCGACGGGGTCGGCTCCCATGGTGAGGCCGCCGGCGCACTCAACGGCGATGCCGGCGTCGTCGATCATGGACAGCATGACCTGGCCCACCAGCTTGGATGCCTCGTGGTGCAGCGTAATGCGGCGCAGGTCGATGTAGTAGTCGGCTTCGGCGCCGCTGGAAAGGATCACCTTGCCGCGGACGACCGCCAGTTCTTTGATGAGTTCAAGAAGGCGGGCACGGGCAGCAGTGTCAACGGTGGGGGAAGTCATGGTTCCTATTCTACGTAAGGCACCGGCGTCACGCCGTCGCGCGCTACGCGTCGCCGTGCTTCGCGGACACGTCCTGCGAGATGGCGCGGGCCGTCTCCACCACGTGCCTGCGGACGGATTCCAGGTAGGCCGCGGGATCCGCCTGGGCCGCGACGCTCTGTGCCTGCAGGGACACGTTGACGGCGGCAACCACGTCGCCCGCGTTGTGGTTCCAGACCGGGGCGGCAATGGACATGAGGCCGACTTCCAACTCCTGGTCCAGCAGGCACCATCCCTGCGCGCGGACCTTGTCCAGAACGGCCAGCAGCTCGCCCCGCGTGGCTACGGTACGCGGGGTGATGGCGTGCAGCTCGGCCGCCGCGAGGTATTCCTCCAGCCTGGGCTGCGGCAGGCCGGCCAGCAGCACGCGGCCCATGGACGTGGCGTAGGCCGGGAAACGCGTGCCCACGGTGATGCCGATGGTCATGATGCGGCGGGTGGCCACGCGGGCCACATAGAAGATGTCCGTGCCGTCCAGCACGGCGGCCGACGTCGACTCCCCCAAGGCGAGGGACAGATCCTCGAGGTGGGGCTGCGCCAGCTGCGGCAGGGACAACGCCGAGAGGTAGGAGTAGCCAAGCTGCAGCACTTTGGCCGTGAGCACGAAGCTCTTTCCGTCGGTACGGACGTAGCCCAGCTCCACCAGCGTGTGCAGGAACCGACGGGCAGTGGCCCGGGTGAGGTCCGTGCGGGCGGCCACCTCACTGAGCGTCATGACGGGGTTGGCGGCATCGAAGGCGCGGATCACGGACAGCCCCCGCGCCAGTGACTGGACGTACTGGTCACTCGCCTGCGGCGCAGTGCTCTTGCCGGGCGCAGTGCTCTTGCCGGGCGCGGATGCTTCGTCAGTCATGATTACCAATCCTATGGGTACGTTGTGAGGCCCGCTCTGCGTGCCTTGACGCCGCGCAGGGACGCAGAGCGGGCCTCACAACGGCTAGGAAGCGGCCACCAGCGGCAGCGGCACCATTGCCTGGAGCTCCTCGAAGGTGCAGCCGAACGTCTCACGCACGGTCACGCCGTCGGGCCCGGTCAGGAAGACCGCCTTGTCCGTGTACACGCGGGTCACGCAGCCCACGCCCGTGAGCGGGTAGCTGCAGTGCTCCACGAGCTTGGACACGCCGTCGCGCGTCAGGAGCGTCATCATCACGAACACGTCCTTGGCGCCCGTTGCGAGATCCATGGCGCCACCCACGGCAGGGATGGCGTCCGGCTCACCCGTGTGCCAGTTGGCGAGGTCGCCCGTGGCGGAGACCTGGAAGGCGCCCAGCACGCAGATGTCCAGGTGGCCGCCGCGCATGATCGCGAAGGAGTCGGCGTGGTGGAAGTAGGACGCGCCCGGGAGCTCCGTGACGGGGATCTTGCCGGCGTTGATGAGGTCGCCGTCGATCTGCTCCCCCACAGCCACCGGGCCCATGCCGAGCATGCCGTTCTCGGTGTGGAGCGTGATGTTCTGCTCCGGCCGGAGGTAGTTGGAGACCAGTGTGGGCTGGCCGATGCCCAGGTTCACGAACGAGCCCGGCGCGATGTCGCGCGCCACCAGTTCCGCGAGCTCGTCGCGGCCCAGGGGCTTGTCGCTGGTTTGGATGTTGCTCTGGGCGCTCATGTCAGGCCACCTGTTCCTTGCTGCCGAGGGCGTCAGCCACGCGGACGATGCTGTTGACGTAGATTCCCGGGGTGACCACGTTCTCCGGGTCCAGCGCACCCGTGGGCACGATCTCCGAGACCTGCACAATGGTGTGCTTGGCCGCGGCCGCCATGATGGGGCCGAAGTTCCGGGCGGTCTTGCGGTACACGAGGTTCCCGACGCCGTCCGCCTTCAGCGCCTTGATGAGGGCGACGTCGGCGTGGATGGGGGTCTCGAAAACCTGCCCACGGCCGTCGATGATGCGGGTCTCTTTGCCCTCGGCCAGCATGGTGCCGTAGCCGGTGGGGGTGAAGAAGCCGCCGATGCCGGCCCCGGCAGCGCGGATGCGTTCAGCCAGGTTGCCCTGCGGCACGAGCTCCAGCTCGATCTCGCCGGCCTTGTACCTGGCGTCGAAGTGCCAGGAATCGGACTGCCGCGGGAAGGAGCAGATCATCTTCTTCACGCGCCCTTCCTTGATGAGCAGCGCGAGGCCCTGGTCGCCCTGGCCGGCGTTGTTGTTCACCACGGTCAGCTCTGTGGCGCCGGATTCCAGCAGCGCGTCAATGAGTTCGAACGGCTGGCCGGCATTGCCGAAGCCGCCGATCATCACCGTGGAACCGTCGCGGATGCCGGCGACGGCCTCACTGACGGTGTCGATGAAATTCAGCATGGCCTAACCCTTCACTGCTTGTGCCGACGGGGCGGCGGAAACGTTTTCGAGGACGACGGCGAGCCCTTGCCCGACGCCGATGCAGATGGCCGCGACGCCCCAGCGCTCACCCGAGGCCTGCAGGCTGCGGGCCAAAGTGCCCAGGATGCGGGTGCCGGAGGCGCCCAGCGGGTGGCCCATGGCGATCGCGCCGCCGTGGCGGTTCACGATGGACGGGTCGATCCCCCACCCGTCGATGCAGGCCAGCGACTGGGCGGCGAACGCTTCGTTAAGTTCGACGGCGCCCACCTGCTCCCAGCCGATGCCCGCCTTCGCGAGGGCCTTATTGGCGGCCGCCACCGGGGCGAATCCGAAGAACTGAGGGTCGTTGCCGTGCGCGCCGCGGCCAGCGATGCGGGCCAGCGGTTCCAGCCCGAGCAGCCCGGCGGCAGCCTCGCTACCGACCCACGCCGCGGAGGCGCCGTCGGACAGTGGCGACGCGTTGCCGGCCGTCACCGTGCCGCCCTCAATCCCGGCGGATTCGGGGCGGAACACGGTCTTGAGCCCGGCCAGCTTCTCGGCGGTGGAACCGGCACGGATGCCCTCGTCCCGCACCAGCTCGGTGCCAGGCACGGGCGAGACCAAAGAGTCGTAGAAACCTTCATCCCAAGCGGCCGCGGCAAGGTTGTGCGAGTCGGCGGCGAACTGGTCCTGCCGTTCCCGGGTGATGCCATGCTTTTCGCGCAGCCGTTCGGTGGCCTCGCCCAGGGAGATGGTCCAGTCCTTGTTCATGGCCGGATTCACCAGGCGCCAGCCCAGGGTGGTGGAGGCCAGGGTCATGTCCCCGGCCGGGTACGGCTTGGAAGTCTTCGGCAGCACCCACGGGGCACGGGACATGGACTCGGCGCCGCCCACCAGGACCAGATCGGCGTCGCCGGCGTTGATCTGGCGGGACGCGATGATCGCCGCGTCCAGGGAGGAGCCGCAGAGCCGGTTGACCGTGGTACCCGGGATGGACACGGGGAGTCCGGCCAGCAGTGTGGCCATGCGGGCGATGTTGCGGTTTTCCTCGCCGGCGCCGTTGGCGTTGCCGAAGACCACCTCGTCGATCCGTTCCACATCCAGGGCCGGGGCGCGCCTGACGGCTTCACGGACCACGTGGGCGGCGAGGTCATCCGGACGGACGGCGGCAAGGCCGGAACCGAACTTGCCGAAGGGGGTGCGCACGGCGTCGTACACATAGGCCTGGTTCATGGGTTTCCTCTGATTCCAACTGAGTAGTCCTGTGGTCACCGCTGCTGGCCAGCCTCCCAACTAGGTAGCAGTAGGTGTCGTTATGAAGGCTCAAAACGACATTAACTGCTACCTAGTTGGGCGCGGACCCGGACGCCATGGGCGCCCCCGGCTGACCGGGCGGTTGATTCAGCTTATCTCAGATGTTCACAATCCGCACGTATGTTCTTATTGCGAACAAGTGACGGTGCACAACAGAAATGCCCGGTACCGCCGTATAGGCAGTACCGGGCATTTCCGTTCTTCCTCCCTGATGGCGGGGAGGAACGCGTCCCAGGCTAGAGCCGGGTGTCGAACGAATCGCAGAAGACGTTCTCGTTGAACGTTCCCTGGAATTCGGACTTGCCCTGGATCTTCTGGATGGTTGCGCGAATGGCCTCGCGCGTTCCCGCATGGGCGTGGATGGCGGTCTTGACCATCGGCACGTCGATCAGGTGGTTGGGCTGGTTGAGCGAGACGAACACCGTGGGGACCTCGGTCACGTACCAGGGGATCTCCGCCGCCATGGGCGTGGACCACTTGATGCGGATCGCAGCCTCCTGCGCAAACCCCTTGACATTGGCGAACACAAACGCGGCATCGTACTTGTCTGCGTAGTCGCCGGTGGCTTCTTCCGAGATGACGGACATGAAGTTGACGCCCGTCTCCCCCGCGGCTTCGCGCTGCTCCGCCGTCTTGAAGACGTGTACTTCGAACCCTGCAGATTCCAGTTCCTCCTTGACGGTGTCAAGGTAGGCCAGCGGATCTGCCCGGGTGAAGTCCGAGCCGCCGGAGATGCCGTACAGACGGATGCGCTTGTGCGTTTCCGGCGTGATCGGCAGGTTGCCGGCGGTGTCCTTCACCAGGGTGATGGTCTTGTCCGCGACCTCCGCGGCGATGGCGCGGTGCGCCTCGCTGCCGATCAGCTCCAGAGCGCCCACAGGCGGCACCAGTTCTTCGCGGGCGGACGTGTGCAGCCCCAGGCTGGCCTTGAGTGCCAGGATCCGGCGCAGCGCATCGTGCAGGCGTTCCTCCGTGATGACGCCGGACTTGTAGCCGTCCAGCATGTACTGGAAGTCCTCGTCCGGGTTGCGGAAGAACAGGAACATGTCGCAGCCGGCGGCGATGGTGGCAGGGACCAGGTCCTTGCGCTTCATCACCTGCGTCAGGCCGATCATCTGCGAAGCATCCGTGAGGATGAGGCCGTTGAAGCCCAGCTCGCCGCGCAGCAGGTCCTGCAGCAGTTCCGGGGCCAGCGTGGCTGGCAGGATGTCCTTGTCCGCCAGGCCGGGCCGGAAGTGCTTGGACAGCTCCGGTGCGCCGATGTGGCCGATCATGATCGACTGCACGCCGTGACCGATCATCTCCCGGTACACGTGGCCGTACGTCCGGTTCCACTCCTCGTAGCCGAAGGTATTGTACGAGGTGACCACGTGCTGGTCGCGCTCATCCAGGCCGTCGCCCGGGAAGTGCTTCATGGCGCAGACGGTGCGTGACTCACTGATGCCGTCGAAGTATTCCTTGGCGCGCTCCACCACGATCTCCGGCGTGTTGCCGAAAGCGCGGGTGGAGATGACCGTGTTGCGCCAGTTGTAGTGGATGTCCACGATCGGCGCGAAGGCCCAGTTGCAGCCAAGCGCGGCGGTCTCGACGCCGGCCACCTGGCCCATCTGGCGTGCGATGGACTTGTCCGGGTGTGAGCCCGCCTGCAGGTGGGTGGACACGAACGTGCCGTCGTCGCAGCTGCCGGCGCCGCCCATTTCAGGGTTGGAGGCGATGAGTAGGGGGATCTTGGTCTTGGACTGCGCGTAGCGGATGTGCTCCTGGACCGCTCCCGAGGGGCCCGGCCGGTAGCGCATGCCACCCACGTGGTAGTTCTCCAGCACACCGTCGAGGTACTCCGGGGAGTAGTCGTTGTTGTGGTTGATGAACAGCTGGCCGATCTTCTCTTCGAGCGTCATCGAACCGAGGGTGGACTCCACCCAGGCGATGGCGTCGTCGTCGAGCTTGAACGGCGCTGCCTTCAGGTCCACCTGGAACCGCCCGGCGGCAGCTTCTGCCGATCCGCTGAGGGCGGCTTTCACGTCATTCACAATCTTCTCCACAGGTTCAGCGATGTCCACCACAAGGGCGGCTTCGTCGGCGTGCGGGACTTCCAGCGTTGCCAGCTGGGAGTCCAGCAGCGACGCCGGCATGAAATGGTCCGGGCGGGCGTTCATGCGTTCGGCCAGCAGTTCCTTGGTGCCGTGCAGGTGCACGAACACCACGGAGGAGTCGCCGCTGCGGATGATGTCGCGGTAGGAGCGCTTGAGGGCGCTGCACGCGATGACCAAGCCAGTGTCCGACGCCGCGAACCGGCTCCCGATTTCGGCCAACCACGGTGCGCGGTCGTCGTCGTTCAGCGGCGTTCCGGAGGCCATCTTGTCGATGTTGGACTGCGGGTGGAGCGAATCGCCGTCGAGGAATTCCGCGCCGATGCTTTCGGCGAGGGCGGCACCGACGGTGCTCTTGCCGCAGCCGGCCACGCCCATCACCACGATGTGGAGAGGTGCGTGGACGGCGTTCAGATCACCAGTCATGGACGGTGCCGTCGACCAGGCGGTTGTAGGGCAGGTAGGCCTGCTGGTACGGGAACGCGTTGGCGGCTTCCACGTTGAACTCGACGCCGATGCCGGGCTTGTCGCCCGGGTGCAGGTAGCCGTCCTTGAAGGTCATGGACTGCTCGAAGACCTCGTTGGTCTTGTCCGAGTGCTGCATGTATTCCTGGATACCGTAGTTGTGGATGGCCAGACCCACGTGCAGCTGTGCTGCGAAGCCCACCGGGGAGATGTCGGTGGGGCCGTGGAAGCCGGACTTGATCTGGTACTGGGCGGCGAAGTCCATGACCTTCTTCAGCGGGGAGATGCCGCCGAAGTGCGTGGAGGCTGCGCGCACGTAGTCGATCAGCTGTTCCTTGATGATGGTCTGGTAGTCAAACACGGTGTTGAAGATTTCACCGATGGCCAGCGGGGTGGTGGTGTGCTGGCGGACCAGGCGCAGTGCTTCCTGGTTTTCGGCCGGGGTGCAGTCCTCGAGCCAGAAGAGGTCATACGGCTCCAGGGCCTTGCCGAGCTTGGCGGCCTGGATGGGCGTCATGCGGTGGTGGCCGTCGTGCAGCAGCGGGATTTCCGGGCCGAACTCGTTGCGCACGGCCTCGAAGACAGTGGGCAGGTGGCGCAGGTAGGCGCGGGTGTCCCAGTCCTCTTCCTGCGGGAAGGCTCCGCGGCCGGCGGGCTCGTAGTCGTAGCGTTCGCCGGAGGCCTGTGCCTGGGCGGCAACGCCGTAGACGGCCTTGATGCCGGGGATGGCGGTCTGGATGCGGATGGACTTGTAGCCCAGTTCCAGGTGCTCGCGGACGGAATCGAACAGCGAGGGGATGTCCGCGCCGGAGGCGTGGCCGTAGGCACGCAGGCCGTTGCGGGATGCGCCGCCCAGGAGCTGGTAGACCGGCATGTTGGCTACCTTGCCCTTGATGTCCCACAGGGCCATGTCCACGGCGGCGATGGCGGCCATGGTGACCGGGCCGCGGCGCCAGTACGAGCTGCGGTAGAGGAACTGCCAGGTGTCCTCGATGCGGTGCGGGTCCTTGCCGATGAGCAGCTGGGCGATGTGCTCCTTGAGGTACGCGGCAACGGCGAGCTCGCGGCCGTTCAGGGTGGCATCGCCAATACCGACAACACCCTCATCGGTGACGACTCGGAGCGTGACGAAGTTGCGGCTGGGGCTGGTCACAAAGACTTCAGCGGAAACGATTTTCACAGCTTGTCCTTTCGGGGGCGGGCTGGGCCGAGGGGTTCACCAGGCTGGGTGCAATGCACACCACAGCTTTCTAAATATGATTTTATGCTGGATGGCAATAGTAAGGCAACCGATTGCCGATAGGCGGCGGGTTTAGCTCGAGGCCTGGTTTGCCCCGGCTGCTACGGGCCGCGCCCCGTCAGTGGCCGGGAGCTCGACGGCGGGAGCCTGGCCGGCGCCTCCGTCACCCTTGGCTTCGGCTTCGGCCAGCTCCCGGCGGGCCTTGATCTCGCCCACGATCTGGGCGTGGAAGACGTCCGTCAGCTTGTACTTGGACATGACCATGATCGCGAGGATGGTCATGATGGCGGGCAATGCACCTGCGGCGAACTGGATTCCGGCGACCGCTTCCGCGGTCTGCGCGGCACCGGACTTGTAGCCACCCATGGCGAGGGCGTAGGCAGCCAAGGCGCCGCCGACGGCCTGGCCGGTCTTGCGGGTGAAGGAGAACAGCGCGTACGTGATGCCTTCGGTGCGGACGCCAGTCTTCCATTCGCCATATTCGACGGTGTCGGCTTCCAGGGCCCAGACCACGATGTTGATGGCCATGACGCCCACGATGCTCACGAGGAGGCCGGAGAAGCCAAGCCAGACCATCCAGGCTGGCGAGAAGAAGACGATTGCGCCGCCGACGACGCAGATGAAACCCGCGGCAATGTAGACGGTCTTCTTGCCAAACTTCCGGACCAGCTTGGGCATCGCCGGAGCGAGGACGAAGGTCAGGATGAGCTGGGCGATGGACAGTACCGGGTAGAGGTCCAGGCGGCCCAGGACGTCGCGCAGGTAGTAGAGCTGCACGGAGGACAGCGCCATGTAGCCGGTCAGGAAGAGGAAGGAGCTCAGGCACAGCCACAGGAGCGGACGGTTGGTCTTGAGCGTCTCCATGCTCTGCTTGAAGGACACGTTGGGTACGGAACGGTGGACGCGCTCCTTGGCGGTGAAGATCGTGAAGAAGTACAGCGCGGCGCCGATCACCACGAAAATGAGGGTGATGGTGGTAAATGTCTCCTGCAGCTTGGCGCCCGGCTTGATCAGCGGCGCAACGAAGATGCCCAGGGCAGATCCGACCAGCAGCGCGCCCACCATGCGGGCGGAGCCCAGCTTGGCCCGTTCACTCGGGTCTTGGGTCATGGCGCCGGCCAGGGAGCCATAGGGGATGTTGACGAGGCTGTAGGCCAGGCCAAGTGCTGCGTATGTCACGTAGGCGTAGAGCAGGGTTCCGGATTCGCCCAGCTGCGGAACGGAGAACGTTGCAACACTCAGGAGCAGCAGCGGGATGGAGCCGAACATGATGAACGGGCGGAACTTCCCAAAGCGCTTGCTAAACGTGCGGTCCACCATGCGGCCGGCAAAGACATCGGCGAAGGCGTCAAAGATCCTGACGACCAGCAGCAGGGTACCTGCCGCGGCCGCGGAGATTCCGGCAACGTCCGTGTAGTAGACGAGCAGGAACATGGTGGCCGTAGTGAAGGCCAGATTGTTTGCCGCATCGCCGGCACCATAGCCGAAGATGCTGAGCTTACTGAGCTTTTTCAAAGCGGGCTCCTTTACCCTTGTGCGTCATTGCATACCGGGCCGGCTCAGGAAGGGGAATTGCCCGAGGGGCCAGCGGTTTTTTGACTCTGGTGTAATTCTAATCACGCTGGCAATCCACTGGCAAGCGGTTGCCAAAAGTTTCTTAGGATTTCTTTTTCAGAGTCGGTGCATCGAACAAAACCCCAGTTCAGGGCCCTCTTCCGTTCTTGGCATTAAACGGAAACTGCCCGGGCCACCGGTGAAACCTGGCCCGGGCAGCAGTGCAGTCAGAGCTAGCTGAGCTTGCCCGCAACCGCAAAGGTTCCTGAGAGGCTCTCCACAAGGTCCGTGATACCGGCGTCCGTGGCGAGTTCCGGATCCAGCATGCCGAGCAGGGCTTCGAGCCGGGCGCGGCCCTGGAGCAGGTTCGCGGCGGCGATGTCCGCTGCCAGAGGATCCTGCAAGCCGGTGGCCGTGGCAGTGAACACGGCCCAGGCCGCGATCATGCGCGCCGCTGCTTCGCCGCTGCGGCCTGCGGCACGCTCGGCGCGGAGCACGGGCACGGCGCGCATGCGCAGTTTGGTGCTGCCGTCCATGGCGATCTGGGCCAGGTGGTGGGCAATGCGGGAGTTGCCGAAGCGCTCCAGCAGGGCGGCGCGGTAGGCGGGGACGTGGAGTCCTTCGCCGTGCAGGTTCGCGGCGGCCTCGTCCCAGAACTCTTCCACGGCCTGGCGGCAGACGTCGTCGCCCAGGGCCTCGGCCACGGTGGTGTGTCCGCGCAGCTGGCCGGCGTAGGCCAGCAGCGAGTGGGCGCCGTTGAGGAGCCACAGCTTGCGGTTCTCGTACGGTTCGATCTCGGCTACGAACATGGCACCGGCATCTTCCCAGCGCGGACGGCCGGCCGGGAAGTCCCCGCTCAGCACCCAGTTGTGGAAGGGCTCGGTGACCACGGGAGACTCGTCGCGGTAGCCGCACGCGGCGGCGACGGCGTCGAGGTCGGCGTCCGTGGTGCGCGGCGTGATCCGGTCAACGGAGGTGCTGACGAAGCTGACGTTGGCGTCGATCCAGGCGGCCAGGCCGGCGTCGAAAGCTGACGCCATGCCCACCACTGCGTTGCGGGCAACGGTGCCGTTGTCAGAAAGGTTGTCGCAGCAGACCACGGCGAGGGGGCCGGCGTCGGCGTCGCGGCGGGCGGCGAGCCCGAGCACCAGGCGGCCAAGCGGCGTCGCCGGCTTGTCTGCCGAGGCGGCGGTCAACAGCGCGAGGTCTGCGACGACGTCGGGGGCCTTGCTGTCCAGCTTGCCGTCGGCGTTCAGGCGGTAGGCGGCCTCGGTGATGGTCAGCGTGACCACGGAGGTCAGCGGCGCGGCCAGCAACTCGACGAAGCGGGCAACATCGGCGCCGTCAACGGCCTCCACGATGCTGGTAATGACCTCGAAGGAATCGCCCTCGTCCGAGCGCTCCACCACGGTGTACAGCCCGTCCTGGGCCGCGAGGACCTCGGCGGCGTCGGGGCGGCGGCCCGTGAAGGAAGCGATGCCCCACTCCGCGGAATCGCCGGCCTGCTGGGTGTACCAGGCCTGGTGGGAGCGGTGGAAGGCGCCCAGGCCCATGTGCACAATGCGCACGGGCGCCTTAGCGGCCGGCCTGACCGCGCGGCTGAGGCGGGGCAGTGCGTCGGTGTGGTTCAGTTCGGCGGTCACAGCTTGAAGACCCTTCGGGGTGAAGCGTCGACGAGGTCGACGATGAGTTCGTGGGCGCGGTCCTCTGTGACGCGGTGCTCGGCGACGAGGCGGGCCAGGAAGGAGGCCTCGATGCGGCGGGAGGCGTCATGCCGGGCCGGGATGGAGCAGAACGCGCGGGTGTCGTCAATGAAGCCAGAGGACCGGGAGAAGCCGGTGGTCTCGGTGACGGCGGAGCGGAAGCGCAGCATGGCATCCGGGGCATCCAGGAACCACCACGGCGCACCGAGGTACACGGAGGGGTAGAAACCGGCCAGCGGCGCCAGTTCGCGGGAGTACACGGTTTCGTCCATGGTGAACAGCACCAGGTGGAAGTCCTTGGCCGTGCCGAAGTCCTGCAGCAGCGGGCGGATTGCCTCGGTGTAGTTCACGGCGAACGGGATGTCGTGGCCGGTGTCGGCACCGAATTCGTTGAAAGTGGCCGTGTGGTGGTTGCGCGAGGAACCCGGGTGGATGGTCATGACCAGGCCGTCTTCAACGGACATGCGGCCCATCTGGTACATCATGTGCGCTTCGAAGGTGTCGCGGTCCTCGGCCGTGGCCTTGCCGGCACGGGCGAACTCGAACAGACGCTCTGCCTCGGCACCGTCCAACTTGAGGGTTGCCGGTGTGAGGACGCCATGGTCCGCGGAAACCGCGCCGTGCTCCACGAAATAACGACGGCGGTTTTCCAGGGCCGTGATGTAGCCCGCGTAGCCGCTTGCGCCGTCGCCGGCGCTTTCGATCAGCCGGTCAACGTTGGCACTCCACGTGGGGTGCGCGATGTTCAGGTAGGCGTCCGGGCGGAAGGTCGGCAGGACGCGGCCGTTGAACGTGGGGTCCTCGGCGATGGCCTTGTGGCTGGCGAGGTTGTCCAGGGGATCGTCCGTGGTGGCCAGGACCTCGATGTTGAAGTCCTTGAAGAGTTGGCGGGGACGGAAGCCGGGCTCAATGAGCTTGGCGGCGATGGCGTCATAGCTGGCGTCCGCGGACATCTCGCCGAGGTCTGCGCCGAGCTTGAACACGCTGTCGAACTGCGTGCGCAGCCAGTAGCCGGAGGCGGTGCCCTCGAACAGCGGCCAGGCCTCGACGAAGGTGCGCCAGATTTCACGCGACTCGGGCGTGGTGGCACCGCCTGCGCGCAGATTGTCCAGGGAAATGCCGTTGGCGTGGATCAGGCGCGTGACGTAGTGGTCCGGGCTGACCAGCAGCGCGGCAGGATCGGGGAACGGCGTGTTCTGTTCGATGACGGCGGCGTCAACGTGTCCGTGCGGGGAAATGATGGGCAGGTCCTGGACGCGTTCCAGCAGGGCGCGCGCAATGCTGCGCGTCCCGGGATCCGCGGGCAGGAGCCGGTCAGGGTTGGCTGCGATCGACTGTGACATAGATCAATTTTCGGCCCGTTCGAAGATTTTGTCAACCGGTTGCCAAAAATTGCCATCTGCTTGCAGCGGGGGTCGAATTGGGGTCACCGACGCGGTTCGCGCCTGGGGATGCGCAAAATCCCCAGCGACGCGGGAAATCGGGCGTCGCCAGGGATTTTGCGCGTCGGCGGACCGTTTGCGCGTCGGTAGGCACTCGTGCCCGACGGCGGCTGCTCGCCTAGTTCGCGACGAGGAGCCGTCCGCTTGAGCCCCGCAGCACGAGTTCCGTTTCCACCCGCACCGTGCCTTCCGGGCCGGCCTGGCCCAGGAGCAGGTCCAGCAGCAGGAGTGCGGCCCGGGAGCCGCACTCCCCCAGCGGCGAGCGGACCGTGGTGAGGGGCGGCGTGGTGAAGTCGGCACCGAAAATGTCGTCGAAGCCCACGATGCTGATCTGGTCCGGCACGCGCATGCCCCCGGCCTGGAGTTCCTGCATGAGGCCGATGGCGAGGAGGTCGTTGTAGGTGATCACCGCCGTCGCGCCGCTGTCCATGACATCGCGCGCTACCTGCCGGCCGCCGTCGACCGTTGGCTTGGACGATTCCAGGCGAACAGCCTTCAGCTTGGACCATTCGCAGGCCGCCTGGACGCCCTCCCAACGCCGGACGGACATCCAGGACTGCGGCGGGCCCGCCACGTAGGCAACGTTTTTGTGGCCGTTGGCGGCCAGGCTCCGTACGGCCTCGCTGATGCCCTTGTTGACGTCCGGGACGACACACGGCACGCCGTCCACTTCACGGTTGATGACCGCGACGGGCTTGCCGGAGGCCAGTTCGCGGATCAGTTCGTCGTCCATGCGGGGGCTGGCCAGGATGAGGCCGTCCACGGTGCCCATCATCCGGCGGGCCGCCGTGATTTCCGTTTCCGGGGACTCGGCGGACTCGGCCAGCACCAGCGTGTAGTCGCGGGCGGCCGCAGTGGTCTCGGCACCACGGATGATGTCGAAGAAGGTGGGGTTGGTGATGTCCGCGACGATCAGCCCTATGGTCTGCGTGCGCCCGGTGGGCAGTGCTCTGGCGAAGGGGTTCACCTGGTAGTTCAACTGCTCGGCGGCGTCCTCGATGATCTTCTGGGTCTTGGCGCTGACCCGGCCGGGCTTGCTCAGCGCGCGGGAAACCGTGGAGGGGTTGACGCCGGCGAGCTTGGCGATGTCGTAGATCGTGGCGGAAGACTTCTCACCCCGTCCGCGCTTGGTGGAGGCAGGGACAGTTGCGGATTCCGTAGCGTCAGTCACGGTTCCATCGTAGCCGTTTGGCAACAAAAGCGGGCCGGTTGCCATCCCTTTGGGGATGGCAACCGGCCCCGTTTGCTAAGTCTCGGCGTTAGCTGCGCTCGGGGAACTTGCCTTCTTCGGCGATGCGCTTGTTGAGCTCGCGCATGTATTCCTCTTCGTCGAAGTCCAGGGAGACTTCCTTGCCGGTCCAACTGGAGAGGTGGATGGCGTTGGCGAGGCGGACGCCGTTGATGCCGTCCGAACCCGGGGCCAGCAGCGGGGTGCCGTCCAGGATGTTGGCGGCGAAGTTCTCCAGGACACCGGCGTGCTGTGCACCCCAGGCGGACTCGAACTCGATGACCTCGGTGGTGTAGTACTCCGCCGGGTTCAGCTGGCCAGTGAAGAGCTTCATGACGTCGCCCATGTCCATGGCGTCGCTGAGTTCGCGCTCGGGCTTGTGCAGGCGGGTAACCGTGGCGGTCTTGCTTCCTTCGACGACGATCTTGCCCTGGTCGCCCAGGATTTCGAAGCGGTCGGTGCCCACGAGGTCGTGCGTGGCGGTGACGAAGACGCCGGTGGCGCCGTTGCCGTAATCGACGACGGCAGTGACTTCGTCCTCGACCGCAATGTCGCGGCGGAAGCCGTAGGCAACCTTGGAGTAGACGGACTGCGGCACGCCGCAGATCCACTGCCACAGGTCCAGCTGGTGGGGTGCCTGGTTGACCAGGACGCCGCCGCCTTCGCCGCCCCACGTTGCGCGCCATTCGCTGGAGTTGTAGTAGCCCTGCGGACGCCACCAGTTGGTGATGATCCAGTTGGTGCGGCGGATGGCACCGATTTCGCCGTTGTCGACGATTTCCTTGAGCTTCTTGTACAGCGGGTTGTTGCGCTGGTTGAACATGATGCCGAAGGAGAGCTCGGGCTTGGAGGCCGCGAATTCGTTCAGTTCCTTGACCTGCTTGGTGTAAACGCCGGCCGGCTTCTCCACCAGGGCGTGGATGTTGCGTTTGAGGGTCTCGATTCCCATTTCCGGGTGCAGGAAGTGCGGAACGCAGGTGACGATCGCATCGACGTCGCCGCTGTCCAGCATCGCGATGTAGTCGTCGTAGAACGGAACCCCCGGGTATTCGCTTTCGAACCGTTCCTTCTTGGCGGGATCGTGGTCGCAGAGGGCCCCGATCTCCATGTTGGGGACAAGCCCGTCCTTGATGAACTTGGCGTACATGCCGCCCTGCTGTCCCAGGCCGATGATGCCGAGGCGTACTTTCGTGCTCATGTGGTGAGTTCTCCGTATCTTCTTGCTAAGGATTAGAAAAGGTCAGCGTGGCCCAGGGCCCGCAGGTTGTCGTGGGAGGTCTGCAGTGCTTCCCAGACGGTGCGGCCGTAGAGCTCGTCCTGCTCCACCAGCAGGTACTGGGCGCCGGCGGCCTCTGCGGCCGGGATGATGGACGCGAAGTCCAAGTTGCCTTCGCCCACCTCGGCGAACTGGACCACGTTCTTGAAGTGGTCCATGAAGCCGCGGAAATCGCCCGTTTCCAAGAGCCCGAAGGATTCCTCGGGCAGCTGGCCGATCCTGTAGTCCTTCAGGTGGACCATGGCGGTGCGGCCGGCGTACTTTTCGATGGTGCGCACGGGGTCCAGGCCGCCGCGCTGCACCCAGTGCACATCCAGTTCCATGCCCATGGCCGGGGAGTTCTCGGCGATGAGGTCCAGCATGTACTTGCCATCGAACTTCGCGAACTCGATGTGGTGGTTGTGGTAATACAGGCCGATGCCCTGTTCCTGCAGGCGTTCGGCGTACTCGTTGGCCTGCTTGGCGAAGTCGATCACCGCGTCGATCGACTTCATGGCCGTGAACGGCAGCATGCCGATGCGCAGCAGCTTCGAGTCCAACCGCTTGGCGTCCTCCACCACCTTGTCGAAGTTGTCCTTGAGCGAATCGCCGGGCATGCCCTTGGGGGTTTCCATGGCGACGGACAGCGCGGCAATGTCCATGCCGAGTTCGCCGCGGGAACGGTCCAGTTCGGCAACGTTTTCCGGGGTCATGGGGATCTGGGAGATCTCGACGGCGTTGTAGCCGATCGCGCTGACCTTGCGGAGCGTCTCGAACGCCCCGAGTTCGGCGAAGCTCTCCTTGAGCATCATTGCCTGTACGCCGATTTTTGCCATGGTTGTGTATCCTCCTGCTTGGTGGTGGTCTTTTTCCGCGTGCTGCCTAGGCGAGCGCGCCGGCTTGTTCCGTTTGCTGCCGCTGGATCTCCAGGAGCCGGTGGCGGTCCGCGCGGCGCTTTTCCTGCCGGTCCGGGTCCGGCACCGGCGAGGCCAGCAGGAGCCGCTGCGTGTAGGGGTGTTCGGGATCGCGTGTGACGACGTCGGCTGGTCCTTGTTCCACGATCTCGCCGTGGTACATGACGGCCACGCGGTGGCTGATGTGCCGGACGACGTCGAGGTCGTGGGAGACGAACAGGTAGGAGACGCCGGTGTCGTTCTGGATCTGCAGGAACAGGTCCAGGACGCGGGCCTGGGTGGTGAGGTCCAGCGCGCTGACGGGCTCGTCGCACACGATGAGCTTGGGCGAGAGTGCCAGGGCACGGGCGATCGCCACGCGCTGGCGCTGGCCGCCGCTGAATTCCCGCGGCAGGCGGTGGATGGCGTCCGAAGGGAGCCCCACCTGGTCGAGGAGTTCCTTGACCCGCTTCTTGGCCGCGGTCTTCTCCATGCCCTGCACGCCGAGAGGTTCGGCGAGAATGTCGCCGATCTCCAGCGCCGGGTTCAGTGACGTGTAGGGATCCTGGAAGACCACCTGGAGGTCACGGCTCAGGGTCCGCCGCTGCTTGCGCGTGGCGTTGCTGATGTCGTTGCCTTCGAAGATGATCTTGCCGCCGGTCACGGGCGCCAGGCCAAGGACCGCCCGGCCCAGGGTGGTCTTGCCGGAACCGGACTCCCCCACCAGGCCAAGGGTCTCGCCCTGGCCGATGGTGATGTTGATGTCCGTCAAGGCCCGGAAGGGCTTGGCCCGGAACCTTTTGCTGGGGTATTCGACAATCAGCTTGTCCACCGTCAGGAGCGGGGCGTTTTCCGTGGTGCTCATGCGACTGGCTCCTTTTCGCTGGAAACAAGCATGGTCATGGGGGTTTTGCCTTCAAGCATGGAGGCCAGAAGGGTCTGGGTGTACTTCTGCTTCGGGTTGCGGAGGATGTCGCGGACGGGGCCGTCTTCGACAAGCCTTCCGTTCTGCATCACCGCCACGCGGTCGCAGAGGTCCGCCACCACGCCGAAGTTGTGCGTCACCAGGATCACGCCGACGCCCAGGCTCCGCTGCAGGTCGCGGATGAGTTCCAGGACATCTGCCTGGACCGTAACGTCCAGGGCGGTGGTGGGTTCGTCCGCGATGATGAGGTCCGGTTCGCAGCTGATGGCGCCGGCGATGAGCACGCGCTGTGCCATGCCGCCGGAGACCTCGTGTGGGTAGGCCTTGAACGTCCGCTCCGGGTTGACGATGCCGACGTCGGAGAGCAGCTTCATGGCCCGCTTGGTGGCTTCCGCCTTGGAGATTCCCAGGACGCGGACCATGGGCGTGACCAGCTGGTAGCCGATGGTGAAGGCCGGGTCCAGGTTGCTCATGGGTTCCTGCGGGATGTAGGAGATCCGCTTGCCGCGCAGCTTGGAGAGCCGGTCCTGGTTGACCTTCTCGTCCCCCGGAGCCACGGTGTAGTTGCCATCGAACTGGATGGCGCCGCCCACGATGCGCGCGGTATCCGGCAGCAGGCCCAGGATGGAGAAGGCAGTCTGGGACTTGCCCGATCCCGACTCGCCCACGATGCCAAGGATTTCGCCCCGGTCAACGTGGAAGGAGACGTCGTCCACCACTTTCTTGATGGAGCCGTCCGCCTGCGGGTAGCCAACCCCCAGGTTGGTCACCTTCACCAGGTGGTGCTCGGTTCCGGCTTCGACGGCGGCAAGGGTCTTGCGTGCCGCCTTGGCGGCGCTGGCTGACGCCGCGTGTTCCGCGTCATGCATCTTCTTCCTGCGGTGCTTGATCTTGTCCGCGTCCTCCAGGGCGTCGCGGATGGCGTTGCCGAGCAGGACCAACGCACCGATGGTCAGGGCCATGGCAAATGCCGGCCAGAACAGCAGTGTCGGCGTCAGGTAGACGTTCTTGAAGCCTTCAGAGAGCATCACGCCCCAGGTTGCCTTGGCCGGATCGCCGAGGCCCAGGAACTCCAGGCCGGACTGGATGGCGATGGCAACGCCGGCAATCGCTGCGGTCTGGATGATGATGGGTGCCCGGACCACGGAGAAGATGTGGCGGGCGATGATGCTCCGGTCGGAAAGCCCGGATACCCGTGCAGCGTCAACGTAGAGCTCGTTGCGCACCGACTGTACGGCCGAGCGGGTCAGTCGGAAGTAGGACGGGCTGATGAGGATGCCGAAGGCAATCATGGAAATCCACACCGAGGGCCCGAAGGCGGCCCGGATGGTCAGCAGCACGATCAGTCCGGGAAGGCTCATGAGGATGCTGACCATCCAGTTGGACACTGCCTCGAACTTTCCGGCGTAGTACCCGGCGATCAGGCCGGACGGCAGGCCGATGGCAATGGCCACGGCCGCGCAGAGCACCGCGGAAAGCAGCGTCAGCTGCCCGCCATACAGCAGGCGGCTCCAGACATCGCGACCGGCGCTGTCCGTGCCCAGGATGTTCACGGCGTCCGGAGCGGCGAGCGTCTTGGCGATATTGGCGAAGTTCTCCTGGAACGGTGCGATGACCGGAGCCAGGGCGGCCAGGAGCGTGATGGTCGTCAGGATCGCCATGGCAATCAGGCCGAGCGGGTTCCTGAACAGGCGCCGCAGAACGGTGGAACGGACTACCGTTCCACTCTGCCCTGTGGGGGCAGGAGGTACGGGCGCAGCGGCGGCCGCCGCGGTTTCTACAGAATCGCTCATGACACACGTACCTTCGGGTTGAGCCAACCATTGAGAATGTCCACCAGCAGGTTCACCACAATGACGACGACCACCGTGTACATCACGACGCCCATCACCACTGGAAGGTCCGACTGGCCAGTAGCAGCGACCGCCAGCGGACCCATGCCCGGGAGGGCGAAGATCTGCTCGATGATCACCACGCCACCAAGCATGCCGATCAGCTGCAGGCTGAGGACGGTCAGGCCAGCCGGAGCGGCGCTGCGCAGCACATGCTTGAACAGGATCTCCCCCTCACCGATGCCCCGGCTGCGCAGGGTGCGGACGTAGTCCCGCTCGAGTTGCTTGATGACGGCGCTGCGGATCTGCTGCGCGCCGCCGGTGACGCCGTTGAGCAACAGGGCAATTACCGGCAGCGTCATGGAGTAGACCCATGCTTCTGCCCCGGAATCCGGGGAGATGGTGCTGGTTGCCGGGAAGATGCCCAGCTGGATGGCCAGGATGGTAACCAGGATGACGCCGATTACGAACCCCGGGATGGAGTCGCCGAGGATGGCGCCGACCTGGACCGCCCTGTCCACCCAGCCGCGCTTGACGGCAGCGGCAACACCGATCAGTGCTGCGCAGATGGCGATCAGGATCATTGCGGCGAAAACCATGGTCATGGTGACCGGGATCCGGGTGGCCAGGGAGTTGGCTACCGGTTCCGAGGTGAACCATGAAGCACCGAGGTTTCCGGTCAAGGCATCGCCCACCCAAGCGAAGTAGCGGACAGGCAAGGGCTGGTCCAGCCCCAGCTCGTGCTCCTTCATGGCCACCTGCTCAGCTGTGGCCTGGTCGCCCAGGATATTCCGGGCGATGCTACCGCTGGAGATATACAGCAGGAAGAAGGTGAGTGCCGAGACAACAAACAGCACCACCAGCCCGCTGCCCAGCCGTTTCGCAATGAACCTGATCATAGTGTCCTACTTGGCGGGTGAGTAGTTGTAGATGGACGGAACGGCCTGCTCGATCTGCGGCGTAACGTTCACCTTGGCATTGGTGTAGTACATCTGGTTGACGCGGAACAGCGGGGCGAACCACGCCTGCTCCACCACGTACTTGTTCACTTCCTGGGCCAACTTACCGGCATCGGCCCCGCCGTTGCGCACAGCCGCGATCTTGGCATCCAGCTCCGGCGAAGCACTCTTGAACGGGTTGTAGAGCGCCTTGGTGGAGACGATCTGGTCGATAGCGACCGTGGGCTGGCCTTGGAAGAGCGAGAAGTACATGGTGGTGAACTTCTGCGCCGCAACGTCGGCTGTGAACGTGTTGGTCAGCGCGGCGCCCACCTTCAACTCAATCCCGACGTCAGCAAGCTGCTGCTTGACTACGGAAATCTGGGTCTCAAAGTTGGGAACGAGCGGGATTTCCAGGGTCACGCCAGTCTCAAAACCGGCTTCCTTCAGGAGCTGCTTGGCCTTGGCGGGATCGTAGCTGTAGTAGTTCTCCAGCTCCTGGGTCCAGGCGCCGCTGCCCTTGCCGAACGGCTGGGACGTCGGGGTGCCCTGGCCCAGCATGACCTGTTCCAGAATCGTCTTGCGGTCAAAGGCGTGGTTGATGGCTTGGCGGACCTTGACGTTCGCCAGCGCAGGGTTCTTGGCACCGTCGCGGTCCAGGAGCAGAAGGCCCTGCCAGTCAACTTCGTTGGCCGCAAGTTTCATCTTGGCACCCTCCGCCTGCTTACCCGTCTTGGGGTCCAGGAGCGTGGCATCGACCTGTCCGGAGACGAGGGCGTTGGTGCGGGCAGTGAGGTCAGCAAGGATCTTGAAGGTCAGCTTCTGGTACTTCTGCAGATCCTTGTTCCAGTAGTCCTTGCGGGCATTGAAGACGGTCTGGGAGTCCTTGACCGTGGCTGCCTTGTCCATGACGTAGGGGCCGGAGCCGACAGGCTCGGTCTTGATGCGCTCGGTACCGAGCGCCTTGGGGCTGCCCATCAGGCCGGCGGCCTGGCTGAGGAAGTACTCCAGGCCCGGGTCCGGGGTGCTGAGGTTGATGTCGATAGTGTCGGCGTCAACCACCGAGACATCCGAGACGGAGGCCAGCTGGGCCATCTGCGGGCCGTTGGCCTTCTTGAAGTGGTCGATGTTGGCCTTGGCGGCCTCGGCGTCGAACTTGGCGCCGTCGCTGAACGTAACGTCCGTGCGGAGGTCCACCGTGAGCTTGGTGTTGCCGGTGTTGTACTTCCATGCCGTGGCCAGCATCGGGCTGAGCTTGCCGTCCGGCTCGCGAAGGATCAGGGTGTCGTACACGGCCTGGTACGGCTGCAGGACGTGCCCGACGTGCGCCTGGGCGGGATCCCAGGAAGTCACATCCCGGAGCGTGCCAAGGGTCAGAGCCGTGGCGGCAGCTCCGCCACCGGAGCCGGCGGGTGTACCGCCCCCGCACGCGGTCAGTGCAAGCGATGCGCTGAGGATAAGGGCGGCCGCTGCCGCCTTGGGACCTAACTTCATTGTTGGCTCCTACGAGTCTTTTGATTCTACCGAGGTTTCAAGAGATGTGGCCTGCGCCACATTCTCGTCTGTGAGATTCAGCGTACGCATGGTTGCCGTTTTTGGCAACCGATTGTCAAAAGTTTCTGGACTGGACGCGAAACAGCGGCCTTTAAGACACTTCCGCGGCGCGGTCCGGGTAGCTCTGGGCGTAGATGTCCTTGACGATCTTCAGTGACTTCCCGGCTTCCGCCGGGCTGATCCAGAACGGCTCGGGATCACCCAGCTTGGCGTAGAAATCCTCGATGAGGAGCTCGTGGGACACGCCCCAGTAGGCGCGGCCGCCGGATTCGCTCCGACGCTCAGGTACGACGTCCACAGTGCCGTCCCCGTAGGTGATCGTAAGGTCGCCGCGCAGGCTGAGCGTGGCTTTTTCGGTCACGATGTCCAGGGTCACGGGCGCATTGGTGGCGTTGGCCAGGGTGGCATAGAAGACGCTGCGCGCTCCGCCCACGTGCTCGGCAACGAATTCAGCAGTGTCCTCGACGTCGATCACGGCACCGAGCGAACGTGTGGAGGCATGGCCCTCCACCTTGGCCACATCCCCCACCAGCCACTGCAGCAGGTCCACGGTGTGGATGGCCTGGTTCATCATGAGGCCGCCGCCGCCCTCGGCCCAGGTGCCCCGCCAGGGGCGGTCCTGGTAGTACTCGGCCGTCCGGTGCCACATCACGGTGGCCGAGGCGCCCAGCACCTCTCCCAGCCCGCCGTCATCGAGCAATTTCCGCATGGCTTGCGAAGTGGCGTTGTAGCGGTTCTGGAAACAGACGGCGATCTTCGCCGGACTCCGCTCGGCCACCTCGATCAGCCGACGGCCCTCCTCAAGGGTGTGGGCCACCGGCTTCTCGACGATCACACTGACGCCGCGCTCCAGGCAGTCCGCGGCCAGCGAAGCGTGCAGGTGGTGCGGGGTGCAGATATGCACGACGTCGGGACGCACCGCCTCGAGCATTTCCAGGTAGTCCGCGTACCCCGGAACGCCGTGGGCGGCAGTTGCCGCCTGCAGGCGGCTGGCGTCGGTATCGCAGACCGCCACCAACTCGACGTCGTCAAGCTTGGCGATCGCCCCAAAATGGACGCTCGACACATCGCCGCAACCGATTACTGCCGCTGTAGACATTCCTGCTCCTTCGAAGGATGGTGTGTTTTCGGGAGGGTTCAACCCGCTAGTTCAGCGTCACACCGTTCTTGGCTGCAAGAGCGGCGAACGCGCGGGCCGCGGTGCCGAAGGCGACCGGACCGGAGAAGCCGCCGAGTTCGTGGGCGCTGGCCAGGTGCGGCTCCAGAGAGGCGAAGCCGGTGAAGCCGTCGGCCTTGAGTGCGGCGATGGTGGCGTCGAGTTCGCCGTCGCCCTCGCCGGAGGGGACCACTTCGCCGGTGGCTGCCACGGCGTCCTTGACCTGGAAGTACTCAAGGTACGGGCGCAGCATGGCGTAGCCCTCGGTGTAGGGCTTGACGCCAACCTGCACGAAGTTTGCGTTGTCCCAGGCGATGCGCAGCGCCGGAGAGTCGACCGTCTCCATGATGTCCAGCACGCGCTCGGGGGTGTCGCCGTAGATGCCCTTTTCGTTTTCGTGCAGCAGGACGACGCCGGCAGCGGCAGCTTCTGCGGCCAGGGCGGACATGCGCTCCATGACGGCGTCACGGATGTCTTCCTGGCTCTGGCCCTCCGCGCGGTAGAAGGAGAAGATGCGGATGTACTTGGCGTCCAGGGCCTTAGCCACGGAGATGATCTGGCGCAGGCGGGCCAGCTCATTCTCGACGGGCAGGCTGACGTCCACCTTGCCGATGGGGCTGGCCACGGCGGAGACCTTCAGGCCCTTCTCGTCCAGGATGGCCTTGAGTCGCTCAACGGCCTCCGGCTCGAGTTCGGAAACGTTGGTGCCCCACGCGCTGCGTACTTCGATGTGGCTGGCGCCGAGCGCCAGCAGCACGGCGGCCTGGACCGCAGGATCGGGATCCACCTCGTCGCCGAAACCGGACAGGCTCCACACGGTATTGGTTTCAGTCACGGAAATCTCCTAGCTAGGTTCGGCGCCCGCAAGGCTGCTGGCGGCGCCGTGATGCAATTCACAAAGCCTGTGTTATCCACACGAGTCTACTCAGCGTGGCACAATTTGACAACCGATTGCCATGCAATGGCAGAATGTGGCATTCTTGGTCCACGGTGTGGCAGCGGTCACAGCCGGATGATTGACGTTCAGAGAGGAACGCCCATGTCGACGCACCCCGTGGCAGCAGACCGCCCTGCCACCATCCATGACATCGCCGCGCTGTGTGGTGTTGCGGCGTCCACGGTGTCCCGCGCCCTGTCCACCCCCGAGCGGGTCAACATCCACACCCGGCAGCGGATCCAAGCTGCCGCCGTCGAGCTCAATTACACGCCGAACTCCCAGGCGAAGGCCCTCAGCTCCGGCAAGACCGGCGCCGTCGGCGTTCTGGTCCCGGACATCACCAACCCGTTCTACTTCGATCTCATCCGCGGCACCCAGCTCCAGCTCAAGGCGGCCGGCTACACGCAGTTGCTGGTGGACACCGAGGAATCGGATGAAGTGGAAGCCAGCACCATGGAGCAGCTGCGCAAAAGCGCGGACGGCGTGATCGTTGCCGCGTCCCGGCTCAGCGACGAGGCGCTCACCGCTGCCGCGGCGAAGATGCCGATGGTCACCGTCAACCGCGACGTGGACGGCGTCCCGGCCGTCATCATCGACACCCCCTCGGCCACCAGCCAGGCCCTGGACCACCTCATTTCCCTGGGACACAGCTCCGTGGCATACATTGCTGGGCCCGCCACCTCCCAGTCCAGCGCACGACGCTGGGAAGCCCTGTCCGAGGCGGCCGAGGCCAGGGGAGTCGAGGTCCGCGTCCTGGGCAATTTCGCGCCCAAAACGCAGTCCGGCGCGGCCGCCGCGGATGCCGCCGTGCACAGCGGGGTGACCGCCTGCATCGTGTTCAACGACCTGATCGCCATCGGCATGCTCCAGCGGCTGCGCGAACGCGGGCTCCGGGTCCCGGAGGACATGAGCATCGTGGGCTGCGACGACATTTTCGGCGCCGACTTCTGCAACCCGCCGCTGACCACCATGACCTCGCCCATCGAGCAGGCCGGGCGTGTGGCCGTTTCCATGCTGCTGGCCCAGCTGAACCCGCTGGCCGGCGGCGGCGTCCGCAACCGCTCGGTCATGCCCACCTATTTGACCGTCCGCGGCTCCACGGGGGCGGCGCCGCAGCATTAAAAGCGGCATGCGGCGTCAGCGTGTCCGGCCTGTGTGGGACGACACAGTTGAGGGGTGCGGACGCCGCTGACTAGTGTGGTCCTATGCGCGAACTCCAGGCCACAATCATTGCCGAATTGGGCGTACAGCCCCGGATCAACCCTGCCGAGGAGGTCCGCAAACGCGTCACCTTCTTGAAGGAATACCTCAAGGCCACCCACACCAAGGGCTTCGTCCTGGGTATTTCCGGCGGGCTCGACTCCACACTGGCCGGCCGTCTGGCGCAGCTGGCGGTCGAGGAACTCGAGGCGGAGGGCGTGGAGGCCAACTTCGTGGCGGTCCGGCTCCCCCACGGCATCCAGCATGACGAGGAGGACGCCCAGGCCGCGCTCGACTTCATCCAAGCCAAGACCGAGTGGACCTTTAACATTTCACAGGCCGTTGACAGCGTCGAGGACGAGTTCGAAAAGACCACGGGCGCTCCCATCTCCGACTTCCACAGGGGAAACACAAAGGCCCGCGCCCGTATGATCGCCCAGTACGCGCTGGCGGGCGAACACAACTACCTGGTGATCGGTACGGACCACGGCGCCGAATCCGTCACCGGTTTCTTCACCAAGTTCGGCGACGGCGGGGCGGATGTCCTGCCGCTCTTCGGCCTGAACAAGCGCCAGAACCGCGAGCTGCTCGCAGAGCTCGGCGCGTCCGCACGCCTGTGGGACAAGGTCCCCACGGCTGACCTGCTGGACGACCAGCCCGGCCGCACCGACGAGGACGAGCTCGGCCTCAAGTACGACCAGATCGACGACTACCTCGAGGGCCGCGACGTCCCCGTTGAGGTGGCGGAGAACATCGAGCAGAAGTACCTGCGCACCCGCCACAAGCGCACCGTCCCGGTCACCATCTTCGACACCTGGTGGAAACAGAGGGGTTAGCTCCTCGTAGGCACCGCGCAACTCCGGCGGCCCGCCGTCGTGGGGCACGTTGAAGCCGACGACGGCGGATCCGGGGCGGAGTGCCGGCGTGTCCGTGTCGATGTGCCCCGCGAAGGCGCCCGGCACCCAAAGCCGGCACCCCACAAGCTCTGGCGCCCGCGGGAGCGCAGGCGTAGGGTCATAGGGCAACGCACCGGATTCTCCCTGAAGGAGCCAGTGATGGCTGGATGGAATGCTGACACTGCGGCCGGGCCATTGGGTGCCTCCGTGACACTCGTGGACGGCTCCAACTTTTCGATTTCCGGCCTCGCTGGCGACATGTATTCCGATCGCCCCCATGGTGTGTTCTATTCGGACACGCGCATCATCTCCCGCTGGAGATTGACGGTCAATGACGTCACGCTGGAACCGCTGGCCGCGCGGAGTATGGAACCCTACCGGGCGATCTTCATCGGCCGCCCGGGCAGGGTCGCCGGCCACGCGGACAGCCCGCTGATCATTGAACGAAACCGCGAGATTGGCGCGGGAATCGTGGAGACGATCACCGTCTGGAACCATTCCCGCGAGCCTTCCGTGTGCGGCATCGACCTGGCCATGGACGCGGACTTCGCGGATCTTTTCGAAGTGAAGGACGCCCGTATCATCCGGATTTGGGAGCAGACCCGCCGCCTCGAAGGTGACTCCCTCTTCATTGAAGGTGTCTGGCGGGGCACGCACAAAGGGGTGTTGATACACGCTCCGGACGCCATTGTCAGCCACGAAGGCCTGGGCTACCGCACCGTGGTGCCGCCCCACGGCCACTGGAGCACCACGGTGACGGTGTCCCCGTTGCTGGAGGGAGCCAAAACGCCCGTGCCATTCCAGCGCCAAACGACCGGCAGTTCGCCGGCGGAAATACGGCGCCAGGAGTGGCTCCGGAAGATCCCCACGCCGCAGATCGACAACGTGTCCTTCTCACGGACTCTGATGCGCAGCCACGAGGACATCGGGGCACTCCAGATCGAGGACCCGGATCGTCTTGACCGGACAGTCGTCGCGGCCGGGGCTCCGTGGTTCATGGCACTCTTCGGCCGTGACGCGATCCTGTCCTCCTACATGGCCCTGCCACTGGACCCGACGCTGGCGCTGGACACCCTGCGGAACCTTGCCGATCGACAGGGCACCGTAGTGGACCCGCTGACCGAGGAACAGCCCGGCCGGATCCTCCACGAAGTCCGCCTAGGAGTCGGTACGGGCCTGGCGCTGGGCGGCAAGTCCGCCTACTACGGCAGCATCGACGCCACGCCCTTGTTTGTGTCGCTGCTGGGCGAAGTCAGCCGCTGGGGCCTGGCCGCGGACGAGGTTGCGGCGCTGCTTCCCAATGCGGACCGGGCGCTGGACTGGATCCGGGACTACGGGGACCGGGACGGCGACGGTTTCGTGGAGTATCAGCGGCTCAATGACCAGGGGCTGATGAACCAGGGCTGGAAGGATTCCTGGGACGGCATCAACTTCGCGGACGGGCGGCTGGCGGATCCGCCCATCGCGCTCTGCGAGGTTCAGGGATATGTGTACGGCGCGTTCATGGCCCGGGCATGGATGGCGTACGACGCCGGCGACCTCGCTTTGGCGGCCGAGCTGAAGGAACGCGCGGCGCGTTTGAAGAAACAGTTCAACGAGCAGTTCTGGCTGCCCGAGCGCGGCTACTACGCCATCGCCCTGGACCGGGACAAGAAACCGGTGGATGCCTGCGCCTCCAACATGGGGCACTGCATGCTGAGCGGGATAGTCGACGCCGACAAGGCGCCGCTGGTGGCCGCACGGCTCATGTCCCCGGAAATGTTCAGCGGCTGGGGCATTCGCACGCTGGCCACGGACATGGGCGCCTACAACCCGGCAAGCTACCACAACGGATCCGTATGGCCCCACGACAACGCGCTGATCGCCACGGGGCTGATGAGGTACGGCTTCGTGGAGGAGGCGCAGCGTGTTGCCCTCGCACTCCTTGATGCCGCGGACTTCACGGACCACCGGCTGCCGGAACTCTTCTGCGGTTTTGACCGCAGCGAGTTCCCCGAACCTGTGCCGTACCCGACGTCGTGCTCACCACAGGCCTGGGCCGCCACCACACCGGTGCAGCTCCTGCGCATGCTGCTGCGATACGACCCCCATGTCTCCCTGAACGGCATGTGGATGGACCCCGTGCTGCCAGCGTCACTGGGCAGGGTCCGGATTTCCAACTGCCCCATCGGCGATGGCCGGATCACCATCGATGTGACGGGCAACCAGGCCACAATCGAAGGGCTCCCGCCAGGCATGACGTTTCATCGCGGGACGCGTCCGCCCCTCGCGGACCTGGTGGAGCTCGCAGACTTGCTGAATCCCACCATCTGAGCACGGTCAGGAGCCCACACCATGCGGATAGGACTGATTGCTCCTCCATGGCTTCCCGTCCCGCCCACCGGCTATGGCGGGACGGAGGCAGTCGTCCATGCGCTGGCGACATCGCTGGCGGCCGCCGGGCACAGAGTGGTGCTTGCAGCGGCATCAGACAGCACATGCCCGGTGGAACGGATCGATGGATTCGCCCCCGCGAAGCGCGCCGAGATGGGCGAAACAAGCTCCGAGCTGCCCCACGTTATCAGGGCCTACGAGGAACTGGCCGACGTCGACATCATCCATGACCACACGCTGGCCGGTCCGCTGTACCGGCACCGCCCCACCGAGATACCCGTGGTCTGCACCATTCATTCCGCCATGACGCCAACACTGCGCCCTGTATACAAGGCGATGAGCCGTGACGTCTCGCTGGTTGCCATCTCGCAGCATCAAGCCGGCAGCGCCCCGGAAGTGAAGATCAGCCGGGTCATCCACCACGGCATCGACCCCTCAGCTGTCCCCCTGGGGGCAGGGACAGGCGGCTATGCGTGTTTCCTGGGCCGGATGGCGCCGGACAAGGGTGTGGTCGAAGCCATCATGGTGGCGCGCTTGGCCGGGATCAAGCTGAAGATCGCCGCGAAAATGAGTGAAAAGGCGGAACTGGACTACTTCCACGCCGCCGTCGCCCCCTTGCTGGGAGCAGATGAGGAGTTCGTGGGGGAGGTGGACCTCAAGGGAAAGCTCGCCTTGCTGGGCGACGCGATTGCCCTGATCAACCCCCTGCAGTGGGATGAGCCGTTCGGCATGGTCATGATCGAGGCATTGGCCGCCGGAACACCCGTGGTGGCCATTCCCCGCGGCTCCGCGCCGGAACTCATCGAGCACGGCGTGACAGGCTTCCTCGCAGCTGGCACCGACGAACTGGCGCGCTGCCTTCAGCGGGCGGCCGACTTGGACCGGCGAGGCTGCCGGGCCGCCGTCGAGACACGTTTCAGCGCAGATCTGATGGCGCGGCGATACGCCGCGCTGTTTGAAGACGTGCTCGCCGGCACCCACCAATCCTGAACCGCTAAACGAACGCGGACACGCCGGTCACGGCGCGGGCCACGATCAGGGAGTTGATCTCGTAGCTCCCTTCGTAGCTGTAGAGGACCTCGGCGTCGCCGAACAGCTTGCCCATTTCGAAGTCGCTGCTGATGCCGTTGCCGCCCAGCAGGGAGCGGCCCATCGCCACGGAGGCGCGGGCGATCCGGGTGGTGGTGGCCTTGGCCATGGCGGACTGGACCATTTCGAGCTTGCCGGCCTCCTGGATGCGCGCCAGCTCCACCATGAGGGAGAGCGAGGCGCTGGCGTTGCCCAGGATTTCGGAGAGCTGCTGCTGGATGAGCTGGAAGCGGGCCAGTTCCCTGCCGAACTGCCGGCGGTCCAACGCGTAGGCACGGGCTACGTCGAACGCGGCCAGCTGGATGCCGGCGGCCTGCCAGCCCACCCACGCCCGCGAATCCCGCAGGAGCTCGTTGGCCTTGGCGAAGTGGGTGGCGCCGGGCAGCATGTTGGAGGCCGGGATCCGGACGTTGTCCAGCACGATGTTTGCGTTCTGCATGATGCGCAGGCCGATCTTGTTGGAGATCTTGGTGGCCGTGTAACCGGGACGGCTGGTCTCCACGATGAACCCCTTGATCTGCCCGTCCGCCTCGTCGCGGGCCCAGACCAGCGCGAAGTCGGCGATGGTGCCGGCGCCGATCCAGCGCTTGGCGCCGTTGATGACCCACTCGCCGCCCTCCAGCCGGGCGGTGGTGGCCAGTCCCCCGGCGACGTCGGAGCCGTGGTCCGGTTCGGTCAAGGCGAAGGCCCCCAGCTGGGTGAATGACTCAAGCCCCGGCAGCCAGCGTTCCTTCTGCTCCTCGGAGCCGAGTTCGTCGATCATGCCCACAATGAGTTCGTTGTGGATGCCCACCAGCGCCGAGAGCGAGACGTCCGCGCGGGCCACCTCGGTGTACATCAGGCCCTTGAACAGCTTGGAGGTGCCGTCCGTCTGCAGCCTGCCCAGGCCGAACTTGGCCAGGTCCGCCACCAGCCCGAACGGGAATTCCTCGCGGTTCCAGTAGTCGATGCTGGCCGCCCTGATCCGGGTCTGCAGGAACTCCCGGACCTCAAAATACCTATTGCGCTCCTCGTACGAGAGGAGGTCCACCACATGCATCAGATCCGCTTCGGGATACGGCGGGAGGTCCTGCTGTTCCGCGGCCTGTCCGCCGGCGCGCGCGATTTCGTCAAGCATGTGACCCCTTTGTCTCTTACGTCTCTTCCAAACGGTTGGATGTCCTAGTATATTGCAAGGTGATGTGGATCACTAGGCCGAAGGTGTCCTGTCCACAAAATGCGAAAGGCGGACCATGGCAGTCACTACAGTCACAGAGGAATTCCGGGCGGCCCGCGACAGGCTCCTTGAGCTGCGCGAGAACTACCAGCAGGCCCACAGCGAGTTCGAATGGCCGCGCTTCGAGGAGTTCAACTTCGCCTTCGACTGGTTCGACCAGATCGCGGCCGACCCGGAGCGGGGCAGCAAGCCCGCCTTGGTCATCGTGGAGCAGGACGGCAGCGCCACCCGCCGCAGCTATGCGGAGCTCTCCGCACGGTCCTCGCAGGTAGCCAACTGGCTCAGCAGCCAGGGCGTGCACCGCGGCGACCACATGATCATCATGCTCGGCAACCAGATCGAGCTGTGGGAGCTCATGCTCGCCGGCATCAAGCTGGGCCTGGTCATGATCCCCACCACCACGCTGATGGGGCCGCGCGACCTCGAGGACCGGGTGGAACGCGGCAACGCCCGCTGGGTGGCCGTGGGAAGCGCCAACATCGGCAAATTCGCCGACGTTCCGGGCCGCTTCACCGTGATTGAAGTGGGCGACGGCGGCAGCCGCACCGAGGACGCGCTGCAGTACGCCGATTCGGCCTGGTCCAAGACGGACTTCACCCCCGATTCCCCTAGCCGCGCGGACGATACGCTCCTCCTCTACTTCACCTCCGGCACCACCTCCCGTGCCAAGCTCGTGGAGCACACCCACACCTCATACCCCGTGGGCCACCTGTCCACGATGTACTGGATCGGCCTGGAACCGGGCGACGTCCACCTGAACGTGGCCTCCCCCGGCTGGGCCAAGCACGCCTGGTCCAATGTGTTCACGCCGTGGATCGCCGAGGCCTGCGTCTTCATCTACAACTACGAACGCTTCGACGCCGCCGCCCTCATGGCGCAGATGGACCGGGAGGGCGTCACCAGCTTCTGCGCCCCTCCCACCGTGTGGCGGATGCTGATCCAGGCGGACCTCACCCTCCTGAAGACCCCGCCGCGCAAGGCCGTCTCCGCTGGCGAGCCGCTCAACGCCGAGGTCATCGGCCAGGTGGAGAAGGCCTGGGGCGTGACCATCCGGGACGGCTTCGGCCAGACGGAGTCCACGGTCCAGATCGCCAACACCCCCGGCCAGCCGATCAAGATCGGCTCCATGGGACGCCCGCTGCCCGGCTACGACGTGGTCCTGGTGGATCCCGCCACCGGGGATGAAAGCGACGACGGCGAGCTCTGCCTGCGCCTGCACAAGCACCCCGTGGGGCTCATGGCCGGATACTTCGGGGACCCCGTCAAGACGGCCGAGGCGTTCCGCAACGGCTACTACCACACGGGCGACATGGCCAGCAGGGACGCCGACGGCGTGATCACCTACGTGGGCCGCGGCGACGACGTCTTCAAGTCCTCGGACTACCGGCTCTCCCCCTTCGAACTCGAAAGCGTGCTGATCGAGCACCCCGCCGTGGCGGAGGCCGCCGTCGTTCCTTCACCGGATCCGGTGAAGCTCTCGGTGCCCAAGGCATTCGTGGTCCTTGCCAGCGGGCACGAGGCCGGACCGGAGCTCGCGGAGGACATCCTGCGGTACTGCCGGGAGCACCTGGCGCC
Source organism: Arthrobacter cavernae (assembly GCF_017368795.1). Classification (GTDB taxonomy): domain Bacteria; phylum Actinomycetota; class Actinomycetes; order Actinomycetales; family Micrococcaceae; genus Arthrobacter; species Arthrobacter cavernae. The sequence continues at coordinate 25,528 of NZ_JAFNLL010000017.1, read as the reverse complement.
GTTCAAGCGCATCCGCCGGATCGAATTCGGCGAGCTGCCCAAGACCATCTCGGGCAAGATCCGGCGGGTGGAACTGCGGGTCGGCGAGGAGATGCGGCACGGCGGCGGGGACATCCCGGAGGGCCTGGGCATCGAATATTCCGAGTCGGACTTCCCCGGTCTGAAAGACTAGACACCCAACAACGTCAGGAGGCCCATGGGCAACCCACTTCCACGCGACCCCATTGCCGATGCCCAGCGCAACTGGGAGCGGCACGGCTGGGGCGATGTTGCCGCGCCCATGGCCGCCATCACCGCCATCATGCGCACCCAGCAGATCCTGGTGGCACGCATTGAGGGTGTGCTGAAGCCGTTCGGGCTGACGTTCGCACGGTACGAACTCCTGGCGCTGCTCAGTTTCGCCCGCAGCGGCGCGCTGCCCATGAACAAGGCCAGCGCGCTGCTGCAGGTGCACCCCACCTCGGTGACCAACGCCGTCGACCGCCTGGAAAAGGCCGCCCTGGTGGTCCGCTCCCCGCACCCCACGGACGGCCGCACCACCCTGATCGAGCTCACCTCCGAGGGCCGCACCCTCTCGAAACGCGCGACGACGGCGCTCAACGCCGAGGTGTTCGGCCAGTCCGGATTCGGGGACGACGACGTGGAGCACCTCATCCGCATTCTGGGCAGCTTCCGCAGGGATGCCGGAGACTTCACCGACGCCTGACGGCGCCGCGATCTGATAGCCAGGCCCCGCCGCCAGCCACAGGGGGACGCTGCGGCCCACAGAAAGTCCTTCATGACGAAGAACGAGTATTCCCGTCCGGACGACCGCGAACTCCTCCGCGCCTCGCTCCGCTCGCTGTCCGCCGCAATCCGCCCGGCCGTGCTTTTTGGCGGCCTGGTGGACGGTACTGGCCTGCGCCTGTCCGAGTTCCTCGGCACGGACACGGCCAGCCTGCACAAGGTCCGGGTGGAGCCCGGATCGGGGCTGGGCGGGCGTGTCCTGAGCCAGCGCCGGCCCTTCCTGATCCAGGACTACGTGGGCTCCGACGCGATCACGCACGAGCACGACTTTGCCGTCAGCCACGAACGGCTGAGGTCCATGGCCGCAGCCCCCGTGGTGGTCCGCGGCAAGACCCGCTCCGTGCTGTACATCGCCACCCGCGGCGAGGCCCCGCTCGGCGAGCGGGTCCTGAACGAGGCGATGGGCGCCGCGGCGGCCATCGCCGTCGAAATGAACATCCGGGACGAAGTGGACCGGCGCCTGGCCATGATGGCCGAGGCCCGGCAGCCGGAACAGTCCTTCGACAGCACCTGGATGGAGCATGTCCGCCAGGCCCACGCCGATCTGCGCTCCCTGGCCAGCCGGGTGGAGGATGCCGAACTCGCGGCGCAGCTGGAGCGGATCGGCGGGCACCTGGCACCCGCACCGTCCGCGCCGCCCATCGCCGTCCACTCCCTGGTCCGGCTCACGCCCCGGGAGCTCGACGTCCTGGCCCAGCTCGCACTGGGGTGCTCCTACGAGGAGACGGCCGCCCGGCTCGCCCTGAAACCCGTCACGGTCAAGAGCTACCTGCAGAACGCCATGGTGAAGCTGTCCGTCCACAACCGCATGGAGGCTGTGTCCGCGGCAAGGAAGCTGGGCCTGCTGCCGTAAGGTTCTGCGACGGCGCATCCTGACAACATCACCACCGTCAAGACGACGCGTCATCCAACTTCTAGTGCGCCTGGTGCGAGGCTCCGTGATGATGTCCCGTGTCTTCCTGGGTTATCCCGGCGGTCATTGCGAGGTAGCTCCAGCCGGCGTCGCTCAGCGCGTGGTACGCAACATGGAGTTCTTTGGCTGGCCCCGCGACAATTCCGGTATCGCGCTTGTCGAGTGTGTCGGCGAGTTGTTCGGCCGCAGCGGTGAACCCGTCGGCCATTGGCTGGATCTCGGCGGGCCAGCCAACCACGGCGACGGCGATCCGGGCATTGCGGATGAGCGCGGACCAGTTTCGATCGATCTTCGGGGACGCCCCGGCGAGATTGGTGGCGATGCCGTGGAAGCCGACATTGTCGATGTGGGTGAGCCCGGCGAGCAGTGCAGCTGTCCGGGCTGCCGCCTCGGGGTTAGTCGCGTGATCCATTCCAGTCTCCTTCGTCGTGTCCGGCTGTTTCCAAGAATGGCCCTTCCCGGGGGAAGGCTCAAGCCCTTTCCTGCCGGACAGGAGGCCAGGTGAACCGGCGAGAGCGGCGTTTCCCCGGGCGCCGAAGCGGATTTGGTCTCAGCAGAACTCCTCCGTTCCCGCCTCTTGTCCAAGATACCCCCTGGGGGTATATTGAAGGCGTTGTCAGTGAAGTGGTATGTCCCGGCGGGATGCAGCAGCGCACCCTCCATCACAGCCGTTCAACCCCAGCCCCCATCGCACCTTCTTCAAGGAATGGAACTGACATGCACGGAACAGAATCCCGCAAGAACCTGCCCCTGGTTGTCTCCGGAGCCGCGGATCATGCTGCGGTCCGGGACGCTGTCACATCGGCCGGATACAAAACCACGGCCACGGCGCCCGCCCCGGTCGGCCACGGTCATCACGAAGCCCATGCCCGCGACGATGATCACGTGGTGCACAGCCACGGCAAGCACACCGGGCACAGCACAGCCATGTTCAAGGACAGGTTCTGGCTGACCCTGGCGCTGTCCGTGCCGGTGGTGTATTTCAGCCCGATGTTCGGACATCTGCTCGGCTACATGCCCCTGGAGTTTCCAGGGTCGGTCTGGATCCCGCCCGTGCTGGGCACGGTCATTTTCCTCTACGGCGGGCAGCCGTTCCTCAAGGGCGGCCTGAATGAGCTGAAATCCCGGACCCCGGGGATGATGCTGCTGATCGGCATGGCCATTAGCGTGGCCTTCGTGGCATCCTGGGCCACCACACTTGGGATCGGTAATTTCGAACTGGATTTCTGGTGGGAACTGGCCCTGCTGGTGGCCATCATGCTGCTGGGCCACTGGCTTGAGATGCGGGCCCTCGGTTCGGCGCAGGGCGCGCTGGATGCCCTTGCCGCGTTGCTGCCGGATGAGGCTGAGCGGATCACCGAGACGGGCACGGAAACCGTCAGCGTTTCCGAGCTGCGGGCCGGGGACACGGTCCTGGTACGTTCCGGGGCGCGGATGCCTGCAGACGGCACCGTTGTTGACGGGCAGGCCGAGTTCGACGAATCCATGATCACGGGCGAATCTAAAACGGTGCTCCGCACTGCCGGTGATTCCGTTGTTGCCGGAACCGTAGCCACGGACAACACTGTCAGGGTCCAGGTCACCGCAGTCGGGGACGATACCGCATTGGCCGGCATCCAGCGCCTCGTGGCCGAAGCACAGGCCTCCTCCTCCAAGGCCCAGGCCTTGGCGGACAGGGCCGCGGCGTTCCTGTTCTACTTCGCCACCTTCGCCGGCGCCGTCACGTTCGTCGCCTGGACGCTGCTGGGCAGCCTTCCCGATGCCGTCACCCGCACCGTCACCGTCCTCGTGATCGCCTGCCCGCATGCCCTGGGCCTGGCCATTCCGCTCGTGATCGCCATCACCACCGAACAGGCTGCCCGGGCCGGGGTGCTGATCAAGAACCGGATGGCGCTGGAACGCATGCGCACTGTCGACGTCGTCCTGTTCGACAAGACCGGAACACTAACCAAGGGCGAACCGGAACTCATGGACGCCGTCGCGGTCGACGGCGTGAAGCGTGAGGAGCTGCTGGCACTGGCCGCGGCTGTGGAGTCCGACAGCGAACACCCGGTGGCGCAAGCCATTGTCAGAGCAGCCCGCACGCATCGCTTGGACATTCCCCGGGCCGCAGGCTTCACCTCGATGACGGGCAGGGGCGTACGCGCTATAGTCGACGGCCGAACAGTCCAGGTAGGCGGCCCTGCCCTGCTGCGCGAATTGGGAATCACCGAACCGGAATCCGTGGCGGCGTCCACCCGGGTCTGGATGGACCGCGGCGCCGCCGTGCTGCACGTCGTGGACGCAGACCGGATACTGGGCGCGGTGAGCCTGGAAGATGCCGTCCGACCGGAATCGCGGCAGGCCGTCGCAGCGCTCCAGACCAGGGGCATCAAGGTGGCCATGATCACCGGCGACGCCCGCCAGGTCGCCCAGGCTGTCGGGACTGAGCTGAAGATCGATGAGGTCTTCGCCGAAGTCCTGCCTGCGGACAAGGACAAGAAGGTGGCCGAACTGCAACGCCGCGGCCTGAAGGTGGCAATGGTCGGCGACGGTGTTAACGACTCACCGGCGCTGGCCAGGGCCGAAGTCGGCATCGCCATCGGGGCAGGCACCGATGTCGCCATGGAATCGGCGGGAGTGGTCCTGGCCGGCAACGACCCCCGCGCCGTCCTGTCGATGGTGGACCTGTCACGGGCCAGCTACCGGAAGATGTGGCAGAACCTGGCATGGGCCACCGGCTACAACATCATCGCCGTCCCGCTGGCAGCCGGGATCCTGGCCTTCGCCGGAATCGTGCTCTCCCCTGCGGCCGGCGCCGTTCTGATGTCCATCTCCACGATCGTGGTCGCCCTGAACGCCCAGCTCCTGCGGCGGGTGAAACTGAACCCGTCCGAGGTTCGTTGATTCAGGAGGCGCCGGCTCCTGAACACAGTCGCACCGATTCCGCGGTGGCAAGCGAAGAGGAGGGGCTGCCCGCGCAGCCCCTCCTCTTCGTTAGCCCAGCGCGAGGTTCCTACGACGCCGTAGCGTGCACCGGCGTCGTGCTTTCAGCACCGGAAACTGCCGCGGAAGCCTCCATGTCGCTGTGCTCGCGGTTCGGGAGGGCGAGGGTGCAGATGATGCTGAAGACGCCGATTCCGGCGAGCAGCAGGCCCACGGCCCAGGTTCCGGGGCTGGCGGCCAGCTGTGCTGCGAGGAGCGGGACGATGCCGCCGCCCACCACGCCGGCCAGGTTGTAGCCCATGCCGGCGCCCGTGTAGCGGTAGCGGGTCTCGAACAGTTCGGGCAGGAGCGCGCCGGCCGGGCCGTAGGCGATCGCGAAGATCATCAGGGTGACGGTGAGCCCGACGCCGAACGCCAGGACTGTGCCCGTGCCCAGCAGCGGGAAGAGCACCAGGGACCACGGCACGGCGATGATGCAGGATGTGGCGATGACCTTCTTGCGGCCGAAGCGGTCGGACAGGATGCCGGAAGTCAGGGTGGCGGCGGCAACGAATACGGAGGCGATGATGCCCGTGCTCAGGACGTCCACGCGGCTCAGCTTCATGCCCGTGGGGCTGGCGGCGTAGCTGGTGAGGAACGCCGTGCCCAGGTAGAAGAAGGCGAACAGGAGCGTCAGGGAGCCGCCGGCCAGCAGGATTTCCTTGGGCTGGCGCTTGATGGATTCCAGGATGGGGAGCTTGCGGACAACGGGCTGCTGGGTGTTCTTGAACACCGGCGTTTCCTCGATGCTGCTCCGGACCCAGAAGCCGACCAGCACGAGGACGGCGCTGAGGATGAACGGCACGCGCCAGCCGATGGTGATGAAGGCCTCGGACTTGTCGCCGAGGGTGAGGTTGGTGACCAGGAACGTGGCGCTGGCCAGGGCGAACGCGATGGACGGGCCGATCTGCGGGAAGGATCCGAAGAGCCCGCGCTTGCCCTTGGGCGCGTATTCGGCGGTGAGCAGCGTGGCACCGGCCCATTCGCCGCCCACGGCCAGGCCCTGGACGAAGCGCAGGACCACCAGCAAGATGGGTGCCGCGACGCCGATGGTCTTGGCATCCGGGACCAGGCCGATCGCCACCGTGGCAATGCCCATCATGAGCAGGGTGGTGATGAGGGTCTTCTTCCGGCCGATCCGGTCGCCGAAGTGGCCGAAGATGATGGCGCCCACCGGCCGGGCGAAGAACGCGACGGCGAAGGTTCCGAAGGAGGCCACGGTGCCGGCGGCCGCGCCCAGGGCCGGGAAGAAGACCACCGGGAAAACCAGGGCCGCCGCCGTGCCGTAGATGAAGAAGTCGTAGAACTCGATGGTGGTGCCGGCCGCACTGGCGAACGCCACCTTGCGGAGGGTCTTGCGGCTGTGGGGTGATGCATGCGAAACGGGTGAAACAGAGGTCATGGGAATCTCCTTTGATATCCGCTCTGATGTCTCACAATGTGATTCACATCACCGTAGCGAGGGGCGGCGATCCCCCAGTACCTCCGAAAAGAGGTAGTGGCATGTTGCACTGGTTCCGGAACCGTGTGCGGATAGTCTGATCGTCGGCCTCATACCGTTGACGCCGGATGCCAAGGAATGGGGAAGATGGGAATCTCAAGCCGAAATGTGCAACGCGCGCAGGCTGGCGTGACACTGGTGACAATGGCCGGGCTCATTTTCATCGCGGCTGCCACATTGTCCTATTTCACACGGTCCTCGGCGGCCGAGGAATTTCTCGGAGTCGTCGACAACGCGGTCTATTCGCGGCTGCGGGAAACTTCCGCCATGGAGAAGATCATGTTCCTCCTGGGACTCGTGCTGTTGCTGGTGGCATTCATGCTTTCCGTTTTTGCGGGCGCCTCCGGACGGCGCGTCCGCAAGGTCTCCAAGAACGTCTTCTACGCATCTGCCGAGGTCAAGATCAACGCCCCACGCAAACAAGTATGGGAATTCATCAAGCCCGCCGAAAACAACCCGCTGCACAGCCCGGGCACCACATACGGATTCAGCGCCCCCGGCATTCCAGAAGGGGCCGGCGAGATCCAGGTATTCATCTCGAACGTCAACGGCGTCGAGAGCATTGCGGCAATCCGCGTGATCGAGGAGATTCCCTATGAGCTCGCGGTGACAAGCCCCCTGGGAGACCCCACTTACAAAGGCCGCACCAGCCTTGAAGACAGCGATGACGGAGGGACGCTGTTCACACACGGCTCGTACTTCAGTATTCCGGCCGGGCATCAGAACCATGCAGCGGCACACAAACGGCAAGTGCAAGAGCACTGCGAGCAATACGTCAGCCAGATCAAGGCCCTGATGGAGAAGGCACCCGTGGCCTAGCGGATACGGGTGCCGCCAGCGGCTCCTTCAAGGATGCGTTCAGGCGTCAGCTATTCACCGCGGCCGGACCGCACCATGTACTCAAGCTCCACCAAACCGGCGTCGTACGTTTTGGCGCTCAGCAGGGTCAGCAGGGCCGGATCCTGCCCGGCCGGGAAGGCCCCGCGTCCGGCGCCGATCGCCACGGGCATCACCACGAGCCGCACGCCGTCCACCTCCCCGGCCGCGAAAAACGCTTCGCTCAGCGTGAGGCTGCCCCAGAGCACAACGGTGCCTGCGGCTTCGTCTTTGATCCGGCGTATCGCCTCCACGGCGTCACCCGACTCGATGGTGGCCGCAGGGTAATCGCCCCACGGTGCGGCCTTGAGCTGGCTTGAGAACACGTAACGGCGGAGCCCGTTCAACGCGGGGGAGATGATTTCGCCCTCTGATGCCGGGGTCGGCCAGTACTCTGCGAACATCCTGTACGTGGAGGCGCCCAGCACCATGGCATCGACTGTCTTGAGCCACTCAACCTGATTGCGCTCGAACTCGGCCGTGCCGCCGTCGAGCAGCTCATAGGCCCTGAACTCATTGTTGGCGTCGGCCGCAAAGCCATCGGCGGTGACGAATTGCTGAACGACCAGTTGTCCCATGATCGGCTCCTTGCGTCGGGTGGCAGCAGGACTCTACGCCGGCCGCGGAAACCCTTCAACCCCCACGGAGAACCCCGGCGATGTGAGTATCGGGACAAGGCTGAATGCCCGACTCCTACCCGCCCGGTTTGGAGCCTCGCCGCATATCCAAGTACTGAGCTCATCAAGTGGAGTAACCAATCCGAGTAGCTCCAAGTAGTTCCAAGTAGTTCCAGGCGGATCACGGTGAATACCAAGTACCGCCGCGTAGCTCCGACCGGGATGCCGCCAAAAAGTCGAGTAGTGGCTACGGATGTGCCCCCTGCCCTCCGCTTGGTTTACTGAAAGCAGCCAAAAATGCAAAGGAAAAGGCCTCCCGATGCAGCAACCCGCAGCCCGAACCAGCACCGGCCCCCGGCCGTTGCGCGGTGGCGCGGACACCGGATTTCAACCGGCGCGCTGGACGCACCTCCTGCCAGCAGCGCCCCCAGAACGGAGCCGGCGGCGATAGAGCCCCCTGAGACCAGGACTCTACCCCCAGCCGCCGCCGGCTCCCACATAATATAATGCACCATCCGCCCGGACCGGGCAGCACAGACGAACACGCCCGGACCGGGCGGTGCGTGAACCCCGCGCTGAAGGTCCTCAGAAGTCCGTGAGCCGCAGTCCGGGCAAGCAAAGCGTGTAGTCCGCTCCCAGCAACTGCCCGGACGTCCGGAATCCGCTTAGCCGCGAGGCGCCCAGGCGCTGCGCAAGCTCCAAGGCGATCACCGCCGTCGTATCCGTCCCGTGTCCGTGAACCCAGCCGGCCTCCGCGGCGCCACGGTGATTTTTTGCCTCAACCCAGATCATGGAAGGGGCGGGGGCGGGTCCTTGCCCTGAACCAGCGCCCAGTCGGCCAGTGCCCTGCCGTCCGGCGCGCGGCGGGCCGAAGCTGCCCGCGCGGGCGAGCGTCCGGGCGAGCGGAACGGCCAGCCGCGAGATCACCGGGCCGGTCCGCGTGGTGAAATAGGCCGCCACATTGCGCACTCCCGTTGACTGCGCGACGGCGAACATCTCGCCGCTGCCGATCGGCACCGCCGAGCGCCGGCCTTCCGGCAATTCGAAGTCCGCGATCCGGTTGGGACCCGGGGCCAACACGCCGTCCCTGACCCGCCAGTTGCCCGCCGCCAGAAGATCCGACGCCGTCCGCCGCGCACCTTCGCTTCGGACAGCGCCAGGCGAGGACCGCACGATAGTCACTGTATCGGCGTCCGGGATCCTGTCCAGCACATGGGACGCGAGCCCCTCCACGACGGCGGTGGCGAAGCCGGCTCCGGGGACCAGCGCGACGCCGGCCCCCTGGGCTTCGGCGTCCAGGGACCACGCGTCGCGGAACGTGGCGAGCTCGTTCGAGACATCGACGTAATGGCAGCCGTTGCGCAGGCACGCCCTCGCGAGCGCGGGCGCCGTCCGGCGAAAGGGTCCGGCAGCGTTGACCAGCACCCGGGCTCCCTGCAAGAGGCGGGACAGGGCATCGGCATCCGTAGCCGTGGAAGTCCGCCACTCCAGGCCCAGGGAGCCGGCCGCGGCAGCCACCCGGACAGCATCCCGGCCGCCCATCACGGGTTCAACGCCGGCTTCCTTGGCGAGCCGCGCGGTCCGCATCCCCACAGAGCCGCACCCGTAGATCATGAGAATAGCCGCCACCCACATTCTGCTCGTGACCGTGTTTCTGACCATGGCGCAGGAAGTCCCTGGCTACACTGTGCTTCATTATGATGCAGAGCGCGGGGCGGCCACGGAACGCTGACCTGGATGTTGCCCTGATCAAGGCGGCTGAGGAGCTCATCCTGGACAGGGGCTTCAGCGCCGTCTCCGTCGAAGCCGTTTCGGCAAAGGCGGGAACCACACGCCCCGCCTTTTACCGCCGCTTCGACGGCATTCCCGATCTCATTCTCGCCCTGCTTTTGGAGCGTTTCGCCACCGACCTCGATGCGGTGCTGGACTTTGGCAGCCTGCCCGCCGACCTTGAGGCGATCCAACGCGAGCAGGTGGCGCTCTTCGAGGACCCGCTGGTGAAATCCAGTTTCACGGGCTTCCTGGATTCCCTGCACACCAACGATCAATTGAGACAGATCTTCCTGGAGAAGTTCCTGGGCCCCAGGCGGGCCGCCGTGGCTGCCATCATCCGCAGGGCCCAAAGCCGCGGGGAAATCCCCGATTTTCCTGATGTTGAGTGGATCTGCGACCTGATCACCGGCCCCATGGTCATGCGGATCCTGCTGCCGGGGCTCCTCCCGCTGGATGATGCGCTTGTCATGAACACCGTTGCCAGCGCCCTTCACGCGCTGGGTTATCAATCGTCTGAGGGGAGATGATGCCATGCAGGCCCACATCGATCGGACGCTGGTCCACAAGTCATCCGCTGACGCGGTGCTGCTGAGTTCGGCGGACAAGGTAAGCGTAGGCTGCTGGGAATTCGAGGGCGCGCTCCCCGGGAAAAGGGCGGGCGAAGGTTCGCCGGACGGCCTCCCGGTCCTCCTGGGCATGGAGCTTATGCGGCAGACCGCCATCGCCTACGCCCATCTGGAAGGTCAGGTTCCCCTGGACTGGGCGCTGCTCATGAACGTGCTCGATTTTGGCTGGCTGCCGGAGGCCGCGCACCATCCCGCAGCAAGCCTGTTGGCCGGTACCGTCCGCGTGAACACGCAGTCGGTGCGGATGCGGCGGGAACACGTCAGCGAACTCACCCTGGAAGCGGAATACAGTGCGGGCGGCGTCCTGGTGGCGGCAGGCCACGGGCAAGTGTCCTGCCTTTCCTCCACTGCTTACCGGGCCATCCGGAGGAACGCGCCGGCGGTTGACAGGCACAACACCGGCCCCCTGCACATGGTGCTGGCGAACGTTCACCGTGCCGGCAACCGGCTTGAGTCGGAGCTCGTGTGGAACTGGGGAGATGCCGTCACCTTCGACCATTTTTCGGACCACCTGCCCGGCATGCTGCTGGCCCGGGCCATGGTGGAGGCACACCGGCAACTCACGGGATCCGAGCCCGTCCATGTCCGCGTCAAGTGCGAGAACTTCGGGGAGTTCAACGCGCCCGTCATGGTCGTGGCGCAGCTTTGCGGGAGCGCAGACACCCACGTCACCATCACCCAGGCCGACAGGCCCCTGGCGGGCGGGCGCTGCAGCGGTTCAAATGAGGGCACACCCCACGGTGGCGAAGGGGCAAGGACCATTGACCGGGAGTCCCTGCCCCATTAGTATTTCGTTACGTAGCGAGTCGTAATCCAATGGCCGTGGCAGGCATCATCAAGCCGCCAACAGCCCGACGACCAACGCTCAGCAAGTGAATGGGGGTTCACACTTCAGTGTCTTGCCACCCCCCCATCGTTGGGGAAGCGTCCAGTCCCCAACCAGCCAGGATCCCAGGCGATCCACAGGCAACAGCGGCTGTGGGCAACAGCAGAATCCGCGCGCGTTTGGTCCGCGGCGGACTCCATCAGCAGGACCGGGAAGCGGCCTCGCTGACTTCAGTGGTTCCACCGTCACAACGGCGCCCAGCCAAGGGGTGGCCGCGATGCGAAATACCAAGGAGTGAAAAGACATGAGTGACACAGTTGATTCCATGCTCCACCACCTGGAATGGGATGCCACGGACATCCCCACCACCGACCACCCCCTGGCGACCACCCGCCAGTACGCCGTGCCAACAGCGGCCACCGCCGAGGACAACGACAAAGCCTGGAATCACCTCTACGGGGCAATGATTGCCGGGATGGGCCTGAAAGCCGACAATTTCCAGCTGAACTACCCGTTCCTCACCTGGGACTGGCCCATCACCAACATCGGCTACACCTCAGCCGCGCAGTACGACTTCTGCTCCACCGTTCCGCAGTTCAGCGCCACGGGAGCGTATGTCTCCGCCGGCGTCCAGTTCAACGACACCTACGGCCAGGTGCTCAATGTCTTGGCGGCAAACACCACGGATCCGATTCTTGAGGAGAAGATCAGCCAGGCACGGAACGTGCTGAACATTGCCACCAACGACTTCCAGACCACGTACGCGCAGGCGCGCAATGCGTACCTGCAGGAGACCGGCGGCACCAACATCCCGTCATTCCTGGAGTGGCAGGGCAGCTACGGCGGCAAGCCGTGGGCAGCCCAGCTCGACGCCGCGGACAAGACCGTCCAGGCAAAGCAGCGCGTCCTGAACCAGTTGCTGTCCGAGACCATCACACCCGGCCTGAATGAAGCCGTGGCGCGGTACGGGAACAAGGATTACTACACCAAGCTGCAGGACCCCTCACTCAGCAGCTTCCCCGCGGTGCCGGGATACTCCCTGGGCATGGACGCAACCACGTGGCTGCAGAAGGTCAAGGCGGGAACGGGCGGCAGCAGCGGCCACATCGGCTTCACCAACGAACAGGCCGAATACGACTACAGCAAGACCTGGGCCAAAGGCAGTGCCTCGGTGGGAAACTTCTTCTGGAGCGTGAACGTCGGCGGTTCCTGGGAGCGCGTCGAGGAGTTCGGCTCGGACAGCTCCCTCGAGGTGAACGTGAATTTCGAGGCCTGGGACACCATCCCCATCGGGGCGGGCCGCTGGTACAACGGTGCGTTCGTCCGGAGCATGACCGAGGGCCCGTTCATCCGCGGCTATTCCGCATACGGGGCAGGCGGGGAGAAGGCCGTGTGGGGGCGGGGCGGCATCATGGACGTCCAAAAGGTGGGCATGATCGTTTGCTACAAGCCGTCGTTCTCCATCAAGGTCAGCAGCTCGTCCTTCACGTCCTTCTCGAACAAGTGGAGCGTCTCCGCAGGTGTGCGGATCGGTCCGTTCAACTTCGATGGCGGAGGCGGCAGTTCCTCCTCCGGATGGACCGCGGATTCCGCGACCAGCACGTTCACGGGGACCTCGACCGCGGAGACAGCCCTCATACTGGGGACCACCATCGCCCTGGTCAACCCGGAATAGGGACGGCCATGGCCCTCGAGCAGGAGCAGATCGAGCCGATACTGCACACGGTGCGTACGTGGCTTTCCCATGAGAACATCACGGGCCTCACTGTGGGGCCCAAGACGATCAATGGCCAGGAGACGGAGCAACTGGCGGTGGTGGTCCACGTGGTGAAGAAAAAGCGTCCGGAGGAGCTGGGGATCGATGATCTGGTGGTGCCGCCCTTCGTGGAGGTCCACGTCCAGGACGATGCCGCCGGGCCGCCACGCGTGGAACAGGTCGCCACCGATGTCATTGAGACAGGGCAAATACGCCTCAGCGTCCTGAACGAGAAGGTCCGCCCGACGCCGGGTGGTTACCAGGTGTCCGCGCCCGCAGGGTGGTTCGCCGAGGGAACAGGCACGCTCGGCGTGAACATGGTCTGGGGAGGCCGGTTCAGGATGCTCACCAACAACCATGTCATCTCCAAGAACGGGACCCGTGGACCCACCGTGTACCAGCCCGACTGGGCGCTGTGGGGAAACAGCCTCTCCGACGTCGCGGGTTATGTGAATGTGGTGACCTATGCCAACCGGTCCGAACCGAACCCGACCTTCAACTCGACGGACTTTGCCTGGTGCAACATGACGGCAGACAACGGCGACCGCGCGATTCACGGGATCGGGACGCCTACAGGCTACCGTCCACCGCTCGTCAAGGAGGCCGTCAGCTGGATCGGCAAACAGACAGCCGTGGTGCAGCACGCCACCATCACCAGCAAGAGCGGCCAGTTTGTCATGGAGTTCCTGCCTGGACGGTGGGCCTGGTTCGAAAACTGCCTCAGTTTCAGCGGGGGCACAGTGATTGACGGCGACTCGGGCTCGGCGATTGTCGCCACGGACGACATGCAGGTGGTGGGGCTGATCTTTGCGAGCAACAGCCAGCACCGGGGGTTCGGCGTCCGGATACCGGGCCCCTGAGCTGGCCGGCCGCTCCTCAACCGGAGTCACAGTCCGTCCCCGCCATCACGGCGGGACGGACTGTGGCGTCAGCGGTGCTTGAACTCCGGCGTCCGCTTCTCGGAGAACGCGGCCATGCCTTCCTTCTGGTCCTCGGTGGCGAACAGCGAGTGGAACACCCTGCGCTCAAACAGCACCCCCTGGGCCAGGCCGACTTCGAAGGCCGCGTTGACGGCTTCCTTGGCCACCATGGCCACGGGCTTGGACTTGGAGGCGATCACCTCTGCCGCCTTGAGGGCTTCCTCCACCACATCGGCGGCCGGCACCACACGGGACACCAGGCCCGCCCGCTCGGCCTCCTCGGCGCCCATGAAGCGGCCGGTGAGCACCATGTCCATGGCCTTGGCCTTGCCCACGGCGTGGGTGAGCCGCTGGGAGCCACCCATGCCCGGAATGACGCCGAGGTTGATTTCAGGCTGGCCGAACTTGGCGTTGTCTCCGGCGATGATGAAGTCGCACATCATGGCCAGTTCGCAGCCGCCGCCCAGGGCAAAGCCGGACACCGCCGCAACGATAGGGATGCGCAGGCGGGTGAGATCCTCCCAGCCGCGGAACCAGTCCGCCGCGTACATCTCCATGTAGCCCTTGGACTGCATCTCCTTGATATCCGCCCCGGCGGCAAAGGCCTTGGCGGATCCGGTCACCACCACGGCGCCCACCTCGGGGTCAACATCCATGGCGGAAACGGCTGCCACGAGCTCATCCATGAGCGCCTTGTTGAGCGCGTTGAGCGCCTCCGGCCGGTTCAGTGTCACCAGGCCCACACGGCCCCGGCGTTCCACCAGAATGTTTTCGTACTGCTCCGCCATGCCGTGCCCCTCGTCTGAAGTCCCCTCTGGATCCTTCGTCCGAGTCTGATTGATAACGTCTGTTGCCGCCAAAGTTAAGCTCCCGATTTGTCGCGGATGTCGGTAATGATGCCGGAGAAGTCACGCCCGGCGCCGCCCTCTGCGGCGAAGGTGTCATAGATCTGTGAGGCCAGGTGCCCCATCTTCCCGTCGACGCCGGTGCTTTCCAGGGCGTTGACGGCAAGCCGGAGGTCCTTGGCCATGAGGGCCCCGGCAAAACCCGGCTGATAGTCCCGGTTGGCCGGGCTGGCGGGCACGGGCCCCGGAACGGGACAGTTGGTGGTCAGCGCCCAGCACTGGCCGGAGGCGTTGGAGGCGACGTCGAACAGCGCCTGGTGCGTCAGGCCCAGCTTCTCGCCGAGCACAAAGGCCTCGCTCACGGCGATCATGGAGACGCCCAGGATCATGTTATTGCAGACCTTGGCGGCCTGCCCGGCGCCGTGGTCGCCGCAGTGCACAATCCTCCTGCCCATGAGCTCCAGGATGGGCTTCACGGTCTCGAAATCCTCCGGCAAAGCGCCCACCATGAACGTCAAAGTGCCTGCCTCGGCACCCACCACACCGCCGGACACCGGGGCATCCACGGAACGGTGGCCGGCCTCGAGGGCAATGGCCGCGGCCTCCCGGGCCTCGTCCACGTTGATGGTGGAGCAGTCCAGGAACAGGGTGTCCGGAGCGGCCACTGAGAGCAGACCGGGCGCCCCGTCCACACCGCGGTAGGCGTCCAGGACGTGCTTGCCGCTGGGCAGCATGGTCAGCACCACGTTGGCGCCGTTTACTGCTTCCTCAGCGGAGGCCACCATGGGAACCCCATGCTCCTTGGCAGCCTCAACGGCGGCCGGCACAGGATCGAAGCCCACCACTCGGTGCCCGGCCTTGATCAGGTTCGCCGCCATGGGACCACCCATGTGCCCGAGCCCCAGGAAAGCGATGGTGCCCGTGTCCACTGCTGGGTTTTCTGTCATTTCGTCTCCTTTGACTGGCTGAAGCTCTGCATCCCGGCGCTTACGCTGCCGAGGCCGAGTTCCCGTTCGCCGAGCGATTCAAAACAGGCTTCGACGGCGGCCTCGCCCACCTCGGCGAGCGTGGCCGGCTGCCACTGCGGATTGCGGTCTTTCTCGACCACCTGCGCCCGGATGCCTTCACGGAAGTCCGGGCCGGCCAGGAAGCGCAGTCCCACCCGGTATTCCTGGTTCAGCGCCTCTTCGAGCGAAAGCCCCCGCACACACCGCAGGGAGGCCAGCGCCACCTTCACGGCCGTGGGCGACTTCTGTTCGATGGTGCCAGCGGCCTCCGCCGCCTCGCCACCCGCGGCGCGCAGCCGGCGGACAATCTCCTCCGCGTCATCGGTGGAATAGGTGGCATCGATCCAGTCCCGCTGTCCCTCCAGCGCCGAGGCCGGCGGTTCTTGGGCAAAGCGCCCGACGGCGGCCTCCGCCGTCGAGCTTTCCAGCGCTTCGGCCAGCGCGGGAAGACTGCCGGACGGCACGAACGTGTCCGCGAGCCCCAGGAACAGGGCGTCGGCCCCGTCCAGGTGGGCGCCCGTGAGGGCGGCGTGCGTGCCTGCCTCCCCCGGTGAGCGGGACAGCAGCAGGGTCCCGCCGACGTCGGGCACAAAACCAATGGTGGTTTCCGGCATGCCCGTCCGCGTCCGTTCGGTCACCACCCGGACCGAGCCGTGGGCCGAGACGCCCACGCCGCCGCCGAGCACCAGCCCGTCCATGAAGGCCACATAGGGCTTGGGGTAGCCGGCGATGAGCGCGTTGAGCCGGTATTCGGCGGCCCAGAACTCGGCCGTGGCGTTGCCGCTGCGCAGCATGTCCTGGTAGATGGCCACGATGTCCCCGCCAGCGCACAGCCCGCGGTCACCGGCGCCCTGCACCAGGACGGTGGCAACGGCGTCGTCGTCCGCCCAGGCGGTGAGCTGTTCCAGCATGGCGTCCACCATGCCGAGCGTGAGGGCGTTGACGGCCTTGGGCCGGTTCAGCGTGATCACGCCCAGGTGCCCGCGGCGTTCGAACAGGACCTCGTTCCCGCTCGCCGCGGCTCCGGGAAAGCCAGCCATCAGCTGCCTGCCGGCATCACGAAGCTGGCGCCCTGGCGGATGCCCGAGGGCCAGCGGGTGGTGACCGTCTTGGTCTTGGTGTAGAAGCGGAAGGCGTCCGCGCCGTGCTGGTTCAGGTCGCCGAAGCCCGAGGCCTTCCAGCCGCCGAAGGTGTAGTACGCGATCGGGACGGGGATGGGGACATTGATGCCCACCATGCCCACCTCGACGCGGCTGGCGAAGTCGCGGGCGGAGTCGCCGTCGCGGGTGAAGATCGCCACGCCGTTGCCGAACTCGTGCTCGGAGCAGAGCCGGAGCGCTTCGTCGTAGTCGGCGGCGCGCAGCACGCTCAGCACCGGCCCGAAGATCTCCTCCTTGTAGATGGACATGTCCTTGGTGACATGGTCGAACAGCGTGGGGCCCACCCAGAAACCGCCGTCGTAGCCGTCCACGGTGAGGCCGCGGCCGTCCGTGAGGAGCGTTGCGCCCTCGTCCACGCCGGCCTGGATGTAGCCTTCGATCCGTTCCTTGGCGGACTTGGCAACGACGGGGCCGAAGTCCGAGTCCTTGGACAGGCTGTGGCCCACCTTGAGCTCCTTGATGCGGTCCTGCAGCTTGGAAACGAGCTGGTTGGCGGTTTCCTCGCCCACGGGAACGGCCACGGAAATGGCCATGCAGCGTTCGCCCGCTGAGCCGAAGCCGGCGCCGATCAGGGCGTCCGCGGCCATGTCCAGGTCCGCGTCAGGCATGATCACCATGTGGTTCTTGGCGCCGCCGAAGCACTGGGCCCGCTTGCCGTGCGCGGCGGCCGTGGCGTAGATGTACTGGGCGATCGGCGTGGAGCCCACGAAGCCGATGGCCTTCACGCGCGGGTCCTCCAGCAGCGCGTCCACGGCTTCCTTGTCGCCGTTGACGACGTTGAAGACGCCGTTCGGCAGCCCCGCCTCGGTGAAGAGCTCGGCCAGGCGCAGCGGCACGGAGGGGTCCCGCTCGGAAGGCTTGAGGATGAAGGCGTTGCCCGCCGCGAGCGCCGGGCCGGACTTCCACAGCGGGATCATCGCCGGGAAATTGAAGGGCGTGATGCCCGCGACGACGCCGAGGGGCTGGCGCAGCGAGTGGACATCGATGCCCGTGCCAGCGTTGTCCGAGAATTCGCCCTTGAGCAGGTGAGGGGCGTTGGCGGCGAACTCCACCACTTCGATGCCGCGCTGGATGTCCCCCTTGGCGTCCGGGAACGTCTTGCCGTGTTCGGAGGAGAGCAGCGTGGCGAGCTCGTCCATGTGCTCGTTGACCAGGTCCACGAACTTGAGGAGGATCCGGCCGCGGCGCTGCGGGTTCATGGCCGCCCATTCGAGCTGGCCCTTCTCCGCGTTGGAAACGGCGTTCTGCACTTCTGCCTTGCTGGCCAGGGGAAGCTTCGCCTGCACTTCACCGGTGCAGGGATCGTAGACGTCGCTGAACCTCCCGGAAGTGCCGTCGATCCGCTGGCCGTCTACGTAGTGGGAAAGCTCTTGCACCATGATGGAATGCTCCTTTGCATATGAGTGAGTGCCCTGCCATCGGCCTCGGGAACACATGTCCACCTGTGATCCGGGTCATCTCTGATCCCGAATATACTCGGACTTCCTACTAATTTCTAGAGTTGCTCCTTGGGGCCTTTGCAGGCCTCCGGCGCATCTGGGATGCGGCTCCGGAAATCCAGCCTCTGGTATCCACAGGTCCTCCGGCGTAGCGTCAACTACATCCACGCTGATGCCGTCGAAGGAGCACGAAGTGGCTGGATGGAATGCCGACACTGGCGCGGGTCCGCTCGGTTCCGGAACGGTGACGCTCGTTGAAGGTTCCTCCTTCTGCATCTCGGCCGCCAACGGGGACATCCGGCCCGACCTGCCGCACGGCGTCTTCCACTTGGACACGCGCATCCTGTCTTGCTGGGAGCTGACCATCAACGGCCAGCCCATCGAGCCACTGGCGGCAGAAACCAAGGAGCCCTACCGGGCCTTATTCGCAGGCCGGGTACCCCGCTCCGACGGATACGCGGACAGTCCATTGCTCGTGGAACGGCTGCGTGAAGTCGGAGCCGGGATTCTCGAGGAGATCACCCTCCGGAACTACTCGACGCAACCGGCCGAGTGCAGCATCACGCTGACCGTCGAGGCCGATTTCGCGGATCTCTTTGAAGTGAAGGAAGCCAGGATCACCCGCCAATGGACGGAAACCCGCCGGCTGGAGGGCGACTCGCTGGAAATTCGGGGGCAGTGGGAGGGCGTCCGGAAAAGTGTGGTGATCCGGGCCGAAGGTGCCGGTGTCGGCGCCAAGGCCCTGGGCTTCAAGACAACGATTCCGCCCTCCGGGCACTGGAGGACCCGCGTGAGCGTAGTGCCCGGAGCCGGGACCATGGCGCCCTTCGCCCATCCAGCGCGCGGGGAAATGTCCCCCAGCGACCGGAGGCGGCAGGAGTGGGTGGAAAAGATCCCGGTGCTGCAGATGGGCAACCACTCCATAGAGCGGACCCTGAAACGCAGCTACGAGGACCTGGGCGCCCTCCGCATCCAGGATCCCGACCATCCGGACAGGGTTGTGGTGGCCGCAGGCGCTCCGTGGTTCATGACGCTGTTCGGCCGCGACTCCCTCTGGGCGTCCGAGATGGCGCTGCCCGTGGACCCGTCTCTGGCGCTGGGTACGCTCCGCACGCTGGCCGACCGCCAGGGAACAGTGGTGGATCTTGTGAGCGAGGAAGAGCCTGGCAAGATCCTTCACGAAGTCAGGCTCGGCGTCTCCAGCGGCCTCGCCCTGGGCGGAAAGTCCGCCTACTACGGCAGCGTGGATGCAACACCGCTCTTTGTGATTGTCTTGGGTTCGGTCAGCCGCTGGGGCTTCGCCAAGGACACCATCTCCGCCCTCCTGCCCAACGCCGACCACGCTCTTGACTGGATCCGCGACTACGGAGATCGGGACGGCGATGGCTTCGTGGAATATGGCCGCCTCAACGAGCACGGACTCATCAACCAGGGGTGGAAGGACTCGTGGGACGGCATCAACTTCGCGGACGGCACCCTCGCGGAACCTCCCCTGGCGCTGTGTGAAGTTCAGGCGTACGTGCACGGTGCGTATATGGCCCGGGCCTGGATGGCGTACGACGACGGCGACCTCACCTTGGCTGCGGAGCTTCGGGAGCGCGCGGATCGCCTCAAGCAGAAGTTCAACGAAGAGTTTTGGCTTCCGGACAAGGGCTACTACGCGGTTGCGTTGGACCGCGACAAGCGGCCGGTGGACTCCTGCGCGTCGAACATGGGCCACTGCCTATGGTTTGGCTTGATTGATGAGGACAAGGCCCCATCCGTGGTGGAGCACCTGATGTCCCCCGAGATGTTCAGCGGCTGGGGAGTCCGGACCCTCGCCTCCAACATGGGCGCCTACAACCCGGCCAGCTACCACAACGGATCCGTCTGGCCGCATGACAACGCCCTGATTGCCCAAGGGCTGCTGAGGTATGGCTTCGTGGAGGAAGCCCAGCGGATTGCCACTGCGTTGTTGGAGGCTGCCGAATATTCGGGCGGACGGCTCCCCGAGCTCTTCTGCGGATTCGACCGGCAACAGTTCAATGAGCCAGTGCCCTACCCCACCGCCTGCTCGCCGCAGGCATGGGCTGCCACCACGCCAATACAGCTGGTTACGGGACTCATGCGCTACGACGCCCACATTTCCTTGGGCGGCGTGTGGCTGAATCCCGCGCTGCCGGAATCCTACGGCGAACTGCACATCAGCAACGCGCCGATGGGAACCGGCCGGGTCACCATCGACATCGCAGGCTCGGAGTCCACCGTCCAGGGCCTGCCGGAAGGGCTGACGCTCCACCACGCGCAGAGGCCCTGGATCACTGAGCTCGTGGAGCGGGCGCAGCTGGAGAAGCCGGAAAATTAGAACGCCCGAAAGAGCGCCTTCCCAGGCACTCTTCCTGGGCGGAACCTTTTGGGTCGGCGGGAATCAGTTACTGGATGGCTGCTTTGAGTTCCTTGGCGGCCAGTTCCGGGTCGGCGGCGCAGCGAAACACCGTCAAGTTCCATCTCCGCAACCTCTTCCGGAAACTCGACGTCCGGTCCCGCACTGAGGCCATCGCATTGGCACACAGTGCGGGACTCCGGTAGTCGCTGGCTTTTCGGCTAGAGCAGCTGGAAGCGGCTAGGCATCGATCACCAAATCGGTCCGCGCGGTGGAGCAGCAGGGCAGGAACTTCCCTGCATCGATTTCCCGTGCGCGGATTCCGCCCTGGTGGTTCATCTCGACCTCCCCGGAAAGCTTGACGACCTTGCAGGAGCCACACATGCCTTCCTTGCAGTTCGCGCCGATCCTGACGCCCGCACGCTGGGCCACCCCGAGGATGTGTTCGGTGGGGTCGATCCGCACATTGATGCCAGTGCGCATGAAGGACAGGGTGAGGCTTCCCGTTCCCACGGTGTCGAAGCTCGAGGCGTCAGGGGAATCGGCCTCCGGCGCCATGCCCGAACTGCCGTCGGGGTCTTCGGAACCGGGTGCGTCCGGGTCGACGGTTTCCAGCGGCAGCCCCGTGGCCTTCAGGGTTCCCTCGGCGTCGTAGCCAGGCTCGTAGAGTCCGAACGCGTTGGGCTGGCTTTCATAGTAGTCCTCGGCGGAATCGGCGATTTCCTCTGCGATGTCCGCTGCAAGCGCGAGCTCCGCCTGGTATTCAAGGAGCGTCTGGCGATCTCCCGAGAAGAATTCCATGTAGATGGAGGTGTCGTCGACGCCCACCTTCCCCAGGAGCTCGGTGGCGGTGTTCAGGTAACCCTCGGGGCCGCAGGCATAGACCTGGCGGCCGTTGGCATCGGGTGCCACCTCGTCGAGCATGGCTGCCGTCAGCCTTCCGTTGAGCCCTTCCCACCCCTCAGGTTTGCTGCGGTCGCCCAGGGAGTAGAAGACCTTGACGCGCGAGTCCACGGAGGCGATGTAGGCCAACTCCCGGTGGAAGGCAAAGCCTCCGGCCTCCGCTCCGTGGTAAAGCACCACAACATCAGCCTGTCCGGGCAGGGAGTGGATGGTCCGCACCATCGACATGATGGGAGTGATGCCTGCGCCGGCGGCCAACAAGAGGTACCGCGCCCGCCGGTCGGCATCGGGCAGGTGAAATGCCCCGACCGGTCCGAGCATCTCGAGCACCGTGCCGGGTTTGACATTCTCGTGCACCCACGGTGAGACCAGTCCCGTGGGGTCGCATTTGACGGTGATGTTGAAGGTCCACGGCTCTGTGGGCGAACTGGACAGCGAGTAGCTGCGGTCCGACGGATCCTGGTCCTCGCCGTTCACTGGAAAGGCGACGTTCACGTACTGGCCCGCACGGAACGCCAGGGGCGCACCGTCGCAGCGGCGGAACACGAAGGTCATCATGCCGCCCGCCTCGGGAACGGTCTCGACACATTCGGCCATGAACTCCTGCGGATGCCAGGGGCCCAATGCACGGGCGGCGCCGGCGGGTCCCTCGGTGCTGCCCATCACCCTGTTCCACGGCATCTCAAGACCGCGAATGCGCTGTGGTTCCTGGATTGCCGCCTCAGTGAGGAGTTCAATCATGCCAAGTGCTCCTGCACGCGCTGCACGTACCAGTTGATGAACGCCTCCACCTGGTATTCGCTCTTCATGTACGGGCCGGGCTCGTAGGCGGGGCTGCCGGCGCCCTTCTGGCACAGCTCCACGAACGCCTTGTCCTGCAGATTGGTCTGCTTCCAGGTGTAGGTGAGCTTCTCCAAGTCGTAATCGACGCCTTCCACGGCGTCGTCAGCCACCAGCCATGTGGTGCGTACGAGGCTCTGGTGTTCGTTGATGGGGAAGACGCCGAACGTGATGACGTGGTCCCCGAGGAAATGGAACCAGCTGTTGGGCTGCAGGTGCATCGAGCAGCGGCCAAGGCGGAAGTCGGGCAAGTCACCGAGCAGCTTCTTGGAGAGCCTGCGCCCATCGGGGGAGAACGATTCGCCCTCTCCGTCGAGCGCTTCCCGGGAAATGCGGATTCCCGCGATGCGGGTGTCAAGCTCCTCGACCACCTCATAGGGAAGGCCATAGCGGCGGCAACGCTCCTCGAGCGAGGACTGGGCCTGCTTGTCGCGGTTCCACACTTCCTCAAGGTGGGCAGGGATGAGGCCCTCCGTCAGGCCCCACGTGGGGAAGAGGGAGCAGGCGAGTTCCGGGTGGCCGTCGCAGTGGTAGCACTCACGGTTGTTCTCCATGACGAGCTTCCAGTTGCCCTCTTCGACAATGTTCTGCTGGTAGGCGATCTTGGTCTTCGACAGATCGTGGGGCGCGAGGTAAGGCTCGAAGATCTTGGAGGTTTCGTCGAAATCCGTCGGCGGTTCGTCCGCAATGCAGACGAAGATGAGGCCTGCGATCACGCGGCCGTGGGCGCGCTTGAGGCCGAAGCAACTCTTGTCGAACTTCGTTTCCCCCGGTGCCGAGGCGTGGATCAAATTGCCGTCAGGGGAGTAGGTCCAGGAGTGGTAGCCGCAGACCAGGTTTCCGGTTGACCCCGCGGCTTCGGTCAGGACGCGGGCGCCGCGGTGGCGGCATACGTTGTGCAGGACGTTCACGCCGCCGTCGTCATTGCGCAGCACGATCAGGGAGTAGGGTCCATAGTCGACGGTGACGTAGTCGCCCGGCTCCGGCAGTTCGGCGATGCTGGCGGCAAAGATCCAGTGCTGGCCAAAAATGGCCTCCATGTCGATGTTAAAAATCGTCGGATCGGTGTAGAAGGGGGCATCGAGGGAATATCCCGTGCGCCGGAAATCGAACAACTCGGTGATTTCCGCCAGCTGCTCTGCAGGCAGTGATGAAGCGAGTTTGCCGCGTGATTTGAGGGGCGAGTTCACTGGAGCAGTCATGTGTTTCCTCCCGGGAGACGTTGGGTAAGGGTGCGATTCGTGGGGACCACGGTTGTTGGGTGCAATCGACGTGGTCGAAAACCTTGTAGTCATGAGATTAGGGACGATTGAACTGCGAAAAAAGCGCAACATTTAGAAGAGAACCGTGCACAATAGGTGCATGATCGATCCAAGGCTCATAACTCTTCGGGTGTTTGCCCGGTGCGGCACCGTTGGCGCAACCGCGGAGCTCACAGGTTATTCTCCCTCCGCCGTCTCCGCGCAATTGCGGGAGCTCCAGCGCATGCTTGGAATGCAGCTGCTGACGAAGGACGGCCGGGGTGTGCGGCTGACCGCCACGGGCCGCTTTCTCGTGGCCGGCTCGGACGCCCTCATTGCCGAATGGGAGAGCCTGCGCGCCGCAGCCATGAAGGCCGGCGACCAGGTGCAGTCACATTTTGGCCTCGGCGGATTCTCCACGGCGGCCGCCCAGTTGCTCGCGCCGCTGGCCGCCACCCTGCGCTCAACACGCCCCCTGCTGGAGGTACAGGTACTCGAGGCCAACCCGGCCCGCTGCTTCGACTTGTTGGTTGCCGAGCGAATCGACCTCGCAGTCATCGTTGCCATGCAGTCCGACACCTATGGTGAGGACGATCCGCGCTTCGAGCAGACCGTCCTGCTCGACGATCCGCTGGACGTGATCATTCCCGCCGACCATCCATTGGCATCGCGGGAAACGGTGACGCTCGAAGAGCTGGCGTCAGAACCCTGGATCACGGAGGCCGCCGGCTCCACCTACCATTCCCTATTCACTGCGGCGTTCACGGCAGTCGGGGTGACACCGCGGATTGCCCACGAGGCCGTCGAATGGGAAACCCAAATCGCCTTCGTGGGCGCGGGGCTGGGCGTGGGCCTGCTGCCGCGACTGGCGCCCCTGCACAGTGCCGAAAACGTGGTTCGACTGCGCATTACTGGCAAGGGGAAGCCCGCGCGCCGCATTGTCGCTGCGGTGCGCAGGGGCAGCATCTCATCGCCCCTGATCCAGGAGTCGCTCGGCATCCTGCAGACCAGCGCCAATCGGATCCTCGCCGCCCGGCCCGAAGACGATCTCTGAAATCGCATGCATCATGGAGAAGGGCCGGGCGGCGCCTTGCGCTCGGCCCCCATGGTGGTCTTGTCCACCGACCTGTTCGATGGTGATGCGTTCTGTGACGAAGGCATCCAGGTTGAGGTTGCCCTGTTTGTAGTGATCCACCACCAGCGCCACACCGCCAGAGAGGCCGCGGGCGTAGAAGGCCTGCTGATCGGCTTCAGGACGTCTGACGGCGTCAATCACCACGTCTGCGCCGTTAGCCTCCCATGAGGGCCAGGATGGCTTCGACGGGATCCACGAGGGCGAAATTCACCCCCGTGGGTGGCGCCCCGGAGACTTGGCCACTTTGACCTTGTGAACGCCGCTGGGTTCCTTTCTTGGACCGCTGAGGTCTTGGTGCGCAACCCGTTCTAGACGGTAGTGGTGTTGGACTGGTTCTCTGGAGCTGCAGCCGGGATGGTCTCCTTGCCGCCGGCAGCGGCAGCGAGTGACATGCCCTTGGTTTCTTCTGCCATGAGCACGCAAATCAACCATCCCAGGGCGGTAAGTCCAGCGGCGGCCAACATCGTGGGCCCAATCCCCCGGTCGCGCAGGGCGAACGGAATCACGAAGGTTCCGATTGCGGCGCCAATCCGGCTGGCGCCGGTGGTGATGCCGATCGCGCTTGCCCGGACCTCCCTGGGGAACAGTTCGCTGGGGTACGCCCACTCGAGGATGTTCGGACCACTGTGCTTCTGCTGCGAAAACTGCGGCGGCGTCCACCTGGTCGCCCAGACCCACGCGCAGGGCTTCCTCGGCTTCCTTTGGTCGGCCGTTTGTCGCGCATCACACCATGTCAATCCGTGAAGCGCCCCCCCCCACGAGGTGGGTCAAACCCAGACCTGATATCCGGTCGACTTATCAAAAAGTCGCCGCGTACTGGCTCCCGCGGCGGCGATCCACAAGGCAGAGTCGTCGTCCGATGCCTGCTCAACCACGCCCGTCATGACATGGTCATCCAAGAGCCACACCTCAACCGTGTGGCCAGTCAACTTAGCCCAATCCTTCCGCAAACCGCGGCCATCAACGGTCTTCAACGGCTTCATGCACAACACTTCGCCCTACCAGCCGCGCTCGGCGAGGCGGTGCGGCTGCGGGATC
>NZ_JAFNLL010000016.1 GCF_017368795.1 Arthrobacter cavernae | reverse complement strand
ACCCCGCCACCACACCAAAAACACCCCACACCCACCCCCACCAACAAGCCCCCGCCGTCGAACATTGGCAGTGTGCCGCTGGTCACTCTCCAAGGCGGCGCCCCAAACACAGCAACGCTCCCGCACCAAAGGTGAGAGAGCGTTGCGGTAAAAGACCCCAAAGGTGAGAGAGCGTTGGTGGGTGCCGGCAGGATCAGTGTCCGGCGGCGCCTTGGGTCTTGCGCATCATGGCGGACAGGACCACGGCCGCGATGGCGATGACGGTCGCGGTCAGGAAGGCGGCGTGCATTCCGGCCACGAGTCCCGAGGCCGCGGAGACGGCCGCGAAGATCGAGACCAGCAGGGCCGTGCCCGCGGCGCCGGAAACCTGCTGCGCGGTGCTCATGATGGCCGAGCCGTGCGAGTAGAGGTGCGGCGGCAGCGGGTTCAGGCCCGTGGTGAACGCGGGCGTGAACAGCAGCGCGAGTCCCAGGCTCAGCACCACATGCAGGGTGATGACCCACCAGAGCTGGCTTGCCTCATTCAAGGTGGAGAACTGCCACAGGCTCAGCACCATGAGCACGGAACCGGAGACCGTCAGGGGCAGCGGGCCTACTTTGTCGAAGAGCCGGCCGATCACCGGACCCAGGAGGCCCATGGCGAGGCCGCCGGGCAGGAGTGCCAGTCCGGTTTCCATGGGCTGCAGGTGCAGTACGTTTTGCAGGTACAGCGGCAGAAGGATCACGCCACCGAACAGCGCCATCATGGCCACCACCATGAGGAGAGTGGACACGGTGAACATGCGGAAGTTGAAGGCGCGGAGGTCCAGCAGCGGCGCGTCGGACTTCTGGAGCTTGAGCTGCCGCAGCACGAAGGCGGCCAGGCAGATGATGCCGACAACCAGCGCAACCAGCGGACCCACGCCCGCACCCGCGCCGCCGATCTGGCTGAGCCCGTAGACCAGGCCGCCGAAGGCCGGAACCGTGAGGACCACCGAGGCGAAGTCCAGGGTGGTCTTGCCCCGTTCGCCCACGTTGGTCAGGAAGCGCGCGCCGATGGCCATGGCCGCCAGCGCCACGGGCAGCACGAACACGAACATGAACCGCCAGGAGAAGTGGTCCAGGATGATGCCCGACACCGTGGGCCCGAGCGCGGGCGCAACAGAGATGGCGATGCTGACATTGCCCATCACGGCGCCGCGGCGGGCCAGCGGCACCAGGGTGAGGATGGTGGTCATGAGCAGCGGCAGCATGATGGCCGTGCCGCCTGCCTGGACGATGCGCGCCAGCAGCAGGACCGCAAAGCCCGGAGCGAGCGCCGCCAGCAGGGTGCCTCCGCTGAACAGGCCCATGGCCAGGAGGAACGCCGCCCGCGTGGTGAGGCGCTGGAGGATGAAGCCCGTGGTGGGAATGACCACGGCCATCGTCAGCATGAAGCCGGTGGCGAGCCACTGGACCGTGGGGGCGTCCACGTGAAGGTCCGTCATGAGCCGCTGCAGGGCAACGTTCATGATGGTCTCGTTGAGGATCACCACGAAGGTGGCCACCAGCAGCGTGACAATGACGGTTACGGACTCGCGCGACATCTTGTCGCCGGTTGCGGGGCCTGCCTGGGTGGGGACTGGCTGGTTATGGGCGTCGGACGTGACGTCGGTAGACATGAGGATTCCTCAGGTTCAGGGCGGTGGTTCCGGCGATCCATGCCGGTGAAGATTGCAACAGTCTAGATCTCCGCCGCATTCCCGTCACCGAAAAAATCCAGTCGTTAGGAATCCAGCGGCACGTTGTCGATCAGCCTGACCGGCCCCACCTTCGCGGCGATGATCGCCAGGCCCTCTCCGCGGAAGGGGGTTTCCTTGCAGTTCTCGGCGAGCGGTTCCAGCGTGCGGGGATCGACGACGTCGAAGTAGTCGAGCTGTACGAGCGGCTGTGATTCGACGAGCGCGACGGCGGAGTCCAGGTCGAGCGGTTCGTGCGCCTGGGCGCGCTGCTCGATCAGGCGGAGCGCGCGGGACAGGACCAGCGCGGCCTCGCGTTCGTCCCCGGACAGGAAGCGGTTGCGGCTGGACAGGGCGAGGCCGTCGTCGTCGCGGACGGTGGGGACGGCGACGATCTGCACCGGGAAGTTCAGGTCCGAGACCATGCGCTTCACCAGGGCCAGCTGCTGTGCGTCCTTCTGGCCGAAGTAGGCGCGGTAGGCCGCCGTCGAACCATCCGGGGACGCCCCGCCGGGCAGTCCGTAGTGCAGCAGCTTGGAGACCACGGTGAGGGCGCCGTCGAAGTGGCCGGGGCGGGAGGCGCCTTCCCACGTGTTGCCCATCGCTCCGGCGGTCACGCGGACCATCGGCTCGCCCAAGGGGTAGACCTCCTCCACCGAGGGGGCGAAGACGAGGTCCACGCCTTCGGCATCGAGCAGGGCCATGTCGGCGTCGAGCGTGCGCGGGTAGCGGTCGAGGTCCACGGCGTCGCCGAACTGCAGCGGGTTGACGAAGATGGTGGCCACCACCACGTCGTTCTGCTCGACTGCGGTGCGCGCCAGGTTGGCATGCCCGGCGTGCAGGGCACCCATCGTGGGGACCAGTCCCTGCGAGCTGCCCTTCTTTTCGGCGAGGAGCCGGGCGCTCTCTGCCCGCAGTTCGGCCGCGGTGGTCACGAGTTTGATGGCCATGGTGTTTCAGTGTCCTTCCGGCGCCGAGGGATCCGTCCCCAAGGCGTTGTTGATCTCATCCAGCTGCCCCGCCTTGAGCAGCCCGCGGTTTCCGGCCCGCCGGGCGGTGGCGCGGGCCATCGCCCGGTACGCCTCGAGGACGTCGCCGCCGGCACCGCCGTCGTACTCCGCCAGGGCCTGGGCGTGCGCGGAAACGGTGCCCACATCGCCGCGGGCCACCGGCCCGGTCAGGGCGGACTCGCCCGAGGCGAGGGCGTTCTCCAGCGTGGCGCGCAGGAGCGGCCCCAGCATGTTCTCCGGCGCGTCGACGCCGACGTCGCGCAGCAGCTGCGAGGCCTGGGCGACGAGCGTAACCATGTGGTTGGAACTGTGCGCGAGGGCCGCGTGGTACAGGGTGCGGTCCGCCTCGGCGATCGCCACCGGCTCCGCGCCCATCTCCACCACCAGTGCCTGGGCGATCGGCAGCATGGCTGCATCCGCGGTAACGCCGAAGGTGCAGTCCAACAGCCGGGTGAGGTCCAGGCTCATGCCTGTGAACGTCATGGCCGGGTGCATGGCCAGCGGAATCGCGCCGGCGGCGCGGACCGGCTGCAGGATCCCGACGCCGAAGCGGCCGGACGTGTGGGCCACGAGCTGGCCGGGCTGCCAGGCGCCCAGCTTGGCGAGGCCTTCGACCAGCTCGCCCAGGGCGTCGTCCGGGACGGCCAGCAGCACGAGCTCGGAACGCTCCACGATGTCCTGGATCTCCAGGACCGGGACGCCCGGGAGCAGGGATTCGGCGCGTTCGCGGCTTGCTTCGGAGACCGCGGAAACCCCGACGACGGCGTGTTCGGCCGCGCGCAGGGCGGCGCCGAGGACGGCGCCCACTTTGCCGGCCCCGATGATGCCGACGCCGAGTCGTCCTGGCCTAGCCATGCTTGGGATCCTCCTGGGTTGGGGCGGGGTCTTGGGGTGCAGCCTGTTCCGGCACGGCCGGCGGTGGTGCTGGGGCCGGCGTCGGGGCTGGAACCGGCGGCGGGACTACCTGGGCCAGCCACTGCTCGCTGGTCTGGCGTTTCCGGGCTTCGCGGGCACGGGCCGCCTGCTGGTCGAACAGCTCCACGGCCTGCCCGGCGTCCGCCTGGATGAGGCGGGGAACAACCGGCCCGGCGGTGGTGTGCAGGACGAGGTCGGCCACGCCGAATCGGCGCCCCAGCGGGCCCTGGTGCAGGGCCATCGACTGGGTGCGCTGGTGCGGGACCAGCACCAGCTGCCGCCACCAGCGGCCCGAGCGGATCAGCAGCGCGGTGCCGGTGGCCAGGAAGCCGTTGCGGCGCCAGCCCAGCGGCGCGAGCAGCCGGGCGCGGCGCGGAGTGGTGACGAAACCGCCGTCGGCGTCAAGGCCCTGGAGCCCGGCAGTGAAGACCCGCTCCGGATCATCGGTGCCGGGATCGGGAAGGACGAGCGAAAGGATCCGCATGACATCGGACTTGGGCCCCACCGGCAGAAGGGTGGTGCGCGCTGCGCCGTCGTCGCCCGCAGCGCCGCCGTAGCCGGCAACGTTGACCTGCATGCGGTACCAGCCGAGGATGCGCCACAGCGGCGGCTGCGACACCTTGAGCGCTTGGATCCGGCCCGGCGGCAGGGTCTGGGCCTGGGTGTCAAGGAGCCCGTAGCGCAGACGGATGCCGTCCGGGGAAATCGCGGCGGTGAAGTGGTAGCCCTTGTTGAAGGAGCTCCAATAGGCGGCGCCGATGCCCAGCACGGCGGGAATCAGGTACAGGTAGAAGGCGCCGCTCCCGGTCAACACCGAGAGGACCACGGAGGCCACGGCTCCCAGGAACACGGCCACGGTCTGTTCGCTGAGGACCAGTGATCCGATGAGCCGGCCCGGCGGTACCGAGAGCACCACGTGCTCGGGCGCTTCGGGAGCCTCCACGGTTTCGGGGTCCGTCACGACACCGGCGGCGCGCGCCAGGATAGTGGCCCGCAGCTGCTTGGCCTTCCCGAGCGGCAGGTACGCGAGCCGCACGGCCGACTCGCCGGCGTCGGCGACTTCAAATTTCAGTTCGGCGAGCCCGAAGATCCTTGCCAGCAGGGGCTGCACGACGTCGATGGCCTGCACCCGGTCCAGGCGGGCCTGGCGCTGCTGCTTGAAGAGGAAACCGGTGTTCACGCGGACGTAGCCGCCGGCCACCTGGTAGCGGGTGAAGTACCAGCTCAGGATGAAACCGCCGACCGTCAGGAGCAGCAGGATCCCGCCCCCGGCGAGCAGCCAGGGGGCACGGCCGTTGAGGTTGGGGTCGACGAGGTCGCGTCCCTGGAGCAGGCGCTCGAAGGTTTCACGGCCGAAGAAATAGCCGACGGCGGCCAGCGCCACCCAGCCCCGCACAAACGGTGACGCCGGGTGGACGCGCTGCCAGTCGCCGTCGACGGCGGTGCCCGGCTGGGTCACAGCCCGGCCAGCCTGGCTTCACCGCGGGCCGAAAGCTGCTCGCGCAGGCGTGCGCCCTCGGCGGCAGGCAGTCCCGGGAGCAGGGCGTTGGTTCCGGCCGAGGCCGTGTGGAGTTTGAGGGTGCACAGTCCGAGGCTGCGTTCGACCGGGCCGACGGCAACATCCACGTACTGCATGCGCCCGTACGGCACCACCATGGTGCGCTGGAAGAAGATGCCGCTGCGGATGAGGAGGTCGTCGTCGCGTTCGGCGTAGCCGATGGCCCGGACTTGGCGCGGAATCAGCACCAGCCGCCACAGGGCGAGCACCAGCATGGCAGCCGGAACGCAGATGGCAAGCCACAGCGGCGGCCACATCCACCAGCCAACGAGCACGAACAGCAGCGGCAGGGACAGCAGGGCGATGGAGATCAGGTTGCCGATGGCCCACTCCACGAGCCGGACCGTGACGTACTTGGGGGAAACGCGCAGCCACTGGATGCCGGGAGGGTCAATCGCCTCGGTATGCATACTCGCCTTCGCCCTTGGCTTCGCCGCGGCGGGGATCCGTGATGCCGGGACCGCCTTCCATATCCTCTGGGGGTATCCGGCAGAACCGTTCAACAACCAGCCCCACAGCCACCATGACCAGGCCGCCGCCGCCCATCAGGAGCGTGTGCCACAGGATTCCCTGGTCGCTGCGCAGGCTCCAGATGCGAATCAGGTCAACGGCGATTCCGGCGTGCCAGCCCAGCAGGACCGTTCCCGCGTAGGCGCAGGCCTGGGCCAAAACGAGCGTCCGGGCCGCCAGGATCGGGTTCAGCATGGTCTTTTTCTTGGCGTTGCGCCAGCGCTGGATGCGGATGCCCATGAACAGGGTGAGCGCTGCAATGACGCCCATGGTCAGCAGCGCCGAGGGAGGCAAGACGGGCGTGGCGAGGCTGTAGCGGCCCGCCGCCAGTGCGGCCAGCCAGCCCACGGCGGCAACGACGACGGCGATGATCACCAGAAGGAGCGGACGCATGGCTTTCATGGGCTACTCCACCGCGCCGGTGGCGGGCACGCCGGCGACGTCGCCGTAGCCGTCGAAGGGGCGGATGTCCGGCATGTCGGCCGCCCGTGCAGCAAGCTCGCCCACGCTCTGCCCGTTCAACCGAGCGGAAGGATCCAGCAGCGACCACGGGTAGAGCACGAAGGCCCGTTCGGCGGCGCGGGGGTGCGGCAGGGTCAGTGTTTCGTCGTCGCTCACGAGCTCGCCGAAGACGATGATGTCCACGTCAAGGGTCCGCGGTCCCCAGCGGACCTCGCGCACGCGGTGGTGCTTCTGTTCGACCTCGTGGCAGTGCTGCAGCAGCTCAAGCGGGGCGAGGGTGGTCTCCACGGCGATGACCAGGTTCAGGAAGTCCGCCTGCCCGGCGGGACCACCCACGGGCTTGGTCTGGACCACCGGCGAAACGCCGAGGAGCCGGACCTCGGGCCGGTCCACGAGGTCCGCGACGGCGGTGGACAGGGTGTCGTTGCGTTCCCCCAGATTGCTGCCGAGGGCGAGGACCGTCTTGGTAAATGGCCTGCTCATGGCCGGTCCTTGAATGGATGGGACCCGTGCGGCCGGGCCCTGTGCACGCTGACCGTGACGTCGCCGAAGGGCACCTCGATGGGTGCCTTGGGCTTGTGGATGGTGATATCGACGGCGCCCACGTTGAAGCCCGCCAGGATGGCGTCCGCGATACGGACAGCCAGGGCCTCGATCAGGTTCAGCGGCTCGCCCTCGATGAGCGAGGTGATCAGCTCGGCCACCTCGCCGTAGTGCGCCGTGTACTGGAGGTCGTCGGTCTCCGCAGCCTTGGTGAAGTCCGCGTGCAGCACGGCGTCCACCACGAACGGCTGGCCGTCGCGGCGCTCGAAATCAAACACCCCGTGGTAGCCGACGGCGGTGACACCTGTCAGAGTGATCCTGTCCACAGCATGTCCCCCGATCACAGCTTGATGCGTGCGGCGACCTTGACGGCGTCAAGGCTGGGGCCGACGTCGTGCACGCGGACGGCCCAGGCTCCCCCGGCGGCGCTGAGCGCGGTGATGGCGGCCGTGGCGTGGTCGCGTTCCCGCGGTGCCGCGGCCTTGCCGGAGACCGTTAGGAGGCTGCCGAGGAAGCGCTTGCGGGAGGCAGCCACGAGGACCTTGTGGCCCAGGGCATTGAGTTTGTCGAGGTTCTTCAGGAGTTCCCAGTTCTGGGCCGCATTCTTGGAGAAACCCAGTCCCGGATCCACGATGACCTGCTCGGGTGCCACACCGGCTGCGTAGAGCTTGTCGCGGACACCGCGCAGTTCGGCCACGACCTCGTCCGCCACGTTGCCGTAGTCGGCGAGGCTGTCCATGGTCTTGGCGTCGCCGCGGCGGTGGGTCAGGACGTACGGCACCTTGGTCCGGGCCACGAGTTCGGGCATGCCCGGCTCGATGGTCAGCCCGGAGACGTCGTTGATGATTGCGGCGCCGGCGTCCACCGCGGCTGCTGCCGTGGAGACGTGCATGGTGTCGATGCTGACCAGTGCGCCGGCCTTGACCAGGGCCTGGATCACTGGGATCACGCGGCGCTGCTCTTCGGCCGGGTCAACCGGCTCAGCGCCCGAGCGCGTCGATTCGCCGCCGACGTCGATGATGTCCGCACCGGAGTAGAACATCCGCAGGCCCAGAGCGATTGCCGAGTCCGGGGTCATGTGGCTGCCGCCGTCGCTGAAGGAATCCGGCGTGACGTTCAGGATTCCCATGACGAGCGTGCGGTCCGTGGGCAGGTCCTCGAACTTGGCCGCCGGGCGCGGCTTGCGGAGGATCGGCAAGGGGCTTGTGGCCGGGCCGGTTCCGGGTGCTGCAGCGAGGGAATCCATGGTGTTTGTTACCTTCCGAGTATGAGACTCATGGCCTCGGCACGGGTGGCCGGGTCATGGAGTTGCCCGCGCACTGCGCTGGTGACGGTCTTGGCGCCGGGCTTGCGTATGCCCCTCATGGACATGCACATGTGTTCGCATTCGATCACGACGATCGCGCCGCGGGGGTTCAGGTGGGTCACCATTGCGTCCACAATCTGGGTGGTGAGCCGCTCCTGCACCTGCGGGCGGCGGGCGTAGATGTCCACGAGCCGTGCGAGTTTGCTCAGTCCGGTCACTTTGCCCTCATGCGACGGAATGTACCCGACATGGGCGACGCCGTGGAACGGCACCAGGTGGTGTTCACACGTGGAGTAGAACGGGATGTCCTTGACCAGCACGAGTTCCTCATGCTCGAGGTCGAAGGTGGTGGACAGAACGTCCGCCGGGTCCTGGTGGAGGCCCGCGAAGACCTCGGCGTACGCCTTGGCCACGCGCTTGGGAGTGTCCAGGAGCCCGCCGCGCTTCGGGTCCTCGCCGATGGCCAGCAGGATTTCGCGGACAGCCGCTTCAATGCGCGGGCGGTCCACTTTGTGGCCTGCGTGGCCTCCCGGCGTGCCCGCGGAGGGGCCCCCGGCGGCGGAGTGGTCGTCGTCGTCGAAATGAGTCACAGCAGAAAGCTTAGCCGTGAAGCGAAGTGTCGGTGCCGCCGTCGGGCCCGGAGCCCTGGAACGGCTCCTGGCTGCTGACGCCCTGCGGGTGCGGCGACTGGGCATCAAGGGGTTCCTTGAGACGTGCGGCCTTGGCCTCTTCCTGGGCCTCGCGTTCTGCCTGCTCCGCACGGGATTCCACCGGCGGGATGGTCTGGACGGGACGGGATTCCTTGGAGAGCCACACTTCACGGAAATCGCGCTTGCGGATATCGCTGAAGATGTGTGCGATCTCGGCCTGGTTGAGGGTCTCCCGCTCGAGCAGTTCGAGGGCCAGCTGGTCCAGGACGTCGCGGTTCTCGGTCAGGATGGCGTAGGCCTCGTCGTGGGCCTGGTCGATCAGGCGGCGCACTTCCTCGTCCACGATGTAGGCCACCGAGTCCGAGTAGTTGCGTTCCTGGGCCATGTCACGGCCAAGGAACGGCTCGCCGCCGCCGCTGCCGAGTTTGACCGCGCCGATCCGCTCGCTCATGCCGTACTGGGTGACCATCTTGCGGGCCGTGGAGGTGGCCTTTTCGATGTCGTTCGAGGCGCCCGTGGAGGGGTCGTGGAAGACGATTTCCTCGGCGACGCGGCCGCCCATGGCGTAGGCCATCTGGTCCAGGAGTTCGTTGCGGGTGACCGAGTACTTGTCGTCTTCCGGGACCACCATGGTGTAGCCCAAGGCGCGGCCGCGGGGCAGGATGGTGATCTTGGTGACCGGGGCGGAGTTCCGCAGTGCCGCCGCCACCAGGGCGTGGCCGCCTTCGTGGTACGCGGTGATCTTGCGTTCGTGCTCCTTCATGACGCGGCTGCGCTTCTGCGGGCCGGCCATGACGCGGTCGATGGCCTCGTCCAAGGCGCGGTCGTCGATCAGGTTGGCGTTGGAGCGGGCCGTCAGAAGGGCGGCCTCGTTGAGCACGTTGGCCAGATCCGCACCGGTGTAACCGGGGGTCTTCTTGGCGACGCCCTTGAGGTCCACACCCTGGGCCATCGGCTTGCCCTGGGCATGGACGTTGAGGATCTGCTCGCGGCCGATCAGGTCCGGGGCTTCCACGGTGATCTGGCGGTCGAAGCGGCCCGGGCGCAGCAGTGCGGGGTCCAGGACGTCCGGACGGTTGGTGGCGGCGATCAGGATGACGTTGGTCTTGACGTCGAAGCCGTCCATTTCAACCAGGAGCTGGTTGAGGGTCTGCTCGCGCTCGTCGTTGCCGCCGCCGATGCCAGCGCCGCGGTGGCGTCCCACGGCGTCGATCTCGTCAACGAAAATGATGGCCGGGGAGTTGGCCTTGGCCTGCTCGAAGAGGTCGCGGACACGGGAAGCACCCACGCCAACAAACATTTCCACGAAGTCCGAACCGGAGATGGAGAAGAACGGCACGCCGGCCTCGCCGGCGACGGCGCGGGCCAAGAGGGTCTTGCCAGTGCCCGGAGGGCCGTACAACAGCACGCCCTTGGGGATCTTGGCGCCCACGGCCTGGAACTTGGCCGGCTCCTGGAGGAATTCCTTGATTTCCTGGAGCTCCTCAACGGCCTCATCCGCGCCTGCGACATCGACGAACGTCACCTGCGGCATGTCCTTGTTGACCATCTTGGCCTTGGACTTGCCGAAC
The DNA here is from genome assembly GCF_017368795.1 of Arthrobacter cavernae. GTDB lineage: Bacteria > Actinomycetota > Actinomycetes > Actinomycetales > Micrococcaceae > Arthrobacter > Arthrobacter cavernae. The sequence continues at coordinate 13,052 of NZ_JAFNLL010000016.1, read as the reverse complement.
TGCATCACCTTGGAGCCGCCGCCCTGCATGCGGGACAGCAGGAACCAGAACAGCACGCCGAGCAGCAGCACCGGGATCAGCAGGGAGAACAGCCCGGAGAACCAGTTGTTCTCAACCGGCTGGTCAGTGAAGCCCTTGGCGGGGTTGGCGTTGGTGACGGCCTTGACGATGTCCGGTCCGCGGTCCGTGACATAGAAGAACTGGATGTTCTTGCCCTTGTCCTGGCCGTCCAGGACAAGGTTGTCCTTCAGCGTCAGGTCAACGCGGTTCTCGGCATCGAAGATCTTGGCCTGCTCCACCTTCCCGCCTTGGGAAAGGAGCGCCAGTCCGTCCTTGGTGTCGATCCGCGTGGATCCGCCTGGGGAAAACGTTGCGAAGGCCACCAGGAGCAAGCCGACTACGACAACAATCCAGATGCCCGGGCCCTTGAAGAAACTCTTAGCTTTCATCTGATCGGGGCCTGGCCCCGTCCCTCCTGGTAGTGCTGCAAGGCGCAATGTCTGCGCGCTGTGTGGTGCAGTTTCTAGCTTTACACCGTTCGGAGTGATTCACGCATAGTAAACGGTAAAAGTTCCCTCTAGGCGTACACGAATGCTCCGCAGCAGCTGCCGTGGCGGGGGTTGGCCCGGCCGCGCTTCCCTAGAACACCGCTGTCACGGTCAGTTTCCGTGCCCCGGACCCCGCCAGATCTGCTGGATCAATGCGCGCACGGTCGGACCGTCCCTGGTCCGGCTCAAGGCTCAGGGTCCGACGCCGGGCCTGCCGCTAACAGCGTTAACGGCAAAGGCGGCCTCCGAAGGGAGACCGCCTTTGCCGTGTGGTGCCGGGACTGGGCCCGGGACCTTACGGTCTACTCGTAGACGTGCGGGGCCAGGGTGCCGACGAAGTCCAAGTTGCGGTACTTCTCGGCGTAGTCCAGCCCGTAGCCCACCACGAATTCGTTGGGGATGTCGTAGCCGACGTACTTGACGTCGATCTCCACCTTGGCCGCGGTCGGCTTGCGGAAGGCCGTGCAGATTTCCACGCTGGCGGTGCCGCGGGATTCCAGGTTGGACTTGAGCCAGGAGAGCGTCAGGCCGGAGTCAATGATGTCCTCGACGATCAGGACGTCCTTGCCCATGAGGTCGGTGTCGAGGTCCTTGAGGATCCGCACCACGCCCGAAGACTGGGTGCCAGAGCCGTAGGAGGAGACTGCCATCCAGTCCATGCTGACGTGGCTGTGCAGTGCACGGGCGAGGTCCGCCATGACCATGACGGCGCCCTTGAGGACACCCACGATCAGCAGTTCGCGGCCTTCGTAGTCCTTGTCGATCTGTGCGGCCAGCTCAGCGATGCGGTCCTGGATTTGCTCTTTGGTGTAGAGAACGTGCTTGAGATCTGCCTGAACGTCGTTTGAATCCACCAATGGCTCCTGTGTTGATGCGGGTGCGGCTACTGTTGGGGCGGTTTTTGATGCCGGAATACTAGCTTCCCACAGCGGGCGCCCTCCCGGGGAACCCCGGAGCCCGCCAGGGCCTGTTCCTGCTCCAAATCACTGAGCGAGAGCCGGTACACGCCCACGTGTCCGGGCAGCTCCACCGGACCCGCCGAACCCTGCCGGCGCAGCAGCGCTTCGGCCGCCTGAAGGCGCCCGTACCCCGGTTGTTGCCCGCCGACGTCGGCCGCTGCCTTGGCGATGACCCGGAACCTGAGTGCCGGCGCGAGGTCCCGGACGGCGTCCTCGGGGAGCCAGACTCCGCTATCCATGTGCTGCCTGAGCGCCTCATATGTGTCCTTCGCCATGTCTTCCAGGAAATCGGCGTCCTGCTGCAGGATGGCGGCCGTGCGGGCCAGGGATTCGGCGACACCGGGCCCCAGCTTTTCCTCCAGGACGGGCATGACCTCCACGCGCGTCCGGGACCGTGCGAAGGCGGGATCGGCGTTGCTGGGATCGTGCCACGGATTGAGTTCCTCGGCCTCGCAGATGTCCAGTGTTTCCTGGCGCCGCAGGCCCAGGAAGGGGCGCAGAAGCCGCCCGCGGGCCGGCCGCATTCCGGCGAGGGAGCGGGTCCCGGAGCCGCGGGCCAGGCCCAGCAGCACCTGTTCGGCCTGGTCGTCCAGGGTATGGCCCAGGAGGATGGCCTGGCAGCCCAGCTCATCGGCTGCGGCGTCCAGGGCCGCGTGCCGGGCATCGCGGGCGGCCGCTTCCGGGCCGAATCCGGTGGACGCGACGCCCACGGTCCGCAGCTGCACGGGCGCGAGGCCAAGTTCTTCCAGGATCCGGACAGCCTGCGCGGCAACCTCGGCCGAGCCGGGCTGCAGCTGGTGGTCAACCACGACGGCGGCCACGGACACCGGGTGCCCGTCGACGTGGCCGCGGCGGGCGAAGTAGGCGGCCACGGCTGCCAGGGCCAGGGAGTCGGGGCCGCCGCTGCAGGCCACCAGAACCCGATCCGGGTAGCCTGCGTCGGCGAGCGCGTTCTGCAACATCTTGCGCGCCTTGCCGACGACGGGCGCCAGACGCCCCGGCCGGCGTCGGCCCCTGCGCACTGGTCCGCCGTTCACTGACCCGTCGCTCACAGACCCGTCGCTCACTGACCCGCCGTTCACAGCCCCATCCGCTCGAGCCACTGCCGGGAATCGTGGATTTCCTCTTCCGTGGGGAGGTGTTCGGGGGACTCCCAGACCCGGTTGAAGCCCTCCATGCCGGCCACGGCCACCACTTCGCGGACGAACTTGGCGCCGTCGGTGTACTGGCGCATCTTGGCGTCCAGTCCCAGCAGGTTGCGGATGAACTTCTCCAGTACGCCGCGGTCCTTGCCGCGCTCGTTGAAGCGCTGCCGGATGGTCTTCACGGAGGGGACGATGCTGGAATCCACCGCGTCCATCACCACGTTCGCATGGCCCTCCAGGAGGCTCATGACGGCTGTCAGGTGGGACAGGGACGCCTTTTCCTCGGGGTTCTGCAGGAGGTCCAGGATGGCGCCGCGGCCCGGCATCGAACCGGAGGTGGTGCGGTCGCGCAGCGATCTGGCGGCGGCGGCGGCACGCTCAACGATCGAGTCCACGTTGCCCAGGAGGTGCTCGCTGAGCTTGCCGATCTCGTCCAGCATGTGGTGCCGCAGCCACGGCGCGGCCGCGAACTGGACGCGGTGCGTCTGCTCGTGGAGGCAGACCCAGAGCCGGAAGTCGTCCGGGTGCACGTTGAGTTCACGCTCCACGGAAATGATGTTGGGTGCCACAAGGAGCAACCTGCCCGCGGGCGGGGCGTTGGACTCCGGCGCGAGCGCGGCGAAGGGGTCGTACTGGCCCAGGACCTTGCTCGACAGGAACGCCAGGATGGCGCCGAGCTGGCTGCCCGTGATGGCCCCGCTGGCGCTTGTGGCGGCAGGGCTCATGGCCGGGCTCCGCGTTTCCAGCATGTGCTGCAGGGCCGGCTGGAGCATCACCGCGAAGCTCTGGGTGTTGGCCCTGGCCCAGGAGGCCCGGTCCACCACCAGGACGTGGGAATCGCGCAGATCGCGGGCGGCCTCAAGGCCGGTGATGTCGTGGACGTGCGGCACGGAAATGTCCGCATTGAAGCGCAGATTGTCCACCGCCTTGCCGATTTCGGACGCGCTGAGGGCGGGGCCGGGCGGGGCAAGCCGGGCGGCCGTTGAGGCGGCCAGTTCCCAGTTGATCAGGGACTGGGCCCCTGCGGACGAATCTCGGGCAGAAGACACCATGCGTCCATCAGACCACAGCAGGCTGGATGGACGCCCTTAAGTTCGCTGACCGGGGAAGGCGCCTACCGGCAGCCGCAGGCCGCCAGCACCGACGCCGAGCGGTCCAGCGCCACCCTGTTGCCCGCGGCGCCGGGTTCCAGTCCGTTGCCGATGAACGAGAACACCAGGAGCCGGCCGTCCGCGTCCACCACGTAGCCGCTCAGGGCGATCACTGTGTTGAGGGTTCCTGTCTTGGCCCGGACCAAGCCGGCGCCTCCGGCAGTGCCGGCTTCGCCATAGCGCCGGTCCAGGGTGCCCGTGAGACCGGCCACGGGGAAGCCGTCCAGCGCAGCCCTGAGCCGCAGCTCCGGTCCGCTGGTGATGGCCCGCACCACCTCGGCGAACTGCCGCGCACTCACCTGATTCTCCAGGGCCAGTCCCGAAACGTCGGCCAGGCGCATCGAACCGGCGGCGATCCCCAGCTCCTCCAGCTGTTGCCGCACGGCCGCGGCGGCGCCGTCGTTGCTTCCAGGCAGTCCGGACTTCACGGCGGCCATCCGCCCCAAGGCCTCGGCCAGATAGTTGTCCGAGGTTTCCAGCATGAGGTCCACGTGCTGGCTGACGGTGGCGGACTCGGCGGAGGCGAGCACCTGCCCGGGGTCTCCCTTCGCACGCTCGACGCCGGGCGCCACGGTCAGTCCCGCAGTGGCGCCGGCGGCGCCAAGCTGCGCGGCGAAGGCCTCGGCGGCTGTGGCGGCGGCATCCTTGGGGCGCGGTCCCGTGGTGGCGTTCGGGGTGCTGCGGGCGGCATTGAGCGCGAGCGGGAACAGCGGCGCGGTTTCGCCGGCGTCGACGTCGCCAAGGCCCCAGGCCGGATTCAGCGCGGGACCTTCGAACAGGGAGTCATCCACCCTGACCTTGATCGTTCCGCTGACGCCGCGGTCAGCGAGCGCCTTGACGGTGTCCCGTGCCAGGGCCGCGAGGCCGGCGCGGCCCATCACGGCGTCGGGCTGCGGTTCGCCGGCGCCGAGCAAAACATCCCCTCCCCCGGTGAGCACCACTGTTCCTGGGGCGTCGCTGGCCAGCACGCGCGTGCTGAAGCGCGTCTCGGGGCCGACGGCCCGCAGCACTGCGACGGCGGTCAGCAGCTTCATGTTCGACGCCGGGATCCGGTTCCTGTCGCCGTCGCGGTCGAACAGCACCTGGCCGGTGGAGGCATCCTGGACGACACCCGTGAAGGTGCCCGCGCCGTCGGGCTTGAGGGTGTCGTTGAGCATCCGCGCGAGTTCGGCCGGGACCGGGAGCGGGGCATCGGCGCCCAGCGGGGCGACGCCGTCGGGCCGTGAAAGTTCGGTGGGAGGCAACTGCCACGCGGGAACGGCCGGGGCGGCGGGGCCGGCAAACAGCCCGGGAACCAGGCCCAGGCCGGTCGAGACCGCCACGGCGGCCAGCACCACGGCCAGCATCAGCGGAGTGAACCAGCGCCCCCATGCCACAGACACCCGTTTGCGGGCCCCCACGTCCTTAACGCCGTTCATGCAGTTTTTTGGTCCTTGTCAGTCCTGAAATGTCCCCGCCGGTTCAAGAAACCCGGGCCTCTCGCTATATCCTCAATAGTAGTCGGCGGTACCGGCTGCGATTTTGCCTGCCGCCAGCCCTGGGCTGAACAGCCTGCCCGAGGTACCGGCGCATGCGTGCCGGCCGCCGTCGTGGCGGAGCCCATTGCCAGCCCCTCACCGTCAAGGAGCATTCCATGAAGCACGACGTGACCATCGAGATCCCCAAGGGATCGCGCGTCAAGTACGAAGTTGACCACGAGACCGGCCGCGTCCGCCTGGACCGCGTCCTCTTCACCTCCATGCAGTACCCCACCCACTATGGCTACTTCGAGGACACCCTCGGCGAAGACGGCGACCCGCTGGACGCACTGGTGCTCCTGCAGGACTTCGACCTCCACCCGGGCGTCATTGTCGAGGCCCGCCCCATCGGCGTCTTCAACATGACCGACGACGGCGGCGGCGACGCCAAGGTCCTGTGCGTTCCGGCGGACCCGCGGTTCGACCACATCCAGGAAGTCTCCGACGTCAACGAATTCCTGATCAAGGAAATCGAGCACTTCTTCACCCGCTACAAGGACCTCGAGCCGGGCAAGTGGGTCAAGGCCGAGGGCTGGGCCGACCGGGCTGCAGCCGAGGCCGAGCTGGAGGCCTCCATCAAGCGCTTCGCGGCCGAAGGCCACTAGAGCACCACTGCCTTGCCCGACGGCGGTTGGTACGGTTCCCTGCGGACCGCACCAACCGCCGTCGTTCGTTGGCTTGAATTTCACTTGCGGGATGACTACCAGCCGATAGCATGTGATCCACGATGTTCACGCTGACGATCAACCAACGCGACAGCCGCCACGACGGCGATCTGGTGCCGCAGCTCCTCAAGGACCTGCGGCACATTCCCGCGCGGCTGGACTTCGACCGCTCCGTGGAAGACGAGGTCCAGGGCATCGTCGAATGCCCGCACCAAGCTGTGGACACCGCCCTCATCGCCCTGCGCGGCGGGCAGTGGTACGTGGGGATCGGCGTGGGGCCCGTGAATGAGCCGCTGCCCAACATGGCGAAAGACGCCTCGGGCCACGGACTCGTGTACGCGCGGCGCGCCGTGGACCGCCTGCGGAACGGCAAGGACCGCATCCCCGTGGCCGTGGAAGGACCTCTCGCGGCCATCGCGGCCGAGTCGGAAGCCGTGCTGCGCCTGCTGGGGCACATCGTCCAGCACCGGACCCTGGCGGAATGGCGGGTCCTGGACCTGCTCACGCCCGGCGTCCGCGGCCAGCAGAAAACCGTGGCCCAGGAACTGGGCATCACCACGCAGGCCGTCAGCAAGGCACTGGCACGCTCGCAGTGGGTGGAAGAGCACGCGGCACGCCCCGCGGCCGCCAGGCTGCTGCAGCTGATCCTCGAGGTCCACTGAACGCTCGCGGGCTGCGGCCCTTGGACTGCGTCCGCCCGGACGCTACAGGAGGCTGCGCAGGACCAGGGCGGCGCCGTCGTCGAACACTGATGCGGTGACCTCATCCGCGGCGGCGAGCACTTCCTGCGGTGCCTGGCCCATGGCCACGCCGCGGCCGGCCCAGGTGAGCATTTCGATGTCGTTGCGGCCGTCGCCCACCGCCACCGTGTGGATCTGCTGCGTGCCCAGGCGGCGGCGGAGCTGCTCCAGGGCGCTGGCCTTGGTGACGCCGGCCGCGGCGATGTCCAGCCACGCGGTCCAGCCCACGGAGTAGGTGACCCCGGAAAGGCCGATGTGGCGGATGGCCTCGGTGAATTCCTCGGAGGTGTTCTCGCTGCTGAACACCACTACGCGGACTGCCGTGGCGGCGAGCATCGTCTGGAAGTCGACGCCGATGGCCTCGACGCCGAAGCTCGCGTCCTGGAAGCGTTCCGTGGAGAGGAAGTTGCCGTCCTCGTCCTCCAGGGCGTACTTGGCGTTGGGCAGCCGTTCGCGCAGGGCCTTGAGGGCCGGGGCGGGGTCGAAGGTGGCCTTGTGGATGATCTCGTAGCCGGCATCCAGGGCGGGATCCAGGCGGAGCGTCACGCCGCCGTTGCAGCACACGGCGTAGCCGCGAACGAGGCCGATCTGCTCGATGATGGGCAGGGTTGCGTTGAGGGAGCGGCCGGTGGCGATGAGGACATCGTGACCCTCGGCGACGACGTCCTGGGCTGCTCTGCGCACTGCCGGGGACATGTGGCCGTCATGGTCGACGAGCGTGCCGTCAACATCCAGGGCAACCATGAGTTTCTGCTTGTAGTTCCGCTGGTCATCGATGCCAGCGACTGAAGTGCCAGTCAAAATAGTCATGCTTCCAGTGAAGCAGACCCCCTCCGACAGCAGCTAGGACGTAGCCCACAGCACGGGGTTAACGGGTAGTGAATACTCACGGGACCCGCCCAAACTGGCCCTTGTTTTCGATCCGGAAGCAACAAGGCCCGGGATCAGAAACAAGCCCCGGAATCTGCGGGCAAGCCCCGCGGCCGCGGTCGCAGCCCCGCCCGAAGCAGCTTGGCTCGCAGCCGCCCTGGCCGCTCGAGGTCCGCCCAGTTCCAGCGAACCACTTTCATTCCAAGGTCACGGATGCGGTCCTCCCTGAGTTTTTCCCGGTACACAGCAGCGCCGGCTTGGTCCCCGCCGCCCAGCGCTTCGTCGAGGTACTTCCCACGGCCATCGAATTCGCCCACGACCCGTTGCTCAGGCCACCAAAAATCGCTCCGGCCAACGAACCCGCTGCTGTCGCTGAAATCCTTCTGCTGAGCCGGTTGCTCAAAGCCCAGCAACTCGATCACGGCCCGGCTGTAGGACTCTCCCGCCGACTCTGCCAAGGCATGCGCCATCGCAGCGACGCGAATGGCACGCTGCTGAGTCGCAACGGCCCGGATACCGTCCAAGCCCGCGGCTACGTCTGGATGATCAACGAGCCGGGCTCCAGCGGCCAATTGCCCCTGCTGAGCGAGCAGCCGTGCCACGCCGTCGGCCACCACGAGTGCGTTGCTGAACGGACAGTGGCGCATGACGTCCAAGGCGGTGTCAACCAGACCTGTGGATTGGAAGACTCCTGAGCAGACGGGCTCTGCATTCCGACGGAGATGGAATTTCAGAGGGTAGGAACCTGCGTTCCGTGCTTGTTCGGCCACGCTTTCGCCTCCCAAGACCGTGAACGTGCCTGGACGCCGGCCGGTCTTGCCCTCGACGTCGGTGGCCACGTCAACGAACTGCGGGACGCGCAGCGTCGGCAATCCCAACACGACCGCCGCGGTTTCTCCGTAGAACACAGGGCCGTCCAAGGCCAGGCCCACAGCTGCCGTTGCAAGCACATGCCTCTCGTGTGGCTTGGCGGAGATCCAGTCCGTGGTGGGCACGTAGTACCCGCGTCGCAGCCGGACAAGGTGCCCTGCCCGGAAGCTTCGATGGATCGCGGCAGTCGAACCGGTCAGGGCGAGCCGGGCGGACGAGTCTATGAGCTGCGGCGGAATGTCCATGTTCCAACGCTCCCGCCCCGGCCCCAGAAGGTCATCCCCACGGTTGCCCTATGTGGACATAGCAACGAAAAACCGGGGCCTGTTTCCAGTTCCGGAGCAACAAGCTCTGGAATGGGAAACAAGCCCCGGTTTAGCCCGGCAAGGGAAACTTACAGGACCGGGAGCACCTCGAGGCCGCCGATGTACTTCTGCAGCGCCTTGGGGACGTTGACGGAGCCGTCCGGGTTCTGGTGGTGCTCCAGGATGGCCACGATCCAGCGGGTGGTGGCCAGCGTGCCGTTCAGCGTGGCCACGGCACGGGTGCCCTTGGGCGCACCGTCCTCTGCAAACACGCGCTCGCGGATGTTCAGGCGGCGGGCCTGGAACGTGGTGCAGTTGGACGTGGAGGTGAGCTCGCGGTAGGCGCCCTGCGTGGGGACCCAGGCCTCGCAGTCGAACTTGCGGGCTGCCGAGTTGCCGAGGTCGCCGGCGGCGGTATCGATCACGCGGTAGGGGAGCTCGCACTTGGCCAGCATCTCCTCTTCCCAGGCCAGCAGGCGCTCGTGCTCCGCGGCAGCCTTTTCAACCGTGGTGTAGATGAACATCTCCACCTTGTTGAACTGGTGCACGCGGATGATGCCGCGAGTGTCCTTGCCGTGCGAACCGGCCTCGCGGCGATAGCAGGAACTCTGGCCGGCGAAGCGGATGGGGCCGGCGGAGAGGTCCAGGATCTCGTCCGCGTGGTAGCCGGCCAGGGGAACCTCGGAGGTGCCCACAAGGTAAAGGTCGTCTTCGGCGAGACGGTAGATCTCGGCGTCGTGCTTGACGTCAAAACCGGTACCCTGCATGGTTTCCGGGCGCACCAGAGTGGGCGTGATCATCGGGATGAAGCCGGCCTCGATGGCCTGGTCCATGGCCATCTGCAGCAGCGCCATCTCCAGGCGCGCACCGACGCCGCGCAGGAAGTAGAAGCGGGAGCCGGAGACCTTGGCGCCGCGTTCCATGTCGATCGCGCCGATCAGTTCGCCGATTTCCAGGTGGTCCTTCGGCTCGAAGTCCGGGAATTCGCGCGGGGTGCCGACGGTCTTGACCACGATGTAGTCGTCCTCGCCGCCTGCGGGGACGCCGGGCTCAATGAGGTTGGGGATGCTGCGGAGCAGCTCTTCCTGCTTGGCCTGCGCGGCGTCGGCCTCGGCGGAGGCTGCTTTCACGGAGTTGGCGAGTTCCTTGACCTCGGCCAGCAGTGCCTGCTTTTCCTCGCCCTTGGCCTGAGCGACCTTCTTGCCGAAGAGGTTCTGCTCGGCGCGGAGGTTTTCGTAGCGGATCAGGGCCCCACGGCGGTCGGCATCGGCGGAGATGATCGCGTCCACCACGGATTCATCGGCGCCGCGGGCGCGCTGGCTGGCACGGAACTTGTCCGGGTTTTCGCTGAGGTCTTTTACGTCGATCACCACACAAGAGTATCGAATCGGCCGCCGGATCCCCCTCCCGGACAACCTCACAGCACGACGGCGGATGGCGGCCCGGCGCGGGAGGCCTGCGGGCGGCTGTGGAGCGATAGTGTTGGAGGACCATGAGCGACTGGATCCTGTACGTGATTCTTGCTGGGGGCGTGGTGTTCGCCGCCTCCAGTTGGTGGGGCGTGCGCCGGCTCAAGGCCAGGCACAGCCGCAGCGCGGTCCGCGAGGAATCCCACAAGCCCGGACCAGGCCAGCAGAAGGTGGCCGTGGTCATCAATCCGGTGAAATCCAAGTCCGATGAGGCGCGCAGGCTCATCAAGGATGCCTGCCATCTGGCAGGCTGGGACGAGCCGCGCTTCTTCGAAACCACTGCCGAGGATCCGGGCCATGGCCAGACCCGCGCCGCACTGGAGGACGGGCCCGACGTCGTCCTGGTGGGCGGCGGTGACGGCACCGTACGCGTTGTGGCCGAGTTGCTCGCCCACACCGGCACCGCGCTGGGCCTGATCCCGCTCGGCACCGGCAACCTGCTGGCCCGCAACGTGGACCTGGACGTCAACGACCTGCCCGGCAGCGTGCAGACGGCCCTCTTCGGACACCAGCGCTACATCGACACAGCCGTAATGGGGATCGAAAACGAGCTGACCGGAGCCTCCTCGGAGCACGGCTTCGTGGTCATCGCGGGCATGGGCCTCGACGCCGAGGTGGTGGGCGATACCAAGGAAGACCTGAAGAAGACCGTTGGCTGGCTCGCCTACACGGAGGCCGGTGTCCGGCACCTGCCGGGCCGGCGCAAGAAGGTCGCCATCACAATGGACGACGGCGCCGAGCAGTCACGGAAGATCCGCAGCGTGCTGTTTGCCAACTGCGGCCTGATCCCCGGCGGCATCGACTTCATCCCGCAAGCCATGATCGACGACGGCGTGCTGGACGTGGTGGTCATGAGCCCCCGCAGCGCGATCGGCTGGCTCGCCATGTATGCGAAGATCCTCTTCAAGCACAACAGGAACCTGCCGGTGATGAATTTCTACCGTTCGGGGAAGATTGTCATCCGCAGCCAGGAGCCGATGGCCACGCAGCTCGACGGCGATCCCTCGGGTGAGGCCACCAAGGTCACCGTGCAGGTCCAGCCACGATCGTTGCTGGTGCGGGTGCAGAAATCGCCGTAGGCGCGATCGGGGCGGGAGGCTAGGAAGCCGCCTTCTTCTTCTCGGCTTCGGCGGCGGCTTTCGCGGCCGCGCGGGCCTCGGACTGCTCCCGGATCATGGCCTGCTCCTCTTCGAAGCGCAGGCGGTCAGCCCGGTCGGCTTCGTCGCCGTCCCAGTCCTGGTTTTCGGCAGCCGGCTTGGGATTGACGATCATTCCCTGGCCGTCCTGGTCATCTCTACGGCCTGACATGGCCCGCTCCCTTCGTTAGGGGCATGCATCCATCCAATGTGGATCAAGCAAGCATACGCAGAGTTGCATCCTTGCGATAGGGGTTGAAGGATCAATTTCCTACCGGCGGGTAGGGGCTCCAAGGCCCGCTATCAAGGCGTTCCAGCGACCTAGGGCTGGCTGTTGAGGATGGAATCCACCCAGGCGTGCGCCGACTTGAACGCGGCGTCGGAGGTGTGCGGAGCAACGACGGCGCTCTGCTTGTCCGCCCGGGCGTAGGACCCCAGGAAACGGGTGGCCGGGCTGATCCGGTGCAGTCCCGCCAGGGCGTCGGCCACGCGGGCGTCCGAGGCATGGCCGTCGGCATCGATGCTGAAGAAGTAGTGGCCCAGGTAGAGGCCCGTGGGCCTGGATTCGATACGGCTGAGGTTCACGCCGCGGGTGGCGAACTGGTCCAGGATCTCCATGAGGGCACCCGGGTGGTCCTCGGGCAGGGGGACTACCACGGTGGTCTTGTCCGCGCCGGTGCGCTCCGGCAGGGCGCCGGGGCGGCTGACCAGGATGAAGCGAGTGACGGCCTCGGCGTTGTCCCCGATGTTCTCGGCCAGGATGTTCAGACCGGGCTGCTCCGAGGCGATGAGCGGGGCGCAGATAGCGGCGTCATAGGGGGCGTCGTCCTCAAGGAGTCCCATGGCGGCCGCCGCAGTGGACGAACCAGGAACATATTCCACGTCCGGGATGTTTGCATCGATCCAGATCCGGCACTGGGCCCAGGCGTGGCCGTGCGTGGAGATGCGGCGGATATCGGAGATCTCGACGCCGGGCCTCGCCACGAGCACGAAGGTGATCGGAACCAGGGCCTCGCGGATGATCCGCAGCTCCGGACCGTTCGCAATCGAGTCCAGCGTGGCGGTCACCCCGCCCTCCACCGAGTTCTCGATGGGAACCATGGCGGCGTCAGCCTCGCCGTTGCGCACCTTGTCCAACGCCGTGTTCACGTTGGAGCAGGGGACGCGTTTGGCGTCAGCGGCACCCGGAACCTGCAGGAGCGCAGCCTCGGTGAAGGTACCCTCCGGGCCGAGGAACGTGTAGGTAACGGTGCTGACTGACATCAAATATTCCTTAGGGGTTATGCAGAGGTTAGAGAACAACAGGCTTGAGGCCGTTGTCCGACACCATGGGGCGGCCGGATTCGAACCACATGTCCATGCCTCCGGCAACGTTGGTGGCGGAGTAGCCCTGGGCGGTCAACCACTGCGCAGCACGCATGGAACGGCCGCCGGTGCGGCAGATGACAAAAAGGTCCACGTCCGGGTCAAGCTCATCCAGGCGGGCCGGAATCTGGTCCATGGGGATGTGCAGGGCGCCTTCGGCGTGCCCGGCAACCCACTCGTAGTCCTCGCGCACATCCAGGATGCTCGCATCCGCAGGAACGTCGCCCACCGGCACAGTCTCAAAATCGCTCATCGGAGTCCCTTCCACTCGGTTTTACTCTTCATCAAGCCTACGTCCCCAACGCCTCCCTA
>NZ_JAFNLL010000015.1 GCF_017368795.1 Arthrobacter cavernae | reverse complement strand
CTGGTCCATGGGGATGTGCAGGGCGCCTTCGGCGTGCCCGGCAACCCACTCGTAGTCCTCGCGCACATCCAGGATGCTCGCATCCGCAGGAACGTCGCCCACCGGCACAGTCTCAAAATCGCTCATCGGAGTCCCTTCCACTCGGTTTTACTCTTCATCAAGCCTACGTCCCCAACGCCTCCCTAACCTCGCTCCGCTTCGGCCAGGGAACCCGGGCGTCGTGGGCCCACCCAACGCCTCCCTCACCTCGCTCCGCTTCGGCCAGGGAACCCGGGCGTCGTGGGCCCACCCAAAAACACGGCTCCGGCATTAGTCTTGGCGCAGGCTTGCACTACGGACTGCGGTGAGGAGATCGGACGAATGGCGGCTCAGGAACCCACCATCCTGGCGACGTCGGGCGGCTACAAGGCCGGGCGCCGCACGAGGCTGGAATTCGACCACCTGCTGCACTACGCCGTCGAGCTGTCCGGGGTGAGCGGGCGCGCGCCGCGCGTGACGCACATCGGCACGGCGTCCGGGGACCAGCGCTGGTGGGCTGCCGAGATGGACCAGGCCGCGCGCGTGGCCGGCTTCGACTTCAGCCACCTGAACCTCTTCACCATGCCCAACCACGAGGACCCCGAGGCCCATCTGCTGGAGCAGGACGTGGTCTGGGCGAACGGCGGTTCGGTGGTCAACATGCTTGCCGTGTGGCGGGCCCACGGACTGGACAGCGTCCTGCGCCGCGTCTGGGAACACTGCGTGGTCCTGGCAGGCGTGTCCGCAGGATCCATCTGCTGGTTCCAGGGCGGCACCACAGATTCCTACGGCCCGGAATTGCGCCCCATCACCAACGGCCTGGGCTTCCTGCCCTATGCCAACGGCGTGCACTACGACTCGGAACCGCTCCGCCGCCCGCTGGTCCACCAGTTGGTGTCCCAGGGCGCGCTGGGCGAAACGCACTGCACCGACGACGGCGTGGGGCTGGTGTACCGGGGCACGGAACTGGCCGAGGTGGTCGCGGAAGTGCGGGACAAGGCGGCGTACCGCGTCACGGCCGGCGCGGGCGAAAGCGTGGACGCCGTGGCCTTCGAGGAACGGCTGGAGCCGCGGTTCCTTGGCTGACATCCACCGACTGGGAGCCGTGGGACTCCGTGATGCGCTGGCCGTCGGGAGTCTCTCGGCCCGTGAGGCCGCCGGGCACTTCCTGGCCCGGATCGAGGCCGCCAACACCAGCCTGGGCGCCTTCATCACCGTGACCGCGGAGCAGGCCATGGCCGACGCCGCGGCCGCCGATGCCCTGCACGCCTGCCTTGTCCGCGAGCGCCGGAGCGCCGAATTGCCAAGGCTCCACGGCGTCCCCCTCGCCTTCAAGGACCTCACCGACGTTGCGGGCGTGGTCACCACGCACGGCAGCGCCGCGCTGGACCACAAGCCGGCCCCGGAGGACGGCGCCCTGGCGGCCGTGCTGAAAGGCGACGGAGCCATCTCACTGGGCAAGACGCAGGTTCCGGAATTCGGACTGACGGCCTACAGCGAAAACCGGATCGCGCCGCCGTCGCGCAATCCCCATTCCTTGAGCCGCAGTTCGGGCGGCTCCTCGGGAGGCAGCGCTGCCGCGGTGGCCGCGGGCCTGGTTCCGTTCGCGCCAGGGACCGACGGCGGCGGCTCGATCAGGATTCCGGCGGGCGCCTGCGGCCTAGTGGGACTCAAGCCGGGGCGCGGGCTGGTTCCTTCGGGTGAAAGCTCCGGCGACGCCGCCAGGCTGGTGGTTGCCGGACCCCTGGCACGCACGGCGGCGGATGCGGCGCTGATGCTCGAGTCGCTCGTCCCGGCCGGGAGCCAGCCCGACGGCGGCTACCTCGCCAACATCGGCACGGCGCCGCCGAAGCTCCGGATAGGCGTAAGCCTGGACAGCCCCTGGGCCGCGGCGTTCCCGTTCACCGTGGAGCAGGAAGCCCGCGACGCCCTCGCAAAGGGCATGGCCCTGCTGGAAACCGCCGGGCACCTGGTTGCCGAAACAGAGATCCGCTACGACAACCGCTACCCGGACGCGTTCACCGCCGCCTGGACTGCCGGCGTCGGGAGTGCCCGGATCACGCCGCAGCGCGAGGCCCTGCTGACCCCGCTGACGCGCACGTTCAGGCGGCGCGCGCAGCAGCGCAGCGCCTCGAAGGTCAACGAGGCGCTGGCCTTCCTGCGCCGCTTCGAACACGACACCATCGCCCAGTACGCGGAGTGGGACGTGATGCTCATGCCCACGCTGGCGCAGACTCCGCGGCCCGTCGGCTGGTTCACCGGCGGCGGGCACAGCGGCGAGCCGTGGCCCTCCGAGTGGGCCGGGGACGCCGACGCCGACTACCGGAGGCAGTGCGAATTCGCGCCGTGGTCCTCCATGGTGAACGTGTGCGGGCTGCCGGCCATCAGCATCCCGGTGCACTGGACGGGCGGCGCGGCCGGGGCCGGGCTGCCGATGGGCATCCAGCTCATCGGCAGAATGGGCTCTGAACTGCTGCTTCTTCAGCTCGCCGCTGTTCTGGAGGCCGCGTAGGCGGACGTCTACGCTCCTCGGCCACCCCAAACGACGACGGCGGCCGGTGCGGTTGGTGGGAATCCCGCCAACCGCACCGGCCGCCGTCGTTGTCTGCTTAGTAGGTGAAGTTGTACTGGCTGGCCATGGAGAGTCCGATGATCAGGAAGATCAGCCACAGCAGCCCGAACAGAATGCCGATGTAGCCCGTGATCAGGCCCGTCAAGGCGAATCCGCGGCCGGCGGGTTCCTTCTTCATGCCGATATGACCCAGGATCACGGCAGCGATCTGGGGCAGGATCAGGAAACCGCCCGTCACCAGGCCGACGATGCCGCAGATCATGGCCGCGATGCTCAGGCCCTTCGGCTCCGCGGGCACGCCGTAGTAGGCAGGCTGGCCGTAAGGACTTCCCGGCTGGCCGTACTGCGTCTGCCCAAACTGGGACTGGCCATACGGTACCTGGCCGTAGGGCGACTGGGCGGGTGACTGGAACGCCGGAGGCTGCTGGCCGTAGGGGGCAGGCTGCACATAGGGAGGCTGCTGGCCGTACGGATCCTGGCCATACGGCGGCTGGGCGGGTGATTCGAACGCCGGCGGAACGGGTTCGCCGAATACCGGTGGAGCCGGCGGCGGGAGCGGGGTTTCCGCGGGCGGAATGTACGACGGCGGCTCGTAGCCCTTGGGCGCGTCGTCGTTGCCCTTGGCTGGCTGGTCTGACATGGAGATCCCCCTTGCGAGTCTTTGACACCCACACTACCGCCGGTGGAGCCGGCGCATAAGTTCAGCGGTACTCAGCCGTCCTACACTGCCGCAGGGTAAACGCAGGGTGAAACTTTGCGGGCCCCGGACGACATTCACAGTCACAGGGGCCGCATTACGGACAACTCCTCCCGCGGCGCAGTGGGGTCTGGCATGCTGGACGAATGGCTAGCCGAGCGGGCACAGTTGCCCTCCCCCAGGACCTTGTTGACATCACCGCCCTTCTGGACGCCTACTTCGACGTGGCTCCGGACTTGGAAGATCCCGCGCAACGCGTCGCGTTCGGGACCTCCGGCCACCGCGGATCGAGCCTGAAGGCCTCGTTCAACGAGCCCCACATCCTGGCCATCACGCAGGCGATCGTGGAATACCGCGGCCAGCAGGGCATCACCGGGCCACTGTTCATCGGGCGCGACACCCACGCGCTCAGCGAGCCCGCGCAGAACTCCGCCCTGGAAGTCCTCGCCGCCAACGGCGTCAACGTCCTGGTGGATGCCCGCCACGGCTACACGCCCACGCCCGCGCTGAGCCACGCCATCCTGAAGTACAACCAGGAAGCCGGGCCCGGCCAGCCGCAGGCGGACGGCATCGTGGTCACGCCCAGCCACAACCCGCCCGGCGACGGCGGCTTCAAGTACAACCCCCCGCACGGCGGCCCGGCTGACACGGACGCCACCGGCTGGATCGCCAACCGCGCCAACGAGCTCCTCGAAAACGGGCTCCGTGGCGTCAAGCGCATGCCCCTGAACGACGCCCTCGCCGCCGACACCACGGGCAAGTTCGACTTCCTGAGCAGCTACGTGGACGACCTCCCGTCCGTGCTGGACCTGGACGCCATCCGCCGGGCCGGCGTGCGGATCGGCGCCGACCCCATGGGTGGCGCGTCCGTGGACTATTGGGGCGAGATCGGCGAGCGCCACCAGCTGGATCTCACGGTGGTCAACCCCACCGTGGACCCGCAGTGGGCCTTCATGACCCTGGACTGGGACGAGAAGATCCGCATGGACTGCTCCTCGCCGTCGGCCATGGCCTCGCTGATCCGGCGGATGTCCGCCGGTTCCGCCACCGCTGCTGGCTCCGCGTTCGACATCGCCACGGGCAACGACGCCGACGCCGACCGGCACGGCATCGTGACGCCCTTTGTCGACGGCCAGGGCGGGCTGATGAACCCCAACCACTACCTCGCCGTCGCGATCGACTACCTGTACCGGAACCGCACCGGCTGGAACCCGGAATCGGTCATCGGCAAGACCCTGGTCTCTTCCTCCATCATCGACCGCGTGGCCGCCGGCCTGGGCCGCAAGCTCGTGGAGGTCCCGGTGGGCTTTAAGTGGTTCGTTCCGGGCCTGCTCTCCGGCGAGGGCGCGTTCGGCGGCGAGGAATCCGCGGGCGCTTCCTTCAACAAGCGCGACGGCAGCGTGTGGACCACCGACAAGGACGGCATCCTGCTGGCCCTGCTGGCCTCCGAAATCACGGCGGTCACGGGCAAGTCGCCGTCACAGCTGTACAAGGGCCTCACGGACCAGTTCGGGGATCCCGTCTACGCGCGCATCGACGCGGCCGCCACGCGCGAGCAGAAGGCCAAGCTGGGCAAGCTCTCGGCCGAGGATGTCACCGCCACGGAGCTGGCCGGCGAGACCATCACGGCCAAGCTGACCGAGGCCCCCGGCAACGGCGCGTCCATCGGCGGCCTGAAGGTAGTCACGGAGAACGCCTGGTTCGCGGCCCGCCCCTCCGGCACCGAGGACGTCTACAAGATCTACGCCGAGTCCTTCAAGGGCGCGGACCACCTGGCCAAGGTGCAGGAAGAGGCCAAGGCGCTGGTGGACGGGGTTATTTCCTAAGTTCGGGCTCCTCCGGGAGCGCCCACAGCTTGAGGATGCGCCGGATGGTGTGGTTGCTGTCCGGCGCCATGTCCACCAGCGCCACCCGGTCAAGCACGACGACGTCACCCTGCTTGGGTTGCCTGCGGTCGTGGTGCGAGATGTGGGGACGGTAGTTGTTCAACACGTAGCGCGGCGTGGCCGCCGTGCCGCCCAACTCAACGACGGCGTCGAACAGTTCCTCGTGGAGGCCCTGCAGCAGGGGGTCGTGCTCCACGAGGCTGACGGGGATGGAGCCTTGGTGGCCGAATTCCGCGTCGGGACCCACCGTAAGGAGCGCTCCCAGGGCACCCATCACGGGTACCGCGGCGAGTTCGATGAGGCGCTCGGCGACGCCGGCGCTTTCGGAAGGGCCGACGTCGAACCTTAGCAAAGTGATGTGCAACGGCCAGTTGGTGCGCGGGAATTCCAGCCCGTCGGCGACGGGCTCGATGAACGCCACCATGATGAGGTTCCTCATATGGTCAGTTTCCCACCGCCTCCAGGCAAACGCTCTCTCACGTATCCGGCCTTAAGCACCAACGCTCTCTCACTTTCGTCAGGAAAGTGAGAGAGCGTTGCTGAAAAAGACGCCAAAAGTGAGAGAGCGTCGGAAGGGTCCTTAGACGGTGCGGACGACGTCCTTGTAGGCGAACTTGGGCTTGGCATCGCCGAAGGCGTCCGTGCCGGGCTGGCCGATGTTGACCACCAGGAAGCTCTTCTGCTCGCCGGCAGGGAAGAACGCTGCGTCGATTGCGGAGAAGTCGGCGCCCGTCATGGGGCCGGCGGCGAAACCGAGCGAGCGGACGGCCAGGATGAAGTAGCCGGCCTGCAGGTGGGCATTGTTGTTGCCCGTGGCGGCAGCGAGCGCGGGGTCGGCGTCGTACATGGCCTTGGGGGCGTTGTAGGCGGGCAGGAAGTTGTCCCACTGCTCGTGCCATGCGGTGTCGTAGGAGAGCACGGCCACCAGCGGGGCGGAGGCGGTCTTGGCCTTGTTGCCGTTCGCGAGGGTCTCCACCAGCGTGGCGCGGGCTTCCTCGGAGCGGACGTAGGTGACGCGCAGCGGCTGGGAGTTGAACGCCGTCGGGCCGAACTTGGTCAGTTCGTAGATGGCCCGGGCCTGCTCCTCGGTGACCTCGCCGTAGAACGAGTTGGCGGTGCGGGCTTCGGTAAAAATGGCGTCGACTGCGGCGGCGTCAATGGCTGCTTCTTCGTGGGCGATCGTCATTCGTGAACCTTTCGCTGGGCCCTTGCCTTGTGGACGGCCGGGCGCTTCTGCTTTCCATGGTTGCAACTTCAACCGTCTCCCCGCGATTCCAGTGACGGCCCGTGACCTTCGGCACACCACCGGCCCGGGAAAGCCTTGCGGGGCCTGCTCTGCGGCCCTGAACGCCGGCCAAGCACGTAGAGCGGGCCCGCAAGCTGGCGGTAAAGTTGCACGTGACCCCCAACAACTTCTGAGGAAGGCCCTTGCCATGAGCATGCTCGGTACCAAATGGAAGCTCCATGGCAACGGAAAGTCGATCCGCCCGGGCCACGTGGTGGCCCCCGACGAGCGCCTGGCCTGGCCCCTGACCATCGGCGTCGGCATGCAACACGTGGTGGCGATGTTCGGCGCCACCTTCCTGGTGCCCATCATCACGGGCATGCCGCCGGCCACCACCATGTTCTTCTCGGGCGTCGGCACGCTGCTGTTCCTGGTGATCACCAAGGGCCGCGTCCCCAGCTACCTCGGCTCCAGCTTCGCGTTCATCGCCCCCATCATGGCGTCCCAGCAGCAGTACGGCATTGCCGGCGCGCTGGGAGGCGTGGTGCTTGCCGGCGTCGTGCTGGCGCTCATCGGTGCGGTGGTGCAGAAGTTCGGCGCTGAATGGATCAACCGCCTCATGCCGCCCATCGTCACGGGCGCGATCGTGGCCCTGATCGGCCTGAACCTGGCGCCCGCGGCGAAGAACAACTTCGACGCCGCTCCGGTGACCGCGCTCATCACGCTGGTGACGATCATCCTGGTCAGCGTGCTGTTCCGCGGGATCATCGGGCGCCTGAGCATCCTGGTGGGTGTGGTGGTGGGCTACCTCGTGGCCATGATGCGCGGCGAGGTTGACTACTCGAAGATGGACGCCGCCGCGTGGATCGGCCTCCCCCACTTCCAGACCCCCGAATTCCACCTGGGCGTGGTGGGCCTGTTCGTTCCCGTGGTGCTGGTGCTGGTGGCCGAGAACATCGGGCACGTGAAGTCCGTGGCGGCGATGACCGGCCAGAACCTCGACGGCGTCTCCGGCCGCGCGCTGATGGGCGACGGCGCCGCGACGGTGCTTGCCGGCCTCGGCGGCGGTTCCGGCACCACCACCTATGCGGAAAACATCGGCGTCATGGCCGCCACCAAGGTCTACTCGACGGCGGCCTACTGGGTGGCCGGCATCTTCGCCATCGTGCTGAGCTTCTCGCCGAAATTCGGCGAACTGATCGCGACCGTTCCGGCCGGCGTGCTGGGCGGCGCCGCGACCATGCTATACGGCATGATCGGCGTGCTCGGCGTGAAGATCTGGGTGCAGAACAAGGTCAACTTCTCCAACCCCATCAACCTCACGACGGCGGCTGTTGCCCTGATCATCGGCATCGCCGACTACACCTGGACCATCGGCGAACTGACCTTCACGGGCATCGCCCTGGGCTCGGCCGCGGCCCTGGTGATCTACCACGGCATGAAGGCCGTGGCCCGCTGGCGCGGGACCGTTGCCGAGCCTGAGACCGAGACGGCGGGGTTGCCGCCGGCGGCGAAGGCTGCGATGAATGCGGCGGCGAAGAGGAGCGGGAAGAAGAAGTAGGGGTGGGTGGTGCCGTATGCCGGTCCGCGGCGGCAGCTAACTCTCGGACGTGAGGACTCCAAGTAGAATCGTCGAAATACTCGATCTCCAAGGACAGGAACCTTGACAACCTACAACGTCGAAGAAGTTTTTAAGCGATCGGGCGTGCCCAGCATCACTTTTGTCAAGCCGAAAGAGTACACGCGGCTTCTGATTGCCCTGCGGTCACCGGGGAAGGGCGTGGTTGTCGAGGGACCATCAAAAATCGGCAAGACCAGCTCTGTCATGAAGGTACTCTCTGAGATCGACGCTAGCCTGCCCAGTTCAGTCATGACACTAACTGCTCGCGATCCGAATGATCGGGACTTTATATCGTCTATCCCGTCACAGACGGACCTCGGCATAGTGATTATCGACGACTTCCACAGGCTTGACGCTGCTGTAAGAGAGTCTATTTCGGACTTCATGAAGATCCTGGCGGATCAGGAGCGTGCCGACATCAAGATTGTCATCGTTGGCATTAATAAGGTCGGAGAATCCTTGCTGGCTATTGCCCCGGATCTCGCCGGCCGCATCGAAGTAGTAAAACTTGGGGTGAACCCTGACGAAAAGGTCAGAGAACTCGTCAAAAAGGGCTGTGAGGCCCTGAACATCGAACTGGCTGCGGCAGAGTCCATTGTCGAGGCCAGCGCCGGTAGCTTTAACATCGCCCAAATGATCTGTTTCGAGGCCTGCATTAGTGATGATGTGGTAGCCACGTTGCCGGGCCCCAAGAGGATTGATGCCTCATTCACCTCCATTCGAGAAACCGTAATCGACCAACTAGCAACAACCTTCCACAAGAAGGCCGAAGTATTTGCAACCGGCAAGCGTCGCCGAAAGGAAGGCCGAGCTCCCTATCTGCAAATCCTTCGTTGGCTGTCCATGAGTGATGAGTGGACCATTGATCTTGATCGAGAAATCTCCAAAAACTCGTCACTCCGCGCCAGCGTCGGACAGGTTGTCGACAAGGGGCATCTCGAGGATCATCTGGCAAAGAACTCGCCTCAGCTCAGCGACCTCCTGCACTACGACCCCGAAACAAGAATCCTAGCCGTGGAGGACCCCCAGTTCTTCTTCTTCATTCGGCACCTCTCGTGGAACAAGTTCTCGGAGCGGCTCGGCTACTTCGACGTAGTTTTTTCAAACTCATACGACTTCGCGTTGTCATTCGCTGGCAGTGATCGCGACATCGCAGAAAAACTGGCGAGGTCCCTCCAGGATCGAGAAATTAGCGTCTTCTACGACTTTGACGAACAGGCTTTGATCTTGGGTTGCGATGTGGAAACCTACCTGGCCCCCATTTACAAGAGCGAAGCCTCATTCGTCGTACCGATCATGGGGGTGGACTACCCAGATCGTCTCTGGACTCGTTTTGAGAGCAAGCAGTTCGCAGACCGATTTGGCGAGAACGCAGTACTCACCGTCTGGTTCAAAGGGGGAAGCCACGGCTCCTTCGATAAGTCACGTATGCATGGAGGGTCAGAGATCGACCGGAATCAACCAATCGATCCGCAGATAGAGAACCTAGCCGAGCAACTCGCCGTCAGGCTAAAGGCCTTCAGGTTGACTGCGAGTCACGACCCACAGCCCGCCGAAATCACAGCATAGCTGCGTCCTTACAAGGGCGGCCCCGCGCAAACGATGGAGACCCGATGAGCATGGACACGAGGATGGACACGGAGTCCGCCGAGCTGCGCGATCCCGACAGCCACGATCTGATCCGCGTGCAGGGCGCGCGCGTGAACAACCTCAAGGACATCAGCGTCGAGATCCCCAAGCGGCGGCTGACGGTGTTCACCGGGGTCTCCGGCTCGGGGAAGAGTTCCCTGGTGTTCGGCACCATCGCGGCGGAGTCGCAGCGGTTGATCAACGAAACCTACAGCGCCTTTGTACAGGGCTTCATGCCGAGCCTCGCGCGGCCCGAGGTGGACCACCTCGAGGGGCTCACGACGGCGATCATCGTGGACCAGGAGCGGATGGGCGCGAACCCCCGCTCCACCGTGGGCACGGCCACGGATGCCAACGCCATGCTCCGGATCCTCTTCAGCCGCCTGGGCAAGCCGTACGTCGGGCCGCCCACGGCCTTCTCCTTCAACGTCCCCACGCGGAAGGCCAGCGGCGTGATGAGCACCGAGAAGGCCGGCGGCAGGGTGGAGAAGGCCGTGGCACAGAACGTGGTCTACCTGGGCGGCATGTGTGCGCGCTGCGAGGGCATGGGCTCGGTCTCCGACTTCGACCTCACGGCGCTCTACGACGACAGAAAGTCGCTGGCCGAGGGTGCCCTGACCGTCCCCGGCTACAGCATGGACGGCTGGTACGGCAGGCTGTTCGAAGGCATGGGCCTGCCGATGGACAAGCCGATCGCCACGTTCACCAAGAAGCAGCTCGAAACGATGCTGTACGCCGAGCCCACCAAGATCAAGGTGGAGGGCATCAACCTCACCTTCGAGGGCATCATCCCCAAGGTCCAGAAGTCCATGCTGTCCAAGGACGTGGAGGCGTTGCAGCCGCACGTGCGCCGCTTCGTGGAGCGTGCCATCACCTTCCAGTCCTGCCCCGAGTGCGAGGGCACGCGGCTCACCGCGGAGGCCAGGTCCGCCAAGATCAACGGCAAGAACATCGCCGAGCTGTGCGAAATGCAGATCAGCGACCTGGCCGGCTGGATCCGCGATCTGCACGAGCCCTCGGTGGCGCCACTGCTCAAGGGCCTGCAGCACCTGCTCGACTCCTTCGACGAAATCGGGCTGGGGTACCTCTCGCTGGACCGGCCGGCAGGCACGCTGTCCGGTGGCGAGGCGCAGCGCACCAAGATGATCCGCCACCTGGGCTCGTCCCTCACGGACGTCACCTACGTCTTCGACGAGCCCACCATCGGCCTGCACCCGCACGACATCGAGCGGATGAACCAGCTGCTGCTGCAGCTGCGAGACAAGGGCAACACCGTGCTGGTGGTGGAGCACAAGCCCGAGACCATCGCCATCGCCGACCACATCGTCGACCTCGGCCCCGGTGCCGGGACCGACGGCGGCAGCGTCTGCTTCGAAGGAAGCGTGGAGGGGCTGCGCCGAAGCGATACCATCACCGGCCGCCACCTCGACGACCGGGCCACGGTCCGGGAATCCGTACGTACGCCGTCCGGCATACTTCAGGTGCGCGGTGCCTCAACGCACAACCTCCGGTACGTGGACGTGGACGTCCCGCTTGGCGTGCTCTGCGTGGTCACGGGCGTTGCAGGGTCGGGCAAGAGCTCGCTGATCCACGGCTCCGTGGCCGGCCGCGACGGCGTTGTGGTGATCGACCAGGGCGCCATCAAGGGCTCGCGCCGCAGCAACCCCGCCACGTACACAGGCCTGCTCGAACCGATCCGCAAGGCCTTCGCCAAGGCCAACGGTGTGAAGCCGGCGCTCTTCAGCTCCAACTCCGAAGGCGCCTGCCCCAACTGCAACGGCGCGGGCGTCATCTTCACCGAACTCGGCGTCATGGCCACGGTCGAATCCCCGTGCGAGGAATGCGAGGGCAAGCGGTTCCAGGCCTCGGTCCTGGAATACACGCTGGGCGGCCGCAACATCGCCGAGGTGCTGGCCATGTCGATGATCGAGGCCGAGGCCTTCTTCAGCGAAGGGGAGGCACGCACGCCGGCGGCCCACAAGATCCTCGACCGCCTCGTGGACGTGGGCCTCGGCTACCTCACGCTTGGCCAGCCCCTCACCACGCTGTCCGGCGGCGAGCGGCAGCGCGTCAAGCTGGCCACCCAGATGGCCGAAAGCGGCGACGTCTACGTCCTCGACGAACCGACCACCGGCCTGCACCTCGCCGACGTCGCGAACCTGCTGGGCCTCCTGGACCGCCTGGTCGCGTCCGGCAAATCGGTCATCGCCATCGAGCACCACCAGGCCGTCATGGCGCACGCCGACTGGATCATCGACCTCGGCCCCGGCGCAGGGCACGACGGCGGCAAGGTCGTTTTCGAGGGCACGCCGGCACAGCTGGTGGCCGCCAGATCGACGCTCACCGGCAAGCACCTCGCGGCGTACGTCGGCAACTGACCGGGCCCAGGAGGAGGGCTGCCCCGAGCTCGCTAGCAGCTACAAGCCTGCAGCAATTGGACGACGGCGGCCACGTGGCTGCCGCCGTCGTTCTCCGTTATGTTTCCCTACGAGAGCCGCGCCCGGACGATCTCACTGACCGCCTTGCCATCAAAACGGCCGGCGACCTTCTCGGTGACCGGCTTCATGACATAGCCCATGTGGATAAGGGACAGCTCAACGCCGTCGGCCTTCAACGAAGCAATGGCTTCGTCAACAATGGACTCGACTTCAGCGGCGGTCAACGGTTCCGGCAGGTAGGCCTCGATGACCTCGGCCTCTGCGATTTCCGCGGCTGCGCGCTCGGTCTTTCCCGCTTCTTCGTAAATGTGGGCAGTCTCGTGGCGGTGGGCAGCCTCTTTCTGCAGCATGGCCGTGATCTGGGCATCGTCCAGGTGGATTGGCGCCTTGCCTGCCTTCTCACGGGTGTCGATCTCGCTCAGGACGTTGCGCACGGTGGACAGGGCGACGCGGTTGCCGTCCTTTATGTGGCTGACGACGTCTGCGTGCAGCCGCTCTTTCAAGTTGGACATGGTGCTCCTCGATTCGATTTGCCGTGCTGGCTGGCTGCCAGCCCTGCGGAGACGACGGCGGCCCGGCGGGGGTCGTCGCATCGTAGGTGCATGGCAGAGGTCAAAGCCATGCTTGTACATTCATTATCTGCCCGGCGGCGGGAATTAGTGCCGGCTCGGGCCGCGGTCCTACGATGTGCATGACCTCAGGGCTTCAGGCCCCCTCGAGCACCTGCGCGGTAGCCCAGGCCAGGTATTTGGCAGCGTTAGCAACGGCGTCGGTGGCGTCCGGGACGCCGTCCTTGCGCTGGGCGACATCCAGCAGCTGGGCGGCGGCCACGATCCCGTGCTCGGCCAAGGCCTCCGGGGTGACCAGGATCCGTCCGGCGACCACCACGACGGGGATGCCGCGGCTCCGCGCCGAATCGGCCAGGGCGATGGGCGCCTTGCCCGTGAGGGACTGCTCGTCCATGGATCCCTCACCGGTGATGACCAGATCGACTTCGCCCAGGTGCGCCGCGAGCCCGGTCAGCCCGGCCACCAGCGCGAAGCCGCCTTCCAGCGCGGCGTCCGTGAAGGCCAGGAACGACGCCGGGAAGCCGCCTGCCGCTCCGGCCCCGGGAACGTTGACATCGCGCCCGGTGGCCTCGCGCAGCACGGACGCCCAGTTGCGCAGACCGGCGTCGAGCAGTTCGATGGCGTCGGCGTCGGCGCCCTTCTGGGGGCCGAAAACGTGGGCGGCGCCGTCGCTGCCGTAGAGCGGGTTCTGGACGTCGACGGCGATGCGGAACTTTGCCGTGGCCAAGCGCGGATCCAGCCCGGAGACGTCCACGGCGACGACGTCGGCCAGCGAGCCGCCGCCCAGCGGGACCACGTTCCCGGCGGCGTCGAGCGGCTTCAGCCCCAGCGCGCGCAAGGCGCCGCTGCCGCCGTCGGACATGGCCGAACCGCCCAGCCCCAGCACAATCTCGGTGGCGCCCGCATCCAGCGCCGCCGCGATCAGCTGGCCGCAGCCATAGCTGTGGGCGCGGATGGAATTCTCCGGCGTGGGCTCCATCTGGGCCAGGCCGGACGCCTGGGCGGTTTCGATCACCGCGGTGGCGCCGCCGAAGGTATCCTTGCGGATGGCCCAGGCCGCGCCGACCGGCTTCAGGATGGGGCCCACCACGGCGTTGACCCGCTCCTCGTAGCCGGCGGCGACGGCCGCCTCCAGGGTGCCCTCGCCGCCGTCGGCCACGGGGAACTGGGTGGCCACGGCGTCCGGGTAGACGCGCAGCACCCCCTCTGCCATGGCCGAGGCGGCCTCAGCGGCCGTGAGGGATCCTTTGAACTTGTCCGGGGCGATCAGAATGCGCATTCCTCCATCCTGCCAGCTAGCAGGCGGAATGCGCTTTCCCGTTGAGATATTTCACGGTTTGGCTGTGGAGCTTGGCGGGAAAGGCGGCGTGCTGTGATCGCTTGGGGTCACAGCCTGGGGCTTTGCGTGGTCTTGCATCGCATGCGTTTCGAGACACTTGAGACACCACGTCGGATTAGGAGAAGGTGTCGGCCGCCCGCAAGCGGATCCCTCAGCGGGCACCACTTGTTCGATGCGCAATCGGGGTCCGGTGGTTTCGTGTTGCGCTCGGTCTGGGGTGCAGGCTCGTGTCAGCCGATCTGTTCGGCCAGGGCGACGATGATGCCCGCGGGGCCGCGGAGGTAGCAGAGCCGGAACATGGTCTCGTACTGCGCGACCTCGCCGAGGAGTTCCGCGCCGTGGGCGCGCAGGCGGACGATGGTGTCGTCGATGTCGTCGACAGCGAACATGACGCGATGCAGGCCCAGCGTGTTGGGCGGCGGGTTCTCCGGCCCGGCGGCGGACGCAGCGGGAGTGTGATACTTGGTCAGCTCCAACTTGCTGTGGCCGTCCGGAGTCCGCATCATTGCGATGTCGCTCCGGACGCCGTCGAGTCCGACGGTGCGGTCCGCCCAAAGGCCTTCGATCGGCCCCCCGCCTTCCATCTCCATGCCGAGTTCGGTGAAGAACGCGACAGCCGCGTCCAGGTCGTCGACGACGATGGCGACGTTATCCATCCGTTGAACAGCCACAGGGCCACCTCCCGCACGCGTGTTTGAACCACACCCAGTCTCCCGCCCGCGTCCACCGCGAACAAGCCGCAAGGCGCGTGTCATTTTCCTCTAAGACGAGTGCACGGATGTCCGAAGTCCTCTGCACAAAACTGGCTGTCAGGTGAGAGCCAATCCAGTCCTGAGAACGGCTACATCCAAAGTGCAGCGCCCAGCTGTTCTCACACTGTGGTTCGACATCGGGGGCGGACAGGTATTCTGATGCCAGTGATATTTCATTTTTCTCTGTGACCCAGAGCTTTTACAGCGATTCCAGTTCGCTCCATAGAGGAGCGGTGATTCCGTGTACCCCGCGAGGGGAACTCCATTTGGAGTTCCCCGACCCGCCGGCCCACCACCGAACTCACCACTGGAAGATCACATGCAAACGACATCGGCCAAATCCCCCGAGCCCTCTTCGCCTGCCCTCGACCGGCAATCCCTGCGCCCTGACTGCGGTAACTGCTTCGCCCTCTGCTGTACGGCCTTCGGATTCTCGCGTTCGGCGGATTTTGCCCTCGACAAACCCGCAGGCTCTCCATGCCAAAACCTTGCGCCTGACTTCTCCTGCTCAATCCACGACAGCCTGCGCCCGAGGGGCTTTCGTGGCTGCGCGGTCTTTGACTGCTTCGGGGCCGGCCAGAACGTATCGCAAGGGTTCTTCGCCGGAAAGAGCTGGCTGGATAACCTTGACACCAAAGACGAGATGTTTTCCGCATTCAAAGCCGCCCGGCAGCTCCATGAGATGCTCTGGTATCTGGCCGAGGCCCAGACGCGAACTTTCGATCCCGATGCCTCGAGTCGTGCGGTGCAGCTCAGGAACACGATCGGGCAGGCAGTCGGTGGCGAGCTGCCGGAGCTGCTTTCGATGGATGTTGAAGATCTTCACTCCCAGGTGAGGTCAACGCTGATGGATGTCAGCGAAGAAGTTCGGGCCTCCTACTTTGCCGCCGGTGACGACCATCTGGATTCCGCGCTGACGCCGGGAGCAGATCTGATGGGCAAGAATCTCAGATCCCGCAGGTTGTGCGGGGCAGATCTCAGAGGGGCCTACCTCATTGCCGCGGATCTGCGCGACAGTGACTTGTCGGGCGTGGACCTGCTCGGCGCAGACTTCAGGGACGCACGGCTTGAAGGTGCTGATCTGTCGAAGGCCCTTTACCTGACCCAGCCGCAGCTCAACGCCGCCAGAGGCAGCTGCGCAACCCTTCTGCCCCCGGATCTGGAAATGCCCTCCCACTGGCACAACGGATGACCACCCGCTGCGAGCAGGACCATTCGTCGCCGTCTCAGTTCCTTGGAACCGAGACGGTCCTTCGCGGCCATTCCCCCGCGAGGAGGGGTATCCCGTTTGAGGAACCTTGAACGGAACGAGGGCTGGGATTGGTCAGGGGGCGGTATCGGTCTTTAAGGCAAGTCCCAGTGAACCGCACACTTTTTCGTCCCCGGGGATGACCGCGGCGCGGCCGTCATTGAGCACACATACTGTCAAAGGGTTTGGCACAGGGTGAGAGAAGGTCGGGTCGTGCCGGCCCGGGCCACCCGCCGAGCCGTTGGGGGTATTCGCGTCGAGCACGTGTTGTGCCCACATGTCACTGCAGACGGCCAACGCGTCCCCGATAGGGATAGGGTTGCGTGGCGCTGGCTCGCCGGGCCTCGCCCCTTCCCCCAGTACAACTGTGGTGCCGGGGAACTGGTTGCCGTGGAGTTCGGCTCGGGCGAAGCAAAGTACCGAGCTTTTGTCCGTGACGGGCAGCTGCATTACGGCCGCTGCCCCGGTTGCCACCAGGGCGACGGCGACACCGGAAAGCAGAATCCTCTTGCTTTTGGTGTTCTGGAAGTGCCGGTTTTCCGGCGTTCCGTCCCGCACGACGCTGGCCAGGAGCGCCTCGATGGCTGCGCTGCGTTCCGCATTGAAGCGCGGTGAACGCGGAATCTCATTCATGGTCTTTCCTCTTCAGGCGTGAGCGGGCGCGGTGCCGGCAGGAACCCGGCTTGTGGGTTCATCAGCTGTGCAAGTTTCCCTTTGGCGCGTGACAGCCGGGACTTCACGGTGCCCGATGGAATGCCCAGCAGCTCGCTCACCTCAGCTGTGCCCATGTCCTCAAGAACGCAGAGCGCAACAATTTCCTGGTCCCGCCGACCCAGCGAACGGTAAGCCTGGTGCAGGAGTTCAGACCGCCGGTCCTCGTCCACCGTCTCAGCCACCCAGTCGCTGTGATCCGGCACCGCCTGGCACTGCGGAAGTTTCCGGAGGAGGCGTTCATAGCGCAGCGTGGACCTGAGCTTGTTCCTTGCCACGTTCGTGGCAGTTATCAGCAACCAACCGAGCATCGAATCGTTGGCCAGCCGGATTCTGGATCTGCAGCGCCAGGCCTCAAGGAACACCATGGCGGTGACGTCTTCAGCCTCAAAGGGAGTTTTCACCAGCCGGAGACTGTGGACGAAGACGCGGTCCCGGTGGCGTATGAAGAGGGAAGCAAAAGCGGAACCGTCACCATCCATGACGCGCAGCCAAAGCTCACCGTCCGTGGATCCCTTCCCAGTGTCCCCCATACCTATAAGTGTCCGGCAACCCCATCGTGGTTCCATCACGAATCACAGAAGTCGACAAATCGCAGCCAGCACGGATCGACACAGCCTCAATCAACAGACCAACAATGCGCGACCCAACTCGGAAGGCACTCTGTCGCCGCCGCGGCCGGAAGTTAGTCCCAGTCCCCGCGGCCCTGCAGAACCTCTTTGAGGAGGTCCGAGCGGTCGGTGACAATCCCGTCCACGCCCAGGTCCAGGAGATCCCGCATGTGCGCGGGATCATTGATGGTCCAGACATGCACCTGGATGCCCAGGCGGTGGGCCCGCCTGAGAAAACCGGCGGTAATGACCCGGACCGGGCCGAAGCCCACCGGGACCTGGAAGGCGTCCACGTCGTGCAGTAGCCGCCGCAGCAGGCCGGTCGGCAGGACCGGGCCCAGCAGGACGAAGGCGGCTGTCAGAGGCAGGCCCGCGGAGGTCGCCGTGCGGCGGCTCAGCAGGCGCAGCACCGCGCGTCGCCGGCGGTCCGAAAAGCTCGTGACGAGCATGCGGTCATGGGCGTCGTGGCGCTCGATTGCCGCGGCCAGGGTGCGGACCGAGTTCCAGTCCTTGACGTCCAGATTCAGCCTTGCCTTGGGGAACTCCGTCGCCAGCTGATCGAAGGTGGGGATGGCTTCACGGCCGCCGATCCTGGCCTGCGCCACCTGGGCCGCGGTGAGGTCCGCAATGCGGCCCTCACTGTCCGTCACGCGGTCCAAGGCGTCGTCGTGGAACAGCAGCAGGACGCCGTCGGCGGTGGTGTGGACGTCCGTTTCCAGATGGCCGATGCCCAGCTCCACGGCAGCGCGAAAGGCGGCCATGGAGTTCTCCAAACCGTCCCGCGAGTAGCCGCGATGGGCCAGGGCGAGCGGTCCTGCGCTCCCGTCCGGACGGGTGAAATAGGGCAGCGGATGGTTCACCTCCGTAGCCTATCCCGCCCAGTGTACGGGCCAGCGGTGCAGCCGGGAGGGCTTGGCGGGGCTCAGCAATCCTTGGGGATGACGGCCACGCCGTCGCTGCAGTGCACCAGCGTGCGGCCGCGGCCTCCGTCGAGGTGCACCCACACTGCCGTGGCGTCGCCGGTGACGGCGTCCACCACTCCCACCGATTCGTAGCCCGGCTCAAGGGTGACGCTGACACGGTCGCCCTGGCGCAGTGACTTCCAGTGGCGGTCCGGCTGCACGCGCCTCAGCGGTGCGGTGTTCAAAGCCTGGTTTCGGCGCTTTCCCATGTGTCCCCCTGCAGGTTCAACAGGCCGAAGTTCCACGGCCCTGGCTGGAAGCCTACGGGCGGAAGTTGAACGGCAGTTGTATGCCGGCTGGGAAAAAGATGAAACATGCCTTTCCGGGCATATGGCCGGCAAGGCTGCCCGGCGACTTCAGCGGCAGACTAAACCCGCTGGGCGGCGAGCTTCGCCTCGAGGACCTGGGCCACGCCGTCGTCGTCGAAGTGCGGGGCCTGCTGCCCCGCGGCACTGATGGCCTCGGGGTGGCCGCTGGCCATCGCATAGCCTTCACCGGCCCAGCGGAGCATCTCGATGTCGTTGGGCATGTCCCCGAAGGCCACCACATCGGCGGCATCGATCCCCAGCGACGCCGCGTACTCGGCCAGCGTCACGGCCTTGTTGACACCGGGAACGGACATTTCCAGGAGCGCGGTCCGCGGCGCCGAGTGCGTGGTGGTCACCAGGTGCGCCACGGCGGGCTGGATTTCCGCCAGGAAGTCGTCCGGGCTGACGCTGCGGCTGATGGCCAGGAACTTCACGACGGCGTCGTCCGCGGTAAGCGTTTGGCGCAGCGGAGCGGGGGTGACCTCCGAGAGCAGCTCGCTGGTGGCGTTCTCGATGAACCCGGGCTCGAGGTGGAACCCGGTGAGCGTCTCGGCGGCGAACAGGGCGTCGGGGCGGATGGACTTGATGATCGTCCGCGCTTCCAGCACGGCGTCCATGCCCAGCACATGCGAGGCCAGCGCCTTCTCCGCGGCGAGATCCCAGACCACGGCACCGTTGGAACAGATCACCGTGCCGCTGTGCCCCAGCTGCTCCTGCAGGGGGGTCAACCAGCGCGGCGGGCGGCCGGTTACAAAGACCAGCTCGACGCCGGCCTCCCGGCACGCGTGGAACGCACGGATGGTGCGGTCGCTGATCTTGCCGTCGTGGCCAAGGATGGTGCCGTCGATATCGCTTGCTACAAGGCGCATTACGTCAGTCTACGTGGCAGCCTTGCGCGACCGCCCGCCGCCCGTCACCGCTCGAACCTGCCCGTGATGACAGCCCGGCCCAGCGTGTGCTGGTCCAGCTTAGGGCCAAGTTTGCTGGAAGGCGCACCGGCACCGAGGCCCAGATCCGCAACGTCCAGCGCATGCACGGCCACAACGTATCTGTGCGGTCCGTGGCCCCTGGGCGGCGCGGCGCCCAGGTAACCGGAGAATCCGGCGTCGTTCTTCAACTGGAACGCGCCCGCGGGAAGCATCCCGCCGTCCGGCGACCCCGCACCGGCCGCCAACGACCCCGTGCCAGCGGGGATGCCTGCCGCGGCCCAGTGCCAGAAGCCGCCGCCGGGGGCATCGGGGTCAAAAACCGTCACGGCGAGGCTCTTGGTGCCTTCCGGAACCGGCCCCCAGCTCAGTTGCGGCGACTCATCCTTCCCTCCGGCCACGCCAAACCGGGCGCTGGTCTGCGCGGGGGGCAAGGTGGCGCCGTCGTTGAACGAACTGCTGTGCAGCCGGAAGGACGGTATCGACGCCGACGTCGCGTATGGAAGATTCTTGCTCATGGCTGCTCCTTACTGGATGCCCCCAGAACCGGCAGGCCGGCTTCACTGTTGAAAGACGCCCCGTTGAGTTCCGCCCGGGTGGGCGGATTGGCGCCGGCCCGGGAGACGGTGACGGCGGCCGCGCGGGCGGCGTGCCCGAGGACCCCCGCAAGGACCTCCGGGGGCATGGCCCGGAGATCGCCGCGGTTCTGCGCCCCGACCAGGCCGCGGTCCACGATGCCGGAGAGCAGCGCCGCCATGAAGGAATCGCCCGCTCCGACCGTGTCCACGACGTCCACTTCGGGCGCAGGAACCTGCGCCTCGCCGGCGGCCGTGACGCCCCACGGTCCCTGCGCGCCGCGGGTGACCACCACGACGGCGGGACCTTCGGAACCGCCCAGCCCGAGCCAGCGGCGGGCCGATTCCAAGGCGTCGACGCCGGGGTAGAGCCATTCGAGGTCCTCGTCCGAGGCCTTGACCACGTCGGCAAGCACCACGAAACGCTCGGTCTGCGCCCGAGCGTAGGCCCGGTCCGCGATGATGCTGGGGCGGCAGTTGGGGTCGAAGCTGATGGTGGTGCTCGGGTGGGCGTGCTCGACGGCGGCCAGCACCTCGGCAGCGCCAGGCTCCAGCATCGTAGCGATCGAACCGGTGTGCAGGAGGGTGGCTCCCTGCAGCATGAACGGCAGGCGCCCCGCCAAGCCGGGAAGCTCCCAGGCGAGGTCGAAGGAGTAGCTGGCGGCGCCGTCGTCGTCGATTATGGCGGTGGCCACGCTGGTTGGCTTGTCATCCGGCGGCAGCGGCACCATGACCGAACTGGAGCGCAAGTGTGCGGCCACCGAATCGCCGTAGGTGTCGCGGCCGAAGCGCCCCACGAACTGCACGCCATGGTCCAGGCGGGCCAGGCCCACAGCGACATTCAGCGGGCTGCCGCCGACGTGCGCCTCCACTCCGCCGGACCGCTGGACGACGTCCACCAGCGCCTCGCCAATGACTGTAAGCATGGGACCACTCTGCCAGAGGAACGGCACCGCGGACTAGTGATTAAGCCAGACTAGGGATCAAGCCAGCAGGCGCTGGACCAGTTCCCGGCATTTCTTGTAGCCCACGGACTTGGTGTCGATGAGGTCGTAGTGGTCCCCGGGAACCCGGAGCAGCTGCGCCGAGCCGCCGGAAGCGGTGGACGCCGCAACGTAGCCCTCCGACTGGCTGGCTGGAACGTCGTCGTCGTCCGCGGCATGCACGGCGAAGACGGGCACGTTGATGGGCAGGGTACTCATGGGATCGGCAAACCTATGCCGTTTGGGGTATCTAACGGAATCGCCGCCCATGAGGTTGCAGACGGCACCGTTGCTTAGGTTAAGCCGTTCGGCTTCGGCCAGGTTGAGCAGACCGGACTGGCTGACCACGCCGGTCAGGTGGACGGCGGTTTCCTCGGGATTGCGCTGCAGTTGGCGCTCGGCGTCGTGGGCGCCGATGACCGAAAGGCGCTGACGGCCCGCAGCCCAGACTGCCAGGTGCCCGCCGGCGGAGTGGCCCAGGGCCACCACCTTGCCCAGCTTCAGGCCGTGTTCCCCGGCAATGCCGGCGAGGTGGTCGATGCCGGCCAGGACATCTTCGAAGGTGTGCGGCCAGCCGCCGCCGTTGCCGGCGCGGCGGTATTCGAGGTTCCAGGCGGGAATGCCCCTGGCTGCGAGGTCGCGGGCGATGGGCTCGCCGAGTTCAGCACCGTACTGCGAGCGCCAGTAACCGCCGTGGATCACCACGACCACGCCGTCCGCCAAGGCCGAAACACCGGGGTGTTTGGCCCCATGGTTTTCTGGGATGAACAGCTCCCCCCATTGGCTTGGGTGATCGCCGTAGAAGTACTTGTGCCGCATCATTGCGCCCTCCTTTGTAGCGAGCTTATCGCGAGCCGCCTGTACTGCCGGGTAGCACCACCGCGACGGCGGGTGGCACCCTTTAGCTGTCAGCGCTTCCCCGTAAGCTGGGAGTATGGCGAGCAACTGGGACAGCTTGGATCCGGACCTGCGCGAATCTGTGCAGGCCAACGTGGAACTATACGAGCGCGTCCGGCCGGCCCTGAAACTTGTGACGCGGGACGTTTTGCTGACGCTGCGGACCATGCTCAAGGAATCGGAAGTCACGCCCCTGTTCGTGACGGGGCGCACCAAGACCGTGGAGTCCTTCCGCGAGAAGATTTCACGCACGGATGACCCGCTGGAGCCCGGCGGTCCCCGCGTGCTCAAGTTCCCGGACCCCTTCCGGACGCTCAATGACATGGTGGGCATCCGCATCATCACCAAACTGCCAGCCGAAAACGCCGCCGTGGCCAACATCATCAAGCGCCAGCGACAGCTGTTCGACTGCCGTGGGGACCGCGAGAAGGACATCGGCTCCATCGAATCCGGCACCTACGGGTACTCCAGCCGGCACCTGATCCTGCGCACCATCCAGAACGAGACCGTCAAGGAATACCAGCACGAGTTCAACCCGGACATTCCGGCCAACGGCAGCTACTTCTTCGAATGCCAGATCCGCACCGTGTTCGCCCACGCCTGGAGCGAGATCGAGCACGACATCCGCTTCAAGGCCGAGGACCCGCGCGCCTGGACGCCGCACTTCGACCGGCAGTTCACGGCCACCGCCGCCATGCTGGAAACCGTTGAGGGCGCCTTCGCCGACCTCAACGAGCGCTACGCGGAGGTCCGTAGCTACTGGGACCTGGAGGGCGAGGGCGGCATGGCGCTGACCCCCAACCGGATCCGCGACGTCTGGCGGACGCTGCTGCCGCACGTGGACCGCAAAGTGGATGACGACTGGGGCTGGGCCGCCGAACTCCTGGCGGCGCACGGCCTCACCAAGACCGTGGAGCTGGCCGGCCTTCTCAGTGCCAACCGGATCACCGAGGTCCGCAAGGCCCTGGACCACCGCTACTCCCCCGGACCGGACCGCCTCCTGGATGACCTCCTGCTGTGGCAGTACGGCACCGCCCACATCGACCTCACCGCGGAAGCGCCCGACGTCGTCCCCCACCCGCGGCGCGACAGCCTCCAGCGGCGCCTGAAACAGATTGAGCGCTACCGCCAAAGCGCCACGTAGGTACGGCGGCCGAGCCGGAGGGTGCTGGCCGCGGCGCCGGTGCGCATGGGTTCAGGAGGCGTCGGCGGGCCGGAACGTGGTCCCGCCATCGGTGGAAACCATGATCCCGTCAGCGGTGGCGGCCCAGATGTGCGGGTTTCCGTCGGTGCCCTTTACGGCGGCTATCGCCTGGACTTTGCCGCCGATCTGGCCCTTCCGGGTCCAGGTCGCCCCGCCGTCGGACGAGTAGTGGACGGCCCCGCCGGGTTCGACGCCGACGGCCTCTGTGGGAGTGGCGAACGCGGCGAACTGGATCACAGGGGCGGACTTCTCCAGTACCCAGGTGTTGCCGCCGTCGGTGGAGCGCTGTATGCCCTCTTGGGTGGTGGCAAGGACGGTGTCACTGTTGGGGTTTCCGGCCAGGACCGCGGGTGCGAAGCCGGCGGCGACCGTTTTCCAGGTCTTGCCGTCCGGGCTGGTGCTCAGTGTCCCGTCGAACGCCACGATCCCGGATTTCGTGGTGGTGAGGGCGTGGAAGTCCGACTCACCCTGCCGGGAGAGCTGTTCCCAGGTCTTGCCGCCGTCGCTGGATTTGATCAGCCCGAGCGGGTTGGGAAGGTCGGAGCCCTTTCCGGGGTGGCCGGAGGCATAGAAGATGCCCTGGCCCTGGCCTGCGGTGAAGCCCATCAAGTCATCGGTGCCCCCGATTTTGGTGGCGGGTTGTTTCGTGACATCGAACAGGCCGTCGTGGGTGGCAAGGAGCACCTGGCCGGTGTCGCCGCTGACGGCCAGCCCGTGGATGTGGGCGCTGGGCAGTACGTTACCGGCAGGCTGGGTTGAGGGCGTGCCGGTGGCTGGACCAGACGCCGGCGTGCAGGCAGACAAGGCCAGAACGAGGCCTGCAGCGGCAGCCATCACGGCTGCGGCCAGGGGGCGGGTCTTCGATGGAAAGGGCATGGGAAACTCCAGGTATGTGAGGTGGCGGGAGGGGCCGGCACCGGCCCGGGGAGGGCCGGCGCCGGAGGGTGCTGCTCAGAGGGTGGCCAGCAGGTCCCTCATTTCCTGGATTTCCGCTTCCTGCGCGGTCACGATGGCCTTGCTGAGGCTGACCGCATCAGCGTCCTTCCCGTCCGTGTTTTCGGTTTTGGCCATCATGACGGCGCCTTCATGGTGGGCGATCATCTGGGTCAGGAACAGCCGGGCCGCTTCGGTGCCCTGGGCCGCGTCGAGCTTCTTCATGTCCTCGTCGCCCATCATGCCGGCCATGCCGTGGCCGGCATGCTTTGTCGCGGATTCATTCCAGCTCTTGAGCCAGCCGGTCATCGTCTCGATCTCCGGGCCCTGGGCCGCCTTGATCTTGGTCGCCAGGGCCGTCACGGCCGCCGGGATGTCCTGCTTGGCGAGCATCATGTCGCTCATCTCCACGGCCTGGGCGTGGTGCGGAATCATCGACTGGGCGAATGTCGTGTCGGCAGCGTTGTGGTCCGCTGCCGCGGCCGGTGCGCTGCTGGAGGGGGCGCCGGTGCTGCTGTGGTTCGTGCCGGACGTGGAGGTGCCGGAGGATCCGGTTCCGGTCCCGCAGCCGGCGAGGGCTATGGCTGCGGCGATGGCGGTGGCGGAAAGAGTCAGAAACTTTTTGTTCATGGAAGTTCAGGTCCTTCAAACATCGGTTGGCGCGTGGCGCCACGGAGTTGGTTCGTGCATCAGCGATGCGCCTGACGGGCCCGCGGGGGTGCGTCAGGGTGGGCATGCGCGCCGGATATGGTCACGGCGCAGATCCCTGTTTACGTCCGGCTGATGGACAACTCGCCCGGCGAAGGACTGCCGGGAACATAGGAATAGCGCACGGTGGCCGGGCTGGCCACTCCGGCGTTGACGTTGACGGCGAGGACCGTGGTTCCGGGCAACGGGGCCGCCAAGGACCCGCTGTGCGCCGACGGAACGCAGGCAGCACTCATGTCAGGCATGGTGGTGCAGTTTCCGGAGCAGGAGCACGACTCTGCCGAGGTGACGCCGGTGCCCTGCACCTGCGTGTGGTCAACTGTGGGGGCGGCCTGATGGCCGGGGTGGCCATCAGGGGCTGCCGTTCCGGCGTGGGCTGCGCCCCCGGAGGCGCCCGCTACGGCGGCGGGGGCGTGCACGGTGTGGGTGCCGGTCATGACGTGCATGCCGAAAATCCCGGCGACGATGGCCAGGAACCCGGCGAGCAGGCCCACACGGCGCAGGAACGCCGTCGCGCGAGCATGGTTTGTTGCGGTCATGACTTTCCCTCCTTCCGTGCGGGTCGGTTTGACTTCAAGGTTACCGGCACGGGAGGGCAGGTAGGCCATGCGGGCGATGGCTTCGATCTGGCAGTACGTCACAAAGCGGTCCCGGCCAACCCGGCCGGGACCGCCTTCCCGCGCACTATGGACAATCTGTCCTACAGATTAGTCCTTGCTGCCTTCGGCCCAAACCCTCCAGGAGGAATCTGAGAGCGTCTGGCCGTGGATGTCGGTGGCGCCCTTGATGACCCATTCGAGCTTGTCGTCCGAGCAGCGCGGCTCCTTGGTGTCACAGGGAGGGTTTTCAGAGTGCAGGGCGCGACCAAGGATGACACGAGCGGTGCGGTCACCGTTTGTCAGGGTTACCGATTTGGCGTCATGTGAGTGCGGCGTGTCGTGGTCCCAGTGGGGAGCATGGAACACCTGGAGGGACTTGAGGGACCCGTCCGCCATCTCGGCTTTCAGCGGGTTGCTGAAGGTCGTGTCGACGATGTGGCCGCTACCGACGGCCGGGGGGGAACTGACCTTGACATTTTCAACCCGGAACTGAGGCAGCGTGCTGCTTGTCTCAGGGTCGGATGCGCTGGCTCCAGGAGCGAGGAACACGGCGGCTGAGAGTGCGACGGCGCCGACACCGGCTGCTACGAGGACAGGAATTTTCATGGATGCCTTTCACGGGCTTGTTGGGGATGCATTACGCAAGGAATTGCTTTCGTAATTGCATCCCCAATCTTAGAGATTAGGCAAGCCTAAGCAAACTTTCGGTGCCACGTTACGCTGGCGCCAGGGGTGCTGCCCGCTCAAGGACGCATAGATTCCCCCAAGGGAATACTTGCAGACGTGAGAGAGCGTCAGCCGAAAAGGCCCCAAAGGTGAGAGAGCGTCAGTCCTGGAGGGTGGTGCCGCGCAGGTGCAGGGTCCAGGGGGCGGGGACCCTGATGCCCTCGGCGGGCGAGCGCTGCTCGAGCCGGTCCACCAGCATGGTGCAGACTCGGTCGAAGATCGGATCCGGGCCCACCGTGGTCAGCGCTGGGTCCGATTCCTGGCCTTCGGTGGAGTTGCCGACGCCCACGATCTGTACATCCTCGGGCACGCGGAGCCCCAGGCGGAAGGCGGCGCGGACGGCCTGCAGGGCCTCCATGTCGTCCGTGGCGAAGATAGCCGTGGGCGGTTCGGGGAGCTGGAGGAGTTCGAGCACCGCCTGGTACGCGAGGTCGCGGCGGTGGTGTGAGGTGCGGACCAAGTCGTCATCGACGGGGATCCCGGCACGCTTCATTCCGGCCACGTAGCCGCTGTACCGGGAAGGCTTGGTGCGGCGGCCCTCCTCGGCGCGCCGGATGCAGGCGATCCGGCTGTGGTTCGCGGTGAGGAAATCCAGGCCTTCGGCAATGCCCTCCTCCGATTCAGGGGCCAGGACGTCGAAGCCGGCAGGTTGCATGGCCTCGGAGATGACCACCTGGGCCACCCCGCGCCGGGCCAGTTCCGTCATGGTTTCGTCCTCCAGGACGCCTTCCGGGATGAAGCCGAGGATGACGCCGTCTGCCCCGCCGGACAGCATGAACTGCCGCCACGCGTTGCCCAGCAGAATGACGGGCTGATAGCCGTGCTCAGGGAGGATCTTGGCCGCAGCCGCGGCGAGGGCGCGGTCCCACGGCCATTCGAGGTCGCCGATGGCCACAGCCACCAGATCCGTCTTGCCCCGCCGCATGCCACGGGCCGCCTGGTTGGGCACATACCCCAGTTCGCGGACGGCATCCTTGACGCGCTCCTGCGTGGGCTCGCTGATACGGGTGGTTCCGCCGTGGCGCCCGGAGAGCACATAGGACACCGTGGTCAGCGACACGCCCGCGCGTTCGGCAACATCACGAATGGTCGGCTTGGATCCTTGCCTCAACGTCTGCGTCCTGTCTCTGCCGCCTGGGCCTCGAAACGGCCGGTTGAGAGGTACTCTATCGGGATTTGGCCAGGCCCTTGCTGCGCAGCGGACAGCGGTCATGTGCCCCCCGCTCGTCTCTGGCTCGCTGTTCCGTCGCTGGGCAGCAACGGAACAGCGGGCCAAGGACGAAGCAGTGGGGCCGGGTAGGGACGCTCCTACTCGATGTGCGCCAGGATGGTGCCAGCGCTGACCACGCCGCCAGCTCCGGACAGCACGGCGGAGAGCGTTCCGGCGCGGTGTGCGGAGAGCTGGGTTTCCATCTTCATGGCCTCGAGGACCACCAGTGGGTCGCCGGCGGCAACCTCGGTGCCGGGCTCCACGAGCCACTTCACCACGGTGCCGGCCATCTGGGACACGAGGGCGCTTTCGGCGACGGCAGCACCTGAAGCCGCCACACCGCCGTCGGGCAGCCCGGAACCCAGGCCCGAGACCTGCGAAGCGGACGGCAGCCCC
Organism: Arthrobacter cavernae; assembly: GCF_017368795.1. Classification (GTDB taxonomy): domain Bacteria; phylum Actinomycetota; class Actinomycetes; order Actinomycetales; family Micrococcaceae; genus Arthrobacter; species Arthrobacter cavernae. The sequence continues at coordinate 67,996 of NZ_JAFNLL010000015.1, read as the reverse complement.
TGGCCGGAGCGGGCCCAGCCGTCCAGCAGATCAGCCGGAAGTCCTACAGCAAGGCGCTTGCCGTCGAGCTCCACCGTGACGGTGCGCCGCTCGCCGGAGGGGGCCACGGCACTGTATTCGGGGTCCACGGGAATCTGGCCACCCGGATTCTGGTCAGTGAAGTCGGTTTCGATGCAGCGGGTGTGGACGTGCAGGCCGTCCTCGGACGTGAAGTCCGGGGCCTCGAGCACGGCACGGTGGAACGGCAGGACCGTGGCCAGGCCGGTGATGTTGATTTCGGCCAGTGCCCGGCGGGCCCGGCGCAGCGCCTGCTGGCGGTCGGCGCCGGTGACGATCAGCTTGGCCAGGAGCGAGTCGAACTGCGGCGGCACGAAGGAGCCCGCACGCACGCCGGAATCCAGGCGGACGCCCGGCCCGGTGGGACCGTCAAACGAAGCCACGGTGCCCGGGGAGGGCAGGAAGCCGCGTCCGACGTCCTCGGCGTTGATCCGGAATTCGAAGGAGTGCCCCCTCGGAACCGGATCCTCGGAAATGCTCAGCGTTAAACCGGCAGCGATGCGGAACTGTTCCTGGACGAGGTCGATTCCGGCGGTTTCCTCGGTGATGGGGTGCTCCACCTGCAGGCGGGTGTTGACCTCCAGGAAGGCGACGGCGCCATCGGCCGAGACGAGGAACTCCACGGTTCCGGCGCCGTAGTAACCGGCCTCGCGGACGATGGCCTTCGCGGCGCGGTAGATCTGTTCCTTCTGGCCGGCGCTCAGGAACGGCGCGGGGGCTTCTTCCACGAGCTTCTGGTGGCGGCGCTGCAGGGAGCAGTCGCGTGTTCCGACCACCACCACGTTGCCGTGGACGTCCGCGATGACCTGGGCCTCGACGTGGCGGGGGCGGTCCAGGTACTGCTCCACGAAGCATTCGCCGCGGCCGAAGGCCACCACGGCCTCGCGCACGGCGGAGTCGAAGGCTTCCTCGATCTCTTCCAGCTCACGGACCACCTTGAGTCCGCGGCCGCCGCCGCCGAAGGCAGCCTTGATGGCGACGGGCAGGCCGTGCTGTTCGGCGAAGCTGCGGGCTTCCGCGGCCGTGGCCACGGGGCCGTCGCTGCCGGCCACGAGCGGGGCTCCGGCGCGGACGGCGATTTCGCGGGCGGTGATCTTGTTGCCCAGCTGGCGGATGGACTCCGGTGCGGGGCCGATCCAGGTGAGTCCGGCGTCGAGCACTGCCTGCGCAAAGTCCGCGTTCTCGGAAAGGAAACCATAGCCGGGGTGCACGGCGTCCGCGCCGGACCGGGCGGCGATCCCGAGGAGCTTGCCGATGTTCAGGTAGGTGTCCGCAGGGCTGTTGCCGCCCAGGCTGTAGGCCTCGCTGGCGGCACCCACGTGCATGGCGTCGGCGTCGATGTCGGCGTAGACGGCCACGGAGCCGATCCCGGCGTCGTCGCAGGCGCGGGCGATGCGGACGGCGATTTCGCCGCGGTTCGCGATCAGGACCTTGCGCATCAGATACTCACTTTTCTTGAAGGTACGTCGTAGTTCGGGGAAATGCGGAAGCGGATGCTCCCGCCGATGGGGACCTGCGCGGCCCGGTCCAGGTGCTCGTCGGCCACGACGCCGATCACGGGGTAGCCGCCCGTGATCGGGTGGTCGGCCAGGAACAGCACGGGAAGGCCGGCCGGGGGGATCTGGATGGCGCCGGCCATGGTGCCCTCGCTGGGCAGTTCACCGTCCCGGCTCCGGCGCAGCGGCTCGCCCGCCAGGCGCATGCCCACCCGGTTCGATTGCGGGGTGACCTGCCAGGACTGGCTGCAGAGCGATTCCAGGGCGGAGGGCTCGAACCAGTCCTCGCGCGGGCCCGGAATGATGTCCAGGACGGTGACGCCGGCTTCGCCGTGTCCGGGGAACTCGGGCTGGAGCTCGGGGTTGCCCACCACTGCCGAATCCGTGTCTTTGCCTGCAGGGAGAGGCTGGCCGGGCACCAGCGGTGCCGGGCCGATCCCGGACATGGTGTCCGTCGAACGGCTCCCGAGTACGGCGGGAACGTCTGCCCCGCCCCGGATGGCCAGATACGTGCGGAAGCCACTTACCGGGGCGCCGACACTCAGGACTTCGCCGTCAAGCAGCGCGAACGGCGCGGCCATGGGAACGGTCCGCTGCGCGCCCGGCTGGGGCTCGCCGTCGTCGTCCTCGCCGCCGGCCAAAGCGCGCGACGGCGACTGGATGGTCAGCGTTGCCGGCGCGCCGGCCACGGCAAGCACCTGGTCTCCGATCGCCTCCACGCTGAGCCCGCCGTTGACGGTCTCGATGGCGGCTGCGGAGGAGCTGTTGCCCACCAGGCGGTTGGCGCGCCGGAGCGACGCCCGGTCCAGCGCACCGGCAGCGGAGACGCCCAGCGGCCCGTGGCCGCGGCGGCCGAGGTCCTGGATGAGGCTCAGGGCGCCGGGGGCTAGGATGCGGAGCCCGGCCGCGGCCGGCTCGGGTTCGGCAGCCGACGCCGCGGCCGGAGCCACCGTGACCACCTCGCGGACGGCCCGGAACTGCACCCGGTTCCCCGGGCGGACCAGGGCAGGCCGGGGCCGGTCAAGGTCCCACATGCGGGCGCCGGTGCGCCCGATCAGCTGCCAGCCGCCGGGCGAACGGCGCGGATAGACGGCGGAGTACTGGCCGCCCAGGGCCACGGAACCGGCAGGCACCGCCGTGCGGGGGGAGGAACGGCGGGGAACCTCCAGCGCATCGTTTTCGCCCACCATGTAGCCGAACCCGGGGGCGAAGCCGGCGAACGCCACGGTCCAGATCTGGCCGGTGTGGGCGGCAATGACGCCGTCCACCCCCAGGCCGGTCAGCTCCGCGACGTCGGCGAGGTCATCGCCGTCGTACACGGTGTCGATGACCACCAGGCCGCCGTCGTTCTCCACCGGTCCGGTGAGCTCAAGCTCCAGCAGCAGGGAGCCGATGGTGCGGGTGGCTTCGGCGGACTCGCCCACCACCATCACCGTCTCGGCCGCGGCCAGGACGTCCACCTGGCCGGGGAGCGGGGACTCGAAGAGCATGGCCTGCAGGGTCAGGACGTCCTGCAGGCCGTCCAGCTCTGCGAGTACCGCACGGGTGCCAACCGGCCGCACGGAGCGGACCTTGCCGGCTGTCTGCTGCGCTGCGCGACTCTGCATTTCGGTTTCCATCATCCGCTCGCAGCCGTTTAGGCGTGCGACTCCTGCAGGAGGCGCTCTTCTTCTTCGACGTGCGGGTCGCGGCCCATGGCCATGCCCACGATCGTGACGACGGCGGCCAGGAGCAGGTACCCGGCGATGAGGAGCCAGCCGCCGGAGGCCGAGCCGTAGAGGAAGGTGAAGATGATCGGAGCGAAGCCGCCGCCGATCACGCCGGCCAGGGTGTAGGCCAGCGAGCTGCCGGCGTAGCGGAGGCGGGCCGGGAACTGCTCGGTGATGAAGGCGGCCTGCGGGCCGTACATGAAGGCGTGGAACGCCAGGCCGATCACCACGCCGATGGTCAGCGTCAGCACGGACTTGTCCTGGATCATCAGGAAGAACACGGGGACGTAGGCGGCCGTGCCGGCTGCTGCGATGCCGTAGACGAGGCGGCGGTTGAAGCGGTCCGTGAGGGCGCCGGCCAGCGGGATGAGGAACAGCTGGAAGGCCGAGCCGATGAGGATGGCCGCCAGCACGTTGCCGGTGGTCATGCCCAGTTCCTTGGTGGCGTACACGGCCACGAACACGGTGAACAGGGAGTACAGGATGTCAGGGCAGATGCGGGAGAGGGCTGCGGCGACCAGGGCCTTCGGCTGGGTGGTGAAGACCTCCTTGATGGGGGCCTTGGGGCGGTCGCCGTGGGCCTGGATGGCCTTGAAGACCGGGGTTTCCTCGAGCTTGAGGCGGATGAGCAGGCCGAAGACCACCAGGAGGGCGGAGGCCAGGAACGCTACGCGCCAGCCCCAGGAGAGGAACGCTTCGGTGCTGAGGCTTGCGGCCAGGATGGCCAGGGCGCCGTTGGCCATGAGGTTGCCGGCGGGCGGGCCGATCTGGGCCGCGGAAGACCAGAAGCCGCGCTTGTTGGCGTCGCCGAATTCGCTGGACAGCAATACCGCGCCGCCCCATTCGCCGCCGACGCCGATGCCCTGGGCCAGGCGCAGGAGCACCAGGATGGCGGGGGCCGCGATGCCGATCACCGAGTAGTCAGGCAGCGCACCGATGAGGACAGTGGCGACGCCGATCAGCAGCAGGGTGACCACGAGGACGTACTTGCGGCCGATCTTGTCGCCGAGGCGGCCGAAGACGATGCCACCGATCGGGCGGGCAAAGTAGCCCACTGCGTAGGTCGAGAAGGACAGGATGAGCGCGACGAACTCATCGTTTCCCGGGAAGAAGATCTTGGGGAAGACCAGGGCGGATGCCACCGAGTAGATGGCGAAGTCGTAGTACTCAAGCGAGGTGCCGGTGAGGCTGGCGATGTACGCCTTGATGGCGCCGGCCGGTGGCTTCCTTGTCACGGCCTGTGCTGCCTTGCTGTTGGTGCTCATGTGTTCCTCCGGGGAGACGAGGTGGGGATTGAAGCGGGAGGCCGGTGGCCGGCCCGGGGGATCAGACGAAGGTGCCGATGCTGACGCCGGCGTCGCTGAGGGCGGACTTCACGGCGGTGGCCATCGCGACGGCCCCCGGTGAGTCACCATGCACGCAGATGCTTTCCGCGCGGATATTCAGGATGGAACCATCGATCGCCCGGACCGACTGTTCGGTGGCCATCCGCAGCACGTGCTCCGCCACTTCGGCGGGGTCGTGGAGGACCGCTCCGGGCAGCGTGCGCGATACGAGCGTGCCGTCCGGGTTGTAGGCGCGGTCCGCGAAGGCCTCGGTGACGGCACGCAGTCCGGCCGCCTCGGCAAGCCGCAGGACCTCGGAGCCCGGGAGCCCGAGGATCGGAAGGGTGGGGTCAACCGACTTGACGGCGTCGACGACGGCCTGGGCCTGGGCGGTGTGCTTGACGATCGCGTTGTACAGGCCGCCGTGCGGCTTGACGTACGTGACGGACGTTCCGGCGGTGGCCGCCAGGGCCTGCAGGGCACCGATCTGGTACACGACGTCATCGGCCAGTTCGAGGGGATCGATGTCCAGGAAACGGCGGCCGAATCCGGCAAGGTCCCGGTAGCCCACATGGGCACCGATCACGACGCCGGCCTCCGCCGCCTGCTGGCAAGTGGTGCGGATGACGGTGGGGTCGCCGGCGTGGAATCCGCAGGCCACGTTGGCGCTGGAAACGGACTGGAACATGGCGTTGTCGTCGCCGAGTGTCCAACGTCCGAACGACTCACCAACGTCGCTGTTCAGATCGATGCTTGCCATTGTGATCCCTGTCTCATGAAGTGCCTTAGATCAAGGATGCATCAAAATGTCGGATTGTTCAACAATTCAGCGATTCAAGTATTTGGCAATCGTGTAAGTTCGGTTCATGGCCAGTTCAGATGAAGGACTCCGCGACCCCGTCAACGGTGTCGGACGGGGCGGGAGCGCCCGCCGCCGCGTGGCCGTACCCTCCGTTGCGGAGCGCGTGGCCGATGAGCTGCGCTACCAGTTGGCCGAGGGCATGCTGGTCCCCGGGACCCGGCTGACGGAAGCCGCCATCGCCGAGGAACTGGGCGTCTCACGCAACACTGTGCGGGAGGCCTTCGCCGAGCTGGCCAGCGAGCGCCTGGTGGTCCGCCATCCGAACCGGGGCGTCTTCGTGGCCACCCTGGAAGCCGGGGACATCCACGACGTCTACACCGTGCGCCGGGCCATCGAAGTCAGCGCCATCCGCGGCGGCGGAACGCCGGAAGGCATCGCCGCAGTCCGCGCCGCGGTGGAGGAAGGCAAGCGCGCCGCCGCCGTGGAGGACAACGAGGGCCTGGGCAGCGCCAACCAGCATTTCCACGGCGCCATCGTCGCCCTGGCCGGAAGCCGCCGGCTGGACACGATCATGTCCCACGTACTGGCGGAGATGCGCCTGTTCTTCCACAAGGCCAGCGTGGACGCCCACTTCTACAGCGGATACCTCACGGAAAACGACGAGATCTGCTCAGCCCTGGAAGCAGGCAAACTCGACCGCGCCGGGGAGCTCCTGCACGCATACCTGGACCGTTCGGAAGCGCAGCAGCGGGCCGTCCACGGGGAATAGGCCGGGCAGCGCCCTTAGCGCTTGCCCTTCTTGCGCGAACCCTTGCCGCGGCCCTTGTCCGGGTTGGGTGCGTAGCGCTGCGGCACGGAGGGCTTCTTGGCGCCACCCCCCCGGCGGTCCGGCTTGGGCGCCTTCTTTGGCTTCTCCTGCTGTGCCGAGGGCTGGCGCGAGCTCTGCGCGGTGCGACCGCGGACGATCCCGATGAACTCCTCAATGACAGGACTGTCGGTGCCGCTCGGCCAGGCCAGGGCGATCTGGGTGCCCGGGGCACCGTTCAGGCGGCGCACCACGGTCTGCTTGTTGTTGAAGTGCCGCGCCACGGACATGGGCATGATCGCCAGGCCGGCGCCGGAGGCCACCACCTGCAACGCCATCTCCGGGCCGCCCATCTCCTCGACGTCCAGGAAGTTCTCCTCGGACAAGTCCGCCAGCTCGACTTCCTCGAAGACCGAGATTTCATGGCCCTTGGGCGCCACCACCGCGGGCTGCTCCTCGTAGAGCGGAATGACGTTCAGGCCCTCGCGCTCGATCGGCAGCCGGACAAAGCTCAGCTCCGCGGAACCCTCGGCCAGCACCGAAAGCTGCTCGCCGGCGTCGGACATGAAGGCATGCAGCGGAACACCGGGCATGCGCTCTGCCCAGCGGCGGATCCACTTCCCCGGGGTCACGCCGGCAACATAGGCAATGCTCAGGCCGTGACGCCCGGCGTCGCCCGGCTCCGGCTGGGTCTCGGCGTCGGAGGCGGCGGTGGGTTCTTGATCGGCTGGCACCAGTTCACAGTACCGCCCGGCACCCGGCGCTGCAGCAGGCCAATGGTTCCCGCGGGCACCGCCGCGAAGATACCCAAGCAATACTTGCAATAATTACTTGTTAGCAACAGCAAGACTGTCGCTCGGAGAGCTTCGTCACAGTTCAACCGTGAGGATTCTTTGCCTGTTTGACCCCCGGCCTTGGCGATGGATCCCCCGTGTTAGCTTGATCACCACGGTCCGAACGGACGGCTCTGCGGAGCCCCGAACGATCTCCTTCACGCGGATTCCGGCCCCCACCGTTCATTTGCGTACCCCCTTTTCCCGACCCCTAACCTCCCGGAGGATCCATGCGAGCTGCTTTGCCCCAAGAAGCCGATGTGCCCAGCGCCCCGGCTGAGCCCAGCGCCCCGGCTGAACCGCACGCTGGGACGGAACCGGACAAGCCCGGCCTCAGGCGGTCGATGGAAGCCCGCCACTTGGTGATGATCGGGCTCGGCGGCGTGATCGGCTCCGGCCTGTTCGTCAGCTCCGGCTACACTATTTCCCAGGCCGGACCCCTCGGCGCGGTGGTCGCCTACCTCATCGGCGCCGTCGTCGTTTACCTGGTGATGGCGTGCCTCAGCGAACTGGCCATCGCGTACCCCGTTTCCGGCGCCTTCCACATCTACGCGGCCCGCTCGATCGGGCCGGCCACGGGGTTCACCACCGCCTGGCTCTACTGGCTGACCTGGGTGGTGGCCCTAGGCTCCGAATTCACCGCCGCCGGCCTGCTCATGCAGCGCTGGTTCCCCGAGGTTCCCGTCTGGATCTGGTGCCTGGTCTTTGCCTCGGTGCTCTTCGGGATGAACGCGATTTCCTCCCGCGTCTTCGGTGAGAGCGAATTCTGGTTCGCCATGATCAAGGTCGCCGCGGTCGTCGGCCTGATCATCCTGGGCGGCGCAGCCCTTCTCGGCTTCCACCCGATGGCCGCCGGCGGCTACCCGCACCTGTTTGAGAACTTCTCGACGGCGGAAGGCCTGTTCCCCAACGGCTTCACCGGCGTGCTGGTCACCGTGCTGGTGGTGTTCTTCGCCTTCTCCGGTTCCGAACTGATCGGTGTGGCCGCCGGCGAGACCACCGATCCGGCCAAGAACATCCCCAAGGCTATGAGGACCACGGTCCTGCGCCTGGTGATCTTCTTCATCGGTGCAATCGTGGTCATCGCCGCCACCATCCCCTACGACAAGGCCGGTCTCGACGAAAGCCCCTTCGTCACGGTCTTCTCCAGCATCGGCGTCCCTTACGCCGCGGACATCATGAACTTCGTGGTCATCACGGCGCTGCTCTCGGCGGGCAACAGCGGCCTGTACTCCTGTGCCCGCATGTTGTTCTCGTTGTCCGCAGAGGGGCACGCGCCCAAGGCGTTCGGCAGGCTGACCAAGCGGGGCATCCCGATGGTCGCCCTGATCGTCAGCATCTTCGGCGGCCTCGCGTCACTGATCAGCAGCATCGTGGCGCCCACCACCGTGTACCTGGTGCTCACCTCGGTTGCCGGTTTCGCCACGGTGGGTGTGTGGATGTCGATCGTGGCCTCGCACTACTTCCATCGCCGCGCCTTCATCCGGAACGGCGGGGACCTCTCCAGCCTGCCGTACAAGGCCCCGTTGTTCCCGCTGGTTCCGATCCTGGCGTTCGTGGCCTGCCTGGGCTCGATGATCGGCATCGGCTTCGATCCGGCACAGGCCACCGCCCTGTACTTCGGCGTCCCGTTCGTGGCGGCGTGCTACCTGATCTTCCACGTCAAGTACGGCAGGAAGGGACGCAAGGACAGCGGCGGCCCCTCCCGTGGCAAGCTGGCTTCGGAGGACGGCCAGGCCGGCAACGACGCCGGGAAGGTCCCCGCCGGGATCGGAGCCTAGCCGCGCGGCCCGGCTGCAGCGGCGGCGGAAGCGCCGCCGCTGCCCCACGAATTCGCGCTGGCGGATACCCTTGAAGTATGACCTCTGAGAACTCCCAGTCCATGAAGCCGGCAACCGTTGCCAAGAAACTCGGCATCTACCTGCCCGCAACACCCCAGGAGTTCCAGGATTCGGCTATTTCACGCGCCGATTTCGCCGAACTCCAGGCCAACCCGCCGGAGTGGCTGGCTGAACTTCGCCGCAACGGCCCGCACCCCCGCCCCGTTGTCGCCCAGAAGCTGAACGTATCCATCAGCGGCCTCGCCCGCGGAGGCGTCGAGGATGCGCTCACGACGGCGGACATCACCGCGCTGCTGCAGGCCCCGCCGCAGTGGCTGGTGACCGAGCGCGCCACGCACGCCGCCGTCCGTTCCGAGGCACAGCGCGTCAAGGAGGCTGCCGCCAAGAAGGATGCCACCAAGGAAGCCAAGGACAACGCGGCCGCCAAGCGCGACGCTCCCAAGGCGTCCAAGCGCGACCACGCCTAGGCTTCACCAGGCATTCCGAGGCTTGTTTGCGGTTCCGGACCTTCAAGGTCCGGAACCGCAAACAAGCCTTTGCCATTTCTGCGGCCCGGGCGTCAGCACCGACTACCGGGCCACCGTCGAGCGTCTCGCACAGGCATTGGCGGACGCGGAGCGCGCGGCGGGAGTGCCGACAACGGGCTGAAGCGGCCCCGATGACGGCTACGGAAGGGACGAAGCTGCCTGCTGCGACACCCAGGCGGCGATTTGCGTGCGCGAACCGAAGCCGAGTTTGCCCAGCATGTTTTCGACGTGACCGTCCACCGTCCGGGGCGAAATCACAAGGGTCTCAGCGATGGAACGGTTGCTGAGCCCCTCGGCGACGAGGCGGGCGATTTCGCGTTCCCGGGGCGTCAGCGGGGACTTCGCCGCTGCTTGGCTGCCAACGGAGGGCTTGACGCCGAGGGCCTTTGTAATCGCCTCCTCTTTGGTTAAACGCGGCTGCTGCGCCAATAGTTCGGCCAGTCTGCGGGGGCTGAGGTGGTGCCAACGGTCTCGGCGGCGTGAACAGAGTCGGCCTTCGTGGCCGGAAACATCGCCGGGTACGGTGGCGACCCGTCGCGGATTGCGGTGATGGGTGACAGCGCCGGCGGCAACCTCGCGGCAGTTGCCGCGCTTCGCAGCAGGGACGACGGCGGTCCGGCGCTGAGTGCGCAGGTCCTGGTCTACCCCGTCATTGATTCAACCGCGGAGTTCGCCTCCCGGGCTGAGTTCAAGGACGGGGTTCGTGATCACGGCCGCAGACATGGATTCGTTCTGGGGCACTTACCTGCCCACCCCTGCGGACGCGGAAAACCCCCATGCTACTCCGTCCCGCCGCGTCCTTGGCCGGCCTGCCGCCAGCCTTGGTCATCACCACGGAATTCGACGTTGCCCGCGACGAAGCTGAAGCCTACGCGGCCCAGTTGGCGGCGGCGGGTGTCCCCACCGAATTCCTCTGCGTGGACGGCCTCATCCATTGCACTTACTGGATGTCGGGCGCCGTGCCGCGCAGCCGGGAGATCCACGACGCGGTTGTGAAGTTCGTGCGCCGGAGCTTGGGGGCCTGACCAGCCATATCAATAGTTCATCAGTGTTGGGCCCTGCCGGTCAGCAGGGCCCAACACTGATGAACGCGGGATGCGCTGACCCGTGTCGATACCCCGGGATGAACTCATATGCAGAACGTATCTATCAGGCGTAAATAGGTATTTCCCATTACTAATCTGCCGCCCTATTCTGAACTGAACGCGGCAATTTTCCGCATTCAAACTTGTGAGGGGCTTCAATGGAGACGCGTCATCTCAAATACTTCATTGCCGTTGCGGAGGAGCGTCATTTTGGCCGTGCTGCCCAGCGGCTGCACATGGCCCAGCCTCCCTTGTCACAGCAGATCCGCCAGCTTGAGGACCAGCTCGGGACGCCCCTGCTCCTGAGAACCACGCGCAAGGTTGAGCTCACTCCCGCGGGCCAACTTCTGCTGGACCGGGGAAGGCGCCTCATTGAGGAACTTGAGGTGCTGGAATCGGACATCACCCAGGTGGGCGCCGGGGCCACGGGCATCATCCGCGCAGGATTCACGGGAACAGCTACCTACCGCCTCATGCCGCTCGTGGTGCAGGCAGCGCGCCGCCAGCTTCCCGGCCTGCGCATCACCGTCCAAGGCGAAATGCTGACGCCCCAGATGGAGACAGCACTTGAGGAAGGCCGGCTGGACGTAGCCGTCCTTCGGCCGCCGGTGCGATCCAGCGAGGTGGAGCTTAAGCTCCTTGAACAGGACGAACTGGTGGCTGCCCTGCCCGCAGACTCCGAACTGGCCGAAAAGGGAACGCTGGACATCAGGGAACTGGCCAAACAGGACTTCATCGGCTATCCAACGCACTCTGCCGTGAACACGATCTTCGTGGACGCCTGCCGCCGTGCCGGGTTCCAGCCGCGCATAGTCCAGGAGGCCAAGGAGACATCGACCCTCCTCTCCCTTGTCGCAGCAGGGATGGGCATAGCGCTGGTTCCCATGACGTCGCGGATGTTCACGTTCCAAGGCGTCGCCTTCCGGCAACTGCGCAACCCGCCTCCGGTGGATCTGGCCGTGGCTTGGAACCGGAACAACCGGACTCCGTTGATCGACAACTTCCTGACCCTCTTCGACTCGCTGCCCACCTTCCCGGGTGCAGTACCGGCACCAAAGGAACCAGCACATGAGGATTGAGCGCATTGAGGCAATCCCCTATGCAATTCCCTACACACGCCCCCTGAAGTTCGCTAGCGGCCAGGTGACAACTGCCGATCATGTTCTCATTCGGGTGTATACGGATACGGACATTTGCGGCATCGCAGACACCCCGCCGCGGCCGTATACCTATGGCGAGACGCAAGACTCGATCGTGTCCGTAGTGACCAAGATTTTCGCACCCCAATTGATCGGGCTGGACCCGCTGGACCGCTCGAAGGTCCAGCAAATCCTGCGCCGGACGGTGAACAACCCCACCGCCAAGGGCGCTCTGGACATTGCTTTGTGGGACCTTATCGGCATTTCGCTGGGAACGCCCGTGCACAAACTCTTGGGCGGCTTCACCGACAGCATGCGCGTTTCGCACATGCTGGGTTTCAAGCCGGCCGCGGAACTACTGGACGAAGCCCTTGAGTTCCGCAGCGTACATGGGATCAACACGTTCAAGCTGAAGACGGGCAGGAGGCCCTTGGAACTCGATATCGAGGCGTGCCGGGTACTCCGCGAAGGCTTGGGCGACGGGACCGAGATCTACCTGGACGCCAACCGCGGCTGGACGGCCAATGAGGCCATGGAAGTACTGAACCGCACAGAGGACTTGGGACTGTCCATGCTGGAGGAACCTTGCGATGCGGGGGAGAACCTGGGCCGTCGCCGTTTGGTCCAGCACTCGAAAATCCCCATCGTCGGCGACGAAAGCATGTCCACCTTGGGCGATGTGTCCCGCGAACTGCTCTCCGGCGGCAGCAACGCCGTCTGCATCAAGACCGCCCGGAGCGGATTCACGGAGGCGCAACAAATACTGGGTCTCTGCGAGGGTTTGGGGGTCGATGTAACCATGGGCAACCAGATCGATACGCAGGTTGGGAGCCTGGCAACCATTGCGTTCGGCGCTGCCTTCGAACACAGTTCGCGCCGTGCCGGCGAACTGTCCAACTTCCTCGACATGTCCGACGATTTGCTTGCCGAACCGCTGCAAATCGTCGACGGCGCCATCCGGGTCCGCGACGTGCCGGGCGTGGGAGCCGAGATTGATCCCGACAAGCTGGCCAAGTACCGCCAGGACTAACAACTCTCTGGAGACGACATGCTCTTTTTGGTTCGAATGGACGTCAACATCCCCCTCGACATGCCGCAAGCGATGGCAGAGGCCATCAAGGCTAAGGAACGCGACTACTCCCAGGCCCTGCAAAGGAAGGGCCGCTGGCGTCATTTGTGGCGCGTGGTGGGCGAGTACTCCAACTACTCCGTCTTCGACGTCGCAGACAACGACGAACTGCACACCGTACTGTCGGGCTTACCGCTCTTTCCCTATATGGACATCAAGGTGACACCGCTCGCGCAGCATCCGTCCGCCGTCGAGCAATCAAGCAACGGCAACGGTGCCGTCGCCGACTCACATGACGACCCTGGGATTCATATGCAAACCGTTCCAATGGAAGGGAAATAGGTATTTCCCTTCACCCAATTCGAATCCTAGGCTTGTTTCATCAGCCAAAACATGACCCATATCACTTGGAGTTACCAAGGCCAGGGTCTGTGAAACCCACCACCGGAACGTTCGGAGACAAAGGAGTCATCATGACGACGGAAACCCAAGCAACAGCCGCTGCTTCAGGCGCGGGAGCCACTGCGCGATTCCGCGAGAACAAGCAGTTCACCGCGAACACCAGCCAGGAGCGTGTCAGCACGATCGCCGGCCGTGTCATCAAGGCCATCAACGACACCGTCCTGGAAGAACACGTCAGCTACGACGAGTACAACGCCCTGAAGGCTTGGCTCATCAAGGTCGGCGAAGACGGCGAATGGCCGCTGTTCCTGGACGTATGGGTTGAGCACTCTGTGGAGGAAGTTGCCAACGCCAACCGCCACGGATCCAAGGGAACCATCGAGGGCCCCTACTACCTGCCGAACTCCCCCGAGCAGAACTCGCCCGCCACACTGCCAATGCGCGACGACGAACCAGGCACCCCGCTACTGTTCCAGGGCCAGGTCACCAACGTTGCAGGGCAGGCCCTCCCCGGCGCCAAGATAGAGATCTGGCACGCGGACGACCTCGGCTTCTACTCCCAGTTCGCCCCCGGCATCCCGGAATGGAACCTCCGCGGCGCCGTCGTGGCCGACCAGGATGGCAACTTCCAGGTCCACACCATGCAGCCCGCTCCGTACCAGATCCCCACGGACGGAGCCTGCGGACAACTCATCGCAGCCGCCGGCTGGCACGCCTGGCGGCCGGCCCACCTGCACCTCAAAGTGTCCGCGCCCGAGCACCAGCTCATCACCACGCAGCTGTACTTCGAAGGCGACGAGCACGTTGCTGATGACATTGCCTCGGCAGTGAAGCCCGAACTGGTCCTCGCTCCCACGGACCGGGCTGATGGCATCGGACGTGAAGTCACCTACAACTTCGTCCTGGATCCGCAGGACTAGCCCCCGGCAGCTCCCCGCGACCAGCCAACCACCAAAACAACTCGCCTTGATGCCGCATTGCCAAAATCAGGCCAAAACCAAAGGAGGCAGCAGTGACTCAGGAAGCAGTCATGGCCCCTATTGACACCCGCGAACTGCGTCACGCCTTCGGGACGTTTGCCACCGGCGTCACGGTGGTGACCACCCGTTCGGACGATGGCGTCCCGCACGGCGCCACCGTCAACGCCTTCACCGCCGTCTCACTGGACCCGCCCTTGGCCCAGGTGACGCTGACCCGCACGTCCAGGGCAGCCCGGTACCTGGAAGGGGCGCCCTTCGCCATCAACATCCTGTCCCTGGAGCAAATGGACGTCGCCCTTCACTTCGCGGGGAAGGCCATGCCGAATGAACCGGAATGGACACTCGACGGTTTTGTACCTGTCCTGACGCAAAACGCGGCGACGCTCGAATGCCGGCCGTGGAATATCTACGACGGCGGCGACCACATCATCGTCGTCGGCGAGGTGATCTCCATGGAGATCACCAAGCGGCCTCCTTTGCTGTTCTTCGGAGGCAAGTTCCGCGAAATCGGAAAGCTCGTTGAAGGTGCCCCATGGGACCACTCCGGCGACGGCCCCGAGTCCGGCTGGTTTGCCGGATCCAGCTCCTTCAAACCATTCATCAGCCTCTAGCCTCCAGAAATCTTTCCCGAAAGGAACCATCATGACTGAGATCCTTGACCAGAACACTCCTTCGTCCATACTGACAATGGATGAACGGACCACCCCCGCCAACCCGACGATGCCTATGACGGGGGACGAATACATCAACTCGCTCAAAGACGATCGCGAGGTCTGGATCTACGGGGAGCGCGTCAAGGACGTGACCACCCACCCGGCGTTCCGGAACTCCATTCGCATGGCCGCCCGGCTTTACGACGCGATGCACAAGCCTGAGTTGCAGGACAAGCTCATGGTGCCCACCGACACCGGCTCTGGCGGCAAGACCATGTCCTTCTTCCGCACCCCGCACAGCGTCGAGGACCTCAAGAAGGACCGGGTAGCCATCGAGACCTGGGCCCAGATGAGCTATGGCTGGCTGGGCCGCTCGCCCGACTACAAGGCTGCCTTCCTCGGCACCCTGGGCGGCATGCCGGACTTCTACGAACCGTTCCAGGAAAACGCCAAGCGCTGGTACAAGGAGTCCCAGGAGAAGGTCCTCTACTGGAACCACGCCATCATCAATCCGCCGGTGGACCGCCACCTCCCGCCGGACCAAGTGGGCGACGTGTTCATGAAGGTGGAGAAGGAGACCGACTCGGGCCTGATCGTCTCCGGCGCCAAGGTGGTCGCCACGGGATCGGCGATCACCAACTACAACTTCATCGCCCACTACGGTCTGCCGATCAAGCGTAAGGAATTCGCGCTGATCTGCACCGTTCCCATGGACGCCCCCGGCGTGAAGCTGATCAGCCGCGCCTCCTACAGCCACCAGGCAGCCGTCATGGGCACGCCGTTCGATTACCCGCTCTCCAGCCGTATGGACGAGAACGATTCCGTGTTCGTCTTCGACAAGGTCCTCATCCCTTGGGAGAACGTGTTCGCCTACGGCGACGTTGAGAAGATCAACAACTTCTTCCCGCAGACCGGCTTCATCAACCGCTTCACCTTCCAGGGCGTCATCCGCCTGGCCACCAAGCTGGACTTCATCGCGGGCCTGCTTATGAAAGCCCTGGAAATTGCCGGAACACAGGACTTCCGCGGCGTCCAGACCCGTGTGGGCGAAGTGCTTGGCTGGCGCAACATGTTCCGCGCGCTCATCGACGGCATGACCCTCAACCCGGATCAGGGCCCCAACGGCACCGTGCTGCCCAAGCTTGACTACGGCCTGGCGTACCGGATGTTCATGGCAGTCGGCTACCCGCGGATCAAGGAAATCATCGAGCAGGACGTCGCATCCGGTCTGATCTACCTGAACTCCTCAGCACTGGACTTCAAGACCCCCGAGATCCGGCCGTACCTGGACAAGTACGTCCGCGGCTCCGACGGCGTCGAGGCCGTTGACCGGGTGAAGCTCATGAAGCTGCTCTGGGATTCCATCGGCACCGAGTTCGGTGGCCGCCATGAACTGTACGAGCGGAACTACTCCGGTAACCACGAGAACGTAAAGGCCGAGATCCTCTTCGCAGCGCAGGCCCAGGGTACGACGGACTACATGAAGGGGTTCGCCGATCTCTGCATGTCCGAGTACGACCTTGACGGTTGGACGGTCCCGGACCTCATCAACAACGACGACGTCAGCATTTTCCTCAAACGCAGCTAACTTATTCCTGGGTGAGCGGCGCTGCCAGTCCATGCACGGAGCGCCGCTCACCCGTCAAGAGGCATTGCTGGCCGCAGACGGCCACGCCCCCGGCAATCCACTCGGCACCCCGACTTTCATCTGCCCGCGCTGAACCCCCTCGGGCGGAAGTTTAAACACGCGCAGCATGGGTCAGCTGGTACGACGAGACTGACTCGGATTCAACACCCCGGAGGTGGGCACCTCACTTCGTTGGGTCTTCCGCGAACCTCCCGTGCCAGGGCATGCAAGAAACAAATGGGCGTCAGCCTAAAAGACATCGCAGCTAGGAGCAAGAATCATGTGTGACGTGTTGAGCAGACTTGAATCATCTGGAGTTTCCAGACGAAATATCCTCGCCAGCTTCGGGCTCGGCGCCGCGGCCGTCGCCCTTACGGCCTGTGCCGACACCAGCCCAGAGAAGCCATCAGCCTCCCGGTCGTTCGGCCCCGCAGCGGCTGAGGGTTATCGCACCCGCCTGGTTCTTCTTGGCACGTCCGGGGGGCCGCCTTACTGGCCGGGCGGCCAGCGCGAAGGAATATCCTCGGCCCTTGTGGTCGGGGATCGCTATTACCTCATCGATGCAGGTCATGGGGTGATGGGGCAGTTACGGAAGGCCAAGCTCGGTCCCAACTACGATAAGGATCTGGACGGGCCGCTGGATGTGCTGGCCGGAATATTTCTGACGCATCTTCACTCCGACCACGTCGTCGACCTGAACAACATACTCAGCGAGGGCCTCTACAACGGTCTTCAGTCCGTCAAGAAAATACCCATCTGGGGCCCGGGAAACCGGGGGCAGTTGCCCCCGTTGTTCGGATCAGGAACTCCGCCCACCCCTGTCAGCCCCGGGAACCCGACCCCCGGCACCCGGGAAATGACGGATCTCATCGTGCAGGCCTACGCTACTGACTTCAATGACAGGCTTTTCGATAACCGCAAGCCACATCCAAACCAGCTGTGGGAAGCCTTCGACGTTCCGGTTCCCTCCGAGTTCACGAAAAGCCCGAATACCGATCCCTGCCCGGAAATGAGCCCTTTCACATTCTACGAAGATGACCATGTCAGGGTTTCAGCAACCTTGGTCAACCACGCCCCCGTTTTCCCAGCACTTGCTTACCGCTTTGACACAGACGACGGCTCGGTGGTCTTTTCCGGAGACACAGGAAAGACACCAAACCTCATCCAACTAGCCAAGGGTGCGGATGTTCTAGTCCACGAGGTGATCGATAAGATCTGGCCCCAATCCCTCTTTCCAGAACCTCGTACCGACGCTCAGGAGGGGTTGTACCAGCATTTGATCCAGGCACACACCCTCATCGAGGATGTTGGACCCATTGCCCAAGAGGCCGGCGTCAAATCACTCGTCCTTTCACATCTCGTTCCGGGCAATAGACCAGACAGCGTTTGGGAGGCTTGTGGGAAAGGTTTCGACGGGCAACTCATCATCGGTCATGACCTCGACGTCATCGGTGTCGGATCCGCCAAATGATACGACCCGGGCCAGCTGCAGCAAACAGTTGGTCCGGGTCTCTTCCCAGGAGGGGTCATGCCTACAGAAGTTAACAAAGGCACGATGTCTGGACACACTACATCCGCCCCGCCCGCGTTATCCGCCCCGCCGGCGTTGCCGGTGGCCAGGAGCATGAGAAGTTGGTGCTCGTACACTTGGCATGGGCCGGGTGGCATTACGAAATATCCTCCGACGAAGCGGCCGCCGGCACCTGAGCTGTCGCCTACACGGCGCCCGAAGCCGCAACCGTGAACCGGGAAAACTGACTATGAGCCTGACTTTTGAACATGTAACCCTCGGCCAGCGGGTACTCTTCGGCACCAGCGCGGCAGCTGCGAACCTCGCCGCCGAAGTAGCTCGCCTTGGCGCGGGCCGCGTGATGGTGATCGCCTCGGACTTCGGAACAAAGATGGCCCGTACCGTGGCGGCCGACATCGAGGTAGCGCTCTGGCATCACGATGTGGTGATGCACGTCCCGATCGAAACGGCCGAGAAGGCCCGCACCGCTGCCGCAGAGGCAGGCATCGACCTGCTGGTCTGCGTAGGCGGAGGCTCGACGACGGGCCTCGCCAAGGCGATCGCGATGACGTCGCGCCTGCCCATCATCGCCGTGCCCACCACCTACGCCGGATCGGAAGCCACGAACGTGTGGGGCCTGACCGAGGCCCTACGGAAAACCACGGGCGTGGACGACGCCGTCCTGCCCGTCACGATCATCTACGACGCGGCCCTGACCCTGTCCCTGCCCGTGGCCATGTCCGTTGCCTCAGGGCTGAACGGCATGGCGCACTGCATAGACTCCATGTGGGCACCGCGGGCCGACCCGATCAACGCCGCACTCGGCGCCGAAGGGATCCGCGCCCTCAGCCACGGACTGCCGCTCATCACTGAGAACCCCTCAGGCGCGGAAGGACGCGAACAGGCCCTCTACGGCGCGTACCTGGCTGCGGCGTCGTTCGCATCTGCCGGCGCTGGACTGCACCACAAGATCTGCCATGTCCTGGGTGGCACCTTCAATCTGCCCCACGCCCAAACGCACGCAGTGATGCTCCCGCACGTCACCGCTTTCAACACGGCCGCAGCGCCCGAGGCCGAACGACGCATAGCGTCCGCTCTGGGCAGCGCTACTTCCCTTACGGGCCTGGCAACGCTCTATAAGACCATCGACGCCCCTCGGAACCTGCGGGATCTCGGCTTCAGCGAAGACCACATCGCCGAGGCAGCCCAACTCATCCTGCCCCAGGTACCTGCCTCCAATCCGCGCCGCCTCGGGATGCCCGAGCTGGAGCGCTTGCTGCATGACGCTTTGAAAGGAAGCACGCCATGATTTCACTGTTCAGGCAGTTGGCTCTTTTGTTTGATCCGAACAGCAGGGACTTCGCGGCTTGGGAGTCGGAGCTTGGGACTGCTGACCTCCGCCTTACGTCGTCGGCATGGATCGGCTGGTATGAGGAGGACGCCTGAGGGGCTGCTTGCCACCGGCCCGTCGATACAGAACAGTGCCGGTTCTTCGGACACAGCTGAAAATGGCTGGCGAGTAGTTCAGTACCGTCAGTCTTGGTGCAGCTGGACGAAGTTGCCGCACCCGTCATCGAACACTGCGCTGATCCCCGAGGGGTCCTCGGACGGTTCACCCTTGAACGCCACCCCGGCGGCAAGCAGCCGCTCATACTCCGCCTGCACATCAGGGACGCCGAAGACGATGGCCGGCATCCCGGCGTCGTGCAGTGCGTTCATGTAGTCCGCGCCGATCGGGTTGTCGCTGGGTTCCAGCAGCAGCCCCACCGAGCCTGCGCCGGCACCGGGATCCTTGACGATGAACAAGTTGTACTCGGGCATGGCCATCAGCGTTTCGAAGCCCAGCGTCTGCGTGTAGAACGCGTGGGCCGCCGCCGGATCCTGGACGTGGATGCTGCACATTTTTAGTCTCATGGGTCCACGCTACGCGGGCGCACCGCTCCTGGGCAGCATCCACGGACGGGGCCCTCGCGTCCGCCGCTGCGTCGGCGCATACTGAAATCAAGCGGCGCGTATTCGCTTGGAGGTGGTCAGATGCCCGCCATGATGATCCTGTGGGTAGTTGCGCTGGTTCTGGCCGTCGCGGCCACCACCCATGCCCTGCAGAAGAGGCTGGCGCACGGAGCCGGCCCCGAGCCGGACGGAGTTTTCTGGGATGCCTTCGCGGGATTGGTGGTGATTGTCCCCGCCATCCTGGTGCCCACCCTGGCCTGGCCACCCGCCGGGCTGCTCCTGCTGCTGCTGGCCGCGGCCACGGCAAGCGGGACGATTCTTGGCAAGCGGCGACTGGAACGCGTCCATGCTGCCCAGCCACACCGCCGGCCAGGTTTCGCCGACGCCGCGGCCCGGCACCAGGAGGTCCTGGCCCGCTGGCGGCGCTACGAGCTGGACCCCGGCCAGGCCATCCTCTTCCCCGCCATGAGCGATGTGGGGAACCCCTGGACTGCCGCGCTCCTGCGCGCCATGCGGGAAGCCGAACACTGCCGGCTGACGGCCGGCACCGACTACGCGGCCGCCGTCGGGCGCCTTGAGCAGGCCCTTGCCGACGCCGAATACGCAGCCGGCGTGCCGGCCGAAATCCTCAGTACCTAGGCACCCAGGCATCCAGACGTGGGATCTCGACCTCTTCAGCGAACGGAAGGGTCGAGATCTCACCCATGAATCCCGGCTACCGGCGAATCTCAGCTGCCCACGAGTACGCGGTCATTGGCTGCCACGATCCGGGCGGCCGTCTTCTGGCCCATCCGGACCGCGCCGTCCACGTGCTGGTAGCCCTCGGCCGCGAGGTCGGAGGAGGACCAGTAGATGGGGCCCACGCTGGCGTGCTGGTCCTTGCCGTAGCGGTGCAGGCCGCCGAGGTCGTAGCTGGAGGCGTAGGCGCCGCGGGTCCATTCCTCCGAGCCCCAGTCGGATTCGTAGTAGACCTCAGCGTCCAGGGCCTTCTCGCCCAGGAAACCGGCAATCGACTCAAGAATCGACTTCTTGCGGTCTTCCGCGCTGAGTTCGAACACGGCGTCGGCCTTTTCATCGGACACGAAGCCCACCAGGGTGCCGCGGGTGTCACCGTGGTTGGTGTTGTCGTAGACCTCCTGGACCAGCGCACCGGCGCCGAAGCCCGTGCCGGAGAGTCCGTCTTCGCGCCAGAACGGCGTGCTGTAGACGGCGTGCACCTTGATGACCAGGCCCAGTGACTGGTGCTGGTGCATCTGGTGCTGGCGGCGCGGCAGCGGCGGGTTGAACGAGACGCGGGAGTACAGGTTCGGCGGCACGGCCATGATCACGAAGCGCGCGTTGACGGTGGCCTGCTCGGACACGACAGTCACGTTGTTGTCGTCCCAGTTGATGGTGCGCACCGGGCTGTTAAGTACGACGTCGTCGCCCAGCTCAGCGGCGATCCGCAGCGAGACCTGCTGCATGCCGCCGATGACGCGCTTGTCCAGGATGAAGTCCTCGTCCGTCAGGTGGGAGAAGGAACCGGCCGAGGCGGCCATCAGCACCGCCTGCAGGGCCGAGAAGGCGTGGGCCGGCTTGGTCAGCATGCCGCCGGCGATGAACAGGCCGATGTTGTTGCAGGCCTCCTCGTCGTCCGAGTTGGCGCGCAGCCAGTGGTGGAAGGAGATGGTGTCCAGCTCGCGGGCCTTGGGGTGTGCCCACGGTTCGGTGGGGCCGATCTCGGCAGCAAGGCCGTCCAGGATCCCGATCAGCTTGTCCATCTCGGCCTTGGTGGTGTCGCCGACCGGGAAGGAGTCGCCGGTGTAGCGGGTGCGGGTGCCGTCCGCGCCGATGTAGACGGACTCGCCGTCGCGGTAGCGCGAGTACATTTCCAGGCCCAGCTCGCCGAGCAGCTCCATGAGGGCCTCCTGGTCCGGCGAGACCCACTGTCCGCCGATTTCGAGCATGGCCCCGTCAATGGTGTCCGTCCAGGTGCGGCCGCCGACGCGTCCCCGCGCCTCCAGCACTGCAACGCTCAGTCCGGCCTTCTTCAATTCGCGTGCCGCCGTCAGCCCTGACGGTCCGGCGCCGACGATCACAACGTCGCGATCAAGATTCTGCATGATGTCCTCTCTGTGGCCGTCCGCGGTGGCTGACCAATAAATGAATGGCATTCATTTATATCGATAATAGCTGCCTTGGGCGCGGCTGTGAAGAGCAATGGAATAATGCTGGAGACCCCGGCAGAGAAAGGCCAGCGATGCCCGCACCCACCCCGGCTTCCGGCGAGAGCAAGTCTCGGCGGCGCGCCGGCAGGCCGATGGCCGCCATCCTGGACCACGCCGGCATCACGTTGGCGGCCCTGGAGCTCATCAACAAGAAGGGCTACGACGGCCTCACCATGGCCGCACTGGCCCGCACCCTGGGGGTGGCGCCGTCGGCCCTGTACAACCACGTGGCCTCCAAGGACGATGTCCTTCGGTTGGTGGAAGAGGACCTGATGTCCAAAGTGGACTTCGGCGGGTTCCGCACGCTCCCTTGGGAGGATGCTGTCCGCCAATGGGCGTATTCCTACCGCGGCATCTTCGCCAGGCACACCCCGCTGATCTCGGTCATCGCGGTGCTTCCCGTGACCGACGCCCCGCAAACCCTCAGCATGTACGAGGCCGTGACCGAAGGATTCCTCCGCGCCGGGTTCCCGGAAGAGCAGATCATCCCGTGCATCGTGGCCCTTGAGGCCTATGTTTTCGGGGCCGCCTTCGACGCCAACGCCCCGGCGGACATCTTCGACTCCGGCCGGCTGGCCGAGTCCACGCCGCACTTCACCTCGGCTGTCCGCAGCCTGGGCGGCGAGAGCAAGAGCAACTACCCCTCCGATCTGGCCTTCAGCATGGGACTGGATGCACTGATTGCCGGATTCGGGGCGCTCCGCCACTAGCTGGCGCCCCGCCGTCGACCATTCGGGGCACCGCGGGGTTAGCGCGTGGCCACGAACCCTGGCCTTGTTCGCAATTCCGCACGTTGAACGGCCGGAACTGCGAACAAGACCGGGTTTGGGCAGCTTAAACAAAAGAGCCCCGGTCCTAAGACCGGGGCTCTTTCAATTGCGTGCGCGAGGGGGGATTTGAACCCCCACACCCTTTCGGATACTGGCACCTGAAGCCAGCGCGTCTGCCGTTCCGCCACTCGCGCGCAACTTCTTTCGAAGGAGCCCCACCAGGTTTCCCGGGTTTCGCTTCCTTCAAAAGCAGCGAGATCAAGCATAACGGACAACTGCGGCAAAACACCAATCGAGCCAGGGAGGTCCCCGAAAACCACGGATTTCCGCGGAAACCCCGTGTCTGGACCTACACGATCGGACGGGCCGGCGGCGAACTTTTCCGGACGGCCGGACGTTGTGGATTAAGGCCATTCGCAGTCATGCCCAGTAGTATCGGGATGAGGAAGGGCTTCCCTGCGCCCACTTCGGCGTGCGCAGGGAAGAGTCATCAAAGCAGGCACAGTACGTGCCGCGGCAAGGAAAGGAGAGGGACCATGGGATTGCTGGACAAAGTCGAGCGTGGCATCGAAAAGGCCGTCCGCAACGTCTTCTCCACGGGGTCGCGGGCACGTGTTGAGCCGGTTGAAATTGCGAGCAAGCTGCGCCGCGAACTGGACAACAAGTCCATGACCATCGCCGCCGGGCGCACGCTGGCCCCGAACGTCTTCGATGTCCTACTCAGCGAGGAAGATTTCGGCCGGGCCCAGGAATGGGGCACGCCCCTCGCGGAGGAGTTGTGCGACGTCGTGATCCAGCATGTGCGCAGCCAGGGCTACATCCTCCAGGGACCGGTGCGGATTTCCTTCCGCCAGGACCAGGAAGAACGTGCCGGGCACTTCGAAATTGCTTCGAGGACCGAAAAGTCCACGGGCGGGGCCGCCCCGGCCCCGCAGGCCCCCCACGCCAACGTCCCCAGGCCGCCAACACGCGAACCCGTCCGGCTCCAGCCTGTGCTGGATATCGCCGGGCAGCGGTACTCCCTCAACGCCCCCAGCGTGGTGCTGGGCAGATCCTCCGAGGCCGACATCCTGGTGGATGATACCGGGGTGTCCCGCAAACACCTCGAAATACGCACCCAGGGCGGCAGTTCCTGGGCGGTGGACCTCGGCTCCACCAACGGCAGCTACGTCAACGGCCACAAGGTGAACGGCAGCGTGGAGCTGACGGACGGTTCCACCATCACCATGGGACGGACCAAGATCATCTTCCGGCTCATCCCGCTGAACACCGGTGGCAACGCATGAACGACATCAGCGAACTGACCATCACGGCACTGCGCTTCGGCTTCCTGCTGCTGCTGTGGATCCTGATCTTCAGCATCGTCTCCACCATGCGCCGAGACTTCATGATCGGCCGCAAGGCCGTGACCGGCACCCCCACCGCGCGCGAAATGCGCAAGCACCCGGAGCTGGCGCCCGCGCCGCAGCCGGTCAAGCAGCACGCCCGCCAGCTGGTCGTCGTCGAAGGCCCCCTGAAGGGAACCACGCTGGCTCTGTCTGCCAGCCCCATCCTGCTGGGCCGCGCCCAGGA
The DNA here is from genome assembly GCF_017368795.1 of Arthrobacter cavernae. Taxonomy (GTDB): domain Bacteria; phylum Actinomycetota; class Actinomycetes; order Actinomycetales; family Micrococcaceae; genus Arthrobacter; species Arthrobacter cavernae. Next base: position 43,634 of record NZ_JAFNLL010000015.1, on the reverse strand, counting down.
GGCCACCCTGGTCCTGGAGGACGACTACGCCTCTGGCCGCCATGCCCGCCTGTTCCCGCAGGGCAGCCGCTGGTTCATTGAAGACCTCGGCTCCACCAACGGCACCTATCTGGCCGATCAGCAGCTCACCCGCGCCCTGCCGGTGGAGCTTGGAGTCCCCGTGAGAATCGGCAAGACGGTCATCGAATTGAGGCCGTAGTCCATGGCCTCCCCCGAGACCAGCGAAAACAAGGAAGCACCTGCGGAGCGCCCGTTGATCATGCGCTACGCGGCGCGATCCGACGTGGGCCGCATCCGTTCCAAGAACGACGACTCCGCCTATGTGGGCCGCCACCTGGCCGTTGTGGCCGACGGCATGGGCGGCCACGCCGGCGGCGACGTCGCCTCGGCGTCCACCGTGCTGGACATGATCCACCTCGACCACAGCGACTATGACGACGGCGCCGATACGGTCCTGGCGGACGAGATCCAGACCGCCAACTCGCTTTTGTCCGAGCTGGTGCACCTGAACCCGAAGCTTTCCGGCATGGGCACCACGGTCACCGCGCTGCTGCTCGAGGGGCGCAGACTGCATTTCGCGCACATCGGCGATTCCCGTGCCTACCGGCTGCGCAACAAGGTGTTCGAGCAGATCAGCATCGACCACACCTTCGTCCAGCGCCTCATCGACGAAGGCCGGCTGCGGCCCGAGGAAGCCGAGACCCACCCCCACAAAAACGTCCTCATGCGCGTCCTGGGGGACGTCGACGCCAGCCCCGAGCTGGACCTTGACGTCCTCGACGTGGAGCCCGGCGAACGCTGGCTCCTCTGCTCCGACGGGCTGAACTACGTGGCCGGCCATGTGGTGGAGCGCATGGTCCGCGAAACCAAGGACCTGCGCGAATGCGTGGAACTGCTGGTGGACCTCACCCTTGAAGCCGGCGCCCCGGACAACGTCACCGTGGTGCTGCTGGAGATCGTCGAACAAAACGACGACGACGACGTCAGCACGGCCGCCGTCGAGCTCGTCACGCCCACGGCACTCGCCGCGGCGGACGCCCTCGCCGCCCAGGCTGCGGCTGCCACCAAGAAGGTGGCCCCTACCGCCGTCACGGAAACCCCCGGCGGCGGAGCGGGCGCGGCAGCAGCTGACGTACCGGCCGAAGGATCCGCCGGAGGGTCCAGCAACGGCTCCGCCGCCGAACCGGCCACCACCACCGATCCGCACCTTGGCGAACACCTGTCCGCCGCCGTGCTGCGCGAGGAGCTGGCCAGCCGCCCGCACGAGCTCGTGGGCGCTGCCGCAACCGCCGCCGAGACCGGCTCGATCCCCACGGTGGCAGGCCGCAGCGTGGCCCGCCGCGCCGCCACGGTACTGACTCACAAGGCCGAGAACGACCGGGAGGATATTGCCGAAACGGCCCCCCGGCGGAACCGTTGGCTGATGCCCGTCATCGCCGCCATCCTTGGCGTTGGCGTTGTGGCCGGTCTCTGGCTGGGCTATGCCTGGACTCAGACGCGCTACTACGTGGGCGAATCCGAGCAGAAGGTTGCAATTTTCAACGGCATCTCCCAGCGGCTGGGCCCCATCCAGCTGTCCCGCGTGGAGACCGTTACGGAGATCCGCATGGATTCGCTGACGGAGTTCTCCCAGCAGAGCGTCCGCCAGACGGTACCTGCCAGGGACCTTGCCGACGCGCAGCGCATCGTGAAGAACCTGCGGGACACCGGCACTGTGCAGGAGTGCCCCACCCCTTCAGCATCGGGTACGGCCAAACCCACAGCAGCGGCCACGCCCACTGCGGCCATTCCGAGCACGGCGGCCATCGCCAGCCCGACTGCGTCCCCCACGTCAACGCCGGTCCCGGCTCCCTGCGAGGCAGCCAAATGATCCAGTCCGAAGCAGTCCCCAAGCCGCGCCGGAACGTCGAGCTGCTCCTGCTCGTCCTGGCTCTTGCCGTGGGCATCGGCGCCAGCGCCATGGTGGGCCTCAACTCCGCCGCGGCCTTCGACAGCGATTTCTGGTTCCAGTCGAGCCTGCTGGCCGTGGCTGCCTTTGCTTTCCACATCGTTCTCCGCCTCCGCGCAAAATATGCCGATCCGGTAATACTTCCAATTGTGGTGGCCCTCAACGGCCTCGGCCTGGCCCTGATCCACCGGATGGACGGCCCCGCGGACGATACAGGCAACAACCAGCTGCGCTGGACGCTCATCGCGATGGCGGTGTCCATTGCGGTGATCTGGTTCCTCAAGGACCACCGGATCCTGCGGCGTTTCACTTTCATTTCACTGGCCGCCAGCGCCCTCCTTCTGATCCTCCCCTTGGTTCCGGGCATCTCCGCCGGCGAGATCCTGGGCGCCAGCGTCTGGATCCGGATCGGGCCCATGACCTTCCAGCCGGGCGAAATCGCGAAGATCACGCTCGCCATATTCTTTGCCGGGTATCTGTCCTCCAACCGGGACCTGATCCTGCTGGCCGGGCGCAAGATCGGTCCCATCCAGTTCCCCCGGTTCAAGGACCTCGGCCCCATGATCACGGCCTGGCTCGTGAGCATCGGCGTGCTGGTCTTCCAGCGCGACCTTGGTTCCTCGGTGCTGTTCTTCGGGCTCTTCATCGTCATGATCTATGTGGCCACCAGCCGCATCAGCTGGGTGGTGATCGGCCTTGGACTGATCCTTGGCGGCGGCTTCATTGCCTCGCAGATCTTCTCCCATGTGGCCTTCCGCATCGACAGCTGGATCAACGCCTTCACCCCCGAGGTCTTCGGCCGCTCCCCCGGCGGCAGCGGCCAGATCGTGCAGGGCCTCTTCGGCATGGCCGACGGCGGCCTGGTGGGCACGGGCCTGGGCCAGGGCCGGCCGGACCTGGTGCCGTTCGCCAACAGCGACATGATCATTGCCCTCATCGGTGAAGAGCTCGGCTTGATCGGCCTGTTCGCCGTGGTGATGCTCTACCTGCTCCTGTTCACCCACGGATTCCGCGCCGCCCTCGGCACACGGGACGCCTTCGGCAAGCTGCTTGCCTGTGGCCTGTCCTTCGCGATCGCGCTCCAGTGCTTCGTGGTGATCGGCGGCGTGACCCGCCTGATCCCGCTGACGGGGCTCACCACGCCGTTCCTCGCAGCAGGCGGTTCCTCACTGCTGGCCAACTGGATCATCGTCGGCCTGCTGCTGATGATTTCCCACACTGCCCGCGGCCCCGTGGACACGACGCCCCTGGCACCGGCCGCACCTGCAACGGCCGCCAGCACCGCAACCACGGAGGCGGTGAAGCGCCAGTGAACCAGGCCATTCGAAGCTCCTGGCTGGCCGCCGTCGCCATGTTCGCCCTGATTTTCGGGGCCATCAGCTACGTCCAGGTCATCGGGGCGGACGAGCTCAATGCCAACCCCTGGAACCAGCGTGCCATCCTTGCCAGTTTCTGCAACGACCGCGGGGCCATCATCGTGGCCGGGAAACCCATCGCCGAGTCCGTCCCGGGCACGGAGACCTGCAAGTTCCAGCGAAAGTACACCCAGCCCGAGCTCTATGCGGGCATCACCGGTTTCTTCTCAAGGGGCTACGGCTCCACCGGCCTGGAGCTTTCCCTGCAGGACCAGCTCGGCGGAAACTCGGACCAGCTGTTCCTGGACCGCATGAGCCAGATGTTCCTCGGAAAACAGCCCAAGGGCGCCTCGGTGGAGCTGACCCTGGATCCGGAGCTGCAGAAGCTTGCCTATGACCTCATTCCGGACGGCCAGCGCGGCTCAATCGTGGTCACCAACCCGAAGACCGGCGCCATCCTGGCCATGGTCTCCAAGCCTTCCTACGATCCCAATCTGATCGCCACGCATGACGCCGCGGCGGCAAAGGCCAACTACGCGGAGCTGAACCAGATTCCCGGCATCAGCCTGAACCAGAATGTCAGTGGCCCCACGGGGAACCTGCTCGCGCCCGGTTCGGTGTTCAAGCTTGTGGACACGGCCGCGGCCCTGAACTCCGGCAAGTACAACAAGGACAGCGAGCTGCCCAATCCGAGCACCCTGCCGCTGCCCGGCTCCAACGCCGTACTGCCCAACTACGCCGGCGGCAACTGCAACGTCCGTGAGACAGCAGACTTCGCATTTGCCCTGGAGCAGTCCTGCAACACCCCGTTCGCCAGCATCGCGCTGGACCTCGGGCAGAACGCCATCGCGGAGCAGGCCAAGAAGTTCGGTTTCGGCGAGAAATTCGGCGAGCAGCTCAAGCTTGGGCAGGCCGTCAGCGTCTTCCCCGCGAACCTGGACCAGGCAGAACTGGCACAGTCCGCCGTCGGGCAGCGCGACGTCAAGGCAACGCCCATGCAGATCGGCATGATGACGGCTGCCATCGCCAACAGCGGTGTGCAGATGAAGCCGAACCTGATCAAGACTGTGCGCGCCCCCGATCTGCGCGTCATCAGCGAGGCCAAGCCCGAGGTCCTGCGGACCTCCACCAGCACCTCCATCGCTGCCCAGATCACGCAGTGGATGACCGGCGCGGTGTCCAAGGGCATCGCCTCGGGCGCAGCCGTCCCCGGGGTGCAGGTGGCCGGCAAGACCGGCACCGCGCAGCTGGGGGATTCAGGCCTGAACAACTCATGGTTTACCGGGTTTGCCCCGGCCAACGACCCGCAGGTGGCCGTCACCATCGTCATTGAAGGCGTAGACGTGACCACCGGCGCAAAGCTAACCAGTCCGAACGCGAAGAAGATTTTTGAGGCGGTGTTGAACAAGTGAGACCTACTTCAGGAATCACCCTCGGCGGCAGGTTCCAGCTGACCAGTCGTATTGCGATTGGCGGCATGGGCGAAGTCTGGAAGGCCAAGGACGAGATCCTGGGCCGCACTGTCGCCATCAAGGTGCTCAAGGAGGAATATACGGGCGATCCCGGCTTCCTCCAGCGCTTCCGGGCCGAGGCCCGCCACACCGCGCTGCTCAACCACGTGGGCATCGCGAACGTCTTCGACTACGGCGAGGAAGACGGTTCCGCGTACTTGGTCATGGAGCTCGTGCCGGGTGCCCCGCTGAGCGGCATCCTGGAACGCGAGCAGGTTCTGTCCCCGGACCGGACCATGTCGATCATCGCGCAGACCGCCCGGGCCCTGGCCATCGCCCACGCGCAGGGCCTGGTCCACCGCGACGTGAAGCCGGGCAACCTGCTGATCACCCCGGACAACCGGGTCAAGGTCACGGACTTCGGCATCGCCCGCCTCGCCGACCAGGTGCCCCTGACGCAGACCGGCCAGGTCATGGGCACGGCCCAGTACCTCGCGCCCGAGCAGGCCACGGGACAGACCGCCACGGGCTCCTCGGACATATATTCCCTCGGCGTTATCGGTTACGAGTGCCTCACGGGCCACCGCCCGTTCTCCGGCGAGTCGCAGATCGCGATCGCTCTCGCACAGGTCAACGACGCCCCGCCGCCGCTGCCCGAAACCCTCCCCAAGCCTGTGCGGGCACTTCTGATGTCCATGCTGGCCAAGGACCCCAAGAACCGGCCTGCCAATGCCATCGCCCTGGCGGAGGCCGCCGAAGCCATTCGCACCGGCGACATCGCCGCGGCGCACGCTGCCGTGCCCGGCATGCTTCTCTACGAGGCAGCCACCGGCCCCATCACCGCCCCGGTGGACACGCCCACGGCGCCCACAGGCGTCGTGAGCTCCCCATACGGCAAGGAGCAAGGAACGACGGCGACCTCCGCCTTGCCCGTGATCGGCGCCTCGGCTGCGGGCGCAGCGGCAGGTGCCGGTGCGGGTTCAGCTCTGTCCCGCGCCAACGCCATGGCCGCCGAGCGCAGCTGGAGCGACGACGAGACGGGCCGCTACGACGACGATGACAATTTCGAGCCGGAGCCCGAGCGCAAAAAGCGCAGCCCGTGGACCTGGCCGCTGGTCGCCCTGCTCCTGCTGGTCCTCTTCTCACTCGTGGGCTTGCTCATCTCACAGTCCGGCTTCTTCGGGCCCAATGAAACGGCCAGTTCCTCGGCGCCGCCCACCACCAGCAAGAGCACCGCCAGCCCCACGGCGACGGCCAGCCCCACGGCGACGGCCACGCAGCCGACCGCAGCCAAGATCAACCTGATCCCGGCGTCCTATCTGGGCCAGCAGTTCGACGCGGTCCGCAGCGAACTCATCGGTCTGAAGCTCCAGGTGAAGGGCAATGAAGTGTTCAACAGCGCTCCCGTGGGCACCGTGACAGACATTGATCCTTCGGGCCTCGTCGCCGAAGGCACGCCCATCACGGTCACCTATTCCAAGGGGCCGGAAATGGTGTCGGTTCCGGCCATCGGCCAGGGCGCCACGGAAGCCCAGGTCAGGGCCGCGATCGAGAGCGTCAACCTTCGTTGGGTGGTGGGCGATCCCGTCAACGGCGCAATCGGCCAGGCACCGAACACCTTTGTGAGCTCGGATCCCGAAGCGGGCAGCAAGCTGGCAGCCGGCTCCGTGGTGACTTACTTCCTCTCGAAGCCGCTGGTGCCGTCCAACGGCGCCAACCCAGGCCCGGGCAACTAGGCAGCCATGTCAACTCCACGCCCCAGTCCAGCGCACAGGGAGGACCGTTCCCCGGCGAAGCCGCAGCATGTCCTCAATGGCCGCTACGAGGTCGGTGAGTTGATCGGCCGTGGCGGCATGGCGGACGTCCACCGTGGCGTGGACACCCTTTTGGGACGGACCATCGCCGTCAAGATCCTGCGCGCTGACCTTGCCCGGGACCCGCAGTTCCAGGCGAGGTTCAAGCGGGAGGCCCAGGCTGTCGCGGCGCTGAACCATCCATCGATCGTGGCGATCTACGACACCGGCGAGTTCGAGGTGCCGGGCGATTCCGGCGAGAGCGTGCCGGTGCCGTTCATCGTGATGGAGTTCGTTCGCGGGCGGACGCTGCGCGACATGGCCCGTGCCAAGGAACTGAGCATCGCGGACTCCGTCAACTTCGCCCTCGGCGTGTTGTCTGCCCTGGAATACAGCCACAAGGCCGGCATTGTGCACCGGGACATCAAGCCGGCCAATGTGATGGTGTGCGAGGACACGGACGACGTAAAGGTCATGGACTTCGGCATTGCCCGTGCCATGGCGGATTCCGCGGCCACCATGACGCAGACCCAGGCAGTGGTGGGCACGGCCCAGTATCTGTCGCCCGAGCAGGCACGCGGCGAAGCTGTCGATGCCCGCAGCGACCTGTACTCCGCCGGTTGCCTGCTGTACGAAACACTGACCGGCCGTCCGCCGTTCCTGGGTGATAGCCCCGTCTCGGTGGCCTACCAGCATGTCCGCGAGATCCCGGAACCGGCCAGCACCTTCAACCCCGAGGTTTCCGAAGCCTTGGACAGTGTCTTGGCGAAGGCCCTGCAGAAGAACCGCTCGGACCGCTTCCAGGATGCGGCCGCCTTCCGCCGCGCCCTACGGGCGGCGAGCAACGGGATAGCCGTGCCGGAACCCGCCGCCGCCGAGGCACCTACGGATCCCACCGACGTCGTACCTTCCGCCGGCCTTAACGGCACCTCCGCAGGATTCCTGGCCTCGCCCTCGCATGAGGCCGGCGCGGAAGCCGGGGACACCGCGGAGGACACCCTGCTGGCAATGCATGCCGTGGACGACTTCGCCGACGAGGAAGCACTGCCCCTCGGCCTGCCGCCCGAACGCGAGCGGAGCAAGGCCCAGAAACGCCGGCGCCGGGCGTGGGCGGCCACGCTGGTGGTCTTCACGCTCCTGGTGCTGGCCGGCGGTGGATTCTGGATCTACAGCACCGTCAATTTCAAGGCACCGCCCCCGCCCACGTCCGATGTTCCTTCGGTGAGCGGCATGAGCGAGGCGCAGGCCATCCAGGAAATCTACAACGCCAAGCTGGTCCCCAAAACAAACCGGCTCCCGCACGACAAGATCAGCAAGGGCACGGCCATCGGCACCGTCCCTGACGCCGGGACATCCCTGGAGCGGAACTCCGAGGTGGTCCTGAACATCTCGGACGGCCCCAGTTCGGTCACCATCCCCCGGGAGATCCTCGGAAAGACCGAATCGTCAGCCCGTGACGCCCTGCGGCAAATGGGCATGACCGGCGTAATCTCAGCCAAGATCGCCAACAGCGCCACCGTTCCGAGCGGTCTGGTCATCAACACCAGCCCGGCCCCCGGGGCCGCGGTTTCCGTCGGAGCAGAGGTTGAGCTCGTCATTTCCTCGGGCAAGGTGGCCGTGCCCGAGCTCAGGAACCTGCCCAAGGACGAGGCCGACGCGCTGCTGAAGGCGAACGGCCTGGCGATGGCCGTCGTCGAGCAGGAAAACGCCGTTGTGGCCCCCGGCACCGTCACGCATCAGAGTGACCCGGCAGACAGCCTGGTGGAGCAGGGCAAGACCATCACGGTGACCGTGGCCAAGGCCCCGGCGCCGGAACCCACTCCGACGCCTACCGCCACGGAAAGCAAGGGCGGCAAGGGCGGCGGCTGAGCCGGTCAGTGCTGGATGAGCGGGCTCAGCTTCGACGCACGCTCCGCGGCGCCTGCCATGCCCAGCGATTCAAGCCAGTTGCCGAGCATCTGGTAGCCGCCCTCGGTGAGCACGGACTCCGGGTGGAACTGCACGCCGCACAGTGGCGCCGTCCGGTGCTGCAGGCCCATGATCACGCCGCTGGAGGTTTCCGCGGTGATTTCCAGGACGTCGGGGATGGATTCCCGGACGGCGGCCAGCGAGTGGTAGCGCGTGGCCGTGACGGGCGAGGGCAGGCCCGCGAAGACGCTTTTGCCCTCGTGCAGCACGGGCGAGGTCTTGCCGTGCATGAGCTCCGGGGCATGCGTCACCACGCCGCCGTACGCCTCGGCGAGGGCCTGGTGGCCCAGGCAGACGCCGAACATCGGTTTGTTGTTCTCGCCGCACCACTTGATCAGCTCGATGCAGACGCCGGCCTCGGCAGGCGTGCCCGGGCCGGGCGAGACCAGGATGCCGTCGCGTGCCGCTGCCAGCTCGGTGGCCTCGGCGAGGGTCACGTCGTCATTGCGGACCACGGTGGTTTCGGCGCCGAGCTCCTGAAGGTAGCCGACAAGGGTGTAGACGAAGCTGTCGTAGTTGTCCACGACGAGGATTTTTGTTGTGCTCATGGCTGCTGCGCTGAACCAATCGTTGAGTCGGTGAGTGTGGTGAACTGCGAAAACCAAGGGAACAGGAACTGGACCATGAGCACCAGGGCTCCGGCCACCAGCACCAGGGAAGTCAGGATCCGCACCCACAGGGGTCCCGGCAAGTGGCGGAAAATCCATCCGTACATTGCTATCCCTTTCCGTGGGCCTGGGCGACTTGTGGGGCGATCTCCGACGGCGGCCCGGCGGAGACCGGCTGCCAGCTCTCCAGGACGGAGTAGGCGATGATCCGTTCCTGGGCCCCGAAGCGCGGGTTACAGCTGGTCATGGTGAGGAAACTGTCCGTGGGCTCTGCCCCGGGTTGCGTCGGAACCGGGAGCAGGACGTCCGTGCGCTCCGGCATGACGATCTGGTTGTTCCGGAACACGTAGGTGTAATAGCCGTCCGTGGTCTGGACGTAGATCCTGTCCCCGGGCACCAGGAGGTGGATGTTGTCCAGCACGGCCCCATGTGTCTGCCGGTGGCCGGCCACGGCGAAGTTTCCGGGCGCGCCCGGCATGGTGGTGTTGGCGTAGTGGCCCAGTCCGAGCGTGTCCAGGATGTCGCTGCTGGTGCCCTGGATGATGGGGCGGGTGTAGTCGGGGCCGAAGCGCGGGATGTACATGATGCCGATCATGCCGCCGTGCCCGGGGGCCTGCGCCACCGCGGGAGGGCCGTAGTTGACCGGTACTGCAGAGGCTGACGGCGGGGCCACCGGGGCCAGGGGTCCGTCGAAGTCCTGCGTGAAGCTCTTGATAGCCTCGCTCTGCTTGGCATCGGCTTCCACGTTGGTCCACCAGAGTTCCCAGGCTACGAACAGCAACAGGACGACGCCCGCGGTCACCAGCAGTTCGCCGATGATCTGCACGATCTTGCGGACCACATCGCCTGCTGTGATGCGCCGCTTGGGCAGCGGTGCCGGAGTTCCGCCGCCGGTGGTCATGGCAGCGGATCCGTCCGTCTGCTGCTGAGCCACAGGGTCTCCTCTTCACAGGCGCGGGAGGCGCTGGCGGTGCTGACTTCCGGCTAGACTTGGCAGCTAGTACGAACCCAGAATTACCGCGCGCATTGAACCGCTGGAATTTTCCTTCCTGCAGGATATCAAGGGTGTGCGCCTATGCATTTTGTTCAGCCAGCCAAGGAGGATCCGTGCCCGAGTCCAAGCCACGCAAGAGGCCTGCCCGCCAGGCCCAGCAGACGTCGGCGGCGCAGAACACGCCGAACCCCGTCTGGTACAAGGCTGTCATGTTCGGACTCATGATCGTCGGCCTGATCTGGATCATCACCTTCTACATCAGCGAAGGTCTCTTCCCGGTGCGCGACTGGGGTTCGTGGAACATCGTGGCAGGCTTCGGCATCGCGATCGTGGGCTTCCTCATGACCACGCGCTGGCGCTCCTAGCGGCCCCGACCTCACATTTCCGCCGCCCGGACCGTCTACAGGACATGAGCACCAGGCACACCATCATTGATTCGCCGCTGGGACAGCTGACGCTGGTCGCCGACGGCGGGATCCTGAAGGGCATCTTCTTCGAGGGGCACTGGCATATGCCGCCACCGGAATACTTCGGTACTGCCGTCCCTCCAGAGGATCCCGTCCTTGCCCGCGCCGCCGCGGAACTGGACGAATACTTCCACGGTGAACGCACCGGCTTCGACTTCCCGTACAAGGCAAGTGGAAATCCCTTCCAGGAGAAGGTCTGGGCCCGCCTGGACCTCATTCCCTTCGGTGAAACCGTCAGCTACGGCGAAATTGCCGCCGAACTGGGCGACCCCAATCTGGCGCAGGCGGTCGGTTCGGCCGTCGGCCGGAACCCGCTGAGCATCGTGGTCCCCTGCCACCGGGTGGTGGGACGGGACGGCAGCCTCACCGGCTACGCGGGCGGCCTGGAGAACAAGCGGTTCCTGCTCGACCTCGAGGAACCCGCGGCCGTGAAGGAAAGCAAGCTCTTCTGATGGAGCCCAGGAAACCGTTCGAAGCCATCGTCCAGGAGCACGGCCCCACCGTGCTGCGGGTGTGCCGGGCGGTGCTCGGTCCCCACGATGCCGAGGACGGCTGGTCCGAGACCTTCCTGTCCGCGCTCCAGGCCTATCCGGAACTGCCGCCGGGGGCCAACGTGGAGGCCTGGCTGGTCACCATCGCGCACCGCAAGGCCATCGACCTCGTCCGTTCGCGGAACCGGCGTGCCGTGCCGGTCGAGGAACCGCCGGAGCGGCATTCCCGGCTGGGCATCCCGGACGACGGACAGGCAGAACTGCTCGACGCCGTCGGGCAACTGCCGCCCAAGCAGCGCCAGGCAGTGGCGTACCACTACCTGGCCGGGCTGCCCTACAAGGACATCGCCGCCATCGTCGGCGGCACGCCCGACGCCGCCCGGCGGGCCGGCGCAGACGGCATCAAGGCGCTGCGCACCGTCCTCGCGGCACCGCTTTTGACAGGAGGGACCCCATGAGCATCGACACCGGATTCACGGACGCGGACGCCGCCAGGCTCTTCGCCCCCGCAACCGCACCCTTGACCACCGCGGACGCAGCCGCCCTTGACCGCCTGCACCAGCGCCTCGCCGAGGACGCCCGGAGCAAAGGCGCCCTCGACGTCGCCTACCGGGTGGTCGATTCCCCGCTCGGCAAGCTGCTGCTCGCCGCCACGGAACAGGGCATCGTGCGTGTCGCCTTCGCCCTGGAGGACCACGACGCCGTTCTGCAGCTGCTCGCCGAAAAGGTCAGTCCGCGGATCCTGCGGGTGCCCGCCCGGCTTGATGCCGCGGCGCGGGAGCTGGATGAGTACTTCGCAGGCACCCGCCGGGAGTTCGATCTTCCACTGGATTTCCGGCTCTCCCGCGGCTTCCGGCTGAGCGTGCTGCAGCACCTGCCGCACATCGCCTACGGCCGCACGGAAAGCTACGCCGAGGTGGCCCAGGCGGCCGGCAGCCCCCGGGCGGTGCGCGCGGTCGGCACGGCGTGCGCCACCAACCCGCTGCCGCTGATCGTCCCGTGCCACCGGGTGGTGAAATCGGACGGCTCCTTCGGCGGCTACCTGGGCGGGACCGAGGCCAAGCGCACACTCCTCTCGCTCGAGGCCGCCGCATGAGTGCCAGCGAAACTCCGCCGCTGTTTCCGCTTTCGCCGATCCCGGAGGACGTGCCCGACGCCGGTCCCCGGGTCATCGCTCCGGGTGCCGTGCATGTGCCGGGCTGGCTGAGCCCGGAGCAGCAACGCTGGATCGTGGCCCAGTTCCACGAATGGGCCCAGGGCCCGGTTCCGCTGCGGGCCGCCGCCCTGCCGGGCGGCCACCGGATGTCCGTGCGCACCGTGTGCCTGGGCTGGCACTGGCAGCCCTACAAATACACCCGCGACGCCGGCGACGTGAACGGCCGCAGGGTGCTCGACTTCCCGGAGTGGATGGTGCGACTGGGACGGAAGGCGCTGGCCGAGGCCTATGGCGCCGGTTACGACGCCGCCGGATACACCCCGGACGCGGCCCTGGTGAACTTCTACGACGACGCGGCCACCATGGGCATGCACCAGGACAAGGACGAGCGCTCCAGCGCCCCGGTGGTGTCCCTGAGCATCGGTGACGGCTGCGTCTTCCGCTTCGGCAATACGGAGACGCGCACCAAGCCGTACACCGACGTCGAACTCGGCTCGGGAGACCTCTTCGTGTTCGGCGGCCCCTCCCGGTTCGCGTACCACGGCATCCCCAAGGTGCGCCCCGGAACGGCACCCGAGGGCTGCGGACTGGCGCATGGGCGGATCAACATCACCATGCGGGTCACCGGAATGTCGTAGCCGGCAGGCACAATGTCCACTAACGCAATGTCCACCTACAGAGTGTCCACCAAGAGGGACTTGTCCCCAGCAGGAACGGGTTGTCCCCACCAGCAACATCAAGGGCCTCCGCCGCGCGCTGGGGCCGCAGAGGAGCGCGCATGACCCCGGAGAACGGCACCATCATCGGCGACGACGGCCTGGCCCGCCCGGCATGGGCCTCCGTGGATCCGCTCCTGCGCGAGTACTACGACCATGAATGGGGAATCCCCGTCCGCGACGAGCAGGGCATGTACGAGCGCATCAGCCTCGAGGGCTTCCAGGCCGGCCTGTCCTGGGCCACCATCCTGCGCAAGCGCCCCGGCTTCCGGGTGGCCTTCCTGGACTTCCATCCGGAGAGCGTCGCAGCGTTCACCGAGGACGACGTCGAACGTCTCATGCTGGACTCCGGCATCGTGCGGAACCGGCTCAAGATCCGGGCCACCATCACCAACGCCAAGGCAACCATCGCCCTGCGCCAGGAAGGCGGTCTGGTGGACTTCGTCTGGTCCTTCCGCCCGGACACGACGCCGGAGCCACGGACCCTCGGTGAGGTGCCCACGCAGTCACCGGAATCTGTCGCCTTGTCCAAGGCGCTGCGCAAGAAGGGTTTCGCCTTCGTCGGGCCCACCACCATGTATGCACTCATGGAAGCCGTGGGGATCATCGACACGCACCTGGTGGACAGCCACCGCCGGGGAAGCTCGGGTGTTTGGGGCTGAGTGAGGTTTGGGGCTGAGTGAGGTTTGAGGCCGGGCAAGGCCTGATCTCCCCAGCTGCTGTCCACAGAGTGCGTAACTTTATCCACAGGCGTGGATAACTTATGTGGACATCCATGGATTACTGGGGAAAAGCACCGCCATGGCAGGAATCTTGGTCACCTTCATGCCGGTGGGCCGATTATGCCCAATGTGCACAACACTGTGGATAGTGGCTGCGGCTTCATGGATTGTTCATCCTGGGGGATTGAAATCTTCACATGCCGGCTATTGCGTGCATTTTCACGCAGGCATCCAGGCCCCCTGCGGCCCCGTCCTGCCGGCGGGGGGAGCCCCGCGGTGTTACCCACTTAACAACAGGCCGCTACCCACAAGTTATCCACAGATGGGGATAACCACCCGACTACATCCTGAAAATCCGCCCCAATACTGGGATCCAGGGCCCATCGCAGGCCATGAACTACAACTGTGTAAGTTATTAACATTGTTGATAACCCTGTTGATAGCGGCCCGATCTGCCGCTTGCCGACAAGTTTTTCCACAACCATCCCGCGAAACCCGCAGTTGTCCACAAAATCACCAGGCTGTGGGTGAAGGTTATCCACAGTTGTGGACTGGGAGGTGAGGAAACGCAGCCGGTTCAGCTGTGCCAGGCTTTTTTCAGGGGAAGGCGCAGGAACTACAAGTGTGTAAGTTACGCACAATGTGGATAACGACTGTGGAAAACTTCCAGGCAACACGGAATGGCCGCATGGCAGCAGGGGAAAGCAGAGGGAAAAGGCTAGCCCGTCGTAATGCGGAACCAAGCGGCCAGGGCCAACAGGACGAGCACCAGGACCAGCCCGGCGGCCTGCAGCAGGCTGCGGTTCTTGCCCCGCGGGGCGTAGGCGATGACGGCGGCGCTCAGTGCACCGGTCACCAGACCGCCCAGGTGGGCCTGCCAGGCGATGCTGGGCACCATGAACCCGATCACACCGTTGATCGCGATCAGGATCCAGAGCTGCCTGGTATCGCCGCCGCGGTGCCGCTGGACCACCAGCATGGCGCCGAACAGGCCGAAGATGGCTCCTGAGGCACCCACCACGCCCACAAGCGGGAACGTGGGCGTCAGCAGCAGGTAGCCAAGCGACCCGCCGACCGCGGACAGCAGGTAAAGGGCCAGGAAGCGGATGCGTCCCAGGAGGGGCTCAAGGGCCTGGCCAAAGATCCACAGTGTGTACATGTTCAGCACGATGTGGAGGAGCAGATCCTGCGAATGCAGGAAGGCGGCCGTCAGCATGCGCCACGGCTCGGTGGGGGCAAAGGCGTTCGCGAAGGCAAACTCCTGGAACACCGCGTCCTTGGGGATCAGCCACTGCAGGACGTAGACCACAACGCACAGCGCGATGATCAGGTACGTCACCAGGGGCCGGCCAGCGGCGAGGGCGCCGCCGTAGACCGACTGGACGCCCGGCGTCGTGCGCTTTGTTTCATTGACGCAGTCAATGCATTGGAACCCGACGGCGGCCGCCCGCTGGCATTCGGGGCACGCTGGGCGCCCGCAACGCTGGCACCGGACATAGGAAGGCCTGTCCGGGTGCCGGGGACACACGGGGATGTCTGCGGACGGCTCTGCCGCCGGGATTCCGTAACTCATTTGCTCAGTTCTTTTTGTTGGCAGCCAGCCAGCCAGGCCGGCCTGCTGCGACTAGAGCTGTACGACGTCGATGCTGTTGATGACAACATCTTCAACAGGGCGGTCGCCCATGCCGGTGCGGACGGCCTCGATGGCGTCGACAACCTTGCGGGACTCTTCGTCCACAACTTCGCCGAAGATGCTGTGCTTGCCGAACAGCCAGTCGGTGTTGACGGTGGTGATGAAGAACTGCGAACCATTGGTGCCCTTGCCCATCTGGATGCCGGCGTTCGCCATGGCCAGCTTGTAAGGGGAGTTGAAGTTCAGTTCCGGGTGGATTTCGTCGTCGAACTTGTAGCCCGGTCCGCCCACGCCACGGCCCAGCGGATCGCCGGCCTGGATCATGAAGTCCTTGATGATGCGGTGGAAGATAGTGCCGTTGTACAGCGGGGTACCGGTCTTGTCTTCGCCGGTTTCCGGGTGCGTCCAGGACTTTTCACCCGTGGCCAGGCCTACGAAGTTGGCGACCGTCTTGGGGGCGTGGTTGCCGAAGAGGTCAACCACGATGTCGCCGAGGTTCGTGTGGATGGTTGCTTTTGCGGTTGCGATGGTCATAGCCACATTCTTTCATGCAGGGTCAACGTACAAGGAGCCGTGGGAGCGGTTCCGCGCTCGGTGAAATCTTCTACCAATCCGCCAGATGGATAGCCCGTGCGGGTCAGGCGACGTAGGCTAACAACAAATCAGCACGTGTATCGGGAGGTAGTTGTGAAAAAATCGGACCGGATTGCCCGCGACCTTGAACACTCCGTCGCAGCGGGTGTGGACAACGCCCGTGACTGGGCCGCGCCCCGCGTCGAAGCAGCCGTGCATTGGGCGGTTCCCCGCCTGCAGCACGGCATCGACACCGCTTCCCCGAAGATCCAGGAGGGTCTGAAGACAGCAGCACACAACCTCGCCGACGGCGTCGCAACCGTTACGCCGCGCCTCCAGGAAGGCCTGGCGAACCTCGCGCCGAAGATCCACGATGCCGTGGATGACGCCACGCCGAAGATCCAGGACGCCCTCAACAAGGCCACTCCTGCGCTTGAGCACGCGCGGGACAAGGTTGTGGAGGATTACTTGCCGAAGCTCTCCGAGCAGCTTGGACACGCCTCGGAGGTCGTCCACCATGCGCTGGAGAACGCCCCAGCCCAGGTTGATGCAGTGGCCCAGAAGCTGGTGGACGCCGGTGTTGTGCACACCCTGCAGGACCAGGCCCAGACGGCCGGATCCCAGCTGAAGGTCGTGGCCGGGGAAGCCTCCAAGGCCGTCAGCGCAGAACTCACCCGGCCTCGCAAGCCCAAGAAGCGGGGCCTGCTGATCGTTACCGTCATCGCCGCGGCCGTGGCTGCGGGCGTTGCCGCCTGGAAGGCTTCCAAGCCTGTCGAGGATCCGTGGAAGACTCCGGTTCCGGTCACCCCGGCCCCGGCGCCCTCCGCGTCCACCGCTGCCACTGCCACTGCCGGCCCCGTAGCTAGCCCCGGCCCCGTGGCCGAAGCAAAGGAAGCCATCAAGGAGGCCGCAGAGGAGATCGCGGAAAAGGTCCAGCACACCGCTGAGGAGGCCAAGGAGACGGCCGCCAAGGTTGCCACCGATGCCAAGACCGCCGTCAAGAACATCGCCGCCAGCCTGCACAAGGAATCCGAGGGCAAGGCTCCCGAGAGCACGTCTTCAGGGGACCCGGACGCCAAATAGTCCGCGCGGCGGACGGGCCCTGTAGCCCGCATCCGCAAGCATTTTGAGGGGATCCCGGCACCGCCGGGGTCCCCTCAGTGTTTACCCAGACGTAACCCGGCCTCCGTCAATGTCCCGCGGCGTGATGTTAGATTTGTGGGTGATGTCAGCCGATAGATCCACCCAAGATGTACTCCGTGACGCCCCCGCCAAGCCGGGCGTTTCCATCGTTATCCCGGCTTACAACGAGGAATCCGTCATCAGGCAGTGCCTCATCGCCGCCATCTACCAGTCGGTTCCGGCTGACGAGATCATCGTGGTGGACAACAAGTCCACGGACCGCACGGCCCCGATCGTGCGCCAGATGCAGCAGGAATACCCTGAGAGCCCCATCATCCTGCTCAGCCAGGATGAGTCCCAGGGCCTGATCCCCACCCGCAACTTCGGCCTCAACCATGCCGCCGGGGAGGTCCTGGGCCGCATCGACGCGGATTCCGTCCTCGAACCGGACTGGGTGGAACAGGTGCAGAACGCCTTTATGGACCCCTCAGTGCAGGCCGCCACCGGCCCCGTGGTCTACTACGACATGCCCATGCGCCGCTTCGGTCTCAAGGCCGACGACAAGATGCGCCAGCTCATGCTCCGCCTGGCCAAGCACCAATACCACTTCCTGTTCGGCTCCAACATGGCGCTGCGCCGCTCCGCCTGGGAAACCATCCGCGACGAAGCCTGCCTGGACGCGAAGGACGAGATGCACGAGGACATCGACCTCTCGCTGCACCTCGCCGAGCACGACCTCAAGGTGCAGTACTGGCCGCAGATGGTCTCCGGCATGTCTGCGCGCCGCCTGGAAGACTCACCGCGCGATTACCGCTACTACGTGACGCGCTTCGACCGCACCTACAAGGCCCACAACGTCAAGAAGATGGCCCTGAAGGCACCCATGGTGGTGTTCTTCTCCGTCTACTTCCCGGCAAAGATCCTGCGCGCCATCCACACGGCCAACTCCAGCCAGGTGGCCCGCCGGGGCGGCCAGTAGCGCCCGGAGCTGCCCGCGCTGCTGCTGGCCGGTGCCGCTCCTTGCCGGCAGTACTGTCAGTCGGTGCCGAGCCCGGCGACCTTCGCCGCGGAGGCCTCGTCAGCCGCGGTGCCCTTGTTCCGCATCTGGCCCACCACCACGACGGCGAGTCCGGCCAGGATGAGCGCCAGCCCGGCGTAGGTTCCCGCCGGCAGCATCTCGTGCAGGAAGATCGCGGCAAGAATCGCGGCGCCGGGGATCTCCAGCAGGATGATCATGGAGACCAGCAAAGGACTCATGGTCGCCAGGAGGTGGTTGAAGGCGGTGTGCCCCACCAGTTGTGCGCAGACGGTGATGGCCAGAATCCCCAGCCAGCCGCCGGCGTCGAACCCTGTGAGCGGCTGGCCCATGAACAGGGCCAGCACGGCCACCACGGCGGCACACAGGCCGTAGCAGAGCGTTGTGTAGGTCCCGACGCCCATCGTCTGGCGCGCCTTGCCTCCGGCCAGCGTGTAGAGGCCGGCCAGGGCGCCGCCGGCAAGGGCCAGCAGGTCACCCAGGAGGGCCTCGGGGGAGGAACCCATGTCGAAGCCGGTGATAGCCACGACGCCGCCGAAGGCGATTCCCAGGCCCACCAGGACCGGCCAGCGGTGCCGGGTGCCGCGGAAGAGCTGGAAGACGGCGATCCAGGCCGACTGCAGGCACACGAGGGCGCTGGCGGCCGCCACGGAGGTCAGCTGGAGGGACGTGATGAAGCAGGCGAAGTGCAGTGCCAGCGCGGTGCCTGCGACGGCGGACCACGTGAACTCGCGACGCGTCACCTTGCCGAACTGGCGCGGTTCCCGGACAAGGACCGGCGCGGACATCACTGCCGCGCCGATCGCATTGCGCCAGAAAGCGATGGCCAGGGCGCTGACGGACGTTGCAGCCAGCGTGCCGGCAATGAGCGGGCCCGACGATGCGACACCCAGCACGCCCAGGGCGGCAATAAGAAGATTCACGTTCAAACCCTAATCGAGAGCGGGCAAGCACCACTTAAATGCAAAAGTCCCGGTCATTTCTGACCGGGACTTTTCTTATGGTGGAGGCACGGGGACTCGAACCCCGAACCCCCTGCTTGCAAAGCAGGTGCGCTACCAATTGCGCCATGCCCCCATAAGAAGCAACCCGTCAATCATACACCAGTCATCAGGACGGTTTTCACCATCCGCTTGACGGTCTCCCTTAGCTAGTCAACCGTGTCGGTTGCCTTGCTCCAGACCTCTTTCCGGGCTTCGGACTCCTGCACCTTTTTATAGAGCAGGACGCCTGCGATCGCAGCTGCAACAATCAGCAACTTCTTCACAAGCACCTCATTCCGGTTCAGTGTTACCCGAACCTGCTTAGGTTCCGTGGGCGTACCAGGACTTGAACCTGGGACCTCTTCGTTATCAGCGAAGCGCTCTAACCGCCTGAGCTATACGCCCCGATGCCTCATCGGGCCGAGATATGACTGTACAGCACATCCCGGCCCGATCTCAAATCGAGGCATTTTCACCGCCATTTTGCGGCGATTCCGGCTTATTTCCGGGGTTTTTGGCTAGTCATCCGTGAGGGTGACGCCGATTCCGCCAACCAACGTTGCCGAAATGTTATACAAAACGGCCGAGAGCATGGACAGGGCCGTCAGCAGCACCACGTTCACCACCGCGATGATGGTGGCGAAGGAGGCCACCTGGCCCAGGGAAGCGACCTTCTTCAGTTCGGAGGCACCGCCTTCCGAGCCCGCGAGGGTGCCCAGGAGGCTGTCCACCTGGTTGAAGATGCCGGTGATGTCCAGGACGGTCCACAGCACGATTGCAGCCACCACGGTGACGATGCCCAGAGCCACCGACAGCAAGAACGCCATCTTCAGCACCGACCACGGGTCCACCTTGCTGACCAGCAGGCGCGCGCGGCGCACCTTGGCCTTCGGTGCGGGCTTCACAAGCCCTGGAGTGCCCTGCGCGGGCCGCTGGCCGGGCTGGAGGGGCCGTTGGCCGGGCTGTGCCGGCCTCTGGCCTGCCGGGCGCGCGCCTGCCGGGGCCGGACGCTGGCCAGGGACCGCTGGCCGTGCGCCTGCGGGTCCGGCCGCGGGCCGCTGCTGCGGACGGGCGGGGGCGCCTACCTGCGGGGCGCCGGACGGCTGCCGGATCCCGCCGGGGACGCCTGTGCTCGGCTTGGGATATGAGTCTGGATTACTCACTCGTTACCTCCGGTGTTGTCTTCGTTCAGCTCCGCGCCCGTCCCGTTGTCCGGATCCGCGGTCTCTCCCGATTCTGCCGTTGCGGTCGCCTCAATGGCGCCGCCGTTCGCAGCCAACGTTACGTCATCGTCCTGTACGTCTTCGGATTCTTCGCCCTCGAGCCCGCGTTCGCTGTTGCGTGCCACCTCGATGATGCGGTCATTCTTGTCCGGTTTGGCGAAGATAACGCCCATGGTGTCGCGGCCCTTGGCGGGGACGCCAGCAACGGCGGAACGAACCACCTTGCCGCCTTCCATGACCACCAGGACTTCGTCTTCTTCCTGCACGATCAGCGCGCCCACCAGGTCGCCGCGCTCTTCGGCAAGCTTGGCCACCTTGATGCCCAGCCCGCCGCGGCCCTGGAGCCGGTATTCCTCGACGGCGGTGCGCTTGGCGTAGCCGCCTTCGGTCACCACGAACACGAACGAGCCGTCCTGGACGACGTCGGCCGCCAGCAGTTCGTCGTCTTCACGGAACTTCATGCCCGTGACGCCGGACGTGGCGCGGCCCATGGGACGCAGGGCATCGTCGGTGGCGGTGAAGCGGATGGACTGGCCCTTGCGGGAGACCAGCAGGAGGTCGTCGGTTTCGGACACCAGCTGGGCCGAGACGAGTTCGTCTTCGTCGCGCAGGTTGATGGCTATGACACCGGCGGAACGAGGGGTGTCATAGTCCTCCAGGCGCGTCTTCTTGACGAGGCCGTTCTTGGTGGCCAGGACCAGATACGGGGCCTGCTGGTAGTCGCGCAGGTCCAGAACCTGGGCGATGTGCTCGTCCGGCTGGAAGGCCAGCAGGTTGGCCACGTGCTGGCCCTTGGCGTCGCGTCCAGCTTCGGCCAGTTCGTAGGCCTTGGCGCGGTACACGCGTCCCAGGTTGGTGAAGAAAAGCAGCCAGTGGTGCGTGGTAGTGACGAAGAAGTGCTCCACCACGTCGTCGCCGCGCAGCTGGGCGCCCTTGACGCCCTTGCCGCCGCGCTGCTGCGAGCGGTAGTTGTCGCTGCGGGTGCGCTTGACGTAGCCGCCGCGGGTGATGGTGACCACCATTTCCTCTTCGGGAATCAGGTCCTCGATGGACATGTCCCCGTCGAAGCCCATCAGGACCTTGGTGCGGCGGTCGTCGCCGTGCTTGGCCACGATCTCGGCGAGCTCGGTGCTAATGATCTGGCGCTGGCGCTCCTCGGAGGCCAGGATCGAGTTGTACTCGGTGATCAGGGCTTCCAGTTCAGCGTGGCGTTCCTGGATCTTCTGGCGTTCCAGGGCGGCCAGGCGGCGCAGCTGCATGTCCAGGATGGCGCGGGCCTGGAGCTCGTCGATGTCCAGCAGCCCCATGAGGCCGTCGCGCGCGGCCTCGGTGGTGTTGGAGGCGCGGATGAGGGCGATGACCTCGTCCAACATGTCCAGGGCCTTCAGGAGAGCGCGCAGGATGTGCGCTTCCTCCTCGGCCTTGCGCAGGCGGTAGCGTGTCCGGCGTGCGATGACGTCCAGCTGGTGCGTGACCCAGTGCCGGATGAAGGCATCCAGGCTCAGCGTGCGGGGCACGCCGTCCACGATGGCCAGCATGTTGGCCGCGAAGTTGTCCTGCAGCTGCGTGTGCTTGTACAGGTTGTTCAGGACCACCTTGGCGACGGCGTCGCGCTTGAGCACGATCACCAAGCGCTGGCCGGTACGGCCGGAGGTCTCGTCGCGGAGGTCGGCGATGCCCGAGATCTTGCCGTCCTTGACGAGCTCAGCGATCTTGATGGCCAAGTTGTCCGGGTTGGCCTGGTAGGGCAGCTCGGTGACCACCAGGCAGGTGCGGCCCTGGAGCTCCTCCACGTTGACCACGGCACGCATGGTGATCGAGCCGCGGCCCGTGCGGTAGGCGTCCTCAATGCCCTTGTGGCCCAGGATCGTGGCGCCCGTGGGGAAGTCCGGTCCCTTGATGCGCAGGATCAGCTCTTCGAGCAGCTCCTCGCGGCTGGCGGCGGGGTTGGCCAGGTACCACTGCACACCATCTGCCACTTCGCGCAGGTTATGCGGCGGGATGTTGGTGGCCATGCCGACGGCGATCCCGGACGAGCCATTGACCAGCAGGTTCGGGAAACGCGCCGGCAGGATGGTGGGTTCCTGGTTCTTGCCGTCATAGTTGTCCTGGAAATCGACGGTTTCCTCGTCAATGTCGCGGACCATCTCCATCGCCAGCGGAGCCATCTTGGTTTCGGTGTACCGGGGTGCTGCCGCGCCGTCGTTGCCGGGCGAACCGAAGTTCCCCTGGCCGAGGGCCAGCGGGTAGCGCATGGTCCAGTCCTGGATCAGGCGGACCAGGGCATCGTAGATGGCGGTGTCGCCGTGCGGGTGGTACTGGCCCATGACCTCGCCCACCACGCGGGCGCACTTGTTGAAGGAGCGCTCCGGGCGGTAGCCGCCGTCGAACATCGCGTACAGCACGCGGCGGTGGACGGGCTTCAGGCCGTCACGGACGTCCGGAAGGGCACGGCCGACGATGACGGCCATGGCGTAGTCGAGGTAGGAACGCTGCATTTCCGTCTGCAGGTCCACCTGCTCCACGCGGTCAATCAGCAGATCACCCTCAAGAACGGCTTCCGGGGTGCCGGGCGATTCAGCGGGAACCTCGGGTGTTTCGTCACTCATTGTCTATGTTTTCCGTTTCAGGTATATGTCGGTCCAGGACTACTTCGTCGGCGCCAGCCGCTAGATGTCGAGGAACCGAACGTCCTTGGCGTTCTGCTGAATGAAGTTTCTGCGCGATTCGACGTCCTCGCCCATCAGGGTGGAGAAGATCTGGTCCGCGGCCAGAGCGTCATCCATGGTCACCTGAAGCAGGGTCCGGTGGTCCGGGTCCATGGTGGTGTCCCACAGCTCCGTGTAGTCCATTTCGCCGAGGCCCTTGTAGCGCTGGATGCCGTTGTCCTTCGGAATGCGGCGGCCGGCAGCCTGGCCGGAGAGCATCTTGGCGTCACGTTCGCGGTCGCTGTACACGTAGTCATGCGGGGCATTCGACCACTTGATCCGGTACAGCGGCGGCTGGGCCAGGTAGACGTAGCCGTTTTCGATCAGCGGACGCATGTAGCGGAAGAGCAGCGTCATCAACAGGGTGGTGATGTGCTGGCCGTCAACGTCGGCATCGGCCATCAGGACGATCTTGTGGTAGCGCAGCTTGGCAAGGTCGAAGTCCTCCCCAATGCCGGTGCCGAACGCCGTGATCATGGACTGGACTTCGGCGTTGCCCAGGGCCTTGTCCAGCCGGGCCCGCTCCACATTCAGGATCTTTCCACGCAACGGCAGAATGGCCTGGGTCTCGGGGTTGCGGCCGCGCTTGGCGGAACCGCCGGCCGAGTCGCCCTCCACGATGTAGACCTCGCAGCGTGAGGGGTCCTTGGAGGAGCAGTCGGAGAGCTTGCCCGGCATGCCGAAGGACTCCAGCGGGCTCTTACGGCGGGCGTTGTCGCGGGCCTTGCGGGCCGCCATGCGAGCCTGGGACGCCTGGATGGCCTTGCGGATGACGTCGCGGGCGGGGCCGGGGTTGCGTTCCAGCCAGTCGCCGAGCTGGTCGGTGACCACGCGCTGGACGAAGCCCTTGACCTCGGAGTTGCCCAGCTTGGTCTTGGTCTGGCCTTCGAACTGCGGTTCGGCGAGCTTGACCGAGATGACGGCGGTAAGGCCTTCACGGATGTCGTCACCCGTCAGGTTGTCTTCCTTTTCCTTGATGATGCTCTTCTCGCGCGCATAGCGGTTGATGAGCGAGGTCATCGCAGCACGGAAGCCTTCTTCGTGGGTGCCGCCCTCGTGGGTGTTGATGGTGTTGGCGTAGGTGTGGACGCTCTCGGAGTACGCGGTGGTCCACTGCATGGCCATTTCGACGGCGATGTGCCGCTCGGTGTCCTCGGTCTCGAAGGCGATGACGTCCTCGTGGACCACCTCCACCTTCTTGTTCGAGTTCAGGTGCTTGACGTAGTCCAGCAGGCCGTCGTTGTACTGGTAGACAACAGTGCGGTGCTCGGCGGGGACTTCGCCGTCGGTGGCTACGGCGTCGAGGTCCAAGTCGTCCTCGGAGGCGCTCTGCACGGGGCGTTCGTCCGTCAGCGTGATCTTCAGGCCCTTGTTCAGGAAGGCCATCTGCTGGAAGCGTGCGCGCAGGGTTTCGAAGTCGAAGACGGTGGAATCGAAGATGGTGCCGTCCGGGTAGAACGTCTGCGTGGTACCCGTCTCGGTGGTGGCTTCGCCCTGGACGAGCCCGCCCTGCGGCTTGCCGCCGTCGGCGAAGGACATGCGCCAGACGTGACCTTGGCGGCGGACCTCGGTGTCCACGCGGCGGGAGAGCGCGTTGACCACGGAGATGCCCACGCCGTGGAGGCCGCCGGAGACGGCGTAGCCGCCGCCGCCGAACTTGCCACCGGCATGCAGGATGGTCATGACCACCTCGACCGTGGGCTTGCCCTCGCTGGGGTGGATGTCCACGGGGATACCGCGGCCGTCGTCCACCACTTTCACACCGCCGTCGGCCCGGAGGGTAACCTCGATGTGGCTGCAGTAGCCGGCCAGGGCCTCATCGACAGAGTTGTCCACGACTTCATATACCAGGTGGTGGAGACCGCGCGGACCGGTGGAACCGATGTACATGCCAGGGCGCTTGCGCACGGCTTCGAGGCCTTCAAGCACGGTGATGTCGCTGGCACCGTATTCCCTGGGTGCCTCCGCGGTCGTGTCCGCTTTGGAGGCGTTCTCCTCTTCGGGCTCTACTGCCAAGGTCTCTGCATTGTCGTTAGCCACAGGCGCTTTCGACTCCTCTGTACTCGATGATGGCCGTTCCCGGATCTGCCCGCAGTGAACCGCGGGCGCCAACAGGGACGTGACTGATAGCGCCGATGCCTCGGTTGGCTGGTGATCCGATCCCATCTTCTGGAAATCCGACTCCGTCAACGTTGCACCGGCGCCCAGTTATCTATGCCGATTCTACCGTGAAATAGGGCTTTTCCCCGCCAATACGGGGCCAGACGGACTGGGAAAGTGCCCTTGGGAGGCCGCTGGCCCCCGCTGGAAGGGCCCTTTAGTGGGTCAGCTGGGTGCCTATACGGCCCGGGGGCGTTGAATCGCCCTGCACGGCGTCCAGCCAGCGGCAGGTTCGGCCGACGACGGCGGCACCGCGTCCGGCGCGGAACGCGTCTTCCCCCGGGATGCCTCAGCCGTAGGTGTCGCGGGGGCCGCGGCCGTTGACGCTGCGGCCGCCCTTGCGCCAGCTCGGCGCCGAGGGGCCAAGAACCTGGATGCTCGTGACCACGCCGTCGCCCAGTTCCTTGCGGAACATCTCCAGCAGGCTCATGCTCAGCAGCCGGAGCTGGGTGGCCCAGGCCGTGGAATCGCAGCGCACATGAAGGGTGGTGTCCGTGAAACTTTCCGGGGTGCAGTGGGCCGAGATTTCCGGGCCCACCAGGGTGTCCCATTCCGCCATGACGGAGCCCACGGCCACCGGCGAGGTCCAGCCGCGTTCGGCCACGAGCCGGCCCACCACCTTGCCCAGGCCCAAGGGATCCCGGCCGCTGCCATGGAACTGGGTGAAGCCGCGGGTATCCCGCAGGCCCTTCCGCTTGGGCGCTGCCCCGGAACGCGGGGCGCGCTGCCGGACTTCGCCACGGGCCGTGGCGGCGTCGCGCATGCGGTTCAGCGCGGCCTGGGCGGCGTCGATTTCGTCCGGTTCCCGGCCGGGCTGGAGTCCGTCGCGGCTATCCTTCGCCATCGATGCCTCCCGGAACAACGGTTACGCGCCGTCCGGCCAGCTCCTCCGGGATGTCGGCGTCGACGGCGGCTGTCACCAGGACCTGTTCGGCTCCGGCAACTATTGCTGCCAGTTTACGCCGCCGCTGCACATCCAGTTCGGCGAACACGTCGTCCAGAATCAGGATCGGGGCGGTGCCGCCGGTCCTGGTGTCATCCAGCATCACGTAGTAGGAGGCAAGCCTCAGGGCCAGGCACATGGACCAGGTTTCGCCGTGCGAGGCGTAACCCTTGGCAGGGGCCTCGCCAAGGACCAGTTCGAGCTCGTCGCGGTGCGGGCCGACCAGCGAAATCCCGCGCTCCAGTTCCCTGCGGCGGGACGCCGCGAAGGCCTGGACATAGCGCTCGGTAAGCTGCTCCACGGACAGCAGCCGGAGGTCCTCCACCGACGCCGAAGGTGCCGGGGAGTGGTCGTCCGGGCGCTCGGCCGGGCCGCCGTCGTCGTCGAGGACGCCTTGGATCGTGGAGCGGTACACGGCGCCGGCCGTTTTGGAACCGTCCGTGAGCTTGGCGTACGCGCTGTCCAGGTGCGGGCGAAGCCGCTCCACGAGCTCCAGGCGGGCGTGCAGCAGCTCGGCCCCGGCGCGCGCCATGTGCTGGTCCCACACCTCAAGGGTGGCCTCGTGGCTGGCCGAGAATTTTCCGGCGCGGGCGGATTTCAGCAGGGCATTGCGCTGTTTGAGCACACGGTCGTAGTCGCTGCGGGTGGCTGCATGCCGCGGCACAAGGCTGACCAGGAGTTCATCAAGGAAACGCCGCCGGTTGGACGGATCGCCCTTGACCAGGGCGAGGTCCTCGGGGGCAAACAGCACGGTCTGGCAGATGCCCAGGAGGTCCCGGGCACGTACCGGATTGCCTCGGTTGATGCGCCCGCGGTTGGCCCGGCCGGCGTTGATTTCGAGTTCGATCACCGTTGACTGTTCGCCGCGGACCAGCTTGGCCCGGATCAGGGCGCGCTCAGTTCCGAAGCGCAGCAGCGGCCCGTCCGTGCTGACGCGGTGCGAACTGAGGCTTGCCAGGTAGCCGATGGCTTCCATGAGGTTCGTCTTGCCGATGCCGTTGGCTCCCACCAGGACGGTGACGCCGGGGCCGAGCTTCAGGTCGACCTGCGCATAGCTGCGGAAATCGGTGAGCGAAAGATGTTCTAGGTACACGCCTGCTGCTGGACTCCCGCGGCCTAGCTGGCCGGACGCGTGGCGTGGCCGCCGAACTGATGGCGCAGCGCCGAGACCATCTTCATGGCCGGGGAGCTGTCCTCGCGGGACGAGAACCGTGCAAAGAGCGCGGCCGTGATGGCCGGTGCCGGGACTGCGTTGGCGATGGCTTCCTCCACGGTCCAGCGGCCTTCGCCGGAGTCTTCCACGTAGTCATCGATCGATGCCAGGCCCGGATCCTCGTCGAGGGCCTTGACCATGAGGTCCAGCAGCCAGGAGCGCACCACGGTTCCCTTTTGCCAGGCGCGGAACGTGCCGGGGAGGTCCTTGACGATGTCCTTGGCGGCGAGTAGTTCGTAGCCTTCGGCGTAGGCCTGCATCAGGCCGTACTCGATGCCGTTGTGGACCATCTTGGCGTAGTGGCCTGCGCCGACGCCGCCCACGTGCACAAAGCTGTCGGCGCGGTCGCCTTCGGGGCGGAGGGCGTCGAACACCGGCATGGCCAGGGCGATGTCCTCGTCTGCGCCGCCGGCCATGAGGCCGTAGCCGTTCTGGAGGCCCCAGACCCCGCCGGAGACGCCGCAGTCGGCGAAGCGGATGCCCTTCTCGGCCAGTGCAGCAGCGTGTTTCTGGTCTTCGGTGAAGCGCGAGTTGCCGCCGTCGATCACGAGGTCGCCGGGGCTGAGCTTGGCGCCGAGTTCGGTGACCACCGCATCGGTGATGTCGCCGGCCGGAACCATGACCCAGACCAGCCGTGGCGTCGGAAGCGCGGTGATGAGTTCATCCACGGAGGCGACGTCGGTGATGTCCGGGTTGCGGTCGTAGCCCGTGACTTCAATGCCGCCGTTTCGCATGCGTTCCCGCATGTTGAAACCCATTTTTCCAAGGCCGATCAGTCCGATGTGCACGGTGTGAACTCTTTTCTGCGTTGGTGGAGTGGCCCCGGCTAGTTGGGGAGGCGGACCGGCATGACGAGGTAACGGTAGTCGCCCTGGTCGTTGCCGTCGGCCTCGGCCTGGGCAGTGATCATGGCCGGCTTGGGCGCAGTGGTGAAGGAGAACCTGACGTATTTGGTTTCGATGACGCTCAGGCCCTCCACCAGGTAGTGCGGGTTGAAGGCCACGGTGATGTCGTCACCGGATAGCTGGGCTTCGAGTTCTTCGGAGGCCTGGGCGTCTTCGCCGGTACCGGCGTCGAGGTTCAGGAGCCCCTGGGTGAAGGCTAGGCGGACGGGGGTGTTGCGCTCAGCCACGAGGGACACGCGCCGGACGGCTTCCACGAGTTCCTGGGTCTGCACGGTGGCGTGGATCGGCGTGGAATCCGGGAACAGCGAGCGGATCTTGGGGTAGTCGCCGTCCACCAGCAGCGAGGTGGTGGTGCGTCCGCCGCTTTCGAAGCCGATCAACCGGCTGTCGTCGTTGGCGATGGCGAGGTGAATGTCACCGCTGCCACCAAGGGTCTTGGCCACTTCGTTGAGGGTCTTGGACTTTACGAGGGCACTCGTGGAAATGCCCGGAGTGACAGGCTTCCAGGGCACTTCGCGCATGGCGAGCCGGTAACGGTCCGTTGCCAGGAGGGTGATCATGTCGTCCTCGATCTCCATCCGGACACCGGTGAGGATCGGCAGGGTGTCATCCTTGCTGGCCGCGATGATTACCTGGGAAACGGCCTGGGCAAAGGCGTCACCGGGCAGCGTTCCGCTGATTTCCGGCATGGCCGGAAGGGCCGGGTATTCGGACTCCGGCATGGTGGCCAGGTGGAAGCTGCTTCGGCGGCAGCTCAGCGTGACTTTGGTGCCGTCGGTCTCGACGTCCACCGGGGCGGAGGGCAGGCTGCGGCAGATGTCTGCGAGCAGGCGGCCGGAGACCAGGATGGTGCCTTCGGTGGTGATGTCAGCCGGGATTTCCAGGCGTGCGGAGGTCTCGTAGTCAAAGCTCGAGAGGCTGACTGTGCCGGCTTCAGCCTTGAGGAGAAGACCCGAGAGCACCGGAACAGGCGGCCGCGGAGACAACGATCGGGCGGTCCAGGTTACGGCTTCTGCCAGGACGTCCCGTTCGACTCTGAACTTCACGGAAGGGTGCCGCCTTTCATTGCTGCTGCCATGTCCACACCGCGGATCCCTGTTTGGAACCCGTCAAAATCGTCGCGCTCCGGCACCGGAAGCTGCATGGTCAACGCCGTGCGAACCACAAAACAGACCCAGGGATGGGAGCGCTGCTGACAGCTTAGCCGGAAGATCCGCGATTAACCCATCCCCAAGGCTTCGGCCGGTGCTCCGGCACGGCCGCTGGCTGGCCCGGTGGGAGGGAGAGGGAGATTGTTATTTGAGGGAATTTCATTTTTTTGGGATTCGTAGTGTTAATAACTGCTGTGGAAACTGTGGATAACCCTGTTTCGACGCGCCGTTCCGCGGTTAAGCCCTGTTCACGAGATGTGCGTTAACTGGGTTTTAAACAGGGTGTGGATGGGGACAACCATCAGGCCAGTTTTTAACGATCCACAGACGGCTTAAGGGTTTTAAGCCCATTAACCACGCTTGTCCCCTTAAGTATCCACAGGCTTATCCACATATGCCTGTTAATAAGGCACGTCGTGGCGGCCGTGCTGTGGATTCAGGAGTTCCGCTGCTGCTGTTTGATGCGGTTGGTCAGTTCGGTGACCTGGTTGTAGATCACACGTCGCTCGGCCATCAGCTCGCGGATCTTGCGGTCCGCGTGGATGACGGTGGTGTGGTCGCGCCCACCCAGCTCCTGACCGATCTTCGGCAGGGACATGTCCGTCAGCTCGCGGCAGAGGTACATGGCGATCTGCCGTGCGGTCACCAGGGTGCGGGTGCGGGACTTGCTGCAGAGCTCCTCCATGCTGAGCTTGAAGTAGTCCGCCGTCTGGTCGAGGATCTGCTTGGCGGTGATCTCCTGGGCGCCGTCGTCGGTGATGAGGTCCTTGAGGACCATCTCGGCGAGGGCAACATCCACGGGCTGGCGGTTCAGGCTGGCGAACGCCGTGACGCGGATGAGGGCGCCTTCAAGTTCGCGGATGTTGCTGGAGATCTTGGACGCGATGTACTCCAGGGCGTCGTCCGGCGCGGAGAGTCCTTCGCTGAGGCCCTTCTTGCGCAGGATCGCGATGCGGGTCTCGAGCTCCGGCGGCTGGATGTCCGTCAGCAGGCCCCACTCGAAGCGCGAGGTCATGCGGTCCTCGAAGCCGGCCAGCATCTTGGGCGGCTGGTCCGAGGTGATGACAACCTGCTTGTTGGCGTTGTGCAGGGCGTTGAAGGTGTGGAAGAACTCTTCCTGCGTCCGGTCCTTGCCTGCCAGGAACTGGATGTCGTCGATCAGCAGCACATCCACGTTGCGGTACGTGGTCTTGAAGCTGGTGCCTTCGTCGTCACGGATCGAGTTGATGAAGTCGTTGGTGAACTCTTCGGAATTGACGTAGCGGACCCGGATGCCGCTGTAGAGCCGCCGGGCGTAGTGGCCGATCGCGTGCAGCAGGTGGGTCTTGCCCAGTCCGGAGTCGCCGTAGATGAACAGAGGGTTGTACGCCTTGGCCGGTGCTTCGGCGACGGCGACGGCGGCCGCGTGGGCGAAGCGGTTGGAGGAACCGATCACGAAGGTATCGAAGATGTACTTCGGGTTCAGCCGGCCGAATTCATGCGAGGTGCTCGGCGGAGTCGGCTGCGGCTTCGGTTCCGCGGCGAGGTCAGGCACTGCGGAAAGCTCGACGACGGTTTCCGGCTCTTGGTGGAGCGGCACGAGATCGGTGTCGACGTCGATCGCGCAGCGGATGTCGTCGGAGAAGACACTGCGGAGGGCGTCGTCGAGCGCGTCCTTGACCTGGGTCTGGAGTACCTCGCGGGTGAGTTCGTTGGGGACGGCAACCAGAAGAGTTGAGCCGATCAGGCCCTGTGCCTGGGCGAGGATGACGAAACCGCGCTGCCGGGGGGTGACCCGCTCATCCTGTTCCAGCAGGCTCAGCACCCGTCGCCAGGAACTTCCGACAGTATTGGCGTGGTTTGCTTCGTCTACTGTCATGAATGGGTTCCTAAATGCTTGCTTGCCTGCGATGCTGGCAGCTGACGCGTCCACTTCAGGGCTTGGATTCCGGGACTAATCCACAGAGTTATGCACAGCGCGTGGACAACGGGCTACTGAGCCACTCTAGGGGATGGAAACGCCAGAAGATAGCTGGGAAGTTGCTTGTGGATAATTACACCATTGTGGTTCTGAATGCCGGGCTGTGAGCCACTTCATCCACAGGCGGCGGCCCATGGTTAGCCACAGTTGTGGACAGTCGGCCCGGGGGCTTCCGGTTTGACTGGGAGGGCATTTTTGCCCTAACGTTGTGAAGTCCTTTGTGTCCGCTTTTGTGACCAGTTGTATCTCCGTACGCCCAGCGTGCGGTGTGCCGCGTCAGCAGACATATACAAAACTCAGCGTCGGCCAGTTCTTCCCCTTTTGATCGGGTGGGCGCACCTTTGATCCACTGGAGTAACTAACGTGAGCAAGCGGACTTTTCAGCCGAATAACCGCCGTCGGGCAAAGAAGCATGGCTTCCGCCTTCGTATGCGCACCCGTGCCGGCCGCGCCATCCTGGCTGCCCGCCGTGGCAAGGGCCGCGTCGAACTGTCGGCGTAAATAACTGACTTGTCGAGCAGGGTCCTTATGCGGGTTCGACGGTGCTAGCCACCTCTAACCGTCTCCGGACGTCTACCGACTTTTCAACAACTGTACGTTCCGGCGTCCGCAATGGACGCCGGAACTTAGTGTTATATACGGCACCTATCGGTGCCGCGGAGCCGAGTCGAATCGGCTTCATTGTCTCCAAAGCCGTCGGGAACGCTGTGACCAGGAACCTCGTTAAGAGGAGACTGAGAGAAGCAGGTGCAATGTCGTTGCACGAGCATGGAACCGGCCTTGCGGTCGTGGTCCGGGCCCTGCCTGCCGCTGCAACTGCAAGTTGGGAGCAGCTGCTCTCTGACTACAACGCCGCACTGGCAGTGACGACGAAGCGTCTGCACGGATCCGTTCCGCGCAACACTGCGCCGGACAACCACGGCACCACTACGGAAGGGACACCGCGTGCATGACGTAAGCACCGCCGTCGTCCCCTCTGTTGGCATGCCC
The DNA here is from genome assembly GCF_017368795.1 of Arthrobacter cavernae. Taxonomy (GTDB): domain Bacteria; phylum Actinomycetota; class Actinomycetes; order Actinomycetales; family Micrococcaceae; genus Arthrobacter; species Arthrobacter cavernae. Next base: position 11,365 of record NZ_JAFNLL010000015.1, on the reverse strand, counting down.
AAAATCATTGGCGGCTTCCTTTGGGACCTGCCGCGCAACATCCTCATTCTTCTGCTGAAGACGTACCGCAAGGTCGTTTCGCCCCTGTACGGCCAGGTCTGCCGTTTCTTTCCCTCCTGCTCGGCCTATGCCCTTGAAGCAGTGACGGTGCACGGCGCCGTGAAGGGAAGCTGGCTTGCAGCCACGAGGCTCGCCAAATGCCACCCGTGGAACTCTGGCGGCGTGGACCACGTCCCCGCCGGACACCGCCGCTGGCCCGAGGGCAAGACCCCCACAATTGTTGTACTGAACAATCCGGACCTGTTCCTGGCTGCTCAGACTGATGAAGAAGGCCGCTCAGCGGCCTGACGAAATAGGGATATCGTATGGACTTCTTTGAAACAATCATGTTTCCGTTCAAGTGGCTGGTGTCAATCATCATGGTTGGCTTCCATGAGGGCTTGAGCTTCATCGGTCTGCCGGAGGCTTCCGGTTGGACGTGGACCCTGTCCATCATCGGACTGGTGCTGGTGATCCGGGCCGCCCTGATCCCGGTGTTCGTCAAGCAGATCAAGGCGCAGCGTGGCATGCAGCTCCTGCAGCCGGACCTGAAGAAGCTGCAGGACAAGTACAAGGGCAAGACCGACCAGCTCTCCCGCCAGGCCATGGCGCAGGAACAGATGGCCATGTACAAGAAGCACGGAACCAACCCGTTCTCTGCCTGCTTGCCGATGCTGATCCAGATGCCGTTCTTCTTCGCGCTCTTCCAGGTGCTGTCCGGCATCACAGCCGCCCGCAACCAGGGCAAGACCATGGGCGCCATGAGCCACGAGCAAGTGGTCCAGTTCGATGATTCGAGTATTTTTGGTGCCCCCCTGTCGGCAACCCTGCTCCATGGCACGCCTCCGGGCGGCAACGTGGTGGCCGTGTGGACGCTTTCGATCGTGATGATCCTGGCCATGACGGCGTCGCAGTTCATTACCCAGAAGCAGATCATGGCCAAGAACATGTCCGAAGAGGCCATGGCCAGCCCGTTCATGCGCCAGCAGAAGATGATGCTATACATCCTGCCGCTTGTGTTCGGTATCGGTGGCATCAACTTCCCCATCGGTGTCCTTATCTACTGGACCACCACCAACCTGTGGACCATGGGACAGCAGTTCTTCGTCATCCGGCGCATGCCGACTCCCGGCTCACCCGCCGCCAAGGCACTGGCCGAGCGCCGTGCCGCCAAGGGCCTGCCGGCCATTCCACTTCTGGGCGCCAAGAAGGCCGACGATGAGGCCGCCACGGCCGTCGTGGCCGAAACCAAGGTTCAGCGCACCCAGCCCCAACGCAAAAACAGGAAGAAGAAGTAATGTCTGCTGAGAGCACCGAAGAAGTATCGGCCGAGGTCATCGAAGACCACGAAGGCACCGAGGAAGAGACCACCGGAACCTCCAAGGGCGCCAGCCGCCTGGAAGAGGAAGGCGACATCGCCGCGGACTACCTCGAGGAACTGCTGGACATTGCCGACATCGATGGCGACATCGACATCGAGGTCCGCAACGGCCGCACCTACATCTCGATCGGCGCCGACGAAGAGTCCGCTGCCCTGGACCGCCTGGTAGGACGCGACGGCGAAGTTTTGGAAGCCCTCCAGGAACTGGCCCGCCTGTCCGTTCTCTCGGCCACCGAGAACCGCTCACGCCTGGTGCTGGACATCAACGGCTACCGCAAGGAACGCGCAGGCGTGCTGCAGCAGATAGCCGAGGACGCCGTCGCGAAGGTCAAGGAAAGCGGCGCCGCCGTTGCCCTCGAACCGATGAGCGCCTACGAGCGCAAGATCGTTCACGACGCCGTCGCCGACCTCGGATTTATCTCCGAGTCCGAAGGCGAAGGCGCCGGCCGCCACATCGTGGTTTCGGCCGACTAACGGATCATGGTTGAAATCACCGCAGCCGAGCTGCAGGCAGCAGAAAAGATCTTTGGCGACCGGCTGGGCCTGGCCCAACGGTATGTAGAACACCTGGCCACGTCCGGAACCGAGCGCGGGCTCATCGGTCCCCGCGAGGTTCCGCGGCTGTGGAGCCGGCACGTGCTCAACTGCGCCGTCATCGAATCGGCGATCGCCGAGGGCAGCCGCGTGGCCGACGTCGGTTCCGGTGCCGGCCTTCCGGGCCTGTGCCTGGCGATTGCCCGCCCGGACCTGGAACTGACGCTCATCGAGCCGCTCGAGCGCCGGGTCATCTGGCTTCAGGAAGTCGTGGACGACCTTGGGCTGGACAACGTCACGGTTATGCGCACGCGCGCAGAGCTGGCTGTCGGCATGGTCGAGGCCGATGTTGTCACGGCCCGTGCCGTGTCGGCCCTGAGCAACCTGGCCGGCCTGACGATTCCGCTGCTCGGCGGCAAGGGCGAAGTGGTGGCCATCAAGGGCCGCAGCGCAGCCGAGGAAATCGAGAAGGCGGCCAAGGCCATCCGCAAACTGGGCGGGGTGGAAACCTCCGTTGTGGTTTGCGGACAGGAGCTTTTGGAGGAACCCACCACCGTGGTGAGGATCATCGTCAACAAGCCCGGAAAGCGTGCCTAGATCCAACTCGGTTTCCCGCGTGTCCGCGGGCAAGCGGTTAGGCTAGTGCACGGCAGCAAAAGCCGAATGAGAGTGAGAGTGTGACCAGTGGGCAGTAGTGAAACCTCCACGCAGCGGATCCCGCCGTTTATGTCTTTGGGGTCCGCGCGGGCAATGGCGGTGCCCTCGGCGTCCCTGCAGTCTGCCATCCTGCGCCCGAATTTCGTTGCAAGCTCGGCCGTTTCACGTGAAACCTTGATTCCCGACGACATCATGGACTCGATCGACGACTCCAGCCCCATCGCACGGCAGCTCGCCAACGAGACCCGCCGCCGCGAACGGCTTGTGGGCCGGGAACTGCCGAAGCCGGAGCGGACGCGCATCTTCACGGTCTCGAACCAGAAGGGCGGTGTCGGCAAGACCACCACCACGGTGAACATCGCCGCAGCGCTGGCGTCTGCCGGCCTCAACGTGCTGGTCATCGACATTGACCCCCAGGGCAACGCCTCCACGGCCCTGGGCATTGAGCACCACGCCGACGTCGACAGCATCTACGACGTCCTCATCAACGACCTTCCGCTGAAGGACGTTGTGGCGCCGTGCCCGGACATCCCCAACCTGATCTGCGCGCCTGCCACGATCCACCTGGCCGGTGCCGAGATAGAGCTGGTCTCGCTGGTCGCCCGCGAGCAGCGCCTCCGCCGTGCCATTGACGTTTACGCCAAGGAGCGCGAAAGGGCCGGCGAAGGGCGACTGGACTTCATCTTCATCGACTGCCCTCCCAGTCTTGGCCTGCTGACGGTCAACGCCTTCTGCGCAGCCAGCGAAGTGCTGATCCCCATCCAGTGCGAGTACTACGCACTCGAAGGCCTCAGCCAGTTGCTGAAGAACATCGAGATGATCCAGAAGCACCTGAACTCCGAGCTGGTGGTCTCCACGATCCTTCTGACCATGTACGACGGCCGCACCAACCTGGCGGCCCAGGTGGCCTCGGAAGTGCGCCTGCACTTCCCCGAGCAGGTTCTGGGCGCTGTTGTACCCCGCTCCGTGCGGATCTCCGAGGCACCCAGCTACCAGCAGACAGTCATGACCTACGACCCGACTTCCAGTGGGGCCCTGTCCTACATGGAAGCCGCGGCAGAAATCGCTGAACGCTAGAATCTTTGAAAAACTGCAACAGCCTTGGCCGGACCGTGCCCGGCTATTCCATCGGAGGGATGTATTAATGAGCGAAAAGCGACGAGGCCTGGGCAGAGGTCTTGGGGCTCTCATTCCGAGTTCCCCCGCGGCCGGGGCAGCCAGTGCCAACGCAGTATCCAGCCGTCCAGTGGATTTGTTCTTCCCGGAAGCCCGGAAGGCCCCGGCGGTTTCAGCTGCCGACGCCGTTAAGCTTGACTCAGCAGCGGTGGTGAAGCAGGCCGGTGTGAAATCGGGCAACGGCAAGACTCCCGCGACGGCGGCCCCGGCAAAGAGCGCGGCAAGGAAGAGCGCTGCGGTGAAGGCACCTGCTACGAAGGTTGGGGCTGTGAAGACTCCAGGTCAGGCTGGTGCTGTGGTGCCCGACACCGTTTCGGCACCGCAGGTGGAGCTGGTGGAAGTTCCGGGCGCCAGGTTCGCCGAAATCTCTGTCACTGATATTCACCCGAACCGCAAGCAGCCCCGTAGTATCTTCGATGAAGACGACATGGCTGAGCTTGTGCACTCGGTCAAGGAAATCGGCGTCCTCCAGCCAATTGTGGTGCGTACTTCAACCGAAAAGGGTGGAGAGCCATATGAGTTGGTTATGGGTGAACGTCGGTGGCGTGCAGTACAGGCGGCCGGGTTCGACACCATCCCGGCGATTGTCCGTGACACCACGGATGACGACCTCCTGCGCGACGCCCTCCTTGAGAACCTTCACCGTAGCCAGCTGAACCCCTTGGAAGAAGCTGCGGCTTACCAGCAGCTTCTGGAGGACTTTGGCACCACGCACGAGCAGCTGGCCGACCGGATCGGCCGCTCCCGTCCCCAGGTCACCAACACGCTCCGTCTCCTGAAGCTTCCCCCGCTGGTTCAGCGCCGTGTTGCCGCGAACGTCTTGTCCGCCGGCCACGCCCGTGCCCTGCTGGCGTTGCCCGATGCTGCGGCCATGGAGCGACTCGCCCAGAAGATCGTTGCCGAAGGCATGTCCGTCAGGGCCACCGAGGAAGCCGTCACTCTCTACCAGGATCCTGTGGCTCCGGCCAAGAACAGCATCCCGCGTCCCAATGCGCGTCACGAGCGATTGGACTACCTGGCATCGTCGCTGTCGGACCGTTTGGACACCAACGTGAAGATCACGCTCGGTGCCCGGAAGGGCCGAGTCAGCATCGAATTTGCCAGCGTTGAGGACCTTAACCGGATCATGGATGTCCTGAGTCCCGGGGCTGAAAGCTAGTAGTCGATTTTCCACTGGATGGGGTTTGCTTCGTTGAAGCAGACCCCATCCTTTTTGCTTGGACGCTTTCTGTTGGGCGGGACTGGGTGCTTCTTTCGTGCTGGTTCTGCCGGTGCAGGTAGCCTAGGCGGCTCGGGCTGCTCACTTGCCGGCACTGCAGCCTCCCCGGTGGATGTTTCACGTGAAACGGTGTCCTCCCCGGAGTGGGGTAATCGCTTGGCAGGTGGGGTGATCGCTTGTACTCGTAACAGGGGCGCTTTGCCGGGGTTGGGATCAGGAGCCTGCTTCTGAAGCTTCTGCACATTCCTGACTGCACTTCGCTGCTGGCAACATTGTCGTCTGTAGCTCGGGCATCCCGTCTGCGAGTGCTGCCAGATTGCCGAGTCTTGCTGCACGAATATCGCGACCCGGACCTGTTCAATGTCTAATCAGGGGCTCAGGGGCTTCTGGCCTCCGCAACTACCACGGCTCCTGGCTACTGGTGATGCACACAAAGGCCGGAATCTGGTGCCGTCGCAAGGGTTGCAGTGTTTCACGTGAAACCAAGATCCCGCTGGCGCGCTCCCGGTTTCTGGATTCGGCCGGGTTCGCCAAGGTCCTGAAGTAGCCAAGCATCCTTGCGAGTCCTCTCCCAAACTTCTGCGCTCCGCGGCAGTCCTCCGGACGATCACGGATGCTCTGCGCCCGCACGAATCCGCACACGGTTTCCACTCACAGTTGAGATGTCCTGGCCTCATGACCAAGCTGTCAGGTGGACTAGAGGTCTATGTTCGTCAGCGCTGGATTTGATTTCCAGTCTGCACAGCTTAGGCAAGGTCCATGACGTCCAGGGTTGAAACCACCCTGGACGCAACTCCTTACTGGAGTCCCCGCATAGCAGTGGGAATCCACCGCGAGCCGACGTAAAGGCTGAGCAATTCAGCATTGCACCAGCCTTTTGGGCCCCAGATTGACGCTTGCGTGCGTGAATGGCCTGAATTCGGCGTTATAAGACGAGCGCCCTGCTCTCGGGGCAGATCAGCGAAATCCGTCTGGGGATCCTGCGTCGAGTCGCCCTGAGATCACGTTTCACGTGAAACACGCCGTCAGCTTAGGCTGGTTGTGTCCCCAAAATGGTTTATGAGTGTTCGGTTAAGCTGGGGCATGTCGAATCCAGCTCCTGCTTTAGGTGGTTTCCGATGGTCAGCGCGCCGCGTTGGAGGTGCTGTCGAATCGCAGACAACGTCCCACCGTGAGCTGCAGCGGGCGCAGGTTCTGTTGATGGCAGTGGAGGGCTGGCAATGAGTCGATCGCGAAGGTCGCCGGGACGAGTCCGGGCCGCAAGCCCTCGATTCCGCAGTCAAAGATCGATAGATCGTTGACTTGACGCGGAACTCGAAACCCGAGGGGCATACGAACTAGTCGGTGCGGACGATGGCCGCCAGGACAGGGGTGTCTGCGACGCAGGTGCAGCGGATCTGGGCGGCCCGCGGGCTGAAGCCGCACCGGGTCGAGGCGTTCAAGCTGTCCACCGACCCGCGTTCGAGGAGAAACTCATAGATGTAGTGGGACTGTATCTGAACCCGCCGGAGCAGGCGATCTCCAGGCCGTCAAGCAAAACTGAGACACACCACTAGATGGGTCAGCGTTCCACGGTGTCGGCACTTGCGGGGTACGTGCACCGGCATGGGGGCGGCGGAGACGCACATACAAGCCGGACGTAGTTGGAGGGCCGCCAACGGGGAAGGCCTAACGCTGCTCACACCATTGGGGGGAAATTCCAGAGGAGTACTTGGAAGTGGCATCGCAATCTTACCGAGCACGAATCCCCCGCCCCACTGGCAGGTACTCGGTAGTCCGGTTTCACGTGAAACATGCAATGACCGATGTCCCACGCCTTCCTTGTCCATATCCAGTCCCGCTCTACGTCGGCGCCTCCCGGCTTAAGGCGCGAAACTGCCTGGATACCGCGTGGCCCTCCGCGCTGCCGATGCCTGATGATCGAGTCTGCTCACTGTGGCCAGCGGGGAAGTGCGTCGTGGCGTGTCTACCTTCCTGGCGAGATTCTCGTGGATCGCCGGAGAAAGTCTGGAAATCCAGAGCCAGGCGATTGCGTCGTTCACAGTAGATTCAGGGACAATGTTCCGCCTCTTGGCCGCAGCGGTTCGCTGCACCCAAAGCGCAGGCGTCAGGGAGGCTGGAGGGCTGAGGGCCCGCCTGGATTCGCTCGTTCCTGGGGAAGGCCACCCGCGACAGCGCCGTGGCGACGGTGTCGGTACAAATTTCCGAAGCTCTGGGGTAGCGCATTGGTGGTGTTGGAGTTAGGGAAAGGCGCGATGAGGGGATGCCCGTCAGTCCCCCACTGAACGGCAGCTAACGGAACCATACCATCCTTCCTGTCGGCCGCGCCGAGGAAGGCAGCTAATCGGGAAGTGAGCAGTGCGATCCAAGAGATGTGATCCACGAGACCAGATTCCATGACCAGCGGATCGGTACCTCCGAGCGGCCGAGTGGTGACCTGGATTGGAATATCTCGCACAATGAGGCTCCCAGATCCTTCTCCCTACCCTCACACTGGGAGGCCGTCCGTGACGTCCATCCTGCCCGAAGCACTGTGGCCGGACTGGGCGCCTTCGGCGATGTGGGGGGCGTGGGGCACTGGCACCGGCACCGGTTGCGGTGGAGCTGGCGCGGGCTGCTCCTTGAGCCAGCATCGCAGTTATGCCCTTGTTGCCTGCTCTCCCCATGGTCGGACTGATGGAATCCCTCTTCGAGGTCGTTGGCTGCCTAGCCGCATTCACCGGTTTGTGCTGCGATTCACGACCCCGGGTTAGGCAGAATCAGTAGGCCGTCCGGTCGCGTTTCACGTGAAACAGTGGGCATCCAATCGCGGCGTAGAACGGGCCCCACTACGCTCCCTCGCCCCGGCAAGTCTTGTGAGCAACTCGGTCCGTAACGGTGGATATTTCTGTGGATAACTTTGGGGAAAACTTTGTGGAGAAGTGGACTAGCCTACATCCTTGTGTCGTGTCAGATATGCCGCCGCCCTGCTGCAGCTTCGTTGCATGCCTGCGTGTTTCACGTGAAACAGAGCAAGGCGCTTCGTCCACCCGGTGATATCGGTGTCATATGACGCCCGAAGCCTAGGCATTTCAAGGGATTCCTACGTGTGCTCAAATCAGCCGCGGCTACACCGCCGCATGCCATCCGTCAACGCCGCGTGGTGTGTACGTGAAGCGAGGGCCGCAAGAGACGCCTTCTACTGAGATTGGCCTCGGTGGATAGCTCTGTGGATAACGTTGTGCATATCCCGAACCAGACCTGTGCATTAGTCAAGCCGATTCGAGGCGTCACAGTTGGCAAGCCCCGGCGCCGAGCTTCCTGTATTCCTGAGAGTCCAGTGGGCTGGTTCCCTGGGGAAGCCGACGACGCGCCCTGACTCCGTGCCAGGATGGGCTTCCCCTGCTTCGCCGTTGGTGCTGAGTGCTTGAGCTCTTTCTGGAGAAGTCTGCGCGCGTGCCAGCTGCGGACTGTCACTTGGTTGGTGCACCATCAGCGGGCTCACGAGCGAGCCAACTCGCATTGGGGTGGCGGTGATTGGATCGGCGGTGGATGGGCATGGCTGAGGGAACACGCCCAGTCATGGCCAATTGAGATGTCCGCCCTGGACGTTAGGCAGGCAATGGCAAACCTGGGGTCAGGGGCACGATGCGGGATGTGCTGCCGTGTTGGCTGGGCGCCAACACATCCAATGCTGTCGCAACAGGCCCATGCGAGCGTCCGCAGTGCCGCCAAGTCTGGGTGCATTGATGGAGTAGCGTTTGATTGCACGCCCTTAGACGTCGGCGCGAGTCCCCCCAGCTTTTGCATGTTTGCCTGGGTTGGAGGGGCGTGCATGACAAAGTGTCGACGCCAACCGAAAATAGGGCCGTTTTTGCCAAGTGAAAACGGGGCCACTGTGTGTTGTTCTAGTGTGCCAGATTCTGTGGCTTGATCCGGCCCTGGAGCCGGTAGCTGTTGCCGGTGAGGTTGATGACCTCCCCGATCCGCCCGATCGCCGACGGGTCCACGGAATAGTCGTTGGAGAACACCTGCACGTAATAATCCCGGGGCAGACGCAGGTCCTTGCGTAAGACCGCTTCCGGGGCGACGGGCCCAGCGGGCGCATCGCGGCCCGAACCGCTGTGATCAGGTCCGCTGGGGTGCCGTGGCGGGAGCGTGTGTAGCGGGCGTTGGCCTTGGGCAGCCAGGCGTCGAGCTGGTCGTTGAAGTCATGCGGGTCCAGGAAGTCCCGTCCGGCATGAACCCGCGGCGGAAGAACCCGTTCATCCGTTCCACCATGCCCTTGGACTCCGGGTCCCGCGGCGGCAGCAAGCGGATCTCGGTGCCCAGCACCCCGGCGAACGCGCTGGCAGCCTCTGTGAGTTTGCCGCGCCCGATGCCCGGTCCGTTGTCCCACAGGAGCCCTGGCAGGACCGCGGCAGCGTCCTGGAGCAGATCCCACATCCCGCCGAGGAGATCCTCGGTGGTGCGGATCGGGATCATCCGGGCCTGCACGAAACCGGAGTACGTGGACGTCATCACCGGCGGTTTGCCCTCCTGCCCGGGGCCCAGAGGCAGCGGCTGGTGCGGGAACCACAGATCACACTGGACGGACTTCCCCAGCTGCTTGGCTAACTCCCGCTTGGAAATCTGGCTCATCGCATTTGAGGGTGTAGCCGGGGTCTGAATCCGCCGGTTTCCAGGAATGATCTGGCGATGTAGTTGGTGAGGTTGCGGAAGCCGAGCGCGCTGCCGCGGAGGTGTTCGAGGCGTCCGTTGATCGCCTCCGTGGGAACGTTCGAGGTGCGTGGATGGTCGAAGAAGGCGAGCACGTCCCCGGCTCGGCGCTTGAGGGTACGTCCGTGGGTGATGAGCTCGGTCAGCGCGGGAACACCGGCGCTGGCTGCGTTGATTACTGACTGCATGAGCTGCTTGCCGCGGGTGCTGTCGGGGTCGCGGTAGGCGGCGATGACCCGCTGGTGGATGCCCCAGGTCGCTTCGACTTCGGCGTGGTCGTCGGCGTTGAAGAGCGCGGTGAGTCGTTCGCGTTGCCTGTCGGTGAGGAGATCGTGCCCGGTATGAAGGGTCCGGCGGGCGGCGTAGAGCGGGTCCCCGGACCGGCCGCGGTGACCGAGGGTTTCCAGCTGCACGCGCTGACGGCATCGGTCCAGGGCATCGCCGGCCAGACGCACGACATGGAACGGATCCATGACCTCGACCGCGTCAGGGAGCTCTTCGGCGGCTGCGGTCTTGAACCCTGTGAACCCGTCCATCGCGACGACCTCGATCCCGTCCCGCCATGCCGTGGGCCGCCCAGAGAGCCAGGCTTTGAATGCGTGCTTCGAGCGGCCTTCGACCATGTCCGGCAGCCGGGACGGCCCCGTCTTATCGCGGACGGGAGTGAGGTCGATGATCACAGTGACGTACTTGTCCCCGCGGCGGGTGTGTCGCCAGACATGCTCGTCGACCCCGATGACCTTCACCCCGTTGAAGCGGTCGGGAGCGTCGATCAGCACCCGCTTGCCCTCGTCCAGGACAGCGGTGTTGGCCGTGTTCCATGAGACCCCCAGTCCTTCCGCGGCCCGGGCGACAGTTGGGGGACAAGCAGACGATGCCTTCTAACGCCCAGCGCAGACCACGGCGGGAAATCCTCGCCCGTGGTTCGGCGGCTTGAGTGGTGTCCTGACGCCACACATGAGCGCATCCGGCGCACCGGTAACGACGGATACGCACCAGCAGCGTGGTGGGGCGCCAGCCAAGCGGCTCGTGCGCCAGGCGCCGGGTAATCGTGTCCCGCGGGATCCCCCGGGAGCCGCACCGATGGCACCAATCATCAGGCTCCACGACACGACAGGCCAACACCGCCCGGTCGGAATCAATCACCTGTCCCAGGACATCGAGACCGAGCTCATCGAGACGGCAGAACGTGGTCAGGTCAGGGCTCGGGAAGGTAGCGTTGGGCATGTCGAGGTCTTTCGGACGGCCGGTGTAGGAACCTCCATCATCGAAAGACCTCGACCCTCAACGGCGACCGACGCGCCCTCCCCAACTACACCCTCAAATGCGATGAGCCGGAAATCTTCTCGTTCGCGTAGCGGTGGCGGATAGTCACCCAATCATCCAAATCAATCACCTTCAATGGTGTCAGGTGGCCCTGTTTTCAGTTGGCGATTCTGGCCCTATTTTCGGTTGGCGTTGACACAAGGCAGGGAGAGCAGGGCAGAGCGATCATCGGCTGGTCTGCAGGCTCATCGGCTACGTGAGTTGTTGCTCCTGATTGAGGAACCCCGAATCGCATGAAGAGCTGAGAGCTCACGCGAGATGACTGCACTGTACTGGGGCATGAGCCGGGAGGGTTGTAAGCGGCAACTTTAAACTGACCGGAGTCGGCAAATTTG
>NZ_JAFNLL010000149.1 GCF_017368795.1 Arthrobacter cavernae | reverse complement strand
GCGAAGGTGCTGATCCTGGACGAGCCGACGGCGGCCCTGGGCGTGAAGCAGTCCGGCGTGGTGCTGCGGTACATCCTGCAGGCCCGCGACCGCGGCCTGGGCGTCATCTTCATCACCCACAACCCGCACCACGCCTTCCCGGTCGGCGACCGCTTCCTGCTGCTCAAGCGCGGCCGGTCGATCGGCTACTACGACAAGAAGGACATCACCCTGGACGAGCTCACGGCCCAGATGGCCGGCGGCGCGGAACTCGCCGAACTCGCCCACGAGCTCGAGCAGCTCGGCGGCCACAGCGAAGCCCTCAGGGAAGTCCAGGCCGAAGT
>NZ_JAFNLL010000148.1 GCF_017368795.1 Arthrobacter cavernae | reverse complement strand
GTGGGGGTGGGTGTGGGGTGTTTTTGGTGTGGTGGCGGGGTTTTCGGGGTGGCCGGGCGGGCGGGGTGTGGCGTTTTGGGGTGATTTGCTCCGGGGTCCGGGGGTGTGTAGAGTAGTTCGAGTCGCCGCCGCTGATGCGGAAATATGGCGGCCGATCCCCTTCGAATTGAAGCCAATTATTTGGTTCACGCTTTGGTGTGTCCGGTGCTGGTTTTGGGGGTCCCGGGCGTGTTTGCCTGGCGGGCTGGCCTGGGGGCCGGTTTGCCGGTGCGGGGCGCGTCTGGTAGGTTTGGAAAGTTGCTCCGGAGCGAGCCGGTCCCCTT
>NZ_JAFNLL010000147.1 GCF_017368795.1 Arthrobacter cavernae | reverse complement strand
TCCTCGGCCGGCGGTTCCTCGGCCGGGGGCTCCTCGGCCGGCGGTTCAACGGGCGGGTACACGGGCGGCGGGTTGACCGGCGGGTACACGGGCGGCGGGTTGACCGGCGGGTACACCACCGGCGGATAAACGACCGGATGACCGCAGACGGCGGTGGAATCGCCGCCCACGGCTACTGACGTTGCACACAGATTCACCGGAACCGAAATCAGAGCCGGGTTGGCCGGCGGGTACGCCGGGGCATGGGCAGGGGCCTTGTTGATGGCCTTTGAGTCGCCCAGCACGGCCACCGAGGTGGCGCCCAGGGTTACCGGAACCGAAATCAGAGCCGG
>NZ_JAFNLL010000146.1 GCF_017368795.1 Arthrobacter cavernae | reverse complement strand
TTTGTCCATGGCCCGGAGCAGGTTCAGGGTTCCCACGATGTTGTTGTGGTAGTACGCCAGGGGCTCCTGGACGGATTCTCCCACGGCCTTGAGGCCGGCGAAGTGGATCACGGCGTCGATCCGGTGCTGCTCAAAAACCTGCTCGACGGCGGGCTCGTCCACGAGGTCCACCCGGTGGAAGGCCGCGGTCTTGCCGGTCAGTTCGGCGACCCGGCGGAGGGACTCCTCGCTGGAGTTCACCAGGTTGTCGATGACAACGACGTCGTGGCCGGCTTCCTGAAGGGACAGAACGGTGTGCGAGCCGATGTAGCCGGTGCCACCGGTGACAAGAATTCTCATGG
>NZ_JAFNLL010000145.1 GCF_017368795.1 Arthrobacter cavernae | reverse complement strand
CTGTACCGCGAAAACAATGTGGTGACGAGCATCCATGGCCGTAGCCTGATCAACAAGTCGACCATGAACATCCTCAAGGCGCACCGCTTCGCACGCCGGATGAGCAACACCGAGCTCCTGCTCGAAGAAACCGCGCCGCTGCTGAACGCCCTGGCCGAGCTCGAGCTCGGTGCTGCAGCGATCGACATCGCCCGCCTGACCGAGAAGTTCAAGGCCGAAGGTGCCGGAACCTCCCTCGACGAATTCCTCCGCGCGGAACTTGCCGACGTCGTCGGCAAGCGCGGCGGCGACGACCGCACCAGCACCGACGTCGTCCTGTACGGCTTCGGCCGCATCGGCCGCCT
>NZ_JAFNLL010000144.1 GCF_017368795.1 Arthrobacter cavernae | reverse complement strand
GGGAACTCGGCCTTCTCCCACCACTGCCCGGCGTAGGGGGCGATCTCCGTGGCCAGGAAGCGGCGGAGCTCGTTGAGCTTGCGCTGTTCCTGCACGCTGAGGAGGGACTCGAAGTCGAAGAAGTCAGCGGTGGGCAGGGACGCGACGGAGGGTGCCGCCGTCGTGGTTTTGGCCGACGACGGCGGGGCGTCGCCGCGCGCGTAGTCGCCCGTCACTTGAGCCCCATCCGGATGGCGCCGTCGAGGCGGATGGTCTCGCCGTTGAGCATGGCGTTTTCGACGATGTGGGCGGCCAGGTTGGCGTATTCGGCCGGGCGTCCGAGCCGGGCCGGGTGGGGCACCTGCTGGCCCAGGGAATCCTGGGCTTCCTGCGGCAG
>NZ_JAFNLL010000143.1 GCF_017368795.1 Arthrobacter cavernae | reverse complement strand
TAGTGTCCTGCGCCTGAAGTTCGGTTCAGAAGTCGGCCGATTGATTCGAGGATCTGTTCTGCCGTCTTTGTCCAGGTGAAGGGTGTGGGGTTGGTGTTCCATTCGCTGACCCACTTGCGGATGTCGGCTTCGAGCGACTGGACGCTGCTGTGATCGCTGCGGCGCAGCAGGTCCTCGGTGACGAAGCCGAAGAACCGTTCGACCTGGTTCAGCCAGGAGGAGTAGGTCGGGGTGAAATGCATGTGGAAACGTGGGTGGTTCTGCAGCCTTGTCTTCACGGCCGGAGTCTTGTGTGTCTGGTAGTTGTCGCAGATCAGGTGCACGTCTAGGCCCTCGGGGACCTGGGCGTCGATCCTGGTGAGGAATTTCCTGAACTCGGTGGCCCGGTATTTGCGGTGC
>NZ_JAFNLL010000142.1 GCF_017368795.1 Arthrobacter cavernae | reverse complement strand
TGTTGATGAGGGTTTGGTGGAAACCGGTGCCGGGGTGAACAAGCGGTTCAAGGCCTTTGAGCCGGACGCCGTGATGCTGGTGCCGCCGTCGCTGGACGAGTGGTTGCCGGGCAATCATCTGGCCCGGTTTATTGCCGAGATCGTCGCCGAGGAACTGGACCTGTCCCGGTTCTACGGCTCGTATGCGAAGACCAAGGGCCAGCCGCCGTACGATCCGCGGCTGATGGTCCGGGTCCTTCTCTATGGCTACTGCGTCGGGGTGCGTTCCTCGCGGGAGTTGGAACGGGCGTGCGTGGACGTGGTGGCGTTCCGCTGGCTTGCCGCGCAGCAGGCCCCGGATTTCCGGTCCATCGGCAGGTTCCGCCAGCGTCATCTTGCGGCCTTGGGGAACGTGTTCCTTCAGGCCCTGGA
>NZ_JAFNLL010000141.1 GCF_017368795.1 Arthrobacter cavernae | reverse complement strand
GCGCCGGTCGTCCACCCGCGACGCCGGCGCCGCCGCGTGCAACCAGCCATCCTGTTCATGGCACGAGGCCTGTGGGCAACGTCCGGGCTTCCCGGCACCCTCCTCCCGCGCGCACACCAGGCGGTGGCAGGCGGGGAATTCCGCCAAACCCTGCCGTTTATGCTCGCCGGGAACGGTTCCTTCGCGTACCTTGGGGTTCGGATGGAAAGTGGCGTGCCTCACGCCGCCATCCGGTGAACACACCGTCCCTTTACCGGACCAGCCAGGCAGGAACACGGTGCCGCGTTCCTGCCCCGACGAGAAAATACCGATCGTGGGCTGGTGCCCCGCGTTCAGGAGGGCCTCAATGACCGGTACATTCGAACTTTTCGCCGATGAGACCACGGGTTTCAGGTTCAGGCTCAAAGCCCCCG
>NZ_JAFNLL010000140.1 GCF_017368795.1 Arthrobacter cavernae | reverse complement strand
CGATCGCCACCTTCGCCACGGTATGGGTGTGGGTCATGATCCTGGCGTCGCACGTGGCCATGAAGCGCGAGATCGCCCGGAAGGGCCTGCTGGCGTCGGAGTTCCCGTCCCCGTGGTGGCCCGCGGCATCGGTCCTGACCATCGCCTTCATGGCCATGGTGATCGTGATCCTGGGCGTCTTCGAGGACACCCGGGTAGCGCTCTATGTGGGTGCGGCCTGGCTGGGCCTCCTGCTGGTGGCGTACCGCCTGTGGGTCCGCGGCGGCGGCCGGGAACGCGCCGAGCTCCTGGATGAAACCTCACCGCTGCCGGTTGTGCAGGGCGCTTCCGGCGCGGCGTTGCCCTGATACAACGCTCTCTCACTTTTGAGGCGTTTTGGCGCGACCCTCGAAAGTTGTCAAGCTGTGTGGAGTCACTGGGCTAGTTT
>NZ_JAFNLL010000014.1 GCF_017368795.1 Arthrobacter cavernae | reverse complement strand
GCTACGAGCGCTCCCTGGACGTCATCACCCAGGGCCGGGACTTGGGCATGGTCACCAAGTCCAACCTCATCCTGGGCATGGGCGAAACCCGCGAGGAGATCTCCGAGGCCCTCGCGGACCTGCACGCCGCGGGCTGCGACCTGGTCACCATCACCCAGTACCTGCGCCCGAGCGAGCGGCACCTGCCCGTGGACCGCTGGGTCAAGCCCCAGGAATTCGTGGACCTCGCCACCGAGGCCGAGGAACTCGGCTTCCTGGGCGTCATGTCCGGGCCCCTGGTCCGCTCCTCCTACCGCGCCGGCCGGCTCTGGGCCACCGCCATGCGCAAAAAAGGCCGGCAGATCCCCGCCCACCTGGCCCACATCGCCGAGGGCATCCAGGACTCCGGCACCACCCGCCAGGAAGCCCGCACCATCCTCGCCGCCCACGCCGGCGCCTGACACCCGTAGAGGATCAAAGATGTTCCCCACACGACTTGAGATCATCCCTTCCGAGGGCATCGTCGAAAAAATCCGGGCTGCCGTGCCGCTGGGCACCACGCTCACCGTCACCTGCCTGCCCCACCACGGCATCGGGCGCACCATGCGTGCCGCCGTCGAGCTCTCGCGGCTCGGCTACAGGGCGGTCCCGCACCTCGCGGCCCGCGCCCTGGAGGACCGCCCGCAGCTGGCCGGGATCCTGCGCGAGTGCAGCGGCGCCGGCATCAGGGAAGTCTTCGCCATCGGCGGGGATACCCCCCGGCCCGCCGGACCGTACGGCACGGCGGCGGCACTGATGGAAGACATCACCCAGTACTCCGGCGGCAGCATCGCCATCGGCGTCGCCGGCTACCCCGAAGGCCACCCGGCAGTGGCCGGGCTGGACCTCCTGGAGGACCTGCTGGCCAAGCAGCACCTGGCCAGCCACGTGGTCACGCAGATGTGCTTCTCCGCCCCGAAGATCGTCGACTACGCGGCCCTGCTGCGCCGCGAAGGCGTGGAACTGCCCGTGTGGGCCGGGGTGGCCGGCGCCGTTCCCAGGACCAAGCTCGTCTCGCTGGCCACCCAGATCGGCGTCGGCACCTCCCTGAAGTTCCTCAGCCGCAAGGGCCCGCTCGCCCGCCGGCTCCTGAGCGGGGACCGGTATTCGCCGGCGGCCCTCGTGGCCGAACTCGCGGAAACCCGGGACAGGATCGCGGGCATCCACCTCTACACCTTTAACAGCCTGGACACGGCCGCGGCAAGCCACGCCGCCGCACCGGACGCACTCGGCACCGCACCGGTGTCGGCATAAAGGAGCAGCACATGACCACCGAAACAGAAGCCGGCCGCCCGGCTGAAACGGCCGCCGTCGAGCACGTCCTCACCGTGGACTGCGCCGAATCCCCCGGGATCGTGCACGCGGTCTCCGGCTTCCTGCTGGAGCACGGCTGCAACATCATCGACATCAAGCAGTACGGGGACCGCGGGGAAGGGCACTTCTTCCTGCGTGTCCACTTCTCCTCCGCGACGGAGGCCTTCAGCACCGGGGAACTGCGCCGGGACTTCGAGCCGCTGGCCGCCGAGTGGGCCATGAACTGGCAGCTGGAACCGCACGGCCGTAAGCGCCGGGTCCTGGTGATGGTGTCCAAGTTCGGGCACTGCCTCAACGACCTGCTGTTCCGGGCACGCACTGGTGATCTCCCGGTGGAAATCGTGGCCGTGGTCTCCAACCACACGGACCACGAAGAGCTGGTCAAGTGGCACGGCATCCCCTTCTTCCACCTCCCGGTCACCAAGGAGACCAAGCCGGCGCAGGAAGCGCGCCTCCTGGAGCTCGTTGATGAATTCGACGTGGAATTGGTGGTCCTGGCCCGCTACATGCAGGTCCTCAGCGATGAGTTGTCGGCCAAGCTGGCGGGGCGGACCATCAATATCCACCATTCCTTCCTGCCCAGCTTCAAGGGCGCCAAGCCCTACCACCAGGCCTACGAACGCGGCGTGAAGACCGTGGGCGCCACTGCCCACTACGTCAACGCCGAGCTCGACGAGGGACCGATCATCTCCCAGCAGCTCATCGACGTGGACCACACGTACACGGCCGAGGACCTCGTGGCGGTGGGCCGGGACGCTGAGTGCAAGGCGCTGAGCAATGCGGTCCGCTGGCACTGCGAGGGCAGGATCCTGCTGCTCGGCAACCGGACGGTGATCCTGCGGTAGGCGTTACGGCACGGAGATCGCGGCCACCGTGCGCTGGGATTCGTCCCGGAGTTCCACCCCGGCGATCCCGGCCAGCTGCACCGGCGTGGCCCCCGTGACCTTGATGCGGCCGCTCGGCGTGGCTGTCCAGGCGCAGGCACGGTCCTCCACCCCGTCGCGGCCCTTGACCCACAGGGACATGGTGCCCTGCAACGGCAGGCTCCGGCCATCCACCTGCAGCTCCGTACCCCAGCCCTTCTTCACCATGCCCACCGTCAGCTGCAGTCCGCTGCCGGCTTGGACGGAATAGCTCGCGTCCGGCTTGGGAGGCTGGTTCAGGAGCGGTCCGGCGAGGAAGCCCAGTGCCAGGCACGCGGCGGCGACGGCCCCCACCAGCGCCGACCACCGGCGTCGGGATTTCCGCCTCCGCACGGCAAGCTCGTCCAGCACGTTGTGCTGGAGCGTTGCGACAGGCTCCACCAGAAGCGGGGAAGAGTCGACGGCGGGACGCCCGGCGGTGAGGGCGACGGCGTCGGGCGCTGGAACGGCGTCGAGCATTGCGGGAAGGCTTTCCAGCTCCTCAAGCTCGTGGCGGCAGTCGGCACACCTTGCGAGGTGGTCCTCGAAGGCGCGCGCCTCGGCAGGTTCCAGGCCGCCCAGCAGATAGGCACCGAGCAATTGGTGAAGTGCGTTCTCCCTCATCGTTCCACCCCCATTTCATCAAGAATCGTGCGGAGGGCCTTCACGGCATAGAAGGCCCGGGATTTCACGGTGCCGCTGGGGATGTTCAGCCTCAGGGCGGCCTCGTTCACGGTGAAGCGCTGGTAATGAAGGGCCACCACCACCTCGCGGTGTTCGGTGCTCAGCCGGAGCAGCGCCTCCTCCATCAGGACCCGGTTGAGGAGCTCGTCCACGCGTTCCGTGGCTCCGAGGTCCGGCAGTTCCTGCTCGCCGGTTTCCGGCGGCCGTCGCTGGGCCTTGCGGTAGTTGTCGATGATGACGTTGCGCGCGGTGCGGAACAGGTAGCTGCGCAGGCTGCCGGTGATCTGCGGGGCGCGCTGCCATACCCGGAGGATGGTTTCCTGCACGACGTCGTCGGCCAGATGCGCATCCGGCGTGCAGCTGAGCACAAAACGGCGCAGCGCGGTCCCGTGGTCGCGGTAGATCGCGGCCACCACGTCCTCGTCCAGCGGCATCCTTGCCTCCTATGTCATCCCGGGCCACTCCCGGCTACACTGCGATACGACGTCCCCATCACAGAAAAGGTTCAGCCCTGTGAACCATTCTTCCCCCGGCGGCGTCTTAGGGGTTAGCGTCCGGCAATCTCCTGGCCGGCCTGAGCATAGGAGCTAGACATGAAGAAGCAACTCGGCATCGGCCTTGCTGTCCTCGCATTGGCTGCAGCCCTCACCGCATGTGGTGGAACGCCCGGCACCACGACCACCACTCCGGCGGCTACCACCGCCGCTCCGACCACCGCTGCACCGACCACCCCGGCTGCCACTGGGGCAGAATTGAAGACCGCCACGTCATCCCTGGGCCAGATCGTGGTGGACAGCAAAGGCATGAGCCTTTACTTCTTCACCAAGGACGTCAAGGACTCCGGCACGAGCGCCTGCGTAGGGGCATGCCTCGCGGCCTGGCCGCCCCTGTTCACGACGTCGGACTCACCAAAGGTTGACGGCGTCACCGGCAAGATCGGCACCATCACGACGGCGGACGGCAAGAAGCAGGTGACCATCAACGGCATGCCTGTCTACTACTACGCAAAGGACAAGGCTGCCGGTGACGTCCTGGGCCAGAACTTCAACACAGCTTGGTACGTCATCAGCCCCGCGGGCGAGATGATCAAGTAGGCACCCCTGCCCCACCCAAACGCTCTCTCACCTTTGACGGCCTTTTGGCCGATCCTCTCTCACCTTTGACGCCCAAACCCCAACGCTCTCTCACCTTTCAAAAGTGAGAGAGCGTTGGGGAAAAACGGCCCAAAGGTGAGAGAGCGTCAGGCAGGGAGGAGCCGTTAGGCGTCCTCGAACTCCTCAGCCTCCTCGAACTCCACGGTGGCGATGATTTCCTTGGTCTCCGGGTGGATCATGAAGGCCTCGTCGTCGTCTTCGACCATGATGAAGTCGCCGTGGTCCGTGGCGAAGTGCCAGGCCAGGGTCTTCTCGCCGTCGTGGACGTAGTTGGGGTCGCCCATGGTGATCTTCTGCAGCTCGTAGCCGGCCACGGCGCAGAGTTCGCGGACGGTGAGCTCGAACTCCGGGGCGTGCTCCAGTGCCTCTTCCGCGGCTTCGGCCTGGCGTTCCTCGAGGTTCGGGATGAGGGCAACACGGCCGGCGATGTGGGCCGTGAGCTCCTCCTCGTCCAGGAGCAGCAGGTTTTCCTGGGCACGGATCCAGGCGGCGTTCAGTTCCACGATGTCTTCGGTTTCCAGCAGCGCCTCGAACTCGCCGTCGAGCTCCTCCAGCTCGGTGACGGCCTCCGGGGTGGCCTCGGACCCGTCCAGTTCGCCGTCCAGGTAGACCTCGGCGTCGTCGTCGCTGAGGGCGTCGAACGCGGCCACGGTGCGGTTGAACAGCTCCAGGTGGCCGGTGGCGCCCATGCCTGCCAGGCCTGCGCGGACGTAGCCGTCAACTTCTTCGCGCTCCGGGACGGTGAACACGTACTGGGCGAAGCCGCCGGAGAGCGCCTGGGTCAGGTAGAAATCGACGAAGTAGCTGCCCAGTGCATTGGGGGCCATTTCCTCGCTGATGAGGAGTTCCTGGTACATCGCATTCACAACATCCACGTTGGCGTCCACGACGTCCTCGTTGCGGCCCTCGAGGCCGGCCTTCGTCAGAACGACGGGGTACTCATTGCTGGTCATGGGAATTCCTCACTGCTGAAAGCTGGTGGTGCTCCGGACTCCTTCAAGGTACGCGCGGCAAGGCGCCCGCAATCGATATGGAGGTTAACGCCGGGCGAAGTTTGGGGGCCGTTTGGGGCTAGCTAAGATTGGGCAGATAACCTTCTTCCGAAAGTAGCCGCGCGAATGCCGTCCCACACCGATGACAACTGGGAACTGGCCATACAGACTCCTGCCATCAACGACCGCTCGCTCGCGGCCGGTCTGGCGTACTCCATGGGCAGCAGGGTGAGCGGGATTTCCTTCGACGCCGCCACGGGGCTCATGATCGGCAAGGTCCGCGGGAACGGCCCGCAGCCGTATTCGACGTCGGCAAAACTGGTCCGCAAGCCCGCGGGCTGGACCTGCACGGTGGGCATCTGCAGCTGCCCGGTCCGCAAGGACTGCAAGCACGTGGCGGCGCTGCTCTTCACGGCCGAGGACCACCCCCTGGTGCGTGCCCAGCTCATGGCCGCCTCCACCGGACTTCAGACCTCCCGCCCCGGCTCCACGGACCAGGGCGGCTCCTCGCGCCCGGCCTGGGAACTGGCCCTCAACAAGCTGATCGCGCAGCCGGGCACCTCCTCCCCCGGCACCGGCCTGCCGCTGGCCCTGCAGTTCGAGGTCGAGGAACCCGCCGCGCACTTCTCCTACACAGGCCGCCGGGACCCCATGCGCAGCATCCGCCAGCTCAAGGCCCGCCCCGTGATGATGGGCGCCAAGGGCAAATGGATCCGCGGCGACGTCGCGTGGAACAACCTCAGCTACGTCAGCTACCGGCGCGAATTCAACGAAGCCCACGTCGAATGGCTGCAGTCCTTCCTGGCCGCGCACGGTTCCAGCAGCGGCCGCCAGCAGCCCTCCGGGGCCATGTGGCTGAGCCTAAACGACTTCGCGGGCAAGAACCTGTGGGCGCTCCTCGCCGAGGCCGCCAAGGCCGGCATACCCCTCCTCCACACCGCCGGAAGCGAGCCCGTCCACGTCAGCGCGGAAGCCTCCGTCGTCGGCTTGAGCCTGGCGCGGAACAGCGCGCCGGACGCGCCGGACAGCACCCTGGCGGACGCGGCAGGAACGCCCGACGGCGGCCTGCGGCTGGCGCCCTCGGTCTCCCTCGGCGGGGAGCCGGTTGATCCGGCCTCCGTGGGCTTCCTCGGCAAGCCAGCGAACGGGATCTTCTTCACGCACCGCGGGCCCGAACAGCTCCCCGGGATCCCCACGCTGGAAAACATCATCACGCTCGCTCCGCTTGAGGGCGGGCTCAGCGACGAGCTGCTGGAGTTCGTCTCGGCCGGCTCCACGCTGCAGATCCCGGCGCGGGACGAGAGCCGCTTCCTCACCGCGTTCTACCCCAAGCTGCGGCAATCCACCAATGTGCAGGCCGCGGACAAATCCGTGGAGCTGCCCACGCTGGCCGTGCCCACGCTGTCCCTGCTGGCCAATTACGGCCACGACCACAAGGTGCGCCTGCACTGGGAGTGGCACTACAAGTCCGGCACCCTGGTCACGGCGCAGGCGCTGTGGCGCCACCCGGACGACCACGGCTACCGCGACGACGCCGAGGAAGCCCGCATCCTGGAGTCCATCGGCAGGCCCTGGGACGTGGTGCCGGCGCTGGCCGAATCGGCCTCCGGCGGCTGGGGAACGCCGCGGCTGGTGGCCTCCGCGGAACTCGACGGCCTGGACACCCTGGCCTTCACGGAGGACGTGCTGCCTGCGCTCCAGGAACTGCCCGACGTCGTGGTGGACACCGCCGGCGACATCGCCGACTACCGCGAGGCCGCCGAGGCCCCGGTGGTCTCCATCTCCACGAAGGCCACGGACAGCCGCGACTGGTTCGACCTCGGAATCGTCATCACGCTCGAGGGCGAGCCCGTGTCCTTCGCCGCAGTGTTCTCCGCGCTCGCCGCCGGCCAGACGCGCATGCTGCTGCCCAGCGGCGCCTATTTCTCCCTTGACCTGCCCGAGCTCCACGAGCTGCGCGCCCTGATCGACGAGGCCCGCTCGCTGCAGGACAACCCGGACAGCAAGGACGGCACGCTGCAGATCAGCCGCTTCCAGGCCGGGCTCTGGGACGAGCTCGCGCAGCTGGGGATCGTGGACGAGCAGGCGGCCGCGTGGCGCGAGGCCGTGGGCGGACTGCTCGACGACGGCGTGACCGGGCTTCCGCTGCCGGCCGGCCTGGACGCCGAGCTGCGCCCGTACCAGCGCGAGGGCTTCAACTGGCTCAGCTTCCTGTACCGGCACAGCCTGGGCGGCGTGCTGGCCGACGACATGGGCCTAGGCAAGACCGTGCAGGCGATCGCGCTGATGTGCGCGGCGAAGGAACACGCTGACGACGGTGCGGCGGCGGCCGGGGCTGCCGGCGGCGGCGCTCCCTTCTTAGTAGTCGCCCCCACCAGCGTGGTGGGCAACTGGGCGGCCGAGGTGCAGCGCTTCGCGCCCGGTCTCTCGGTCCGGACCATCGGTGAAACCTTCGCCAAGAGCGGCACCGATCCGCTCGAGGCCCTGTCCCGGGCCGACGTTGTGATCACCTCCTACGCGCTGTTCCGGATCGACTACGACGCCTACGCCTCACTCCCCTGGGCCGGGCTCATGCTGGACGAGGCGCAGTTCGTGAAGAACCACCAGTCCAAGGCCTACCAGTGCGCCCGCAAGCTGCCAGCCGCCTTCAAGCTGGCCATCACTGGCACGCCGCTGGAGAACAACCTCATGGAGTTCTGGGCGCTGACCTCGATCGTGGCTCCGGGGCTGTTCTCGAGCCCGCGGCGCTTCGCAGAGTACTACCAGAAGCCGGTGGAAAAGAACGGCGACAAGGCGCAGCTGGCCAAGCTCCGCCGTCGGGTCCGTCCGCTCATGATGCGCCGCACCAAAGAGCAGGTCATCAAGGACCTGCCGCCCAAACAGGAGCAGATCCTCGAGGTGGTGCTCAACCCTCGGCACCAGAAGGTCTACCAGACGCACCTGCAGCGCGAACGGCAGAAGATCCTGGGGCTGATCGACGACGTCAACAAGAACCGCTTCACCATCTTCCAGTCCCTCACCCTGCTGCGGCAGCTGAGCCTGGACGCCTCGCTGGTGGACGAATCGCTCTCCGCCGTGCGGTCCTCCAAGCTGGATGTGCTGTTCGAGCAGCTCGAGGACCTGGTGGCCGAGGGGCACCGGGCCCTGATCTTCAGCCAGTTCACCGGGTTCCTGGGCAAGGTGCGGGACCGGCTGGACGCCGAGGGAGTGGAGTACTGCTACCTCGACGGCAGCACCCGCAACCGCGCCGACGTCGTGAGCGAGTTCAAGAACGGCAAAGCACCGGTGTTCCTGATTTCGCTGAAGGCCGGCGGCTTCGGCCTGAACCTGACCGAGGCCGACTACGTGTTCCTGCTGGACCCCTGGTGGAACCCGGCGTCCGAGGCGCAGGCCGTGGACCGCACGCACAGGATCGGGCAGGCGCGGAACGTCATGGTCTACCGGCTGGTGGCCAAGGACACCATCGAGGAAAAGGTCATGGCGCTCAAGGCCAAGAAGTCACAGCTGTTCGCCGATGTGATGGAGGGCGACGCCCTGAGCGGCGGTGCCTTGACGGCGGAGGACCTGGCGGGGCTGTTCAGCGACTGACAGACCACCACTGACTTGCTTATGGCTCGCTATTGACGATCGTCATACTTTGTATATATTGGATGGGGACGTGGCCACCTTTCACGTCGTGAAAGGGGCCCATGAACGACGTCGCAGCACCGCGGTACCCGCAGGCCAGCATTGAACGCACCGTCGAATGGGTGGATACCGACGCCTCCGGCCACCAGCACAACTCCGCCATCCTGCGCTGGGTCGAAGCGGCCGAGGCGGAGCTCTTCCGCAGTCTCAAGCTGCCCGACTACTTTCCGAGTGCGCCCCGCGTCCAGCAGGTGATCAACTACAAGGCCAAGCTGTGGTTCGGACAGAGCGTGACCGCCACGGTGGAGATCCGCACGCTTGGCCGAACGTCCATGACCTTGGCGTTCGAGGTCCATGGCCACACCCACGGCACCTTCGAGGGCGGGACCGCCGCCTACGGAACCGTGACCACCGCACACGTACCTGCCGGCGCCGCCGCCGCCCAACCGTGGCCGGCACATATCCGCGAGGCCCTCAGCCATACCCCTGACGATACCTACTAAACACCGCGTCCGACTCGCCGAAGGAGACCCCATGCCCGCCACCACCAAAGAGTCTGCAGTGAAAACGGCTGAACACCACGATGAACCCCCGGCCCCGGCCAACGTTGCCGAGCTCGTTGGGCAGACGCTTGCCCAGCTTGGCGTCGGCCACGTTTTCGGAGTGGTGGGCAGCGGCAACTTCGTGGTCACCAATGCGCTCCGCCGGCACGGCGTACCGTTCACCGCGGCCCGCCACGAAGGCGGGGCTGCCACGATGGCGGACGCCTACGGACGAATGTCCGGCAAAGTGGGCGTCGTCTCCACCCACCAGGGCTGCGGGCTGAGCAATGCGATTACAGGCATCGGCGAAGCCGCAAAAAGCCGCACGCCGATGATTGTGCTCACCGCCGACACCGCGGCCTCGGCCGTCCGCTCCAACTTCAACATTGACCAGGATGCACTCGCCCGCAGCGTTGGTGCCATCGCCGAACGCATCCACACTCCCGAGAGTGCCGTGGCGGACACCCTGCGCGCGTTCCGCACGGCCGTCAACGAACGGCGCACCGTGGTTCTCTCCCTGCCGACCGATATTCAGGCAGCACCAGTGTCCCCCAGCCAAGGCGCCGCCATCGTGTCCGTGGCTGCGCCCCAAGCGGTGAAACCGAATGACGAAGCCGTCCACGCCCTGGCCGCCCTTATCCGCTCTGCCGAACGACCGGTGTTCATAGCAGGCCGTGGAGGCCGCAACGCCGGCCCTGAAATCTCCGCCCTCGCGGAGGCGAGCGGCGCGCTCGTGGCAACCTCCGCCGTCGCGCATGGTCTGTTCATGGGTGATCCTTACAACCTGGGCATCTCCGGCGGGTTCTCTTCCCCGTTCACGGCGTCCACGATTGCCGACGCCGACCTGATCGTCGGCTTCGGGTGCGCACTGAACATGTGGACCATGCGCCATGGATCGCTGATCGGGCCCTCCGCACGGGTGGTCCAGGTGGACGTCGAGGACTCGGGACTGGGGGCCAACCGGCCCATTGATCTCGGCGTGCTGGGAGACTCTGCGCAGACGGCAGCCGCGGTGCTGGACAGCCTGCGCTCCTCCGGCCACCGTGCCACGGGACTCCGCACGCCCGAGATGGCGATCACCATCTTCGAAAACGCACGCTGGAACACCGTTGATACAGGCGACATCTCGACGCCGGAAGCGATCGACCCCCGCATACTCAGCCGCGAGCTCGACAAGATCCTGCCGGCAGACCGAATCGTCTCCGTCGACTCCGGAAACTTCATGGGCTATCCGAGCACGTACCTGTCCGTCCCGGACGAGTTCGGTTTCTGCTTCACCCAGGCCTTCCAATCGATCGGCTTGGGCCTCTACTCGGCCATTGGCGCAGCCATTGCCCGCCCCGACCGGCTCCCCGTACTCGGCGCGGGAGACGGCGGATTCCTCATGTCCATCTCCGAGCTCGAAACCGCGGTCCGCGAACGCATCCCCTTGGTGGCGATCGTCTACAACGACTCCGCCTACGGTGCCGAGGTGCACCACTTCACCACCGACGAGGCCGACCTGGAGGTAGTCAAGTTCCCGCAGGTGGATATCGCCACCATCGCCCGCGGCTACGGGGCAACCGGCCTGCTGGTCCGGTCCGTCGCTGATCTGGAGGGCGTGACTTCGTGGCTGAACGGGCCCCGGGACACCCCCTTGGTTATCGACGCCCGCATCGCGTCCGACGGCGGCGCCTGGTGGCTCGCTGAGGCATTCAAGGGACACTGACGGGCGGCGTTGCCTCCGCAACGCCAAGGGGGCCAGGCGGGACACGCATCCCGGCTGGCCCCCTTGGCGTTGAATGCCGTCAGCCGTTGAAGACGAACTTCTTCTGCAGCGAACTCGCCGTGCGGTCCGGGTTGAGAAACAGCACGCAGATGATGCCGACGACCACGAGGTAGAGGCCGATCGAACCGAACGAGCTGTTCATGCCGTCCGCCAGCCGTGCCGCCATTTCGGCGCTCTCGCGCACGCCCTTTGGGGCCGGGATGTAGCCGGACTTGTCCATCAGCGCGCCCACCATGGCGGGGGCCACCACGCCGCCGATCGACGCCAGGCCCGTCAGCGTGGCCATGATGGCCGCGCGCTGCTTCGAACCGACACAGAACGCCACAGCCGTCGGCGCCAACGGGTAGATCATGGCCAGGCCTGCGCCGACTGTCATGACCGCCACCGCAACCCCGCCCGATACGTTCGGGAGCACCAGGAAGCAGATGCCGGAAACCAGCAGGGTCGCTCCGAACAGCGCCCCAAGGGCCCAGCGAACGGTGACGCCGCGGCGCATCAGGAACCGCGAGGAATAGCCGAGGACCAGCAGTGCCAGTGCGCCCAGGATCCAGGGGAATGTCGAGACCAGGCCGATCGTTGCCGGCGGAAGCGAAACGACAGCCGCAAGATACTTGGGCGACCACGTTGTCAGGAATCCCTGCGTCCAGAAGCAGCCAGCGCCGGCCAGGACGGCAACGATGAACATCTTCGAGCCGAGGACGGCCCGGATGGGAACGAGCTTGAGCATGTCGGCGCGCTCGGTAATGCTGGCGGCTTCCTTGGCGGGCCGGGCGTCGGCGTCCGCAGCGTCGGCGTCGCTGGCTTCTGCGGCCGGCCCGGCTGCGGCGCGGGTCTTCTTGGCGGTGTGGCTGTGCGGCCCTTCGCGGCCCATCAGGAACCACAAAACGGACCAGACAAGCCCGACAATGCCCAAGAAGCCGAAGGCCCAGCGCCACCCGAGGTCCGGGTGCGCGATGATGGCCGCCAGGACCGGGGCAGCGATGATGGGACCCAGGGTGGACCCGACGGCGACCATCGAACTGGGGAGGCCGCGCTCCTTGGCCGAGAACCAGCCGTGGACGTGCTGGAGGGTGATGGGGGTGGCCGGTCCCTCCGCGCCACCCAGCAGGATGCGGGTGACCAGCAGGATGGCTGCGCCGCCGCCGAACAGCATGGGGAACTGGAGCACGGCCCACGAGATGCCCATGGCCAGGAGGATCCAGCGGGTGGGCACCTTCCCGGCCAGGAATCCGACCAGGACCGCGGCGATCGCGAAGAGGAAGAAGAAGGCGCTGCCGATGAAGCCGAACTCGCCGGCAGTCAGCTTCAGATCCCGCATGGCCGAATCGGCCACCAGCCCCAGCACGGCTTTGTCGGCGAAGTTGATGATCTGGAAGAGCACAAGGAGTCCTGTGACCAACCATGCCCGGCGGTTCATGCGGCGGTTGCTGACGGCCGCCCGCAAGGTATGCGGTGGGAGCGTGCGCTCGGCGCTCATGCCTGGACCTCCGCCGTCAGCCGTTCAGGCACAGCGGCCCACCCCTCGACGTCGGCGGAGCTTTCAGGAGAGGGCGGCACCGTGAAGACGTCGTTGTCCTCGGCTACCGTCACCGGCCCGGAAAAGTCCTTCCGGGCAAAAGTTTCCATCTTGCCTGTGTCAGCGGCCCCCGGGACGTTGGGGACGATGTGGTGCAGCACGAGACGGCCGACGCCGGCGGCCTGGGCGACCTTACCGACCTCGTCAAAGGGCGTGTGCGATTCGCGCAGGTGGACTGCGATTCCTTCGCGCGTCCCGCTGTCCGGAAAGGTATCCAGAATCGCGTCCAGGTCGATGACCTCGTGAAGCAGGATGTCCGCCCCCTGGGCCAGCCGAATGCAGTTTTCCGAGTATGCGGTGTCCCCGGACACCACCACCGAGCCATAGGGAGTGTCGAAGCGGAAGCCGAAGGCCGGGAAGCAGAGCCGGTGGTCCACCAGAATGGCCGTTACGCGGACCAGCTCGTCCTTGTAGATTTCGAACGGCTCCATCACCGGATGCCGGGCTAGCACGGGGTCGGACTGGGCTTCTGCGGGAATCTCAATATCGTGGCCGATGACCCATTCGCCCGGATCCGAGCGGCCTTCGTCCGCCATCCGGATGACGACGTCGGAGGCGAACACCGTGTCCAGCAGTGAATCCACAATGTCCTTGGTCCCGGACATGGAGCGGCCTGCCGTGCGGGCGTCCACCAGTCTGGCATGCTCGGCGTCGAGGGCTGGTGTCCTCGGCGGCTGGCCGGGGCCGTAGACATGCACCGGGCGGGAGAATGATTCCCCCGGGACCTGCCACCCGGTGAGCAGGTACGAACCGAGGTCGTAAATGTGGTCCGAATGGTGGTGGGTCAGGAAAATGCCCCGGAGCTCGCCCCAGGACGCGTGCCTGCGGTAGTTCCTGATGCTGCCCATTCCGGCGTCGATCACGTAGGTGGCGTCGTCGACGCGGATGGCCGTGCTGGTGCCCGCACGGCTGCTGGACACGATCGGCCCGCCGCCGGTGCCCAGGGTATGGACAGACAAGCCCTTCTTCATTTTGTGGTTCATCAAACTACCTCACTGTAGTTGCGGAACTGCTCGAATTGCGGAACTGCCCGCATGGATCTGCTCTCGGACGCGGCGCCGGCCATGGGGCTGCCGGCGCCGGCTCATCCGGATGGCCTGTGGTACACCTCACAGAGTATGTAGTTAATTTGACGATCGCAATAGGGTCTATACATTTTGTTGCTGATCTGGCAGGCTGGCGCTGTCAGCAACCCACTTCAGTCAGGAGACACGATGGAACCCCAGCTCGATCAGGAAATCATCCTCGGCCCGCTCCACAAGGGCATCACCCTCGCCAGCGAAGCGATGGGCAACAAGGTCTGGAACGTCCTCGGCCACACGTACCTCTCCAAAGTCGAGAGCGCCACGAGCTTTGCCTGGCTCTCCCTCGACCCCACCGGCACCGGCGTTCCGCCCCACGTCCACCCCACGCAGGACGAACACATCTACGTCCTCGAGGGCGTCTACACCCTCTACCTCGACGGCGAATGGATGACCGCGGGCCCGGGCGACACCGTCCGGATGCCGATGGGGCTGCCGCATGCCTACTTCAACAAGGCCGACGCCGCAGCCAAGGCGCTCTTCTGGGTCAGCCCGTCCGGCCAGCTCGCCCAGCTGTTCGACCAGCTGCACAATCTGTCGGACCCGGACGAGGTTGTCCGGCGCTCCGCACTGCACGGTGTGGACTTCCTGCCGCAGGGTTCGGTTCCGGGCGCATAGCCGCCGGCCCTCGCCCGGCAATCGCTCCTGAGGAGGTAAGCATGACATCGGCACCCCCGGAACCGTCACGAACGACCGGCCAGCGGATTGCCTACGGAGCCGCGGAACCGCAGTTCGTGGACTTTTACCTGCCCACGGAGGCGGAACGTCCCGTCGCCGTCGCGGTCCTGATCCATGGTGGCTATTGGCGCGACCGTTTCGACCTCTCGCTGATGGACCTCCTGGTGGCCGATGCGCTTGGCCGCGGGATGGCCGTGGCCAACGTCGAGTACCGCAGGATGGGCAACGGTGGAGGCTGGCCGACCACCGGCCGGGACGTGGAGGAGGCGATGACCCTAGTCCGGGAACACTGGCGGGAATGGAACGGCGTGGTTCCGTTCATCTCCGTGGGGCATTCGGTGGGCGGCCAGCTGGCCCTCTTGAACTCTGCGGCAGCGGACGCCGTCGTCGCGCTGGCCCCGGTGACTGATGTTTCCAGGACCGACGACGAACGGCTCGGCGAGGACGCCGCCGTGGCCTTCATGGGCGCCCGCGCCGCCGAGTTGCCATCCGAATATGCCGCAGCGTCTCCGGTCCGGCAGCTGCCCTTGGGCCGTCCGGTCCTGGTCGTCCACGGCGACGTCGATTCGCGCGTTCCCGTGGACCACAGCCGGGGCTTCGTGGGGATGGCCCGCGCCGCCGGTGATGTGGTCGAATACCGGGAAGTTCCGGGCCTGGACCATGTCACGGCGATCGATCCGTCGGCGTCCCATTGGCCGGCGGCAGCGGCATGGATGGCCGGGCAGACCACACGCTAAGGGTTGAGGACCTTCGCCGAAGCGCCGGGAGCGGGCGCCGCCGTCGGGCTCATCGCAGAGCCAGGCGGCTCCCGCCCCTATGATGAAAACGATTGTTGCCTTCACCCTTGGCGCAGAAACGAGGATCCACCCATGTTGGCCGCCCCCGCACCACCGGTGCGCCACCAGCAGCTCATTGTCACGATCTACGGGCTCTACGGCCGCAGCTCGGGCGACGCGCTTCCGGTATCCGTGCTGATATCCATGCTGGGTTCCCTCGGTTACGACGCCCCCGGAGTCAGGTCCTCCGTCTCCCGGCTGAAGGCCAAAGGTGTCCTCAAGAGCATCCGCCAGGACGGCGTTGCCAAGTACGAACTCTCCGACACAGTCCTTGACGTCTTCCGGGAGGGTGACCGCAGGATCTTCGCGCCGGAGCGGGCCACCCCGCTGGACGCCTGGGTTCTGGCCGTCTTCTCGGTACCGGAATCCATGCGGAACCGGCGGCACCAGCTGCGCTCCGAACTGTCCGGGCTGGGCTTCGGTTCTGTGGCCTCGGGCGTCTGGATAGCTCCGGCCCAGATCCTGGAGCAGACCCGCGAGCGGCTCACCACGCGCGGCCTCACCCAGTTCGTGGACTTCTTCCGGGGCGACTACCTGTTTGACGGGCCCATGCGGCCGAAGATCGCCGAGTGGTGGGACCTGAAAGCCATCGACGAGCAGTTCGCGGAGTTCCTGGACCTCTATGAGGGCGCCGGGGAGCTGTGGTCCGGGCTGGTCGGCGACGATCCCGAGGCCGCCCTGGCCGAATCGACGGCCGAGCTGCGCCGCGACGCGTTCCGCTACTACGTCCCCATGCTGACGGTGTGGCGCCGCTTCCCGTACCGGGACCCGAACCTGCCGCTGGAATACCTGCCTGAAGACTGGAAGGGCCCGGCGGTCCGGAAGACCTTCCAGGCGGTGCACCGGCTAGCCGCGCCCCTCGCGGCGGCCCATGCCCGCGAACTCATCCACGGCCACGTTGACCTCGTAGCACCGTAGCACCGTAGCACCGTAGCACCGTAGCACCGTAGCACCGAAGCGACCCAGTAGGGCGAAAAGGGCCGGCCGCAACAAGCGGCCGGCCCTTTTGGAGTCCAGCCTCTTCACCTTCAGTGGCGCTTTAGCCCTCCGGAATCACCGCGATGCCCTGGATCTCGATCAGGGCTTCCTTCTGCCACAACCGGCTGACGCCGATGCCGGCCATTGCCGGGTACTCCGAACCAGCCATCTCACGCCAGATCCGGCCGATTTCGCGTCCGTTCGCCATGTAGTCGTCCACGTCCGTGAGGTAGATGGTCACGCTGACCAGGTCCTCGGGCTGCCCGCCGGCCTCCCGCAGCGTGGTCAGGACGTTTGAAAACGCCTGCGTGAACTGTTCAACAATGCCGCCGGGGACGATGTTCATGTTCTTGTCCAGGGCCGTCTGCCCTCCCAGGAACACAGTGTTTCCGGCAAGCATGCCGTGTGCAAAGCCGGACGGCTTCGGGAGCGACTCCGGATTGATGGTCTTGTGGCTCATGCTGTTCCTCCTCGTGGTGGCGACTGCGAAAACTTCGAAAAACCTCTGTGCAGATCTTTTCTGTCGTGCTACGTTGAGGATATGTGACGATCGTAAAAAAGTCGACATATCCAATTCGAAGGGACACAACGCATGAAACTGGCCACCTTGCGGACGGGCGAGAACGGCACGACGGCGGCGCTCGCCATGGGCGCCGACACTTACTTGCCGCTGCCGGCCACCGACGTCGGAGCGCTGCTCGCCGATCCGGACTGGCGCGCAATCGTCCAGGCAACGGCCGCGGCCGCGGCCGCACCGGACTCCCGCATCGTTTCCGTCTCCGCTGCCGAGTTGGCACCATTGCTGCCGCGGGCCGGCAAGGTCATCTGCTGCGGGCTGAACTACGGCGACCACATCCAAGAGATGGGCCGCGAGCTGCCCGAACACCCCACGCTCTTCGCCAAGTACGCGGACACCCTGACCGGCCCGGCCGACACGATCGAAGTCCACGGCAGCGCGCGGGTCGATTGGGAAGCCGAGCTGGCCGTCGTCGTCGGCTCGGAGCTGTTCCGGGCTGACGAAGACGAGGCGCAGCAGGCAATCGCCGGATACACCGTCGCCAACGACGTCTCCATGCGCGATTGGCAGAGCCGCACCCTGCAGTGGTTCCAAGGCAAGGCCTTCGACGCGACAACCCCCGTGGGACCGGTCATGGTGACCGCGGACAACGTCGACGGCGACTTCGAGGTTCGCGGCTACGTCAACGGCGAGCTGGTGCAGTCGGGGAACACGGGCACCCTGGTGTTCGGCCCCGCACGGCTCCTGTCCTATATCTCGCAGTTCACCATCCTGCGCCCGGGGGACCTGGTCCTCACCGGCACGCCCGGCGGCGTCGGGATGGGTATGACTCCCCCGCGCTTCCTGAACGACGGCGACGTCCTCGCCACCGAGATCGATGGAATCGGCCGGCTTGAGAACCAGTTCCGGATCCACGCCCCCGTCCCCGCCAACGCTTAGACCCAACCACTCCAAGGGAGAGAACAATGAGCCAGACCGCTACCGAATACCGCCTCGAAGGTGACAACTCCATCTACGCCCAGGCTGACGGCAAGGTTGTGCCTGTCGTAACCCGGGCTGGTGCCGAAGACACCAACACCGCCCAGTCCGGCGACTGCATCCGTGTCTCGGGAATCAGCATCCAGCACACCCCGGCAACGAAGATCTGGTTCGGCCAGGTCTCCAACACCCCCGGCTACCGATCGCTGCCGCACCACCACGGCGAGGCGGAAACCGGCGGCTACGTGCTCCGCGGCCACGGACGCATCTACTTCGGCGAGAACTACGCGGAATTCATCGACATGAAGGCCGGCGACTGGGTCTTCGTCCCGCCGTTCATGCCTCACGTCGAGGCCAACATGTCCGTCACGGAGGAGCTCGTGTGGCTGACCGCCCGCACGCCGGAGAACCTCGTGGTGAACCTTGAAGACGTGGCGGACGAGACCCTCGCCGACTACCGCCGGGCGTAGCGGACATGAGCACCGGATCCCCTGCCATCGGCGTCCTGACGTCCGAAACGTTCCTGAAGGCCATCGAGCTGACGGCCGTCCCGGCCCAGGTTCACGATGAAGCGTATGAGGCAACCACCCAGTACGTGCCGTGGCCCAAGGCCTACGGCGGAGACATGGTGGCGCAGGCAGCCGCGGCCATGATGCGATCGGTGGACGCGGACCGTTCACTGCACTCGATGCACAGCTACTTCATGCGGCCGGTCGACGTCGGTTCCAGCGTTCGCTACGAAGTGGAGCGTTTACGGGATGGCCGCGGGTACTCCACCCGTACCGTCCGCGGCTTCCAGAACGGCAAGGCAGTCTATGCCGCGATGGGTTCCTTCCAGGTTCCCGAAGACGGCCCGGACTTCCAGCCCGAGGCTCCTGCCGCCGTCGAGCCCGATTCGCTGCGAAGCGCCGCCGAAGTGCTGGACGGAACCGCCGGACCGGCCGCAGACTATTGGTCCACGGGCCGTAGTTTCGACATGCGGCATATTCCTGGACCGGTATACGTCGAGTTGGAAGGCGGGTCTGTGTCGCAGCAGGCCATCTGGGTCAAGGCTTTCGACAGCCTGCCCGACGACGCCGACCTCCACCGCACTGCCTTGGCGTACGCCTGCGACTACACCATTCTTGAACCGCTCCTGAGGGTGAATGGACTGAACTGGTCCAGCCCCGGGCTCGCTACCGCCAGCCTCGACCACTCCATGTGGTTCCACCGCGACGGCCGCGCCGACGACTGGGTCCTCTACGCGCAGGAAGCCGTGTCAGGCCAAAGCAACAGAGGACTGGCCATGGGCCGCTTCTTCGACCGGCAGGGAAGGCTCCTGGCAACAGTCGCCCAAGAAGGCATGATCCGCGCCTGACCGGCCGCCCCCAACCCAAGCAGCTTCAACGACGCACCACTGAAAGGAAAGGCCATGACAATGACGACATCGGCCCACGTGGACACCTTCACCCGTGACCACCTGCCACCGGCCAACACCTGGCCGGCGCTCGAATTCACACTTCCGGAGCTCCAGTACCCCGAACGGCTCAACGCCGCAGCGGTCCTCATCGACGACGCCGTCGCGGAGCACGGCGCGGACCGGCCCGCGTTGCGGACGCCCGACGGCACGGTCTGGACGTACGGGGAACTGCTGCAGCGCTCCAACCAGGTGGCCCAGGTGCTTACCGAGGACTACGGCGTGGTCCCCGGCAACCGTGTGATGCTGCGGGGGCCGAACAATCCGTGGATCGTCGCGGCCTGGCTCGGCGTGCTCAAGGCCGGCGCCGTGGTCGTGACCACCATGCCGATGCTGCGCTCCAGCGAAGTCGCCACCCTGATCGAGCTCACCCGGCCGGCGGTCGCGATCTCCGACCACCGCTTCATGGACGAGCTGAACGCGGGAGCAGGCGACGACGTCGCCGTCCTCTCCTACGGATCCGACGACGCCGGCGATCTCATCGCCCGCTGTGCCGCCAAGAGCGGCGAGTTCGCCACCGTGCAGACCGCGGCGGACGACGTCGCGCTTCTCGGCCCGACGTCGGGCACCACCGGCGTGCCGAAGGTGACCATGCACTTCCACCGTGACATCCTCGCCAACTCGGACACGTTCGCCCGCCACATCCTGCAGCCCACCGCCGACGACGTGTTCGCCGGCTCGCCGCCCCTCGCGTTCACCTTCGGGCTCGGCGGGCTGGTGGTCTTCCCGCTGCGGTTCGGCGCGTCCTCGCTGCTGACCGAGCGGGCCGCACCCGTGGAACTGGCCGAGAACGCTGCCGCCGCAGGGGCCACCATCCTCTTCACCGCACCCACCGCCTACCGCGCCATCCTCAAGGAAGGCCGGGGCGATCTGCTCCGCAATCTGCGGATAGCCGTCTCCGCCGGTGAACATCTGCCCAAGGAAACCTGGGAAGCAGTCCACCAGGCCACGGGCCTGCGCCTGGTCAACGGCATCGGCGCCACGGAGCTGCTGCACGTGTTCATTTCCGCCGCCGGCGACGACATCAGGCCCGGAACCACTGGCCGGGCCGTGCCAGGGTATCGGGCCACCATCCTCGATGACGACGGCGTGGAACTCGGGCCCCACCAGATCGGCCGGCTGGCCGTGATCGGCCCCACCGGCTGCCGGTACCTCGACGATGCCCGGCAGGCGAGCTACGTCATCAACGGCTGGAACGTCACCGGGGACACCTTCACGATGGACGAGGACGGGTACTTCACGTACCAGGCCCGCTCGGACAACATGATCGTCTCCTCCGGCTACAACATCGGCGCTCCCGAGGTGGAATCGGCCATCGACCAGCACCCGGACGTCGTGGAGAACGCCGTCATCGGCCGCCCGGACCCGGAACGCGGCAGCGTTGTCTGCGCGTTCATCGTCCTGCGCGAGGGCGTCGAAGGCGACGCCGCCAAGCGCAAGGACATCCAGGACTTCGTCAAACAGACGATCGCCCCCTACAAATACCCGCGGGACATCCAGTTCGTTGACGAACTGCCCCGCAACCCCAGCGGCAAGCTGCAGCACTTCAAGCTGCGCGACCGCCTCAACAACAACCCCCAGCAGCTTGCCGCCGCAGGCCTGTGCCAGGCCTAAGAAGGAGCAGAACCATGAAAATCGCAATCGTCGGAGGCGGCCCGGGTGGCCTGTACTTCGCAGCACTGATGAAGCAGCTCGACCCGTCCCACAGCATCACCCTCTGGGAACGCAACGCCGCCAGCGACACCTTCGGCTTCGGCGTCGTGTTCTCCGATGAGACACTCGGCGGCATCGGAGACGCCGACGCCGTCGTGGCCGACTACATGAGCCGGCGCTTCGCCCGCTGGTCGGACATCGACATCCACTTCGGCGGTGAGACGGTGACCGTCGGCGGCCAGGGTTTCGCGGCCATGAGCCGCAAGGAACTGCTGGAACTGCTCCAGGGCCGCTGCGCCGAGCTCGGCGTCGACCTGCGCTTCCAGACCATGGCACCGCCGGTTGAGGAACTCGAGGCGGGCTACGACCTAGTGCTCGCGGCAGACGGCATCAACTCCCAGATCCGCGCCAAGTACGCCGATTCGTTCGGCCCCAGCCTTGACCCCCGGCCCAACAAGTTCATGTGGCTGGGCACCGAGCAGGTCTTCGAGGCGTTCAAGTTCTTCGTCAAGGAAACCGAGTGGGGCGTGATGCAGATCCACGGCTACCCCTACTCCGACGAAGGCTCCACCTTCATTGTCGAAATGCACGAGGACGTGTGGCGTGCCGCTGGCTTCGACGAGACCGCCGGCGAGGTGTTCGCACCGGGTGTCTCCGACGAGAAGGCGATCAACAAGATCCGTTCGATCTTCGCCGAGGAACTCGACGGCTACGAGGTGCTGGCCAACAACTCCAAGTGGCAGAACTTCACCACCGTACGGAACCAGAGCTGGCGCCACGGCAACGTGGTGCTGCTCGGCGACGCCGCCCACACCGCCCACTTCTCCATCGGCTCCGGCACCAAGCTGGCCATGGAGGACTCTCTGGCCCTCGCCGCCTGCCTGCACGAACACCCAGACGTGGAGTCCGCCCTGTCCGCGTATGAGACCGAGCGGCGTCCCGTCGTCGCCTCGACCCAGCGTGCCGCCCAGGCCTCGCTGGAATGGTTCGAACGGATCGGCCAGTACCAGGACCAGAACCCCACCCAGTTCGCGTTCAACCTGCTCACCCGCAGCCGCCGCATCACCCAGGAGAACCTGCGCCTGCGCGATCCGGAATTCGCCGACGCCGTGGACCGCCACTTCGCCGAATCCCAGGGCCTTGCAGATGCGGCCCCGGCCATGTTCCAGCCGTACCGCATCGGCGACCTGGAACTGAAAAACCGCATCGTGGTCTCCCCCATGGACATGTACTCCGCCGTCGACGGCGTCCCGGGCGACTTCCACAAGGTCCACCTCGGCTCCAAGGCGCTCGGCGGCGCCGGGCTGGTCATGACCGAGATGGTGTGCGTGTCCGAGGCAGGCCGCATCACCCCCGGCTGCACCGGCCTGTACACGGACGGCCAGCGTGAGAGCTGGAAGGAGATCGTGGACTTCGTCCACGCCAACTCGACGGCGAAGATCGGCGCCCAGATCGGCCACGCCGGCCGCAAGGCCTCCACCCGCGTGATGTGGGAGGGCATCGACGAACCGCTCGAATCGGGTAACTGGGAAGCCGTCGGCCCCTCGGCGCTGGCCTACGGCCCGGGCAGCCAGACCCCGCGCGAACTCGACCGTGCCGGCATGGACGCCATCAAGGCCGAATTCGTGGACGCCGCCCGTCGCGCGGAGCACGCCGGCTTCGACCTCCTCGAGGTCCACGCCGCCCACGGCTACCTGCTCTCCTCCTTCCTCTCACCGCTCGCCAACCGCCGCAGCGATGAGTACGGCGGCAGCCTGGAGAACCGTCTGCGCTTCCCCCTGGAGGTCTTCGACGCCGTCCGCGCCGCCTGGCCTGCAGCCAAGCCGGTCACCGTCCGGATCTCTGCCACCGACTGGGTCGAGGGCGGCAACGACTCGGATGACTCGGTCGAGATTGCCCGGGCGTTCGTCGCGCACGGCGCCGCAGGCATCGACGTCTCCACGGGCCAGGTGGCCAAGGAAGAGAAGCCGGCCTACGGCCGCAGCTACCAGGCCCCCTTTGCCGACCGCATCCGCCAGGAGGTGGCAGCTCCGGCAGGGGTCGCCGTGATCGCCGTGGGTGCCATCTCCAGCTACGACGACGTCAATTCCGTGTTGTTGGCGGGACGGGCAGACCTCGTCGCGCTGGGTCGCACCCACCTGTACGACCCGCAGTGGACCCTGCATGCTGCCGCCGAGCAGGAATACCAGGGCCCGGGCGCCCAGTGGACGCCGCAGTTCCGGGCCGGCCGGCGCAAGCCGCCGAGCTCCCGCACGGATGCCGTGCGGCCGCGGCTGTCACTGTTGAAGGAGCCGGAGTCCGACGCCGTCAACGCCCACCTGCGCTGGACGCCGCTGTCCGCCGCCCGCCCGGCACTGGTCAAATAGCACAGCATCATCTCCCGTACCTCCAAGTGAACTGAGGGCAATATGGCCAACGCACCCGTAAACGATTGGAAAGTGCCGCAACGGACCACAGGAATAGTCCTGTTCTGTTGTTGGCTGGCGATTCTCGCCGAAGGCTACGACGTCGGCGTCCTGGGAGCGGTGCTCCCTGCGCTGGCCGAATACAAGGCATGGAACCTGAGCCCGCTGCAGCTAGGCGGGCTCGGTGCTTATGCGCTCGTCGGCATGCTGATCGGAGCCCTGTTCATCGGCACGCTCAGCGACGTCGTGGGCCGCAAGAAGATGCTTCTGGCATCCATGCTCATTTTCACGCTCACCCAGGCCGGAGCGGCCTTGGCCACGACTCCTGAAATGTTCGGACTGTTCCGGCTGATCGGCGGCCTGGGCATGGGCGGCGTCATCCCGGTGGCGGCTGCGCTGACCATCGAGTACTCCGCCCCGAAGAAGCGGTCCTTTAACTACGGACTGATGTACTCCGGGTACTCGCTGGGCATCGTCGCCGCAGCACTCGTCGCACTCTTTGTGCTTCCGACGGCGGGCTGGCGCTGGGTCATCGGATTCGGCGCGCTGCCGGTTGTCCTGCTGCCCGTCATCTGGAAGCTGCTTCCCGAGTCGCTGGAGTACCTCGAATCCATGGGGCGCCGGAAGGAAGCCCATGCTCTCGCGGCGAAGCTGAACATACCCGAATACGCACCCGTGTCAGCCTTGGCAGCAGCCCCCAAGGAGCGCTCCGAGCCGTGGTGGAAGACCATCACCACCATGTTCTCCCCGAAGTATCTGCGGTCCACTGTGTTCTTCTGGATCGCACTGTTCTGCGGCATGGTGCTGGTCTACGGGCTCAATACCTGGCTGCCGTCGATTATGAAGCAGGCAGGCTACGACCTCGGTTCGTCGCTGACGTTCCTCCTGGTGTTCAGCCTCGCGTCCGCCGTCGGGGGCCTGGTCCTGGGCCGCGCGGCCGACAAGTACGGCCAGAAGCTCATTCTGGTGGTGTTCTACGTGCTCGGCGGCCTGGGCATCATGCTGTTGATGTTCCCGAACAACATGGTGGTGAACCTGCTGTTCGTCGCGTTCGCCGGCATTGGATCCATTTCAACGTCGCTGGTCCTGACCGGCTACATCGCCGACTACTACCCGGCCAAGATCCGCGCGACGGCAACTGGCTGGGCGCTGAGCTTCGCCCGCATCGGTGCGATCTCCGGGCCACTGATCGGTGGATGGATCGGCAGCGCGAAACTGCCGTTCGAGTACAACTTCGCCATCTTCGCCGGAATCGCCGTTGTGGCGGCCGGTGCCGTGGCGATGATCCCGAAGCGCCGTGCCGAGGATCCGGTTTCCGCAACGGTGCCCGAGAGCGCCACAGTCGGCGCCCCGTAACTACAGCAAGGCCCGTACCTGAAGAGGGGCCTACGCCCGCGGTTCCCCAGGCTTCGGCGCCACACCACCACGGCCTGGGACCGCGCGCGCGGGCGCTGCCCGCGGGCCAGGCTCACGACGTCGCCGGCTGCTCCCGCCGCGAAAATGCGGGCATCCACGGGGCTCCGGCGCCGGGACAGCTCGTCCGTCAGCTCGGCGACGCGGTACTTCAGCGCCGCCACCTGGTTCTCGAGTTCCAGGATCCGCTTGATGCCCTCGAGGGAGACGCCCGACTGCGAAAGGCGCTGGACCTCGCGCAGGACATCGATGTCGTGCTGGGAGTAGCGGCGGGACTTGCCCGGGGCGACATTGTGATAACCTCCTATGCGCTGTTCCGGATCGACTACGACACCTATGCCTCGCTCCCCTGGGCCGGGCTCATGAGGCGCAGGCCGTGGACCGCACGCACAGGATCGGGCAGGCGCGGAACGTCATGGTCTACCGGCTGGTGGCCAAGGACACCATCGAGGAAAAGGTCATGACGCTCAAGGCCAAGAAATCACAGCTGTTCGCGGACGTGATGGAGGGCGACGCCCTGTCCGGCGGGGCCCTGACGGCGGAGGACCTGGCGGGGCTGTTCGCGGAGTAGGGCTCCGTGGGGCGTCCCTGGCCAGGCTGCTCAGACAGGCCGCAGGGCCCTGCGCCGCCGGAGCCGGGCCACGAGCGTTGCGGCGAGCAACGCCGTCGTGAGTTCCAGTCCGATCACCAGTAACAGTCCGGCGGCACCGGAAACGTCACCGGCGCCCGACGCCGGGCCCCCGCCGTGGGCGTGCCCGGCACCGCGCGCTCCCAGAAGCAGGACAGCGTGGAGGAGGACCATCGCCAATGCCGAAACCGTGACCTGATGGAGGGCGCCGAGCCTGCTGTGGCGCCAAATGTGCACGGTGCACGGCATGCAGACGGCGGCCAGCGCAATCATGAGAATGCCCAGCCAGGCGCCGTGGTGCCCCGAGGCCGCGAGCCACAGATGCGCCAGACCGGAGACAGCCGTGAGGGCCGCGCAGATCCGGGGATGGAGGACGGGCCCGGCTGGCCGGACCCGTCCCGCCGTCGTGGTCATTTCCTCTGTTCCCGGATCCGCTTAGTGGCAGTGGCCGGCAGGCTCGCCCGCAGCTTCGGACGCGCTGTGGCATGAAGCCTCACCCGAGGCGTTGGCCGGCACATCCAGGACCGGGCTGCGGTCAAAGAAGCCTTCCGGGCGCAGCTTGAAGCCAACGGTGTCCACGGGCATGATCGGCCAGTCCTCCACGCGCGGGAAGTGCGTCAGGCCGAAGGTGTGCCAGAGCACGATGTCCTGGCCGTCGATCTCGCGGTCGTGGGAAACGTAGGCCGGGAGGCCCGCGCCGCCGGAGTGCTGGTTCACGAAGTCACCCGTGGGGTAGCGCTCGTCCTCGGCGTACCGGGTGACCCACACGTCCTTGGTGGCGAAAGCGGCGCGGCGCGCGATGGACGATCCAGGGTCGGCCAGCAGCGTGGGCTGGTTCTGGGAGTGCAGCTTGTAGCCCACCGGCTCGCCCAGCCGGTTGCGGGACTCCGGGTTGGAGATGATCCAGGTCCGGCCTGCACGCGCGTCGGCCTCGCGGACACCTTCGGATTCGCGGCCCAGCACCGTGCGCTTGCGGGAGAACGCGTTGCCGCGCTCATTCCCTTCGCCCATGGGCTGACGGACCACGTCTTCTTCTTCCACGCGGTTGGTGAAGCCGTCGATTGCCATGTCCAGGCGGGCGCTGAAGAGATGCTGGTGGAAGGGGGCACCGAGGCCCGGGGCGAGCTGGGAAATGTTGTCCGAGCCGCCTTCCGGGAAGGCGCTGGTGAAGACGACGCCGGTGGCCTTGGCCTCGAATTCGATGGTGCCGTCCAGGTAGAGGTACCAGTAGAAGCCGTAATCGTAATTGCCGATGGTGGTGAAGAAGGAGATCACCAGGCGGCGGTTGCGGCGGGTGTAGTTGATGCCCGTCCAAAGGTCTGAATGCTTGGAAAGGATGCCCCAGTCTTCCTCATGCATGCAGATGCCGTTGCGGATCTCGCGGGGGTTGCCGAAGGCGTCGCTGATGACCGGGCTCAGGTAGGTGATGTCGCCGAGGCAGTCGCAGCCCAGTTCCAGCGAGTTGGCGTACTGGCCCACCAGGTACTCGCCGGTGTCGAAGTAGTTCTGCCAAGACCGGATCGGTGACGGGTCGCCATAGGGAACCACCATCTCCGCGATCGAGGCCCGGTTGATGATGGGCCGCTTGCGGTCGCCGTCCTGGAAGGCGAGGTTGTGCAGAACCACGCCTTCGCGGACGTCGAAGCCGACGTCCACGCTCCACTTTTCCCACTCCACGTGGTTGCCGCCGGTGACGGTGAAGCTGGGGCCTTCAGGCTGGGTGATGCTGATGGGCTTCTGGGTAGTGCGCAGCGGGCCGGTCAGTTCGGGGTCAGTGTAGTTGCCGTGCTCCGCGGGGACCGGAACGGCGCCCAGGTCCAGGACCTGGGTGACTTCCTTGTTGACCACATCCATGTACGCCACCAGTCCGTCCACGGGGTGCGCCCAGGCACTGTCCTCGGGGAAGTCCTGCACGAAAGCCAGCCCGCGAAGGATGCGGCGGCCTTTCTCCTCGGGGTACTCGAAGACGCCGGCGGACAGCGGCGCAACGCGGACTTTGCTGACGTCGAGTCCGCGGTCGGCCAGGGCCTTCAGCCACCGTTCGTCCGAGGCCAGGAGTTCCTCGACCACCGCGAACTCCTCCTCCAGGACAGGGAGCTCGCCGGAGACGGCAGTGTCCAGTTCGACGGCGGAGATCACCTCGCCGCGCGTGGCCGAGACCGTCACGTCGAGGGGGCGGCCGCTGGAAACATCGTGGACGAAGACCCGGAACCGCCGGTCCTCGGAATCCTTGGAGCTGTCCCGGGCCGGATCCAGCAGGCCGAGGTAGGCGATCCGCTTGTGCGGACCAAGGAGTCCCCCGGCACGCAGGATGCCCTGGACTTCCGTGATCTCCGCGGCCGCCGCAAGGCGGTACTGAGTGGCTGTATCAGCTGGTGCAAGAGTCATGAGCGCTGCCTTTGTCCGGGACCGTGTTGGGGTCGGAAGTTTTATTTTCTATAGTTGTAGAGAATAAACGATCCGTAAGATGGATCACAAGGGTTCGATACAAAAAAGTTCCGGGGGATCACCAGAGTGCCAAAGATTGTTGACCATGATGAACGGCGCCTGGAACTGGTGGATGCGACGTGGCGGATCATCGCCAGGCTGGGCATCGAGGGCGCCACCATGCGGGAGATCGCCCTCGAGGCTGGCTTCGCAAACGGCGCACTGAAGCCTTACTTCCCCACCAAGGACACGCTGCTGACCTTTGCGTTCCGCCACGTGTTCAACAGGACCAACGAGCGCATCAGGGAGGTCACGGCGGGCAAGGCCGGAATTACGGCGCTTCGGGCTTTCTGCGTGGAGGTGCTGCCACTGGACTCCGAGCGCGTCAATGAAGCGCGGATTGTGGTCCCGTTCTGGCAGAAGGCCATCAATGACCCGGAAAAAGCCGCCATCCACCGCGAGTCTATGGATCAATGGCGCGGCGCGATCCAGGGGTACCTGACCGAGGCGAGGCGGCAGGGGGACGTGAATGCCGCCGTCGACGATTCAGTGGTGTCCGGCCACCTGCTGAACATGCTGCTGGGCGCGCAGATAGCCGCAGCCCTGGCCCCGGGCATCGAGACAGACCTGGGCCTGGGCGACCAACTGGAAGCATTCCTGACCCTCCTGCAGGCCGGCTCCTAATTCTTTTTTCGCCGACCGTCGAAAAAAGATGACAACGCCCGCCATCGCCGCTAACCTGAAATCACTGTGTCGCAGGACACGGCCTGGGGGACCACAATTCAGATGGCTATCCGGCGTCAGGAACATCCATGTCTGCAACCACAGCCCGCCCCGCGGGCCAGGAACTCACCTCCAGCGTGGCCGCCTCATTTGACCACTGGCGGCACCTGGTGGCTGAATCCTTTGTGCCGCTGGCCGCCGAGACGGACCGTCCCGACACCTTCCACGGCCGGATGCGCTCCAGGGTGCTGGACCGCATGTGCATCGTGGAAGTCTCCGCCTCGGGCCACAGCGTCCACCGCACACCGGCCCTGGTGGCCCGGCCGGGCCAGCGCTATTTCAAGCTCAACCTCCAACTGGAGGGCACCGGACTCCTCATCCAGGACAACCGAGAGGCAGTGCTGCGCCCCGGCGACCTCGCCATTTACGACACCAACCGTCCGTACACCCTTGCCTTCGAGGAGCAGGCCCGGGTCATGGTGGTGATGTTCCCCCATGACGCACTGACACTGCCGCCGGATTATGTGGGACAGCTTTCCGCGATCCGCCTGGCCTGCGGCAGTGGGGTTGCCGGCGTTGTTGGACCCTTCATTGCCCAGCTTGCGGCAAACCCCGGGCTCCTCGGCGGCCCCAGCGGATCCCGCTTGGCTGCCAACGCCCTTGATCTTGTCTCAACGATGCTTCACTCGGAGCTGGACATCGCGGGGGACAGCCTGAAGCCGCAAGTGGTGCTGGCAACGTCCGTCCGCGAATACATCGAGGCCAACCTGGCGGATCCTCAGCTGTCCCCCGCCAGCATTGCCGCGGCCCACTTCATCTCCACGCGGCACCTGCACAACATCTTCCATGAGTCGGGCGCCACTGTGGCCAGTTGGATCCGGAGTCAGCGGCTCGAACGGATCCGCCGCGAGCTGAGGGACCCGCTGCATACCGGCACTGCCGTCGGCGCCGTCGCCGC
The DNA here is from genome assembly GCF_017368795.1 of Arthrobacter cavernae. Lineage (GTDB taxonomy): Bacteria > Actinomycetota > Actinomycetes > Actinomycetales > Micrococcaceae > Arthrobacter > Arthrobacter cavernae. Next base: position 92,857 of record NZ_JAFNLL010000014.1, on the reverse strand, counting down.
CCGCTGGGGGTTCCTGGACGCGGCGCATTTCAGCCGCTCGTTCCGGGACGCCTTCGGCGTGTCCCCCAGCGATTGGCGTCGCGGCGCCTGAGCCTGGCCCCGCGTACCGCAGTGATTGTTCGCCTTCAGTCAACAGGCCTTCGCTGAATGACAAGACGGGGCGTTGATGGTCAAAGAAGCTTGAAGCATGGAAACGTTCACTGACATTCTTTCGGCGATCACCCCGGTCTCCGGCGAAACCCGGACCATATTCGACCCCGCCACGGGGGAGACGGTGGGCGAGGCACCGGTTCACGATATTGGGGACCTGGAGCGTGCCATCGCTGCCGCCACCGCTGCCCAGCCCGCCTGGGCGGCACTGGGCCACGACGCCCGCAGCGCCGCGCTCCTCAAGGCCGCCGACGCCGTCGAACGTTCCGCCGAAGAACTTGCCCGGCTGCTCTCCCGCGAACAGGGCAAGCCGCTCAACGGCCCCAACGCCCGCTTCGAGGTCGGCGCTTGCGCCGCCTGGCTGCGCGCCACCGCCGCCACGCCGCTGGACCCCGAAACCGTGGTGGACGACGGCGAAAGCTACGCGGAATTGCACTACAAGCCCATCGGCGTGGTCGGTGCCATCGGCCCGTGGAACTGGCCCATGATGATCACCGTCTGGCAGATCGCCCCCGCCCTCCGGATGGGCAACGCCGTGGTGGTCAAGGCCTCCGAATACACCCCGTTGTCCGTCCTGGCCCTGGTCAAGGTCCTCAACGAGGAACTCCCCGAAGGCCTCCTCACCGTCGTCTCCGGCGGCCGCGAGGTGGGCGCCCGGCTGGCCGAACACCCCGCCATCGGCAAGGTCATGTTCACCGGCTCCACCGCCACGGGCAAGGCGATCATCAAGTCCTCGGCCGGCACCGTCAAGCGCCTGACCCTTGAGCTCGGTGGCAACGACGCCGGGATCGTGCTCCCCGACGCCGATCCGAAGGCCATCGCCGAGGACCTGTTCTGGGGTGCCTTCATCAACACCGGACAGACGTGCGCGGCCCTGAAGCGGCTCTACGTCCATGAGGACATCTACGACGACGTCTGCGAGGCACTCACCGCCGTTGCCGCCGCCATGCCCATGGGCGTGGGCCTGGACGAGGCCAACGTGCTGGGCCCGCTGCAGAACAAGCAGCAGTTCGACATCGTGTCCCGGCTCGTAGACGCGGCCAAGGGCGCTGGTGCGAGGGTGCTGGTGGGCGGGAACCCGGAGGCGGGTCAGCCCGGCTACTTCTACCCCACCACGCTCGTGGCGGACATCGACAATGACAACCCGCTCGTGGCGGAGGAACAGTTCGGCCCGGCCCTGCCGATCATCCGGTACAGCACCGTCGATGAGGCGGTGGCCATGGCCAACGGCCTCGACGTCGGGCTCGGCGCCTCGGTCTGGTCCTCCGATCCCACCGAAGCCCGCAAGGTCGCCGCCCGCATCGAGGCCGGCACCGTCTGGATCAACAAGCACGGCGCCGTGGACCCCCGCATCCCGTTCGGCGGCGCCAAGCAGTCCGGCTACGGACTCGAATTCGGCGTCGAAGGCCTCAAAGCCCTCGGCGTCCCGCAGGTGATCAACGGCTAAGGACTCCGACGGAACAAGCCAAGACGGAGGGCCGTCGCCACGTGCGTGGCGGCGGCCCCCTCCGCATTCGTCCCCAGGGTTTCCTAGGCGCGGAAGTCCTGCACGGGTAGTCAATGGCAGTGCAGGGAAAAACAAACCATGGCCATGTGACAGATGCCACACTCAAAGCATTGTTATTCTCCCAATGGAGGTTTTAATGTCACACGAACAAACCCTCCCGTCCACCGGCACCGCCGCCGGCAACGGGAGCAACAACGGCCTGAGCAAGCGCACGCTCGGCGTGCCCGCCCTCGTCTTCATGATCATCGCTGCCTCCGCCCCGTTGACCGTAGTGGCCGGCGGCATCCCCAGCAACTTCGCCGTGACCGGAAACGTCGGCATCCCGCTGTCGTTCATTGTGCTCGGGGTCTGCCTGGCGCTCTTTGCCGTCGGCTACGCGGCCATGAGTTCACACATCCGCAATGCCGGGGCGTTCTACGCCTACATTGCCCAGGGGCTCGGCCGTGCCGCGGGGGTGGGCGCCGCATGGGCGGCGCTCGTTTCCTACAACGCGATGCAGATCGGAATCTACGGCCTCTTCGGCTTTGCATCGGCATCCTTTGTCAATGCCAAGCTTGGGCTCAACGTCCCGTGGTGGCTGGCCGCGCTGGTGGGCTTCGTCATTGTCGGCTGGCTGGGAATCAACAAGGTCGACCTGTCGGCCAAGATCATCGGCGTCCTTGTGGGGCTGGAATTCTTGGCGGTCATCGTTTTCGACATTGTCTCCTTTGCCGTCAGTCCGGAAGGCGTCAGCGGTGCCGGACTGGCGCCGTCGAACTTGTTCACGGCCGGCGTCGGCGCCGCTTTGGCCTTTAGCATGGCGGCGTTCATGGGCTTTGAGTCCGCCGCAATCTACAGCGAAGAGGCCAAGGATCCCAGCCGGTCCATCGCCCGGGCAACGTACATCGCCGTCGGCATCATCGCGCTCTTCTACGCCTTCTCCGGCTGGGCCATGACCGTCGGTACGGGCCCGAGCCAGATTGTGGCGAAGTCCCAGGAGTTTGGCCCGGACCTGCCGTTCGCCTTCCTCACCAGCCACGGCGCCGTGATCGTCTCCGACATTGCGCAGCTCCTGTTCATCACCAGCCTGCTGGCCGCCCTGATCGCCTTCCACAATGCGGTGGCTCGGTACGTGTTCTCGCTGGGCCGTGAAAACGTGCTGCCGCATGGCTTTGCCCGCATCAACACCCGGCACGCCCCGGTTGCCGGCTCGCTGACCCAGTCCGTGCTGGCCCTGGCCATGCTGGCCGTGTTTGCCATTGCCGGCACCGGCTCCGAGCTGGGCGAGATGTATCCGGTCCTGACATTCTTCACGTGGCTGACCAACACGGCGGCCTTCGGCCTGGTGCTGCTCCTGGTCCTCATCTCGGTGGCCGCCATCGGCTACTTCCGCAAGCACGCTGCCGGGTATTCCCTGTGGACCCGGGTGGTCGCGCCCGCCCTGGCGGCGCTGACGCTCGGCACAGTGTTCGTGCTGATCGTGGTCAATTTCAATGTCCTGATCGGCTCGGACGGCTTCTCCCCGCTTTCCTGGATCCTGCCGGCGCTGGCGGTGGTGCCCGGCATTGCCGGGCTGCTCTGGGGACTTCGGCTGAAGACGGTCCGCCCGGACATCTACCGGGGCATCGGGTTTGGCGGCGCCCCGGACACGTCCGCCTGATCTGACTCCCCGTCACCGCTGCCCTGGATGGCCCGGCCACCCGGACCACGGCTTCGGGAACGGCCTCGTAACGCCGGGCGGGGCCGCGGGTCAGTCCAGCCGCACCCCGCGGAGAAGCAAAAGTGTTCCTCCAACCACCACGGCCGATGCCAGGAACACCCCTGCAGCCCCCAGCCCTGCTGCCACCACACCGATGGCACTGGGCAGGACCACCTGACCCACCCTGTTGCCGGCCAGCCGCATCGCGAGGGCCTTGCCGCGCTGCCCCTCGGGTGCCTGCGACGATAGCCAGGACATGGTCAGCGGTTGCCCGATGCCCAGTCCCAGACCGAGCAACGCCATGACGACGAAGAGCAACCACATGGGCATGGGAATGGCCGCTACAGCCAGGGCAACGGTGGACAGGGCAAGGCTCAGGACCAGCAGCCTCATCCGCCCGAGTTTCCGGGACATCTGCCCCAGGCCAATGCGGGACACCATGGAGAACACGGCACGGACGGTCAGCATCAGGCCGACGGTTGCCGCGGGGAGTCCGCGTTCCGTGCCCAGAGCCGGAAGGTAGACCACGGTCAGATCGACGACCGCCAGAACGGTGGCACTGGTCGCCAGGGCGCGCACCAGGCCGGGAGTCTTGAGCAGCGATGCCACGCCACCCGGGTTGCCGTCTGCCGCTTTGGACGCACGCTTCCGGCTGCTGACCTTGGCGGAGACGCCGAACGTCGTCACGAAAAGCACCAGGCTCATGCATACCGACAAGACAAAGATGGCCTGCGTGTCCGGGCGGACCGAAGCACCGCCAACCAAGGAAATGGCCAGCGGCCCCAGGGCCTGTCCCAGCGATGCGGCGAAGGTCAGGTACCCGAAGGCTGAATCCATCTGCGAGGAGGCGGCGTTGTTCGCAACCACCGCCTGCTGCCCCACCACGCAAGCGAGCTGCCCGGCGCCAAGAAGCGCGGTGCCGGCCACGAGCGCCGGGACCGACGTCCCCCAAAACAGCAGGAATGCCGAACAGGCCAGCACGACGGCGGAGCCGATCGCCATGAGCCGACGCTCGCCCAGGCGGTCCACGAGGCTGCCTGTCGGAACCGCGAGGAGCAAGGGGAAGACGGCATAGCTGGCAGCGAGAAGACCCAGCGCGAATCCGGGAACGTCCAATTCCAAGGCCCGGTAGGTGGTGGCCGGCCGGACCAGGAAGGTGACTGCCTGGATCAATGCCGAATGAACCAGCAGTGCAGCGGACGAGCGCCGCCCGAGTTCGCCGATCATTCGACGACCAGGCCCTTGCCGGAGATGGCACGCAGGGTCTCGTCCCGGGCGCCGATGACGTGGTCGAAGGCGATCTTCGCTGCCTTTTCCGGTTCCTTTGACGCGACGGCTTCCACCAGGATGCGGTGGTCGGCGAGGGCCTGTTCCCGGCGTTCCGGTGAGTTGTTGGTGAAGTGCCGGTAGCGCTCCACGTGGCTGGAAATCTGTTCATGGAAACGCTGGGCCCAGGAATTCGCGGCGATGCCGGCGATCGTGGCGTGGAGGGCGACGCCGTACTTCATGGCCTCGTCGGCAAACCCGACCATGGCCGCGTTGCGCTCAAGGATCCCCTGCAGCTTCTCGATGTCCGCCGTCGTCGCCCTGGCGCATGCCTCCCGTGCCATCAGCGATTCCAAGGCAGCACGGACGTCGTACAGTTCGGAAATCGCCTTCTCATCCAGCAGCGGCACCAGCACTCCCCCGGTGGCTTGCTGCTCCAGCAGGCCCTCCGAGATCAGGCGGCGGATGGCCTCCCGCAGCGGCGTGCGGCTGAGCTGCAATGCTGCAGCCATGGCAGGCTCGTAGATGCGTTCGCCCGGTTTGAGTTCAAGGCTGAGGATCCGGCGCTTGAGCTCGCTGTAGACAAGGTGCGCCCCGGTGTTGCGGGGTTGTGGGTCTGCCATGGTTCGTTAGCCTCCGCCAGAAGTGTACTTGTATACATCTATACACTAGACCAACGCTCTCTCACGTATGGTGCGTTTTCTTCCAACGCTCTCGCACCGGGTGAGAGAGCGTTCCGTTTTTGGCCCCCAAAAGTGAGAGAGCGTTTCACCAGGGAACCGGGGCCGCTCTAGGCGATGAGGGCTGCGCCGGCCGTTGGGCCGGAGCATACTAAAGCATGACCGACCGCAATGAATTCCTGGCCTGGGTCACGTCCGATCTGCACCACGCGGAACTGGCCCTTCACAACGGCGACTCGGCCCCGCGCCGGGCGCTCTGGTCCCGCAACGAACCCGTGAGTGTCCTGGGTGCGTGGCGAAACGCCTTAGGGCAGCATGCACTGAACGATCTCTTCACCGACCTCGCAAAGATTTTCTCCGACTGCACCTCGTACGAGTTCGAAGTGCAGTCCTATGACGTTGTGGGCGACATGGCCTACACGATGGGCCTGGAGCACACCTCGGTCTCCGTCAACGGGGAACCGCGCAGCTATGTCCTGCGGGCCACGCAGGTGTATCGCCGCGAAGGCGGGGAGTGGAAAGTGGCACATCGTCATGGCGACACCGTGACCGGGTGACAACCTGGCCGGGTGACAGCTGTTGTGCGGGGGCCTACGCCTGCGGCTCCCCCGGCTTCGGGCGCCACACCACCACGGCCTGGGACCGCGCGCGCGGGCGCTGGCCGCGGGCCAGGCTGACGACGTCGCCGGCTGCTCCCGCCGCGAAAACGCGGGCATCCACGGAACTCCGGCGGCGGGACAGCTCGTCCGTCAACTCGGCCACCCGGTACTTCAGCGCCGCCACCTGGTTCTCAAGGTCCAGGATCCGCTTGATGCCCTCGAGTGAAACCCCGGACTGAGAGAGGCGCTGGACCTCGCGCAGGACATCGATATCGTGTTGGGAGTAGCGGCGCGACTTGCCCGGGGCACGGCTGGGCGAGACGATGCCCAGCCGGTCGTACTGGCGCAGCGTCTGCGGGTGCATGTCGGCCAGCTCCGCCGCCACCGAGATGACGAAGATCGGATCGTACGCGTCGATGCCCATCACGGCGTCCCTACAGCCGGGCCTTGGCGGCCAGGTCGTGGCGCGGATCGGCGTCGGCGGTGGCCGCGGCGAACGCCTTGACCGCCTCCTCCGCTTCCCTGCTGAGGTTCTGCGGGACGGCGACGTCGATCGTCACCAGCAGGTCGCCCGTCGCCTTGGAGGTGGTGACACCGCGGCCCTTGACCCGGAGCGTGCGCCCGGAGGGCGTGCCGGCCGGGACGCGGACGGTGACGGTATCGCCGTCGAGCGTTGGCACGTGGATGTTGGCACCCAAGGCGGCCTCCGCGAAGGTGACCGGAACATGGATGCGGATGTTGTCATCCGTGCGCGTGAAGAAATCATGCGGCTTGACGTTCACCGTGATGATGAGGTCGCCGTTGCCCGCCGGGCCGGGATTGCCCTTGCCACGCTGGCGGACCTTCTGGCCGTCCTTGATGCCCGCGGGGATCTTGACGTCGATCACGTTGCCGTTGGACTCGCGCAGGCTCACCGTGGTGCCGCGGATCGAACCGGCAAAGGAAATGCTGGTGGACGCGGTGCGGTCCGAACCCTTCTGCGGGGCGCGCTGGAAGCCGGTCTGGCCGCCGCCGAAACCGCTGCCGAACAGGTCGGCGAACTCCGGCGGTAGGCCGCCCGCGCCGGCGGGATGCCGTCCGCCACCGAACAGGCCACCGAACAGGTCCTCGAAGCCGCCATTGGCGCCGGCGCCCCCACGCCCCGCGCCCGGGGCGAAACGCGCTCCGCCCATGGCCCGGACGGCGTCGTACTGCTGGCGGTCCTCGGCGCTGGAAAGCACCGAATACGCCTCGGAGATGTCCTTGAACTTCTTCTCGGCCGCGGCATCACCGGAGTTGGTGTCCGGGTGGTACTGGCGCGCGAGCTTGCGGTACGCCTTCTTGATGTCGGCGTCGGAAGCGTCCTTGGCGACACCAAGGATCGCGTAGAAATCCTTCTCAACCCAGTCCTGGCTGGCCAAGGGCGTTTCCTTTCAAATATGTGTTGCGTTTGACGCTTCGCAGGGGATGGGGCCCCGCCCGGGCCCCATCCCCTGCTTCGCGTCGCTGTCAGCTCACCTTACGCAGGAACCGCGACGATGACTTGGGCTGCGCGGAGGACCCGCTCGCCGGACCTGTAGCCCGAACGCAGCACCTGGCTGACCGTGTCAACCTCGATGTCCTCGGCCGGCTGCTGGATGAGGGCCTCGTGGATGGTGGGGTCGAATTCGACGCCCGTTTCCGCGATGCGTTCCAGGCCGTACGTCTTCAGCGCGGTCTCCAGCTTGGCGGCGATCGCGGCGAAGGGGCCGTCCTCGAGGTCACCGTGCTGGCGTGCGGCGTCGATGTCGTCCAACACCGGCAGCAGGGAGTTCAGGACGCCGATGACGGCCATCTCCCCTGCCACGGCGCGGTCGCGTTCGACGCGCTTGCGGTAGTTGACGTACTCGGCCTGCAGGCGGAGGAGATCGTTGCGGAGCTCCGCCGCCTCGGCTTCAGCTGCTGCACCCGGGGCCACCGCTTCCTCGGCCGAAACCTCCATCCCATTGAGGATTTCCTCAGCCTGGGACAGGGCGTCGCCCTCGGGCGAAGCCGGGGCTTCGCCCTGCGGGTGGCGGGCAGCCCCGGTCTCCGGGTCAACCTTGCGGTTGTCCCGGATGACCGGCTTGTGCTGCTCGTTGGCTTCGCGTTCCTCGCGGCCCGCGTTTCCTGCGTCGTTGCCGTTCGGCATGGCTACTTCTTCTCGTCGGCGGTGTCTTCGTCGATGATCTCGGCGTCGACGATGTCCTCGTCGGCAGCCTTGTCACCGGCGGGGGCACCCGGGGCGCCGGCAGCGCTGCTTGCGCCGTCCGGCGAACCGGCCTGGGAGTAGATGGCCTCGCCCAGCTTGGACTGGGAAGCCTGCAGCTTCTCGAACGCCGTCTTGACAGCGGCGTCATCGGTGCCTTCCAGCGCGGACTTGAGGGCGGCGACGTCGGCCTTGACCTCGGTCTTGACCTCTTCCGGCAGCTTGTCGTCGTTTTCGGCGATGAGCTTGTCCACGGAGTAGGCGAGCTGCTCGGCGGTGTTGCGGGTGTCGGTTGCCTCGCGGCGTGCCTTGTCTTCGGCTGCGTGCTCCTCGGCGTCACGGACCATGCGCTCGATGTCTTCCTTGGAGAGCGCAGTGCCGCCGGTGATGGTCATCGACTGTTCCTTGCCGGTGCCCTTGTCCTTGGCGGAGACGTGGACAATGCCGTTGGCGTCGATGTCGAAGGTGACCTCGACCTGCGGAACGCCACGCGGTGCCGGGGCGATGCCCGTCAGTTCGAACGTGCCCAGCGGCTTGTTGTCGCGGGTGAATTCGCGCTCGCCCTGGAAGACCTGGATGGCCACGGACGGCTGGTTGTCGTCAGCCGTGGTGAAGGTCTCGGAACGCTTGGTGGGGATGGCGGTGTTGCGCTCGATCAGGTGCGTCATGACGCCGCCCTTGGTCTCGATGCCCAGGGAAAGCGGGGTGACGTCGATCAGCAGAACGTCCTTGCGCTCGCCCTTCAGCACACCGGCCTGCAGTGCGGCACCAACGGCCACGACCTCGTCCGGGTTGACGCCCTTGTTGGGCTCCTTGCCGCCTGCCATTTCCTTGACGAGGTCGGAGACGGCGGGCATGCGGGTGGAGCCGCCCACCAGCACGATGTGGTCGATCTCGGAGAGCTTGATGCCGGTCTCTGCGATGACGTCGTGGAACGGCTTCTTGGTGCGCTCCAGCAGGTCCTTGGTGAGGTCCTGGAACTTGGCGCGGGTCAGCTGCTCGTCCAGGTGGACCGGGCCGTCGGGGGTGACGGAGAGGTACTGCAGGGAGACGTTGGTGCTGGTGGAGGAAGAAAGTTCCTTCTTGGCCTGTTCAGAGGCTTCGCGCAGGCGCTGCAGGGCGATCTTGTCCTTGGACAGGTCGATGCCCTTGACCTTGAGCTGGTTCAGCAGGAAGTCAACAACACGCTGGTCCCAGTCGTCGCCGCCGAGGCGGTTGTCACCGGCGGTCGCGCGGACCTGGATGGTGGAGAAGCCGTCTTCGTCCTTGCCGACTTCCAGCAGGGAGACGTCGAAGGTGCCGCCGCCGAGGTCGAAGACAAGGATGAGTTCGTCTTCCTTGCCCTTGTCCAGGCCGTAGGCCAGAGCAGCCGCGGTGGGCTCGTTGACGATGCGCAGGACGTTGAGGCCGGCGATTTCACCGGCTTCCTTGGTGGCCTGGCGCTCGGCGTCGTTGAAGTACGCCGGAACGGTGATCACGGCGTCGGTGATCTTCTCACCGAGGTAGGCCTCGGCGTCGTTCTTCAGCTTCATCAGAACGCGCGCGGAGATTTCCTGCGGCGTGTACTTCTTGTCATCGATGGCAACGCTCCAATCGGTGCCCATGTGGCGCTTGATGGAGGCGATGGTGCGGTCGATGTTGTTGACGGCCTGGCGCTTGGCGATTTCGCCGACCAGGACTTCGCCGGACTTGGAGAACGCGACGACGGACGGCGTGGTGCGGCCGCCTTCGGCGTTGGCGATGACGGTGGGCTCGCCACCTTCAAGGACAGAAACCACGGAGTTGGTGGTTCCGAGGTCGATACCTACTGCGCGTGACATATGTTGTTTCCTTTCAATGCCGATGCCGGAGATTTCACCCGTCAGCAGGGCCCGCAGGGCGGGTTCCGGATCCGGGGGGGCACTCAACAATCGGCTAGTTGAGCGTTCTGCACTCAACTGTACTCGGGGTCGGATCGATGTCAATTCAAAGTTGAGTCAAGTTCGCTCAACTTTGATTTTTGCGGCTCGAGGATCCGCTTGATTGCGGGTTTTCCGGGCGATTTCGCCCAGCGTGAACGTCGCAGCACTGCCCGCCGGGCAGCGATCAAGGCCGTCCGCGGCGAGGTGTAGCTTTCGGGGCGATTTCGTCGGCCATGACGAGCTGCCCGAGGTAGTGGTTCTTGGGCCAGTGCCGGATCTTCTGCGGCAGCCGGGGATAGACCGCCGCCAGGACACGCATGGTGCGCTCGAAGCGCCGCATGTGCCGGTGGCCCCAGGGCAATCCGAAGCCTGCACGGAGGTGCTCCGGCAGGAGTCCCGCGGTAAGGAAGCGGGCCAGCGGCATCGACAGGCGCCACAAGATGGGTCCGCCGGCGGGCTCGAGCAGATCCCGCGCCACGCGCCTGGCGGCGGCGTCCGGGGCGAGCCTCTGCACGCGCGCGTCCCAGTACTGGGCGAAGGCCGCCCGGTCGGCCGGCCAGAGCTCGGCGGGAAGCTGCAGGGCCGTGCCGATCTGCGCATAGTCGCGATAAATGCGGTCGGCGGCGTCGTCGTCGAGCGTTCCGTGGATCTTTTCGTAGACCGTGACGGCGGTGTCGTAGAGGGTGGCCACCACCCACAGCTGGGACTGTTCGTCGAAGGCGTTGTACCCGGCGGACGCGGCATCTGCTTCGCGGCGGACGGGGGCGTGGGCGCGGTTCACGGCGCGGCGCACGGCCGCCAACTGTTCCTCGGAGCCGTAGACCACCGCGTACACGTACGTCATAGTGGCGCGCAGCCGGTCCAGCGGACGCTCGGCGAAGTTGCTGTGCTCGGCGACGCCGTGGCCCACCGCGGGATCGGCGATCTGCAGCAGGATGGCACGACCGGCCCCGGCGAGCAGGACGCTCTCCGCACCGATGTCAGCCAGTCCACGGACCATCTGGATACCTTACCGTCCGGAGGTTAGCCCAACGACTTCCGCCAGAACACTGAGCTGGTGCTCGAACAGTTCGTCGCGGGCGGAGAAGGTGTCCCGTCCGTACTGGCCGAACACCTCGAAACTGATCGCCCCGAACACCGAGGTCCACACCAGGACGCCCCTGGCCACGGATGCCTCGGGGACGGCGAGCCCCAGTTCCGCACGGATCGCCTGAAGGTCGGGGAGCAGCGCGGGAGGAACGACGACGACGGGAGCCGCGTGCGCTGTGAGCGCACCGGCCCGGTAGGCGGCGTCGAAGTTGCCCACCAGGCGGTAGATGACGCGCGTGCCGGGCACGGTAGTCCGCCCGGCGGGAGCCTGGTACCCGGGCACGGGACTGCCGAACAGCAGCGAATAGCGCGCCGGCTCACGCAGCGCCCAGCTCCGCACGGCCCGGCCCAGCGCGCGAAACCGCCCGGCGAAATCGTCCCCGGGAAGGGCGTCGACGGCGGCGTCCACCTCGTCGCCCAGCTCGTTGTAGGCATCGATCAGGAGGAGGGTCAGGAGCTCATCGCGGCTTTCCACGTACCGGTAGACCGCCGAGGAGACGACGCCGAGGTCCCGGGCGACGGCCCGCAGGGACAACGCCGCGGCCCCGTGGAGCGCCAGGTGCTGGCGGCCCAGACGGACGATGTCGGCGATTGTCTGGGTGCGGGCGCGCTCACGTGGAGTCTGGGGCTTGGCGGGCGATGCTTCGTTAGCGGGCGGGGCTGCGGGATTCATGGACCCAGCATGCCACAAGATAGAGCGCCGTCAACAAAAAAGAGCAGTGCTCTTTACTTAATCCAAGAGCGAGGCCATTCTGAATTGAGAGAGCACCGCTCTCGCAATTCCTGAACGTCCGAAAGAGAGCCCGCCATGCCCACCTTGTACGTAGTCACCGGAGCCGGACCCGTCGGCTGGACCGTCGCCGAACAGCTCGCCGAACAGGGTCACGAGGTCCGCGTCCTGACCCGCTCCGGGTCCGGCCCGGAGCACGCCCGGATCGAACGCCGCAGGACCGACGTCTCGGATCCCGCGCAGCTGGGCGGGGCCTTCGCCGGCGCAGCAGCTGTGTTCCACTGCATCCACGGCTCGGCCTACTCCGCCAAGGCCTGGCGCGCCGAACTCCCCCGGGCCGAGCAGGCGGTGATGGATGCAGCGGCAGCCGCGGGCGCCGTCGTCGTCTTCCCTGAAAGCCTCTACTCCTACAGCGAGCCCGATGGCCCCATCACCGAAAGCAGCCCGCGGGACGCCTCCGGCGGCAAGCGCGGTGTCCGCACCGAACTGCTCCGCGCCCGGCAGGCACACCGGGCCGACACCGTCAGCGTGGTGGCGGGCGATTTCTTCGGGCCGCGGGTGCTGATGGCGCACGCCGGGGAACGCCTGGTCCCGCGGGTCCTCGAGGGCAAGGCGGTCCAGGCCATGGGCAGTGCCGCGCAGCCGCACTCCTTCACCTATGTCCCGGACCTGGCCGCCGCCATGATCAGGGCCGCCCAGCTGCCGGAGCTGCGGAACCAGGTGCTGCACGCCCCCAGCAACGCGCCACTCACCATGCGGGAATTGGCGACGGTGCTCGCCAGCGCCGCGGGCAAGCCCGCCCCGAGGGTCGGTGCCATCCCCGGCTGGGTAGTGCGCGGCCTGGGACTGTTTTCCGCGGACATGCGCGAGCTCGCGGAAATGCTATATCAGTTCGAGCGGCCGTTCGTGATGGATTCCTCGGCCAGCCAGGCGAAACTCGGGCTGGAACCGACCCCGCTGGCCGAAGCCGCCGCCGCGACGGTGGGGTGGTGGCTCAGCGGGAACCGGCGCGCGTGCCCAAGTAGGCAGCAGATGTCGCTTGAGGGTTCAAAACGACATCAAATGCTACTCAGTCGGGCGGGATTCGACGGCGGCTGGAGCCCGGTGACTCGCAGGCCAGTGCGGGAGTAATCTAGAGCACATCGGCTCTAGAGGACCACCTTGGACTGGGGTGTCACCGTGGGATTTGTGCGTTCATCGTTGACCGAGCTGCTCGGAGTGCTGTCCGACGCCGTGTCCCCTGAACGTGTCCGCTTCGACGACGGTTCCGTACCACCCGCCCCCGAGACCCCGGAAGCCCCCGTCACCGTCCACGCCGTCGCCCTGAATCGGGTGGGCAGGTCCCGGCGGGAAGGACCGTTGCTGGACCTCGAGCTGAGGGTCGCCGTCGAGTGCCACGGCCCCAAACAGCTGGACAACATGGAGCAACTCCTGCTGGCCGTCGAACGCAGCAGCCAGTACTCTGTGGTCTCCAGCGGCGAATTCCAGCCAGACGAATACGAAGCCGGCATCCGCCATGGCCTGGGCTTCCTCGTCCGCATCCCCGTAGCGCTTCGCTTCGATGAGCCGTCCAGCCCTCTCGTCCTAGAACCTCTCGTCGCCACTGCGGTGGTCGCCCGCCGCCTCCATGGCAGGCTCGTCGACATCCACAACAAGGGCATCCCCAACGCCTACATCCGCGCCCATTCTTCCGCCACCGCCGTCGTGAGCGACGCCACCGGCCACTTCGAGGTCCTGGCCTCGGCGGACGAAATCCAGCATTTTGCCGTGGCAGTCCGCGGCACCGAACGTGAGGTCTCGGCCAGCACCAGCAGCCTGCCGGTCATCATCCGGTGGGAATGAAGGCGACACGCAACCCACCCTTGCCCTAGCGGGTGGGCTACCGAGCGCCTGGACGTCGATGCCATCCGCCGATCAAGAGCCCCGGACTACTCTGTGGTGCCCTTACTGCTCTGTGGTGCCCTTACTGCTCAGTGATGCCCCTCGTCGCCATGTCCATGTCCAGCTGAGGCTGCGCTAACCGCAGAGGGCGCGGACACCGGCGAAGGCGCGGACACCGGCGAAGGCGCGGATACCGGCGACGGTGCGGACACCGGCGACACCGGCGACGGTGCGGACACCGGCGACACGGGCGACGGTGCGGACACCGGCGACACGGGCGACGGTGCGGACACCGGCGACACGGGCGACGGTGCGGACACCGGCGACACGGGCGACGGTGCGGACACCGGCGACACGGGCGACGGTGCGGACACCGGCGACACGGGCGACGGTGCGGACACCGGCGACACGGGCGACGGTGCGGACACCGGCGACACGGGCGACGGTGCGGACACCGGCGACACGGGCGACGGTGCGGACACCGGCGACACGGGCGACGGTGCGGACACCGGCGACACGGGCGACGGTGCGGACACCGGCGACACGGGCGACGGTGCGGACACCGGCGACACGGGCGACGGTGCGGACACCGGCGACACGGGCGACGGTGCGGACACCGGCGACACGGGCGACGGTGCGGACACCGGCGACACGGGCGACGGTGCGGACACCGGCGACACGGGCGACGGTGCGGACACCGGCGACACGGGCGACGGTGCGGACACCGGCGACACGGGCGACGGTGCGGACACCGGCGACACGGGCGACGGTGCGGACACCGGCGACACGGGCGACGGTGCGGACACCGGCGACACGGGCGACGGTGCGGACACCGGCGACACGGGCGACGGTGCGGACACCGGCGACACGGGCGACGGTGCGGACACCGGCGACACGGGCGACGGTGCGGACACCGGCGACACGGGCGACGGTGCGGACACCGGCGACACGGGCGACGGTGCGGACACCGGCGACACGGGCGACGGTGCGGACACCGGCGACACGGGCGACGGTGCGGACACCGGCGACACGGGCGACGGTGCGGACACCGGCGACACGGGCGACGGTGCGGACACCGGCGACACGGGCGACGGTGCGGACACCGGCGACACGGGCGACGGTGCGGACACCGGCGACACGGGCGACGGTGCGGACACCGGCGACACGGGCGACGGTGCGGACACCGGCGACGCCGCGCTCATCGGCGACGGCACGCTCATAGGCGCGGGCATCATGGCCGGCACCATCGCGGGAACTGCGGCATCGCCACTGACCTGAACCACGGCCGCCCGCTGAATCTCGATTACTTCCCTCGACAGGGCAATCTGAGATGCACCTGCGCCAGTGAGGCTCAGCGTCATGAGTCCCAGAGTTCCGCTTGCAATCCAAACATTTCGCTTATTCATGGCCAGCCCCTGAATATTTGCCTTTCTTGATCGCTGATACGTTAATTGTGCCGCGCTTATACAGGAATGCGTGCGAATTTTTGAGGATATTCCTACCGCCCACGGATCAGCCCGGCGCCTTCGGCAGCCAGCTTCTCGGCCGCCGCCAGACGCAACATTGCCCCCGGAACCCAACTGCCGCCGTCGTGCGTTTTCGCCCCGGCAACCAGGGACAACGCCACCCCGGCGGCCCGAAGCCGCAGCGCCGCCGGGTCGACGGCGCCGTCGAAAACCCCGGCAAACCGGTCCACGGCAGCCGGAACGTGGACGTAGCCCGGGTGGAGCGCAGGCAGCACGGCCAGATGCCCGAGGAAGCAGGCGAGGTCGTCCACCAGGTGCCCCGGGCCAAGGGAATCCAGATCCAGCAGTCCCGTGATCCGGGACCCCACCACCAGCAGGTTCGCCTCATACAAGTCTCCGTGCGAGGGCACCACCGGCCCGGCGTCGGTCTTGGGAAGCAGTGCTGAGATGGTGTCCGCCAGCACTGCGATCCGCCCTTTCGCCTGCGGAAGCGCGGCCGCCGCAGCCCGGGCATAATCCGCTGACCGGAGCGCCCAGGCAGGCCGCGACGGCAGGGACTTGACCCCTGCGGGCAACCGCCCCAGCAAGTCGATGACCTCGTGGGGATCCAGCTGCGCTGCGCCATCGGCCATGAACAGCTCGGCCAGGGGCTCCCCGCCGAGCTCGGACAACGCCACAACGCTTCGGTGCCAATCCCCCAGCGGAACCGCGACCGGAAGCCCGGCGTCGGCCAGCATGCGGTGCCGGGTCCAGAGCAGTTCGGCCTGTTGTGCCCGCACGGCCTTGAGGTAAATCCGGGTCCCCCGCAGTTCCGCCAGCAGGACCGCCCGCCGCAACGGCCGGTAACTGAGCGTGCGCAGGCTGGCAACCTCGCCGGGCCGGCCGAACAGTTCAGTGGCCACGGCAGCACCGTCACAAGCCCACGGGAGCCCTGGCAGCATCGGATCAGCCGGGTGGCGCCAGATGGTGAGCTGCCGGTCCCCGGCCCGCAAGCGCACCACCGTTGCCGCGTCCGCCGGGACACTCGCTGTCGTGGCACACAGGTAGTCCGTCAGCGTTCCGGGCGGCCCGCCGTCGTAGCTCACCTCGTAAATACCGGTGACGCCGGCACCTGGCCGGTGGTGCAACTGCGCCAACTTCCAGGTTTCCAGCCGCACCCCGACGGTCCGCAGCGCAATGGCCAGCGGCTCCCGCATCCCGCTGCCTTCCAGCAGCGCGATGTCCGCTTCTTCGCTTCGTCCAGCGGCCCTGCCCACTCCAGCAGCCTTCCTATACCGGATTGTCCCGCAAGTTTACGTCCGTTCCTGCAGAAACGGTGGCGCCTTCGCGATCCGGTACATCGTGCAGGGGCTCACGGCCGGGGCGGTAAAGGGATGATCCGGCCGGTACGGAAAGGGGCCGGGCCGTGAAAAGATCAACCATGCGCCCGATGCA
Organism: Arthrobacter cavernae; assembly: GCF_017368795.1. GTDB lineage: Bacteria > Actinomycetota > Actinomycetes > Actinomycetales > Micrococcaceae > Arthrobacter > Arthrobacter cavernae. The sequence continues at coordinate 76,270 of NZ_JAFNLL010000014.1, read as the reverse complement.
GCACTCCAGCAAACTCCAGAACGTCCGCTATGAACTCCGCGGCCCCATCCTCCAGGCTGCCAAGGCCATGGAGGCCGAGGGTCACAGGATCCTGAAAATGAATCTCGGGGACACCGCACCGTTCGGGCTGGAGGCGCCGGAGTCGGTGGTGGTGGACATGATCCACCACCTGCGCGGCGCCCAGGGCTACAGCGATTCAAAGGGCATCTTCACAGCACGCACGGCCATCTCGCAGTACTACCAGACGCGCGGCCTCATGCAGATCGGCGTCGAGGACATCTTCATCGGCAACGGCGTCAGCGAACTCATCTCCATGACCCTGCAGGCGTTCATGGAAAACGGCGACGAGATCCTCATCCCGGCCCCCGACTACCCGCTGTGGACGGCTGCGGTGACGCTTACAGGCGGCAAGCCGGTGCACTACCTGTGCGACGAGGACGAGAACTGGTGGCCGGACATGGCCGACGTCGAGGCCAAGATCACCAAGCGCACCCGGGCAATCGTGATCATCAACCCGAACAACCCCACAGGCGCCGTGTACCCACGGCACATCATGGAAAAATTCGCTGCGCTCGCCCGCAAACACGAGCTCGTGTTGTTCTCCGATGAGATCTACGAGAAGGTCCGTTACGGAGACGCCCCGCACATCCACACGGCCGCGGTGGCGGACGACGTCTGCGTGCTGACGTTCAGCGGGCTGTCCAAGGCCTACCGCATGCCTGGCTACCGTGCGGGCTGGGTGGCCGTCACAGGTCCGCGCGCGGCGACGGCGGCCTACCGGGAATCCCTGGAACTGCTGGCCTCCTTGCGGCTCTGCTCCAATGTTCCAGCGCAGCACGCCATCCAGACCTGCCTGGGCGGCTACCAGAGCATCGAAGAACTCATCCGGCCCGGCGGCAGGCTGCGAGTGCAGCGGGACCTTGCCTGGAAACTGCTCACGGCGATCCCCGGCGTCAGCTGCGTCCCCGCGGCTGGCGCCATGTACCTTTTCCCGAGGCTGGACCCCGAGGTCTACCCGATCGCGAGCGACGAGAAATTCGTCCTGGACCTGCTGCAGGAGCAGAGGATCCTGGTCTCGCACGGCACCGCATTCAATTGGCCATCGCCGGACCACTTCCGCTTTGTGATCCTGCCTGCCGTGGAGGACATCGAGGAAGCGGTGCGCAGGATCGCGCATTTCCTGGCGGTGTACCGGAACCGCTGAGCCCGGCCTCCCGGGGCCACCCGTCAGGTAGCCGTTCGGCTGCCTCGGCGCCGCCACCAGCGCTCCACGGCGCCCATGACGCGCGTGGCAAGTGCCCAGTAGCCGACGCCGACCGCCAAGGATACAGCGACCGCCAGGCCCTTTCCTGCTTCCTCGAACAACGGATAGACGAGCCAGTGCGTGACGTACGCGTAGAGCGAAGAACTGGCCAATACCGCGATGAGCCCGTGCAGTCTCCGCGGCACCAGCAGCGTCGGCACCCAGACAAGCACAAGGAACCCGGCCAGGATGGTGGCGTTGCGGTATTCGTCGTCGAAGAGCCCCGGTGTGGCCAGGAGTGCCAGAGCCGTGACGACGGCCCGATGCCACATGGTTGCAGAGGCAGCCGCGGCCCAGCCAAGTGCGAAAAGCCACAGGACAGGGCCCTGCCCCTGAAACGGAAGGACCACAACATGGAATCGGACCAGCAGGTCAGCGGCCACGAGGGCGAGCGGGAAGGCCCACGGCCACCTGCGTTGGGCGCGGTCCACTGCGGGTATGGCCAGGAGGGCCGCTACGCCGATCAGAATGTGGACCAGCACTTCCACGAACCAGAAGCGGGAGAAGTCGCTCCACCCCGGCGGACCGAGGATGGCGTTCATCAGGAATACATTGGCCCAGCTGTAGGTATCGGTCACAGCGAACGCAAAGCCGATCACGGCGATGCTTGGCACGACGATCCGGGCAAGCGTCCGCATGTGCCTCCGCAGCCGCTCCCGGCGCGCTCCAGCCAATTGGAAGCGGGCGAAATTGTAGCCGGCAAGGGCCATCAGCACGTGTGCCGTGCCCTCCCAGGAAAACCATCCGATGTGCGTGGAAACGATGAAAACTATGGAAACGGCCCGCAGCACGATCCCGGTCTCCATCGGCGCCAGCAGCCGGCGGCGCCACGACTGGAAACGGCCATCGGTACCGCCCTTCGGAAGGCCTCCGGGAGCCTCTTCAGTGGAGCCGCGCCGCCCGGCACGGGGAACCAGGTCGCCTACCGGCATGAGGTGCCAGCCAGCAGGAACCTCCCCGAGGAACCGCTCCAGCCGGACCGAAGCAGCAACATAGGACAGCGAGTCGCCGCCCAAGGAAACAAAGGTATCGGAATCCTGAATGTCTTCCCGCTCCAGGACATCCGCGAAAATCCGCCGGGCATCGTCTCGCTGGAGGCCAGCGCCGTCAGCGTGGGCGCCGGGCGCGCCGCCGTCGTCGTCATGTTCGGCGTGCAAGGCCAGGACTGCCGGGTAATCCGGCTTTCCGTTGCCCAGGCGCGGGATCGCCTGCACAGCGTGAAGCCGGACCGCGGCACGCGGGAGGCCGAGGTCCTGCGCAAGGGTCTTGGCAAGCAAGGAAAGGTCGTGGGTACCTTCAACCGCAGCCACGATGCGCTCATCGGTGCCGGCCACGGCCCCGGAAACGCCCAGGCCGTCCAGGAGCCGCTCCACCTGGCCCAGGTCCACGCGCAACCCGACGATCTTCACAAAACGGCTGCGCCGCCCGACAATTTCATACAGCCCGTCGTTGGTGCGCCTCGCAAGATCTCCGGTGTGGAGTTCTTCCACGACGCGCCCCAGTGCCAGGTCTTCAGCCCGCTCGGCATAGCCAAGCATCACGTTGGGTCCGGAGTAGACGAGTTCGCAGTCGTCCAGGCCAGGAACCGGCTCAAGCCGGAACTCGCCGCCGGGAACCGGAACGCCAATGGCCTGCGGATGCCCGGACGCCAGGTCCGGCGGCAGGTAGGCCATGCGGGCGGTGGCTTCCGTCTGCCCGTACATGACGAACAGGTCCCAGCCCCGGCGGGTCCCCAATTCCGCATACGCACGTACGCGCTCCGGATCCAGGCGGCCGCCCGCCTGCGTGATGTACCGCAGGCTCGGCAGCTCCATGTCCGCAAACCCCGCGCGTTCCAGGAGCTCGAAGGTGTATGGCACGGCCGCAAAGGATGTCACGTTTTGTGCACGTACGAGGTCCCAAAAGCACGGATCCACCACTGACAGATCCGTGAGGGCGAGCGATGCACCTACCGACAGGTGGCTGTTGACGACTGACATCCCATAGCAGTACGACAGTGGGAGTGTGGTGGCCGCCGTATCGTCGGGACGCAAATGCAGGTACTGCGCTATTGCCGCCGCGTTGGCCTGGAGGCCGTCAGCGGAGAGGCGCACGAGCTTCGGTGAGCCCGTTGACCCTGACGTGCTCACGAGCATCGCCAGTTCGGGATGCAGTTGGTGGCGTGTCCCTTCGCGCCGCCCCTCCATCACAGCATCGCCGTCCGCAAGGCGGACAACGACGTCGGGATCGTAGGCGGCAACAAGGGCCTCGGAGGCCGGGCCTCCTCCCGAGGGCAGGATCAGCAACGGATGTCCTGCCGCCAGCGCTGCCAGGTACACCCGCAGGGACGGCAAGGTGTTGTCCGCCTCCAGGGCTACGAGCCGGCGAACAGGTCCCAGGGATCGTGCAGTGGACTCCACCTGGTCAGCAAGCTCGCGATAGCTTACTGAGCTGCCGTTGATGCGAAGTGCGGTCCGGTCTCCGAACCTTGCCAGATCGGCGGCGAAGGAGATACCGGCCAAGTCTGGCTGTATGGTCACCGCCTCAATGGTAGTAGGTAATGCTAACCTAACTCAAATTGGTGAGGTGCTTCCGTACATGCTCCACACGGAAGGCCTCCCTCCGGACGGTCCGGCGGGAGGCCTTCAGTTGATGGCGGCCCGGGGGTCTTGGCCCTGGGGAGGCAGGTGAACCGGTTAGCTGCTGGCGCCGGAAGCGACCACGCCAAGGCCCAGGGCGGCAATGATCCCACTGCTGGTGCGTTCGACGACGGTGCTCACCTTGGGTCGCTTCAGCCACCGCATCGCTTTGAACGCGACGACGGCCACCATCGAGAGGTACGCGAACGCAATCACGGCCACCACGACGCCCAGGATGAGGGCGGTGCCCATGGTGTCGCCGCCGTGCGGAATGAACTGCGGGACGACGGCGAGGTAGAACAGGCCCACCTTGGGGTTCAGCAGCGTGGACAACGCCCCGGCGCCAAGACCTGCGAGCCTGCTGTACGGAAGAGGCGTATCCGGACCGGTGCCGTCAATGCCGGCTTTGGCGGCCTTCCGGGACTTGATGAACGAGGAAATGCCGAGGTACAGCAGGTACAGTCCGCCCGCGATCTTGAGCCAGCGGAACAGCTCGGCGGACTGTTCCAGGAGCGCAGCCAGGCCGATGCCCACGAGGGCAGCCCACACGATGGCCGCGCCCGCCGAACCTGCCGCCGCGGCAATGCCCGCGCTGGGCCGGTTCAATGCGATGCGCAGCACCAGGAAAGTGTCCGGACCGGGAGTCACGGAAAGGATGAGGCAGAGCCCGGCGAAGGCGATCAGGGAAGCAAGAGTCACAGCCCCGATTATCCGGTACATGTGCGGCTCCCGGAAAGGGCCGCTTCCCGGCAAGAGTACTTCCCGCATCTCTGGGTGCAGGATCCGCCTAAATCCGCCGGGCTGGGGGTAGCGTTTCCCTATGAACGCGCAGCAGCCTGAAGATGTCTACACCCACGGGCACCACGAGTCGGTTGTCCGGGCCCACGCCTCACGGACCGCCGAGAATTCCGCGGCGTTCGTTTTGCCCCATCTCACCGCCGGGACGTCAGTGCTCGACGTCGGGTGCGGGCCGGGCAGCATCACGTGCGATTTCGCGGAGCTCGTGGCGCCGGCACAGGTGATCGGGCTGGACCGTTCCGCGGATGTGCTGGCACAGGCCACCGCACTGGCGGCCGAGCGCGGGGTGGCCAACGTGGAGTTCCGCACCGGCAACATCTACGATCTCGACTTCGAGGACGAGACCTTCGACCTCGTCCACGCCCACCAGGTCCTCCAGCACCTGACCGACCCGGTCGCCGCGCTGCGCGAGATGCGCCGCGTGGCCAAACCAGGGGCGATCGTGGCCGTGCGCGACGCCGATTTCCACGGCATGAGCTGGTACCCGGCCGTCCCGGAACTCGATGACTGGATGGAGCTGTACCAGAAGATCGCGCGCCGCAACGGGGCCGAACCCGACGCCGGCCGTCGCCTCGTGTCCTGGGCGCAGCAGGCCGGCTTTGCCCAGGTGGCGCCCACCAGCAGCAACTGGCTCTACGCCACGGCCCAGCAGAGGGCCTGGCAGTCCCGAGTGTGGAGCGAGCGCGTGCTGCACTCCGCCTTTGCCGAACAGGCCCTCGAATACGGCTTCGCCAACGAGGCCGACCTCGCCAGGATCGCTGCCGGCTGGCACCGCTGGGGCGCCACCGACGACGGCTTCTTCCTGATCCCGAACGGCGAGGTGATCGCCCGAGCCTGAGCTTGCAGGGCGCCCTCCCTGACCTTGTTTGACCTCGATCTGCCTTGAAATCAACCCAATCGGTTTTCACAGGGCCGCGCTGAAGCCAAAGAAGGTCAGGAACGAACGCTCTCCATCAAAAAATCCGCCACCTATGTAGAAATGTCCGGCGCAGTTCCGACCCATGAGTGAAAGCACCCAAACAGGGCGCCCTTCATAAGGAGTTCGAGATGAAGTACATGATCATGATGTTCGGCTCAGCCGAGGGCATGATGGCGACCGCCGACCCCGAGTGGGTCAAGGAAATGATCGGTTTCATGATCCAGGTCGACAAGGATCTGCGTGATTCCGGCGAGATGGTCTTCAACGCCGGCCTGGCCGACGGCAGTACCGCCAAGCTCGTCAAGCAGACCCCCGACGGCGTGATCACCACGGACGGGCCCTACGCCGAGGCCAAGGAGTCGCTGATCGGCTACTGGGTGGTGGACGTGGCCAGCGAGGAACGTGCCGTGGAGATCTGCGCCAGCATCGTCAAGTACGCACCTGTTGTGGAGCTCCGCCGCGTCCAGGACGAACCGCCGGAGGTCTAGCCATGCTTGCCCGAGCCGCTTGACCGCGGCACCGCAGCTCGAGGACCTGCTGCGCGCGCTCGCGCCGCAGGTCCTTGGCGTGCTGGCGCGCCGGCATGGGCAGTTCGACGCCTGCGAGGACGCCGTCCAGGAGGCCCTGCTGGAGGCCGCCCTGCAATGGCCCGCGGCAGGCGTTCCGGAGAACCCGGGGGCGTGGCTGCTGACCGTGGCGTCCCGGCGGCTCGTGGATGAGTGGCGCAGCGAGAGCGCCCGGCGTGCCCGGGAAGAACGGGCCGTGGCCCTGGAACCTGCCGCGCCTGAAGCGCCCGACGCCGGGTGGTCGCCCGACGCCGATGACACCCTCACCCTCCTGTTCCTCTGCTGTCATCCGGCGTTGTCTGCACCATCCCAGCTGGCACTGACATTACGGGCGGTGGGCGGGCTGACGACGGCGGAAATCGCCAGCGCCTTCCTGGTCCCGGAAGCCACCATGGGCCAGCGCATCAGCCGCGCCAAGCAGGCCATCAAGAAGGCCGGAGCCCGCTTCGAACTGCCGGAAGCGGACCAGCGCAAGGCGCGGCTCGGCGTCGTGCTTCATGTCCTCTACCTGATCTTCAACGAAGGCTACGCCGCGAGTTCGGGGCCGTCGCTGCAGCGCGAGGACCTGACGGCGGAGGCGATCCGCCTGGCCCGCCTGCTGCACGGGCTGCTGCCGGGCGAGCACGAAGCGGCGGGGCTGCTTGCCCTCATGCTGCTCACGGATTCACGCCGTCCCGCCCGCGCGTTGGCGGATGGAACGCTGGTGCCCCTCGCCGTGCAGGACCGCGGGCTGTGGAACCGGGACCAGGTCGGCGAAGGCCTGGCCCTGCTGGCCGCAACGCTCGGCCGCAGCCCGGCCGGCCCCTATCAACTGCAGGCGGCCATCGCGGCGGTGCACTCGGAGGCGGCCACGGCGGAAGACACCGACTGGCCCCAGATCCTGGCGCTCTACATGGTGCTCGAGGCCCTGACCCCCAACCCCGTGGTCACATTGAACCGTGCCGTGGCGCTGGCCATGGTGGAGGGCCCGTCGGCCGGGCTTGAGCTGCTGGCCGGGCTGGACGCCGCTCTGGCCCAAACACACAGGCTCGACGCCGTCCGCGGGCATCTGCTCGAAATGGCAGGGGATGCTGTGGGCGCCCGGGCCTCGTTCGTGGCCGCGGCGAAGAAGACGGGGAGCCTGCAGGAGCGGCAGTATCTGCTGCTGAAGGCGGCCGAGTTGGGGCCGTTGTCCACATAAGGAAAGTGGCCTCTGCCGGCAGTGGTGTGGCGTCTCTAGGCTCGTTTCATGAGCTACTACTACGCAGACGATCCTCCTCCCTTTTACTCGGCGGAACCTTACTTCGCAGAGGTTGACCAAGTAGACTTGGTCAACATGGGACAATACAACGTCCAGGATGCCAAGACCCGCCTTTCCGAGCTCCTCAACATGGTTGAGCGCGGCGAGGATGTGGTGATCGCGAAGGCCGGACGGCCCGTTGCCCGGCTTGTCAAAATCGAGCGGCCCACCAAACGGCGCCTCGGTTTCGTCAAGGGCCGGCTCCCCGAAGACTTCCTCGAGCCGATGGGTGAGGAGGAACTTGCACAATGGGAAGCACCGCTTACCTCCTCGACACCCATGTCCTAGCCTGGGCGCTCACCGAACCCCGGAAGCTCTCGGCCAAGGCACGCCGCGTCATCCAGTCGCTGGACCACCACCTGGTGGCGTCGGCGGCCACTGCCTACGAGCTCGCCTACAAGCACAGGCTGGGACGGCTTCCTGAGCTGGATGGCCTGCTTCTGGGGTACTCCCGGCACGTCGCCGAACTCTGCAATGAGGAACTGTCCATCAATGGAGCACATGCCCTGACCGCCGGCCAACTCGACTGGGAGCACCGGGATCCCTTCGACAGGATGATCGCGTCCCAAGCCATAGTTGAGTCGATGGTGGTCATCACGGCGGACCGGGTGTTTCACGAGTTCCCGCTGGTGGAGGCTCTTTGGTAGCCGGCTGGAACGTGGCACTGCCCGCCCGACGGCGCTGGTAGCAGGCGCTGCCACCTCACCAGCCACCGCGCGTCGGCGTATGTCCCTTTCTGGCATCTTCGGGCATCGACATCTCCGCCCGCAATCCAAGGAGCCGGATCGGCCGGTCCGGCTCGATTCCTGCTGTGAGGTCCAAGGCTCGCGTGAGGATTACCTTCCGGTCGAATGTCTCGGGAATCTTTCTGGAGTAGGTCTTTGTGAGGAACGGCGCATACCGGACTTTGAGCGTCAGCCCGACCACGGGCCGCCCTTCGGCCACAACATCCTCAACGACGCGCGCCACCAACTCCCGTACGGCCTCGTCCACCTGGGCGGGCTCGGACAGATCCTGCTGGAAAGTGGTCTCCCGGCCGTGCGCGCGCGCAACCCACGGGGTGTCGTCAACAACGCGGGCTCCGTCCCCGCGTCCCAGCTGTGCGTACCAAGGACCCATCTTCGGGCCGAACTCCGGGACCAGGTCCTGGGGGTCGGACGCAGCGAGCTCGGCGACTGTGTCGATGCCGAGTTTGGCCAGCCGGCTCGACACTCTGGTTCCAACACCCCACAGGTCCATGGTGGGCCGGCTGCCCATGACCTCGAGCCAGTTCTCGGCAGTGAGGCGGAAGACACCGGCCGGTTTGCCGAAACCCGTGGCGACTTTGGCTCGGACCAATGTGTCGCCGATGCCGACACTGCAATGCAACTGCGTTCGCTCCAGGACAGCAGCCTGCACCTGCCGGGCGTAGGCTTCCGGGTTCTCGGTCTCAATGCCCACAAAGGCTTCATCCCAACCCAGCACCTGCACGGTCGCGCCCGGCTGCGCGCGCAGGGTAGCCATCACCATGTCCGACGCCGCGAGGTAAGCCTCCTGATCGACGGGCAGGATCACGGCGTCGGGCACTTTCCGGGCCGCGATGCGCAGAGGCATTCCGGAACCCACGCCGAACGCCCTGGCTTCGTAGGATGCCGTCGACACCACGGCACGTTCCGTGGGGTCCCCCCGACCGCCGACAATGATCGGCTTGCCCGCAAGCTCGGGCCGCCGGAGTACTTCGACCGCCGCGATGAACTGGTCGAGATCGACGTGCAGCACCCACCGGATTCCGCTCACGCCACCAGTCTGCCCTAAACGTCTCTGCTAAGCATCGGCTCTCCAACGAGCCTGGCCGCGTCCGCAGCACCCACGTCACCGGCATAGGCTTGTTTGGTGCAGTTTTCCCTTTGGCTGGCCCTGGTAGGCGCTGGCACCCTCATCAGTTTCACGCCCGGCGCCGGTGCCATCTCCACCATGAGCAACTCGCTGAACTCCGGATTCCGCCGCTCCATCTGGGGAGTCCTGGGCCAGCAGGCCGCCCTGATCATCCACATTGTCATCGTGGCCCTCGGCGTGGGCGTCCTGGTCTCCAGCTCGCCCGTGATCTTCAACGTGATCCGCTACGCTGGTGCGGCGTATCTCGTGTACATGGGCATCCGGCAGTTCCTGCACGGGCCTGACCTGGACAAGGAAAAGGTCGAGGCCCGGCGGAACGAGCCGGCCTGGTCCATGTTCCAGCGCGGCGTCTGGGTCAATCTGCTCAACCCCAAGGCAATCGTCTTCTTCCTGGCCTTCATGCCGCAGTTCATCCGCCCGGAGCAGCCGCTCATCCCGCAGTACCTGGTCCTCAGCGCCACGGTTGTGCTCATCGACATCGCCGTCATGTGGTTCTTCTTCGCCCTGGCGGCCCGTTCCTTCCAGCGCTTCACCCACAATGAGCTCGGCCAGAAGGTTCTCAACCGGACCTTCGGTGTGCTGTTCGTGCTGGTGGGCGTGCTCCTCGCTGTCATCCACTAAAAGTCCGGCGCGCCCGGCGCCGGGACCGATGCAGTCCAGACCCTACACAGTGGAGCCGCGCACCACCAGCGAACTCTCCAGTGTGAGCTGCGGCTGTTCCAGCACCCGGCCCTCCATGAGCCCGCGGAGCTGTTCGCCGGCCTTGAGCCCCAGCGGCGTGGCCGGCAGGTGCACGCTGGTCAGGCCCGGGTTGGACGTGGCCGAGTACGGCAGGTCGTCGAAGCCCGCCACGGCCAGTTCCTCCGGGATGCGGACCCCGGCAACCCGCGCTTCCTGCAGCACGCCGTAGGCGTGCGTGTCCGTGCCGCAGACGACGGCGGTGACGCCGGCCTGCTGCCACCGCGGCCAGGCGGCGGCGAACGCGACGGCGGCGGCCCCGACGTCGATGGTGGTGCTGATGATGTGCTCATGGGCCACGGCAATCCCGCAAGCGGCGGCCTCGTCCAGGAACGCGGCGCGGCGGATCTCGAACGTTGCCGTGCCCGTAACGCTGTCCACATAGGCCACTCGCCGGTGTCCCGTGGCGGCCAGGTGCGCCGCCAGTTCTCGGGCACCGTGGGCGACGTCGAGGTTCACGGACGGGGCGTAGCTTTCCATGCCCGGCGCGTCCAGGAGCACCATGGGCCCTGCCACCGAAAGGTCCTCCAGGAAGCCGGCGCTGGGCGCGTCCACCAGCAGGCCTGCGGGACGGAGGGCCAGGAGCTTGCGGACGTCGTCGGCCCGGGGGAATTCGCCGGCGTCGGTCACGGAAAGCAGAAGCTGGTACTCGGAACCCAGCGATTCGCGGATGCCCGCGATGACCTTGGCGAAGAAGGGGTTGGCGATGTCCGGGGCCACCAGGATCACGATGGAGCTGACGCCCTTGGACAGGGAACTCCCGATGCCGTCCACCACGTAGCCGAGCTCGGAGATGGCCTGGCGGACACGGGAGATGTTGTCATCGGAGACGCGCCCCCGGGTTTTGCCGTTGGCCACGAGGGACACCGTGGCCGTCGAGACCCCGGCCCGGGCGGCCACCATCGCCGCGGTGACGCGGTGCGCACGCCCAGGGGGTGGTCCACCTGCAGGGGGCTGCTGCACTCGTTCCGCGGGTTCCATGCATCGATCGTAGCCGGGATTTCGCCACTTCTGCCGCCACATGGCATCAAGCGCTTGACGCATTTCACGTTAAGCGCTTGACGTGACGGGCCATGCAGTGCCAGAATTCCTCTGAATGACCTAGCGCCCTGCCCCGGCAGGCCCCAATGACGTGGAGATGAACATGGACCCCAACACCATGACCCCTGAACGCAAGAAGATCATCCTGGACTGCGACCCCGGACATGACGACGCCGTGGCGCTGCTCCTGGCGCACGGCAACCCGGACATCGAGCTGCTCGCCGTCACCACCGTAGTGGGCAACCAGACCCTCGAAAAGGTCACCCGCAACGCCCTCTCTGTAGGCACCATCGCCGGCATCACAGGAGTCCCCTTCGCCGCCGGCTGCGCCCGGCCCCTGGTCCGCACCATCGAAACCGCGCCGTCCATCCACGGCGAGACCGGCATGGACGGCCCCGCCCAGCCCGCGTCCACCATCGAACTGGACCCGCGCCACGCCGTCGACCTCATCATCGAGACGATCATGGCCCACGAGCCCGGCACGGTCACCCTGGTCCCCACCGGCGGCCTCACCAACATCGCTCTGGCTGCCCGCAAGGAACCGCGCATCGTTGAACGCGTGAAGGAAGTCGTCCTCATGGGCGGCGGCTACCACGTGGGCAACTGGAGCGCCGTGGCCGAATTCAACATCATCATCGACCCCGAGGCCGCACACATCGTGTTCAACGAGAAGTGGCCCGTGGTGATGGTCGGCCTGGACCTCACACACCAGGCGCTGGCCACCCCGGACGTCGTCGAGAAGATCGCGGCCGTGGGCACCAATCCGGCCCAGTTCGTGATGGAACTGATGGAGTTCTTCACCAAGACCTACAAGGACGCCCAGGGCTTCGACTACCCGCCGGTCCACGATCCCTGCGCCGTGGCCTACGTCATCGACCCCACCGTCATGACCACCCGCAAGGTCCCCGTGGACATCGAGCTGCAGGGCAAGCTCACGCTCGGCATGACCGTGGCCGATTTCCGCGCCCCGGCACCGGAAGACTGCCACACCTCCGTCGCCGTCGACCTTGACCACGAGAAGTTCTGGAACCTCGTCACGGACGCCCTCGTCCGCATCGGCGAGCCGGGCGAGCCCGCTGCCGCGCCCGCAGCAGACCTCGCCGCAGCCGCAGACCTCGCAGCAGCAACCGCAGAGGCCAAGTAATGAGCACCCTCCTTTCTGAAACCAAGGGCACGCGCGCCAACGTCACCGCCCTCATGGTTGCCCTGCTGGCCGCCTGCGTGGCCTTCCAGCTCAACGCCTCCATGCTGAGCCCGGCCCTGGTCACCATGGGCAACGAGCTGCAGACGGACCAGGCCGTCATCGGCCTGTCCCAGACCTGGTTCTTCACGGCCGCGGCCCTGTTCTCCCTGTTCCTGCCGCGCCTGAGCGACATCATCGGACGCAAGAAGATCCTGATCGGCATGATGCTGCTGATGGCCATCGGCTCGGTCATCGCGGCCATGGCCCCGGACGTCACCTGGCTCTTCGTGGGCCGCATCATCCAGGGTGTCAGCGGCCCCACGGTGCCCCTGTGCCTGATCATGCTGCGCTCCGCCGTCAGCAATCCGCGCCAGTACGGCACCCTCATGGGCCTGATCACGGCAGTCAACGGCGGCGTGGCCGGCGTCGACTCCTTCGTGGGCGGCTACTTCGCCGAGAACTTCGGCTTCCGCAGCATCTTCTGGCTCATGGTCGTCTTGGCCCTCGTGGCCACCGCCCTGATCGCCCTCCTGGCCGGCGAAAGCAAGCCCGCGGCAGGCACTACCATGGACTGGCTGGGCGTGTTCTTCATCGTCATTGCCGTCGGCGCGCTGCTCACGGCCCTCAACGAAGGCTCAAAGCTGGTGGGGGCGTTCTCCGCCGGCACCTTGATGCTCGCCATCGGCCTGATCGTGGTTGCCGCCGCAGCGTTCTTCGCCTTCTGGACCGTGGAGAAGCGCGCCAAGGAACCCATGGTGGAAACCATCCACCTGCGCCAGCGCTCCACCTGGGCGCCGCTGCTGACCACAACCCTGACCATGACCGGCATCTTCGCCGTCATCAACGGCATCGTCCCGGCCTACGTGCAGGCTGCGGCCCCGGGCTTCGGCCTGGGACCCACCGAAATGTCGCTCATCATCCTCACCCCGTATGCCCTGCTCGGCTGGGCGGTCGGCCCCGTCAGCGGCCGCCTGGCCCCGGTCCTCGGCTACACCAAGGTGCTGCGCATCGGCATGGTCGGCAGCATCGCGGCCCTGGCCATCATCGCGTTCTTCGGCCTCAGCAGCCTGCCCATGATGATCGCCGGAACAGCCTTGCTGGGCATCATGTATGCGGGTACGGTCAACATCATGCTGAACGGACTCGGCGTCGTCCTCTCGCCGCACGGCAACCCCGGCTTCCTGCCGGGCATGAACGCCGGCGCCTTCAACCTCGGCGCAGGCCTGAGCTTCCTGGTGCTGCCAGCCATCCTGGTGGCCACCTCCGCGCTGGGCGACGCCAAGGCCTCCTACCTGACCGTCGTGGTTACCGGCCTGGCCATCACCGCAGCGGCCTTCGCGGCCTCCCTGCTGATCCCGAAGCCCGTCGAGGCCGAGGTCGCCAAGTGACGCCAGAAGGCACAGCCGGCCGGATCGTCGTCGTCGGGTCCCTGAACGCGGACCTGACCATTTACTGCGAGCGGCTCCCCCTGCCGGGCGAAACTGTCCACGGCAACGGCTTTGCCGTCAACCCCGGCGGCAAGAGCGCCAACCAGGCGGTGGCCGCCAGCAAGCTCGGCGGACACGTGAGCCTGGTCGGTGCGGTGGGCGACGACGCCAACGGGGCCATGCTCCTGGCGTCCACCGCCAGCGCCGGCGTGGATATTTCCCGCGTCCGCAGCTCCTCCGTTGCGGCCACCGGCGTCGCGGTCATCTCCGTGGACGCGCACGGCGAGAACAACATCATCATCTCGGCGGGCGCCAACGGCACCCTGTCCCCCGCCGACATCACTGCCGCCGCGGATGCCTTCGACCGTGCGGCCGTCGTCTGCCTCTGCCTTGAGGTCAGCCTCGAGACGGTCGCGGCCGCCGCACAGGCAGGGCACGACGCCGGCGCAACGGTTCTGCTGAACCTCTCGCCGTACGCGGAGATCCCGCAAAGCCTCGCGGACTTGAGCGATGTCCTGCTGGTGAACGCGCACGAGGCCTCGCTGTTCCTGGGCGACGCCGAGGTGCCAGACGCCGACGCCGACGCCGCGGCGTGGGAGCCGGTCCGGCTGCAGTTCGCCGCGCGCGGCCTGGAGCGTGTGCTGGTGACGCTCGGCGCCCACGGCTCCGTGGTTCTCGACTCGCAGGCGGCCGCCGGTTCCCGGATCACCCGGGTTGCGCCCACCAAGGTCAACGCCGTGGACACCACCGGCGCGGGCGATGCCTTCACCGGCGCCGTTGCCGCCCGGCTGGCGGCCGGGGATTCCCTGGCCGAGGCCGCGTCCTTCGCCTCCGTGGCCGCCGCCCTGGCCGCCACCAAGAAAGGCACGCAGGCCGCCTACCCGGCCATCGAGGACGTGGAACGCCGGCTGGCTTCCTAGCTTCTTTCGATCGCTGCCCCCCGCCGTGCCCTTGTGGCGCGACGGGGGCAGCGCCTGTTAAGTGGCCATGCCAATCTTGGTCGATTCCAAAATCCCTGGGAAGCGTTCGCGACCTGAGGCTCTAAGACCACCGGTCAGCGTCGGCAATCGGAAGAGGGACCCCTCCCCACCCCCTTGCAGGGGACGGCTACAACGCCCAAGATTATGGTTTAAGTCCGGGTGCTTGGGCTCCCCCAGTCAGATCCCTGACTGGAGGGCACCCAGGGCAGGCGATGCCGCTTGTCCCAAATGAGGAGGAAGTTAAGTCATGAATACAGCCATGCGTTCCGCCGCTTTGCTCCTGACCCTTGGTGTTGGCCTGTTCGCCATGGCCGGACCGGCCAGCGCGGCCACGTCGGTGACCGACATCAGCGACGGCACCCTCCTCGCAGAAGGCGTGGCGGTTGAAGTGTCGTTCTCGTTCACCTGCGACAAAGGCCGGAACGTTACCTCAAATCTGATGATCTCCCAGCGGGTCAACGCGGGCCGTATAGCCAGGGGTTTTGGCAGTAACACCGGCGGCTTTGAGCCCTGCACCGGTGACCTTCAGACAGAAACGGTCACGGTCATTGCTGAATCCTCCGCGTTCAAGAATGGAACGGCGCTGGCGATCGTGGATCTGTTGCTATGCGATCCCGGCTTCCCCGGCTTCCCCGGCGTCCCCGACTTCAGTTCTTGCACCAATTTCCGATCAATCGAAGAGATTCAGCTTGACCAAGTGAGGGACGCGTAGGACCGATTCGGCCGGCGCATGCCGGAGCGGAGGTGCCGTGGAAACGGTGTACCGATCAGCCGCGGGGAAGGCGGGCCTGCTCGAGGCTGCCGTGCAGGCAGCCTTTGCTGGTGGGGTGCAACGGAATCTTGGTGATCCCGCGACTTCCTGATGCGTTCGACATGCCGGCCGCTATGACGATCGGGCGCCGAAGCCGGGCCGAGAGAGTCCCCTCCCCCACCCCCTGGGTGCCTAAGACCGGGGCGTGCCCGCGCCGCCGTCGCCTTCTTGTTTCCGGCCCAGACGCACGGCCCACCTCCCCCGGTCCCTCTTGCAGAGGCAGGCTAGAGGAGTTGCCGCCAGACGCTAGCCATGACGGTCAGCGCCGGCGCGACGGCGAACATCGCCGTCGCGCCGTCCCTTGCGAGACCGCTAGGAGTAGTTCAGGCTCATGATCAGGGCCTTGAGCTGTGCGTACTGTTCTGTGGCCATCCACGCTTCCGCCGCCTGTCGGCTCGGGAACGCCGACTGGGGGCTCGGCCAGAACGTCTGGTCGAAGATGACCCCGTTGGCAACGCCGCCGTTTCCCATAACGAGCAACGTGCAGGACTGCCCGACGGCGCCCTCCTCCAGGTTGCGGGGGTTCATGACCGCCATTTTGTACCAGTCTTCACCGCCGATGTTTTCCACGATAAATCCGAACATCGGCGTGGTGCCATCAACTTCACGCATTCCTGGGACGGCTGCACTGTCGAGCACTGTGCGGTTGGTGGGTGCACCCACGCAGCCGATGCCGTTGGCGCCGCTTGAGACGCTGAAGAGGTCGGTGCCGGTTTGGTCCGAGACAATCGCGTCAACGGGCTGCCAGGGAGGCACCTCCAGGCCCGGCCCCCGTTGTGTTCTGACGGACCAGGAAGCCGGGTAGGAGAAGGAAATGTGCCCATCGGGGAACGTGAAGGACTTCAGTGTGGGCTGGACCGGTGCCGGCTGGACCGGCTCGACCGGCGCCACTTGCTGGGCGGGAAGCTCAGGAGCAGGTGCGGCAGGTGCCGGCCGGACCGGCTGGACCGGTGCCGGCCGGACCGGCTGGACCGGTGCCGGCTGGACCGGTGCGGCAAGGGCAACCTGCTGGGCGGGAAGCTTAGGAGCAGGCGCAACGGTCGTGGCAGACGCTGTGGGAGTGGGAGTGGCGGTAGCAAGGGCCGTGGGCGCCGATTTCGCAGCGGCCGTCAGGCTGGGAGCCGCACTTTCCGCAGCCGCATTTTCTGCCGGCTGAGGTCCGCAGCCTGTAAGGATAAGGCTGATGGTAAGACCGGCCATAGTCACGGCACCATAGAGTCCGAAACGGTTGGAAGTCATGTTGCTAAAATCCCCCTTAAAGCGCTTGATAGCGCGGTATCTGCCCCTCAACCGACAGATCTGGGCCAGCGGGCATTAGCCCAACGCTAGCGCAAGATTCCGCCAGAAACGGCCACCCCTTGTTGGCCACGCCGTTTGCCTCGGTTCAACCACGGGGCTGGTCTTCGCCGTGTGGCGTATCGCAAATGGAGGCAACTGTAACTTTGGTGCGTACACGCCAAGTGATACACGGCGATGCTCGTGCTTCCGGGTGCCCCGGGAAGCCTCATACGGTGTCTTGCGAACGATCCTTACCGTACACAGGCAGTCACAGTCGGATATTTCACTTTTTCACAAGCCACCCCGTTAAGCGCCGGGGGGGAACAAATGGGATTATGCGTGATTTAAAAGCCTTCTCTCATATCTATTCGATGGATAAACTGATTGAGGCTTGCTGGGAGCCGTCCTTCAACACGAAAGATGCTTATGCTCCCCCTCATTGATGCCCAGGAAATCTCTGCCCTTCGCTACAGCGTCCGCGGCCCGGTCTTCACGCCGGCGGACCCTGGCTTTGACGCCGAAGTGGCGGCCTTCAACCTCTCCACCAGGCACACTCCCGACGTCGTCGTCGGGGCCCTGGACGCCGACGACGTCGCGGTGGCAGTTGCGTGGGCGGCCCAACGCAGCCTCTCGATCTCCGTCCAGGCCACCGGCCATGGCGCCACCAATGCCATCCAGGGCGGGCTCCTCATCAGCACCCGGCGCATGCAGGAACTGGAGATCGATCCGCTCGAAATGACCGTCAGGGTGGGCGCCGGCGTCCAGTGGAAGGCCGTGGTTGACGCCGCGGGCCCGCTCGGACTGATGGGCCTCCACGGCTCCACCACCGACGTCGGAGTGGTGGGCTACACTCTGGGCGGCGGCCTGCCGGTCATGGGCCGCAAGTACGGCTTCGCCAGCGACCACGTGATTGCCTTTGAACTGGTGACGGCGGACGGCACCCAGCAGCGGGTCACGGCGGGAGGCGATCCCCGGCTGTTCTCCCTGCTGCGCGGCGGCAAGGGAAACCTGGGCATTGTCACGGCCATGGAATTCAAGCTGTTCCTGCTCGGAGAGTTCTACGCCGGCGGCATCTACTACCCAGGCGGGCATGCCCGGGACGTCCTCACGGCGTTCAAGGCCTGGGCGCAGTCGCTCCCCGCTGAGGTGTCGGCGTCGCTCGCTTTCCTGCGCTTGCCCGATCTCGAAATGGTGCCGGAACCGCTGCGCGGGCAGTTCGTGATGCACCTGCGCTTTGCGCACCAGGGAACGGAATTCGAGGGGGCCGAACTGTTGCGGCCCATGCGGGAATGCGCGCCCATCGCCATGGACAGTGTGCGCCCCCTGCCGTACTCGGAGGTGGACTCGATCCACCAGGATCCGGACCAGCCCGTGCCTGTCCGGGAAGGCGGCTTCATGATGGAGCGCCTGGACGACGACGCCGTTGAGGCCCTGCTGGAACTGCTGGGTCCCGGCGTCGAGAGCCCGCTGCTGCTGGCCGAGCTACGGCTCATGGGCGGCGAGCTGTCCACCAGGCCTGCAGGCGGCGACTGCATCGGGCCACGGGACGCGGCCTTCAGCTTCTTCGGAGCCGGGCTGGCCGTGCCGCCGTTCGCGGAGGCGCTGCCCGGCGAATTCGCGCGGATCCGCGAGGCCCTGGCCCCGTTCTCCACGGGCGGCAGTTTCGTCAACCTGCACGGCCATTTCGGTGACGCCGCAGACCGGGCCAGGGCGTGGACGCCCGAGGCCTATGACCGGCTGGTGGAGGCCAAGGCCAGCCTGGATCCGCAGAACCTCTTCAGGCATGGCCACGTGGTGGAACCCGCCGTCGTGTAGCTGTCCCACCCGGTTCCACAGGCGCCGCAGGCAACCCCTGCGGCGCCTGTCCGCGGCGGCGCGGCAAGCGTAGGCTCAGTGCATGTCGGCTGCTGTCAGCATCGCGGGTCTCGTCAAGTCCTTCGGCGGATTCAGGGCCCTGGACGGCCTGGACCTTGACGTCCGCGAGGGCGAGGTCCACGGCTTCCTCGGCCCCAACGGTGCGGGCAAGTCCACCACCCTCCGCATCCTGCTGGGCCTCCTGCGGGCCGATTCCGGCAGGGTCGAAATACTGGGCGGCGATCCGTGGCGGGATGTTGTCCCGCTGCACCGGCGCATCGCCTACGTGCCGGGGGACGTCAGCCTGTGGCCCAGCCTGACGGGCGGCGAAGCGATCGACCTGCTGGGCAGGCTCCGCGGCGGCCTGGACCGGAAACTGCGCGCGGAGCTCCTGGAGGCCTTCGAGCTGGA
Organism: Arthrobacter cavernae; assembly: GCF_017368795.1. Taxonomy (GTDB): domain Bacteria; phylum Actinomycetota; class Actinomycetes; order Actinomycetales; family Micrococcaceae; genus Arthrobacter; species Arthrobacter cavernae. The sequence continues at coordinate 57,189 of NZ_JAFNLL010000014.1, read as the reverse complement.
CCCCTCCAAGCGCGGCCACGCCTACTCCAAGGGCAACCGGCAGAAGGTGGCCATTGTGGCGGCCTTGTCGTCGAACGCCGAACTCCTCATCCTGGACGAACCCACAGCGGGCTTGGATCCACTCATGGAGGCGATCTTCCGCGAGGAGATCCGCCGGCAGAGGGCACGCGGCCGCAGCGTGCTGCTCTCCAGCCACATCCTCGCCGAGGTGGAGGCGTTGTCGGACCGCATCAGCATCATCCGCCGGGGAAAAGTGGTGGAGACGGCCAGCCTCGAGCAGATGCGCCGCCACGTCCGGACCAACGTCACCGCCACGCTCAGCGACGGCGCCGCCCCGCTCGGCGGGCTGCCCAGCGTCGACGATCTTAGGATCGAGGGCCGGCGCGTGCGGTTCAGCGTCGACGACGGCTCGCTGGCGGCAGCCATGGGCGCCCTCGCCCTGCACGGCCTCAGCGCCCTGACCGTCACGCCGCCCAGTTTGGAGGACCTCTTCCTGCAGCACTACGGCGAGCGCCTCCACCCCGAAGACGCCGACGACGCCGAGGGGAGGCGCCCGGAGTGAGCAGAATCCAAGTCAGCGGCACAAGGCTTGCCGGCACAGGGTTCACCGGCACAGGGTTTACCGGTACCCTGCCCCTGCTGCGGCACGCCATCCGCCTGGACCGCTGGAAGCTGCTTCCCTGGCTGCTGATTTTCGGGGCCATCCCCGCAGCCACCTACGCCGCCTACGGCTCCATCTTCACCTCACCCGCCGAGGCCATGCTGCTCCAGGCCACCTTGAGCACCAACCCCGCGTTCACGCTGCTGTTCGGACCCGCCGCGGAGCTCACCACGGCGATTGGCTTCGTGACCTGGCGCGTCCAGATGTTCAGCATGTTCTTCGTGGCGCTGATGGCGGTCTACGCCGTCACCCGGCACACCCGTGCTGCCGAGGACTCGGGGCAGGCCGAGCTTGTGGACTCCGGCGTGGTGGGCCAGCACGCGAGGCTGGCCTCCGCCGTCCTCCTGGCCTGGCTCGCCTCCGCCGCGGTCGGACTGCTGGTGGGCGGGACGCTTGCGTCCGCGGGAGCCCCGCCGTCGGGCGCCTTCGCCCTCGGCGCCTTGTTGGCGGGGATGGGCGTGGCCTTCGCCGGGGTCGCCGCGGTGACGGCGCAGCTTGGCTCGGCGGCCCGGACGGCCAACACGCTCGCCGTGTCCGTGCTCGGCATCAGCTACCTGCTGCGCGGGCTCGGCGACACCCTCGCTGACGCCGGCTGGCTGCTCTGGACCAACCCCATGGGGTGGGCGGAGCGGATCCGGCCAGCCACGGACAACAACTTCTGGCCCCTCGCCCTCCTCGCCGCGGCCGGCGCGCTCCTCACGGTGGTGGCGGCCTGGCTGCGCTCCCGGCGGGACTTCGGCCTGGGTTTCATCCCAGGGCGGCCAGGCCCTGCGCAGGGCCGGGCCGGAATCTGGGGCCTCACCTCGCGGCTGGACCGCGGGGCCTTCTGGACGTGGGGCGTGAGCCTGGTGGCGCTGGGATCCGTATACGGACTGGTCACCAGCACCATGGCCACCATCTTCGCGGACAACCCCTTCATCAAGCAGATGATTGCCTTCCGGGTGGCCACCGAGGAGCAGCTGCTCATGGCTTTCGTGGGCGTGCTGCTGCTCGTGCTGACGCTGATCAGCGGGGCCTTCGGCATCCACCTTGCCCTGCATTTCTACGCGGAGGAGGAAGAACGCCGGGCGGAGTGGGTGCTGTCCGCGCCATTGTCCCGCCTTGGATACTTTACGCCGACGGTGGTCCTCGCCATCCTGGCGCCGGCGGTGGGCCTGATGGCGGGCGCCCTGGCCCTGGCGGCCGGGGCGAAGGCGACGGGTTCCGCGGCGGACACGGGCACGGTCCTGCTGCAGGCCCTCGCCCAGTTGCCGGCGCTGTGGCTGGCCACCGCCGTCGCGCTGGCCCTGGTGGGCCTGGCTCCCCGCCTCGGGGGGCTGGCCTGGCTGCTGCTGGTGTACTGGCTCCTGCTGACCATGTTCGGCCCGGTGCTGAAGCTCCCGGACTGGCTGCTGAACACGAGCCCGTTCCATGTGGTGCCCAATGTGTCAGCGCCCGACGCCGATTGGTCGCCGGTGTGGTGGACGCTGGCGATTGCCGCGGTGCTGCTTGTCTCGGCGTTGGCGGGCTACCGTCGTCGGGATCTGGTCTGTACGTGACTCTGAGATTTCGAAATTCCGGACCGCCCGGCGATCGCGCACCATCGATTGTACGAATTCCACTGCCGGGGCCCCCGGGGTCTAGCCAAGACCGGGCCGCATGGACGATGCTTGCACCATGTACTCAGCGTCGAGCCCATACCGCATCATTACTGTCTGCACCGGCAACATCTGCCGCTCCCCCATGGCGGAGCTCATGCTGGCCGAGGCCCTGAAGTCGCAAGGGCTGGGAGGGCAGGTGCAGGTCGACTCCGCGGGGACCACCGCGTACGAGGCCGGACACCCCATAGATCCCCGCGCGGCCCGGAAACTCGACGCGCACCACATTCCCTCGGCCCACCATATTGCCCGCGCGTGGCGGCAGGAATGGTTCGGCGAGCGCGAGCTCATCCTGGCCCTCGACGTGGACCACTACGGCTGGCTCCACGAGACGGCCCCGGACCGGGAATCTGTCGCCAAGATCCGCATGCTGCGCAGCTTCGATCCCGCCATGGCAGGCCGGAGCACCCTGGACCTGGGCATCGAGGACCCCTGGTACGGCGGGCACCAGGATTTCGACTCCACGTGGACCCTCATCCAGGCCGCCATTCCCGGCATTGTGGAGCACGCCAGCGCGGCCATCACCAGGTTACGGGTCTCGACCTGAGGTACAGGTGCATTCCTTGTGAGTTCATGTGAGTCTTGTGAGTTTCTGCACGCCCGTGGCCGCCACCATAAGCAGGTAACCTCTATTTCATGACCCCCGCACCTGTGATCATCGCCGTCGATGGACGGTCCGGCGCAGGAAAGACCACCCTGGCCGTTGAGCTGGCCACCCGCCTCCGCGCGCATCACAAGGTGTCGCTGTTCCACCTGGAGGACATCTACCCCGGCTGGAACGGCCTGGCCGCGGGCATCGAACGCTATATCACCACCGTCCTGACGCCCCTGAGCCAGGGCGCCGCCGCGGAGTGGGTCAGCTGGGACTGGGAAAAGCACTACGACGGCACCCAGCGTGTGACGCTGCCGGCCGAAATCGTGATCGTGGAAGGTGTGGGCGCCGCCGCGGAGGCCGCCCGGACCATGCTGGACGCCGTCGTATGGGTGGACGCCCCCGGCGAGGAACGCCGCCGCCGGGCGCTGGACCGCGATGGCAGCACATATGAGCCGTACTGGGATGACTGGGCCGCACAAGAGCAGGAGTGGCTGGACTCGGATCCTGTGCAGAGCAGCGCCGATATCCGCGTGCTCAACCACGCCGACGGCGAGGCTCCAGGCAACATCCTGCAGGCCCTGAACTACCTGCCGTCCCTGGCATCCGTTCTGGCCCCCGAACTCAACGCGCGCCGCGGACTGCAGCTGCGGTCCGAGAAGATCGACGCCGTCCCGGACGCCGCCGCCCTCTTCGACGCCCTGTACGGGGCATCGGACAACGCCGTGTGGCTGGATTCCTCCAACGCCGCCACGGTGCATGGCGCGGCCTCGGCCGGGGCCCCCGCTGCGGAGGCACACAGCCCGGCCGCCGAGCGCAGCCGCTTCAGCATCCTCGCCGACGACGCCGGGACGTTCGGCCAATCGGTCCTGCACAGTTCGGGTACCACCCGGCTGACAGCCGGCTGCGCCACCGTGGAGACCAGCGGGCCGTTCTTCCGCTGGCTGGACTCCGTGTGGGGGCGCCGCGCCGTGCGCGCCCCGCGCGGCTACGAGGGCCAGTTCACCCTCGGCTGGCTGGGCTACCTCGGCTACGAGCTCAAGCGCGAAACCGGCGGGAGCGACGTCCGCTCCGCAACGCCGGACGCCGCCCTGCTTTTCGCGGGCCGGGCCGTGGTGATCGACCACCGCGAACAGGCCGTCTGGCTGCTCGCCCTGGACGCCCCCGACGCCGATGACTGGTTCCGGCTGGCGGGCGAGGCCGTCCGGGCTAGCTCCGCCCCGCGCGCTGCCAAAGCCGCCCCCACGGAGGCGACGGCCGCCGTCGGGAGCCCCGCTTTCCCGCTCGAGTTCAGCAGCCGCGACACCGCCACCGGGTACAAGGGCAAGATCGCCGATGCCCAGCACGAGATCGACGAGGGCAACAGCTACGAGGTCTGCCTGACCACCACCCTGGAGGCGGCGGACCCCGGGCTGGACCCGTGGCAGAGCTACCTGGCCATGCGACGGCGCAACCCCGCCCCGTTCGCCAGCTACCTGCGCTTCGGCGGCCTGGCCGTCGCCAGCACCTCGCCGGAGCGTTTCCTGCGGATCGCCTCCGACGGCGGCATGCGGGCCGAGCCGATCAAGGGCACCCGCCGTCGGTCCGAGGATGCCGCGGCGGACGCCGCGCTGCGCGAGGACCTGGCCACTTCGCTCAAGGACCGGGCCGAGAACATCATGATCGTGGACCTGCTCCGCAACGACCTGAGCCACTTCGCCATCCCCGGCTCGGTGACCGTGAGCAGGCTGTGCGCGATCGAAAGCTACGCCACGGTGCACCAGATGGTCAGCACCATCGACGCGCACCTGCGCCCGGGGGCGCCGCGGGCCGAGGCCGTCGCGGCCGCCTTCCCGGCCGGGTCCATGACCGGGGCGCCGAAGATCAGCACCATGGCCATCCTGGACCGCCTGGAAGCCGGCCCGCGGGGCGTCTACTCGGGGGCGATCGGCTACTTCTCACTGAATGCGGCCACGGACCTCGCCGTCGTGATCCGGACCCTGGTGATGGCCGCCGACGGCGACGGGCGGCGCACGCTCAGCCTCGGCGTCGGCGGTGCCATCACGGCCGATTCCTCCATGGAGGACGAATACGAGGAAATCCGGACCAAAGCCTTCGGCGTGCTGTCAGCGCTCGGTGCGGAATTCCCCGCGGGCTGACCCTCCAGGAGACAGTGCGGGCAGAAAGACTGTGCGGCCAGAAAGACAGGCAGGCGGAGCGGCCTAATCGTCGGCTTCGGCCACGGCCTTCCGGAGCGCGGGGTCATTGCGGGTGAGGTAGTAGTAGATTCCGGCCGCCAGCGCGGCGCCCACGAACCAGGAATACGGGCCCAGGCCGGCGCCTCCGGGCAGGATGTTCTGCAGGGCCGGAACCAGCGCGATAATGCCGGCGACGAGGGCGGCCGGAACAAGGGCGGCGAGCGCCTTGGGGTTCCAGCCCTTGCTGTAGTAGTAGTGGCCCTCCTTATCCTCGTGGTAGAGGTCCGAAAGCTTGAAGCGCTGCTTCCGGAGCCGGAAGAAGTCGGTGAAGATGACGCCGAACAACGGGCCGAGGAGGGCGCCCAGGCCGCCGAGGAAGTACACGATCACCACCGGGCTGCTGAAGAGGTTCCACGGCAGGATCACGATCGCCAGGACAGCGCTGATGAGCCCACCGCGCCGGAAGTTGATCCGGTGCGGCGCCACGTTGGCGAGGTCGTACGAAGCCGAGACGAAGTTGGCCACCACATTGATGCCGATCGTGGCCACAACGAACGTCACCGCGGCGATGCCTGTGATCCAGGGGTTGTCGATGGCCTTGACAATGTTCACGGGATCGGTGATGACCTTGAAGATGTCCTGGCCTTGGTACTGCTCCTGGGTGAAGTAGGAGGCGGCACCGGCCGTCACCACCACCGTGACCAGGGCGAACGCGATGAAGTTCACCGGCAGTCCCCAGAAGTTGCCGCGCAGGATCGTCTTGCGGTCGGGTGAGAACCTCGAGAAGTCGCAGAAGTTCAGCAGCAGGGCCGCGAAGTAGGTGACTGTCAAGGCAATGGCGGCGAAGAACTGGCTGACGGCCGCGGCACCGTCCAGCGGTGCGACGCCGGGAATCGCCAGACTGAACTTGTCGCCCGCCTGGACCACGATGTAGATGGCGAGCGCGAACATGGCCACCCAGATGGCCGGACCGGCCCAGTCCTGGAACCGCCGTACCGTCTCCATGCCGCGGCGGATGACCAGCAGCTGCACGGCCCACAGCACCAGGAACGCCGCCCAGGCGATCGGCGTCAGCCCCAGGAATTCACCGGTGCCCGGGGCGTCGTATTGAGCCGTCTCCGGCCAGATGGAGAAGAGCAGTACCAGCACCGCTTCCGAGGCCAGCCACGTCTGGATCCCGTACCACGCGATGGCGATGGCCGCCCTGATAAGCGCCGCGAGGTTGGCGCCGAAGAGCCCGAAGGAAATCCTGGCCAGAACGGGGTACGGGACCCCGGTTTTCTGTCCCGCGGTTCCGGCGAAGTTCATGAGAAAAAAGACCACCGTGATGCCGACGACGAGGGCCAGGAACACCTGCCAGCCCACCAGCCCGGTGATGAAGAGGCCCGCTGCGAAGGTGTAGCCGGCAATGCTGTGGACGTCGCACATCCACAGGGCGAAAAGGCTCAAGACGCCCCAGTTGCGGTGCCGGGCCGGGGCAAGGTCCTCGTTCCAGAGGCGCTCGCTGACAGTGCGGCCCTCGGCCACGATCTGGATCCGTTCGGGGTGGATTTCCTCGGCCTGCCCGGACGGCACCGGAGCAGCTGGAGTTTCGTCCTTCATTCCCATCATGCCTCCGAACAACGGTTCCGAATCACGCTCGTGATTACAGAATCGCCCTATCCCGGCGGGATGGAAAGCCCCGACGGCGGCAGCACCGCCGTCGGGGGCTCATAGCCCCCGACGAGGATCACGACGTTGACGATAAACATGCGTTCCCGACGAGCCAGCTCGCGTCACTGTGCGATGCGTTGGCGCACGACCTCGCTGACAGCCTTGCCGTCGAAGCGGCCGGCGACCTTGGCGGTGACTGGTTTCATCACTTCGCCAAGCTGCCGGATGGACAACTCGACACCGTCGGCCTTCAGCGCCGCGATAGTCTCGTCGACGATGGTCTCCACCTCAGCTGCGGTCAACGGCTCCGGCAGGTACGCCTCGATGATCTCGGCTTCGGCAATTTCCGCGGCGGCGCGGTCGGTCTCTCCCGCCTCCGTGTAGGTGTGGGCGGTGTGGCGGCGATTGGCGGCTTCCTTCTGCAGCAGTGCTGTCACCTCGGTGTCGTCCAGCTCGACCGGCGTTTGGCCGGACTTCTCGCGGGTTTCGATCTCGCCCAGGACAGTGCGCACCGTGGTGAGTGCGATCCGGTTACCGTCCTTTATGTGGGCGACGACGTCGGAGTGCAGGCGTTCCTTCAAAGTGGTCATGGTTCTCCTCGGTTCATTAGGTACCTCATCGAGGTACTCCGTCCATATGTGCGGCGGGACCGGCAGCCTGCCCGGCACCTGGCGCGGTACGGGACTTCTGTCGGAGCGCTGGGCTTCCAGTTTGCACCCATTAGGCCGGCACAACCATAGGGCCGAACAGCCCGGTGCGCCCGGCGTCGTGGCAGCATCGAACAGGTGCCCGACGGCGGCCGGCAACTGCCGCCGTCGGGTGCTGTTGCCTACTGCAGCGTCGCCGTCAGCCGCGCCACGTTGTCCACGTATTTGGCGATCATGGGCCGGCGCAGCCAGTCGTCCAGCGTCAACTCCAGGGACACCTCGCGATAGCCGGATTCCACGGAGCGCATCAGGTCAACGGTCTCGGCGCCCAGCAGCATCACCGAGACCTCCATGTTCAGCGAGAACGAGCGCATGTCCATGTTGCTGGAGCCCAGAACGGCCACTTCGTCGTCGATGGTGAAATGCTTCGCGTGCAGCACAAACGGCGCCCGGTAGAGGTAGATCCGGACGCCGGCCTCAAGCAGTGCCTCGTAGTAGGAGCGCTGGGCATGGTGGACCAGGAACTGGTCGCCCTTCTCCGAGACGAACAGCTCCACGTCGACCCCGCGCTGCGCCGCCGTCGTGATCGCATAGAGAAGGGAATCGTCGGGCACAAAGTAGGGGCTGCAGACCGAGATCCGGTGCTGCGCCGAGTAGATCAGGGTGTTGAAGAGCCTCAGGTTGTTTTCCGTGACGAACCCCGGGCCGCTGGGGACCACCTGGGCGGTCACGCGCCCCGGCGCGGCGCTGGCGGGCAGGCGCAGCTGGTATTCGAGTGATTCGTCGGTTTCGCTCAGCCAATCGGTGGCGAAGACCACGTTGAGGGTGGCCACGATCGGACCCTCGAGCCGAGCCATGAGCTCCACCCATTTGCGTCCCGCCCGGCGGTGCGCGGGGTTGTTGTAGGAGGGTTCGATCAGGTTCTGTGAGCCGGTGAAGGCCACCTGGCCGTCGATCACCAGAATCTTGCGGTGGTTGCGCAGATCCGGGCGGCGCCACTGGCCGTGGATCGGCAGCAGCGGCAGCATCCGCCGCCACTGGATGCGGCTGCGCCTGAGCCGCCGGACCAGCCGGCGGTAGCCCCTGATGCGCAAGGTGCCGATGTGGTCGAAGAGCAGCCGGACGGCGACTCCGCGGACGGCAGCTTTCTCCAGTTCGGTAAGGAGTTCGTCGGTGACGGCGTCGCTGCTCATGATGTAGAACTCGGCGTTGACGTACTCCTTGGCGCCGCGAACGGCCTCGGTCATGGCCTTGATGGATTCCTCGTAGCCGGGGATCAGCTCCACCGTGTTGCCGTCCACCATGGGCAGCGAGCCGAGCCGGCGGTTCAGCTCACCTGCAGAGACCACCCATTCGGGGCCGTCATAGCCGCTTGCGACGGCGGCCAGCGCCGAGGTGCCGACCCGCACCCTCTGGTTGACTTCCTCCTGCTGTTCCCGGCGACGGCGGGAGAGCCGGTAGTTGCCGAAGAGCAGGAAGAGGATGAACCCCACCGAGGGGATCAGGAAGACGGCCAGCAGCCAGGCCATGGCCGTGGTGGGCCGACGGTTCCCGGGAATGACGCCCAGCAGCACGATGCGCAGGATGATTTCCCCGATGGCCCAGACGCCCAGCAGCCAGGTCCACTCCAGCCCCAGCGGAAACGGCAACAGCACTCGACAACCCCCATGGTCCAAGAACTAACGGTGAGCCCCAGCCTAACTTGCGAGGGGCCCCGGCCGAGCGCAGCGAGGTTGGGGAGCAAGTTAGGCGCTAACCGCAGCACCGCCCCTGGAGTTTATGTACAGCTGACGCCCTTAAGACGCGTCCAAAAGGGCATGAGCTGTACATAAACTCGCTGAGCCGGGCCGCACTAAGCTGGAAGCATGACTTCTCCTGCCCCCACGGTCCTCGTCTTCCTGGACCCCGCCTTCGAAAACGGCCGCATCGCCGACTCCAGCCAGCCGCAGCTCATGGCCACCGATCTCGGTGCCACGCGCGGCGACGGTGTGTTCGAGTCGCTTCTGGCCGTCGAAGGCCGTGCCCGCAAGGTGCAGGCACACCTGAACCGCCTGGGCACCTCCGCCGAGGCACTGGACCTGGTCATCCCGGCCCAGGACGCCTGGCGCCGGGCCATCGATACCGCCATCGCAGAGTTCCGCAGCACCCACCCAGCCCCGACGCCGGAGGAGGACGAGGTTGTCGTCAAGCTGCTCGTGACCCGCGGCGTGGAAGGTGCTGCCGGCAGCACCTGCTGGGTGCAGGCTTCGCCGTCGCCTGCGGGCAGCCGCCGGCAGCGCGAGACGGGCATCGACGTCGTGCTCCTGGACCGCGGTTTCGACACCGACGCCGGCGAGCGCGCCCCCTGGCTGCTCCTCGGCGCCAAGACGCTCTCCTATGCCGTGAACATGGCCGCCCTGCGGTATGCGCACAAGCAGGGCGCGGACGACGCCATCTTCACCTCCACAGACGGCCGCGTCCTGGAGGGGCCGACGTCGACCGTGCTTTTGGCGCACCTTGAAACCGCCGACGACGGCACTGGCACCGGGAGCAAGACCGTCCGGCGTCTCATCACGCCTCAGCTGGACAGCGGCATCCTGCCGGGCACCTCCCAGGGGGCGCTGTTCGCCGCGGCCAAGGCCGCCGGCTGGGAGCTGGGCTACGGCCCGCTGGTCCCGCAGGACCTGTTCGACGCCGACGCCGTCTGGCTGATCTCGAGCATCCGCCTGATCGCCCCGGTGAACCACATCAACGGCCAGGAAATCGGCACGGTGGCCGTGCGCAAGCAGCTGACGGCCGAGCTCAACGAGCTGTTCGCCGGGATCGAGTAGTCGCGACCGCTTGTCTTTATTCAGGTCTTGTGGTGACCACAATTCCGACCTGCGATTAACGCATGCAAACCTTGCCTCTTTCCACCGTGAAGGCCAGGCTCTCCGAGCTCGTCGACGCCGCATCGGTGACCCATGACCAAGCGGTCATCACCAAGAACGGCGTCCCCGCCGCCGTGATCATCGGGACCGATGAATGGGAAGCGCTGCAGGAAACCCTGTTCTGGCTGTCCCAGCCGAATATCCGTGAAGACCTGCCCAGGGCCAGAAGGACATTGCAGAGGGCCGCGGACTCTCGGAGGAGCAGATCCGGGCTGAGTTCGGCGTCCCCAAGCCCCAAGGCTGATAGCGGGTGGCGCGTGAGGTCATTTTCTCGCCCGGTGCCCGTCGGGACATGCAGCGCGTACCGCCTCGCATCGTTCCGGCCATCATCGAATTCGTCTATGGCGAGCTGTCCAGGAACCCGCAGCGGGTAGGCAAGCCACTCGAGCGTGAACTCACGGGATATTTCTCCGCCAGGCGCGGCCCGTATCGTGTCCTGTATTCCATCGATGACGAGAAGATCGTCGTCGAACTTCTCAGAGTCGACCACCGTGCCGACGTCTACAGGCCCCGCTGACCTGAACAGAAGCCGACTGCACGGCCGCTGATGCCATCTGGGGCCCGATGAGGGGCTCTGGCCGACCTGCAGGCATAGGCTAAGGTAAGTAGTTTTCTTCCAACGCTCGGGAGCACGCCATGAGCATTGAATTCGCCGCTGTCACCGGTCATGATGTCACCACCATCACCTGCGTCTGCGGCAACACCGTCGGCGACGAAGGGCTGATTCAGGCCAATTCGGAAGGCATCCCCATCCACATTAGGGGCGACACCCCCGTACCCGCCGGACTGGCCAAGTGGCCTGAGGACGGGGAGCTCTACACCCTTTGTCCCTCGTGCGGCCGCACGTATCGTGACACGGTCATCGAAGAGACAGGGACCGCGCCGGTTGCTTTCCGGGTCGATGTCACCGCGGGGCCGGTTGCCGAGGCCATCCGTGTTCACTGGGGCCTCAGCACCTGATACGAAAGTAAGTTGCCAGGTCCTCACCGAACGGGAAGAGAAAAACTCCGTCGCCATCGCCTCCAATGAATCGTTCTCCGGCTGGACAAGACCCTCACCGACCCGCGCCTCTGCGCCGCCATCGTGGACCGGCTCACCTTCAACGGCAGCATCATCGAGACCGGCACCGACTCCTACCGCCTCTCTCATACCAAAGCCCAGCAGGCCGCTAGATAGACCGGCCGATGAGGGCAATTCTGCCAGCAAGGCTCCGGCAGGCACCCAAAGCGATGCAGCACGTGGTCATGGAAGCCCGACAGTCACTGACACCTGGAAACCCTGATGCCGGGTAGGCCGCGATCATCTCGCCGCCGGGTACCGTGGAGTGGTGAACTCCTGGCCCTCGACCCATGTTCCTGCGGTTTTCGTTGGCGGGCTCATCGGTACCGGCATGCGGTGGGGGCTGGACACCCTCATTCCTCACGGTTCCGATCAATGGCCCTGGAGCACCCTTCTGATCAACATCGCCGGGTCCTTCACCCTGGCCTACCTGATCGCACGGATGTGGCACCGGCCGCTGCCGCCGTGGTTTCAGGCCGGAATAGGCGCCGGCGTCCTGGGAACATTCACCACCTTCTCCGCGGTGGCGGTGGCACTAGTCACCCTCAGCATGGCCGGACAATGGATCGTTGCGGTTCTCTACCTCACCGCCTCCGTGGTCCTGGGTCTCGGTGCCGCCGTGGCCGGCTTCGCACTGGGCAACCACCTCCACGGAGCACCAGTATGGCCGGAGATGGCGAATGACCAGCGTGCTCCTGACTGCCACGGTGCTTCTATCCGGAGCCGTAGCGGCAACGGTCAGGTACCTCGTCACCGTGTATGCCGTGCGATCAGGTCACAACTCCCTGGTCGCAGGCTTCCCTTACCCAGTCCTCGTCGTCAACGCGATAGGTTCCATAATCGCGGGCACCGCAACAGGCGCAACCGCCCACGGAATGATCCCGCCAGAGCTGCACATCATCCTCGTCACCGGCGTTGCCGGCGGCCTCACAACATTCAGCACCCTCAGCGTCGAAACGATCCAGCTCCTCATGCGCAAGCGCTACCGGACAGCCATCAGCAGCATGGCAGTAAACCTGCTCACGGGTTTCACTCTTGCCCTGGCCGGCTATGGACTGGGCCTGCTCCTCTGAACCCCGTCGAGCCCTGCAGGTCTTCCCCCGGGGCCAGAAATACCCGCCCTACCGGGGCCAGAAATAGTTGACACAGTCACGAGGGGCCCATTCAAAGGGCCAAGGGAGGGGCGTCCGCAGATTGCGGACACCCCCCTCGGCACCCTGATGTCTCCACGCGACTTATCCAGGCTCAGGCCTACTTGGTGATCGTCAGCATCTGCATCGGCATGGCACAGGACGCCCGGTCAAAATCGCCGCTGCGGGCCAAGCGGTTGTTCCTGCCCGTGTCGTCGCACCAGTCGACCCCGTGCGGCATGGCGGTGACCACCGCAGCTCCCGCCGCGGACGCTGCCGGGACGTCGAACTCGAAACGGAACCCGCCGGCGTCGTTCATTGGCGCCAGTTCCTCCAGCACCACGGCGCCGGCGGAGTCGGTCACGGTCACTGCCACCTTCGCGTTGGCCCCATAGCGCGGGTTGCACGTGGCGTCCGGGGCGCTGACTGTGACAGTGTCGCCGGGCTTCGCCGACGCCGGGGTGACGGAGTAGTGAGGCGGCATGCAGGGCGGCGCACCCCAGGACGTCCCACCCGAACAGGCGGCGACGGCGGCTGTGAAGAACAGCGCAAGGGCCAGCACACCGGCCAGCCGGACGTCGTTGCGCTTCCGGATTCCGGACACCATGCATTCATTGTGGCCGCACAGGCGCATGGCAGAGCGGTGGCGATGGCATTCGTTCCCGGATCGTTGCAGGCAGGCGCCCGTGCCGCCCGCGACTAGCCTTCGACGGCGGCCCGGCGCACCGGATGCTCGCTGAGGATGGACAGGCGGTTGAAGGCGTTGATGCCGATCGCGGCCATGCACAGCACGCTGATCTGCTCCTCCGTGTACACGAGCCGGGCCCGGGCGAAAAGCTCGGCGGTGGGCCTGGCGGAGCTCATGCGCGTCACCTGCTCGGTGAGTTCCAGGGCCACGCGCTCGGCTTCGCTGAACAGCTCCACCTCGCCATACAGGCGGATGAGTGCCAGCCGCTGCTCGGTCTCGCCGTAGCCGGTGGCGCGGCGGCGGTGCAGGTCCAGGCAGAAGGCACAGCCGTTGATCTGCGAGGCCAAGTAGTTCACCAGCTCCAGCGTCCGCCGCGGAATCCCGGCTTTGTCCGCCTCGCGGGTGACCTGCTGGGCGTAGGCGGTGAGGGCCTGGTAGAGCTCCGGCTGTTGCTTGTCCAGATAGCCGGCAAGCCGCGGTGGCGAATCCTGTTCGGGCATGTCTGGAGCCTAACGCACCGGCCCCGCCCTCACTCCCCCGCGTCGGCCGCCAGACGGATCCCGTTCTCCGCCAGCCACACCGGGTTGAAGGCCTTGCTCAGGTAGTTCGTCCCGGCGTCGGGGGCTATGGCCACCACCACGGAACCGTGCGGCGCCGCACGCGCCACACGAAGGGCGGCCGCCACCGCGAGCCCGGACGACGGCCCCAGCGCCAGCCCCTCCTTGTCGAGCAAAAGGTGCACCGTGGTGTAGACCTCGTCGTTGGGGATGCGCAGGAAACGGTCCACCAGCGCGCGGTCGAAGACCTTGGGCCACTGGACCTCGGGCCAGGAATTCCCCACGCCGTCCACCAGGATTTCCCCGGGATGCCCGCCGCTGTATGCGGAACCATAGGGGTCGGCGCCCACCACTTCCAGGTGCCCGCCGGGCCGCTCCGCCGCCACGCGTTCCTTGAGGTAGCGGCCGTTGCCACTGATGGTGCCGCCGGTGCCGATGCCTGCCACGAAGTGCGTCACCGTCCCGCCGCTCTGGCGCCAGATCTCGGGCCCGGTGCCCTCATAGTGCGCCGCGGGGTTGGCCGGGTTGTCGAACTGCATGGGCCGCCAGGCGCCGGGAATCTCGGCAGTGATCCGGGCCGCCACGGCCCGGGCGTTCTCGAGCGATTCCGACGGCGCGCTCCAGTCCGTCAGCACCACGCGGGCCCCGTAGTTGTGCAGGGCGGCGAGTTTTCCCTCCGAGATGGTGTCGCCGGTGACCACCACCACGGGATGCCCCGTCAGGTGCCCGATCAGCGCGAGCCCGATCCCGGTGTTGCCGGAGGTGCTCTCCACGATCGTCGCTCCCGGCCGCAGCTCCCCGGAGCGTTCGGCGGCCCGCACCATGCTCAACGCCGTGCGGTCCTTGATGGAGCCGCCGGGGTTCTCCGACTCGAGCTTGACGTGGACCATGCTGCCCAGCCCGCGGCTCAGGGTCTCCAGCGCCACGAGCGGCGTGTTGCCCACCCTTGCCAGGACGGACTCGTCCAGCCCGTCCGGAACCTCCGCCGCATGAGCCCTGTGCCTGCCCACCATGATGCTCACCGTTGTCCTTCCCTCTCCAGCGCTGCCAGCAGAGCCTGCCGCGCCCGCGCCACCAGTTCCGGTGGCGGCAGCCGTAGAGCCAGCAGTTCCGCAAGCTGCCCGACGACGGCGCCTGTCCCCTTTCCGAGGGGCCGCGCCTCCTGCCGTTCTGCTTCGCCCAGCAGGTAGGCAGCCGTCAGCGCCTCGATGCTCAGCAGCTTCTCCGCGGCCTCGTGCGATTTCTCGAGCTGCTGCAGCGCCAACGGCGCCAGGGTGGAGTGGTCCTCGACGTCGGCGGACAGCGTGGGCGCACCCAGCGTGGCCGGGGCGGCCAGGACCTTCAGCTCCGCCAGCAGGGCCGCCGCCGAGTACCAGATCAGGCCCGGCAGTTCCTCGGCGGCCAGGGCGGCGCCGCCGCGGGCCGCGTCCAGGTGCCGCTGCCGGATGTCCCGCTGCGGCGGATACAGCTTGGCGATCCGGCGCTCGCTGGCGATGCCGAGGTGTGCCAGGGCCAGCCGCGTGGCCTCGAAGGCCAGGGCCAGCTGCACCGGTTGGAAGTTCCCGCCGGACACCATGAGCGCGGAGTCGACGTCGCAGAGCGGGTTGTCCCCGCGCCCGTTGAGCTCCACCTCGATCGCCGCCTCCAGCTGCGCCACCACGTGACGGAAGGCGCCGTGGGTCTGCGGTGCGGCCCGGAAGGACAGCGGATCCTGCACGGAGACGCCCGGCCGGACGTCCTCCAGCCATCCGCCGCCCAACAGCCGCCGGACGGCCTCGGCGGATTGCCGCTGCCCGTCGACGGCCTTGGCCGCCTGGATGAGGGGCGAAAAGGGACTCAGATTCCCGCCGTCGTCGTACCTGGCAATCACCTCGAGCGACAAGGCGAGCGCAAGGTCCGCGAGCTCCGCAAGGCGGAGCAGGCGCCCCAGCACCAGCGCCCCCGAGCCGATGGAGTACGAGTTGGCGCTGAGCAGCGCGAGGGCTTCGCCGGCGTCGAGCTTCAGGGGTTCCAGGCCAGCGTCGGCCAGCGCCCGCGCGCCGGGCACCAGGGTGCCGTCCGCGCCGATGGCGTGCCCCTCGCCGATCGCGACGGCGGCGACGGCGGCCAGCTGGGTGAGGTCCGAGGAACCCACCGAGCCCTCCCGCGGAACCGCCGGGTAGACGCCCCGGTTCAGCAGCTCCTGGTAGAAAATCGCCGTTTGCGTGCGCACGCCGGAGCCGCCGCGGCTGAAGCCGATCAGCCGGGCCAGGATGAGGGCGCGGACGGAGGCGCGGTCGAGATAGTCGCCCACACCGCTGTGGTGGTAGCGGACCACCTGCACCTGGTAGGCGAGGACCGCGGCCTCCTCCACGTCGGTTTCCCGGCCCGAACCCAGGAGCGTGTTGATCCCGTGGACCTGCCGGCCGGACAGGATGGTCTCGTCCACCACCTCCCGGGAGAGGCCGATCAGCCCCAGCGCGTCCGCGCTGAGTTCGATCCGCGTTGCGGGATCTGCGGCTGCGGCGGCCAGCTGGCGGGCGTGGACCGGCGCGTGGCCGATGAGGAATGTGGGCTGCAGCATGGGTCTTCCTCTGGAACTGTTCGATCCGTTCACCGCGACCTGATTTCATCGGACGTTACCGGGGTTCGTACTGCGTCAATTATGCTCCCGGGGCGTCACATGTGAAGGGGCGAGGATTGAAGGGGCGGGTTCCACAATGAGTCCGTGTCCGGAATGATCTCTGTATGAGCGCCCCCACCGTCCTTCGATCCGCCATGGATCGGCTGTCCAACGTCTGGGCGCTCAAAGGCTACAAGCGCGAATGGCTGCGGCACGACATCGTGGCCGGTGCGGCGTTGTTCGCCCTGCTGGTGCCCGCGGGCATGGCGTATGCGCAGGCCGCCGGACTGCCGCCTGTCACCGGGCTCTACGCAACGGTGGTCCCGTTGCTGGTGTACGCCGTCGTCGGTCCTTCCCGCATTCTGGTCCTTGGACCCGACTCCGCCCTCGCCCCGATGATCGCCGCGGCGATCGTGCCGCTGGCCGCAGGGAGCAGCGAAAAGTCGGTGGCACTGGCGGGCCTGCTCGCCGTGCTGATCGGCGTGATCATGCTGGCGGGCTCCGCGCTCCGCCTGGGGAGCATCACCGGCCTGCTGTCCAAACCCATCCGGCTCGGTTACCTGAACGGGATCGCGCTGCTCGTGGCCCTGTCCCAGTTGCCTGCGTTCCTGGGGATCGAGGCCGACGGCGACATCTGGCAGAAGCTCGCCAAGGTCACCGCCGGGGTGCTGAACGGCGGCGTCAACGTCGCGGCCCTGCTGCTGGGCGTGGGTTCGCTGGCGCTCATCTGGATCCCGCGGCTCCTCAAATGGAAGGTGCCCGGCGTCCTTCTCGCGGTGGTTGGCACGTGTATTGCGACGGCGGTCTGGGGCCTTAACGACGACGTAAAAGTCACCGGGGTCTTGCCTCAGGGCCTGCCCGTGCCCGCTCTTGGCGGCATTGGATGGGCCGATGCACTGACCTTGCTGCCTGCAGCCGCCGGCATTGCCCTCATGGCCTTCGCGGACACCGGCGTCTTGTCCCAGACGTTGGCAGCCAAAGAAGGAAAGAGGGTCTCCGGGAACAGGGAGATGGCTGCACTCGGGGCAGCCAACGCCGCCACGGGGCTGCTAGGCGGCTTCCCCATTTCCGGAAGCACCTCGCGGACTCCTGTAGCCGTGGAGGCAGGCGCCAAATCGCAGATGACCGGCATCGTGGGCGCAGTCCTTGTGCTGGCGTTCATGCTCCTGGCACCCGGCGTGACCGAGTACCTGCCCTCCGCAACACTTGCCGCCGTCGTGATTGCCGCCGCAATTGCCCTCGCAGATCCAGCCGGCGTCCGGCGGCTCCTGAAGCTGAGCCGCAGCGAATCAGTGGTGATGCTGGCGGCCTTCCTGGGCGTCCTCACGGTAGGCGTCCTCCAGGGCATCGTGGTGGCCATAGCCCTCGCGCTCCTGGACTTCGTCCGCAGGGCATGGGACCCCTACCGGGCCGAGCTCGGCTCCGAGGAAGGACTGCCCGGCTACCACGACCTCGCCCGTCACCCCGAAGGCGCACGGATTCCCGGGCTCCTGATCCTGCGCTTCGATGCCCCGCTGTTCTTCGGCAACGGGCACGTCCTGGCCTCGTTTGTCCGGGAACAAGTGGACGAGGCTCCCGACGACATCACCCATGTGGTCCTCGCTGCTGAGCCGATCACCGGGATCGACACTACGGCCCTTGAGGACCTGGTCACCCTGGACGAATGGCTCGGACAGACAGGAGTGGACCTGGTGTTCGCCGAGCTCAAGGGACCCGTCAAGGACAAACTGCTCCACCTCGGTGCCGCAGCCCGCTTCACACCCGAGCATTTCTTCCCCACCATCGGCGCCGCAGTGCGCGCACTCAGGCGTGCCTGACTCAAGCCGCCGCCCGTTACGCAACATGACGACGGCGGCGGTGCGGGCCGCCGTCGTGGATGTTACTTTTTTCTTGAGTAATGAGTACCAGCGCAAAGCCCTGACTTGCTGGTCGGCAACCCTCTCTCCGGCGGGGTGCCTCAGGTGACTACTCGGCGTATCGACACTTTCGAACTGCAAGCGTGACTGAGGAGCACCAGCAATGACTGAACCCACCGAAGAAAAACTCGCCTACCGGCTGATCACCGGCCCGGACACCCGTGACTTCTGCGAACGGATCACCGCCGCACTCGCCGAGGGCTACGTGCTCCACGGCAGCCCCTCCGCCACGTTCAACGGCACCGATGTGATCGTGGCCCAGGCCGTGATCCTGCCCGCGGCCATCGCCAGCGCGGATGCCGCCGTCGCCAGCGCTGTTGACCAGCTTGAGGGCTACGACGAGGACGAAGAAGCATTCGAGGGCCACGCGTGAGCTACGCCGGAGACCTGAGCCCGCAGGAGGCGTGGGCCAAGCTTGAAGAAGGCGCCATCCTGGTGGACGTCCGCACCGAGGGCGAATGGGCCCACATCGGCATCCCGGACCCCGCGGCACGCATAGCAACAGCAAACGATCCGCTGTTCATCCAGTGGAACCTGGCCGGAGGCGTCCCCAACTCCCGGTTCCTGGACGAACTGCTGCGCCAGGCCCCGGAGGCCGACGGCACCGAGCTGGTCTTCCTGTGCCGCTCGGGCCAGCGCTCCATCGCCGCCGCCATCGCCGCAACGCAGGCAGGCTACACCTCCTACAACGTGCTGGAGGGTTTTGAGGGCGAACCGGACCGCTACGGCGAGCGCACCGTGAACGGCTGGAAAAACCGCGGACTTCCGACCAACCTGGGGAAAAACTAAGTGACTTTCAATCCCGACGCCGCCGGCTGGAGCCCTGACACCCAGGCAGTCCGCGGCGGCCTTGACCGTAGCAATTTCCAGGAGACCTCCGAGGCCGTCTTCCTGAACTCCGGCTTCGTCTACGAGTCCGCCGCCGCCGCCGAGCGCGCCTTCACGGGCGAGGACGAGCGCTTCGTCTACTCCCGCTACGGCAACCCGTCCGTCGCCACCTTCCAGGAACGCCTCCGCCTGCTCGAGGGCACCGAAGCGTGCTTCGCGACGGCGTCGGGCATGTCCGCCGTGTTCACGGCGCTGGGTGCCCTGCTGGCCGCCGGCGACCGCGTGGTAGCCGCCCGCTCGCTGTTCGGCTCCTGCTTTGTGATCCTGAACGAGATCCTGCCGCGCTGGGGCGTGGAGACGGTCTTCGTCGACGGCCCGGACCTGGAGCAGTGGCGCGCCGCCTTGTCCGAGCCCACCACCGCTGTGTTCTTCGAGTCGCCGTCCAACCCCATGCAGGAAATCGTGGACATCGCCGCGGTGAGCGAGCTGGCCCACGCAGCCGGGGCCACCGTCGTCGTCGACAATGTCTTTGCCACCCCCCTGCTCCAGCGCTGCGGCGAGCTCGGCGCCGACGTGATCGTCTACTCGGGAACCAAGCACATCGACGGCCAGGGCCGCGTGCTGGGCGGTGCGATCCTGGGCACCAAGGAATTCATCGACGGCCCCGTCAAGCAGCTCATGCGGCACACCGGCCCGGCTCTCTCGGCGTTCAACGCCTGGGTGCTGACCAAGGGCCTGGAGACCATCGGCCTGCGCGTCAACCACTCCTCGGCCACGGCCCTGCGGATCGCCGAATGGCTCGAGCAGCAGCCGGCCGTCAGCTGGGTCAAGTACCCGCTGCTGAAATCGCACCCGCAGTACGAGCTCGCCGCGAAGCAGATGAAGGCCGGCGGCACCGTGCTGACGTTCGAGCTGCTCCCCTCCGCGGGGCGCACGGCCAAGGAAGCGGCCTTCGCGCTCCTGGACGGTCTGGGCATCATCGACATCTCCAACAACCTGGGCGACTCCAAGTCCCTCATCACCCACCCGGCCACCACCACCCACCGCGCCATGGGCCCGGAAGGCCGAGCCGCGATCGGGCTCAGCGACGGCGTGATCCGCCTGTCCGTCGGACTTGAGGACCCGGACGACCTCGTCCTCGACCTCGAACGGGCGCTCAAGCAGGTCTGAGTCCGGCGCCGCGCCGGTCACCGCCCCGGGTCTGGGCCGTCAGGCTTCGCGCTAGTCCTGGCGCGCCCATGTGAGCACCGGCAGCGGTTTGGTGTCCGTCTCGGCGTCCCCGGCCCGCGTGGTGATCCGCACGGCGTGCTTCACCACGGCGGCCAGTCCGGCGGCGTCGGGCTGGCCGCCGTCGTGACTGTTTGAGTGCTCCACGACGCTGCGCTGCTCGATCGCGCCGTTACCGCGGTCCAGGATGGCGGCTACTCCGGACTTCACGAGTCCGAGCTCGCCCTGCTCGGCCAGGACCGGTTCCAAGTACTCCACGAGGGACCAAACGACATCGGACGCCGGCTCCGGCCGGAACGTCCCGAAATCGAGCAGCTCACCGCGCAGGCCGAAATTGCTGGCCTGCCACGACGCCATCCGCAGCAGGACCGTCGGCACGGCGGCCGGTTCCACGCCGTCATGGAACTCCCGCACCGAGATCTCCACCAGTGCCCGGACCAGCACCGCGATCAGGGCAGCGTCCTCAGCGCGCAGGCAAACGTCCGCCACCCGGACTTCCACGGTGGGGTGGTGGCGGGAGAGCCGGGCGTCGAAGTAGATCATCCCCTCATCCAGCAGCACCCCCGTTTCCAGGAGCCTGTGCACCACGCGCCGGTAGGACGCCAGGGAACCGAACGGACCGGCAGGTCCCGACGACGGCCAACGGTTCCATGCCTGGGTGCGGTAGCTTTCAAAACCGGTGGCCAGGCCCCGCCAATACGGGGAATTGGCGCTGATCGCAGTGAGGACCGCGAGCTTGTCCCGCATGTGGTCCAGGACCACCACGCCTTCCTCCGGAGAATTGATCAAGGTGTGCACGTGGAAGCCGCAGGTGAGTTGTTCGTGGACAGTGATGCCGAAGCGCTCCAGCATGGCCGCATAGCGCGGGTCCGGGGTGGTGTGCGTGGCGGTGTCCACGGGCGAGGTGGCTAGCGCGGCGATCCTGGCACCGTGTTTCCGCGCGGCACTGCTGGCCATGCCGCGCCCGCGGCGGATCTGGTGGAGGAGTTCGGCATGGCTGTGGCACGGCCGTGTCTGGGTTTCGATCTGTTCGAGCTTGAGTTCGTGGCTGAGCCCGGTTTCGGGGCCTTCGGGCGCGCGGCGCTTCCTGTCCCTATCCAAGGTCCTGGCTGCGTGGCCCGCCAGGAGCGCCTCGGCAAGGGCCAGCGGCTCGCCGGTCACAGGATCGACAATCAGCAGTTCCTCTTCCACACCAAAAGTGCGCACGAATCCATTGTGCGCCCCGGCGCTGGACCGAAACAGGGGCCCGGCGGCGTGGTTGTTCATACTTCGCGCTACGGTCCGGCACGAGCCGGGGGCGTGCCGTCGGATTCTGCTCATTCATTCCGTTGGACAAATCTGCGGGGCCCGGGATTCCGCGGCCTGCCGGCCGGGCCGAGGCGAATGATCGTGCAGAATCCGTCGCAGGACCCGACGGAACGGCTCCACCACCGCCAAATTGTCCACATAGTGCCATTTTCCAGTCCACGGAGGCCCGGAATCGTGGCTAGCTCGTTCCATGGATCCCTTGGACTTTGTGAAATCTGTAGGCGGCGTGGCCCGCGTCGGCCTGCTCCGTCGAGAAGGCTATTCCGAACGCGCCGTACGTGGCCTTGCAGCTGCCGGAGCCGTCCAGCCCCGGAAGGGAGTCTGGGCGTTGCCGGACGCCGACCCGGAATTCCTGCGCGCCATCATCGACGATTCGCTCCTGACGTGCGCGTCCAGTGCCTCCCGCTACCAGCTGTGGCTCAAGGACAGGCCCGGCCGCCTTCATCTGGCCAGCAGGCACAGACGTGGCCAGCACAGCCCCAGGCACGGCCGTCTCCGTTTTGAGCCGGATCAACACCTGCCAATCGCAAGCCTCGAGGACACCGTCATTCACGGGCTGACATGCCTGAACGAAGTGGACGCCGTGGCCATGGCGCAGTCCGCCATGCAGCACCATGGAGTACCCAGGTCGCTCCTCGAAGCCGAGGTGACAGCGAAATACTACGGAATGGCCCGGAAGCGCTTGGCGAAGGCAGACGGCCTGTCCGAGTCCGTACCTGAGATCAGCGCCCGCCTGCTGTTCGAATCAGCGGGACTCACCTTCCGCAGGCAGGTGCAGGTTCCAGACGTGGGGCGGGTGGACTTCCTGATCGACGGCTGGCTCATTGTTGAAATCAACGGCTTCCAGTTCCACAGTTCGCGCGCAGCCTGGCGCAAGGACATGGGCCGGTCCAACATCGCACAGACCCACGGCCACGCCGTGTTGAGCTACGCGCCTGAACAGATCTGGAACAGCCCGGACGGGGTTCTGGCGGAAATCCGGGCTGTGCTGGATCGTCGCGGCCCTCGGGGTGACGGATTCTGCTCAATCATTCCGATGGACAAACCGCCGGAGTCCGAAATTCCGGGGTCTGGAATCCGGCCGCGGCGAATGATCGTGCAGAATCCGACGCCCGAGCCGGCATGACCCAAGCCAGCCAGACCCCAGCCCTGGTACCGGAGCCGTCAGTCCTGGAAGTACTCCACCTTGGCGCCGATGGTGTTCAGCCGTTCGGCCAGGTCCTCGTAGCCGCGCTCGATCACGTAGATGTTGCGCAGCTCGGAGGTCCCGCGGGCCGCGAGCATGGCCAGCAGGAGGCAGGCCGCGGGACGGAGGGCCGGCGGGCAGCCGATCTCCGCGGCACGCCACTTGGTGGGGCCGTTGACGTAGATGCGGTGCGGGTCCAGCAACTGCACCTGGCCGCCGAGCTTGTTGAGTTCCGTGAGGTAGATGGCGCGGTTCTCGTAGACCCAGTCGTGGATCATCGTCTGGCCCTCGGCGTTGCCGGCGATGACGGCGAAGAACGGCAGGTTGTCGATGTTCAGGCCCGGGAACGGCATCGGGTGGATCTTGTCCTTGGCCGCCGTCAGCGTGGAGGGCTTGGTGGTGACGTCCACCAGGCGGGTGCGGCCGTTGCGGGCCGTGTATTCCCCGGACACGTCCAGCTGCTGGCCCATCTGCTCCAGCATGGCGAGTTCGATTTCCATGAACTCGATGGGCACGCGGCGGATGGTGACCTCGGAATTGGTCACGATGCCGGCGGTGATCAGGCTCATGGCCTCGATGGGGTCCTCGGACGGGAAGTACTCGATCTCGACGTCGATGGCCGGGCGGCCGGTGATCTTCAGCGTGGTGGTGCCGACGCCGTCGATCTCGACGCCGAGCCCCTGCAGATAGAAGCAGAGGTCCTGGACCATGTAGTTGGGGCTCGCGTTGCGGATCACCGTGGTGCCCTCGCGGTGGGCTGCGGCCATGATGGCGTTCTCGGTAACGGTGTCGCCACGCTCGGTCAGGACGAAGGAGCGGTCGTGGCTGTCGGCGGACGGTGCGGTGACGGCGTAGAAACCGGACTTGGCCTCCACCGACAGGCCGAACTGGCGCAGGGCCTGCATGTGCGGCTCCACCGTGCGGGTGCCGAGGTCGCAGCCTCCGGCGTAGGGCAGGTGGTATTCCTCGGATTCGTCCAGGAGCGGGCCAAGCAGCATGATGACGCTGCGGGTGCGGCGCGCGGCCTCCTCGTCCATGGAGGCGAGGTCCAGGGTTTCGGGCCGGCGGATGCGCAGATCGTTGCCGTTGAGCCAGGTGCACTCGACGCCGATGGACATCAGGACCTCCACGATCCTGTTGACCTCTTCGATCCGGGCGAGCCGGCGGAGCGTGGTGGTGCCCCGGTTGATGAGGCTCGCGCAGAGCAGCGCGACGCCTGCATTCTTGCTGCTGTTGACGTCCACCGCGCCGGAGAGCGTACGTCCGCCCTCGACACGAAGGTGTGTCATCTGCGGCTTGCCCACCTTGACGATGGTTCGGCCGAAAATGGTCTCAAGGCGCTCGATCATCTTGAGGCTCAGGTTCTGTTTGCCCTGCTCCATGCGTGCGATGGCACTTTGGCTGGTGCCCAGCTCGGCGGCCAGCTGGCCCTGTGTCCAGCCTTTTTCACCGCGGGCGTCGCGGAGAAGGAGGCCTACGTGTTCGGCGGCAGCTTGAGTCATGGCAAGAAAATATCACAGATGATCTAATTTCGGTGGCGTAATTCCCCGTTGCGCGTCGAAGCTCACACGGTACCCGCTTCGTGCGATAGTTTGGCGAGCATGTCCGACGACGGCGCGAGCCAACTCCCAGCGGACCGCCCGGCGGGCAGCCCTCCCCGACGGGAGGCCACAAAGGCTTCCTCAACTGGCGCGGTTAGCACCGGCTGAGGAAGCCCTTGCAAGCATCCTTACGGCGCCGAGTCCACCACCGAGGTCTTGACTGAGGTCCAGCCGGAGGCGGTGTTCGCCGGAATCCCGCCCATTGCCACAAGATGCATTGTTCGCTCACCGATCATGAAGCCGGTTACCGGATCAACGATGATGTCCTGCCGGAGCTTGCCCTCGGCCCAGTAGACACCCAATGCCACTCCTTTACGTCCATCAAGAGTCGCCTGCTCGTCCGCCACCACCACACCGGGAATCAGGGCTGCCGCCTTGTACATTGCCGCCCGCAAGTCGGCGGGAACGACTCCGATGCGGAGCGAATCCGCGATGGTCATCAACGCTTGGCTCTCCGGCGATGGGCCTTGGCCCTTGGTCTTTTCGTAAATCAGGTCCAACAGCCTGCGCGGTTCGCGTGGCAGGGTCTTGACCGCTTCCAACAGCGGCATCCCAAGGATCTGCTGCGCGCTGCCGTAGAAGGCTCCACCAGGGCCGCGGATGATGCCCTCGAGCTGCGGACCGGCACCCCCATTCAGTGAAGACACATGCCGTTGGGCTTCAGCCTTGGATTCCTCTCCAAAGAACGTCGTAGGCACTCGGCGCTCACGGTTCCACACCCATTCACCGGACGTATCCGCTGGGACGTAAAGTTGGCCATCCTGTGTTTCCAGCCAAGAGACCATAGTGCCATTGGCACGGGAAACCGTGGCCCCGTAAACCGCCTTCGTCTCCACCTTCAAATACTGCCCCGGCCCCACCACGGGATCGGAGGTCTTGATCGCGGCGGCCGCCGCCTTGGAAAGGACTTCGGCGGCTTCTGCCGTGGCACCCGGTTTGGCGCCGGGAATCACGACGTCGGCGGCCACCAAGGCCCCCACCAAGACTGCCGCTGCGGCCGAGGCGAGGAGCAACCGCCGGGTCACTTTCCGCCGCCGGAGCGTGCCGCCGTCGGGCAGCATGGCTGTTTCACCGCCGATGCGGGACAGGAGTTCCCGGCGTCCCCGCGCAAGGGTCGCGGGGGCTGGGGTCCCTGTTTCGTTACGCATCTCGCGGAGCAACTGCAAGTCGTCCATGTTCGTTCTCCGATTCTTCAAGTTGTGTACCCAGCCCGGTCCGGAGGGTTTTGCGCGCGCGGTTCAGGCGGGAGCGCACGGTGCCGACGGGAACGTCCATGGCGTCGGCGATTTGCTCGTAGCTCAGGTCCGCCCAGGCGTAGAGCAGCAGGGTTTCGCGGTCGATCCCCGGCATGCCTTTCAGCACGCCGGCAATCCGGGCCGTCGCAGCCGCGGCATCAAGCTGCGCGGCTATCGAGTCCGAACTGTCCGCAGTGGCTTCGCGGGGCGCCGATTTCGCGAGGGCGCTGAGCATCCTGGCTTCGGCACGGTGGTGCCGCCGGAGCAAGTTGGTTGCGATGCCGAACAGCCATGGCCTGGCGTCCTCACGGCCTGGGTCGAAGGTTTCTCGGCGTTCGAAGGCGACCAGGAAGGTCTCCGACATGACGTCGTCAGCCACAAAATCGCCGGCCCGCCGGGCCGCATAGCGGTAAATGACCGAGGCGTGCCGGTCATACAGCGCCGCGAACTCCGCGGGGCTGTCGCGGGACCGCCTGATGATCTCGTTGTCTGTACTCACACTGTGTATTGCCCGCAGCCGGAGAAAAGGTTCACGGGCCCAGCCTTGCGGGCCGGACGGCGGAGCGCAATCCGGTGCCAGCCTGGGCGCCCACCACGACGAACGCGTCTAGAAAACGAAGCTCCAGGTCCCGGCCCAGCCCGCCGCCAGGACCGCGGCAGCGGCGATGGCCACGCCACCCAGGAGCACCCACACATCCAGCAGCGAGTAGGTGGATTCCCGCGCCCACGTGCGGCGCCGGCCGCCGAAGCCCCGGGCTTCCATGGTCACCGCAAGGCGGGAAGCGCGCCGGATCGCCTGGACCAGCAGCCCGAAGCTCTGCCCCAGGGTGGCACGCAGCCGCTGCATCGGACTGCCATGGGAGCCGACGCCGCGGGCCCGCCGGGCCATGCCGATGGTCTGCCATTCCTCGGCCATGAGCCCCACCAGCCGCATGGCCGCGAGCGTGCCCAGCACGAAGCGGTGCGGCAGCCGGGCCTTCTGCGCCAGGGCGTCGGCGAGGTCGGTGGGGTCGGTGCAGCTCATCAGCAGGATCGCCGGCAGGGCGATCGCCAGGCCGCGCAGCATGAAGCCCAGCCCCAGCTCAAGGGAACCTTCGCTGATGGACCAGATTCCGACGTCGAGCAGTACGGCGCCGCTGTCCGCCGCGACGATCGCCGTGCTCCAGCCGCCCAGGGCGGCCGCGATGATGAGCGGCCAGCCGCG
The DNA here is from genome assembly GCF_017368795.1 of Arthrobacter cavernae. Lineage (GTDB taxonomy): Bacteria > Actinomycetota > Actinomycetes > Actinomycetales > Micrococcaceae > Arthrobacter > Arthrobacter cavernae. The sequence goes on along the minus strand of NZ_JAFNLL010000014.1, from coordinate 30,372 downwards.
CTGCCACAGCAGGCGCAGGGTCAGCCCGGCCAGCGGGAAGAGCGCCAGCTCGGCCACGAGCGCGGTGGAGGCGGACACCCAGTCGATGGAGAGCGCCAGCACCAGGGTGATGAGGAAAACGGCGACGAACTTGGCCAGCGGGTTGGCGCGCGTCAGCAGGGCATGGTTGCCGCGGAGGACCAATGCATCCCTCATGCTGCACCGGCTTCCTGTCGGCTGCCGCTCCGCGAGGCGGGGTCCAGGCGCAGTTCCGTGCCGCCCAGGACCGCGCTGAATTCCTCGTCGTGGGTCACGGAGACCACGGAGGTTCCGGCGTCGAGCAGTTCGGAGAGGAAGGACGCGAGCTCGGCCCAGGTGTTGGCATCCTGGCCGAACGTCGGTTCGTCGAGGACCAGGACCTTGGGGTGGGCGGCGAGCACGGTGGCCACGGACAGCCGCCGCTTCTCCCCGCCGGAGAGCGTGTAGGGGTTGGCGTCCACCAGGTGGGTCAGGCGCAGCCGTTCCAGGAGTTCGTCCACACGTTCCTCGCCGTGGCCAAGGTGGCGGGGACCGAACATGAGCTCGTCGAGCACGCGGCCGGTGACGAACTGGTGCTCGGGCTCCTGGAAAACGGTGCCGATGCGTGAAATCAACTGCTCGGCCTTCCACGCGAAGGGGTCGATTCCGGCGCCGTCAGAGAGCCCGACGGCGGCCGACACCTTGCCGTCCACGGGCGCCAGAAGCCCGGCAAGGGTGAGCGCGAAGGTCGACTTTCCGGCACCGTTGGGGCCTGTGATGGTCAGTGCCTGGCCGGCGCGGACCTGGGCGGTGATGCCGGACTGCACCGGGACGGGCGGGATGGTTTTGAAGCCGCGGCGGCGTGCGCGTTCCCGCGACACGGCGAGGTCCTGGGCGGCAAGGAGCAGCTCTGCCGGTTCTTCCGCGCGGGTGCGGACGCGCGTGGCCGGCACGTAGCCCGGCACCCAGACGCCCGCAGCCATGAGCATGCCGCGGGCCTGCTCCAGGACCTGGTCGGGCGGGCCGTCGAGGAGCACGCCGGGGGTGCCGGTCCCGCCCGCGGAACCTGCAGCCGAGCCCGGCTGCAGCACCACGATCCGGTCCACGAGGTCTTTCCAGACGGACACCCGGTGTTCCACCACCACCAGCGTGGCGCCGGTCTTGTCGAGGCAGCGAGCCACCGCGTCACGGACTTCCAGCACACCGGCCGGATCCAGGTTGGCGGTCGGCTCATCCAGCAGGATCAGACCGGGCCGCATCGCCAAGATGCCCGCCAGCGCAAGGCGCTGCTTCTGCCCGCCGGACAGGGCCGACGTCGGGTGGTCCAGCGCCAAACCGACGCCGGCAAGGCTGCGCAGCCCGACGTCGTCGAGCGCTTCATGGACGCGCTTCCAGATCTCCTCGCGGGGAACGGCGAGGTTCTCGGCGCCGAACGCGACGTCGTCGCCCAGGCGCGAGAGGACCACCTGCGTTTCCGGGTCCTGCTGCATGAGCCCGGCGCGGCCGCGCTGCCCGCGGGGCGCGGCGCCGTCGATCAGCAAGGTGCCGCTCTCGTCGGCGTCGTCGTCATCCCCGCCCAGCACGCCGGCCAGGGCATGCAGCAGCGTGGATTTGCCGGCGCCCGACGGCCCCAGCAGCAGCACACGCTCACCGGGACTGATCTCAAGATCGAGCCCCTGGACGGCAGGAGTGGAGCGGCCGGCATGCCGCCAGCCCCACCCCCGGGCGGAGACTGCGGCAGGCCGGCCCGCAGCGGAAGAAGCGGCGTCGGAAGCGGGCATCAGGAGAAGACGGGCTCCGAGAAGGCCTTGCGGGAGGCGAACGAGCTCAGCACGCCGGTCCTGGCCAGTCCGCGGGTGGCGATCCAGGAAAGCGCACCTGCGATGATGGCGCCGGAGATCGCGCAGAACACGATGTACACGGCTTTGTCGCCGGCTTCGTACGCGATGTTCCAGCCCCACGGGGCGAAGGAGTCGTTCAGGCCGCAGAACAGGCCCGCACCGGCGCCGGCCAGCAGGGACACCGGCAGGTTGAACTTCTTGTAGGCGAATGCGGCGAACACGAGTTCCGCGCCGAGGCCCTGCAGCAGCCCGGAAATCAGCACGGTGGTGCCGTACTGGGAACCCATGATGAGCTCGCCCGTGGCGGCGACGGCTTCGCAGAACAGGGCCGCGCCCGGCTTGCGGATGATAAGCATGCCAAGCACGGCCGGAATCATCCAGCCGCCGGCGATCAGGCCGGTGAGGGGCGGGTACGTGGCGTTCATCGGTGCGGAGACGAGGGCCGCGCCCTGGGACCAGGCCCAGAAAATCACGCCGCCGGCGATGGCGATCAACGCCGCCACCACGATGTCCACCACGCGCCAGTTGTAGCTGGCTTTCTTCAAGCTTGCTGTTGTCATTTCTGCCTCCTGAGGTACAGGAGGGGAAAGTGTTCCCCGGTTTCCGGACGGCCTGTGCCGCCCGCGCATCCGGACACTCTGAGAACTCGACTCCCTTACGCCGGTACTAACCGGATCAGGTTCGAGGGTCTGCGGCTGTCCGCACTCTCAGCGCCCTTCCACCGGCTGCATCGCTGCAGTGCCCGACGGCGGCGCTCCCCTGTCGTGATAAATCTGCCCTGATGGGCGTTACCCAGCTTACACCTCGGGGTCGTTCCGGGCTTTTGGGGCGGGTCATATTGGGGGCGGGACGGGGTGGGTGGGGCTGGAGTCGGTGCCTGTCGGATTCTGCTCAATTATTCGCCTCCCGCCGCAGATGTGGCCGGTCCTGGCGCGGGCGCAGGGCCGGCCTGCAAGAATGATTGAGCAGAATCCGACGCAGCGAAGGGGCCTACATGACCAGCACCGACGGAACCAGCGTCCCCGTGCCTGAAAAGATCGCGCCCGAACCGAGGCTCGCCGCGAGCGTCATCCTCCTGCGCGATGCCCCGGGCGGCCTCGAAACCTTCGTCCAGCACCGTGTGTCCACCATGGACTTCGCCGCCGACATGGTGGTGTTCCCCGGCGGACGCGTGGACGCCGCGGACAAGGCCGGCTGGGAGTACCCGGACGAGCTGCTGGATGCCCACACCCAGGCCTGGAAGCTGGCTTCAATCGGCACAGACGCAGCCTCCGCACAGGCCCGGGCCAACGCCGGCATGGTGCTGGCCGCGGCGCAACGCGAAGTGTTCGAGGAAGCCGGGCTCAGCCTTGACCCCGCAGACCTTCGCCCCTGGGCCAACTGGGTCACCCCGCCGGACATGCCCAAGCGCTTCGACACCTACTTCTACGTGGCCCGGCCCGCACCGGGGGCCGAGCCACGGCACCAGACCACGGAGGCGTCGTCGTCGCTCTGGATGCCGATCCGTGAAATCCTGGCTGCCGAAGAGGCCGGAACCCTGAAGCTCATGCCGCCCACGCTGTTCCTGCTGAACGAGGTAGGCGCGCTGGAAAGCGTGCAGGCCGTCTGGTCCGCCGAGCACCCGATCGTTCCCGTGCTTCCCGCCCCCGGCGCCATGGCCGAATTCCTCAAGGGCCGCAAGGGGCGCCGTTAAGCCGCCGGGTCCACCACCCGCCCCATCGGGTGCACTGCTCAGCACTCGATGATGTGGCGCTAGGCTGGGGGTCATGAACTTCTTCTTCAAGCTTCTTGGCACCGGAGTGAGCATCGGCGCGGGAATCGTCGGCAGCAAGCTCGTCAATGCGGCATGGGAAAAGTCCACCGGCAACAAGCCGCCCAAGGGCCATGACGACATGGAAACCAGCCTGCGTTCGGCCCTGGTTTTCGCTCTCATTTCGGGCACCGTCAGCACGCTCATCCAGGTCCTCGCCAGCCGCGGCACCCAGCGCGCCATCGCCCGCTTCGCCAAGTCGCAGGACATCGTCTAGCCAGGGCTCCTATTAGTCCGAAGCCCGGCAGCCTTTTCCTCTGCCCGTTCCCCCGCGGCCTTCAGAACCACGGCTTCAAGCTCGTCGGCAGCCAGTAGTTCCCGGTGACCGTGCTTGGTGCGGTACCCCGAGCGGCCCACCATGTGCGCGGACACTGGAACGGTCAGCAACTGGAAGATCCAGGCCACCACCAGCACTGGCCACACCCACCAGCTCCGCATCTGCAGCCCGATGGCGGCCAGCAGCAGAAACAGGCCCAGCACTTGCGGCTTGGTGGCGGCGTGCATGCGGCTCATGAGGTCCGGGAAACGCAGCAGGCCTACTGCCGCAGCCAGGGACATGAGCGCCCCCGCCACAAGGAAAACGGCGGTGACGGCGTCGATCACGGCGTCCGCGCCCGAGGCATCAGGAGTCATGGGGCTGTTCCCTCCGGTCGGCCACGAAACGGGCCACGGTCACTGAACCGATGAAGCCGATCACCGTGAGCGCCACCAGCAGCATGAGGTTGTTGAGGTGCCGGTTCACGGCCATGTCGATCGCGAGCGCGGCGCCCAGGATGGCCAGCAGCACGTCCGAGGCAAGTACGCGGTCCAGCAGGGACGGCCCGACGGCGATGCGGATGATCGCGCCAGCGGCGGCGAGGCTGAGGATCACCGCCGTGATAATGAGAACGAGGTCCTTCACAGCGCTGCCCCTTCCGTGGCGGGCCGGCCTTCGGCCCCGTGTGCGTCGCGTTCTTCCCGCGTGCCCATGATGCGGATCAGGCCGGCTTCGATGTCCTGGACCTCGCGGCGGATCCTGGCGATGTCCGCCGGAGTGCTGATGTTGAGGGCATGGATGTAGAGCGTGGACGTGGAGCGGTCCACCTCCACCACCAGTGAGCCCGGGATCAGCGAGATGACGTGGCCGGTGGCCGTCACCATGAGATCGGAATGGCTCCGCAGTGGGACAGCGACGACGGCGTTGCGCACCTTGGGGCCGGAAACCACCGCCAAGTACATGACCTGGAAGCTTGCGGCGGCCACCTTGGCGAGGAACCCCAGCGCAAACGGGATGGCGCGCAGGATGCTGAAGCGGCCGCTCAGTTCCACGGGCGGCAGGTAGAACAGTTTGGCCACCAGGATGGCGATCAATGCCCCGAACAACAGATTGCCGGGGCTGAAGTCCTGCCACAGGGCACCCCAGACGATCACCAGCCAGACCAGCAGGGGCAGCTCGGTCTTGAACGAGATGGGTTTGCGGCTCATTTGCCACCCCCCGATTGGGCTGCACTATCTGGCTGGACCGCCTGGGAACCCCGGCGGGGCAGCGGCGGCACCACGGCGCCGTCGCCGAGGACGGAGTGGATATATGCGGAACGGTCCAGCATGACTTCCGCGGAGTGGCCGGACACCTTGAAGAGCGGCCCGGCGAAGACGGTGAGCGCGACGCCAAAGGCCACCAGCGCCGCCGTCGGCCCCACCATGGTCCGCGGCAGCAGCCCAACAGTGCCGCGGCCCGCCGGAACGGGGGCCAGCAGCACGGGATCCGGGTACTCGGCGTCCTCGGGCTTGCGCCAGAAGGCACGGTTCCACACGCGGGCGATCGCCAGGAGCGTCAGCAGGCTGGTGGCCACGCCGCCCACCACCAGCACCAGGGCCAGCGGGGTGCCCAGCTCGACGCCTGCCTGCAGGAGGCCGAGCTTGCCGAGGAACCCGGAGAAGGGCGGGATGCCGGCCAGGTTCATGGCCGGGATGAAGAACAGCAGCGCCAGCAGCGGCGAGAGCTTGGCCAGCCCGCCGAGCCGGTCGATCGAGGAGCTGCCTCCACGGCGTTCAATCAGGCCCGCCACCAGGAACAGGCTGGTCTGCACGGTGATGTGGTGGGCCACGTAGAACACGGCGGCGCCAAGCCCCGCAGCGGACGACATCGCCAGGCCGAACACCATGTAGCCGATATGGCTGACTAGGGTGAAGGAGAGCAGACGCTTAATGTCGCTCTGGGCGAGCGCGCCCAGGATGCCCACCACCATGGTCAGCAAAGCCAGCACCATCAATGGCACGTTCAGGGTGTCCCCGGGGAACAGGAGCGTCTCGGTCCGGACCATGGCATAGACGCCCACCTTGGTCAAAAGACCGGCGAACACGGCGGTGACCGGGGCGGGGGCGGTCGGGTAGGAGTCAGGCAGCCAGAAGGACAGCGGGAACACGGCCGCCTTGATTCCGAAAGCCACCAGCAGCATGACATGGAGCAGGTTCTGCGTGCCCTGGTCCAGTTCGGCCAGTTTGATCGCGAGGTCGGCCATGGTGATGGTTCCGGTGGCCCCGTAGATCATGGCGATCGCGATGAGGAACAGCACCGAGGACACCACGGACACCACCACGTAGGTGACTCCGGCGCGGATGCGCGGCCCCGTTCCGCCGAGTGTCATGAGCACGTAGCTTGCCGTCAGCAGGATCTCGAAGCCCACGTACAGGTTGAAGAGGTCGCCGGTGAGGAAGGCATTGGACACCCCGGCCACCAGGATCAGGTAGGTGGGGTGGAAGATCGAGACCGGCGCCTCCTGGTCGCCGTCGGCCATGCCCTGCCCTGTGGCGTAGATGAGCACCGCGAGGCTCACCACGGACGAGACCACCAGCATGAGCGAGGAGAACTGGTCCACCACCATCACCACGCCCCACGGCGGCATCCAGCCGCCGATCGTGACAGACGTGGTGCCGCCGTCCCAGACAGAGGCCAGCAGGATGCATTCGAGCAGCAGGGCCGCGGACAGCAGGCCGATGCTGACGGCGCGCTGGGCTGCCGAGTGCCGGATCAGCAGGAAGGTCAGTGCGGCGCCCAGGATGGGGAGGACGACGGCGAGCGGCGCCAGATTGGCGAGGTTCACGCGGTGCCTCTTTCCGTGGGGTCGGTTGCCGGGGAGTCGGTGGTGGCTTCGGGGCCGGCAGGCGTCAGCGCGAACTCCGAAGTCTCCAGGGGCACCACGGCGTCGTCCTCGGCGTCGAAGCTCGGGGTCTTGGCCACGCGGCGGTCTTCCATGTCGTCCTGGATCTCGTCCTGGCGGGCCAGCACCCAGGTGCGGTAGATGATGCCGAGCATGAACGCGGTGACGGCGAAGGAAATCACGATCGACGTCAGAATCAGCGCCTGGGGAAGGGGGTCGTTGTACGCGCCGGGGTCCGTGTCCTTGTTGAAGAAGGGCGCCAGGCCGGCGTATCCGCCGGTGCTCAGGATCAGCAGGTTGGTGGCGTTGGCCAGCAGCATGAGGCCCAGGAGCACCCGGGTGAGGCTGCGTTCCAGGATCAGGTAGATCCCGCAGGCGTAGAGGACGCCCATGACGATCAGCAGTGTCAGGTTCACGCTCATGGGGTTCCCCTTCCGGGCGCTGCGATGTTCCCAGCGGGCACGGGCTCGGCGTGGACTGCCTCACCGGCGGGGATTGCCTTTTCCTCGAAGTGTTCGTCGATCTCGGCGCCGAGGCTGCGCAGCACGTCCAGGGCCAGCCCCACCACCACGATGTACACGCCGATGTCGAAGATGGTGGACGTGACGAACTTGATGTCGCCGAAGACGGGCAGCCAGACTTCGATGATGGCGCTTTGGAACACCTGTCCGCCGAGCAGCAGCGGCACAAATCCGGATGCGGCCGCCGTCGCGAGTCCTGTCCCGAGCAGGGTTCCGGCACTCACGGTGGCGGCCTCGCTGAGTTCGAAGCGGCCGCCGGCCAGGTAGCGGATGGTCAGGGCGAGTCCGGCCGTCAGGCCTCCCGCGAAACCGCCGCCGGGCAGGTTGTGTCCGGCGAGCAGCAGGTAGACCGAGAAGATGATCATCGAGTGGAAGATCAGCCGGGTGACCACTTCGAAGATGATCGAGCGGCGCTCCGGGGCGAGCGTCCGGCCGCCCAGCAGCCAGGCGTCGCGGCCGACATCGGCGAACTTCTTCGCGAGGGCCAGCGCGGCGCCGTCGCGGGAGTCACGCTCGACGCCGGTGCGGCGCCCCACGCTGCCTGCGGGCACCGTGGCGGCAGGGCGCAGGCGGTCGCCGCGGCCGCGGACGAAGATCAGGCTGGCGACGCCGGTGGCCGCGACGGCCAGGACGGAGATTTCGCCGAAGGTGTCCCAAGCACGGATGTCCACGAGCGTCACGTTGACCACGTTGAGCCCTCCGCCGCCTTCGTAGGCCAGTTTGGGGAAGTCGAGCGATACCGGGGTGGCCACGCGGGCCCCCATCGCGTAGATGGCCACGAAGATCATGGTGATGCCGAACGCGGCGCCGATCATCACGCGGACCACCCGCAGCCGTCCGCCGGTGCGGTCGCGCAGTTCGGCAGGCAGGCTGCGCATCGCCAGGACGAAGGCCACCAGCACGATCGTTTCCACAAGCATCTGCGTGAGCGCGAGGTCCGGGGCGCCCTGCAGCGCGAACATGAGCGAGATGCCGTAGCCGGTCACCGACACCATGAGCACGGCCAGGAAGCGTTTGTTGGCGCGGACCGCGGCGAGTGCCCCCACCACGATGCCCACGGCCGCGATCAGCTGGAGCGGCGAATTCGGGTCAATGAAATAGAGCCCGCCGGGCAGCGGCTTCTTCGCCACGATCAGCGCCGTGAGCGGCACGGCGAAGGCCACCGTCAGGATGACTGTGAGGTAGAAGTACAGCGAACCGCGCTGTGTGCGCCCGGTGACCCAGACGGCGATGTCGTCCAGGGCGCCGACGGTGCGCTGGTAGGCACGGTCGGCGTCGACCCAGTCCGGCACCAGGCTCTGGGCCCGCGAGACGACGTTCCGGCCGTAGAACATGGCGGCGCCGGCCGCCAGCACAATGGCGGTGAGGCCCAGCGCGGGGGTGAAACCGTGCCACAGCGCGAGGTGGCCTGCACCGGCGTCGGAGGCTCCGGCGTCGGGCGTGAACAGGGCCGCATACGGCTGGATCCAGCCGTCCACGGGGGCCGGCCACAGACCGTACACGATGGTGAGCACGCTCAGGACGGCGGGCGCGGCCAGGAACGCGGGCTTGATCGCCTTGAACGGCGTGCGTTCGACGCCCGCCTTGCTGGCAAAGGCGCCCCACATGAAGCGCGCGCTGTAGGCGAAGGTCAGGATGGAGCCCAGGACCAGGCCAACGAGCACCGCCGGGCCCCATGGGTGGGCGTCCTCGCCGGTGCCGAACTCCACGAAGGCCGTGAACACGGATTCCTTGGCCACAAAGCCGGCCAGCGGCGGCAGCCCGGCCATGGACGCGGCGGCGATCCCGGCCACGATCCCCAGCGCCCGCGAGGAGCGGTACACGCCGGACAGTTTGCGTATATCGCGCGTGCCCGACTGGTGGTCGATGATGCCCACCACCAGGAACAGCGCCGCCTTGAACAGGCCGTGTGCGAGCAGGAGGGCGAGCCCGGCGAGGGCGGCGTCGGGCCGGCCGAGGCCCACCACCATGGTCAGGAAGCCGAGCTGGCTGACGGTGCCGTAGGCCAGGATGAGCTTGATATCGGTCTGGCGCAGGGCGCGGTAACCGCCCACCAGCATGGTCGCCAGGCCAAGCCCCAGAACCAGCGGCAGCCAGAATTCCGAGGTGGAGAAGCCCGGGGCCAGCCGCGCCACGATGTAGATGCCGGCCTTCACCATCGCCGCCGCGTGCAGGTACGCGCTGACGGGGGTGGGGGCCGCCATGGCACCGGGGAGCCAGAAGTGGAAGGGGACCAGCGCCGATTTGGTGACCGCACCAACCAGGATGAGTACGACGGCGGCCGCCACCGCTCCCTGCGCGGGACCGGTGGTGAGGAGGCCGGCTTGGCCCCCGGCCTGTTCCAGGATCGCCGAGATGCGGTAGGTGCCCGCGGCCTGCCCCAGGATGACGAGCCCGACGAGCATGGCCAGGCCGCCGGCGGTGGTCACCATGAGGGCCTGCAGGGCCGAACGGCGCGCGGAAAGGCGGGTGCGGGCGTAGCCGATCAGCAAATAGGACAGGACGGTGGTGAGCTCCCAGAAGATGAACATCATCAGGAGGTCATCGGCCGCCACAAGGCCGAACATGGTTCCGGCGAAGGCCAGGAGCTGGGCGCCGAATCCGCCGAGGTCGGGGTCTTTGTTCTTGAAGTACCGGGCGCAGTAGACCAGGACGAGGGAGCCGACGCCCAGGATCAGGAGCGACATGACCCAGGCCAGCGCGTCCATCCGGAAGGCGAACTCAAGCTTGAGATCGGGAATCCAGGGGAGGGTTTCCGTCACGGCATGCATGCCACCGTTGGAATATATGGCTTCGTGCTGGAGGAGCAGCCATACGAAGGCCGCTGCGGGGACGGCCGCCAGGACAAAGAAGGCGTTCCTGCCGAGTTTGCGGAAGATCAAGGGCGCTACAGTTGCCGCTACAAAGGTCATGGCGAGAACTGTGATCACTGTTGTCTCCGCAAAAAGTCAGGAAAAGTTGTCAAAAGTTGGAGCAGGCGGCCATACGTTGGGTTCAGTGGACCCAGTTTAGCAAGCGCCTGTGACAGTTTTTGGCCGGGGCGGGCAGCGGCCGGGCATGGAGACGCCATCAATTGTCCACATACGGTAGAGGTCCCCGGCGGTGCCTTCCGGGGCCGGATAGCATTCAGACTATGAACGCGATGGCAGTTCCCCAAGCATCCCCTCCGGCCTCCGAGCTCGCTTCCGGGCCTGCCGTCTCCAACAAGGGACAGATCCTGGCCTGGGCTGCCTGGGACTGGGGCTCGGCGGCCTTCAACGCTGTCATGACCACCTTCGTGTTCACGGTCTACCTCACGTCCAACGCCTTCGGCGGGGCGGATGCGGCCTCGGCGGCCCTCGGTGGAGCCCTGGCGATTGCGGGGATCGCAATCGCCCTCCTGGCCCCCGTGACCGGGCAGCGTTCCGACGCCGGCGGGCGGCGCAAGCTGTGGCTGGGCGTCAACACGGCCGCCGTCGCGGTCCTGACGGCCCTGTGCTTCTTCGTCTTCCCCAAACCGGAGTTCCTGCTCCTGGGCGTGTCCCTGATCGCCCTGGGTAACGTGTTCTTCGAGTTCGCGGGCGTGAACTACAACGCCATGCTGGCCCAGATCTCCACGCCCAAGAACATCGGCAAGGTGAGCGGTTTCGGCTGGGGCATGGGCTACCTCGGCGGGATCATCGCCCTGCTGGCCGTCCTGCAGCTGTTCGTCCAGCCGAGCTTCGAATGGTTCGGGGCCGCCACGCAGGACGGGCTGAACATCCGTCTCGTGGCGGTGTTCTCGGCCCTGTGGTTCTTCATTTTCGCGCTGCCGGTGCTGTTCACCGTGCCGGAGCTGTCGGTGAATAAGGACCAGTCCCGCCTGGGATTCGTCGCCTCTTATGGACTGCTGTTCCGCCGCGTCAAGGCCATCTACCGCACCAGCCCGCACACCATCTTCTTCCTGCTGGCCAGTGCAATCTTCCGGGACGGGCTGGCTGCCGTGTTCACCTTCGGCGGTGTGATCGCGGCCGGCACCTTCGGTTTCGAGCTCAAGGAAGTCATCTTCTTTGCCATCTTCGGCAACGTGGTGGCCGCCATCGGGGCGGTGATCGGCGGTTTCCTCGATGACAGGATCGGCCCCAAGGCCGTCATCGTCGGCTCGCTCCTCGGGCTGCTCGTGGCCGGCACCTCGATCCTCGTCCTGGGCAACGGAAACTACACCTTCTTCGGAAGCGCGTGGGCCGGATCCACCACGTTCTGGGTGTTCGGCCTGTTTCTGTGCCTGTTCGTAGGACCGGCCCAGTCATCCTCCAGGGCCTATCTCGCCCGGTTGGCCCCGGACGGCGAATCCGGTGAACTCTTTGGCCTCTATGCCACCACAGGCCGGGCCGTGAGTTTCCTGGCGCCGGCGCTCTTCACCCTGTGCATCGCGGTGGTCACGCCACTGGTGGCGGAGGGCGAAGCGCAGCGCTGGGGCATCCTCGGAATCATGGTAGTTCTCCTGGCCGGCCTGCTCGTGATGCTGCCCGTCAAGCCGCCGGGCAAGACCCAAATAGCGGTCGTACCGCAGCACTGAGAACAGCGTTAAGGTGGACTTATGAACGTGGATGAAACTGAACTCCCGGGCCTTGGCGTCCGCAAGGACTTCATCACTGCTTCAGGCCGCCGCATCGGTGTTGTGGAGAACCGGGAAGGTGACGCAGAGCTGTTCGTCTCCACCTGGGACGATCCGGACACCTGCCAGGCTTCCATTCCCTTGACGGCCGATGAAGCGGCCACCTTGGGCAATCTGCTGGGCGGCCAGCACATTGCCATGCGCCTTGCCGAGGCTCACAGGGAAATCCCGGGCATCGTGACCCGGCAGTTCTCCATCACCGCTGATTCCCCGTTCGTCAACCAGCCCATGGGCAAGGCCCGGGTCCGCACGCGCAGCGGTGTCTCGATCGTTGCCATCATGCGGGAGGGCGAGGTGGTCCCGTCTCCGGCACCGGACATCATCCTGCACCTTGGTGATCTGCTTGTTGCTGTTGGTACCCAGGAAGGTCTTGATTCCGCGGCCGACATCCTGCGCAACGGCTGACGGTAATGGACCCGCTCGCGCTGACCCTCATCGAACTGGGGGCCGTCGTCTTCTGCCTGGGTCTCCTGGCGCGGTTGGCGGGCAGGATCGGAATGTCACCCATTCCCTTGTACCTGGTAGGAGGCTTGGCCTTCGGCGCGGGCGGAGTCGTCAAGCTTGACGGCATGCACGAATTCGCCCATGTTTCGGGCGAGATCGGCGTCATCCTCCTCCTGCTTATGCTCGGATTGGAATATACGGCCTCGGAGCTTGTCACCGGGCTGCGCAGGTCCTGGCAGGCCGGTGTGATGGACCTTGTCCTGAATTTCATCCCGGGGGCCGGCATCGCCCTGCTGCTGGGCTGGGGACTCGTGGGGGCGATCGTCCTGGGCGGCGTCACGTATATCTCGTCCTCCGGAATCGCCGCCAAGGTGATCACCGACCTCGGCCGAATCGGCAACCGCGAAACGCCGGTGGTGCTCTCGATCCTGGTCTTCGAGGACCTGGCCATGGCAATCTACCTGCCGATCCTTACCGCCATCCTGGCCGGCGTGGGCTTCCTCGGCGGGCTGCAGACCGTGGGGATTGCCCTGGCCGTGGTCACCGTGGTCCTGGTTGTTGCGCTCAAGCACGGCCACCGCGTCTCGCAGGCCGTGCACAGCGAGAACTCCGAGGTCTTCCTGCTGAACGTACTGGGTGCGGCTCTCCTCGTGGCCGGCCTCGCCTCGGCGATGCAGGTCTCCGCGGCCGTCGGCGCCTTCATGCTCGGCATCGCAATTTCCGGCGCCACAGCCCACAGCGCCACCCGGATCCTTGAACCACTGCGCGATCTCTTTGCCGCGCTTTTCTTCGTGGTCTTCGGCCTCAACACGGTTCCGAGCTCCATTCCGCCGGTGCTGGGCTGGGCACTGGCCTTGGCCGTCGTCACGGCAGCGACCAAGATGCTGACCGGTGTCTGGGCGGCCAAGCGTGCGGGCATCGCGGTGCCAGGTCGCTTCCGCGCCGGCGCCGCACTCATCGCCCGAGGCGAATTCTCGATCGTCATCGCGGGCCTCGCGGTGACCTCCGGCGCAGTCCCCCGGGAGCTGGCCGCACTGGCCACCGCCTACGTGCTCATCATGGCCATCATCGGCCCGCTCGCGGCACGCTTCGTGGAACCCGTGGTTAAGGCGTTCCGCAAGCCCCCGGGCACGCCGAAGGCGAAGGAGCCGGCCACGGCGGTCTGAGCCTTCCCGGGGCGGGCCGGTCCACCAACCATCCCTCGAGGCGTGAGATCTCGACCCTTTCAACCCACCAAAGAGTCGAGATCTCACGTCTCGGCGCCTGCTCCTGCGCCTGTTTCCTCGCGCCATCCGCCGCGGATCAGGGCATCCCGGACCCGATGCACGACGCCGTCGAACCCGACGGCTTTCACATGGCCTGCCGTGATGGTCACCGAGGTCCAGCCGAGGGCGGCGAGGGATTCATCCCGCCGGATGTCGGATTCCTTCTGGGCCGCCGTGAGGTGGTGGGCGCCGTCGTAGTTGACGGCCACTTTGTAACGGGGATAGGCCAGGTCGGGCCAGGCGAGCTCCCAGCCAGTCGGGTCGCACACCACAAACCGGAGCTCGGCTTCAGGCAGCATCCGGTGCCCGAGCGCCAGACGGAGCTTGGTTTCCGGGACGGAGTCGGCCCCCACCCGGGCCAGATCCAGTGCCAGCCGCGCCGTCCTGATGCCGCGCGCGCCGGGGTTCCCCGCCACCTGCCGTCGAAGATCCTCCAGCGAGCACAGTGCGGCCCGGTGGTGGCCGATGCTGTGTGACTGCCTGCAGATGAAGTAGTCGGCCGCTGCCACCAGATCGTCCAGCGCAAGCAGCGGGGCCAGATCCAGCCAGGTCCGGGCGGGACCGGTTACCGGGATGCCGTCAACGGAACCCACGTCGGCGGGATCCAGCGGCACCCGGTGCCCGGCGACTCCCTTCCGGACCGGACGGTTCCCGCCATCCCACCTGAGCAGGTGCACCAGCGGCTGGCGCTGCACATCAAAGGGGAGCGGACAGCCCCACAGGACGGCCGCCGTCGGGACACTGCAAAGGGTGCCCGGTGAGATCCCGGTCAGCAGGCGCGCCGTGTGCGCCAGTTCCTGCTCGGCACTCCAGGGGACGCGGACTCCGCGGCTGGCGACGCGCAGGTCCTTGTTCCATGCCCGGTGGTCCGGGAGCCCGGCGCCGCGCTGTTCCAGCAGCGTGAAGGAACGGCCTTCGAAGGTGTCCGGAAGCGGACTGGCGTTGCGCATGCACCCATTCTTGGCACATGCAGGACGCCCCGCCTGGGTTATCCACGGTGGGGAGGAGCAGTCAGGGCCCTTTGCCGGATCGAGAAATGAGATCTCGACCCTTTGAAGGCTTCAAAGAGTCGAGATCTCACGTCTGGACGGGCGTGTACGGGCACCAAGGCCCGCGTGCACCAAGGGGCGCTGAGGGAAAGGACCCTAGATGGCCGTCCGGTGGAAGTTCTGGTGGCTGCGGCTGGCCGTGGGGCCGCGCTGCCCCTGGTAGCGGCTGCCATGCTCGCCGGAACCGTACGGGTGCTCAGCCGCCGAGGTCAGCCGGAAGAAGCACAGCTGGCCGATCTTCATGCCGGGCCACAGCTTGATGGGCAGCGTGGCCACGTTGGAGAGCTCCAGCGTCACGTGGCCGGAGAAACCGGGGTCGATGAAGCCCGCGGTGGAGTGGGTCAGGAGGCCCAGCCGGCCCAGCGAGGACTTGCCCTCGAGGCGGGCGGCGATGTCGTCCGGCAGGCTCACGGTCTCGTACGTTGAGCCGAGCACGAACTCCCCCGGGTGCAGGATGAAGGGCTCATCGCCTTCCACTTCCACCAGACGGGTCAGCTCAGGCTGTTCCTCGGCGGGGTCGATGTGGGCGTACTTGTGGTTGTCGAACAGCCGGAAAAACCGGTCAATCCGCACGTCCACAGAGGACGGCTGAACCATCGCAGGATCGTACGGTTCAAGAACAATCCGTCGGGAGTCTATTTCGGCACGAATATCGCGGTCAGAGATCAGCACAGCATCAAAAATACCGTATGCATTGTGCCCTCCCGCCCCGTGGCAATAGCCCGTGGCAGTATTGTCCCGAAGACATGGCCACTGCCTGTGGGGCAACGACAGCGATCTCGGGGTAATTGTGCGAAGAATGGCGGCGCCGGCGGTCTTCATGTTGGCTTGCGTCCTCAGTTTCGCCGTCCCGGCCTCCGGGAATGCCATCACCTCCGGCGGCTCCGACGCCACCTCGCCGATCGCAGCGGCCGCACGCGAAGCATCAAGCGCGCCGGCCGCCACGATCGAACAGCCGGCGACGGCGGCCGTCACCCCGGCGCCCGCCCCACAGCAGGGCACCGCACAGCAGAGCACCCCCGCAGAAGGCGCGGCGAAAACCCCCGACGCCGGCACCGCCGTCGGGCCCGACGTCACCAACACGGCGCCTGCTGTAGCTGACGGCCCGCCGCCCGTGGCCACAATCGGGCCCCTCTACGGACCCGACCCGCTTCCCGCAGCGCCCGCTCCCGAGACGGCCCCTGAAGCCGCACCGGAACCGACCCAGCGGGAGGACACCGGCGTGGGCGGTGCCGCGGCCATGGGGCTGGTCCCGGACGACAACACGGCCGCGATCCGCACGGTCTTCAACGCGATCAACAACTACCGCGCATCCCTGGGGCTGGCCCCGGTGAAGTACCACGCCACGGTGGCCGGGCTGGCACAGGACTGGTCGGACAACATTGCCACGCGCGAGGTGATCGAGCACCGGGCAAGCTTCTGGACCGACCCCCGTGCGCTCAACCCGAACAACGGCGCCGGCGAAGTCATCGCCGTCCGCTGGGACCGCGACGCGGCACAGCTGGTGGAGTGGTGGAAGAGCTCCCCCGGGCACGACGCCATGCTGAAGGACCCCCGCTTCAACGTCATGGGCGCCGGCATCACGTACACGGATGGCAACTGGCAGACCACCCCCAACCGCTACACCATGTGGGGCGTGGTCAACTTCTTCGGCTACACCACCCTGCCGGCAGGCACCACCGACGCTCCGGGCGGCGCCGTGACTCCGCCGACGCCGCCCGCGCCGAGCGTCTGCGACCTCATCGCGAAGCACCAGCCCCCTACCCTCGATCTCAGCTCGGCGGCCATCCGCGGCCCCGGCGACCTCGTTGCGGTCGACTCCGCCGGGGCCTTGCTGGACTTCCCGGCACTGGGCAACGGCCAGTTCGGCCCTGCCCGGACCGCGGGCACCGGCTTCGGCGGCACCAAGGAAGTCTTCGTGACGGACTGGGACCGCGACGGCGTGTTCGACATCCTGGCGCAGAAGCTGGACGGGACCCTGGTCCTCCACGCCGGGATCCAGGCCGGCAGCTTCAAGGCCCCGCTCACCCTCGGCAGCGGCGGCTGGCAGGCCATGACCATGACCGTGGGCACCTGGTGCGCCAACAACCGCCTGCCCCAGATCCTGGCCACGGACTCGGCCGGCAAGCTCTGGCTCTACAACAACGCCGGCATGGCCCTGATCGTCAGGCGCACGGAGGTGGGCAGCGGGGTATCCGCCGTCAGGCTCAGCATGGTGGATTACAACGCCGACGGTTTCGAGGACCTGCTCGCCGTGGGGAGCGACGGAAAACTCCGGCTATACCGCGGCGCCGGCACCCCTGCACCACGGGCGGAAGTCAGGCCCGTAGTGGGCATCGGCTGGACGGACTACACCGGCCTGCGCGCCTTGCGTGGCGCCAAGGGCCTCAACTCCACGGCCATCGCCGGGTTGGACGCCAACGGTGTGGTTGAGTACTGGGACCTGGGAACCGGAGGGCTCACGACGCCGGTGACGGTCGCCACCGGGTGGACCGGGCGGAAGCTCGCGCAGTAGCGCGAGCCGGAGGCTCCGGCAGCCGGAGGTGCGGGCGGCACGGCGGTGACGTGCAGCCGTGGGGCCCTACAGGCCGGCCGGCTCGCCCTCGATCACGGCCTTCAACCGCTCAAGCTGGGCGACTTCGCTTTCCATGGTCTTCTGGATCAGGCCGTTCATGAGCTTCTGCAGCCCCTTGGGGTTGTATTCCAGCGCGAAGCGCAGGCGCGTGGAGGAGCCTTCGGTACTGAGGTAGTAGCCGCCGGTGGGACGGGCAGGGCCGGCCACCACGGCGAAGCGGACCTCGGCCCCTGGCCGGGCCTCGGTGATTTCGAAGTCGGCGGCGATGGGCCTGCCGCCGGGTCCCGCCAGGGTCTGCTGGTACAGCGCGCCCTTCTCGCCGGGAGCCCCGGAACTGAGCGAAATGCTGCGGACCCCTGTGCGCCAGAGGGGGTTGTTCAGGCCGTCCGCGAGGAAGCCGTACACGGTCATGGCATCCCTGCTGATGACCACTTCATATTCGGCGAATGCCACGGGACCCTCTTTTCGCGTACGGCTCAATGAACGTAGCCGGGTCCCCACACGTGCAGCTAACAATTTCAGAATAGCCAGCGCCGGCCCTCATAAACGCAACCGGGCCGAGCCTTTACCGAAGAGTTACGCCCTCCGCGCCGCCGCAATCCTGCCGTGTCCGGGGCGCGCCGGTGAGTCTGGTCCGGGAGCTCCGCCAACTGCGCTAAGCTGGACTCGCTCCGGCGAAATCCGGGGCAGTGCGGGCGTAGCTCAATGGTAGAGCGCTAGCTTCCCAAGCTCGATACGCGGGTTCGATTCCCGTCGCCCGCTCCACGCAGAAGCACCCGGGTCCATGACCCGGGTGCTTCTTTGTTCTTGCCTTTGTTCTTGGCGCCGAGGCCGTGACCCCGGCGCCCCCGGCGCCTACACTCAGAGTTACACGTCCACCTATCCGGGAGGTCCTTGCGATGACTCTCACCGACGATGTTGAGGCCGGCCCGCTGGCCGCCATCAACCGCCTGCTGGAAGCCACCAACAAACACGATCTTGAGGGGCTGGCCGGGTGCTTCGCACCGGGCTACGTCAACGAGACGCCGGCACATCCCCTGCGCGGCTTCACGGGCCGCGAGACCGTCCGCAGCAACTGGGAACAACTGTTTACCGGGGTCCCGAACATCACCGCGCGCATGCTGGCCCACAGCGTGACGGGCGACCACGTCTGGGCCGAGCTCCACCTGTCCGGCTCGCGCCGCGACGGCACCGCCCATGATGTGACCGGAGTGATCGTGTTCCGGGTGGAGGAGGGCATCATCAGCAACGCCCGCTTCTACCTCGAGCCCGTGGAACGGACCATGGAAAGCGTCGACGACGCCGCCGAGCGCGTCACGCACCGCGTCACGCACGGCCGGCCGGCCGCCCAGCCCGTCACCTAGCCAGGCGGCCGGGCCCGTCCGCGTTTCCTAGCTTTGAACCTTCGAATTCACGGACAGGCTAAGGACCTTCCGCGGGAACCGGCTCCGCTGCGTGAACTTGAGCCTGAGCGTCAGCTCGCCGCGGCGGGCCAGCACGACGGCGACCGTCACGGCCGCGAGGGCCGGCACCCCGCCGGAGATGAAGATCGCCAGGTGCGGGTTCAAGTGCTCGGCGAGCCAGCCCATCATGGGTCCGCCGATCGCCTGCCCGCCGATGAGCACCACCAGGTAAAGGCTCATGACCCGGCCGCGGATGCTCATGTTGGAGCTGGTCTGCACCATCTGGTTCGCCGCGGTGAGGAACATCAGGCACCAGAAGCCGGAGAGCACCATGGCTGCCGAGAACCACACCATGGACGGCGCCAAGGCGGACAGGCACAGCATCAGCCCGTACATGCCCGCGCCGAGGACCACCGAGCGCAGCTGCAGGTTCCGGCGCCGGGCGGAAGCGATGGCCCCGGCCAGCGCACCGAGGGCGACCATGGCGTTGAGCAGGCCGTAGCCGCCGGCACCGGCGTCGTACACGTGGTCCGCAAAGGCAGCCAGCAGCACCGGCAGGCTCATCGCGAAAACCGCCACGAACCCGGCCATAAGCCACGGCCAGTAGATGGTGGGCTTGGCCAGGGCATAGCGGAAGCCTTCACGGAGCATGCCCTTGCGGCGCGGCGCGGGCGCGCTGAGGTGCAGCTCGTTCTTGCGCAGGAGAAGCAGCGTGGCGACCGTGGAGCAGCAGGCCACGGCGTTGGCGGCGAAGGCCCAGCCGGCGCCGACGGCGGTGAGGAGCACGCCTGCCAGTGCCGGGCCAATCAGGCCGCCCAGCTGGAAGGTGGTGGAGTTCACGCTGATGGCGTTGCGCATGTACTGCGGGCCCACGAGCTCGTTGACGAAGACCTGGCGCGCGGGCTGGTCCACCACGGTGACCAGGCCAAGGGCCAGGGCGATCGCGTACACGTGCCACACCTCGATCCGCTGGCTCAGCGCGAGCACCGCGAGGGCCGCCGCGAGCAGCGCCGCCGCCGACTGGCACAGGATCAGGATCTTGCGCTTGGCAAAACGGTCCGCCAGCATCCCGCCCCAGGGGCCGAGGAACAGCGACGGCATGAACTGCAGCGCCACGGTGATCCCGACGGCAGTGACGGAACCGGAGAGCTGGAGGACCAGCCAGTCCTGGGCGATGCGCTGCATCCAGAGGGCAATCACGGCAACGAAGTGGCCGATCGCGAAGATGCGGAAGTTGCGGACCTTGAGCGAGATGAAGGTGTGCCGCCAGGGCAGGCGTTCGCTCACGACGGCGATCGGCTGGGTGGCGGTGTCCGGTGCCTGGGCGGCAGCGGCGAAAGAATCGATGACGGGCTGGCTGACATGTGCCGCGGTAGGCGGTGGGGGTGCCAAAGGGAGTCCTCAGATCGAGTTTCGGTGGGATGCCTTTAACGCTATGGTTGCCTCGATCAATCATGGAAGCGTATTGCGCCTATAACTAGCATCGCGAAACGCAATATGGCAGTGGCGGCCCCAAGGAGTACCGTGTTCGAACCCGTACAGCTCCGCTCCTTCCTCGCGGTCGCCGAGACCCTGAGTTTCACCAAGGCCGCGGAGCGCCTCGGCCTGGCGCAGCCCACCGTAAGCCAGCATGTCCGCAAGCTGGAAACCGCGGCGAAACGGGTCCTCGTGGCCCGGGACACCCGCGATGTCCGGCTGACGGACAACGGCGACGCCATGGCAGGCTTCGCCCGCAGCATCCTGGCCGCGCACGATTCCGCATCGCGCTACTTCTCCGGCTCGGCCATGCGGGGCAGGCTGCGCTTCGGCACGGCCGACGACCTCGCCATCACCGGCCTGCCGCGGATCCTGCGCGAATTCCGCCAGCTATATCCGCAGATCAACCTGGAACTGACGGTCAGCCAGAGCGACCAACTCTACAAGCGGCTCAACGCCGGCCAGCTGGACCTGGTATTCGTGAAGTGGGTGGCCGGGGCCAAGGAGGGCACGGTTGTCCGGCACGATTCCTTCGCCTGGGTGGGGCTGGAGCAGACGGCTCTGGAGCCGGGCGCGCCGGTGCCGCTCATCGCCTATCCCGCACCAAGCCTGAGCCGCAAGCTGGCCATCGACGCCCTGGAGGCCGCGGGCCGGACCTGGCGCATCACGTGCAGCACCAAGCAGATCAGCGGGGTGCTCGCAGCGGTCCGGGCGGGCATCGGCTTCGCGGTCATGCCGGCGTCGCTGGTTCCCGAGGACCTGAAGGTCATCACCCGGCGCTTCGAACTGCCGCCCGTGGGCGACGTCGACTTCACCCTGATCCGCAACCCGCTGGCCAACGCCGAGGTCATTGACGCGCTGACCCAGGCCATCATGGGCAGGACGCTGAACAAGCAGGCCTGAGGCCATCCAGCCCGGACAAGACTGCCCCGAAAGTATTCCCTACCAGCACCTGTGAGCTGTAGAGTCCGTCACAGCGCGCCCTTGGTTCGCGCGCTAAACTGATCGCATTATGAACCGCACAATGTTCAAGTCCAAGATCCACCGGGCCACTGTCACCCATGCCGACCTCCACTACGTCGGCTCGGTCACCGTTGACCTGGACCTCCTGGACGCTGCAGACATCCTCCCCGGCGAGCTCGTCTCCATTGTGGACGTCACCAACGGCGCACGCCTGGAGACGTACACCATCGCCGGCGAGCGCGGTTCGGGCGTCATCGGCATCAATGGTGCCGCAGCCCACCTGGTCCACGTGGGCGACGTCGTCATCCTGATCACCTACGCCGAGATGACCACGGAAGAGGCCCTCGCCTACCAGCCCAAGGTGGTCCACGTGGGCAAGGACAACAAGATCACGCAGCTGGGCAGCGATCCCGCCGAGGCCCACACGCCCGGCCTCATGCGCCCGCCGCACGCCATCAGCTCCGTCCTCAGCTAGGGCGCGCCTCCCATATCGGGTATTACCTGGGTATAGGGTCTGGCGGTATGGCGCTGCGACTTGTTCAGGTGAATTTCAAGGCTCGGGATGACTCAGCGCTCGGCCGGTTTTGGGCGGAGGCGCTCGGCTGGGGTGTTTCCAGCGAGGGACCCGGCGTGACCAATGTTGAGCCCGTGGGCTTCACCTGGCCGGACCCCGCCGCCGTCTGCGTCGATGTCGTCACAGTCCCAGACCCCGAGACGGTGAAGTACCGCGCGCACCTCGATCTCGCCACCAGTTCCGCGGCCCATCACGCCGAGCTGCTCGCGCGCCTCTTGGAGCTCGGTGCAACGCCCGCAGATGTGGGCCAGGGGGATGTGCCGTGGACGGTCCTGGCCGACCCGGAGGGCAATGTGTTCTGTGTGCTGGAGCCGCGGGAGATCTACCGGGACACCGGGCCGATCGCCACGGTGGTGGTCAACTGCGCGGATCCGCGGGCCATGGCCCGGTTCTGGAGCGAGGCTACGGACTGGACCCTGCACGAGGTGAACGACGATCACGCGAGGCTGCGTTCGGCCAAGGGTGTCGGGCCGTATCTGGAATTGCTTCGTACGTCCGGCATGGAGACTGTGTGGAACCGTGTCCATCTCGACCTGATGCCGTATCCCGGCGACGATCAAGCGGCAGAGGTGGACCGGCTGAAGGCTCTGGGCGCCACCGACGCCGACGTCGGCCAGGGCGATGTGCCATGGGTGTGCCTCGCCGACCCGGAGGGCAATGAGTTCTGCGTCCTCACCCCGGGCTGATGTAGCGCCCCGGCTCCTCAACGCGCGTCCAGTGCCCCGCGCTCCAGCAGCCCCGCGCCAGCCCGGCGCTGTCCGCATGACGAGACATGCCGCCGTCGGGCCTTCACGGCAATAAAGCTGATTTAGGCTGGGACTGTGAACCCACGCCGCCCCGCACCCGCCACCGAGCGGATGCCGCCGTGCTAGGGGTCCTGTCCGGGTTCTTCGTGGTATGGGCCATCATCCTGGTGGGCATGTTCGTCGGCAGGCGCGGGATCCTGGGTGAGAACGCCCGCTCCGTGCTGAGCGGCCTGACGTTCTTCGTCGCAAGCCCGGCCCTGCTGTTCGAAACCCTCGGCAAGGCGAAGCTGCACGAGGTCTTCGCGGCACCGCTCCTGGTCACCGCTGTGGGGGCCATCGCCACGGGGCTGTTGTTCTTCGTGATCGTGAAGTTCTGGCTCAAACGCCCGCTGCCCGAATCGCTCATCTCCTCCATGAGCGCGTCCCTGGCCAACTCCGCGAACCTGGGCATCCCCATCGCCGTGTTTGTGCTCGGCGATGCCAGCTATGTTGCCCCGCTGCTGATCTTCCAGCTGGCATTCTTCTCGCCCCTGTACCTGATGGCGCTCGACGCCAGCACCAGCACCCACCGCACCACTCCCCTGCGCTTCCTCCTGATGATCGTGCGGAACCCGATGATCGTCGGCTCAGCGCTGGGCCTGCTGGTGGCGGGGACCGGCTGGCAGGTGCCGGCGCTCATCATGGAACCGATCCACCTGATCGGCGGCGCCGCGATTCCCGCCATGCTGATGGCCTTCGGCATGAGCCTGAACGGCTCGCGGCCGCTACAGAAGGACACCGGGCGCCGCGTGGACACCCTGCTGGCCAGCGGTTTCAAGCTCATCGTGCACCCGGCGCTGGCGTACCTGTTTGCGCGCTTCGCGCTGGGCATGGACGGGCATGCCCTGTTCGCCGTGGTGGTGACCTCCGCCCTGCCCACAGCCCAGAACGTCTTCGTGGCCGCCAGCCGCTACCGGACCGGCATCACCGTGGCCAAGGACACCGTGCTGATCACCACCGTGGTGGCCGTCCCGGCAATGATCGCCGTCGCGCTGCTGCTGACATAAAGCGCTACTCTTCCTCAACCGATGCCAGGTAGCTGTCCAGAAGCCGAGCGCAGCGGATGAAGCCCAGGTGCGAGTAGGCCTGCGGGTGGTTGCCCAGGTGCGTCTCCGTGCCGGGGTCGTACTCCTCCGGCAGCAATCCCGTGGGTCCGAAGAGGGCCACGAGCTGGTTGAACAGTTCCAGCGCATCGTCCAGCCGCCCCACGGCCAGGTAGGCCTCGATCAGCCACGTGGTGCAGATGTGGAAGCCGCCCTCCAGGCCCGGCAGGCCGTCGTCGTACCGGTACCGGAAGACGGTCGGCCCCACCCGGAGTTCCCGCTCGACGGCGGTGACGGTGTCCACGAAACGCTGGTCCCGTACGTCCAGGAGGCCGGAGAGTCCGATGTGCAGCACGGCGGCGTCCAGGTCCGGGTTGTCGTAAGCCACCGTGTAGGAGGCTGCGGAGTCGTCCCAGCCTTCGCGGAGCACCTCGGCGCGGATGGTGTTGGCCGTGTCCTCCCAGCCGGCACCGGCAGGGCGGCCGTGGCGGACGGCCGTCCGGACAGCCCGGTCCAGCGTCACCCAGCACATCACCTTGGTGTAGACGTGGTGCCGAGGTGCACGGCGGGCCTCCCAGATGCCGTGGTCGGGCTCGTGCCAGCGGGCCAGCACCGCGGCGGCCATCTGCTCCATGAGCTTCCAGTGCGCGTCCGGCAGGGAACCGCGCCGCTCGCCGAGACCGTGGATGAGTTCGGCGATCGGACCGAAGACGTCCAGCTGCACCTGGTGGTCCGCGGCGTTCCCGATCCGCACCGGCCGCGATCCCGCATAGCCGGGCAGGCTCTCGATGATGGCCTCCGTGGACAGCGGTGCACCCGTCACCGAGTACAGCGGGTGCAGCCATTCCGGGCCCGGGGCGTTGTCCAGGATGCGCCCGAGCCAGCGCAGGAAGCCGTCGGCCTCGTCCGTGGAGCCCAGGTCCACCAGGGCGTTGACGGTCATGGAGCCGTCCCGCAGCCAGCAGTAGCGGTAGTCCCAGTTGCGGGTCCCGCCGATTCCCTCCGGCAGCGAGGTGGTCGGCGCCGCAAGCACAGCCCCGGTGGGTTCGTGCACCAGCGATTTGAGGACCAGCGCCGAGCGCCGCACCAGCGAGGGCTTCATGCCGGGCAGCTGAAGTTCCCTGACCCATTGGCGGGAGTGCTGCGCGACGGCGGCCCGCCGCCCGGGCTCTCCGGCGGGGTCCGCCGTCGCCGGCTCGGTGTCCCCGCACCGGAGGTTCAGGACCACGGCACCGTGGGCGAGGCTGACTTCCGCGGTGGCGGTGCCGTGTTTGCCGTCGCTCGTGATAGTGAAGTCCACGCCGGGTGCGGACAGGATGATGGGTTCCGAGGTGCCCACCACATGCAGTTCCCCGCCGCGGATTTCCATGCTGAACGGGGCGGTGGCGTAGTCGGGCCGCGGCGCGAACACGATCCTGGCCATGCCGGTGCCGGACAGCACCCGGACCAGGCTGGTGATGCCGTCCGGCGCGGGTTCGAGGTAGTCGGTGACGGCGACGTCGGCCCAGCGGGTCTCCACGATCATGGTGTTGTCCACGTAGCGCTGGCCCAGGACCTGCGAGGCCTTGAGCGGCTCCACACTGAAATGGCCGGCAGGGTCGCCGCCCAGGATGTGCGCGAACAGGGAGCCCGAGTCCGGGAGGGGGTGGCTCATCCAGCAGATCTTGGCCTCGGGGGTGAGTAGCGCCGTCGACGTCCCGTTCCCGATCATCGAATGCCGCTCCAGTCCCACGGCGTCCTCGCCGAACAGCCAGGCCCGGCGCAGTTCGAACAGGATGGCCAGGACCTTGGCGAAGGATTCCGGATGCGGGAGCCGATGGTCCGCCACGGTCTCGCCCGGGCCCACATGCAGGCCCAGGTCCGGGCCGCGGAGGGTGCCGATGGCGTGTTCATCGCTGTCCGCATCGCCGGCGAACAGCGCCGCGCTGGCACCGAGCCGCGTGCGCAGCTGCTCCAGCGCGGCGTCCTTGGCCGGTTCGACCACCGACAGGTCCAGCACCGAACCGTCCACCATGAAGAAGAGGCCCAGCTCCCGGGCGATCTCTTCCGCCTGCCGGGTGACTTTGGCGGCAACGGCCGGCGTCGCGGGCCGGGTATGGACCCCGACGGCGACCGGCTTGCGCTCGATGCTGATGCCCTTCTCGAAGCCGACCGCCTCGTTCAGGGCCATGGCCGCCTGCTGCAGAAGCAGCTCCGTGGCCAGGGGGATGCCGTAGGCGAAGGCCATGTCGAACTCGGCCCCGTACGAGCCCACCAGATGGACCTCGGCGGGGAGCCGGGAGACGGCGGCCAGGTCCCGCAGGGAGCGGCCCGAGATGACGGCCGCGTGCGTGTTCGGCAGCGCGGCAAGGGCCCGGAGCGCGACGGCGGCGCTCCCCAGCGGGAGCGTCTCGGTGGACACCCCTTCGGCCTCGCACAGAGTGCCGCCGTAGTTGCAGGCCACCAAGAGTCCCGGGGTGCGGGCGAGGATCCGCAGCTCGGCGAGCAGCTGCGGGGTGATCCCATGGTCCGCGGCGTCCGACTGGACGAACGCCCGCAACAGGCCGAGCGGAAGGGAGTTGGTCAGCAGCGCCGAATCGGCCACGGACTGGTTGAGCGGAGTAGGCATGGACACTGTCCTTCCGGTGCGGAAGTCTTCAGTCTCCGCCCGGCCGGTTTCGCCCGCGTGGCCCGTCCGTTTCCGGTGGGTAACGGGTCTTTGCGCCGGCTCGGGTGGCGCTCATCCTTCCGGATAACTGCCGCCCGAGACTGTTACACCCCCACCAGCCCGGCAACCTCCGCCAGCAGCTCCACCGAGCGGATCCGAGCGTCGGTTCCGGTGCTCTGGTGGGCCACGATGAGTTCGTCGGCATCGGCGTGCCGGGCGAATTCCTCCAGGTAGTCGCGGACCACCTCCGGCGTGCCGACGGCGGAGTACGTCATCATCTCGGCCAGGTGCTGGCCCTGCGGGGTATCGAGGATGAGATCGGCCTCGTCGTCCGTGAACTCGCGGCCGCCGCCCAGGAAGCGCGAGACCCTGTCCCGCTTCACCGCCAGGAACAGCTGCTGGGCCTCGGAGGCCGAATCGGCAGCCACCACGTTCACGCCGGCGATCACGTGCGGCGCGTCCAGCTGCGCGGACGGCTTGAATTCGCGCCGGTAGATGGCCACGGCGTCCTGCAAGGAGTTGGGCGCAAAGTGCGAGGCGAAGGCGTACGGCAGGCCCAGCTGGGCCGCCAGGCGCGCGCCGAACAGGGAGGATCCCAGGATGTACAGCGGGACGTTGGTGCCCTTGCCGGGCGTCGCTTCCACGCCCTGGATCCGGGTGGGTCCGCTCAGGTAGCCCTGCAGTTCCAGCACGTCCTGGGGGAAGGTGTCGGCGGACATGGGGTCGCGGCGCAGGGCGCGCATCGTGTTCTGGTCGCTGCCCGGGGCGCGGCCCAGGCCGAGGTCGATCCGGCCCGGGTGCAGTGTCTCGAGCGTGCCGAACTGCTCGGCGATGGTCAGCGGAGAGTGGTTGGGCAGCATGATGCCGCCGGCGCCGAGCCGGATGGTGCTGGTGTGCGCGGCGACGTGGGCGATCAGCACGCTCGTGGCCGAGGACGCGATGGAGGACATGTTGTGGTGCTCGGCGTACCAGACACGGCGGTAGCCCAGCTGTTCCGCCTTCTGCGCCATGGCCACACTGCCCGCGAGGCTTTCCGCCGCCGTCTGGCCCTTGCCGATGGTTGCCAGGTCCAGGATGGAGAGGGGTACGGTCACGTCGGGGTACCGGCCTTTCGGGTTCGCGTCACGGTCCGGCGTGGAGGGTGGCCGGGCACGTAGGCGACAACGACGGCGGTGCCCGGCTTATTTCATCGGGCTGCGGTGGGCTGGCGCACACCTGGGAACCGGGCCGAATGTGACCCCAGCAGACGCCCGATTAACCGCAATGACCCCCTGTATCCCAGCGTTTCAGAGTGCTTTGACCGCCTCCCGAAGCCTGCCGGATAGTTGCAGCCACAAGCACGCATCAGACTTCCACAAAGGGGAAACCATGGCACGATTTGCAGGCAAGACCGGCATCACTGCGGCGCTGGCCGCTACCGCTCTGCTGGGGCTCGCCGCCTGCTCCGATCCGGGCGCGACGGCGGCGACAGCACCGTCGTCGGGCTCTACCTCCAGCGCGGCTTCAGGCGCAGTCGCCAAAGAATTCAATCTGTCTCCCGAGCAGGACCGCGTGAAGGTGACGGTCGACTCCTCGGCCGCCGCCTTGGTGCCCGAGGCCATCAAGGCCGACGGCAAGCTGACGGTCGTGACCACCGGCGGAACGCCTCCGCTGAGCCTGTTCGCCACGGACAACAAGACCCTGATCGGCAACGAAGTGGACCTCGCCTACGCGATCGGCGAGAGCCTGGACCTGCAGGTCGAGGTGCTTCCGGTGGCATGGGCCGACTGGCCGCTCGGCGTCGAATCCGGCAAGTACGAGGCCGTCCTCTCCAACGTCACCGTCACGGAAGCCCGTAAGGAGAAGTTCGACTTCGCCACCTACCGCAACGACCTCCTCGGTTTCTACGCGAAGAGCGGCTCGGACATCACCGAGGTCAAGGAAGCCAAGGACGTGGCCGGCAAGCGCGTCATTGTCGGCTCGGGCACCAACCAGGAAGCCATCCTGGTGCGCTGGGACGAGGAGAACAAGAAGAACGGCTTGAAGCCGGTTGAGTTCCAGTATTACGACGACGACTCCGCCTCCCAGCTCGCCCTCCAGTCAGGACGTGCGGACCTGACGTTCGGGCCCAACGCCTCCGCTGCGTACAAGGCGGCCAAGGACGGCAAGACCAAGGAGGTGGGCACGCTCAACGGCGGCTGGCCGCTGAAGGCCGAAATCGCGTTCACCACCAAGAAGGGCAACGGCCTGGCGGCTGCAGCCCAGGCAGCGCTGAACACGCTCATTGGGAATGGCACTTACACCAAGATCCTGGACCGCTGGGGACTCACCTCCGAGGCCATCCAGGCGTCCGAACTGAACCCGGCAGGACTGCCCAAAAAGTAGGAACCGGCACTGCGCAGCTTGGCTGGCGCTGCGCAAATGCCCTGGCGACACCGGAATTCCAGTGTCGCCAGGG
Organism: Arthrobacter cavernae; assembly: GCF_017368795.1. GTDB lineage: Bacteria > Actinomycetota > Actinomycetes > Actinomycetales > Micrococcaceae > Arthrobacter > Arthrobacter cavernae. Next base: position 1,766 of record NZ_JAFNLL010000014.1, on the reverse strand, counting down.
CATTTCCGCGTCGCCGGCGAATGGGGCATAGTAGGGAACCATGAGCCAGCGCCTCGCCATCCTCGATGACTACCAGGGTGTCGCCTACGACTACGCACCCTGGGACCAGCTCGCCGACGACGGCATCGACGTCACCGTCTTCAGCGAACCCTTCCAGGACGAAGAGGCCCTCATCCAGGCGCTCCGCGATTTCAGCATCGTTGTTGCCATGCGCGAACGCACGGCCTTCGACGCCGCCCGGCTCCGCCAATTGCCCAAGCTGAAACTGCTCGTCACCACCGGGATGGCCAACCCCTCGATCGACATCAAGGCCGCAAGGGAACTGGGAATCACGGTCTGCGGCACGGGTGGCTCCCCCGCCGCGGCTCCGGAAATGACGTGGGCACTGCTGCTGGCGGCCGCCCGGAACTTGCAGTTCGAAGGCAATGCCATGCGTGCCGGACGCCTGCAAAGCACTGTGGGCTTCGAGCTGTCCGGCAAGACCCTCGGAGTGCTGGGCCTGGGCAAGATCGGGACGAAGGTGGCCGGCTACGCACAGGCGTTCGGCATGGACGTCATCGCCTGGAGCCCCAACCTCCGCGAGGAAACCGCCGCTGCCGCCGGCGTCCGCAAGGTCAGCAAAGACACGCTGTTCCGGGAGGCCGACGTCGTCTCCGTGCACGTCCGGCTGTCCGAACGCTCCCACGGGGTGGTGGGCGAGGAGGAACTGCGGTTGCTCGGCCCGGCCGGGATCCTAGTCAACACCGCGCGGGGCCCCTTGGTGGACGGGGACGCCCTGCTCCGCGGCCTCAACGAGGGCTGGCTGGGCGGCGCGGCCCTGGACGTGTACGACGTCGAGCCCCTCCCCGCCGAACATCCGCTCCTGAGTGCGCCCCGTACCGTGCTGACGCCGCACCTAGGGTATGTCACCGCCGAAAGCTATACCCGTTTCTACGGTGGGGCTTTTGAGGACGTCCGGGCCTGGGCGCAGGGCAAGCCGGTGCGGGTGCTTTAGGGTGCCTTCTTAAGCATCAATTGCTCGTAACTGCCCTTTTGACCCTTCAAAACGGCAGTTACGGAACAATCCATGGTGTGAATCGCAGGGCTAATTGGTTCTGGCATGAATTTAGTGAATCGGGGATCGGGCGTGGTTCGGTCATGAGAGCACTCTCTGCCTGAGGAGATGGAAGCCGGCTCGGCCGAGCATCTGGCGTTTGATCATCCTGGCCCGGTTGATGTGCCCTTCAACGAGGCCGGAGCTGTAGGGCAGGGTCAGCCCTGCGATGACCGCGTCCAGGTCCCGGTCGCCGCCGTTGGCGAAGGAGTGCAGGCTCGGCAGGGTGTCGATGCAGGCCTTGTCCAGGCCGGTCCCGGAGCCGGTCGCCGCGCAGGCCGGTGAGCATGGCGGCGAAGCCGCGTACATGCGCGGTGGCGGACTCCAGTTCCGGGTAGTTGGCCAGCACGGCCTCGAGCCGGACCCGCTCGTCCCCGATTCACGAAATTCGTGCCAGAACCATTCTCAGCTAACAATCACAGGCCGGACGAGTAAGCCGGTCCACCTCAAGCGCACTCCATCACAAACGGCCCATTCTGCGAAAATCGAAACACCCCGTTTTTCGAAATGCTCACGAATCCGGATCCTTCCCACAACGCTTTCTCCCATGAAAAAGGCCCGGGCTGATTGTGGGAGTGGTTTGTGAGAAGATTCCGGCATGAGCCCCGACCCGGTCACCGCCCCCACCCCGTCCGACGCCGACGATGTCGAACGCCACTCCTGCCCCCGCTGC
>NZ_JAFNLL010000139.1 GCF_017368795.1 Arthrobacter cavernae | reverse complement strand
GCAGCGGGGGCAGGAGTGGCGTTCGACATCGTCGGCGTCGGTAGGGGCGGTCAGCCAGCCAGCCATCTTATTCATGGCACGGTGTCTGTGAGGAGCGTGCGGGCTTCCCGGCACCGTCCTCCCGCACACGCACCAGACGGTGGCTATGCGGGGAATTCCGCCAAAACCTGCCGTTTTTGCTCGCCGGGAACGGTTCCTTCGCGTACCTTGGGGTTCAGGATGCCATGTGGCGTGCCTCACGCCGCCATCCGGCGAACATCCAGTCCCTTTACCGGACCAGCCAGGCAGGAACACGGCGCCGCGTTCCTGCCCCGACGAGAAGATACCGATCGTGGGCTGTTGCCCCGCGTTCAGGAGGGCCCCAATGAGCGGTACATTCGAACTTTTCGACGATGAGACCACGGGTTTCAGGTTCAGGCTCAAAGCCCCCG
>NZ_JAFNLL010000138.1 GCF_017368795.1 Arthrobacter cavernae | reverse complement strand
AAGAACGCGTCCATCCCGAAGGTCCGCGACTCATCCGGAACGATCGGGACCAGCCGGTGCCCGAAGTTCTTGTCGCGCATCAGGTCCTTGAGCAGCCTGACAAACGCCATGGTGGTGGCGGCCTGCTGCTTGCCGGAGCCCCGGGATGCCGTTTCATATGACTTTGCGGCGGGAAGTTCGACGTCGGTGTGCCCGGGCCTGCGCTCCGGCACGAAGCCACCGAGCTCGCGCCTCCGGTCGAGGAGATAGGCAATCTCGGGTGCATTGGGGCCCGGGTGGTAGTACGGCGGGCGGTACGGATCGGCGTCAAGCTGCTCATCGGAAATCGGAATCCGGAGGTAGTCCCTGAATTCCTTCAGGTCCTCGATGGTGAGCTTCTTCATCTGGTGCGTGGCATTGCGCGCTTCAAACCTGGGTCCGAGGCCGTAGCCCTTGACGGTCTTGGCGAGGATGAC
>NZ_JAFNLL010000137.1 GCF_017368795.1 Arthrobacter cavernae | reverse complement strand
GTCATCCTCGCCAAGACCGTCAAGGGCTACGGCCTCGGACCGCACTTCGAGGGACGCAACGCGACCCACCAGATGAAGAAGCTCACCATGGAAGACCTCAAGGCCTTCCGTGACCACCTGCGCATCCCCATCACGGACGAGCAGCTGGATGCCGACCTCTACCGGCCGCCGTACTACCACCCCGGCATGGACGCCCCGGAAATCAAGTACATGATGGAACGCCGTGCCGAGCTGGGCGGTTTCGTACCGGAACGCCGCAGCGCCCACGCCCCGGTGGCCCTGCCCGAGGAGAAGTCCTACGAGGTCTCCAAGCGCGGCTCCGGCAAGCAGCAGGCCGCCACCACCATGGCCTTCGTGCGCCTGCTCAAGGACCTGATGCGCGACAAGAACTTCGGCAAGCGCTTCGTGCCCGTGGTTCCGGATGAGTCGCGGACCTTCGGGATGGACGCGTTCTT
>NZ_JAFNLL010000136.1 GCF_017368795.1 Arthrobacter cavernae | reverse complement strand
TCCTCGCCGCCGACCGTGCCGATTTCGACCTCGAGGATGATCTTCGCGGCCGCGGCGCGCTCGAGCAGTTCACGGCCGATGCGCAGGTTCTCGGACAGGGTCTCGTGCGAGCCGTCCCACATGTGCGAGTTGAAGATCGGGTCCTTGCCGGACTTGACGGCTTCCTCGGAAGCGGCCAGCAGCGGCAGGACGAAGCCGTCCAGCTTGTCCTTGGGGCAGTGGTCCGTGTGCAGGGCGATGTTGACGTTGTAGTTCCTGGCGACCTCGCGGGCGAAGGCGGCGAAGCCGAGCGAACCGGCAACCATGTCCTTGACGGAGGCGCCGGACCAGTAGGCCGCGCCGCCGGTGGAGACCTGGATGATGCCGTCAGACTCGGCCTCGGCGAAACCGCGGATCGCAGCGTTCAGAGTCTGCGACGACGTCACGTTAACCGCCGGGAAGGCAAAGCCGCCGGCCTTGGCGCGGTCGATCATCTCGGAGTAAATCTCTGGGGTTGCAATGGGCATGGTGACTCCT
>NZ_JAFNLL010000135.1 GCF_017368795.1 Arthrobacter cavernae | reverse complement strand
TCGCACATCTGGTCCACGGTCTTGGTGGTGGACCAGCCCAGGTCCGCGAGGGCGGAGGAGGCGTCGGCCCAGAAGGCGGGCAGGTCCCCGGCGCGGCGTCCGGTGATCTCGTAGGGGAGCGGGTGGCCGACGGCCTTTTCGAAGGAGTGCAGGACCTCCAGGACGGAGGAGCCCTTGCCGGAGCCGAGGTTCCAGCGGCGGACTCCCGGACGGCCGGCGATGTGGTTGAGGGCTGCGACGTGGCCTCCGGCGAGGTCGACGACGTGGATGTAGTCGCGCTGGCAGGTGCCGTCCGGGGTGTCGTAGTCGCCGCCGAAGACCATGAGCTTCTCGCGGCGGCCCACGGCCACCTGGGCGATGAAGGGGACAAGGTTGTTCGGGATGCCCTGGGGGTCCTCGCCGATGCGGCCGGAGGGGTGGGCGCCGACCGGGTTGAAGTAGCGCAGCAGGGCAATGTGCCAGCGCCCGTCGGCGTTGCCGAGGTCGGTGAGGATGTCCTCGATCTGCTCCTTGGTGCGGCCGTAGGGGTTGTTGGCTCCGATTTCCATCTTCTCGACGTAGGGGGTGGGGTTGTGCTCGCCGTACACGGTGGCGGAGGAG
>NZ_JAFNLL010000134.1 GCF_017368795.1 Arthrobacter cavernae | reverse complement strand
CCCGGGATCGGGAAGTCAACTTCGTCGGGGTCGCAGTTGGTGTCCAGGATGGCAACAACCGGGATGTTCAGCTTCTTGGCTTCGTCAACAGCCAGGTGTTCCTTCTTGGTGTCAACAACCCACAGAACCGAAGGAGCCTTCGTCAGGTTGCGGATACCGCCAAGGTTGGTTTCCAGCTTGGTGAGTTCACGCTTGAGGAGCAGGAGCTCCTTCTTGGTGTAACCGGAGCCGGCGACGTCCTCGAAGTTGATCTCTTCGAGTTCCTTCATGCGCTGGATGCGCTTGGCGACGGTCTGGAAGTTGGTGAGCATGCCACCGAGCCAACGCTGGTTGACGTAGGGCTGGCCAACACGGGTAGCCTGCTCGGCAATTGCTTCCTGAGCCTGCTTCTTGGTGCCGACGAACAGGACGGTGCCGCCGTGGGCGACAGTGGCCTTGACGAACTCGAAGGCGCGGTCGATGTAGGACAGCGACTGCTGGAGGTCAATGATGTAGATGCCGTTGCGCTCCGTGAAGATGAAGCGCTTCATCTTCGGGTTCCAACGACGGGTCTGGTGTCCAAAGTGGACGCCGCTGTCAAGCAGCTGGCGCATAGTTACGA
>NZ_JAFNLL010000133.1 GCF_017368795.1 Arthrobacter cavernae | reverse complement strand
GTCCCGGCCCTGGGTGATGACGTCCAGGGAGCGCTCGTAGCGGAACGCGGGCCGGATGCGCTTGAAGATGCGCGGCACGGTTTCGACGTTGTGCGCGAAGACCTCGGGGGCGGAGTCGCAGATCGCCTGGATGTGCCCGGGGTTGCCGGAGAAGTCGGGGATGAGGAGTTCGACGCCGGTGCCGGGGTTCAGTTCGTGGATCTTGCGGACGGTTTCGGCGTAGAGCCAGACGCCTTCGTCCTCGAGGTCGTCGCGGGCGACGCCGGTGACGGTGGCGTAGCGCAGGTTCATGGCCTGCACGGAGCGGGCCACCTTGGTGGGTTCGAAGCGGTCCACGGGGGAGGGCTTGCCGGTGTCGATCTGGCAGAAGTCGCAGCGGCGGGTGCATTCGGAGCCGCCGATCAGGAAGGTCGCTTCCTTGTCTTCCCAGCATTCGAAGATGTTGGGGCAGCCGGCCTCCTCGCAGACGGTGTGCAGGCCTTCCTTCTTGACGAGGTTCTTCAGGCCGACGAATTCCGGGCCCATCTGGACCTTGGCCTTGATCCACTCGGGCTTGCGTTCGACCGGGACGGCTGCGTTGCGCTGTTCAACGCGCAGCAGCTTGCGGCCTTCAGGTGCCAGGGTCA
>NZ_JAFNLL010000132.1 GCF_017368795.1 Arthrobacter cavernae | reverse complement strand
TGTACAGCAGAAACCCCAGGGTTCCCCGCGACCGGGGATGCCCACCAGGAGGCTGAACGATGAATGAGAATGAGGCTGCCTCCCGTGGAACAGGGTGGGAGAAGATGACCAGTTCCCTGCCCGCGCCCGTCGACCCTGCTGCGGCGGATCTTTTGTGGGAGGAATTCCGTGTCCAGTCCGATGGTACGACACGGCCGCCACCCGCAGCCGCTTGGCGTATCAGATCCTCAAATTCCTGGTCCTCGGGGCTGGGGCGGCCGTGACGGTGCTGGCCGCCCTGAGCGCCCCGGCCCCTATCACCGCAAGCGTCGGTGCCGCCATCGTTGTGTTCGAAGGTGCACAGCAGATTGGGCACTTCCACGCCAACTGGATCAACTACCGTGCCACCGCCGAACACATGCGCCAGCACGGATTCTTCTACGCCGCCGGCACAGCGCCGTATAACCACCCGCGCACCCGCCGCGACCGCCTTGCCCAATTCATGCGCGAAACCATAGCCGACGAAAGCGGAGACTGGACCGACACGGCGCGAAAAGCAGGCCGAAACGGGGACCAATAAAGCAGCACATCGGGGCCAGCCACGCTATGACTTCAACTTGGTTTGGTTCTGGCACGAATTTCGTGAAT
>NZ_JAFNLL010000131.1 GCF_017368795.1 Arthrobacter cavernae | reverse complement strand
CCTACCAGCCGCGCTCGGCGAGGCGGTGCGGCTGCGGGATCTCGTCCACGTTGATGCCGACCATGGCTTCGCCCAGGCCGCGGGAGACCTTGGCGATGACGTCGGCGTCGTCGAAGAAGGTGGTGGCCTTCACGACGGCGGCGGCGCGCTGTGCCGGGTTGCCGGACTTGAAGATGCCGGAACCGACGAACACGCCGTCGGCGCCGAGCTGCATCATCATGGCAGCGTCAGCCGGGGTGGCAATGCCGCCGGCGGTGAAGAGCACCACGGGGAGCTTGCCGGAAGCGGCAACTTCCTTGACCAGTTCGTACGGTGCCTGCAGTTCCTTCGCGGCGACGTACAGTTCGTCTTCCGGCAGGGCCGCGAGCTTGGCGATCTCGGCACGGATCTGGCGCATGTGGCCCGTGGCGTTGGAGACATCGCCGGTGCCGGCCTCGCCCTTGGAGCGGATCATGGCCGCGCCCTCGTTGATGCGGCGCAGGGCCTCACCGAGGTTCGTGGCACCGCAGACGAAGGGAACCTTGAAGTTCCACTTGTCGATGTGGTTGACGTAGTCGGCCGGGGTCAGGACCTCGGACTCGTCGATGTAGTCGACACCGAGGGACTGCAGGACCTGCGCCTCGACGAAGTGGCCGATGCGGGCCTTGGCCATGACCGG
>NZ_JAFNLL010000130.1 GCF_017368795.1 Arthrobacter cavernae | reverse complement strand
CCGTGCCGTGACGGGTGTGTCGGCGATCGTTTAGCGGCCCCCTTGAGGCACTCCTGCAGTTCCCGCAGACATTTCCGGTGTGATGTCTCGTCATGTCGTGGCACTTCGTGTCTGGGACTTCGTGGACGGTTGCCTGTCGGGTGTGGCGGGTCGGACGCTGCCCGGCAGCCGCAGTTTCGGCTGCGGCGGGCCAAGGGCCGGTGCCGCGCGGCTGGTTCCTCCGCAGGGCCGTTAAGCCCTGCGGAGGAACCAGTGGTCGCCCGCCGCCTAGCTGCGGGCGGCTGCCGACTTCCTGCGGGCGGCGGCCAGGAAGACCAGGCCA
>NZ_JAFNLL010000013.1 GCF_017368795.1 Arthrobacter cavernae | reverse complement strand
TTCCGTGTCAGGGAAGCGCGCTACCGCTGCGCCAATCGCCCATGAGTCCGACCGAAGTCGGAAACCATGGTTTTCACCGAGGTGGGTACGGGATTCGAACCCGTGTATACGGCTTTGCAGGCCGCTGCCTCGCCTCTCGGCCAACCCACCGTGTAAGCAGAATTCCGGGGAACATTTGCTTTGACAGTGCCTTGCGAGCGGACGACGAGATTCGAACTCGCGACATCCACCTTGGCAAGGTGGTGCTCTACCAGCTGAGCTACGTCCGCACATGAAGACCGTCCTGGCGAATGCCAGGCGTTCAACAACAAGCAAGTTGCCTTGCCCTGGTGGGCGATACTGGGATCGAACCAGTGACCTCTTCCGTGTCAGGGAAGCGCGCTACCGCTGCGCCAATCGCCCATGAGTCCGACCGAAGTCGGAAACCATGGTTTTCACCGAGGTGGGTACGGGATTCGAACCCGTGTATACGGCTTTGCAGGCCGCTGCCTCGCCTCTCGGCCAACCCACCGTGTAAGCAGAATTCCGGGGAACATTTGCTTTGACAGTGCCTTGCGAGCGGACGACGAGATTCGAACTCGCGACATCCACCTTGGCAAGGTGGTGCTCTACCAGCTGAGCTACGTCCGCAGTGTTGGAGCGCCGGTCAGCCTCGCAGGCATTCCGTCGCTTTCCGACGAGTAAAAACTCTATAGGAGGTTCCGGGAAACTCCAAATCGAGGGCCCTGACCTGGGTTCTAATGTGGTCGGATCGTTGAATTTGCGGGGTTTTTGATGAGTTTCACAGATGTAATTCCATGGCTGTAGTTCGGAAGGGGCGCGGTTGCTGCGGGTATGCCGGCCGGGAAGGCATAGCTGCTGTTCAGGGCCATTTTGGGTCCGTTTTGCATTCCGGCCAGCGTCGGCTAGTCTTCTTATGCACCCGGGCGATTGGCGCAGTGGTAGCGCGCTTCGTTCACACCGAAGAGGTCACTGGTTCGAACCCAGTATCGCCCACATATCAAGGTCCGCCTGATCCATGAACATTTGGATCAGGCGGACCTTTTGGTGTTAAAGCGCCTGCCTCATGGGGCAGCCGTCTCCCGGCCAACTGCCTCGCGGGCCCATATTGTCCGGGCCATGTGAAAGAGTCTTTCCATGACAGATCCACTGCTTGCCCACGCCACCGAATACGGCCGGATGTACGCCCGCTCCACCTCGGAGCAGTTCTCCGTCCCGTCCATCACCACCGTCATCGGCCAGCAGGCCCACTCGCTGGATGGCTGGTTCGGTTACATGGGCGCCAGCAGCCTGGCCAAGGATCCGGAGCTCCCGGCACTGCTCGGTAGCCCGGCGAAAATCCGCCAGGCGGTTAACAAGGCAGCGAAAGCCGCGGAACTGTACCGTGACGAGGCAGCCCAGCGCGGCGACCGTGTGCATAACTACTGCGAGCAGGTGGCCCTCCGCGCCCTCGGCCGGCCGCACCGCATGCAGGAAACCCGCGAGGAATTGGCAGCCAACGGCGAGGACGCCTTCGCCGCGCGTTTCGACGAATGGTGGGAGCTGTACCGGGTGGAGCCTCTGGCGCCGGAAATCACCGTCTGGAACAAGACGGTGGGCTACGCGGGGACCCTGGACCTCGTGGCGAAGATCAACGGCCGGATCTGCCTGATCGACTACAAGACCAAGGGCACCACACGGGACGGTACGGTCAAGCCACTGGATGACAAGGTGGTGATGCAGCTCGTTGCCGGCATGAAGGCCGAGGAAAGCCTGGTGGATCCGGTTGCGGGGGAGTGGGAAAGCTGGAAGTACGGCGACAACCCCATGCTGTTGGCCGTGGCCATCGGGGAAACGGAAGTCCGGCCCCAGCGCGCCAACCCCGAGGTCCTGAAGCACCACTGGTGGAAGTTCTGTGCGCTCAAACGCGTGTGGGAAATGTCCACCAACGTCACGGCGGCGGGCCCGGCCCTGCTGCCGGTGCCGCCGCCCTCCTACCCCGCCGATTCCGGGAGCACCGCGCAGTCCCGGAACCCAATGCCGTCCGGGAACTTCGCGAACCTGGTGGACCCGTTGCACTCCACTAAACTGGCTTAGGTCCATAACACCGGACCGCAGCATGCCGATCGTGAGGAAATACAGCAGATGGCCATTTTGAGTATCCGTATCATCGGGGACCCGGTGCTTCGCACCGTTGCCGATCCCGTCACGGAATTCGGGCCTGAGCTCGCCAAACTGGTTGCCGACATGACCGAAACGATGGAAGACGTCGACGGCGCCGGCCTCGCCGCGCCGCAGATCGGTGTCAGCCAGCGCGTCTTCACTTACCGGATCGGCGGGGTGGAAGGCCACATCATCAACCCCGTGCTCGAAAACAGCGAGGACTTCCAGCCGGACGAGGGCGAGGGCTGCCTGTCCATTCCGGGCCTCGGCTTCCCCGTCCGCCGCTACCGTGCCACCCGGGCCACCGGTGTGGACATCAATGGGAACCCGGTCTCGGTGGATGCCGAAGGCATGCTTGCCCGCTGCTTCCAGCATGAAACGGACCACCTGGACGGCATCCTCTTCACGGACCGGCTCGAAGGCGAGGACCGCAAAGCCGCCCTCCGCGCCATCCGGAACGCCAACTACCACGCCGTCACCGAACAGACCACCGCCAAGCGCGCCACCTCGGTCGGCTCCAGCTTCGGCGGCGGCAGCTTCGGGGCACCTGAATGAGGGTTCTGTTCGCGGGAACGCCGGCAGTAGCCGTCCCGTCCCTTGACGCCCTCATCAAAGCAGGGTTCGACGTCGTCGCCGTGCTGACCCGTCCGGACGCCCCGCTGGGCCGCAAGCGCGTGCTGACGCCGTCGCCCGTTGCCGCCCGCGCCGCCGAACTCGGCATCGACATCATCCACGCCAGCAAAGTGGATGCCGAAACCACCGGGCGCATCGCCGCAGCACAACCCGACGTGGCCGCGATCGTGGCGTACGGGGGACTCATCCCGCGCGCCGCACTCGACGTTCCCCGGCACGGCTGGGTCAACCTGCACTTCTCTCTGCTGCCGGCCTGGCGCGGAGCCGCCCCCGTGCAGCGCTCGGTCATCGCCGGGGACGACGTCACCGGCGCCGTCACCTTCCGCCTTGAAGAAGGCCTGGACACCGGCCCGGTCTTCGGAACGCTCACAGAGTCCGTCAAGCCCACAGACACCGCAGGTGACCTCCTCGAGCGGCTTTCGCACAGCGGTGCGGTGCTGCTGGGCCAGACCCTGGCAGCAATCGATGCCGGCAAGGCCGCGCCCCAGCCGCAGTCCGGCGACGTCTCGCTGGCACCCAAGCTGGGCCTTGACGACGGCCGGCTCGACTGGCAGCAGCCCGCGCTGGCGCTCAACCGCAGGTCCCGCGGGGTGACTCCCGAGCCAGGCGCCTGGACCACCCTGGACGGGCAGCGCGTCAAGCTCGAGCCCGTGGCTCTGCGCCCGGAGTTCAAGGACCTGGCCCCGGGAGCTGTCCGGGTCGAAGGGAAGAGCGTATTCGTCGGCACCGGATCCCATGCCGTTGAGCTTGGCCGCATCCAGCCTGCGGGAAAGAAGATGATGTCGTCGGCCGATTGGGCCCGCGGCTTGGCAACACCCGAGAGAGTGGTATTCGAATGAGCGAGTCCGGCCGGCGCGGCCCCAACAACAACGGGAGCCGGGACAGCGGCGGCGGCCAAGGCAACCGCAGATCCGGGGGCGCCAGCAAGCGCGACGCCCAGGGCCGCGAACGCAACCGGGGCCCGCAGCGAGGCTTCTCCACCAACGCGCCCTCGCAGCGCACCCGCCGGGCAGATCCCGCACGCCTGGTGGCCTTCGAGGTCCTGCGTGCCGTTGCCTCGGAGGACGCGTACGCCAACCTGGTTCTTCCCGTTCGCATCCGTGAACACCGCCTGGACAAGCGCGACGCCGGGTTCGCCACCGAACTCAGCTACGGGGCCCTCCGTGGCCAGGGCACCTATGACGCAATCCTGTCCGCCTGCGTTGACCGCCCGCTGGACCAGCTGGATCCCGCCATCCTGGATGCGCTGCGGATCGGCGCCCACCAGCTGCTGGCCATGCGCGTCCCCGCCCATGCCGCGCTGGACCAGACCGTCGGCCTGGCCCGTGCGGTGATCGGCGCCGGCCCCTCCGCGCTCATCAACGCAGTGCTGCGCAAGGTCGCGGCCCGCACCCTGCCGGAATGGCTGGACCTCCTCCTGGACGGCGAGAACGACGAAACCAGGATCGCCTCGCTGCGCCATGCCCACCCGGAGTGGATCGTCCGCGCCCTGCGGCAGTCCCTCGTGAACCACGGCAGGCCCGCCTCGGACATCACCGATCTCCTCGAAGCGGACAACGCAGCCCCCGTGGTGAACCTCGTGGCCCTTCCGGGCCTGGGGAGCCTTGACGAAGCCTTCGAAAACGGCGCGGCCCGGGGCGAGCTCGTCGAAGGATCGGCCCTCTCCGCCGGCGGCGACCTCGGCAGGCTCGAGTCCGTCCGCAACGGTACCACCCGCGTGCAGGACGTCGGCTCGCAGCTGGTGGCGCGCGCCGTCGCCGGGGTGGACCTCGGCCACGGCACCGTCGCCGGCGAGAAATGGCTGGACCTCTGCGCCGGACCCGGCGGCAAGGCGGCCCTCCTGGCCGCCCTGGCGAACGAAAACGGCGCCACGCTGCTGGCCAACGAGCCTGCCCCGCACCGCGCCAAGCTGGTCCGCCAGGCGCTCGGAGCCGTGCCGGAAAGCGCCTGGACCGTGCGGACCGGCGACGGCCGCGACGTTGGCAAGGAACAGCCGGAATCCTTCGACCGGGTCCTGGCCGACGTCCCGTGCAGCGGCCTCGGTGCACTGCGCCGTCGGCCCGAGTCCCGCTGGCGCCGCTCGCCCAAGGACATCGGCGACCTCGGCCCGCTCCAGCGCGAGCTGCTCAACTCCGCGATCGACGCCGTCAAGCCCGGCGGCGTGGTGGCCTACGTGACGTGCTCCCCGCACCCGGCCGAAACCACCGCCGTCGTGGGCGATGCTATTCGCAAGCGCGAGGACCTCGAACTGCTCGACGCCGGCCTGGCCATGGATGCGGTCAGCCTGGGCGGAAGCCTCGGCGCCGGACACGACAAGACGGCCCAGCTGTGGCCGCACGTGCACCAGACGGATGCCATGTTCATCGCGATCATCCGCAAGAAACCGTAGCCCACGCTTCAGACGCTGCCGCTGCTGCGCCACGCAGCCGCGGCAACTCCACCTCCACCTGACCGCCACCAACCTGAGGGGACTGCCTTGTCTCAGTGCTGTATCAACCCGAGCATCCTGTCCGCGGACTTCGTCAACCTTGAGGCGGAGCTTCAGCGGATCAGCAATGCCGATGCCGTGCACGTGGATGTCATGGACAACCACTTCGTGCCCAACCTCACGCTCGGGCTGCCGGTAGTCCAGCGCATCCAGGCCGTGAGCCCGGTGCCGCTGGACGCCCACCTCATGATCGCCGACGCCGACCGCTGGGCACCTGCCTACGCGGACGCGGGCGTCGCCTCAGTAACCTTCCACGCCGAGGCCGCCATGGCTCCCGTCAAGCTCGCCCGGGAACTGCGTGCGCGCGGCTCCAAGGCGGGCATGGCGCTGCGCCCTGCCACGCCGGTGGAACCCTACCTGGACATGCTCAGCGAACTGGACATGCTCCTGATCATGACGGTGGAACCGGGCTTCGGCGGCCAGTCATTCCTGGACATCACCCTGCCCAAGATCCGCCGGGCCCGGGCCGCCATCGACGGATCCGGCATCGGCGTGGCCCTGCAGGTGGACGGCGGCATCACCGAGGAAACCATCCTGCGCGCCGCGGAAGCCGGGGCGAATGTGTTCGTGGCGGGCTCCGCCGTCTACGGACATGACGACCCTGCTGCGGCCATTGAGCGGCTCCGGGCCGCCGGGTCCCTCTGAACTCCGGGTCCTCTGAAATATGACACCATCCATGAAATTCGTTACACATTGTGCCGGGAATAGCCTGGCCGTGTGGCGGGTTGTGTCAGAATAACAACACACATACGTGCTCCGGGGTCGGTGTAATTCCGAACCGGCGGTCATAGTCCGCGACCCGCAAGCCGTCCCGCTCCAAAGCAATTTGGGGTGCTGACGGCGAACGGTTGAACTGGTGGAATTCCAGTACCGACAGTTAAAGTCTGGATGGGAGAAGCACGTACAGTCATGCCTTGGGCGTCCTCTCGCGGCACCCGGCATCGCGCTGTCGTACACCCCCGGAGCCATCGCGGCATTCAAGGGAAGGAACGACATGGACTTTCTGCGATGGCTCTTCGAAGCACAGATCCCGGTAGGCGGGTCTGCGCTTGTTTTACGCGAAGTGCTAGGAAACATCTTCGGGCTCACCAGCGCCCTTGGCGGCATGCGCCGCAAAGTCTGGGCATGGCCGGTCGGCATCGTGGGCAACGTCCTGCTGCTGACGGTCTTCCTCGGCAACGTCTTCGGAGCTGCCACACCGGCAACGCTCTGGGGCCAGGCCGGACGCCAGGTCATGTTCATCGGCGTCGCCGTCTACGGCTGGTACCGCTGGCAGCAGGGCAGGCAGACCGCCACGCAAGGCCGCGCCATCGTGCCCGGCTGGGCCGGAGCGAGGACCCGCATTGCCCTGGTCGCCGCCATGTTCGCCGGCACGGCCGCACTCACTCCGCTCTTCGATTCCCTGGGCTCGTACCCGCCCGTCTGGGCCGATGCCTGGACGTTCATGGGATCCCTGCTCGCCACGTACGGCATGGCCCGGGGCTGGACCGAGTTCTGGCTCATCTGGGTCGCCGTTGACATTGTCGGTGTGCCGCTGCTCTTCAGCGCAGGCTACTTCGCGAGCGCCTTCATGTACCTCTTCTACGGGATCTTCACCCTCGCCGGCTTCTTCGTCTGGTGGCGCGCCACCCAACGCGAAAACCCGGCAACCGCGCCGGTGCTGGCCGCGACAGGAGCCGCGTTGTGAGCACCGAAAGCATGCTCTTCAGAAGGGCCGGAGCCTTCAGCGAGGCGGAAGTCACCGCCATGGACGCCGCCCTGCAGGCAGCCCTCGGCGGACCGCGCGGCGCCAACCCGCTGGTCGGGGCCGTCGTGCTCGGGCCCGACGGCCGGCACCTGGTCTCCGGCTTCCACCGCGGAGCCGGCACCGCCCACGCCGAGGCGGACGCCATCAAGCAGGCCCGTCTGCAGGGGATCAACCTGGAAGGCGCCACCATGGTGGTGACGCTTGAGCCCTGCAACCACGCCGGCCGCACCGGGCCGTGCTCCCAGGCCATCATCGACGCCGGAATCACCAGGGTGGTCTACGCCGTGGACGATCCCCACGACCCTGCCGCCGGCGGGGCCAGGACCCTCACAGCCGCCGGTGTTGACGTCGCCGCGGGTCTCGCCGCCGGGGAGGCCGCGGAGCTGAACCGGGAATGGTTCGACGCCGTGGCCGCCAAACGGCCGTTCGTGACCGTCCACATCGCGCAGACCCTCGACAGCAGGATCGCGGCGGTGGACGGCACGAGCCAGTGGATCTCCAGCCCCGAGTCGCTGCGCGACAACCACGGGCTGCGCGGCCTCATCGACGCCATCCTTGTGGGCACGGAAACAGTCCTGGTGGACAACCCCCGGCTGACTGCCCGTGACCCGGACGGGGCGCTTGCGGCATCCCAGCCGCTGCGTGCCGTGATGGGACTGCGCGAGGTGCCGGCAGATGCCACAGTGCGCGGCACGGACGGCAGGTTCATCCACCTGCCCACCCGGGATCCTGCCGAGGCGCTTTCCTTGCTCTTCGCCGAAGGAGCCAGGCACGTCATGGTGGAAGGCGGTTCCCGCATCCTCGGCGCGTTCCTGGCCGCAGGGCTGGTGGACGAGCTGATCGTCTACCTCGCCCCGACCCTGCTGGGATCCGGTACACCGGCCCTGCGGGACCTGGGGATTACCACCCTGGCCGACGCCCAGCACTGGGACTGGGACGATGCCGGAGGCGGCGCCGTCCGGTCTCTGGGCCGCGACCTCAGGCTGCATCTGAGGCCGGGCCGGACCACTGAAAACCACGAGAATCCAACCCCGGGCAAGGATGCTGCGGGATCTGTCACAGGAGGACACTGATGTTTACCGGAATCGTCGCCGAACAGGGCACCGTTCTGTCGATCAACCACGATGGCGACGCGAGCGCGACCCTGCGCCTCAAGGCACCGACCACCACGGACGGCCTGGCCCTGGGCGGCTCCATCGCCGTCAACGGCGTCTGCCTGACGGCCACGGACATCGACGGCCAGGACTTCAGCGTCGACGTCATGGGGGAGACCCTGGTCCGCACCACCATCGGCGAACTCGCGGCAGGTGACTCGGTCAACCTTGAGCGCTGTGTGCCCGCCGGCGGCCGCTTGGACGGCCACGTCGTCCAAGGCCATGTCGACGGCGTCGGCGTGCTGGTGGAGCGCGAGGCGCTGGGGAACTGGGACCGCCTGCGTTTCGGCGTCCCGGCCCCGCTGGCGCGGTACATCGCCGAGAAGGGTTCCATCGCCGTCGACGGCGTATCGCTCACCGTCACCGCGGTCAGCCCCGCGGCGGAATCCGCCCCCTGGTTCGAAGTGGGGCTCATCCCCACCACGCTGGAGGAAACCGGCCTGGGCGCAAAGCCCACCGGGGGCCGCGTGAACCTGGAAGTGGATGTCCTGGCCAAGTACACCGAACGGCTGCTGTCCTTCACCACACGCTCCGCAGCCCCGGCGCATGCCGCCGAACCGGCCCCCGCAGCAGCACCGGAACAGGAGAACGCGCGATGAGCTCCGCGCAGGCAAAAAGCACACTGGACGCCGGCGAGCGGCACGGCCTGGACCCGGTCGCAGCCGCGGTCGCGGCCATGGCTGCCGGCAAGGCCGTGATCGTGGTGGACAACGAAGACCGCGAGAACGAAGGCGACATCATTTTCGCCGCCGAACACGCCACGCCTGCCCTCATGGGCTGGACCATCCGCTACAGCTCCGGCGTCATCTGCGTGCCGCTTGAGGGCGCGCGGGCCGATGCCCTCGCCCTGCCGCCCATGGTGGACATCAACGAGGACGCCAAGGGCACGGCCTACACGGTTTCCTGCGATGCCGCCGTCGGCGTGAGCACAGGAATCTCGGCTACGGACAGGGCACTGACAGCCCGGATCCTGGCCGATCCGGCCAGCACGCCATCATCCATTACGCGCCCCGGGCATATTTTCCCGCTGCGGGCCGTTATGGGAGGAGTGCGTGAACGTCCGGGCCATACGGAAGCTGCCGTGGACCTGTGCCGTCTTGCCGGACTGGCTCCGGTGGGCGTGATCGCCGAGTTGGTACATGACAACGGTGAAATGATGCGTCTGGACAGCCTGCGCGACTTCGCCGCCGAACACGGATGCCCCCTCATCTCCATTGAAGACTTGGTGGCATACGTCGAAGCGCTGGAGAGCGACGGGGGAGCAGCCCAGTCCGCGGATGAGGAGAAGCAATGACCGCAGTGACAACCCGCGACGGCGGCAACACCGCCCGCGCGCCGCATCCAGTAAGTGGTGGACCGATCGTCCAGCTGCCCACGGCCTTTGGTGACTTTGTGGCCCAGGCCTGGACCGACCACGTCACCGGCGTGGAACACCTGGCCGTCAGCTCTCCGGATGCCCCACGGAACGGTAAAGCCCCGCTGGTGCGCTTGCATTCCGAATGCCTCACGGGAGACGTGTTCGGCTCCTACCGCTGCGACTGCGGCGAGCAGTTCGCCTACGCCCTGGAACTGATCCGCGAAGAGGGCGGCA
The DNA here is from genome assembly GCF_017368795.1 of Arthrobacter cavernae. Taxonomy (GTDB): domain Bacteria; phylum Actinomycetota; class Actinomycetes; order Actinomycetales; family Micrococcaceae; genus Arthrobacter; species Arthrobacter cavernae. The sequence continues at coordinate 115,585 of NZ_JAFNLL010000013.1, read as the reverse complement.
CGCTGCTGTACCTGCGCGGCCAGGAAGGCCGGGGCATTGGCCTTGCCAACAAGATCAAGGCCTACGCCCTGCAGGAGGCCGGCTTCGACACCGTGGAGGCCAACGAGCAGCTCGGCCTGCCCGTCGATGCCCGCTGCTACAAGGCCGCGGCGCAGATCCTTGCCGAGATGGGCCTGCACGAAGTACGGCTCCTCAGCAACAACCCGGATAAGCAGAACCGCCTGGCGCAGGCAGGTGTTGTTGTGGTCGAGATGGTCCCCACCGAGGTGCCGTCCCGCGAACAGAACATCCGCTACCTGCAGACCAAGAAGGACCGCATGGACCACCTCCTGGCCCTCGACACCGAGACCGCCGGTTCGTCCAAGCACACAGTAAACAGCACTTTCGACCTCAACCAAGACTGAACGGACCAACACAGACCCATGAGCGGACACGGCGCCCCCACCATCGACCTCAGCACCCTCAACCCGGAGGCCAGCTCACAGCTGAAGCTGGCCATCGTTGCCGCCAGCTGGCACACCCAGATCATGGACGGCCTGGTTGACGGCGCCCTGCGCGCGGCCAAGGAGGCCGGCATCGCCGAGCCCGTCCTGCTGCGCGTTCCGGGCTCCTTCGAGCTCCCCGTCGCAGCGGCACGGCTGGCACCGCACTTTGACGCCGTCGTCGCACTCGGCGTCGTCATCCGCGGCGGCACGCCGCACTTCGACTACGTCTGCCAGGCCGCGACGTCGGGACTCACGGATGTCAGCGTCCGCACCGGTGTGCCGGTGGGCTTCGGCGTGCTCACCTGCGACACCGAGGAGCAGGGCCTGGACCGGGCCGGCCTGGCCGGTTCCTCCGAAGACAAGGGCCACGAGGCCGTCACCGCGGCGCTCGCCACGGCCTTGACCCTCAAGCAGTACGCATAGTTCCAAGGACTGCCGGTTCCAACGGCCGCCGGCCATGGGCCGAAGGGGATGCGGGTGTGTTATCACTCACATCCCCTTCGTCATGCAAGGCCCCGACACGCAGTGCCGGCCCGCGAGCAAGTAGTCTGGAGTGCGTGAAGAATTTCGAGACGCTGTTCGCAGAACTGAGTGAGAAAGCAGCGACCCGCCCGGCAGGCTCCCGTACCGTCGCCGAACTGGACTCCGGAATCCACGGCATCGGCAAGAAGGTCGTGGAAGAGGCCGCCGAAGTGTGGATGGCCGCCGAGTACGAATCCGACGACGCCGCCGCCGAGGAAATCTCCCAGCTGCTTTACCACCTGCAGGTCCTCATGCTCGCCAAGGGCCTCACCCTGGAAGACGTTTACAAGCATCTCTAGCCACGCCATTCCGCCGTCCGGGGCCCCGTCAATCAGACGGGCCGCCGGAAGCGGAACCCACCGCGTGGCCCGAGTGCCTGAAAACCATCCTTCCAACCAGAAAGTTTTCCATGCTGCGAGTAGCCGTCCCCAACAAGGGATCCCTGTCCGAAGCCGCCACGGCCATGCTGTCCGAGGCGGGATACCGCCAGCGCCGCGACACCCGCGAACTGGTCATGGTCGATCCCGACAACGACATTGAGTTCTTCTTCCTCCGCCCGCGCGACATCGCCGTGTACGTCGGCCAGGGAACCCTCGACGTCGGCATCACCGGCCGCGACCTCCTGCTGGACGCGCAGGTGGAAGCAGAGGAACTGCTTCCCCTCGGCTTTGCCGCCTCGACGTTCCGCTTCGCCGGCCCCGTTGGCGACTTCTCCGGCGTCGAGCAGCTTGAAGGCAAGCGCCTGGCCACCAGCTACGACGGCCTCCTGCGCGACTACCTCGCCGAGCGCGGCGTCAACGCCAAGGTGGTTCGCTTGGACGGTGCCGTGGAATCCTCCGTGCGGCTGGGCGTCGCGGACGCGATCGCCGACGTCGTCGAGACCGGCAACACGCTCAAGGCGGCCGGCATGGAAATCTTCGGCGAACCCATCCTCAAATCCGAAGCTGTGCTGATCCGCCGCACCGGTGAGGGCGGTGCCGCGAACGGCACGGCCAAGGAGATTGAGGTGCTCATCCGCCGCCTGCAGGGCGTCCTGGTGGCACGCCAGTACGTGCTGATGGACTACGACATCCGCAAGGAGCTCGTCGAGCAGGCCGCCGCACTGACCCCCGGCCTGGAATCGCCCACGGTTTCGCCGCTGCGCGACTCGGACTGGGTTGCCGTCCGCTCCATGGTTCCCAAGAAGGAAACCAACCGGATCATGGACGAGCTCTACGATCTCGGTGCCCGGGCCATCCTGGTCAGCAGCATCCACGCCTGCCGCATCTGAGCTGCCCCACCGGCAGGCGCGAGCAGTAGAACCCAAGAGCAGAATTCCAGGAGTACCCATGGCTGTAGCTGTACGAGTCATCCCGTGCCTCGATGTCGACGCGGGCCGCGTCGTCAAGGGCATCAACTTCGAGGGCCTTCGCGACGCCGGGGACCCGGTGGAGCTGGCGCACCGCTATGACAATGCAGGCGCCGACGAACTGACGTTCCTGGACGTCACGGCGTCCTCGGGCAACCGCGAAACCACCTTCGAGGTCGTCCGCCGCACCGCCGAGGAAGTCTTCATCCCCTTGACCGTGGGCGGCGGCGTCCGCGGTGTGGCCGAGGTGGACAAGCTCCTGCGCTTCGGTGCTGACAAGGCCTCCATCAACACCGCAGCCGTGGCCCGCCCGGACGTCATCGACGAAATCACCCGGCACTTCGGCTCACAGGTCCTGGTGCTCTCCGTGGATGCACGCCGCATCCGGCCCGGCTCCGAACCGACCCCGTCCGGTTTCGAGGTGACCACCCACGGCGGCCGCCAGGGGACCGGCATCGACGCCATCGCCTGGGCCAGGGAAGCCGCGGACCGCGGGGTGGGTGAAATCCTGCTCAACTCGATCGACGCCGACGGCACCAAGGACGGCTTCGACCTCGAGCTCATCCGCCTGGTCCGTGCGGCCGTCAACATCCCCATCATCGCCTCGGGCGGGGCCGGCGAGCCGGCACACTTCCCGCCCGCCGTCGAAGCAGGGGCCGACGCCGTCCTGGCCGCCTCGGTCTTCCACTTCGGCCCGGACGACATGATCTCCCAGGTCAAGACCGCCATCCGCGAGGCAGGCTTCGAGGTCCGCTAAGGCGTGTCTCCTAGGACTTCATCCGAGCAAAACGTCGGCGGGCCCACCGGATATCCGGTGGGCCCGCCGACGTTTTCGTGTCTACAGGGTCAGAGACCGATGTCGGCCGACTGCAGGAGCGCGACGGCGTCCGGCTGGCCTTCGAAGGTGACCAGCGCCTGGCGCGTGCGGCCGTGGGCGTGCATGAGCAGTTCGCCGGGCTCGCCGACAATGGCCACCGAGACCGGGGCGCGCTTGGCGACGTGGCGGGGGCCGGTGGGACGGACCAGGACGATGCCGAGGTCGACGCCGCGGTACAGGAAGGCCGCACGCTTGATGAGTTCATCCCAGAGCGCGTCGGAATACTCTTCGTCCAGTGCGCGCGGGGCCCAGCGGTCGCCGGCGCGGCGGATGTCCTCGGTGTGCACGAAGTACTCAATGAGATTGGAAGCTTCGTCGAGTGCCTTGATCTTCAGCGGCGAGAGGGCGCCGGGACCGGCGCGGAAGGCGTTCACGATCCCGGCGTAGTCCTCGGCGGTCTTGAGCTTGGCGGCCAGCTTCGCTGTCGCCTTGTCCGAGGCCTTGCCGAGCCGGGGGATCAGGAGTCCGACGCCCACGGAGGCTTTGCGCTCACGCAGGTACAGGTGCGCAGCAAGGTCGCGGGTCAGCCACCCTTTGCAGAGCGTGGCTGAGTCAGGACCGGCCGCCAGGAGTGTTTCGGCCAGTACTTCGCGGGAGGGATCGACGAAATGCATCACTTGTGAAACTAGCACGAGAGGACCTCTCTTGCGCACTGGAACCGCCGCAGAGTTTCGCCCTGTTGAAAGGCACTAGACTTGGTCTGATGTCTGAGCAGTCTGTCCCCAGCCCCACTCCCACCGCGGAGCTTTCCAGCAACCCCGAAAGCCCGCTTCCGCAGGAGATTGCCGTCGCGCTGAAGCGTGATTCCGCAGGACTGGTGGCCGCCATCGTCCAGCAGTACGACACCAACGAGGTGCTCATGCTCGGCTGGATGGACGATGAAGCGCTGAACCGCACCGTGACCACTGGTCGGGTGACGTTCTACTCGCGCTCCCGCCAGGAATACTGGCGCAAGGGCGACACCTCCGGGCACGCGCAATTCGTCAAGTCCGTTGCCCTCGACTGCGACGGCGATGCCCTGTTGATCCGTGTCGACCAGGTGGGCGCCGCATGCCACACCGGAACCCGGACCTGCTTCGATGACCGCAGCTTCGACGTCGTCACAGGCCACCGGGACCAGACAGGCCACCGGGACTAGTCCCCGCACCACATTCACACACGCACCACCACTGAGCAGAGGCGGAGAAGAATAGCCATGCAGGACCTTGGAATCATCAGCCCGGGCCTGGAAGAGTTCCGCGAACTCGCCCTCCACAGCCGTGTCATCCCCGTCCGGCTGAAGGTCCTGGCCGACGCCGAGACGCCGATCGGCCTCTACCGGAAGCTGGCCCAGGGGCAACCCGGCACGTTCCTGATGGAATCCGCCGCCGTGGGCGGCGCATGGTCCCGCTATTCCTTCATCGGCGCCCGTTCCCGCGCCACGCTGACCAGCAAGAACGGCCAGGCACACTGGATCGGCGAGCCGCCGGTGGGCGTGCCGGTGGACGGCAGCCCCGTGGATGCCGTCCGCGACACGGTCGCCGCACTGCAGACCGACCGTTTCGAAGGCCTTCCGCCGTTCACCTCCGGCCTGGTGGGATTCCTCGGCTGGGAAACCGTCCGCCACTGGGAAAAGCTCACGAGCCCACCCGAGGATGACCTGGACCTGCCGGAAATGGCGCTGAACCTTGTCACGGACATGGCCGTGCACGACAACATGGACGGCACCGTCCTGCTGATCGCGAACGCCATCAACTTTGACAACAGTTCCGAACGCGTGGACGATGCCTGGCACGACGCCGTGGCCCGCGTGAAGGCGCTGCTCGAACAGGTGAGCACGCCCGTGGCCCAGCCCGTCTCCGTGCTGGAAACGGCCGCCGTCGACTTTGCCTCCAGCGTCCAGGAACGCTGGGACGAGGACAAGTACATGGCCGCCCTGGACCGTGGCAAGGAGGCGATCGTCGACGGCGAGGTCTTCCAGGTGGTCATCTCGCGCCGCTTCGAAATGGAATGCGGCGCCGACCCCCTGGACGTCTACCGCGTGCTGCGCAACACCAACCCGAGCCCGTACATGTACATCTTCAGCCTCGAAGACTCCGCAGGCCGGGAGTACTCGATCGTCGGGTCTTCCCCGGAAGCCCTCGTCACCGTGCACGGCAACGAGGTCATCACGCACCCCATCGCCGGCTCGCGTCCCCGCGGCAAGACCGTGGAGGCGGACAAGGCCCTGGCCACGGAGCTGCTCGCCGACCAAAAGGAACGAGCCGAGCACCTCATGCTGGTGGACCTGTCCCGCAACGACCTCTCCAAGGTCTGCGTTGCCGGAACCGTGGACGTCACGCAGTTCATGGAAGTGGAGCGCTTCAGCCACATCATGCACCTCGTCTCCACCGTGGTGGGCGAGCTCGCCCCGAAGGCCACGGCCTACGATGTCCTGAAGGCGACGTTTCCGGCCGGCACGCTCTCCGGTGCGCCCAAGCCCCGGGCCCTGCGCCTGCTCGATGAGCTGGAACCGCACCGCCGCGGCATCTACGGCGGCGTGGTGGGGTACCTCGACTTCGCCGGGGACATGGACATGGCCATCGCCATCCGCTCCGCCCTGCTCCGCGAAGGCCGGGCCTACGTCCAGGCCGGCGGCGGGATCGTGGCGGACTCGCACAAGCCCGCAGAAGCCCTGGAAACCGTGAACAAGGCCGCCGCGCCGCTGCGCGCCGTCCACACGGCAGGCTCGCTGCGCAACATCTCGGCAGACTCCGTGCCGGCGGCCGGAGACAAGGCGGCCGGAGACGCCGCGGCCGGAAGCGCCGACGGCGGGACGCCCGCCCCATGAGCACCGCAATACCGGCAGGCTCCCCGACACCGGCAAGTTCAGCTGTCCGGCCGCCGCGCTGGGCGCGCAAGTCCACCCTGGTGCTCGTGACGGTGCTCCTGGCCCTCGCGGTCTTCGGCACCACCACCCAGAGCTGGATCGAGGTGCGCCTGGACCCCGCGGGCGCGTCCAGCAGCGACCTTCACGTTCAGGGCAGCAAGGCGGCCACGGCCGTGACGGCATTGGCGCTGGTGGCCCTGGCCGGCGGCCTGGCAGCTTCCATTGCCGGCCGGTTCTCGCGTTGGATCATCGCCGTGATCATCGCCCTCTCCGCGGCGGGCATCATCGCGGCCGCGGCCACCGTCCTGGCCGCCCCCCTCGCCGCCGCGCAGGGCTCGATTGCCGCTGCCACCGGGATTTCCGGCGGACAGGCTGCGGCGACCGCAACCGTCTTCCCGCTGCTCGCCGTCGTCGCGGCTTCCCTGTTGGCGGTCTGTGCCATGGTCCTCCCGCCGGCGGGCCGCCACTGGAAGACGCGCACCAAGTACGACGTCGCAGCACGCGCCCGGCAGGCCGGTACCGGCCCCGTCGACGAAATCGACAGCTGGGACAGCCTGTCACGCGGGGAAGACCCCACGTAGCGTCGATCCAGCAGAGCTTGTGCCGGCCCTCCGCAACAAAACGCGGTTCCCGGCGCTGACGTCGGACGATGTCTCGGCCGCCGTCAATAAATGGCAGAATGTAAGCAGTATTCGTCTTGAGGAGATTCCACATGAGCAAAACCACAGCGCCCGCTACCCACGCCCCCGTGACCACCGCCAGCCACGCTGACGCGATCGGCCACGGCAACAGCCCGGCAGCCTGGACCTGCGTGATTATCATGCTGGTTGGCGCACTGGTTTCCTCCATCGCCTACGTGATCGCCAGCACCCCGGTCTTCATCGGCGGCCTCGTGGTCATGGTCCTCGGCCTGCTGGCCGGCTGGGCCATGCGTAAGGCCGGTTACGGCGTGGGCGGCAGCAAGCTGAAGAACTCCGGCCACTGACCGTGACGGTTCTTGATGACATCATCGTTGGTGTCAGGGAGGACATGGAGTCCCGCCGCCGCCTGGTTTCACTCGCGGAACTGAAGGACCGTGCGGCGGCAGCAGCGCCGGCCCTGGACGCCTGGACCGCCCTCGGCGGCCCCTCGCCGAGCCGGGATGAGCTCAAGGTCATCGCGGAGATCAAGCGCCGCAGCCCGTCCAAGGGAGACCTCGCGTCGATCGCGGACCCGGCGTCCCTTGCCGTGCAGTACGCCGACGGCGGGGCCTCCGTGATCAGCGTGCTCACCGAACAGCGCCGTTTCGGCGGCAGCTTGGCCGACCTTGACGCGGTGCGCGCCGCCGTCGGGATCCCCCTGCTCCGCAAGGACTTCACGGTGGACGAGTACCAGATCTGGGAAGCCCGTGCCCACGGTGCCGACCTTATCCTGCTCATCGTTGCCGCACTCTCCGACGCACAGCTGAACGAGTTCAGCGCGCTCAGCCACGAACTCGGCATGAACGTCCTGGTGGAGACCCACACGGAAGAGGAAATCGAACGTGCCGTTGCCGCGCAGGCGCGCATCATCGGCGTCAACGTCCGCAACCTCAAAACGCTCGACGTCGACCGCTCGCTTTTCGGCTCCCTGGCCGGCCTGATTCCTGCCGAGGCAGTGATCGTGGCCGAGTCCGGTGTCCGCGGAGCCGACGACGTTTCGCACTACGCCGCGGGCGGCGCCAACGCCATCCTGGTGGGGGAGGCCCTGGTCAGTGACGCCACGCCGCGTGAGCGAATCGCTGAATTCAAGGCAGCCGGAGCCGCGGCCATCGCGGTCAGGAACTGAACCGGTGCGCCACACATGGCGTACCTTAAGCACGGCGACCGCCACGAGGCAGCCCGGACATTGATGCCCGCGGCTGCCTTGCGGCAACTGGAACTTATTCGATCGATGACTGGAACAGGACGGTGAGACTGATGGTGGACGCGCCAGCGGCCAACTCGGAAGAGAATGCGGCCGACGCATTCCTGCAAGGTGGCGTTTCGCTGCGGAACGCACCGGGGCCCTACTTCGGCCGCTACGGCGGCCGTTGGATGCCCGAGTCCCTCATTGCCGCCCTTGACGAGGTCCAGCACACGTTCGAGAAGGCCAAGGCTGATCCGGAGTTCCTGGCGCAGCTGAACGACCTGAACAAGAACTACTCGGGCAGGCCGTCCCTGCTTACGGAGGCCAAGCGCTTCTCCGAGCACGCCGGCGGCGCCAGGATCTTCCTCAAGCGCGAAGACCTCAACCACACCGGTTCGCACAAGATCAACAACGTCCTGGGGCAGGCCCTGCTGGCCAAGCGCATGGGCAAGACCCGCGTCATCGCCGAAACCGGTGCCGGGCAGCACGGCGTGGCCAGCGCCACCGCCGCCGCCCTGCTGGGCCTCGAATGCGTTGTCTACATGGGCGCCGAGGACTGCCGCCGGCAGGCCCTGAACGTGGCCCGCATGCAGCTCCTGGGCGCAACCGTGGTCCCCGTGACCAACGGGTCCCAGACGCTCAAGGACGCCATCAACGATGCCCTCCGCGACTGGGTCTCCAATGTGGAGAACACCCACTACCTGCTGGGCACCGCGGCCGGGGCCCACCCGTTCCCGGCCATGGTCCGCTTCTTCCACGAGGTCATCGGCGTGGAAGCCCGCGCCCAGATCCTTGAGCAGACCGGCAAGCTGCCCGACGCCGTCTGCGCCTGCATCGGCGGCGGCTCCAACGCGATCGGCATCTTCCACAGCTTCCTGGATGACGCCTCCGTGAAGATCTACGGCTTCGAGGCAGGCGGTGACGGCGTCGACACCGGCCGCCACGCCGCAGCCATCACGCTCGGCCGCCCCGGCGTGCTGCACGGCGCCCGTTCCTACCTCATGCAGGACGAGGACGGCCAGACCATCGAATCGCACTCGATTTCGGCCGGCCTGGACTACCCGAGCGTGGGCCCCGAGCACTCGTACCTCGCCGACATCGGCCGTGTCACGTACGAGCCCATCACGGACACCGAAGCCATGGATGCCTTCCGCCTCCTGTGCCGCACTGAGGGCATCCTTCCCGCGATCGAGTCCTCGCACGCCCTGGCTGGCGCCATCAAGGTGGGCCAGCGGCTCACGGAGGGCAAGGCCGACCCATCCGAGGTCACCATCATCGTGAACCTGTCCGGCCGCGGCGACAAGGACGTCGAAACGGCCGCCGCCTGGTTCGACATGCTGGATGAGGAAGGCAACGTCAAGGGCACCACCCTCTCCACCCGCAAGCCCAAGGGCCCGGCCGAGCGCGCAGCCGAAGCCGGCGCTGCAGACGTCAAAGAGGACCAGAACTGATGACTGAACAGATCACGAGCAAGTCCGCAGCGGCCATCGACCGCGCCAAGGCCGAGGGCCGTGCGGCCCTGATCGGCTACCTGCCGGCCGGCTACCCCAGCGTGCAGGCCAGCATCGACGCCGGCATCGCCATGGCCCGCAACGGCGCCGACCTCATCGAAATCGGCATCCCGTACTCGGACCCCGTCATGGACGGCCCTGTCATCCAGGCGGCCACCACCGAGGCGATCGCCAGCGGCTTCCGCGTGGCCAGCGTCTTCGATGTGGTCGCCGGCATCACGGCGGCCACCGATGTTGCCGTGCTGGTCATGACCTACTGGAACCCCGTCATGCGCATGGGCGTGGACGAATTCTCCCGCCGCCTGGCCGAAGCCGGGGGAGCGGGCCTCATCACGCCGGACCTCATCCCCGATGAAGCCTCCGAATGGTTTGCAGCCTCGGACAAGTACGGCCTGGACCGCGTGTTCCTCGTGGCGCCCTCATCCACCCCGGAACGCCTTGCCATGACCGTCAAGGCCAGCCGGGGCTTCGTCTACGCCGTCTCCATCATGGGCGTCACCGGAACCCGCCAGTCCGTCAGCAGCAGCGCCGAGAAAGTCGTCGCCAACACGCACGCCGCCGGCGCGGAACGCGTCTGCGTGGGCCTGGGCGTCTCGAACGCGGACCACGTCCGCGAGATCGCAGCCTACGCCGACGGCGTGATCGTCGGCACCGCGCTGGTCGCGGCCATCCGCGACGGCGGCGTGGACGCCGTCGGGCAGCTCACCAAGAACCTCAGCGCCGGCCTGACCAGGGAAGAAGCCTAAACGATGCAGACAGTCCTCCACGTAGCGGCAATGGCTCCACTGAGCATTCCGAGCCCTGATTGGTCCGGATTCGATATTCCGCTGCCGTGGGGGACTCTGCGTATCCACGCTTACGCCCTGTGCATCCTGGCGGGCATCGTCATCGGCCTGTGGCTGACGTCGGCGCGCTGGAAGGGCCGCGGCACCCCGGAAGGCAGCCTGTGGGACATCGCCATCTGGGCGGTTCCCTTCGGCATCATCGGCGGCCGCCTCTACCATGTGTTCTCCTCGCCCGATGCCTACTTCGGCCCCGGCTTCGATGGCACCGGCGACCTCTCGCTCATTCCGCAGATCCAGCGCGGCGGGCTGGGAATCTGGGGCGCCGTGGTGCTGGGCGTCTTCGGTGCCTGGATCGGCTGCCGCCGCGCCGGCGTGAAGCTCACGGCTTTCCTTGATGCGGCGGCCCCGGGCCTGCTGCTCGCCCAGGCGATCGGCCGCTGGGGCAACTGGTTTAACCAGGAACTCTTCGGTGCCCCCACCACCCTGCCGTGGGGCCTGCAGATCGATCCCGCCAACGCCAATTTCCCGTCGGGCATGCCCACGGACACGCTGTTCCATCCGACGTTCCTGTATGAATCCCTGTGGAACCTGGTTGGCGTCGCGCTGCTGCTGGTCCTGGACCGCAGGTTCCACTTCCGCCGGGGACGCCTGTTCTGGCTTTACGCCATGTACTACACGCTGGGCCGCGTCTGGATTGAAGCCCTGCGGATCGACGACGCCGAGCAGGTCACCCTCTTCGGCATCACCACCCGCCTCAACGTCTGGACCAGCATCCTGGTGTTCGTGGTTGCACTGGCCGTGTTCATCGTGATGGGCCTCAAGGGCCGGCCGGAACCGGACACCGCCTACTTGCCTGGGCACGGGCCCGACGCCGCAGTGGGCAGCGTCACTGGCCATGATGCGGGCGGATCTGTTTCCGGGGAGGGTGTGCATGGTAATCTGCGAGATGAGAAAAGCGATCCAGGCCACATTGTCGAGCCCCGGGAAGCAGCTGAGAAACCCGCGGCCGGCACTACGCCGGATGCGGGAACGGCTGGAGTCACCGGCGGCAAAACGCCAGGATCCGCCCCGGAAGCTGACGACACCAAGTAGTCGAGCCCGGCAGAGGGCCGCAGAGTCACCACTCCTTGGGCCCGCCGTCCACAATGGCGTGGCACCCCGGCATACCGGAAGGTGCACATAGCTGCCCCCCGGTCAAGCCAAGGCCAGTGGTCGCGTAACTCTTCGTTGCGTCTGTCCTACTGGCCTACACTTCCAATAAAACAAGCGCTTTGTTGTGCCCGTCACAGGGCGGGGCAAAGTGGGGCCAACGTTGTCCCTTCCAACGCACGATCACGAGGAAGGACGTCTTCCATGACCCATCTTCATAACCCCGGTTGGTCCGAAAAGGCCGGCTCCGAGGGGACCATCTCTCCGTTCAAGCGCTTCGCCGCGCTTCCGGAGGCCCAGGGTCTGTACAACCCGGACAAGGAAAAGGACGCCTGCGGCCTGGCCATCATTGCCACGCTCCGCGGCGAGCCGGGATACGACATCGTGGAAGCGGCACTGACGGCCCTCCGCAACCTTGAACACCGTGGCGCCGTCGGCGCTGACGAAGGCACCGGTGACGGCGCCGGGCTCCTCATGCAGGTTCCCGACGAATTCTTCCGCGCCGTCACCGAATTCGAACTGCCGGCTCCCGGCCAGTACGTCGTCGGAACGGCCTTCCTGCCCGCTGAATCCCGTGAGGCCGAGACGGCCAAGGCCGGCATCGAAGCACTGGCGGCCGACGAAGGCCTGACCGTGCTCGGCTGGCGCGAAGTCCCCGTGGTGGCGGACCTGGTCGGAGCCATGGCCCGCGCCTGCATGCCGTACTTCTCGCAGCCCTTCTTCGTATCGGCCACCGGCGAGCAGCTGGAACGCAACGAGATCGACTCCCGTGCCTGGCGCATCCGCAAGCGTGCCCAGAACAAGTTCGGCGTCTATTTCCCCTCGCTGTCCTCGCGCACCATCGTCTACAAGGGCATGCTGACCACCGCCCAGCTGGAACCGTTCTACCCGGACCTCTCGGACAAGCGCTTCAAGACCAAGTTGGCGATCGTCCACTCGCGCTTCTCCACGAACACGTTCCCGTCGTGGCCGCTGGCCCAGCCGTTCCGTACCATCGCCCACAACGGTGAGATCAACACCGTCAAAGGCAACCGGAACTGGATGCGCGCCCGCCAGTCGCAGCTGGCCAACCCGCTGCTGGGCGACACCCCGGAAGAGCTCTACCCGATCTGTACCCCGGGTGCTTCCGACTCCGCGTCCTTCGACGAGGTCGCCGAACTGCTGTGGCTCTCCGGCCGCCCCATCACGCACTCGATCATGATGATGATCCCCGAGGCCTGGGAAAACCACGCCACGATGGACCCGGCCCGCCGCGCCTTCTACGAGTACCACTCGCTGCTCATGGAGCCGTGGGACGGACCGGCCGCCGTGTCCTTCACCGACGGCAACCTCGTGGGCGCCACCCTGGACCGCAACGGCCTGCGCCCCGGCCGCTACTGGATCACCGAGGACGGCCTGATCGTCTTCGCCTCCGAGGTGGGCGTGATCGACGTCGAGCCCGCCAAGGTGGTCAAGAAGGGCCGTGTTGCCCCGGGCAAGATGTTCCTGGTGGACACCGGCTCGGGCAGGATCATCGACGACGCCGAGGTCAAGGCCGAGGTGGCCGCTGCCAACCCCTGGGCCGAATGGCTCAAGGACAACCTGATCGACCTCAAGGACCTGCCGGAGCGCGAGCATGTGGTCCACACGGCCGCGTCCGTCAACATCCGCCAGCGGACCTTCGGCTACACCACCGAGGAACTGAAGATCCTCCTCGGCCCCATGTCCCGCACCGGTGCCGAGCCCCTCGGCGCCATGGGTTCGGACACCCCGGTGGCCGTGCTCTCCAAGCGCCCGCGCCTGCTGTTCGACTACTTCGTGCAGTCCTTCGCGCAGGTCACCAACCCGCCGCTGGACGCCATCCGCGAGGAACTCGTCACCTCGCTCAAGTGCGCCATCGGTCCGAACGGCAACCTTCTGGACGTCAACCAGGTCCGCCAGCCGCAGATCTCGCTGCCGTTCCCCGTGATCAACAACGACCAGCTCGCCAAGATCGCGAACATCGAAAACGCCGACGGCGACAAGGTCGCCATGAAGGTGCGCGGCCTCTACCGCCCCGAAGGTGGCGAAGCGGCCCTGCGTGCGCGCCTGACGGAAATCTGCGAGCAGGTTTCCGGCGCCATTAACCGCGGCGTGCAGTACATCGTGCTCTCCGACCGTGACTCCAACGCACAGTGGGCGCCGATCCCGTCCCTCCTGCTGACCAGCGCCGTGCACCACCACCTGCTCCGCAGCGCCAACCGCACCAAGACCGCACTGGTGGTCGAGGCCGGCGACGTCCGCGAGACGCACCACGTGGCCGTGCTGGTGGGCTTCGGCGCCTCCGCCGTCAACCCCTACCTGGCCATGGAATCGGTCGAACAGCTGATCACCACCGGCGAAGTGGTGGGTGTGACCCCGGAGGACGGCGTCTACAACCTGATCAAGGGCCTCGGCAAGGGTGTCCTGAAGATCATGTCCAAGATGGGCATCTCCACGGTGGCCTCTTACTGCGGCGCCCAGACCTTCGAGGCACTGGGCCTGTCCCAGGAACTCGTGGACGAATTCTTCTCCGGCACGCACTCCCAGCTGGGCGGCGTGGGCCTGGACGTCATCGCTGCCGAGGTCTCGGCACGCCACCAGATGGCCTACCCCGAGGGCGGCATAGAGCACCCGCACCGCCCGCTCCTGGGCGGCGGCGAATACCAGTGGCGCCGCGACGGCGAACCGCACCTCTTCAGCCCGGAGACGGTCTTCCGCCTGCAGCACGCCACCCGCGAACGCCGGTACGACATCTTCAAGGCCTACACCAAGGGCATTGACGACCAGTCCGAGAACCTGATGACCCTGCGCGGCCTGCTCAAGTTCAAGACCGGGCTGCGTCCTGCGGTGCCGCTCGAGGAAGTCGAATCGGTTTCCAGCATCGTCAAGCGCTTCTCCACCGGAGCCATGAGCTACGGTTCCATTTCCAAGGAAGCGCACGAGACCCTCGCGATCGCCATGAACCGGCTGGGCGCCAAGTCCAACACCGGCGAGGGCGGCGAGGACGTCGACCGTCTCCTGGATCCCGAGCGCCGCTCGGCGATCAAGCAGATCGCTTCCGGGCGCTTCGGTGTCACCAGCCTGTACCTGACAAACGCCGAAGACATCCAGATCAAGATGGCGCAGGGTGCCAAGCCGGGTGAAGGCGGCCAGCTCATGGCCCAGAAGGTCTACCCCTGGGTGGCCCGGACCCGTCACTCGACCCCCGGCGTCGGGCTCATCTCCCCGCCCCCGCACCACGACATCTACTCGATCGAAGACCTAGCGCAGCTCATCTACGATGCCAAGCGCGCCAACCCTTCGGCCCGTGTGCATGTCAAGCTCGTCTCCGAGGTGGGCATCGGCACGGTGGCGTCCGGCGTCACCAAGGCGAAGGCCGACGTCGTGCTGGTTTCCGGCCACGACGGCGGAACCGGCGCCTCGCCGCTGAACTCGCTCAAGCACGCCGGTGTGCCCTGGGAACTCGGCCTTGCCGAAACCCAGCAGACCCTCATGCTCAACGGCCTGCGCGACCGCGTGGTGGTGCAGGTGGACGGCCAGCTCAAGACCGGCCGCGACGTGGTCATCGCCGCGCTCCTGGGCGGCGAAGAGTACGGTTTTGCCACCGCACCGCTGGTGGTCTCCGGCTGCATCATGATGCGCGTCTGCCACTTGGACACCTGCCCCGTCGGCGTTGCCACGCAGAACCCTGAGCTGCGCTCCCGGTTCAACGGCAAGCCCGAATTCGTGGTCAACTTCTTCGAGTTCCTCGCTGAGGAAGTCCGCGAGATCCTCGCCGAGCTCGGTTTCCGCAGCCTGGCGGAGGCGATCGGCCATGCCGAAATGCTCGACTCCCGTGAGGCGATCAACCACTGGAAGGCCGAAGGCCTCGACCTGGACCCGATCCTGCACGGGCTCGAGTTCGACGACGATGTGCCGCTGCGCAACATGACCGGCCAGAACCACGAGCTGGACAAGCACTTCGACCAGCGACTGATCGGGATGGCCGCAGAAGCACTCAGCGACCGCACCCCTGTCAAGATCTCGGTGGACGTCATCAACACGGACCGTTCCGTGGGAACCATGCTGGGCCACGTGGTGACCAAGACGTTCAGCACTGACGTGCTGGCCACGGACACCATCGACGTCACGCTGAAGGGGACCGCGGGCCAGTCCCTCGGCGCCTTCCTGCCCGCGGGCATCACCCTGCGCATGTTCGGTGACTCCAATGACTACGTGGGCAAGGGCCTCTCCGGCGGACGGATCATCGTCCGCCCGGACCGCACCAACGTGTTCCAGGCGGAGCGGAACGTGATCGCGGGCAACGTGATCGGCTATGGCGCCACCAGCGGCGAGATGTTCCTGCGCGGCCAGGTGGGCGAACGCTTCCTGGTGCGCAACTCCGGCGCCACCGCCGTCGTCGAGGGCATCGGCGACCACGGCTGTGAGTACATGACCGGCGGCCAGACCCTGATCATCGGCCGCACGGGACGCAACTTCGGCGCCGGCATGTCCGGCGGTACGGCCTATGTGCTGGACCTGCAGCCGGCCCGCGTCAACAAGGATGCGCTGGACTCCGGCGAACTCCAGCTCCTCGAGCTGGATGCCGAAGACCGCGACATCGTCCACGGCCTCCTCGTCAAGCACGTCGAGGAAACCGAATCCGTCCTGGCGGGCCGCCTGCTCGAAAACTTCGACGATACCGCAGCCCGCATCACCAAAGTACTGCCGCGCGACTACGCCGCAGTCCTGCAAACCCGTCTCGACGCCATCGAAGAGGGCCTTGACCCCGACGGCGAAGAAGTATGGTCTCGAATCCTGGAGGTAACCGGTGGCTGATCCACGCGGATTTCTGAAAGTCCGGCAGCGCGAAACGCAGCCACGCCGTCCCGTTCCCGTCCGCATCATGGACTGGAAGGAAGTGTACGAAGCCCAGGACAAGGGCGTGCTGAAGAGCCAGGCCGGCCGCTGCATGGACTGCGGCGTCCCCTTCTGCCACCAGGGCTGCCCGCTGGGCAACCTGATCCCGGAGTGGAACGACCTCACGTGGCGCGGCAAGGGCGAGGACGCAATTGAACGCCTGCACGCCACGAACAACTTCCCGGAGTTCACGGGCCGCCTGTGCCCTGCGCCCTGCGAGGCGTCCTGCGTGCTGGGAATCAACCAGCCCGCCGTGACCATCAAGCAGGTCGAGGTCTCCATCATTGACGAAGCCTTCGACAACGACTGGGTCCAGCCGCTCCCGCCGATGCGCCTCACCGGCAAGACGGTGGCCGTCGTCGGCTCCGGTCCCGCCGGCTTGGCTGTGGCACAGCAGCTGACCCGGGTCGGCCACACCGTCGCCGTCTACGAGCGCGACGACAAGATCGGCGGCCTCCTGCGCTACGGCATCCCCGACTTCAAGATGGAGAAGGAACAGGTGGACCGCCGCCTGGAGCAGATGAAGGCCGAAGGCACCCGTTTCCGCACCGGCGTCGCCGTCGGTACGGATGTCACCTGGGAGCAGCTGCGCCGCCGCTACGACGCCGTGGTTATCGCCACCGGTGCCACGGTGCCGCGCGACCTACCGATTCCGGGCCGCGGCCTGGAGGGCGTGCACTACGCCATGGACTACCTGGTCCCCGCGAACCGCGTGGTGGCCGGCGAGACCGTGGAGAACCAGATCAACGCCAAGGGCAAGCACGTGGTGATCCTCGGCGGTGGCGACACCGGTGCCGACTGCCTCGGCACCGCCCACCGCCACGGTGCGTCCTCTGTGACCACCCTGGCGATCGGCAAGCAGCCGCCGCTGGAGCGTGCCGCGAACCAGCCCTGGCCAACGTTCCCCACCCTGTTCGAGGTCGCCAGCGCCCACGAAGAAGGCGGCGAGCGGACCTACCTGGCTTCCACCGTGGAGTTCGTCGGCGAAAACGGCAAGCTCACCGGCGTCAAGGTTGCCGAAACGGAATTCGTGGACGGCAAGCGCCTGCCCAAGGCCGGAACCGAGCGGATCATCCCCGCGGACCTGGTGTTCCTGAGCCTCGGCTTCACCGGCGCCGAATCGGCCGGCATCACGGAGCAGGTCAGCGCCGAGTTCGACCGCCGCGGCAACGTGGCACGCGATGGCTACTACATGACGAACACCGAAGGTGTGTTCGTGGCCGGCGACGCCGGACGCGGACAGTCCCTGATCGTCTGGGCCATCGCGGAAGGCCGCGCCTGCGCGGCCGCCGTCGACAAGTTCCTCATGGGCAGCACCATTCTCCCGGCTCCGGTGGCCCCCACCGACCGCGCCATCTCGGTCTTATAGGACCGGCAGGAACGACCATTCAACTCAACCAGCAGCACACTACTAGGGTAGGTATATGAGACGCGCGAAAATTGTGGCAACTTTCGGCCCGGCTATCTCCAGCTATGACAACACCCTCGCGGTGTTGGAAGCCGGCGTCGACGTTGCTCGCATGAACATGAGCCACGGCGACTACTCCGTGCACGACAACACCTACGTAAACGTCCGCAAGGCCGCAGCACAGCTGGGCAAGCCTGTGGCCATCATGGCCGACCTCCAGGGCCCCAAGATCCGTCTTGGCCGCTTTGTGGACGGTCCCCACGCCCTGGCGGTCGGCGACACCTTCACCATCACCACTGAAGACGTCCCCGGCACCAAGGACATCTGCTCCACCACGCTCAAGAGCCTCACCGACGACGTCAACGTGGGCGATGCCCTCCTGATCGACGACGGCAAGGTTGCCCTGCGCGCCATCGAGGTGGACGACGTCAAGGTCGTCGCCACGGTGACGGTGGGCGGCATGGTGTCCAACAACAAGGGCATCAACCTGCCCGGTGTTGCCGTCAACGTCCCCGCCCTGAGCGAAAAGGACGAGGACGACCTCCGCTGGGCCATCAAGCGCGGCGTGGACCTCATCGCGCTCTCCTTCGTCCGTGACGCGAGCGACATCAAGCGCGTCCACGAAATCATGGACGAAGAAGGCCGCCGGGTGCCGGTGATCGCCAAGATCGAAAAGCCGCAGGCCGTGGACCAGCTCCACGAGATCATCGACGCTTTCGATGCCATCATGGTTGCCCGTGGCGACCTCGGCGTTGAGCTGCCGCTCGAGGACGTCCCGATCGTCCAGAAGCGCGCCATTGAACTGGCACGCCGCTGGGCCAAGCCGGTCATCGTGGCCACCCAGGTCCTCGAATCCATGATCGAGAACCCGCGCCCCACCCGCGCCGAGGCCTCGGACTGCGCCAACGCGGTGCTCGACGGTGCCGATGCTGTCATGCTGTCCGGCGAGACCAGTGTTGGTGCCTACCCGATCGAGACCGTCAAGGTGATGGCCAGGATCATCGAGTCCACCGAAGTCCACGGCCTCGAGCGCGTCCCCCCGCTGGGCACCAAGCCCAAGACCCGCGGCGGCGCCATCACCCGTGCTGCCGTCGAGATCGCCGACCAGCTGGAAGCAAAGTACATCTGTACCTTCACCCAGTCCGGTGACTCAGCCCGCCGCCTGTCCCGCCTGCGTCCGGTCAAGCCGGTCTTCGCGTTCACCCCCGTGGAGCACGTGTGGAATCAGCTGGCACTGACCTGGGGCATCCAGCCGGTGCTGGTCCCCACAGTGGGCCACACCGACGAAATGACGGCACAGGTTGACCGCAGCCTGATGGACATGAAGATCGCCGACGAGGGCGACCTCGTGGTGATCGCCGCCGGTTCCCCTCCGGGAGTCGCCGGCTCCACCAACTCGCTCAAGGTCCACAAGGTAGGCGACCTCGCCGACACCGGTGCCGCAGACCGCGTCCGCGAGAAGGTCGGCCCCTGGCCGGAAAGCTAAGCCGCAAAATAAAGGCCCCGCCGTTTGGCGGGGCCTTTACTTTTGCCTTGGGTGGAGACAGCGAAAGGGGCGGCCGGCTCCTATTGTGGAGTCCGGTCGCCCCTTTCGGCTTGGCCTGCTGGCTTGTTGCTAGTTGACCTGGTTGATGATGGTCTCGGCAACCTCGCGCATGCTGAGGCGGCGGTCCATGGAGGTCTTCTGGATCCAGCGGAAGGCTTCCGGCTCCGTCAGGCCCATCTTGGTGGTCAGGAGGCTCTTGGCGCGCTCTACGAGCTTGCGGGTGGCGAACTGTTCCTGGAGGTCGGAGACCTCGTTTTCGAGGGCCTTGATTTCCTCGTGGCGGGACAGTGCGATCTCGATGGCCGGGATGAGGTCGGCGGGCGTGAACGGCTTGACCACGTAGGCCATGGCGCCGGCGTCGCGGGCGCGCTCAACAAGCTCCTTCTGGCTGAATGCGGTCAGCAGCACCACCGGGGCAATGCGGGCCTTAACGATCTTCTCGGCTGCGGAGATGCCGTCCATGACGGGCATCTTCACATCCATGAGGACCAGGTCCGGCTTGAGCTCCTCGGCAAGTTCAACGGCCTTCTGGCCATTGTCTGCCTCTCCCACGACGTCGTAACCTTCGCCCTTGAGAATCTCGATGATGTCCAGCCGGATGAGGGTCTCATCCTCGGCTACGACTACGCGGCGTGCCGGCTGGGATACGGGCGTGGACTCCGTCTGTTCTGTCACGGGATCTCCTTGAAAAGGTACGGCGGGTTCAGATCCATCTTAGTTGCACGCGGCCCTTGCGTATGACTTATTGCTTCGGCGGGCCGGTTCTGGGAATCAGCCTATCTGCATGTAGAGTAGTTTCGCGCACTGCAACAGGGAGCGTTGGGTTCTGTGAAGAGCCCGACGTCGGATGGTCCTGTTCCGGTGTCTCCGCGCCCGAGTGGCGGAATTGGCAGACGCGCCGCACTCAAAATGCGGTATCGAAAGGTGTGTGGGTTCGAGTCCCACCTCGGGCACAGCACGACCCCTCGTCAGAGGGGTTTTTTGCTTTAACGTGTGGACAAAGCTTGACAAGTGCCTCTGCCTCATATTCCCGGCTGGGACCTAGCCGCCGGGGTGTGGCCTGTTCAATTTGGGTAGGGGAGCGGGATCAGTGCCTTGGCTGGTGGGCGCTCCGCTTGCTGGGATCTGGGGTCAATCGGTCTTCCTTTCCGGGGTGTTGTGGCGGCCCTTTTTGGCCGTTCACTTCTTCATGGTTCTCTCATGTGCCGATGACATGACTTTCAGCAAATTTTCTTGAAGATTTTTCAGGGTCCGGTTCATCGTTGCTCCCTGCTGCCGGTCGGCGCATCGCCTTTGTCTGGCCAAAGGGGGTGCGGACATTGTCCACACTTAAGTCTGCTTTTTGGCGAGGGTGGGCCGGTTCCGAATCTCTTGCTCACACAGCTTCATTGGTGAGCGTCGTTACCTACGACATGACCGGGACCTTGGAGGAATAGGCGCCTTCGTCGAGCAGCCCGCTGCCATGGCGTCCCGGACCGTTATCGTCATGGCCTGCCAGGATGTTCTCAGTGGCCATTGTGGTGGTCATCAGATGCGCGATTCTCCCGTCCAACGACGGCCCAGGCCGAATGCCGATATCCGTGATCCTGTCAAGCTAGGGATCGGACCTACTACGAAAGCGCGACCACAGGGCGTATCTTCGTCACGCCCGAAAGCCGGGGCTCTACCAACTGGTGGGAGTAGGCGACGTGGCACGTAATAAGCCCCATACACGCTATCTGGATGTGACCATTAGGCATGATTGTCAGGAAGCGGGCTAGTTACTTCAGGCTTCGACTCTTCGGGCAGGCGGCTCGACATAAGCGTTTCCGGCTTGCTGAGCGTTCTTCCCGAACCGCAAAGCGTTAGCGGCTCCTGATCGCGGTGGTTGCCACCGTGGCGTTAGCCTCCGCCCTCGGCGTTTCTGCTTATCTGCTCCTCCATCAGCTCCTTCCCGTTGGGAGTGAACAGATCCAGCCGAAGGAGCTGACCCAGTTCGCGTTGACTATCGTCGCGGGAATCGGCGGCGTCGTTGCCTACCGTGGACAGCAGGGTACCGAGCAGAACCGATTCATCGAGCGTTTCGGCGCAGCGGCCGCCCAGCTCGGCCACGCCGACGTCGCCGTCCGCCTCGCGGGTGTTTACGCTATGGCTGGTGTTGCGGACGAAGCACCCTTTGTAGAACGCCAGCGCAGTGTGGCAGAAAGCCAGCGGGACTACCGAGGCGCCAGATCAGGGCTGGCCCCTCAAGGAGGCAGTGACAAATCCGGTGGCAGCAGGCCAGCTCAATTGGGCGATGGCGCCTCACAAGTAGTTGTCGAGTTGCGCAGACACAGTTGACTCGTGAAGCAGCTTCAAGCTTGATGAAGCAGAATGAGAGCATGACTGAGACGCCTCCTGCGAGTACCCAGCCCCTTCTCGCCGTAATTGATTCGAACGCCGTTCACGGGGCGATTTCCTTTGAAGGCAAGATCTGGGAACGCATCGCCGAACATCAGAAGGCGGGCCGGGTCGAGTTGTACTTCCCTGAGGTGGTTTTGAAGGAACTAACCCGCCAGAAAACCTCCGACATCCAGGATCAAACAAAGCAGAAAATCGACAGGTTCAAAAAGGCACTAAAGGATTTGGAGAGGTCCAAGGCAAATCTTGATCCCATCGACTTCCCGAAGCTTGAAGGCCTAGTGGAAATTCACATGGGCGCGGAGTATGTCAGGAAAAGTCTCGAAGAAGCCGTTGCAAGGGTGGGCGGTCAGATCCTTCCCGCGCCAAGCGTTGATGCCGACCATCTCGCTGCGGCGGCGACAGGGCGGAAGAAGCCGTTTAAACCCAACGGTGAAGGAGCAGGAGACTATCTGATCTGGCGAACCATCGTAGTCCTTTCTCACTCACGTCCAGATGCTGAAATCTGGTTTGTGAGCGCCAACTACAAAGACTTCTCGGCTGGCGAAAAGGACAAGGGCGCACCGCACGCAGATCTAGCGGAATCTCTGCCAGACGGATCTCAATTCAAGATTCTTCAAACCCTTGGCACTCTAAGTGACTCTCTCAACTCTCGCTCTGACTCCAATACCCCGCGACCGGGAGACCTCATGACAACGCATGACAGCGCTGCAGAGGACGAAGCGGAACCAGCTCAAACCCATCACATAGAGTCCCGCAACTCGGGCTTAGACGACTTGGTGGCAAAAGCTTGCGTGGATTACCTAGATTCGGATGTCATGTATCAGGAAGTTGCAGATCACAATTACGACAACAGTGCAGGTCTTGAGCTAATCGGGAACGCATACCCCCGCGAAATCCAGAACGCAACGGTTTCCTATATAGAAGGAGATCCCGGCACAGTCATGTGGCAGCTCGATGAGAACTATAACGGGACGACCGTGGTCGGCACGGCGACCATCGAAGGCGAGATTGAGCTTGAGGGCTACATGTTCAAGAGCGAGCTGGCCCTGGCTGACGCAAGCTCAGAGATACATGTAAGTAACAGTAACCACAACCACCACATGGCGGAAGTCACGTTCTCATCAGACTTCATCGCACAGCTAGGCATTCGGATTGAGGGCAGCGGAGTTCCTGAAATTACAGAGCTCGTGTCGATCAAACTTGGGATTGGCTCCTGAACCGGTCGTTTGGAACAGTGGTTCCACTTCTTCCGAGCTGAGCGCCAACCAGGGTTCGGTCGTCGTCGGATAGAGCGATCGTTGAGGGGTGTCCAGAGGGACCATTGCGGGACACGGAACTACCATCGGGGATAAGAGCGAGGGCGCGCACACCCCCGGAGCACCCAGCGGCGTTCGGGGCGAAGCCCCGCCTCGGGGTTGGTGGTTCATTGAGGGGCCGGCGGAGCAAAGGCCAGCGTCATCCCATTGACTCCAGCACGGCAGACACCCCCGTGGTTTAACCTGACGTGGCTCACGGGTCGCGGTTTCGCGGTGGACCGGGGCTCTGACGCGAAGATTGGATTCGCGTCAGAGTGCTGTGGTTAGCCAGCCCGGTCGAGGGTGACCCGGTAGCCCATGGTTTCGAGCTGGTGGACCGCCCGGGTCTTTGCCCGTTCCGGATGTAAACGGGTGTAGAAATCGCTGCCGGGGTCGTCATAGAGGGTTCCGGCGGTGCCCATGTGCCAAATTGCAACGAGCATTTTGTGCTGAATGGCGACGTTTGCTTTCTGCGGACCGCGCCGGGAAGCGATCCGCCGGTATCGGGCACCGAGGTAGGTGGTCGGATTTTGTGCACATGCCATCGCGGCTGCCCCGAGGGCTCCTTGCAGGTAGGGGTTGCCCGGGCGGGTCCTGGTGGACTTGACCCGTCCTGCGGACTCGTTGCTGCCCGGTGTCGTGCCGGCCCAGGACGCAAGGTGGCCGGCGGTGGAAAATCTGGACATGTCCCCTCCGATTTCGGCGATGATCACATCGGCGGTCAAGACGCCGATGCCGGGAATGGTGGTGATCAGCTCTCGGAATCCTTGAAAGGGCTTGATCACCACCTCAATCCGCGAGGAGATGTCCTCGATCGCGGCGGAATGCCGGTCGATCAGGTCCAGATGGACCCGTGCGAGGAACGCGTGGTGCTCGCTGAACCGGCCGGTCAGCGCTTCAGTCAGCGCCGGGATCTTTGAGCGCAGCCGTCGCTTGGCCAGGTCCGCGAGGACGGCCGGGTCGCGCTGGCCTTCGATCAGGGACTGGAGCATCAACCGTCCGGAAACACCGGTGATGTCGGAGGCCACCGCGGAGAGTTTGATCCCGGCGTCTTCGAGGAGCTTCTCGAGCCGCTGGATCTCACGGCCGCGTTCACGGGTGATCGCGGTCCGGGCCCGGGTCAGGTCCCGTAATCTACGGATCGGGTCCGGTGGAACAAACGAACCACGCACCAAGCCGTGCGCGCCGAGCTGGGCCAGCCAAGTGGCGTCCGAGACGTCGGTTTTGCGGCCTGGGAGATTCTTTACATGCCGGGCGTTGACCAGCATCACCTCGGCTCCGGGCAGGTCTTCGAGCAGGTAATAGAACGGCTTCCAGTAGTCTCCGGTCGCTTCCATCACCACACAGGTGACCTGCTCAGCGGCAAGGTGGTCTCGCAATGCGAGGATCTGGTTGGTCATCGAGGACCAGGTCGTCACCGTTTCGATTGGTTTGCGACGCCCTGCCTCGGCGATCCGGACACAGACCTTGGCGTCCTTCTTGGAGATGTCGAGCCCGGCACAGCGGACGTGGACGACTTCCATGGCTACTTCCTCCTCCTTATCAAACAGGACCATCACTGATGTCCGTCGCGGGGAGGGCAGGGAGAAAGGTAAGTCTGACGCTCGTGCTCGAAGGCAACAATCCACGGTTCCCGTGGAGCCCTCCACCACCATGCTGACCTACAGGCTCAGCAGCACTACAGAGGATTCGGGGTCGACCACGACGAACCCTTTCAGTGTGCGCCGTGAAGGCGAGCAACCACCACAGGCCAGCCCGACACTGCCAAATCTTCGCGCACCACGGTGCGCCCAGGAACGGAGGCGCCGTATTGCTGACCTGCGGTGATGTGTTCTGATTGGTGCTTTTTCACGCACTAAGGGGATTTGCTCTAGTGTCTCCGGTGTGGTGTTCATCAGGCGGGTTCGGACGGCTTCCGGGGCGACGGCTGTGCAGATTGCCGAGTACGTGCGCGGCCGCGGCACCGCTGCGATGGATAGCGAAGAGGGGAGCTGTACCGAGCCTTAAAACGTATGCGGATTCTGCATCGCCATGGACGATTCGATCCGGGCGCTGCCTCTTTGCTGGTTGCAGTCTGCCCGGGATTAGTTGATTGTCTGGGTCGGCACCAGAAGCGCCTCAAGAAGCTGGACGAGCTGGTTCGTGGGTGGTGCGGAACGGCCCGGTGGGCGCCGAAACCGTGGCCGGCATGGAGACGAGTGAGGCCGTTGCCTTTTACTATCAGCGCAATGTCCAACACGCCAGGAAGGGATTGACCTTCGCGGAGAACGCGTGAGCTCCCAGGGCGCGCGAGCCCAACCCGGCCAGAATCGGGCGTGTCAGCGCTTCGCCGAGTACCTCTTGTCCATTAGCTACACGATGACGGGGCGCCACACGCCTGACCCGAATGTAGCCGGTTGGCCGTCCGGGCGCCCGTTGTGGCTCACGCCGTCGAGAGGTCCGCTCGCCAACACATAAAGTGAAGGCATGGAATGGCAACACGAGATGATCAAAATCTATCTGATCGAAGTCATGAGGCAGCGGGACTTTGCGCGGCATTCACTGGACAGATACATCTCCGCCAGAGATAACTTCAAAGCGGACGCGTTTACATATGGCGACATCGTTGAGATGTACGCGGCGGCTCAGGCGCTGCTCACTTCCGCCGCGCAGATCTCAAAACTTCTGTGGGTCGTCATGCCGAAAAGGAAGCCATCTGGATCTGGCCTCTCAGACGAACAGTACGCGGCCAAGAGGTCATTCACTTTGGCCCGCGCTAAGGCGGTCCGCAAAGTGCTGAACGTGAGCGATGATTCGATCTTGAAGAACCGGCAAGTGCGCAACGCCGTCGAGCACTTCGATGAACGGATAGACTCCCATATCCTGGACGGGGCAGTGCAGCTTGTCGATTCGAATGTCTGCTCCGTGCATGAACTCGGAGGGATTGATCCCATAAACATGCTCCGACACATCGATCCCTACACCAACCGAGTCTCAGTGCTGGATGACGGGACAAGCCTCACCGAACTATGGAGTGCTATCCAATCTATTGGAAGCGCGGCTGCAACACATCATGACAATCTGCGTACGACAAACGCAAGGACGTCAACGCTCAAGACCACCTGATTTGTGCGGCGCCACGACTCTAGGACTTCGGATTGTCGATAGCGATCCAGTCTCCATTTGTCTGCTGCACCCAAAGCGTGGTGCCGCCGAGGTTAGACAACTTGTCTATCGCGTTGGCGCGGAGAATGGCTTCACCTTGGTGCCGAGCTTCAAAGACCTCGACATCGTTGCGGTCCCGATCAGTCAGCTTGTATGTATCCATGATCACAAGCATAGGTGGCGGCCAAATCAGCCTGTCTGGACGGGCGAGTACCAATCCTTTTCAAGTAGAGCTTTTGGCGGTTCACGCACTTCGGATCGCTACATCGTTGGGGAGCCCATACGTATCGCGTGCCATCCCTTGTGAGGAAGGGAGACGGATCTTCCTCGGCGGGGGCCCCGCACTCGTTGCAAACTTACTCCTTGCTTTTCCTGGGATACGGCGCCATTTGCCGTCCTGTTAGACCGGCGTGCCATACCTCTGCACAGGTTGAATCTACGCCTAGCTAACATGCGGCGCGACTCGGAAGCGCGTACGGAGCCTTTGCATTAAAGGTGTGTAAGAGGCGGGTCGCCGCTGCAAGAACCAAAAATTCCTATCTCGGTGGCCTGAACATACAGCCTCCGGTCCGCTGCCCATGGATGTGTGAAAAGAGGGAATCTGATGAAGGCGTCCTGCTCCGCAAAGGTCGGCTCTGGTGGCATTCGACTGGTACCTTCCGGCCGCCCCAGTGGGTTTGGTTTTCCCTTGTCAAATCTGTCCGGGAAGCCACCCGTATGAACGAAAAGAGAGTGCGGACAATGTCCACACTTACCGCCTCGGACTGGCGCGTAAGACCATCGGACTGGCCCGGATTCCGCATGTTTCCGCCACATCCCAGTGTTCCCAAGGCCCGGAACCCGGTTCGAGTCCTATCTTGGGCACAGCAGACCCCCTCGCAAGAGGGGGTCTTTGCTTTTACGTGTGGACATTGAGCCTCCGCTGGGCCCTCTGACGCTGTCCGCGGTCAGGTGCCTGGCGCCGCAGTCGCCTTATTCGGTTGGGGGGTAGCGGTATCAGGGTCCTGGCTTGCGGACCCTCCGCTTGCTGGAATCTGGCTATGTGCCGTCCTAACTGGCTGTTCCGGTGGCCAGTTGTTGGCCTTCACACATTCATGGCCCAAGAGTTGTGGCGACGACATGACGAAGAAAAGTCTTCTTCGACGATCTTCCTCGGATAGCTGCTTTCTGCGAACCCGGCAGAGTGCGCTCATCGAGTGTTTGTCGGGCCAAAGGGGGTGCGAACAATGTCCATACCTCTGTGCACAGCCGGCTTTTCGACCAGCATTTTGACCCCTTCCTCCTGGTTCTGCCGACACTACTTCATGCAGTTCTCAGTTGCAGGCGACATGACTTTGCGGCCCAGATAGTAGGTTTCCTAGGACGTTCCTGGTTCAGCCGAAACGTCTTTGGGGTGATCTGTGGCTGGCGTCCGATCCGTCTACAGAATACAGGTGTGTGGGGTCCGGACCTTCTTCAGGGCAATTCTGTTCCCGGCAGGGGTGTCGGTGACGGTGAAAACTGAGCCATTGTGACGGCTTGGCGTCCAGCGGTCGTCGCAACACCTGAGTTTTTAGGAGTTGCAATTGGCGGACATGAAAAGACCAAGGAAGTCCCGGGGCCCCCGAAGAACGCTGCTCGGGCTCACTATGGTCAGCGGATGAGACAGGGAATGGGCAATTCCGAAGCGTGCCGGATTGTGGGAATCAGCCGTAGTTCGGGCACTCGCTGGCGGCACGGCCACACGGTCGTTCTGAAGTCAGCGCACATCAAGCAGTACGCTCCCATTTCCCATCAGAGGCCGGCCGTGATCTCTGCCCGGTTTCTCTCTGGGCCGGAACGGATCACAATCGCGGACCGGTTGCTTGCTCGGCGCAGCAACCGTGCATTCAGCCGTTATCAATTGCGCCCTGGTGCAATTGATAACGGGCTTCCTTCGTGTCCGAGATTCCCAGTGCCATCGACGCACCTCAGGCATGAGTGTCAGGCCTGTCAACTTCAGGGCGCCCGGTCTCATAGGATTGGAAGCATTGACACTAGAACGAGGAGGTGCCTGCTTGTCTTCAAGCCAACCGGACCTAGGCGCAGGTGGAATCCAGGCCGATGAGGCGGCACGCAATTTGGCTGACGGTGTCAACGCGGTTTCTTCGAATCTGAGTGCAATTTCGACACTCTTGGCTCTCCCGCAGGCAGACGACGCAGGAGCGCAGACGGCCGACCGATATGAGTGGCAGGCTGCAATGGCAGCCGCCGATAGCTTCGCAGTTTACCTTCAATGGCACAATGGTGACTTTGCGGGGCTTAACCCAGACGAGATCAACATCATTTGCGAACTGCACGAAGACTGGATAGTTCAACTTGGCTCCGAAGCCGAACTCGTATCAGCGAAACATAGAGATCCATCTTCCGGCCCTTGGAAGGACGTGGCAACCCTTGTGTCAGATGGCGGCGTCGGTCACCTCTTTGTGCGGTGGCTTGCCGCTGACAGGAAGCCAACAGCACGCTTGGTCACCAACGCAGCGACCGCGCCGGGTCCAGCCAGGCGGCTAGCTGATTGCAGCAACCTTCCATCTCAGATCAGCCAATCAGGAAGAATAGCGGACGACTTGAATGGCGAGTTAGATACGATCATCGATGCATTTTGCCGGGGAATAATGATGTATCGCAAGAATGTCCCTGATTCGTGGCGGGCCCCCGCAGAAGCACGTTCTAAGGACCTGACCGTGCCCGACGACCTTATTGATGCGGGTCATGCATTTCTTCGTATCCTCAGAATTGATGAAGGACGTCCGAGCCGCTCCTACGTCGCCCACGCGGCATCAAGCATGTACGCCCAACCCGTTGCGTCCCGGTTGGGCCATGCTTCTGCTACGGCGCAGGCAATGTGGGAAGTGGTGCTCCAGGTCCTCAGGATTCGTATGAGGGCTCGCGGTGACACCATCCAGGGCGGACTTCCCACGATTGGAAGGAACGGTCTGACTCAGGGGGCCGTTGAGTCAGTCGAATCCCGTACCGTAAGTCTGGGTGACATTGAAGTAGCCATCGCCACAGCGGTTCGGCATCCCAATGCGTATATTCCCGTGGCAATTCCCTCCCGCCCTACGAAGCTCAGCGCAAAGATGGCTCAGGGCCGTTGTTCCCACACGAGCATCGAGAGAGCGGAGCAGCTCCGGCTGGACTACTCCGACTATCGCCGCGAGCTGAGAAACGCAGTGCCGGGGAGCGTGGGAGAGATCAAGAAGATAGAGCGTGTACTTCATCGAATCGCCGACGAGGAAACTCAGAGGGTACGTAACCCTTCCGGTTCATGGGGGGCGGAGCTGTGGTCGGCGCTGTCCCATCGTCTGAAGAACCAGAATGAATTAACCAACTTCGATCTGGATGAGGATCTAAGCCTAGGCGGGGTCTGCTATCTCTCATCTCAATGCAAAGTATGGTTCAGCGAGGGTTTCGACGTAAAAGGTTTTATCTCGGATATGAAGACTCAAGGGGGAGGGCAGAATGGAGCAACGACTTCTGGCCGACCATCTTGAAGCGCTTCGGGAGGACTTGGCCTACCACCAAATCCGGGTGCACCTTCTTGTGGTTGCCGTCTCGGGGACGAACGGGAATAGCAGGAAACTAGATGGCTTGACAAAACTGGCCAAACTAGACTTTCTTGTCAGATATCCAGCGCTGAGTCCCATAGTCCTCGAAAAACTCGATCCAGCGGACAGTCGATTACATTTGGTTGAACACCAAGCATTAGCGTCGACGGACGTCGAAGCTCCAATGATTCGATACAGGTATGGGCCCTGGGACGATCGGTACTACCCAATCATTGGTGCTTTGGTCGGGCGCGGATTCGTCCGATACGTCAAAGGACGCCAAGGAAGCGTGGCGCTTAGCCCAACACCCGCAGGGAAGAAGTTTGCCGAAAAGGCCAGTGTCTCAATCGAGTGGAAATTCACATTTGACCGCTGCCTCGCCATCGCGGAAGCTTCGGCCGGTCTCAACGGCAATACCCTCAAGAATCTGATCTACAGCCGCCTCCCTGCACTGATGGACCGACCACATCGAGAGCTGATCAAATGAGCATCAAGTTTCGCATCAATAGAGTCTCAATGCAGACAACCGGCGGTCTGGTGGAGTATGAGTTTGGTTCCGCGCTAACCGTACTCGCTGGAAGCGTTGGCGTAGGGAAGAGCACCTTGTTTGAGCTCATAAAACATGGGCTTGGTGGGGAGGCGCTCCTGGCCGACGTAGTCGAGACCAGCATTACTTCTGTAACCCTCGACGTCACAGTGGGTGCTCAACAGATTCAACTTACTCGGTCCACATTGCCGAGGGAATGGAATCGGGTTCGTGTCTTTGACATAAAGGATCAGCAAAGGCTCCCCGATCACTTTATTGAGCGGGATGAGCCAACGCTTAACTCTCTGCTACTTGAGTCGTTGGATCTTCCTGACGACATGCGTGCAGCTGCGAGCGGCGGAAGTACGAACCAGGGTGCCCGGATCACTTTTAATGATGTGTTCAAGTACATGTATATCTCTCAGGGTGAGATTAATAAGCAGATTGCGGGAAGTGGTGATACCTACTATCAGCCCAAGCGCCGAGCGGTATTTGAGGTTCTATTTGATTTGACGAGCCCAGAAATACTCGAATTGAGATCTCAGATTGCATCGATCCGGGGAAATTGGGAAGTAGCCGAACGCGATTTTACCGTAGTGCAGCAGTTTCTATCAGATAGCAATACGCAAAGCCGACTTGATGCTGAAAAAGCACAATTTGAAGCACTGAAGCAACGAGCCGACGCAGAGGAACAACTTGATTCAATTCGAGAACTCACAATTCCTGCGATCGATAGAGAAACCCAAACACTTCGTGAGCTTCTGGGCGAAGCTGAGAGAACCCTTGCGGAATCGCAGAATTCACAAACGTTCCTCCAGCAGCAGCATTCTGATTTCAAACGTGAACGTTATTTGATCGATCAGGATATTCAGCGCCTCGATCGCATGAGGTTTTCAGGGCAGCTCTTGGCAAACATTGAATTTGCCGTTTGCCCACGATGCATGCAGAGTGTAAAAAATCGCAACGTGCCGGCACATTCCTGTCGCTTGTGTCTTCAGCCGGATCCCGTGTTGGAAATTGATAGCGAAGGAAATTCTTCAACTTACGAGCAAGACCAACTTCGCGATCAAGCGAAGGAAATGGATGCACAGCTTGTAAGTGTCTCCTCATCCTACGACGCCCTGTCCCGTGTGATAGAGGACCGGAAAGCACTGATCGTCGATTTGAGTGGTCGCATCCAAGAGCGCACACAGGAACGGATAACCCCCCAACTGCAGGCCTTCGCGGATGCAACTGCAAGTAAAGCCGAAGCAGAAGCCCAGCAGCGCGAACTCGAGAAGACGCTTATCCAATGGGACCGGGCAGACGATCTTGAGCAGAAAGCGGTTGGCTTTCAACGTCAACTGGACTCCAAAAAAGGAGACCTGAATGTTGCGGAAGCTGCGCTGAACGTTAGACGTATTGACGTTTTTGATGAACTTGATGAAGAGTTTTCCGAATTGGTATCCGCCATTGGCCTTCCTGGTGTCAAAACGGCGAAGATTGATCGCAAGACCTATCTCCCCATCCTAAATGGAAAGTCATTTCAGAAGTTTAGTCCTGTGGGCGGGCTACGAACGGCCACCCAAGTTGCCTACTGGATATCGCTCATGAACGTCGCGCTACGACGGCGAGACACTCATTTTCCTGCGTTCTTGCTGATGGATAGCCCACGCACCTCTCTAAATAACAGTGATGATCTCTCTGCCGCCCTCTATCGGAAGCTGGTCACGATGGCCGATGCAGCCCAGGGCCGGGTGCAAGTGATTATTGGCGACAACGAGCTTCCTGCCGACTACCGGCAGGATTACGAACAGTTCGATTTCGACTACGATCACCCGACTGTTCCAACAGTTCGCCACCCTGGCAGGGACGCCGTTAGGAGAATCGGAGTCGAAGAAGCGTAGGCCGTAGTAGCAAGCCTGTCCTTCGCCATGTCGTTCCTTCCTCCACCCCATGAAGTCGTGGACCCAATCAGCTCATTCCATTGGAAGACGACTGGATGGAGCACGAGATGTTTCTGGCAGCATTGGATCCTGGCCCGGACGGCTTCCATCAGCACTAGCCCGCCGGCCTGGGACGCTACCCCTTGACCGAGGGAATCAACAAGCCGACAAACGCGTACGCATCCATCGGCGATGATCGCTCAGTTTAGTTTGCCTATCTTGTGCTGGATGCGGGGGAGGGCCGGGCCGTGATTGAGGCGCTGATGCGTTCTGTGCTGGTGAACCAGGAGAGTAGCTGTTGGTCGATGGCGCCGATGACCGTTCGCATGTTGACGAGTTGGGCTGGGACGTTGCTGTTGATGATCGGTTCAAGGTGGGCTATCCGGTTCCGGAGGTTGTAGACGCCTTCGACGGCGCGTTCGAGTTCTCTCGGGGTTCTGCGCAGATGGGGAAATGCTAGGTGGAGAGCTTCGTCCCAGAGGCGCTGTTTGCCGGCGTCGTGGCGGCCGGGCAGGATGAAGCGCCAGGTTCCGAGGGACATCGCGGCCAGGATGTCTTCATGGAGGGGCTCCCGTTGGCCCTGTGGCCGGCGTGTAGTGGATTTGAGTGCGCGACGTCTGGCCTCGGGGATGTCGCGGCCGGCGATGCGGAGCAGTAGGGCGCTTGGGTCGATGAGCCAGTCGTACGAGTGACGTCGGCCGGTATCAGGGTCCAATTGGGAGGCGTTCCAGCTGCAGAGTTGCTCGTCCATGGCATTGCGGAGGACGACTTCGAAAACATGCAGGGCTTCGTAGACGGCGCCGGAGAGGTCGATGTTCCACCGGTAGAGGCGGATGGCCTCCTGCAGGGTGGGTGTCTCGCGGATGTAGGGTGCAAGACGTTCCGGGCTGATCCTGTGTTGGAGGACCCGTTCGATCGGTGTTTGGTGCGTTGACGCCATGGGACTAAACTGTAGAGGAAGACAGGGGCAGGTTCCCTGTTATGGATTACTGAGGGTCCCGTGGCCAGGCGCTACGGGGCCCTCAGCCGTTAACTGCGGCTGGAAGAATTTCAGGCCCCCGGATGTCCCAGAGCCAGCCGAACCGCCCGTCCGCCGCCTTGTTCCGGCCTTGGGCCTCCGCCGCCAGGGCGCGTACTGCCGCCGGTCATGCGGCCGTCAGCGGATCAGACCATGAACGGCTGAAGGGAGGTGGAGCCACTGTGAAGACACCACAGACCAAGTCTGCCGTGCGGCCTGCGCGGGAATCCTGCAACGAGCTCGGACATGACCTGCTTGCGGTCATGCGTGGGCTCCTCCGGCAGGAAGGATCTTCTGGTCATGACAATAAAGCGCCGCACCCACTTGATGCGGGTGCGGCAGTTCGACCAAGGACATTGGAGGGTGGAATTGGGGGTGTGGACACTGTCCACACTTTGGGTCTCGGACTGGGTCGTACTGCTGCCGGACCGGGCCGGATTCCGCATGTTTCCGGGACTTCCCAGTGTTTGCAAGGGCTGGAGTCCGGTTCGAGTCCCACCTCGGGCACAGCATGACCCCTCGTCAGAGGGGTCTTTTGCTCTTAACCTGTTCACATTGACCCTCCGCGGCCCCTCTAACGCTTGCCGCGGGCGGTACTGGGCGTCGCGGTGGCCTTTGAAGTCATGTGCTGGCGGGTTCAGGGCCCTGACTGGATCATTGAGTCCGAATGGTTCAGTGGTCGTAGGCGATGAGTGAGCGTTTGTCGGGTGCCTCGATGCTCCAGTTGTGCCAGATGCCTGCGGCGAGGGCGAGGGCGAGGAGCCGGGCCGCGACTCGGGCGTAGACGCCGGGAAGGGTCCGTCCGGCGTGTTGTTCGAGGGTGAGTTGGCCTTTGGGGGTGTCGATGACGGACTCGATCCATTGCCTGATGCCGCCGAACTTGCCGAAGCGCGGCGTCTCGTCCTTGCGGTCCGGGCGGATCAGGGTGGCGCCCGGGTCCTCGGTGATGAACCGTTCGAACTCGCCGCAGGCGAAGCCCTTGTCGGCGAGGATGACCTGCCCGGTGCCGATGAGGTGGTGGTCGTGGCGGAGCAGGGCCTCGGTGACCCCGCGTTCTCCGAGTTTCGGGTTCGCCAGGCCCCAGATCACGGGCATTCCTTCGGGCTGAGCAGGTACAGGCGGAAGCCCCAGAAGAAGCGTGAGTGGGAGGCGCGGTAACCGTAGCCGGCCTGGCCGGACAGATCGGACCGTTGGACGGTTTTCCGTGATTGGCCGCAGGGCAGCGGGGTGGAGTCCAGCAGGCGCAGGTTCTCGGCCCAGGAGGGGGTGTCCCGGGCCGGGGCGGTGATCACGGCAGACATCAGCCCGGACTGGTTGCGGAGCCGTTTGCCGTAGCCGGATTGTCCGGGCAGGTTCGGGAACATGGCGGCCAGGTGCTTGGCGGCGTACCGGATCCACTTGCGTTCCGAGGAGATACCGAGCAGATGCTGCGCTGCTGCCAGGCAGAGCAGCTCGGCATCGCTCAGGGCCGGTTTCTGTCCCGGGATCCGGGCGCGGGCCCAGCCCAAGCCGGGCAGGACATGATCATCGAGATAGACGTAAAGTGTGGTCAGGAGGGTGTCAACGTCAGTTTTCACACACCGGGCTTAACACCCTCCGCCTACGATTGGCAGCTCCCACACGGTCGAGCGCTATTCGGACTCAATCATCCAGTGAGGCTTCGCTGTCGGGATCTGCGGTAATTGGGCCTCCTTCTGACCTTTCTTTGGTGGGCCTTGTTTGGCCATCACCTGTCCATGTCCCGGCGTTGTAGGAGGACATGACTATCGGGAAGTTTCTTGAGGATTTCGGAAACGCC
The DNA here is from genome assembly GCF_017368795.1 of Arthrobacter cavernae. Classification (GTDB taxonomy): domain Bacteria; phylum Actinomycetota; class Actinomycetes; order Actinomycetales; family Micrococcaceae; genus Arthrobacter; species Arthrobacter cavernae. The sequence goes on along the minus strand of NZ_JAFNLL010000013.1, from coordinate 80,687 downwards.
AGCCATATCGTGTATTTCCGCTCACAGGCGTTGACATCGACAGGGCTAGGACATCGACGTGCCCGTCACAGAAGCCCTGCCGACGATCTCCCCACTGACGGCACCTTGCCGGTCCAGCACCTCATCGGGGAGGGCAGCCGCCGGATGACGTTCCCCTTGACCCGGGGCGAGGGGACCAGCGAAACAGTGCTGCGTGAACCACCGGCAGGACGAGAGGATTCACTGCTGCCACGGTGCAAAGCCCGCCGAACTCGAGGAGGTTGCTATCGTCCAGGAGGCCGTCGCTGCCTTCCGGGACACCTCAGCCCCGGCGCCGAGACGTAAGCACTGAAAATGTCGCCAAAGGCCTGAGGACACTTTCCTCTAATGTGGTCTATCGCACCGATAAGGGATAGTGCGTCAACAGATAAACCACAGTCCTTTCTGCATGTCGAATTGCTGAGTTTTTGAGAATACGCGAAGAAATGAACTTCTTTCCATGACTTTCTCTGGAAAGCCTCTTGGAAGTGCTGAAAAGTAGTGACCAAGGAAAGATTTGCCGCGTCGGGACAGCCAGCTGGGACTGCAGCGAGGCAGTACCGGCAGCGTTGGACTGGCTGTGGTTCGAGTGATGTTCCGTCCCCATCGCGCCGTTTGCGGAGTCACGGTGCTGAAAATTGCTCCACTTAAGTCAGCGCCAGACATCGCAGGGCCGCGAGACGGGCGTCCGGGACCGCGGCTCCGCAACCCGACATGCTCGACGGTTAGCGTCTGCAGGCTCCCTGGCGATTGAACACACGTCGGTACGCCCGCGCGGCGGATTTCCGTCCCGGGCATATTCATGATGAAAGAGAGCAGCAAATGACGCGTATTGGCATCGTGGCCGAGTTGGGCCGCGAAACGAGGGTTGCAGCAACGCCTGTAACCGTACAGCAGTTGTTGGGGCTGGGCTACGAGGTTGTGGTCGAAAAGGGTGCGGGCGAGTCCGCTTCCTTCAGGGACGAAGACTACGCTGCGGCGGGTGCCTTGATTGTTGGGGCTGATGAGGCGTGGGGCAGTGAGGTGGTGTTGCGGATCAATCCGCCTACTGAGGATGAGATCGGCCGCCTTGCAGTGGGCGCCACGCTGATCGGCTCGCTGAGCCCCGGACTGCGGCCCGAGCTTGTGGTGGCATTGGCGGCACGGCCGATCACGGCGCTGGCGTTGGATGCGGTGCCGCGGATTTCCCGGGCGCAGTCTATGGACGTCCTGAGCTCGATGGCGAACATCGCCGGGTACCGGGCCGTGATTGAGGCCGCGCATGAGTTCGGCCGGTTCTTCACCGGTCAGGTGACGGCGGCGGGCAAGGTTTCGCCGGCGAAGGTCCTGGTCGCCGGCGCCGGGGTGGCCGGCCTGGCGGCGATTGGGGCTGCGAGCAGCCTCGGGGCGATTGTGCGTGCGACGGATCCGCGGCCCGAGGTCGCGGACCAGGTGAAGTCGATCGGCGGGACCTACCTCAAGGTTGAGGTGGCCGAGGAGATGGAGTCCTCCGACGGGTACGCGAAGGCCACGTCCGAGGCGTATAACGCCCGTGCCGCGGAGATCTACACGGAGCAGGCGGCTGATGTGGACATCATTATCACCACGGCCCTGATCCCGGGCCGTCCGGCCCCGAAGCTGCTCACCGCCGAGGACGTGGCCGGGATGAAGCCGGGCAGTGTGATTGTGGACATGGCAGCCGGGCAGGGCGGGAACGTGGAGGGCTCCGTCGCCGGGGAACGCATCGTCACGGACAACGGGGTGGTGATCCTGGGCTACACGGATCTCCCGGCCCGGCTGCCGGCGCAGGCGTCCCAGCTGTACGGGACGAACATGCTGAACCTGCTCAAGCTCCTCACGCCGGACAAGGACGGGGTCCTGCGGATCGATTTCGACGACGTCGTCCAGCGGTCGGTGACGGTGGTGCGTGAGGGTGAGAGGACCTGGCCGCCGCCCCCGGTCCAGGTCTCCGCCGCACCCCAAGTGAAGACGGAAGCCGGGACGGCCGCCAACAATACTGCGCCGAAAAAGAAGCAGGGCCTCAGCCCTGCCGGTAAGGGGGGTCTGTTCGCCGCGGGGATCGCGGTGCTGTTCGGGATCAACGCCGTTGCCCCGGCGCCGCTGCCCCAGCACTTCACGGTCCTGATGCTTTCCATCGTGGTCGGCTTCTACGTGATCGGGAAAGTCCACCACGCCCTGCACACCCCGCTGATGTCCGTCACCAACGCGATCTCGGGAATCATCGTCGTCGGCGCCCTGCTGCAGGTCACCTCCGACAACATCATCATGCAGGTCCTCGCCGCCGTCGCGGTCCTCCTGGCCAGCATCAACATTTTCGGCGGCTTCGCCGTCACCCGTCGCATGCTCGCGATGTTCTCGGCCGGGAAGGCACGTTCATGAACGCCGCCACCGAAACAGCAGCAACACTTACGAGGAGCCTTACCGTGTCTGACACCGTCTCCGGTCCGTTGACCGCCGACTCCATCGCGGGGGCGGCCTATGTTGTCGCGGCCCTGCTCTTTATCCTCAGCCTCGCCGGGCTGAGCAAACACGAGAAAGCCCGCGCCGGCGTCATCTACGGCATCACCGGCATGATCATCGCCCTCGCCGCCACCATCTGGCTGACAATCCAGGACGCCTGGGGCACCGGCCACGCCCTCACCGGCCTGGGCCTGCTCGTGGCCGCGGTCCTGCTCGGCGGGGCCATCGGTCTCTGGCGCGCACGCGTGGTGGAAATGACCGGCATGCCGGAGCTCATCGCGCTGCTGCACAGCTTCGTGGGCCTCGCCGCCGTCCTGGTGGGCTGGAACGGCCACCTCGAAGCCCCCGCCCTGTCCCCGGAGCTGATGGCGATCCACCATGCCGAGGTGTTCATCGGCGTGTTCATCGGCGCGGTGACCTTCACCGGTTCCATCGTGGCGTTCCTGAAGCTCTCGGCCCGGATGAAATCCTCACCCCTGATGCTGCCGGGCAAGAACGCCATCAACCTCGGGGCGCTGGCCGCATTCATCGCCCTGACCGTCTGGTACGTCAACGACTCCCAGCTCTGGCTGCTGATCGTCGTTACCGTCCTGGCCCTCGGGCTGGGCTGGCACCTGGTCGCGTCCATCGGCGGCGGCGACATGCCCGTGGTCGTCTCCATGCTCAACAGCTATTCCGGCTGGGCCGCGGCAGCAGCCGGCTTCCTGCTCAACAACGACCTCCTCATCATCACCGGCGCCCTGGTGGGCTCTTCCGGCGCCTACCTGTCCTACATCATGTGCAAGGCCATGAACCGGTCCTTCATCTCCGTGATCGCCGGTGGGTTCGGCATCGCCGCCCCCGCAGCATCGGACGCCGCGGACCACGGGGAACACCGCGAAATCACCGCCCAGGCCACCGCTGAAATGCTGACCAACGCCTCCAGCGTGGTCATCACCCCCGGCTACGGCATGGCAGTGGCCCAGGCCCAGTACCCGGTTGCGGAGCTGGCCCACCAGCTGCGGGAACGCGGCGTGAACGTGCGGTTCGGGATCCACCCGGTCGCAGGCCGCCTGCCCGGTCACATGAACGTCCTCCTCGCGGAAGCCAAGGTCCCCTACGACATCGTCCTGGAAATGGATGAAATCAACGACGACCTAGGCGAGACCTCGGTGGTCCTGGTCATCGGCGCCAACGACACCGTCAACCCCGCCGCCGCGGAGGACCCGGGAAGCCCCATCGCCGGCATGCCCGTCCTCAAAGTCTGGGAAGCCGAAAACGTCATTGTGTTCAAACGCTCCATGGCCGCCGGATATGCAGGCGTCCAAAACCCCCTCTTCTACCGCGACAACTCTCAAATGCTCTTCGGCGACGCCAAACAACGCGTCGAAGACATCCTCAAAGCCTTCTAAGAGGAGCCCCCTCCTGACGTGTCCAGATATCCAGGCCGCAATACTCGGCCCGGCTACCTGTGGTCTCGACACATACGCGCCCCTGACCACCTGATGAGAGGAAACACGATGCGCAGACGGCGAGTTCCCTTCAGCATCCCCGCAGGGAAGGGTTTCAGATCCAGCGTTCTGGACCGGATCTCCGGCCCAGAAGAAGTTCCCTCACCCCGTCACGTTTTCGACATCGACGAACTGGCCGCCTCACCGTGGATCGGTCTTCACCACAAGCATGAGTTCCTGCTCCACCATAGGCACGAATTGCTTGAAGAATCCGTGGAGTAGGACTGGCCGGCTCCCAGGGGAGCCTTGATAACCTGCATGGCAGCCGATGCCGTCAGCCTGCTTCAGGATGGCGGCATCGGCATTCCTGCAGCGGTCAGATCCACCGTCGGTGGGGCCCTGGCGATGAAGGCGGCTGCGTTGCTGGAGTCGGTGGCCCGTTGCCGTCCACTCGTCGACGGCAACAAGCGCACCGCCTGGACGCTCATGGTCCTGCTGTTGTGGATCAACGGCTGCCGCCATGACTTCACGACCGATGAGGGTTTTGAGCTGGTCGTGGGCGTCGCCGCTGGCAAGATCGAATTGCGGGACTCTGCCGCGGAAATTTCGAAGCAGTTCGTGGCTCGTTAGTCCGTCGGAACTGGCAAGAGAGGGGGTGTGGACGTTGTCCATACTTGCCCTCCGGACTGAGTCGTACACGAAGCCTGGAATTTTCGGTAGGGCCAGCATTTGGGAACGAAAAGCGGATGGATCCAAGTCCCACGGTCTTCTGGCGGAACCCCGGGACTTGCAAGCAAGAGGGGGATCACCCTCGCCACGTCGGCTGAAGGCAAGGCGCTGCAACGACTCCCTGACGCCAACAGTCAGTCAATTGAGATCGCCCAGCACGCGATGGTTTTCAACGAGACCAAATCGCCCATATCGGGCACATTCCCGAGGGCAAACTGGACTACCGGCTCCTGACGTATTGTCGGCGCGACCATATCTTCATGCTGTTCGCTGGTACCGCGCGAACGGCGGGTGGGGTCGCCGCAATCAGCCGCATTCGGCGGTGTTCGGCAAGATCCTGGGCGGGGGACGATGAAACGGACGCCGCAGTTGAGCGGCGAAGAACAAAGGAGTTCTGATGACCACCACCATGACCCGCCCGCCGTTCAATCCGGAGTCCGAAGCGGTCCTCTCCCTGATGGCGGCTCAGGCCCTTCGGAGTTAGAGAAGCCCTCAATCCTCCCGGTTCGGTCATATCCTGCACCGTAGGCTGCGCAATGAAGGGTGCGAGAACCGATGGCGGATAGAAGGGAGTGGGGATGATGTGCGTGCGTCCAGGACAGGTGCTCGAACGTCATGTTGCGGCGGAATCAATGCGGGCGGCCCGTGCAGGTTCAATTCGGCGGTCTCCTTGGGTTCCGCTGACACTTCTTGCGAGCCCGGCGTTGCTGCGGCAAGGCAAAAAGAGAGTGTGGACACTGTCCACACTTTGCCTGTCGGACTGGGCCGTACATCTGCCGGATTGGCCCGGATTCCGCATATTTCCGCGACTTCCCAGCGATTTCAAGCCCTGGAGTCCGGTTCGAGTCCCACCTCGGGCACAGTGTTTCCCCGCGTCAGGGGCCTATTAGGTCCCTGAGTGTACAAAACTCCAAAAAGTGTGGCTCTGTGAGCATGTGTGACCTCGCCAAGTGTGTGTCTTCGTCGTGGACGAGGTTTGGGAGGTCGCCGGTAGACGGTGGTCTCCGCCTTGTCTGTCGGTGATCTGGGCCGGGACGAGACGAAATCGGTCGGCCATGCCTCTCAAGGAACGTGCGGTTCCCGTCCCGAGGACCTCTGACGACGCGGGAAGGGTCTAGTCTCGGACGTATGGGCAGCGATCGCGTGCCGGGGCGGAGGTTCCCGGACGCTCCGTCTTACGATGTGCACCGCCGCGTCGTGGAGACGTACGCTCGCGACCTCCCGAGTAGCAACAGCCTGCTGGACGCCCTCGCCAAGCGCACGAGCCGCGGGGGGCGCAAGGCCGAGTTCGAGTTTACGGCCACTCCATACAACTTCTGCGAGGTCCTCTGCGTGGCGTCCCCGGAGACTGCCGTGGCCCTGCTCGACGCGGGGATCACGACGGCGGACGAGGCCGTCGCGTTCCTCGAAGAGCAAGGGCTCGACGATCTCGTCGAGGACAACCACGACGCCGCGGAGGCGGCGCTCCGCTGGGCGGCGATGCCTTCGGAGGTGCTCGACCGCTTCCAGCACTCCCCCCTGTCCTTCTATGAGGACCCGGAGGGCTTCGGGGAGAAGCTGGGGGAGGACCTGCTCGGCAAGCTCCGGAGGAACAAGACGGTCTGGGCCGCGGTGCAGGAGCGCAGGATTGATCTGCGGGACATCCTCCAGATCGGCATCTCGCGGTTCCTCGACGCCGACGACGACGAGGGTACTCTCGGTGGGCTGCTGGCCAGCGTGAAGTCGGGCTCAGAGCAGCCGCTCCGGGCCGAGGATATCAGCGGCTGGATCGAGCGGTTCGGGATCGGCCTGGCGACCCCGAACGAGGTCAAGACTGGGGTCTACCGGCTCGCTGTACGGCACGGCGGCGACTTCGCCGCGCAGATCCCGCGGGATGCCCGCACCGTGAGGCTTGCCAGCGCCCTCTCGCGTGCCGCCTACGGCGGGAGGCGCGGTCTCGACTTCGAGCGGCGCCTGATCCTATTCGGGGTGGAGGTCTTGGCGGGGGCCTCGGGGGCGGCAGGGCTGTCAGCCTTGCCGGACGAGCACGACCTGATGAGGCTCGCCGACGCGGGGATCACCGCCGCGCAGGCAGCCGAGGGGTACCTGAGGGGGATGAGCGCGGCCCAGATGGTCGCGGTGCACCGGGACGGCACAGTCCCGGGCGTCTCAGACGACTGGATCTGAAGCCATCCCCGCATGTGAAGGGGCCCGAGCGCCGTGCCCTGTGGGAGACAGGGGGGGCTCAGCGCCCGGGAGACAGGTAGTCATCGATGTGCAGACGCGGGCCTAGCCGATAAGCGCCGACCCGTGGCAAGAGGGCAATAAAGCGTCCAGCAAAGCCGCAAAGTTCGCATTTAAGGGAAAAGCGCGCGCACTAGAGTCTGTGGAGGCACCGTGTGGCGACGCCCCAAATGACGAGGTCGGCCAGGGCGGGGATGCGGATGTCCGGGTAGCGGGGGTTCTCGGCCTGCAGCACCACCCCGGCGGCGGTGATCCGCAGCCGCTTGATGGTCAGCTCGTCGTCAAGGACGGCGACGACGACGGATCCGTCCTTGGGTTCCAGCGCGGTTGACGATCAGTTCGTCGCCGTCGCTGATTCTCGCGTTTTCCATGGAGTCCCCGGTCACCCGCACCACGTAGGTGCTGGTGATGTCCTTGATCAGGTGCTCGTTCAGGTCGATCCGGCCTTCAAAGGAGTCCTGGGCGGGGCGTATCGGCCAATCAGCTCGCGTGCCACATCGTCCGCCAAGCTGCCGGCAATGGAGAGTGCGCCCGCGCTGTCGGCAAAGGGCGTTGCCTGTCCGGGGCGGGGGTGAGAGGGAGCGGGTGTTGCCGCATGCGCTAACCGGCGCGCGCTCCGGGCCTGAGGGCATTTCCGCAGACATGACGAGACCTGCGAGGCGATTTTCCTTCGCCGGTATTGTCCGGATCAGGTAATTGGGGGTCGCCAGTCAACCTTTCGATCTTCTGGCCTCTCAGCCTTTCGGCTCCCTCGCCCGTCCCGCAGGCCACTTACAAGTATACGCGTCCGGCGCGTCTGGAGCATCCAGAACTAGGGCGTAAAGACCCTGGTCTTCGGCTTCCCCGCGGAAAGAGTTCCCCGCCCAGGCAGATAGCAGGCCAGGGCGGGCCCACCAACCCTGTCAGACATAGCCGTCACGGGTGCCTCTTTCCTTGGGGTGGGTGACGTTCTTGGCTTGCTACTTCTTCATGGCATTCCCGGGCCCACGCGACATGACGTGCTTCCAGCAGCCCAGGATTAGGCCAGCGGAACGTGAAGTCCTCGGTGACGTCATTCGTTTCCGGTGTGGGGCGGGCCGCGATTGACTGTTGGAGTTCGTACTAGTGTGGTACTGGTTTGGTACCATTGGGTATGGCCATGAATCTGCGTGTTCCCGAAGAACTTGACCGCCGGCTTGAGCGGCTTGCAGCCGAGGAACATACATCCAAGTCTGCTCTCTTGCTTCAGGGTGCCGAACTGGTTCTGCAGCGCCACGCGCGTCGCCGTGAGATCAGTGAAGGACTGGATTTTGTGATGAGTCATGATGCTGAGCTGCTCACGCGTCTTGAGGACGCGTGACCGCGTATCTGGACATCGAGGACGCACTTCAGATCGTCGACCGGTACGGGTTCCACATCCGCGACGTCGGATTGCTCGCCTCGGCCTTGGCCAGGCCGGCGACAACCGCCATGGGCGCTGAAGCCTATCCCGACCTGGCCATGAAGGCGGCCGCGCTGTTGGAGTCGGTGGCCCGTTTCCATCCGCTCATTGACGGCAACAAACGCACTGCCTGGACGCTCATGGTGTTGTTGCTTTGGATCAACGGGTACCGCCACGACTTCACGACCGATGAAGGCTTCGATCTGGTGGTGGGAGTAGCGGCTGGCACTGTTGAACTGCGGGACTCTGCTTCATTGATTTCCCGGCACATGGTCCCCCGCTAGGTCTGCTCAGGAAGCCAAAACAGGGCTGTTCACAATGTGCACACCCTGGCCGTCGGAGTCGGCCGTACCGCTGCCGGACTGGACCGGATTGCTGATGTTTTCGGGACTTCCCAGTGTTCGCAAGGGAGAGAATGCAGTTCGAGTCCCACCACGGCAGCTCAACCCCTCGTCAGAGGGGTCTTTTGCTTTAACGTGTGGACATCGCCCTGGGCGGGTCCCCCTGACGCTGTTCCTCGGCTTCGCCTGGCGCCGCGGTGGCCTATGAAGTTATGTGGGTGGCGGTTCAGAGCCTTGGCTATTGGGCGCTGTGCTTGCTGGGATGTGGGCTCACCGGGCCTCCTTTCTGGCTTGGTCTTCCACCTATTCATGTCCCGGGGCTGTTGTGATGACATGACCAGGTGGAAATTGCTTCAGGATTTTGTCCTCGGTTCGCGTGTTTCTGTCGCTGCTTTTGGAGTGGCTCGGACGATTGTCCATCCAAGGGTGCGTGGACAGTGTCCACGCCTGTTCAGTTGGATGACTTTCCTCGGGTTTCGGCGTGATGACCCCTGCCGACCACAATGGAACCGTGATTGAAAACACCACTGAAGCTTCTGGTCAAACTGCATTGCCGGGCCTATCCGATGCAGCAGACAGGGCTCTGAGACGCGAGCTCGAGGAACTGCGCCTTGAGAATGCCAGGCTGCGGAAAGTCTTGGAACTGACGGAAGCGGAGTCAAAGGCAGCACACCTGGCCCAGGCTGTAATTCCTGCGGTGATGCACCATGGTCCGGTCACCATGGAATCGTCGCCGGAAGCGAAAGTCCGTCTGTTCCAGGATCTGTTCAGGGCGCGCGGTGATGTCTACGCAGTCCGGTGGGAAAACTCGCGGGACGGTCGCTCCGGCTGGGTTCCTGCGGTCGCCGGTGGTTGGCGCAAGGGCGCGAGCATCGCGGGTACCAGTTTCTTGCCGCTTACTCCGTTAGTTGTTGCGGATCATTTGCGCGGAGTGCAGCACATTGGCCTCTATCCCTTGACTGAACAGGACACCTGTTGGTGGGTCGCTGCGGACTTTGACGGCGGCGCCGCAATGCTGGATGCGTTGGCGTACGTCAAGGCTGCTCGCTTTCGGGGGATTCCCGCAGCGTTGGAAGTGTCCCAATCCGGACGTGGCGCCCATGTGTGGATCTTCTTCAGCGCCGCCATGCCAGCGTCCGCGGCACGTCAGCTTGGCACCGGTCTCATCCACGAGGCGATGGCCTTGCGTGGCAGCATGAGCCTGGCCAGTTATGACAGGCTTTTCCCCGCCCAGGACGTTCATTCCGGCAAAGGCATGGGTAACTTGATTGCGGCGCCGCTGAACGGCAAGCGCCGGCAGCATGGCACCACGTTGTTCCTCGACACAACGACCCTCGAACCATATGAGGACCAATGGGCTTACCTGTCCAGCCTGGATCGGCTTTCGGACCGGGAAGTTCGCGACCATATCCGCAGGCTGCCTGCGGTTAGGTTGGGACAAGAGGTTCGCCGGCTCGAACTGCCCCAATCGTCCAAGATCGTTCCACGCCCCGCACTGATCGTCCATGCAGCTTTCAGGTCACGCCTGACGATCAAGGCAGCAGACCTGGGGCCAGCCATGATCTCAGCCGTCAAGCATGCCGCGTCCATGCCGAACCCTGAGTTCTATGAACGCCAACGCCAGCGTCGATCCACATGGAATATTCCCCGATACCTGCGCAACTACGACGAAACGCTTGACGGCGACCTCATTTTGCCGCGTGGGTTGCTGCCGCTCTTGCAGCAACTGGTCGAATCGAGTGGCAGCTCGCTGAGCATTGATGATCAACGGGCGGCAGGTGGCGCCCAGAGCTTCGAGTTCTCGGCCCGTCTGCGCTCGGAACAACAAGATGCCGTGGACGCTGCCACTGCCTCCGATCGCGGAGTCTTGGTGGCCCCGCCCGGTACCGGAAAGACTGTGATGGCCTGTGCTGCAATGGCGTTTCGTGGCGTCTCAACGCTTATTCTGGTTGATCGCAAGGCCTTGGCCGAGCAATGGCGCAGCCGTCTTCGTGAGTTCATCGACGAGGAATGCGGCCAAATCGGAGGCGGGCGTGCAAAGATGACGGGCCGGGTCGACGTAGCGCTCCTCCCTACGCTGGCGCGCCGGGAAAATATTGCCGAGCTGACAGCCGGCTACGGTTTTGTCATCGTGGACGAGTGTCACCATGTCCCGGCGGCAGCGTTCAGCCACGTCATGAACCAGATCCCGGCCCGGTACTGGCTGGGGCTGACGGCTACGCCGTACCGGCGGGACAAATTGGACTCGCTAATCTACCACCAGCTCGGCCAAATCTCACACACGATTTCTCCTGCTGCTCCGCAGCAGCTACCAACGCACGCACGCGACATTTCCGAGCCGGCGCTGGCCTTGGAACTGCACCGGACCTCATACGCGTACGAGGGCGCCGCGGACCCAAGCGAACCAGGCGGGATCTCTGCCATCTACAAGGACTTGATCGCGGATGAGGAACGCCTGCAGCAAATTTACGACGACGTCATGGCGGCCTACGAACAGAACTCCCGAATCCTGGTACTGACGACCTGGAAAGCTCATCTTGATTCGTTCAGGTCCCGGTTCGAGGCGGCTGGTCTGAAGCCGGTGGTTTTCACGGGAGCGATGAAAGCCAAGGAGCGACAGGCCGCCGTCGACCTTCTTTCCACCGCCGATGATGCGCAGCCCCTGTTGGTCTTGGGCACGGGCTCATACATTGGCGAAGGCTTTGACTGCCCCAAGCTAGATACCCTGTTCCTTGCGGCGCCTGTGTCGTTCAAGGGCAGATTGGTTCAGTACGTCGGCCGGGTTATCCGGCCATACCCGGGGAAAACTGTGGCGACTGTTCACGACTACTACGACGAATCCACACCCGTACTGGCAGCGTCCCTGAACAAACGGGCGCCAGGGTACGTCTCACTCGGATTCCCTGATCCGCGGAAGATCACAATCCGCTGACATCGTTCCCAAAGGCGGTCGGCAGCGGTCAATGAGTCCACCTCGACCGAGATGAGACCGTCCACTTGCGGGCCTTCTTCTCCCGGCAATATAGCACTTGGGTTGTAGAACCCTTGAGTTGTATGATGGGTTCGATGTGGAATGTTGACCTGGGACTCGTGGAGCCGTGGCTGCTAGGTCTTGACCAAGACTCGTATGAGCAGATTGTTGCTGCATTGGAGCTTCTCGCCGAGCGCGGACCTCAACTTGGACGTCCATTGGTCGATACAGTGGTTCGTTCGCGGCATAAGAATATGAAGGAGCTGCGGCCGGGATCGAGCGGGCGGTCAGAACTACGAATCCTATTTGCATTTGATCCTGAGCGGCGGGCGATCCTGCTTGTCGCTGGGGACAAGGCAGGCAACTGGACCAAGTGGTACAAGACGAACATTCCGGTTGCGGATGACTTATTTGACGATCATCTGAGGATTCTGAGAGGAGAATCGTAGTGGCGAAGTCCATTGAGGAACTGCTGGCCAAGCGTCCTGTTGACCGGATTGCTGTGGATGCCCACAAGAAGCGCATGCTCGATGAAGTCCGGGCCTACCGGCTTCGGGAGCTCCGCGAGGCCTCGGAGCTGACGCAGGTCGAGCTGGCCGGACGTTTACACGTCAGTCAGAACAGGGTGTCCCGCATCGAACACGGTGACATTGATCGTGCTCAGGTCGACACCTTGCGAAAATACGTCGAGGCGCTCGGTGGCCGGCTTCGTGTCGAGGTTGAACTCGGCGACGAACGAATTCAGATCGCCTGACGAAGCGACTCGGGGCGGTCCGCCTCGGCAGTCGTCTTGCCCATACCGACGGCGAGGTTCAAATGCGGAAGCCCAGGGTGTCACGATGTGCACACCCTGGGCTTCCGACTCGCCCGTGCTGCTGCCGGACGGGCCCGGATTCCGTGTGTTTCCTGCGGAGTCCAGTGTTTTGAGGGTCCGGAAACCCGTTCGAGTCCAAACTCGGGCACATTGTCTCCGCAGCGTCAGAGTGGTTTCTTGCTGCTATCGCAGTAGGTTTGTCTCATGACAAACGCGGAGGACTTGGCACACTGTCGACCCCCGGCGGTTAGGAAGCAGACGCTAGGAAATCATGAGGAGAGGTTCGGCATCGTTGCCAAGTTTCCTGGTGTCTGCGGAATTTGCGGAGGGGCGTTCGTCCCGGGTGACAGAATCTTCAAGTTGCCTGAATCGCGCCGTTCTAATGTGAACCCCTGGGTCTGCCGCGGCTGTCGCTACCCGGAGAACCGCTCTGAGCCAACGCTCGAAGAGGTATTCGTAAAACTGAACCACCGCAACCACACCGGGCGTACACCCGGGCTCAACCGACACGACGTTGGGCATTTGCTCGCCCTGCACGGCACCCTCACTGTCGAAGCCGCGTCCACCCTTGAGGATATGCCAGCATTGCATAAACTCCGACGCGCGCATGCAGAACGAGTTTCGGCGAACCTCAATCGCGCCGAACTCCTGGACCTCCTCGAAGGCTTCGTCCGTCACGGCCTCATTAAGCGCGTCGGACGGAGTCGTTACTACAGCATCCCTTCGAAGGTCGGGTCGGCAGATTCCTAGAAATGGCCTTGGGGCTAATTCGGCGCCATTTGGGATGGCCATTGAATCCTCGCGTCCCGAAGACCTCGATCGTAGGCTAGAGCAATTCGCCGCCGAGGAGCACACATCGCCGTGGACGTTGCGATCCGGTTCAGCCCCGAGGCAGTCATCGTCCGTTCTCCTTCATGAAAGTGCGCATCAGCCCGGCCACAGCGGCCGGCGCCTCCGCGGGCGCCAGGTGGGCGACGCCGTCGAGCGCCACGGCCACGGCGCTGCCGCCGCCGGCGTTGATGCCTTCCGCCACTTCCTCAGCGAACGACGGCGGGGCGACAGTGTCCTCGACGCCGGCCAGCGCCTGCGTGGGGACGGTGATGCCGCCAAGCTGACCGCGGACATCGAACGCCGCGAGGGCCTCGCAGCAGAAGGCGTAGCTGAAGCGCTCGGCGTCGCGCAGCGAATGCAGGAGCCGGCTGCTGGTTTCCGGTCGGCGGTCCATGAAGCCGGGGGCGAACCAGCGCTGCGCGGAGCCCTGGATCATCACGGGCGTGCCCTGGGCACGGACGGTTTCGGCGCGCTCAAGCCAGCCCTCAGGGGTGCCGAGCTTGGCGCCGCTGCACTGCACGGACAGGCTGCGCAGCCGGTCCCCGTGTTTGATGCCGAGCTGCAGGCCGGTGGCCCCGCCCAGCGAAACGCCCGCGTAGTGGAAGGCCGCGCCGGGGCTGACGGAATCGACAAGCTCGACGACGGCGTCGGCCAGCTCCGCGACGCTGAACCCTTCCGTGGCGGCCGGCGAGATGCCGTGGCCGGGCAGGTCCCAGCCGATGACATCGTACTCATCACCCAGCAGGGCAGCGGCCTCCGTCCACAGCACGGTGGAGGTGCCCAGGGAGGGGCCGACCACCAGGAGCGGCTTGACCCCCGGTTCACGCTGTGGGGACAGCAGCACGGCCTTGATGGTTGGCTTGGCCACGTGGGGCCTCCTTCGTTTGGCGTTATTCCGGTGAAGTCCGGGAAGGCGGCGAAAATTCGACGTCGCCCGAGGTAGCTGGCAGGATCCAGCGCATCCTGGCCAGGACGCCAGGGGCGCCGCCGATCGGACGCTCGATTCAGATTAGCGCATGTGTTCGCTCTTAGCGCACAAGTTCTTATTGCGAACAAATCGTGCCCGGCGCGATTCAGGAACGTGCTTCGAGATACAGGGCCGCCAGCTCGGAACGCGAGCTGATGCGGAGCTTTCTGTAGATACGGGTCAGATGGTATTGCACGGTCTTGACGGAAACGTACAGTTCACCTGCGGCGGCCTTGTTGCTGAGGCCCGAAGCGACCAGCCTGGCCACGGCTCTTTCCTGATCGGTCAGCTCGTCGAGCAGATTTGGTGAGCCGGCGGCTGTCAGGGCTGGCGTGCCTTCTCTCCAGTGTTCTTCCGTGCTGACCCCGCTGGCGCGCAGTTCGCGGGAACAGCGGTCCGCATAGGCCACGGCACCGAGCACGGAAAAGAGTTCGCGCGCTTGGATCAGCACATCGGCCGCCTCCCGTCGCTTTCCGGCGCGACGGAAGGACTGGCCGTAGGCGAACAGGATCCGGGCCCGCGCGTAGGGCATCGGCAGCGTTTCAATTTTTGCCAGGCCGTCATGGAAGCTGAGGCGTGCAGCATCGAGGTCTCCGGCGGCGGCGTAGATCCTGCCGCGAACGTAGGCCAGCCGTGCCTGCGTTGACCTGTGTTGACGCTTCTCCGCGAGAAGCTCAAGGGGGCGAAGGAACTGTCCGGCTTCCTCCACCCGTCCCACCATGACCAAGGCATTGGCGTAGTGGTCCTGCCACGGCCAGAAGCCCGGTTCATCGATTCCGCTGCTGCGCCGCATCCGGACCACAGGCAGCAACGCCCTGATCACGCCGTCGTAATCGGCCTTGGCCTCGGCCACCTGTGCCAGGGCAATGCTGTAAGGCAGCAGCATTATCGGGTAGCCGTCGCTCGCGACGGCGGCCCGCTCCAAGTGATGGGCGGCCGAGTCCCAGTTTCCGCGGAGGGCATGGATCTGTGCGCCGCTCCAGTGCAGCAGCGGCCGTAGGAGCTCAATGCCGGACTCTTCCTGAACGGCCACGGCTTTCTCTACGGTTCGCAGCGCGCTGTCCCAGGCACCCAGGGCAAGATCAGTCCTGGCCAGCCAGCCTTGTGCCCACAGGGAAATCCGGTAGGAGCCGCCGCGGAATTCTGTCGGCACAGCGCTGGCGAGCTCGCTGCGGGCTTCTTCAGGCCGGTCCATGGCAAGGTGCAGCCAGCCCTTGCCCATGTTGATCCGCTGTTGCTGCGCGCTGTTCTCGGTCAGCCGCTCGACGACGCGGTAGCTCTCTTCCGCTTCGCTGAACCGGCCCATGGCCCCGAGTCCGAGTCCTTCGATGGCGCGGGCCTCGATCGCCGCCGGGCTGTTTGCCGGCGCGGTGCTTCTGGCCCGGACGGCCCAAGTCACCAGTTCCCGGCCATCAAACCGGGCCAGGGAGTGAAGCACCTGACGCTGGCATATTTGAGCCGCAGTCCCGGGATCTGTGGCGGGGTCCACGGATTTCCAGGCTTTTTCGAGCAACGCATCGGCCTCCGCAGGACGGCCAAAGAGAATCGCAAGATACGCGCGGACCGCATCGCCCTTGGGACCCGGTGCGATGCCTTCCAGTGCTGCGGAAGCTCGTGGCAGCTGTCCGGCGCCCACCATGGCGTCCACGGCCCTGACGAGAAGTGACTGCTGTTCCTCCCGCGCCGGATTGAGCCGGGAAGCTTGGGAGTAGGCTTCGGCGGCGGACCCCCAGGCGCCCGTTGCTGCGAAAGAGGTAGCAGCAGCCTCCAGTTCCCTCGCCAAGGAAGCGTCAGGCAACAGGGCTGCAGCTGCCCGGTGCCTGAGCTGCACGTGGTCTAAAGCAGTCAGCTTGGCGGCTGAGGAATGCAGCGCAATTCTGCGGCCGGCCGCCAGGCTCTGATAGGCCGCAGCCCGCACCACGGGCAGCGGGAACTGGAGCATCGTCTCGGCTGCGTCGGTGGAAATCGTCAGCAGATCCGCTGCCTGAACCGCGTCGACGGCAGCCAGGACATCTGAAAGACCCGCCAGATCAGCTGCCTGGGCAAGCGGGGAGCGGACGCCCAGCACGGCCGCCGCCTCGGCAAGCCGGAGGGCGGCCGGCGGCAGTCCGGCCAGCTTCATGCTGACAGACGCCGCCAGCTCCGCGGGCACCGGCAAGATTTTCTGTCCGGTTGACCAGACGGAGGGATGGAACTGTTCCAGGAGGGGCCGGACCAGCCCCGGGCGGCCGCCGGTGTATTCGACCAGGATCCTGGCGGCCGGCAGGGAAATTTCGGATCCGCCGCTGCCGTGAATCTGCCTGGCAATGAGCTGGACATCACCGGGAGTCAGGGGAGCCAGCCTGATGGTTTGAACCGAGGGAAAGCTCAGAAGTCCGGCGGCCGCATCATCCAGTTCGCTCAGCGTCAGGTCGGTCGACAGGATGGCCAACAAGGCCATGGGCTGCACCCGCCGCAGGACATGTAACAGGGCCTGCAGCGATGGGCGGTCTGCCCACTGGATATCGTCGATCCAGAGAACCAGCGCGTGATCAGTCTCGCCGGCGAGTCGGGAAACTTCCGAAAGAAGAACATCTCCGTACTCGCTGGGCAGCCGCGGGGCCGCGGGTTTGAGTGGCGCAGCATCGTGTCGACGCGGATGGAGTCGAGGCGAGAGGAGCAGCTGCCGAATGACCCCGAAGTCACTGTCGCGCTCCCAGACAGCTCCCGCCGCCCGGAGGACGGTTGACGGGTTTCCTGTGATCGCATCCAGGCGGAGGACGTGTTCCACCAGGGAGGTCTTGCCCAAACCTTGGTCGCCGCGGATGACGGCCACTCCGGGGGCTCCGGAGCGGACAGACTGGAGCAGTTCCTGCAGGTGCTGGATCTCCGCGGTGCGTCCGGCGAAGAGGTCAGGGTCATGGTCGGGCATCGTTTCCAAGTCTATGACTACGCAGGAAGCCGGACCTGATCGGCGTGCTGAAGGTTTTCGCTGGCCGGCTCATGCCGGCGGACGAACAGGGTGACAAGCCCTCCGGCAAGGGCCACGCCGGCGAAAACGAAGAACGCCGCGTTGCTCGGCAGTTGAGAGCTGATCAGGAAGCCACCCACCAAGGGGCCCCCGATTCCGCCCAGTCGGCCAAAGCCTGCACACCAAGCGACGCCGGCTGTGCGGGATGGAGTGGGGTAGTAGTTGGACACGAAGCCATAGACAAGGACCTGCGTGCCGAGACTGCCCACGCCAGCAAAGGCCACAGCGATGAGCAACACAGGCAGGGGGAAGCCCAGCGTAAGCAGTACCAAGGACGCGGCGGCGATGACGAACGTGGTGGACACGATGGCTTTGGGGCCAAACCGGTCCGCGGACCGCGATGCCAGGAGTCCGCCGATCACGGCTCCGGCGTTCAGGGCCAGCAGGAAGCTCAGGGAGTAGGTCTTACCGTAGCCATGCTGTCCCATGATTTCCGGTAGCCAGGTGTTCAGGCCATACGTCAGGAGCAGGCCGCAGAAGCTCATGCATCCAAGGAGGATGGTGGGCGTGCGGTAGTTCCCGGAGGCAAGGGCCGCGAAGCCGGTGAGGGGGCGTCCGTCCTTGCGCACGGCAGCGGGCGGCTGCACGGAGAACCGGGACCGTCCCGAGGCCGGGCCGGCGTAGAAGGTTCCGTCCTGGAGCGGGATGCCGGTCTTGGCCGAGAGGCTGAGCGCTTGTTCCGTGCGGCCCCGGGCCAGCAACCAGCGGGGTGACTCGGGCAGCTTCAGGAGTGCCAGGGGAAACAGGATGACGAGAGGCAGCGCGCCGATCATGAACAGGCCACGCCAGTCGGTGATGCCGTTCAGCACGATAGCCAGCAGGGAAGCGAGCAGCCCTCCCGCGGGCACTCCCGAGTAGACGATCGCGTTGTAGAAGTTTCGTTTGCCGGCCGGGGCGAACTCTGCCACGACGGCGCCGGCCGTGGCGACGAGCGCTCCCACGCCGACCCCGGTGAGGAACCGGAACAGGCCGAACACCGGGACGGCGGTGGCCATGGCCGTGAATGCCATGCCGACGGAGAACCAGACGATGTTGATGAGCATGAGTTTCCGCCGGCCCAGGAAGTCACCCACGGCGCCGGCGGCAAGCGCGCCCACCATGACGCCCATGAGCGCGTAGCTGCCCAGGGCCCCAGCCTGGGCAGCATCCAAAGAACCGAGCTGGCTGGGGTCGCGCAGCAGGGTCGAGACGACGGTTCCATAGACAACCAGGTCGTAGCCGTCAAAGAGCAGGGCTGCGGCAGCGATGGCCATCACCCAGCGGACTGTCTTGGTGCGGGCCGCATCAGTTGATGGGGCCTTGGTTGATGAGGGCAGTGCGTTCATGGAGGGCTCCATTGCCTGGGCCGCGTCATTGCGGCTGGTGGGTACTGCGGGTGGTTGCTTGCGGTGTGGCTCGGGATACCGCCTTAGCCGAGGTCACCGCCGGCCACGGCGAGCACGCTGCCGGTGATGTACGAGGCTTCATCGGAGGCCAGGAACGCGATGGGTCCGGCCTGCTCGTCCAGGGTTCCGTAGCGTTTCATGAGGGACGATTCGATGGTCTGGTCCACGATCTGCTGGTACCAGGCCTTCTCTCTGTCTCCTTCCGGCTGGGGGCCGCGTGCCACTTTTCGTGGTGGTGCTTCGGTGCCGCCGGGGGCGGTGGCGACCACGCGGATGCCGTGCGGGGCAGCCTCGAGGGCCAGCGCCGCGGTGATGGCTTTGACCCCACCCTTGGCAGCCGCGTACGGGACGCGGTTGACGCCGCGCGTGGCGACGGAGGCGACGTTGACGATGACGCCGGACTGCTGCCCGATCATGTGCGGAAGGACGGCACGGCAGGTCCAGAGGGTGGGGAAGAGGGACCGCTGTATTTCCTTGGTGATCTCGTCCGGTGCGTAGTGCTCGAACGGTTTGGCCCAGATGGTGCCTCCCACGTTGTTGATCAGGACGTCGATGCGGCCGCGGAGCCCGAGGGCTTCCTCGATGGCGCCGCCGGCACCTTCGTAGTTTTCCAGGTCCGCGGTAACCCCGACGGCGGTGGCACCGTCTGCGCTTGTGCCGGCGAGAGCCGCGGCTACGTCGTGGATCAGTTCAGCACGGTCCACCAGGACGGTATGGGCTCCCTCGGCGGCAACGCGTGCTGCGACGGCCCGGCCGATTCCCTGCGCGGCTCCGGTCACCACAACGACCTTCCCCGCAAAGCGTCCCGGGCTGACCTGGCTCAAGCGGGGGCCCCGGCGAGGACGGGCGCTGCCGCCGTGCTGCCGACCGCGAACCGCTCGTAGTAGAAGTTGGCGGGAGTGATCCCCTGCGCGTCCCAGTACTTGCGGACGGCGTCCACCATGGCAGGCGGGCCGCAAAGGTAAACGTCCACATCGCCGTCGTTCAGTTGACCGGCGGCGATGTATTGGGTCACGTACCCCTTGTTCGGGGCTGAGCTTTCCGGATCCGTGACGCAATAGTCGAAGGTGAAGCTTTCGATGGCCTCGGCGTACTGCTGCAGCTTGTCCAGCTCCACGAGGTCCTTGTCGAAGGTGACGCCGTAGACGAGGTGCACAGGGTACGCCGGAGCTTCCTCCAGGTCGTTGGCGATCTTGTCCAGCATGGACAGCAGCGGCGCGATGCCGGTGCCGCCGGCCAGCATCAGGGCAGGCCGTTTGATGTCGCGGAGGAAGAAGCTGCCCATGGGACCGGTCAGGGGGAGCACATCGCCGACGGCGGCGCGTTCCTTGAGGTAGGTGGTCATGGCGCCGTCCGGTGCCGTCCGGATGAGGAACCTCAGCTCGTCAGCTGAGGGGCCGCTGCTGAACGAGTAGGACCTCACCGCTTCGGTGCCGGGGACCGCGAAGTTCATGTACTGCCCGGGCAGGAACTTAAGGTCGCCGCGGTTCTCCACTGTCAGGGTGAGGGCCGCGGTGTTGTCGGCGAACCAGCTCAGCTCCTTGACGGTGGCCTCGGAGGTGGTTGCGCCCACCTTGGCCATCTCGGACGTGCCGGCGATCTGCAGCACGAGGTCGGTCTCCGGGACCATCTGGCAGGGGAGGCAAAAGCCCTTCTCTGCTTCGTCCTCGGTGAGGGCCTCATCGATGTAGTCGCCGCCGTCGTACTTGCCTGATTCGCAGAAGGCCTTGCAGGTGCCGCATGCGCCGTCGCGGCAGTCGAAAGGGATGTTGATGCGTGACTTGTAGGCTGCGTCGGCCACCGTTTCGTTAGCGTTGGCGGTGACAAAACGGGTGACCCCGTCTTCGAAGCTGAGGGCAATCTGGTAACTCATGGGAACTCGATTCGAATCGTTCGAAAAATCAGATGTGGTAGATGTCCACGATGTGGTGGATGTAGTCGTTCTTCAGGACGACCTTCTTTTTCGTGATCACGGGCTGCGTGCCGGAGTAGTCGATCGTGTAGAACGAGGTTCCGAAATACGGATCGATGGTCTGGTAGCGGTAGTAGAAGGTGTGCCAGTTGAAGCGGATATCCACGCTCTCTCCGTGCCAGCCGATGACCTCAACGTTGGTGATGTTGTGGCCGGTCCGCGGTTCGGGGAGGCTGGTGGCGCTGGAGCGGTCCGTCTTGATACGGAAGACGCGGTCCTCGAGTCCGCCACGGTTGGAGTAGTAGATGAGCGAAATTTCCCGTTGGGGATCGCTGGTGAGCTGGTCATCGTCCGCCCAGGCGGGCATCCAGAATTCGGCTTCGGGGTGGTAGCAGTCCAGCCAGCGGTCAAACTCACGGTCGTCCAGGAACCGCGCTTCGCGGTAAAGGAACGAGCGGATTTCTTCCAGCGTGGCGGGGCCGGTGGTCGCGGTGTAAACGTCCGGCGTTGCAACGTCGGTGGTCTGTGTCATGGGGTTCTCCTGGAGTCCGGTAGGGCCTAGCTCTGGGCGGCGAGTGCGGCTTCTTCGGCGGCTGCCGCCTTGCGCATCGCCTCCACCCAGTAGCCGTGCTGGATGGGGTACAGGCCTTCGTCTTCTGTCCGGGCGCCACTGGAAATCGGCTTGAGTCCGACCTTGTCCGCATTGGCGTCCGGGCCCGTGATCTGGTGTGTCACACCGCGGCTGAGGTCGTTCCACGGTGCTGCCCCTGCCAGATATGTTTTCTGGCAGGAGCGGAACTCCTCGAGGTCGTCCGGAGTGGCCATGCCGGAGGCGTTGAAGAAGTCCTCGTACTGGCGGATGCGGTTGGCGCGGTTAGCGTCGCTTTCACCCTTGGGCGCGATGCAGTAGATGGTGACCTCAGTCTTGTCCACCGAGATGGGGCGGAAATGGCGGATCTGGGAGCCGAACTGGTCCATGAGGTAGACATTGGGGTAGAGGCAGAGGTTGCGGGAGATATTGATCATCCAGTCCGCCTTGGCCTCGCCGTACTTTTCGACCAGCTCGTCGCGGCGGTCGTACAGGGGGCGGTTGGACGGGTCCAACCATTCGGTCCAGAGCAACAGGTGGCCGTGGTCGAAGGAGTAGTAGCCGCCCTTCTGTTTGGCCCAGCCGCCGGCGTCCATAGCCTTGGTCTCGTTGGCTGACTCGCCCGTGGTGCGGCGGGCGGTGGTGGCAGCGTAGTTCCAGTGCGTGGCGGACACGTGGTAGCCGTCGGCGCCGTTTTCGGCCTGGAGTTTCCAGTTGCCGTCATAGGTGTAGCTGGACGCGCCGCGCAGTACCTCCAGGCCATCGGGGGACTGGTCCACGATCATGTCGATGATCTTGGTGGACTCACCCAGGTGCTCCTCCAGCGGCTTGACGTCCGGGTTGATGCTGCCGAACAGGAAGCCCCGGTAGCTCTCGAAACGGGCAACTTTTGTGAGGTCGTGGGACCCCTCCTTGTTGAACTGTTCCGGGTAGCCGGCATCGCGGGGATCCTTGACCTTGAGCAGCTTGCCGGTGTTGTTGAAGGTCCAGCCATGGAACGGGCAGGTGAAGGTGGTGCGGTTGTCCGTCTTGCGCCGGCAGAGCATGGCTCCACGGTGGCTGCAGGCGTTGATCAGGGCGTTCAGGCCGCCCTGCTTGTCGCGGGAGATGATGATCGGCTGGCGGCCGATGTACGTGGTGAAGTAGTCGCCCACGTTGGGGATCTGGCTGTCATGCGCCAGGTACACCCAGTTGCCTTCGAAAATGTGCTTCATTTCCAGCTCGAACAGATCTTCATCAGTGAAGATGCTCCGCTTGGCGCGATATACGCCGTTCTCGTGATCCTCGATCAGGGCCTGGTCGAGGTGGGCTCGGATGCCCGCCAGCGTCTCTGTCATGTTGGCTCCTATCAATGGCCGGGCGGCGTTGCCCGTGCGGACCTGCCGGTGGTTCGGCTGGTCAATGAATGCAATCCACCCTGCCAGCCCGTGGCGCCCGTCACACTAGGGCTTTGCCTAGTGCTGCCTAGGTGGCTATTCAGACTCAGCAAGTTTGAATAGCGACTATTTAGGTCTTTGTGGAATACCAAATTCCGGCCTACGCTGTTGAACCAACAACCCATAGACGTGAGACAGGACACAGGAAGGCGGTGCGCCATGGAGCTCCGGCATTTGCGCTACTTCGTGGTGGTCGCCGAAACCTGCCACTTCGGGCAGGCCGCCGAGCGTCTGCAGATGGCGCAGCCGCCACTGTCCCAACAGATTCGGCAGCTGGAAGCTGAACTCGGAGCGGAGCTGCTGACCCGGACCACCCGAAGCGTGAAGCTGACCCCGGCGGGGGAGGCGTTTCTCGAGGATGCGCAGCGCATCCTGCGCAGTGTCGATGAGGCCGCCCGGCGGGCGCGGCAGTTTGCAGAAGGAAGGGCGGGCACTCTGCGCATCGGGCTGACCGGCACAGCCTCCTACACCCAGCTGCCGGCCCTGGCCAGAATGGTGAAGGAGCATCTGCCGGATGTTGTGCTGGACATCCACACGGAGATGCTGACTCCTGCCATCGAACTGGCGCTCGCCGCAGGCGAACTGGACGTGGGTGTGCTGCGCCCGCCCGCCAGCGAACCGTCACTGACCGTGCGGGCCATAGCGCGGGAGAACTTCGTCGTGGCCCTTCCTGCGGGTCACCGTCTCACTGCGTCTGACACCGTGACCGTCGGGGAACTGCGTGCCGAGGACTTCATCATGTACCCGGCCGGCTCCCGGTCAGTTGTCAACGACGCGGTGATGCGGGCATGCCGTGCGGCGGACTACCACCCCCGCGTCGCACATGAATCTGCCAAGACCTCGACGCAGCTTTCCCTGGTGGCGGCAGGACTCGGCATCGCCGTCCTCCCGGAATCGGTCCGTGGAATAGCCCTGACCGGCGTGCAGTACCGGACGGTGTCCGGCGCGGAAGAGGTCGAGCTCGCTGTCGCATGGCGCCGAACCAGCGAATCACCGCTGGTCGATGCCTTTTTGGCCAGCCTTGAAGACAATCGTGTCTTCCTGGATTCAAGCTACTCCGGAGGATTTCCGTGAAGATCATTTCCATTGAGGCGATTCCCTTCGCCATTCCCTACGTCAAGCCCCTCCGGTTCGCCAGCGGAGAGGTGCATACTGCCTCGCACGTCCTGGTCAGTGTGCGGACTGACGACGGCATTGTCGGGTTCGCCGAAGCACCGGCCAGGCCCTTTACCTACGGCGAAACCCAGGAATCCATCGTGGCCGCCATCGAGACCCTGTTTGCACCTCAGATCACGGGAATGTCCGTTCTGGACCGTGAGTCCGTGCATGCCGTCATGGACAGAACCATTGGCAACCCCACCGCCAAGTCTGCGGTGGACATGGCCATCTGGGACGTCATCGGCAAGACACTTGGGCAGCCGGTGACGGCGCTGTTGGGCGGCTTCTCGGACGGCATGCGCGTCAGCCACATGCTCGGCTTCGCCGAACCCGCCAAAATGGTGGCCGAAGCTGAACGCATGCGCGACAGCTACGGGATTACCACGTTCAAGGTGAAAGTGGGCCGCCGGCCGTTTGGCCTGGATGTCGCTGTCTGCCGCGCCCTGCGCGAAGACCTCGGGCCAGACACCGAACTGTACGTTGACGGAAACCGCGGCTGGACGCCGTCGGAATCCCTGCGCGCCCTCAACGCCATGGCGGACCTTGACCTGACCCTTGCCGAAGAGCTATGCCCTGCCGACAACGTCCTCGGCCGGAAGTGGCTCGTGGAGCGTTGCCCCATCCCGTTCGTGGCCGACGAAAGTGCCACGAATCCGGGGGAAGTAACGCGGGAACTGCTCAGCGGCGCGGCCAACGCCGTCAGCATCAAGACGGCCCGCACGGGATTCTCGCACTCCCAGCGCGTGCTGTTCCAGTGCGACGGACTGGGCGCCGAGGTGGTGATGGGCAACCAGATCGATGGCCAGCTCGGCACCTTGTGCACGGTCACCTTCGGCGCCGCCTTCCAGTCCACCACCCGGCGGGCGGGCGAGCTGTCCAATTTCCTGGACATGAGCGATGACCTCCTGGCCGACCCGCTGGAAATCGTGGACGGCAGGCTTGCGGCACGGCAGGTCCCAGGAATCGGAATCGACATTGATCCCGAAAAGCTGGCCAAGTACCGGCTTGACGTCAACAACTGAGCTACCTGAAACACCAACCCAACACCACGGCGCCGGCACCGAGGCGGCGCCCTCTAGAAAGTGAATCAACGATGACAACCCAGCAAACAGAGTTTGAGGCAAAGGCCGCAGAGTCCGGCAACGCTGCCACTGAACGCTTCCGTGAAAGCGGCAAGACGGCGTCCCTGGCTGTTCCGAAAGAGCGGGTCTCGCTGCTGGCCAACGAAGTCCTTGGCGCGGTCTACGAAACCATTCGCAAGCACAAGGTGACGTATGACGAATTCAACGCCCTCAAGTCGTGGCTGATCAGCGTGGGCGAGGACGGCGAATGGCCGCTGTTCCTGGATGTCTGGGTTGAGCATGTTGTTGAGGAAGTCTCCACGGAGGACCGCGAGGGCAACAAAGGCACCATCGAGGGCCCGTACTATGTTCCAGGCTCCCCGAAGTTCGAATCCCCTGCGACGCTGCCCATGCGTGACGGCGAAGGCGGCACTCCGCTGCTGTTCCAGGGCCAGGTGCGGGCCGTGGACGGCACCGCACTTTCCGGCGCCCATGTGGAAATCTGGCATGCGGACGACAACGGCTTCTACTCCCAGTTCGCCCCCGGCCTTCCCGAGTGGAACCTGCGCGGCACCGTCGTGGCGGACGCCGAGGGCAACTTTGCCCTGAACACGGTGCAGCCGGCGCCCTACCAGATTCCCACTGACGGCGCCTGCGGCAAGCTGATCGCCGCGGCCGGCTGGCACGCGTGGCGCCCGGCCCACCTCCACCTGAAGGTGTCAGCTCCGGGGTACCAGCTGCTGACTGCGCAGCTGTACTTTGAAGGCGACCAGCACCTGTCCGACGACATCGCCTCGGCCGTCAAGCCGGAACTCGTCCTGAGCCCCGCCCCGAGCGTCGACGGCACCGGCAACGAAGTGACCTACGACTTCGTGCTCGACGCCGAACGCGGCTAAGCACGAAACCGCGCCCCGGCCCGAACATAGGAGCAGACCGTGTTATTTGCAGTCCGCATGGACGTCACCATCCCCCAGGCAATGGACGAACAGGCCAAAACAGAGCTGCTCGCCAAGGAGAAAGCCTATTCGCAGGAACTGCAGCGTACGGGGGAGTGGCAGAGTATCTGGCGCTGCGTGGGCGAATACGCGAACATCAGCATTTTCGACGTTGCAGGTAATGAACGCCTGCACGAAATCCTCTGGGGGCTGCCGCTCTTCCCTTACATGAAGATGGACATCACGCCCCTGGCAGCCCACCCCTCGGACATTGCGCTCGGCTCGGGTCCGCTGGCTGACCGGGTGATCTCGCCCCAATCCGTGGATGAACTGAAAGGAATTGGTAATGGACATTAAGGCAGCTATTGTGCGCGGCCAGGGACAGCCCTTCGAACTCGGCAGCCTTCAACTCGACGCTTTGCGCCCGGATGAAGTCCGGGTCAGGCTCGTGGCGACCGGCGTTTGCCACACCGATGCCATCGTACGGGACCAGGTCTACCCCACGCCGCTGCCGGCAGTGCTGGGCCATGAAGGAGCCGGCATTGTTGAAGCGGTCGGCTCGGAAGTCACCGCGGTGGAGCCCGGGGACGCAGTTGTCCTCTCCGCCAACAGCTGCGGGGTGTGCGAGCAGTGCCTGAAGGGCCGTCCGCCCTACTGCACCGATTTCTTCGGGCGCAATTTCGGAGGCACCCGGCCCGACGGATCCAGCGCCTTTTCTGACGCTGGCACCCCCGTTTCCTCGCACTTCTTTGGCCAGTCGTCCTTCGCCACCCACGTCAACGCCGCGCAGCGTACGGTGGTCAAAGTCGATAGGGACCTTCCGCTGGAACTGCTTGGCCCGTTGGGCTGCGGACTGCAGACCGGTGCTGGTGCCGTCATCAACTCCTTGGACGTGCGCCCGGGATCCAGCCTTGCAGTCTTCGGCACGGGAGCGGTGGGATGCGCCGCACTGATGGCAGCCGCTGCCGTGGGCGCAACCACCATCATCGCGGTCGATATTGTCGATTCCCGCCTTGCGACAGCCATGGAACTTGGTGCCACGCACGTCATCAATAGCCGCACCACGGATGTGGGTGCCGAGATCGCACGCATCAGCCAGGACCGGGGCGTGGACTATGCCCTGGACACGACGGGTATTCCTGCCGTGCTGAGGCAGGCTGCTGACATTCTGGGCATTGGCGGGACCGTGGCCTTGATCGGGGCGCCCGCCCCGGGAACCGAGGTTTCCTTCGAAGTGGGGGCTTCCCTGATCAAGGGCTGGCACTTCCGCACCATTGTCGAAGGCGACTCAGTGCCCCAGGTGTTCATCCCGCAGCTGATCCGTCTCTGGCAACAGGGGAAGTTTCCGATCGAGAAGCTCACCAAGACCTTCGCCTTCAGTGACATTAACGACGCCTTCGCGGCCTCGGCCAGCGGCGAAACCATCAAGCCCGTCATCCTCTTCTGATCCGTATTCCAAGCCGTTGTCCACCAACACATGAGACACAGGAGCACAGCATGACCACCACCATTCTTGAATCGTTGTCCACCTTCGCCGGGGAGCCGGTGACCCTGCAGTACATCGGGGGCCAATGGCGGGAGGGCCGCTCAGCCAAGACCATCGCCGTCACTAACCCCTACGACGACACCGTCCTGACGACCATCCGGCAAGCGTCCACTGAAGATCTCGATGAGGCCTACCGCGCTGCCGAGGTGGCCCAGCGCGCGTGGGCCGCTCAGCCGCCGTCCGTCCGCCGGCAGGTCATCATGCGCGCTGCCGAACTGCTGGAGGAGCGCCGCAAGGAGATCGTGGCGTGGCTCGTCCGGGAGTCCGGATCCACGGTCATCAAGGCCAATGCGGAAGTTTCCCTTGCCGCCGGCATCACGCTGGAGGCATCGACCTTTCCCACCCGTGTACATGGACGCATTGTGGAATCCAACATTCCCGGCAAGGAAGTCCGGATCTACCGGCGCCCACTGGGCGTCGTGGGCGTCATCAGCCCGTGGAACTTCCCCCTCCACCTTTCCCAGCGCTCGGTCGCCCCGGCACTGGCCCTGGGCAACGCCGTCGTCATCAAACCCGCCAGCGACACGCCCGTGACCGGGGGACTGATTCTGGCCAGGATCTTCGAGGAGGCCGGCCTGCCGGCGGGAGTCCTCAACGTCGTCGTCGGGTCCGGATCCGAAATCGGTGACGACTTTGTGACGCACGCGGTCCCCGGCCTCATCTCCTTCACCGGTTCCACCCCCATTGGACAGAACGTTGGGCAACTGGCCGCCGGTGGAAAGCACCTCAAACACGTTGCACTTGAGCTGGGAGGCAACAGCCCCTTCGTCGTCCTGGCCGACGCCGACCTGGACGCCGCCGTCGAGGCAGCGGTGCTGGGCAAGTTCCTGCACCAGGGCCAAATCTGCATGTCCATCAACCGGATCATCGTCGAGGCCCCGCTCTACGAGGAATTTGTCCGACGCTTTGCGGCTGCTGCCGCTACCGTCCCCGCCGGCGATCCCTCCCTGGAAACTACGCTCGTCGGGCCCGTGATCAATGACAGCCAGCTCCAGAGCCTGCGCACCAAGATCGGCACGGCCCGCAGTGAGGGCGCCCGGACCGTCCTGGAAGGGGAGATCCAGGGGCGCATCGTTCCTCCGCACATCTTCGCTGACGTGACAGCCGATATGGAGATCGCCCGGGAGGAAATCTTCGGCCCGCTGGTGGGAATCCTGAAGGCTGACGACGAGGCCCACGCCCTGGAGCTTGCCAACGATGGCGTCTTCGGGCTCAGCAGCTCGGTGTTCACGCAGGACCTCGATCGCGGGGCGCGGTTTGCCCTGGGCATCAAGGCCGGCATGACCCACGTCAACGAAATGCCGGTCCACGATGAGCCCCATGTTCCCTTCGGCGGGGAGCGCAACTCAGGGTTGGGCCGCTTCAACGGCGACTGGGCCATCGCGGAATTCACCACGGACCACAGCATCGGCATCAAGCGGCTCAACAACTGAACTTAGGCGCCGGGCCTGCGCTCACGCGGGCAATCGCCGACCACGGATGGGCGGGCAGGACCTTTGCCCGCCCATCAGTCATAACCTGCGGTCTTGCCAGGCTGCGTTCGAGGACGGCAAGGGTTTTGCCGAGCTCGGCGCGTTCGTGTCCGGCTTCGAAATCCATGAGGAATTACCGTGAGACGCCGGTGGCCTCGGCGAGGGACTCCTGCGACAGTCCGCGGTCCTGGCGCCGGGCACGGACGATTGCATCGACTGCCGCGGGCGTGTGGATCCTGGTTCCAGATGTCACGGCGTCCTCCTGTGCTGGCTATCCTCGAAGGTATTGGCGGAGGCCGGGGATGGCGAAGTCGACCTTGCCGTAGCCGGCTGGTTCGATCAGGCCGGCTGCGATGAGCCTGTTGCGGTATTTGGAGACGACGTTGGGTTTGGACGTGATGATGTGTCCGATCTGGGCTGCTGCTGATGGGCCGTCTTGTTCGGCCATGGCGTGAAGGAACTCGCGGTCCTTGTCGGAGATGTCTGAGAGGGCTGACTCGACGACGACCAGGGTGTTCCGTCGCTGTGCGGCCGCGGTGGCTTTGTGGACGCTGTTCTGGTCCAGGGTCCAGCTGGCCTTGCCGGCCTCCATCCAGAGGTAGTAGCCAACGAGTTGAATGAGGAATGGGTAGCCTTCGGTGGCTTCTGCCGCCTCGTCGAGCAGCTCCGGGGCGACGTCGATGCCGCCGTCTCTGAATAGCTCCCGGTAGGAGGCGGTGACTTCGGCGATGGCGGCTTCGTGGAGGTTGATCCTGTCGGCCCGCCGCAGGAAGGTGGCTACGCCTTCGTTGAGCAGGTCGGAGACGGCTGAGGGGAGGCCGGCGAAGACCAGGCCGATGGGCAGCCCGTCGCGGATGAAGTGTTGTACGTCGGCGGCCAGTTGGGAGATTTCGGTCCTGTCGACGGCGTGGATTTCGTCAATGGTGATGACCAGGCCGGTGCCTTGTGCGTCCAGCAGCCGCAGGAGCTCCTCTCCGGTGCGGCGCCAGTCCGGAACCCGTTCCGCAGGGAGTTGGGTGGTCAGTCCGAACCCGGCTGCGGAGAAGGCGGTGATTTTCCGTGTGGGCGGGCCATCGCCGAGTTCGTCGGTGAGGCGGAGCATGTCGTCGCCGATCTTCGCCAGGAATCCTGGGGTTGCTGTCCGGGAGATCACGGCCCAGCCGTGCTCCTTGGCGGTCGCTTCCGCAGCGTTGAGCATGACCGTCTTGCCGATGCCCCTGGAGCCGGTAATGATGGCCAGCAGCCCCGGGGCGCCCGATCCCTGGTGCAGGCCGTATTCGAATTCATCCAGGAGCCCGGCCCGCCCGATCAAATCCGGCGGGGTGGCTCCGGCGGTCGGCTTGAAAGGATTCTGCACGGGACCTCCGGGGTGAAAGTAAGTGAAACTGGTGAAAGTGGTGAAACTTCCGCAAGTGTACCAGTCGCGTCTGCCAGGAATTGGACGTCATTGAGTGTCAGTCCGTGGAGGCTCGGCCCTCCGTGTGCGGCGTGAAGGCTATATAGTTGAAGATGCAAGTAATTGGGGCTGCACTCCGGCTCCCGGATTCCACCAAGCCAAGGAGCTGGCCTTCGAATGAACACCACACTGCGCGACGTGCGCTCGCAAGACTGGGCCACCAATGCCGCTTCCGATGCGGTCGCACTTTTCCTGCATGGCTTCGGATCCAACGAGCACGACTTGGGTTCGTTGGCGCAGGCGCTGGGGTTGAACCTGCCCTGGGCATCCCTGCGGGCACCGATTGAGCTCGGCAACGGAGGAGCGGCATGGTTCTCCATCACCACGCCAGGAAATCCCGAGGCCGCGCCGGTGGAGGCGGCAAGCGACGCGATTTGGGCCTGGGTCGAGGCAAACGTGGACCCCGACATCCGCATCGTGCCCATCGGGTTCTCGCAGGGAGGGCTCATGGCCAGCCAGTTGCTCCGCGCGCGGCCCGAACGGGTGCTGGCCCCCGTGGTGCTGGGCGGATTCGTGCTGGGCGCCCCGCAGCCGGGCGACGAGACGCTGCGCAGCAGTCGCCCGCCCCTCTTCTGGGGCCGAGGCTCCGAAGACAGGGTCATCGCGCCCGTGGCCATTACCCGCAGCAGCGAGTACCTTCCGCAGCACACCTCGCTGATTGAGCGGGTGTATCCGGGGCTGGCACATGGAATCAATGCGGACGAGCTGGACGACGTACGCGACTTCCTCGCCGCAGAGCTCGGCGCCCACGCGGTTGCCCGCGCCTGAGCACCACCCGAGACGCACGTCAGGTCGCCGGCTGCATACCTCCGCCACGGTCGACTGCGCGGTTGTTCTCCGGCTCACGCATGGACTGAACTGCCGCGCAGTAGTTCAGTTGATTGCCTCGATGCCCTGCCGCTTGAGTTCTTCCAGGTGGCTCCGCATGCCAGTGGGTTCCACGCGGTAGATTCGTCCTGGTCCCTCGCCCAGCCCAAGTTCCGCTCCCAGGATGGCAGCATCCGGGTTTGCGGTGAGGTAGACGTAGTTCGCCCTCGTTCGCTCCCCGTAATTTGAGCTGTGGCCGGGTTTCAGCAGCTCTCCAGGCTCCGAGTCAGCCTTCGTGCCGTGGTAGAAAGGCCCGGGATCCTTGGCCCCGGACGACATCGGTCCATTAGAGATATGAACTGAGGGATTCAGGTTCCGCCCGTCTCGGTCTTTTGATTCCCCAGAACCAGGGGCAACGCTGGGCCTGCCGGCGTGGGCGGCTTCACAAGGTTTCCACTAGCAGGAGTCTGCCGCTGCCAGGCTGTGGTTGACGGAGCAAGGTTGCGGCATGACGAAGTTGCAGGCGGCAGCGAACTACTGCGGGCGGGATGATTCGGCCGGCATTGAAGCGGATCCGACGGCGTGATTGCCTTGGATTCCGAACTCGCGGCCGGAAGGGGATGCCGCCGTCGTGCTTCCCGCGATCGGTCGCCTGTGGCCGCAGCGCCAGCGCCTTCTTGCCGGGAGCTGAGGCGGGGACCCGCCTGCCGTCTAGACTCGAATCCGGACGCCGTCAGGCGGAACTGGAACAAGGAGGTCATCATGGCCGGCGGCAGCCGCGAACCCGGACGCACCGTGACCTCGAAGGTGCTGGCCATCCTGGAGGCCTTTGAGACGTCCCGCAGTGCCTTGAGCCTGACCGACATCGCCGACAAATCCGGGCTGCCGCTCAGCACGACGCACCGGTTGGTCAATGAGCTGACTGACTGGGGCCTCCTCTCACGGGAACCCAACGGCCGCTACCAGCTGGGCATCCGGCTGTGGGAACTCGCCCAGAACACCGGACGCCAGCTCCGCGATGCTGCCCGTCCGTTCGTCCAGGACCTGTTCTCCCTGACCGGTGAGACCGCGCACCTGGCCATCCGGGCAGGGCACGAGGTCCTCTACATCGACCGGGTCTACGGTTCCAAGCGCGTTCCCCGGGCCTCCCGGGTGGGAGGCCGCCTCCCGATGCACGCCACCGCCGTCGGGAAGGTCATCCTCGCCTTCGAGGAGGACTGGGTCCGGGATGCCTACCTGAACCGGGACCTGGAACGGCCCACCGCCCACACCCACATTGACCCGCGGCGGTTCGCCGAAGAGCTGGGCCAGATCAGGGAGCAGGGTTACGCCACCACCATGGAGGAGGTGCGGCTGGGCTCGTGCTCCATCGCCGTCCCGGTGTTCCACACCGGCAGGATCGGCGCTGCCATTGGCCTGGTGCTGCCCTCCTCGCACGCGTCCACAATGACCCGGCACCTTCCTGTCCTCAAGGGAATATCGGCCCAGATTGAGCGGGCCACGGCACGGATCCCGCTGGAGACGCTGATCGGCGTGCACCGCGGGGCCAAGGACTAACCGGCCCGTCGCGACATTGCCTTCCACCCAGTGGAAGTTAAGGCTGTTCACCGACCGGTGATGTGGACCACACTGATGACTAGGAATCCCGGGCACCCTCACGGTGCCGGGCGGAACCAAGACACCAGGAGTCCAGATGTCATCGTCGACAGAAACGGCCGGCCGCTGTCCCTTCGGGTACGGCGCCGAAGCCCCCGCCGGGCATCACGGCTACGAGCCCTTCCAGATGAAGGATCCTTTCACCGCCTACGCCGAACTCCGGACCGAACAGCCCGTGATGTTCGATGAGCGCGTGGGCCTGTACGTTGTCTCCCGCTATGACGACATCAAGGCGGTGTTCGAGGACTGGGAAACCTTCTCCAGCGAAAACGCCCAGGCCCCGGTCCGCGAACGTGGCCCCGCGGCGAAGAAGATCATGGAAGAGGGCGGCTTCACCGCCTACTCAGGGCTGTCCGCTCGCCGCCCGCCGGAGCACACCCGGATCCGCGCCGTGGTGCAGAAGGCGTTCACTCCCCGCCGCTACAAGGCGCTGGAGCCCTTCATCCGGCAGAACGTGGTTGCCCTCATCGAAAAGATGCTGGCCCGCCCCGAGCGCCGCGGTGATCTTGTGAAAGACCTCGCCTACGACGTCCCCACCATCACCATCCTGACCCTGATCGGCGCGGACGTCTCCCAGGTGGACACCTTCAAGCGCTGGAGCGACTCCCGCGCCGCCATGACCTGGGGCGACCTGAGCGATGAGGATCAGGTCCCCCACGCCCACAACCTGGTGGAGTACTGGCAGGAATGCCTGCGCCTGGTCAGGGTGGCCCACGAACAGGGCGGCGACAACCTCACCGGGGACCTCGTCAAAGCACAGCAGGAAGGCGCCGAAATCTCGGACCACGAGATCGCCTCCGTGCTCTACAGCCTGCTCTTCGCAGGCCACGAGACCACCACCACCCTGATCTCCAACGCCCTGCGCGAGCTTCTGGCCCGCCCCGAGCAGTGGCAGCAGCTGGTGGAGGATCCCAAGAAGATCCCCGCCGCCATCGACGAGGTCCTCCGCTACGCCGGCTCCATTGTCGGCTGGCGCCGCAAAGCCCTGAAGGACACCGAAGTGGGTGGCGTGGCCATCGAGGAAGGTTCGCAGCTGCTGCTCCTGATGGGCTCCGCCAACCGCGACGAAAGTAAGTTCGAAGCCGGCGAGGACTTCGATATCACGCGCCCCAACGCCCGCGAGCACCTCAGCTTCGGGTTTGGAATCCATTACTGCCTGGGCAACATGCTCGCAAAGCTCCAGGCAAAAATCGCACTCGAGGAAGTGGCCCGGCTCGCCCCGGAGCTGCAACTCGAGGACCCGGAGGGCATCGCCTTCCGTGAAAACCTCTCCTTCCGTGTCCCCGAGACCGTTCCTGTCAGTTGGAAGGCCTAACCACCATGCAAAGCAACGATTACATCCAGTTTTTCGACGGCGGCATTGAGCCGACGCTTGAAAACCTTGGTGGCAAGGGCTCGTCCTTGGTCACCATGACCTCCGCGGGCATGCCCGTCCCGCCCGGCTTTGTGGTCACCACAGCAGAGTTCGACGCCTTTATGGACGAGGCCGGCATCACCGCAAAGATCAACCAGTTGCTCGCTGACCTGGACCCGGAGGACACCGCCCAGGTGGACAGGGTCTCCGCCGCCATCCGCGAAGACATCTGCTCCCGGCCGGTGCCCCAGGCCTTGCGCGATCAGACCACCAGGGCCTACGAGTCCCTGATGTCCCGCTTCGACGCCCCGGTGCCGGTGGCGGTCCGCTCCAGCGCCACGGCCGAAGACCTCCCGGACGCCTCGTTCGCCGGCCAGCAGGACACCTATCTCTGGCTCGACGGCGTCAAGGCAGTCACCGAGCACATCCGCCAGTGCTGGGCCTCCCTGTACACTTCCCGCGCAATCATCTACCGACTGAAGAACAACATCCCCAACGAAGGCCTGTCCATGGCCGTCGTCGTGCAGAAGATGGTCAACTCCCGGGTCTCCGGCGTCGCCATCACCATGGACCCCACCAACGGGGACCGCTCCAAGATCACCATCGACTCCTCCTATGGTGTGGGCGAGATGGTGGTTTCGGGCCAGGTCACCCCGGACAACATCGTGCTGGACAAGGTCACGCTCGCCGTCGTCGCCGACCACCTCGGCGACAAGCACGCCGAACTGGTCCCCGACGCCGGCGCCAAGCGCCTGGTGGAACGCGAGGTCGACGCCGAACGCCGCGGCCGCCGCAGCCTCACCGACGCGGAACTCACCGCCGTCGCCCAGATGGCCAAGTGGGCCGAGAAGCACTACAAGTGCCCCCAGGACATCGAATGGGCCCTGGACTGGGACCTGCCGAACGGCGAAAACCTCCTCCTTCTCCAGTCCCGCCCGGAAACCGTCCACTCCTCCAAACCCGCAGCGCAGCCCACGGCCACCGCCGGTGGCTACTTCGGCGGGATCTCCAGCCCGGCTCCCGCTACCGGCGGCTTCAGCCTCGGCAGCATCACCGCCTCCCTCCTCAAACCCTCCGCTTAAGCGCACGAACACCAGCAAGGCTCCACACACCAAGGCTCACCGCCGAGCCCTATTGAAAGGACCGCCATGTCCCTGAAGTCCTTCCCCAAACCCTCCGAGCTCACGGTCCCCGCCGGCGCCGAAGGCTGGGAAAAGATCTATCCCTACTACCTGGTCTTCCAGGACAAACTCAAGGAGCAGGAGGACGCCAAGTTCTGGTTTTGCGACAGCCAGCACTGGCCCACCGTGTTCAAGCCCTTTGAGACCATCGGCGGCGAGTTCGCGGTCAAGTGCCTGGGCCAGTACAACGCCCGGCACCTCATGATCCCCAACGCCAACGGCATCGAGTTCCGCATCCACCTGGGCTACCTCTACATGTCTCCCATCCCCGTGCCGGAGGACCAGATCGCCGCCCGCGTGCCCCTCTTCGAGCAACGGATTGGCCACTACTTCCAGAATTGGGAAGAGAAGCTGAAGCACTGGCACGTCAAGGTCCGCGGAACCATTGACGAGATGGAGCGCATCTCCTTCCCCAAGCTGCCGGACATCGTCCCCATGGAGGACATCACCTCCGGTAAGGGGAAGGACGGTTCCGAGAAGCTGCTGGAAAGCTACGACCGCCTCATCCAGCTGGCCTACCAGAACTGGCAGTATCACTTCGAATTCCTGAATCTGGGCTACATCGCCTACCTGGACTTCTTCAACTTCTGCAAGCAGGTCTTCCCCAACGTTCCCGACCAGTCCATCGCCGCCATGGTGCAGGGCGTGGACATGGAACTCTTCCGCCCGGACGATGAGCTCAAGCAGCTCGCCAAGCTGGCCGTCGAGCTCGGGCTGCAGGCCCATTTCAGGAACACGGACGACGTCGATGCCACCCTGGGTGCCATCGCCGCCGCTCCCGGCGGGGACCGGTGGAGCGCCCAGTACGACGGCGCCAAGGACCCGTGGTTCAACTTCACCGTCGGCAACGGCTTCTACGGCCACGACAAATACTGGAACGAACACCAGGAAATCCCGCTGGGCTACATCGCGGACTACATCCGCCGCGTGGACGAGGGCCAGGAAATCATGCGCCCCGTCGAGGCCCTCATCGTGGAACGCGACCGCATCATCGAGGAATACCGAGAGCTGCTCGAAGGCGAAAACCAGGCGGTCTTCGACGCCAAGCGCGGCCTGGCCGCCACCGCCTACCCGTACGTGGAGAACCACAACTTCTACATCGAGCACTGGACCATGGGCGTCTTCTGGCGCAAGATCCGCGAACTGTCCCGCATGATGGCTGCCGAGGGCTTCTGGTCCGGACCGGACGACCTGCTCTACCTGGGCCGCAATGAGGTCCGCGACGCGCTCTTTGACCTGGTCACCGGCTGGGGCGTGGGCGCCAAGCCCATCGGCCCCGACTTCTGGCCGGAGGAGATCGAGCGCCGCCGCGGCATCGTGGACGCGCTCAAGACCGCCCGGCCCGCCCCGGCCCTGAACACCCCGCCGGAGTCCATCACCGAACCCTTCACCCGGATGCTCTGGGGCATCACCACCGAACAGGTCCAGCAGTGGCTGGGCGCCGGCGAAACGGTGGAAGGCGGAGGACTGCGCGGCATGGCCGCATCGCCGGGCGTGGTGGAAGGCCTGGCCCGCGTGGTGACCGATGCAGACCAGCTCTCCGAGGTCCAGCAGGGCGAGATCCTGGTGGCCACCGTCACGGCACCGTCCTGGGGCCCGATCTTCGGCAAGATCAAGGCCACTGTCACGGACATCGGCGGCATGATGAGCCACGCCGCAATCGTGTGCCGCGAATACGGACTTCCGGCCGTGACCGGAACCGGCTCAGCCTCCACCACCATCAAGACCGGCCAGTTGCTGCGGGTGGACGGAACCAAGGGCACGGTGCAGATCCTCGACGCCGAATCCCTGGAAGAGCTGCTTGTCACCGGCCCGGGCGCCCACAGCCACAGCCATGTCTGACGTGCCCATGCCTGCAGCGGGACAAGAAGCAGGGAAGACCGTCCTCATCACCGGTGCCGCCGGCGGGCTGGGCCGGGCGTTTGCACTCGGCTTTGCCGGTCGCGGCTACCGCGTGGCGGTGGCCGACATCAACCTCGAAGGTGCTGAGCAGACCGCCAACCTGGTCCGCGAAAGCGGCGCCGAAGCGGCGGCGTTCTCCGCGGACGTCACCAGCGTGGCCTCCACGGAGGACCTCGCGAAAAGCTGCGCGGACTTCGGAAACGGAAGCATCGACGTCGTCCTTAACAACGCGGCGGTGTATGCGGGAGTGACCCGCAGCCCGTTCGAGGAGATCGACCCGGCCGAATGGGATCTGGTGATGAACGTGAACCTCAAAGGCCCCTGGCTGGTCACCCGCGCCGCGAGCCCGTACCTGCCCGAGGGCGGCCGCGTCATCAACCTCTCCAGCGCCACCATCTTCAGCGGCTCGGAGCAGTGGCTGCACTACGTCGCCTCCAAGGGCGGCGTGGTGGCCCTGACCCGGGTCATGGCCAAGGAACTGGGCCGGCGCGGGATCACGGTCAACGCGATCGCCCCCGGCTTCACCCTCAC
This sequence comes from Arthrobacter cavernae, assembly GCF_017368795.1. Lineage (GTDB taxonomy): Bacteria > Actinomycetota > Actinomycetes > Actinomycetales > Micrococcaceae > Arthrobacter > Arthrobacter cavernae. The sequence continues at coordinate 43,092 of NZ_JAFNLL010000013.1, read as the reverse complement.
CGAGGCCAGCTACGGGCTGATGGAAAACGCCGAGAACTACGGCGTGGACCGCGGCGCGATCAAGCGGGCCAGCCAGCCGGAGGACATAGTGGGTGCCGCGCTCTTCCTCGCCGGACCGGACAGCTCGTACTACACCGGCCAGACCATGGTGGTCGACGGCGGCCGGCAGTTCATCTGACCAGTCACGTCATTTCACCAAACAAGCAACTTCAACCCCAAGGAGGACCAATGCCAACGGTTCACTTCACCGACGCCGAAGGCGCCGTCCGCGATGTCCAAGGCAACGTGGGCGACTCGGTCATGGAAACCGCGGTGCGCAACGGCGTCCCCGGAATCGTGGCCGAGTGCGGAGGCTCCCTGTCCTGCGCCACCTGCCACGTCTTCGTCCGGGAAGACTGCGTTTCGCAGCTCCCGCCGATGGAGGACATGGAAGACGAGATGCTCTACGGCACCGCAGTGGACCGCGAGGACAACTCCCGGCTGTCCTGCCAGCTGCGCCTGACGGATGGGCTCGAATTGTTCGTCACTACCCCGGAAACCCAGGTGTAGCCGTGGGCACGCACACAGCGGAGCAGGCAGCCGGTGCCACGAACGGCCCCGCTACGGTTCCCACCAGAACCGGGCTCCTGATCATCGGCGCCAGCCAGTCAGGGGTTCAGCTTGCGGTGTCGCTCCGGGCCCTGGGCTTTGGCGAGCACATCACGCTCCTGGGGGACGAGGACCACCGCCCGTACCAGCGGCCCGCCCTGTCCAAGGAATTCCTGCAGGGCACCGTGGAGAGCGAATCCCTGATCTTCCGCTCCAACGATTACTGGGCCGAGCACAACGTGGACCTGGTCAAAGGCGAACACATCGTCCGGATCGACAAGGAAGCGGACGGCTCCGGGGTGGCGCATGCGTCCTCCGGCCGGGAGTTCCCTTTCAGGCGGCTGGCCCTCACCGTGGGTGCCCGTGCCCGGAAGCTGGAGATCGACGGCGGGGACCTCGACGGCGTGCTGTACCTCCGCAACGCCGACGACGCCCTGGCACTTAAGGCCCGCGTAGGCGACGCCACGGACGTGGTGGTGATCGGCGGCGGGTTCATCGGCCTGGAAGCCGCCTCCAGCCTGCAGAAAATGGGCAAAAACGTCACGGTCCTCGAATTCGGGCCACGGCTGGTCGGCAGGGCCGTGGGGGAGGAGACCGCCGAGTACTTCCTGCAGGCACACCGCTCCCGCGGACTGGATATCAGGCTGAACACGAGTGCGGCGCGCTTTTCAGCTGCCGACGACGGCAAGGCAGTCGCCGCCGTCGAGCTTCAGGACGGCACGGTACTGCCAGCGCAGATCGTGCTGATCGGTATAGGCGTCATCCCCAATACACAGCTGGCCGAACAGCTGGGCCTGGACGTGGACAACGGGGTGGTGGTGGACCGGTTCGCGCTGGCCTCGGACGGCACCACCGTGGCGGTGGGGGACGTGGCCAACATGCCCAACCCGGTCCCCGGCTCGGAGCCGGGCGAGCGGATCCGGCTGGAAAGCGTCAACAACGCCATCGAGCACGCCAAAGTGGCCGCGTACTCCCTGACGGGCCGGCGCGAGGAATACGCCGGCATCCCGTGGTTCTGGTCCAACCAGGCCGATCTCAAGCTCCAGATCGCGGGCCTGTGCAACGGCTACGACCAGACCGTGCTCCGGTACGACGAGGAACGCGGGAAGTTCAGCGTCCTCTACTACCGCCGGGGCCAGGTCATCGCCGCGGACTGCGTCAATGCCCCGCTGGACTTCATGGCCGTGAAGAACGCCCTGGCCAAGGGCCAGAACATCCCGGCCGACGCCGCAGCAGACCCCGCGACGCAACTCAAGACCATCACCACGGACAGCTAGCCGCCAGGCCGGCGCACCCGAAGGAGCATTATGAGCACCCCCAAGACTCCGGTCGCCTCGGCCGGCCCCACGGCTGAACCCGCGGACGTGCTGGCCGAGGCCTTCGCCGCGGCGTACAGCGTCCGTCCCGTTCCCGCGGCCGGTCCGGTGGACACCACCGCCATCTGCAACACCCCCGCTGCCCTTGAGGAGCTCGACGCGCTGTGGAAGGCCGTTGTCCAGGAGACCCGGACGCGCGGCAACGACATCCACCTGCCGATTTCCCTGGCCTTCGCCGAGCGGCTCTGCCGGGCCTACCCAGACGCCGACGCGGAACTGGTGCGCGTGGCCACCCTGCTGCACGACACCGGCTGGGCCCACGTTGATGAGTCCCGCATCATCTCGGAGGGCTTCTCGGGAGACTGGCGGAAGGCCGCCATCCGCTACGAACACGAGCAGCAGGGCTGCAACGTGGCGCGCCGCGTGCTCCCCGGGCTGGGCTACTCCCCGGACTTTGTGGAACACGTCTGCGAGATCATCGACGGACATGACACCCGGCCGGTGGCACGCTCGCTGGAGGATGCTTTGATGCGCGACGCCGACCGGCTGTGGCGTTTCGACCGCGCCGGGATCGCTCTGGCTTCCTCGTGGTTCGGCATGGACCCAGCCACGTACACCGAGCGGCTGGCCACGGAGATCGTGCCCGAACTCATCACGCAGGCCGCCGTGGACATGGCCACCGCGGACCTCAACCGATCAAACGCCCTGCTGAAGACGGGAGTCATCCGATGACCGCAGCCATGCATGACGCTCCTGCCCTGGCCGCCCGGGCGGGACTGTCCCTGCCGTACACGCATGTGGACACGATCTTTGTCGACGGCGCCTGGCAGCCTTCCCGTGGTGCCGGCCGGATCCCGGTGACCGACCCCGCCACGGGCGAAGTGTGGGGCTCGGTGCCGGACGGCACTCCGGAAGATGTGGATGCCGCCGTCGGCTCCGCCCAGCGGGCGTTTGCCGGTGCCGACGGCGGCGCGTGGCCCCGGCTCTCCCCGTCCGAGCGCGCCGCCTACCTGGTCCGGATAGCAGAGGAAGTGGAGAAGCGCGCCGACGAGCTGTCCCTGACGAACTCGCGCGAAAACGGCTCGCCTGTCTCCGAGTCCGCCGGTGCTGCGGCCAACGCGGCAGGCATCTTCCGCTACTTCGCCACCCTCGCGGAATACCTGGAACGGGACGACGTCCGCCCGTTCCCGCGCGGCGGCGGCGAGTCCGTGGTCCGGCGCGACCCGCTGGGCGTGTGCGCGCTGATCGCGCCGTGGAACTTTCCCATCAACCTGGTGGTGATCAAGCTGGCGCCGGCACTGCTGGCCGGCTGCACCGTGGTGATTAAGCCGGCGTCGCCCACGCCCCTTTCCATCCGCGTGATCATCGACGCGATCGCCGCCGCCGGGGTCCCGGCCGGCGTGGTCAACCTCGTCACCGGCTCCGGCCGGCTGGGGGATGTGCTGGTGAAGCACCCGGGTGTGGCCAAGGTGGCGTTTACGGGTTCGACGCCGGTGGGCCGGAAGATTGCCGCGGCCTGCGGTGAGCTGCTGCGCCCGGTCACCCTGGAGCTGGGCGGGAAATCCAGCGCCATTGTGCTGCCCGACGCGGACCTGGACGCCATGTCCAAGGTGCTGATCCGGTCCTCCATGCGCAACACCGGCCAGACTTGCTACATCTCCACCCGGATCCTCGCCCCAGCGAGCCGCTATGACGAGGTGGTGGACATGGTGACCGCCACGATCGCCGCCGGGAAGCAGGGTGATCCGCTGGAGCCGGATACCGTGTTCGGTCCCTGCGCCACGGAGTCCCAGTACCGGACCGTGCTGGAATACGTGCAGTCGGGGCTGGACGAAGGTGCCCGTGCCACCACCGGCGGCCGCGCCGCGTCGCTCTCCGGAGGGCTGGAAAACGGCTACTTCGTGGAACCGACGGTGTTCGCCGATGTCACCCCGGACATGCGGATCTCCCGCGAGGAGATCTTCGGGCCCGTCATGTGCATCCTTAAGTACGACGACGTCGACAGCGGAGTCGACGAGGCGGTTGCCCTGGCGAACAACACCGAGTTCGGCCTGGGCGGGCTGGTGTTCGGCTCGGACCCTGAGGCCGCGCTCGCCGTGGCGGACCGCATGGACACCGGCTCGGTGGGCCTGAACTTCTTCGCCTCCAACCATGCGGCCCCCTTCGGCGGGCGGCACGACTCCGGCCTCGGGACGGAGTACGGCATCGAGGGCCTGAACGCCTACCTGAGCTACAAGTCGATCCACCGCCGGGCCTAGTACCGGACGAGCCCGTACCATTGAATGGAAAGTGCAGGCGAACAGTAAAGGAGCCGGCGTGGCCAATTCAGCATCGGGGGATTCCGTGGTGGACCGCGTCGTGCGCGTCATTGCCGCTTTTCCGGAAGGCGTTGCGGTTCTGCAGCTGTCCGAGCTTGCGGAACGTGCGGGGCTTCCCTTGAGCAGTGCGCACCGGCTGGTCCGCCAGCTCGCGGAGCATGGATTCCTGGATCTGGGTGCCGGTGGCAACGTCCGTCTGGGAATGCGGCTGTGGGAGCTTGTCAATCGGAATTCGCCCACGTTGGCCCTGCGCCAGGCGGCCATGCCGTTCATGGAGGACATCCAGCAGGTCTTGAGCCGGAACGTGAATCTGGCGGTCCTTGACGGCTGGGAGGCCTTGTTCGTGGAACGGCTGTCGCGACGGGGATCCGTGGCTAACCGTGCCCGCGTTGCCGGCCGGATGCCCGTGCACATCTCCTCGGCCGGCCTCGCGTTGATGGCCAACCAGCCGCGTGACGTGCAGGCCGAGTACCTCGGACAGTTCAGCGACCCGGGCGGCAAGGTAACCGCCGGCGTCGTCCGCCAACTGCTGGCCGAGACCGCCCAGCAGGGCTATGCACAGCTCGCGGGCGTGGTGGACCCTGACACCTGGAGCATCGCCGTGCCCGTGGTGGACGGCAAGCGCCGCACGGTGGCGGCGCTCGGCGTGGTGCTCCCCTTGGCGGAGACGCGGCCACAGGCGCTGGTGCCGGCGCTCCAGACGGCCGCGCGGGGCATCGGACGGCAACTCGACAAGCTGCGGGAAGGCTAAGGGATCTTCCGTTCAACGGAATCCGTGTTCCGGCGATCATGCGGCCCGGGCCACACTGGTGGAAGAAGCCCACCGCACAGCCCGCGCCAACGCCGGGATCCGCAACGAAGCGAGGAACACCATGGCACGCACTACCATCACCACCCAGGTGGCCATCATGGGCGCCGGCCCCGCCGGCCTGATGCTTTCCCATCTGCTGGCCAAGCAGGGCATCGAGTCCGTCGTGGTCGAAATCCGCAGCCGCAAGGAAATCCAGGAAACCGTCCGCGCGGGCATCCTGGAGCACGGCACCGTGAACCTGCTGGTGGACTCCGGTGTCTCGGACCGCGTGCTGCGCGACGGCGACCGGCACGACGGGATCGAGCTGCGGTTCAACGGCGAAAGCCACCGGATCGACTTCAAGGAGCTTGTGGGGGAGTCCGTGTGGCTCTACCCGCAGACGGACGTGTTCGCAGACCTCGCAGCCCGTCGCGAGGCCGATGGCGGCGACGTCCGCTACAGCGTTACCGACACCACGGTGCACGAGCTCGAGGGCAAGCCCAAGGTTTGGTTCACCGACGCCGAGGGCCGGGAGTTCGAGATCCAGTCCGACTTCCTCGTGGGCGCCGACGGCTCCCGCAGCCACTGCCGCCGCCAGATCCCGGAAGCCGCGCGGACCCAGCACTTCCATGAATACCCCTTCGCCTGGTTCGGTATCCTCACCGAAGCCCCGCGCAGCTCCGATGAGCTGATCTACGCGAACTCGGAGCACGGCTTCGCCCTGATCAGCCAGCGCACCGAGACGGTCCAGCGCATGTACTTCCAGTGCGACCCGACGGAAAACGTGGCCGACTGGGACGACGAACGCATCTGGACCGAACTCCGCAAGCGGGTCAATGGCAACGGCTTCGAGCTGAAGGAAGGCCCGGTGACCGAGAAGATGGTCCTGCCGTTCCGCAGCTTCGTCCAGTCGCCGATGCGCCACGGGAACCTTTTCCTGGCCGGAGACGCCGCGCACACCGTCCCGCCCACCGGCGCCAAGGGCCTGAACCTGGCCATCCACGACGTCAAGGTCCTCTTCGAAGGCCTCGACTCCTTCTACGCCACCGGCTCCACCGGCCTGCTCGATTCCTACAGCGACCACGCCCTGGACCGCGTCTGGAAGGCGCAGCACTTCTCCTACTGGATGACCTCCATGCTGCACAGCCTCCCCGGCGCGGACGACTTCGGCCGTGCGCGGCAGCTCGGCGAACTGCACTCCGTGGTCTCCTCCCAGCATGCCAAGGCGTACCTGGCGGAGCAGTACACGGGCTGGCCGGGTTCGCGGTAATTCCGCAGGATTGCCCGACGGCGGCATGGCGGATTTACTGCCGATGTCGCCAATGAAGCACTGTCGCCAATAGACCCCTCACCTCGCCAGAACAGGCAAGAACCACCCGAAAGGAGCCAGCCATGCTGGACCAATCAACCTCCGTGCTTCCGGCCGAAGACGAACTTGTGCCGGCCGCCGAGCCGCGGGCCGCGCATGTGTCGTCGGATGCCGCCGCGAATACGCAGGAGGATCTCACGGCCGAGATCGGCTCCCTCAGCGATGCCTACGCCCGGGCCCTCAGGAACGGCGCAGCCCCGGAAACCCAGCCCCGCCTGGACTATGCACCCTACCGCAGCAGCATCCTGCGCCACCCCACCAAGAACCTCTACCACGCCGATCCGGAGACCATCGAGCTGTATTCCCCGGCGTTCGGCCACCAGGATGTCCACGCGCTTGAATCGGACCTGACCATCCAGCACAACGGCGAGCCGATCGGTGAGCGGATCATCGTCCAGGGCAAAGTGCTCGACGGCGACGGCCGCCCGGTCGCCGGCCAGCTGGTGGAGATCTGGCAGGCAAACGCTGCAGGACGCTACATCCACAAGCGTGACCAGCACCCGGCCCCGCTGGACCCGAACTTCACCGGCGTCGGGCGATGCATCACCGGCCCGGACGGCTCCTACCGTTTCACCACCATCAAGCCCGGGGCGTACCCGTGGAAGAACCACCTGAACGCCTGGCGCCCGGCCCACATCCACTTCTCGATGTTCGGCACGGAGTTCACGCAGCGTATCGTCACCCAGATGTACTTCCCGGGCGACCAGCTCTTCCCGCTGGACCCGATCTACCAGTCGATCGTGGATCAGGATGCCCGTGACCGCCTGGTGGCCACGTACAACCACGAGCAGACCAGCCCCGAATGGGCTCTCGGCTACAACTGGGACATCATCCTGAGTGGGTCCAAGCGGACTTGGACGGAAAACGAAGCATTCGGCAACGCCGGCGACGAGGAGTAGACACATGAGCAAGCTGACACCCACGTCTTTGACCCCAACAGTTTTGACCCCAACGCCCGGACAGACCGTTGGCCCCTTCTATGGCTACGCGCTGCCCTTCACCAAGGACAACGAACTCCTGGCCCCGGGCACCCCCGGCAGCATCCGCCTGCAGGGCATCGTCTACGACGGCGCCGGCGACCCCATCCCGGACGCCATCCTGGAAATCTGGCAGCCCGACGCCGACGGCAACATTGTCCAGCGCACCGGCTCCCTGGTCCGCGACGGTTACACCTTCACCGGCTGGGGCCGCGCCGCCGTCGGCAACACCGGTGTCTACACCTTCACCACGGTCAACCCCGGCCCCACCGAACCGGTCCCCGGAAAGCCAGGCGCCGCCCCGTTCATCGCTGTGGCCGTGTTTGCCCGCGGCCTCATGAACCGCCTCTTCACCCGCGTGTACCTTCCGGAAAACGAAGAAGCCCTGGCCAAGGACCCGCTGCTGAGTTCCTTGGACCCCGAGCGCCGCAAGACCCTCATCGCCCGCCGCGACCACGATGGTGGCCTCAGCTGGGACATCCGCCTGCAGGGCAGGGACGAGACCGTGTTCCTGGACTTCGAAGGAATCCGGGCATGACCGACGGCGACTTCGGCCTCCTCACGCCTGTGTCGGCGGCGCCCGCCGTGGCGGCGCTGACGGGCGACCGTGCCGTGATCGCGGCAATCCTCGACGTCGAAGCCGCCTGGGCCGCCGTGCTCGAAGAGGCGGGCCTGGCGCCCGCCTCTTCCGCCGCCGTCGCGGCCGAAGCCGCCGGTGCCGGCTTGTATGACCCGGAGTCGATCGCCGAACGCGCCCAGGGCGGCGGCAACCCCGTCATCCCCCTGCTCGGCGACCTGCGCGCGCGGGTCAAAGCGCTGGACACCGCGGGAATTGGCGCTGGAAAGGCCGTCCACACCTCGCTGACCAGCCAGGATGTCCTCGATTCCGCCCTCATGCTCCTTGCGAGCCGCGTCGTCGAGGCGCTGCTCGCCGAGGTTAAGGGTACGACGACGGCGCTGGCAGCCTTGGCAGTGCAGCATGCGGACACGCTGTGTGTGGGCCGCAGCCTGACCCAGCACTCGCTGCCCTTCACCTTCGGGCTCAAGGCCGCGCAGTGGTTCCACGGCGTTGCCGCCGGGGCTGCCCGCCTGGAGAGCCTGGGGCTGCCCGTGCAGTTCGGCGGGGCCGGCGGAACGCTCGCCTCGGGCACGGTCCTCACCGCCGGTTCCTCCTCAAACCCGTTCACCCTGGCCGACGCCCTGGCCGCGAAGCTGGGCCTCGCTCCTGCCCCCGCCCCCTGGCACACGAACCGGCTGGCCGTCACGGCACTCGGGGACGCCATCGCGGCCCTCACGGACGCCTTCGGCAAGATCGCCTCGGACCTGCTGTTCCTGAGCCGGCCTGAAGTCGGGGAGCTCGGCGAACCGCTGGCCGCCGGACGCGGCGTGTCCTCGGCCATGCCGCAGAAACAGAACCCCGTGCTGTCCGTTCTGATCCGCAGCGCCGCGCTGCAGGCCCCCGGCCTGGCCGCGCAGCTGCACCTCGCGGCCGCCACCTTCAACGATGAGCGCCCGGACGGGGCCTGGCACAGCGAATGGCCGGCCCTGCGCCGGCTGCTGGCACTCGCCCTGGGAGCCGCCGGTCACCTCCGCGAACTCACCGAAGGGCTCCGGGTCTTCCCGGAAGCCATGCGCCGGAACTTGGAAATCTCGGGACCGCTGCTGCTCAGCGAAGCGGTGGTGTCCGCCGTCGCGCCTCTCCTGGGTTCCGATGGAAAGCAGAAGCTGCAGGCCGTCGTCGACGAAACGCTCCAGGCGCCTGCCGCCGAGCAGTCCCGTATCTACGCCAAGCTCCTGCGCGAAACCGTCCCGGCGGACATGCTCTCCGACGCCGAACTCGAGGCCCTGCTGGATCCCGTCAGCTATCTGGGCGAGGCCGCCGAAATCAGCCGGCGCATCTTTGCCGCCTATCCCGACTTCACTGCAACAACTCCAAGGAAGGGAGCCCCGCGTGGCTAAGCCAATTGTCAAGGCGGTGCTGCTGTCCCCGCAGCGTGAACTGGGTGCGAAGCCGCTCCTCGTGGTGGGGCCCTCGCTGGGCACGTCCACCGTGCTGTGGACCGAGGCCGCTGCCCTGCTCGGCGAGGAGTACGACGTCATCGGCTGGGACCTGCCCGGGCACGGCATCTCGCCGGCCGCCACGGAAGGCTTCAGCGTCGCGGAACTGGCCGACGCCGTCGTCGATCTTGTCGACTCAGTCAGTCCCGGCGCGGACTTCCACTACGCAGGCGTTTCCCTGGGCGGGGCCACCGGCCTGCAGTTGGGCATCAAGCACGGCGACCGTCTCCGCAGCCTGTCCGTGCAGTGCAGCGGCGCCAGGCTCGGCACCCCGGAGGGCTGGCTGGAGCGCGCCGAAACCGTCCGTGCCCAGGGCACGCCCGTGATGGTCCAGGGTTCCGCGCAGCGCTGGTTCGCCCCGGGCTTCATGGGCCGCCGGCCGGACACCAGCAGCCGGCTCCTGCACGCCCTCCGCGACGCCGACCGCTTCAGCTACGCCTTCTGCTGCGAAGCCCTGGCCGGCTTCGACGTCCGCGGGCAGCTCGCCGGCATCACCGTCCCCACGCAGGCGATTGCCGGCGTCGAGGATACGGTCGCCCCGCCGTCGTTCGCCGAGGAAGTCGCGGCCGGCATCAACGCCGGCGGCGGCAGCGCCGTGGCCGTAGCGCTCGACGGCGTTGCGCACCTCGCGCCCGCCGAAGCACCCGCCGTCGTCGCTGAACTGATGCGCGACTTCATGAAGGAGAACGGACGATGAGCACGAATCCCTCACAGAGCAGCGACCCATCGCAGGGCGCCGTGCAGCCGGACGCCACCTCGCAGGACATCTACGACGCCGGCATGGTGGTCCGCCGCGAAGTGCTCGGCGATGCGCACGTGGACCGCGCGAATGCCGGGAAGGACGACTTCACCGGCGACTTCCAGGACATGATCACCCGGATCGCCTGGGGCGGCGTCTGGACCCGGCCCGGCCTGGACCGGCGCATGCGCTCGGCCGTGACCATCACCGCCATGATCGCGCACGGGCACTGGGAAGAGCTTGCCATGCACATCCGCTCCGCGCTCACCAACGGCCTGAGCCGGGACGAAATCAAGGAAATCCTGCTGCAGAGTGCCATCTACTGCGGCGTCCCCTCCGCCAACACGGCCTTCAAGACCGCGCAGGCAGTGTTCGCCGATATCGACGACGCCGCAGACATCGACGAAGCCGCCGGCCCGCCCCATCAGCCACGCACCCTTACTCAGTTGGAATCAGAGGAATCCCCATGAACCAGGCCTATGTGTACGACGCCGTGCGCACCCCCTTCGGCAAGTTCGGTTCCGGCCTTGCCGGGGTCCCCAGCAGGTCCAGCACGCTGCGACGAGGAGCGACTTCCCAGTGGACGGCGGCATGGATGCCTTGCGCCTGCGGCACACGAACTGGCTTCCGTGGCGGGGGTTGCCCGGGGGCGTGTCAGTGGGTGTCAGCTTGCCGTAGATCCGCGGCCGTCTCCCCGCTTACGTGTACTTCTTCTTTGGGTGGATCTGGAACTGCCAGCCTGCGCAGGCCGAGCGGTGCCAGCATCATCATGACACTTGCGGCCAGCAGGCTCACCCAGCCGGTGGAATAGCCCCACTGGTCTGCCAGGAGTCCGAAGAGCACCGGTCCTGTGGCGAAGCCGGCGAACAGCCCCATGGAGATCCGTCCAGTCACGGCACCGGCCTGGGCCCTGGGGACCAGGTGCATGACCACCGTGAGCAGGATGACGGCGGCCGCGGTTCCGGACAAGCCGTAGAGCGCGGTTCCTGTCCACATGAGGGCCTGTGTTCCCCAAAGCGATGAACCGGCGACAAGGCCTACGGCCACGGCGCTGAAGACTGCTATCAAGGCCAGCGGCACCCCGGGGGACCTGAACCGCTCCGTGAGTCGGCCCCAGACTAGCCGTGACACCAGGCCACTTGCCCCCAGCACCACACCGCACGCAGCGGCGATTTCGGGCCGCAGATGGAGGGCCTCGAAAGCGAACAGCGGCAGGTAGAAGGCCAAGCTCTGGTACTGGAAGCCGGAGAGGAAGGCGTAGGCCACCAGCCATGCAAGCCCGGACGCCTTGATGTGGCGGCGCCGCTCGCGGGACGCGAGTCGTGGCGCGGTGCATTGGGGCCGGGCGCGGAGGTAGTGCAGGGCCGCCCAGAGTGAGAGTACGGTGACGATGGCGCCCACCAGGAACCCCGCCTGCCAGGACACCAGTGCGGCAGCCAGCGGGTAGGCCAGGCTGGTGAACATCTGGATGAGCTGGACGCCCGTTTGTTTCACGCCCACCAGCATGCCGCGGCGGCCCGGCTCGACCCGCAACGCCACCATGCCATTGGTCAGCGGATTGGCCAGGCCAAGGGCTGCTCCGCCGAGGACGGCGCTGGCCCACAGGCCGGCCATCGACTGGGACAGGGCGGCGGTGACCAGGGCGCCCAGCCCGAAGCCGTGGAGCATCAGGATGCCGGTACGTTGTGACAACCGGTCGGCAGCCCAGCCGAGCGGCGTGGACAGGAGCGCAGCGGAGGCAGAGGCCACCACGGCAAAGGAGCCGAACTCCAGGCGCGTCAGGTTCAGGTCCCGGGTCAGCAAAGGACCCAGGGCACTCACGCCCGTGGTGAGTAGCGGACCGATCCCTGTGGCCAGGGTCAGGACCGCGCCCAAGCCAACCATCGACCGCTGCCTGTCTCCGGCCGCCGTCCGTGCCCGCTTCATGGCCGACGACATGGACCGTCAGCCAGCGGGTGCAAGCTGTGCCATCACGCGCGCGGCGTCACGGTCGGGATTCACCAGGATCATGGCCAGAATCGCGCCGACCACCGCAACGATGCCGAATATTTGGAAGGATTGTGCGTATCCGACGGCGGGTGAAACCGCCTGGTCCACGATCATTCCCGTCAATGGCGGAGCGACGATGCCACCAATGGCCATCACGGCCAGGAACATGCCCAGTGAACCCGCTACCTGATGCTTGGGACAGATCTGCGAAATGGCTGCGTTCATGATGGGAGCGAGGATGCAGCCGATTCCGTAGCCGATGGAGACAACTGCCACCACGACGATGGGAGTGCCGATATATGGCAGCGCTGCCATCGACAGGCCGCACACAAGAAGTCCTGCGGCCGGGACGATTCCTCTCATGATCCTTGAACTCACGCCTCGACTCATGAACCTGTCACTGAAGTATGTGCTGGCAAACATTGCGAGCATTGCTGCCATGCTGGGGAACCCGAACATCGCTCCAGCCTGGAGGCGGGTGAAACCCAATCCGACCTCGAAGTACGACGGCAACCACGTGAGGACAACGGTCAGCAGCGCGTACATGGGGACAACTGCTGCAACCGCACCCAGGAAGGTCGGCGTGCGGAAGATCGACATCCACGGAACGGAGGGAGGTGGAGTCGTGGCTGTGGCCGAACCCTTGACCGCTGAAATTCGGACTTCGCCATGGGGCCCTGGCTGCCACGTGAAGTGCCACAGCACGCACCAGCCCAAGCCAACAACCAGCATGGCAACAAAGGCGGATTGCCAGCCGAATTGCACGATGAGGAATGCCAATGCCGGTGCAACGGCGATCTTTGCCAGTGAACTTGAAGAGGCGATGAACGCCCCGGGCATCGAGCGCCTTTCCACAGGGTGCCATGAATACACGGCCGTGTGGATGAGTGCACCGGAAGGGCCTTCTGTCAGACCGAGCAGGAAGCAGCTGACAAGGAGAACCATGAAACTGCCGGCGACGATCATGGGGACCATGCAGGCCGCCCAAATGACGGCCAACGCCATCAGCGACCACTTGAGGGAGGCCCACTTGTTGATGAGTCCGGCAAAGAATCCTCCGGCCGAGAACGCGAAGAAGAACACGCTCGCGGTCAGCCCGATTTGGGCTGATGTGAGCCCGAATTCGTCCTTGAGAGGTTGGGCGACGAGCCCGAGCAGGATCTTGTCGCTGTAGTTCACTGTGTAGAGCAAGACCAGTACTGACGTCAGGCCCCACGCCTTGGCGCGTGACTCCTGACCCGGCGACATCATTGTCTCCGGTGTTGCTTGCAGAATGGTGGGTTTGGACATGTCATTACCCTTCTATTGTTGCGCACCTTTGCGCAACAGCACGGACGGTTGACGCCTGGTGTGTGGCCTGCCCTGTTGGCATGCCAGCGGCGGGCGCCTGGCCGGTTAGCTCGCAAGCCTTGCCGGGATTGGCGCGGTTCGGTCTGGCAGCATCCGGGGATCCACCCGCCAAATGTCGAGTCCGTCGTCGACGTGAATCATGACGCGGCCCCTTCCTCCTGCCAGGTGGATCCACAGGATGGTGCCATCCGGGCTGACGTCGTCGACCCAGCCGGCGCCGGTTACCCGCTGCTCCCGGCGCAGCTCGACGAACTCGTTGCGCCAGAGGTACTTCCACCGGGTCATCAGATAGGGTTCACTTCGCCTCAACGTGTGCATGAATCGAGTTCCTTCGTGGGGTCTCCCGGTCAGCGGAAGGCCGGGACGCCGGTGAGCCGTTGGCCCAGGATGAGGGTGTGGACTTCGTCGGTGCCTTCGTAGGTGCGGACGGATTCGAGGTTGTTCGCGTGGCGCAGCGGTGAGTAGTCCAGTGTGATGCCGTTGCCGCCGAGGATGGTGCGGGCCTCGCGGGCGATCTTGATGGCCTCGCGGCAGTTGTTGAGTTTGCCGACCGAGATCTGTTCTATCTGCAGCGTGCCGGCGTCCTTCTTGCGGCCCAGGTGCAGGGCGAGCAGGAAGCCCTTGTTGATCTCCAGGGCCATGTCCACCAGTTTCTGCTGGGTCAGCTGGTATCCGGCCAGTGGTTTGTCGAACTGCATGCGCCCCTTGGAGTAGTCCAGGGCGGCCTCGAACGCGTCGCGGGCCGCGCCCATGGCACCCCAGATGATCCCGTAGCGGGCCTCGTTGAGGCAGGAGAAGGGGCCCTTGAGTCCGACGACGTTCGGCAGCACCGCGGATTCGGGCAGGCGCACATCGGTCAGTTCGATGTCGCACTGGATCGAGGCTCGCATGGAGAGCTTCGGTTCGATCGGGGTGGCCGTGAATCCCGGCGTCGAGGTCGGCACCACAAAGCCCCGCACGCCCTCCTCGGTCTGGGCCCAGATGACGGCGACCTGGGCCACGGAAGCCAGGCCGATCCAGCGCTTGGCGCCGTTGAGCACCCAGTCACCGCCGTCGCGGCGGGCGAAGGTGGTCATGCCGCCTGGGTCCGACCCTGCGGTGGGTTCGGTCAGTCCGAAGCAGCCGATCGCCTCGCCTTTGGCCATTTGCGGCAGCCACTCGGCCTTCTGTTCCTCGGAGCCGTGCTTGTGGATGGCGCTCATGGCCAGCGAGCCCTGCACGGAAACGAACGTCCGCAGCCCCGAGTCGCCGGCTTCCAGTTCCGCGCCGGCCAGGCCGTAGTCGACGGCGGAGCGGCCGGCGCAGCCGTAGCCTTTCAGGTGCATGCCCAGCAGGCCCAGCTTGGCCAGTTCCGGGACGATCTCCAGCGGGAAGACGCCGTTTTCGTACCAGCTTGCGATGTTCGGCTTGATCTCGCTGTCCACGAAAGTCCGCACGGAATCGCGCAGCGCACGCTCATCTGCGGTGAGCAGGGAATCAAAATCAATCAGATCGCTGGGATCAGACATGTGTGGGCCTTTCACAGTGGTGGTCGATTGCTGCGGGACGGGCGTTCAGCTCCAGTCGTAGAAGCCCTTGCCCGTTTTACGGCCCAATTCACCGGCTGCGACCTTGTCGCGGAGGATCTGCGGGGGTGCGAAGCGGTCGCCCAGGGTTGACTGCAGGTATTCGGCGATGCCCAGGCGCACGTCGAGCCCGACGATGTCTGTGGTCCGAAGCGGCCCTACCGGGTGTTTGTATCCCAGAACCATGGCGTTGTCGATGTCTTCGGCGCCGGCTACTCCCTCTTCGACCATCCGCATTGCCTCAAGTGCGATCGCTACACCGAGGCGGGATGACGCGAAGCCGGGCGCATCCCGGACCACGACGGCGGTCTTACCCAGCGCCGTTACCCACCCTCGTGCGGCGGCGAGGGTCTCTTCGGAGGTCTTCTCCGCGACGACCACCTCAATGAGAGTGGAGGCAGGGACGGGGTTGAAGAAGTGCAGGCCGAGGAACTGCTCAGGCGTGGGCAGCGCTTCGGCGAGCCGGCTGACCGACAGGGACGAGGTGTTGGTGGCCAGGTAGGCGTGCGGGGACAGGTGCTCCGCCACGGCGCTGAGTGCGGTCGCCTTCAGCTTTCCGTCCTCGGGGACTGCCTCGACGACGAGGTCGCAGGACGCGAAGGCGGCGTAGTCGGTGCTCGTGTCGAACCTCGCGAGGACCTCGGCTTGGTTCCCTGACAGGATGCCGCGGTCAAATGACGCCGCGACGGATGCGGCGACGCGCTCGTGGGCGCCGCGGGCGGAGTCGTCGTCGCGTTCCACGACGATGACGTTCGAGCCCGTGACGAGGAAGGCGTGGGCGATGCCGGCGCCCATGCGGCCGCCGCCCAGTACGCCGACCGTGGCGGGGAGCAGCACTGCGGAGCTGTTCTGGCTTGCTTCGTTGCTGTTGGTCATGACTGCTTCTTCCTGTCCAGGAACTGCTGCATGCGGTCGAATTTCGCCGCGGATTCGAAGAGTAGGCCCTGGGTGAGGTTGTCGATGAGTGGGTGGACTTCGCGCGGACTGTGGAACACGGTCTTCGTCAGGCGGACCGCGAGGGGCTCCTGCCGGGCGATGCGGCCGGCCAGGGCGTGGGCCGCATCAAGGAGGGCCCCGGGTTCCACGAGCTCGGTGATCAGTCCCGCACTGAGGCATTCCTCGCCTGTCAGCGTGCGTCCGGCGAGGAGGATTTCCTTGGCCAGGGGTTCCCCGACGAGCTCGCGAAGGCGCCAGGTGGCACCTGCTGCTGCCATGATGCCCAGCCCGGTTTCCGGGTTGCCCATGCGCAGGCCGGAGGTCCCGATCCTGAAATCGGCGGCGTAGGCGAGCTCGGCGCCCCCGCCGAGGGCGTAGCCGTCGAGGGCTGCGATCACGGGCATGGGAAGCTTCGCGATCCTGTCGAACAGTGAGGAGTTGATGCCGGCCAGGGCGTCATCCCTGCGCCGTTCGCGCAGCTGGGCGATATCAGCGCCGGAGGCAAAAATGGCCTTCGCCCCGGTCTCCGGGTCCGCCGCTGTTCCTGACAGGATGAGGACTTTCGGAGTGCGCTCAAGGTAGGCACACACAGCGTGCAGCTCATCCACCATCGTCTGGTCGATGGCGTTGCGCACCTCGGGACGGTTCAGCTGGACCGCCAAACGGTCCCCGCGTTCCTCGACCAGAAGCGTCACGAAAGCCGAGGCATCCAACGCCGTCCCGGCGTCGTTCACTACCGCTGTCACTACACGCCTTCCAGCAGGAGGGCGGTGCCCTGGCCGACGCCGACGCACATCGTGGCGAGGCCGAGCTTGCGGCCTTCCCGGGAAAGTTCGCGTTCCATGCGCCCGAGCAGGGTCACCACGAGGCGGGACCCCGAGGAGCCGAGCGGGTGGCCGAGGGCGATGGCGCCGCCGTCGGAATTCACAATGTCTTCTTCCAGCTTGAGCTCCCGCATGACGGCCAGCGACTGCGAGGCGAAGGCCTCGTTCAGTTCGACGGCGCCCGGGTCGCCGACCGAGAGGCCGGCGCGCTCGAGCACCTTGCGGGTCGCGGGGACCGGGCCGATCCCCATGATTTCCGGGGCCACTCCGGCGGAGCCGCCCTCAAGGACCCGGGCCCGCGGCGTCAGGCCGTACTTCCTGACCGCAGCTTCGGAGGCGACCACGATTGCGGACGCGCCGTCGTTGAGGGTGGAGGCATTGCCGGCCGTGACCACGGAGCCGCCCTTGACCACGGGCCGGAGTCCGGCGAGCACATCACGCGTGGTCCCGGGCCGGGGGCCCTCGTCGGTGTCCACCACGGAAACGGCGCCCTTGCGCCCTGCAACGCTTACGGGCACGATTTCTTCGGCAAAGCGGCCGGCCTGGATGGCCGTCAGGGCGCGTTCGTGGGAGCGGACGGCAAAGGCGTCACAGTCATCCCGTGAGGTGCCGAAGACCCGGGCCACTTCCTCTGCGGTCTCCGGCATGGAGAACGCGGCCTTGCCGTCGCGGGAGTGCTGCCCGGAGAGGAACTCGGGGTTGGTGAAACGCCATCCGATCGATGTGTCGAGCACCGCGCCGGGCTTGGCAAAGGCCTTGTCCGGCTTCTCCATGACCCAGGGGGCGCGGCTCATCGATTCCACGCCGCCGGCGACGACGATGTCCGCGGCGCCGGCTTTGACCATGTGGCTCGCCATGATGATGGCGGACAGCCCGGAGGCGCACAGGCGGTTGACGGTGATCCCGGGAACGCTGTCCGGGTAGCCCGCGAGCAGCCAGGCCATCCGGGCGACGTTGCGGTTTTCCTCGCCGGCGCCGTTGGCGTTGCCGAGGATGACCTCGTCCACGGTGGCCGGGTCAATGCCGGCGCGTTCGACGGCGGCCCTCACGGTCAATGCCGCGAGGTCGTCCGGCCGGACGGAGGAGAGGGAGCCGCCGTAGCGGCCCACGGGAGTGCGGGCGCCGCCAATCAGAAAGGCCTCAGCCATGTCTATTCATTCCTTTTGTTCGTGTCGCTGTCCGGCGTGCCGGATGGGGAAGTTCAGTTGAAGGCGGAGATGCCGGTGATGTCGCGGCCCACGATGAGTGCCTGCATCGAGTCGGTTCCCTCATAGGTGGAGACAACTTCCATGTCGGTCATGTGGCGTATGACGTGGTTCTCCAGGAGCAGTCCGTTGCCGCCCAGCAGGTCGCGTGCCTCGTTGCAGATCCACTTGCCCTTCTGGGCGGTAGCCATTTTGACCATGGATGCCTGGGCGTTGGTGAGCTGGCCCCGGTCCGCGAGTTCGGCCATGCGGGTGCACAGCAGCTGCATGGTGGTCAGTTCGCTGAGCATGTTTGCCAGCCGGGACTGCACCAGCTGGAACGAGGCGATGGGCTTGCCGAACTGGTGGCGGGTCTGGGCGTAGTCCGCGGCAATTTCGAAGACAGCCATGGCGTGTCCCACGGCCTCCCAGGCGGCACCGCCACGGGTGGCCTGTAGGACCCGGGACACGTCGCGGAAGGAATGGCACCCTTCCAGCCTGTTGGCCGCAGGAAGGCGCATCTCGTCGATGACGATGTCGGCCTGGAGGATGGCGCGTTTGCCCACCTTGCCGGTGATGACGGTGGGGGCGTAGCCCGCGGGGTAGCGGCCGTCGGCGTCCTTTTCGACGACGAAGGCGTTGACGTTCCCATCCTCCGCGTTCCGGGCAAACAGGACGATGACGTCCGCCGCGTGCCCGTTGCCGATCCAGCGCTTGTGGCCGTTCAGGACCCAGTGGTCCCCGTCGCGGCGGGCGCTGGTTTCCAGGGCAACGGAGTCCGAGCCGTGGTCGGGCTCGGTCAGCGCGAAGGCGCCGGTCTTCTCAATTCGGGCCAGGGCGGGGAGCCAGCGTTGCTTCTGCTCGCCGCTGCCCAGAATGTTCAGTGCCCCCATGCACAGATTGGAGTGGACGCCGAGGAAGGTGTTGAGGCTGCCGTCCGCGCGGGCCATTTCGCGGGCCACCATGCCGGCGGCCTTGCGGCTCATCCCCGGGCATCCGTAGCCCCGGATGGTGGTTCCGATGATGCCCAGCTCGGCCAGCGGCGGCAGGAGCTCTTCCGGGAACTCTGCCTTCTCCCAATAGGCGTTGATGACCGGCAGGACACGCTGCTCGGCGAAGTCGCGGACCTTGTCCCGGATGGCGATTTCCTCGGCGGTGAGGTCGTCGTCGAGGCGGAAGTAATCCGACGTCGCAGTTTGCTGATCGACTGTGGTGGTCATGGCAGGTTCCGTTCTTGAGCTTGACTGAACTGCAGCTAACGATCCCATCGGGATTACTTTCGGTCCAATACCTATTGGGGTGCTGATTATTGTGAAAAATGTAATAGTCGGAAGGTGTGCTTAACGGACGTCGCCGTCCAGGACGGTGTCCTGGACGGCGACGTGGTTCGTGTGGCGCTCCCGTGATGCTGCCGATCCCGGGTGGCTTCCTAGAGGCCGGTGCGTGCCTGTGCGCAGATGCCCAGCAGCATTGCTGCGGGTCCTTCCGACGGGGCCGGTCCGCTCCAGATGGCCTGCAGGTTCCGAGCCAGATTTCCCTCGCGCAGGGGAACCTCGGTGAAGCTGCCCATCCGCAGGGATCCTTCCACGGCCAGGCGGCTCAGCACCGCCGGTCCCATGCCGGCAGAGACCGACTGGCAGATGGCGGAGTTGCTGTTGAACTCCACGATCGGCGTGGCCCGCGCCGCGCCGACGCGTTCGTCGAGGAAGGCCCTGGTCCCCGATCCGGCTTCCCGTTCCAACAAGTGCGTTGCCGCCAACTCCTGGAGGGTGACGGGTTCCCGGCGCGTGGCCCAGGGATGGCCGGGAGGGGCTATGAGCACAAGTTCGTCGGTCCACACCGTCGCGGACGATAGCTGCGGGGGTACGTCCGGGGTCTCGACGAACCCGAGTGCAACGTCACGGTTCTGCACGGCGGCAATGACCTCGCGGGAATTCATGACCTGCAGCCTGGTCTTGATACGTGGATCGGCTTCATGCAAGCGGCCGATCCATATCGGTGCCAGGTGCTCGGCAACCGTCATGCTGGCCGCGAAGGTGAATTCCCGGTCCGCCGGGGCAGCAAGTGCCTGCGCCCCGGTCCACAGGGTGTTGAGGCTCTGGAGCGCTTCGCGCGCCCATTCGACGGTCAGCGCCCCCTCTTGGGTGAGTTTCGAGCCGGTGGTTGCCCGGGAGAGCAGCGGGTATCCCAGGCGTCGCTCGAGGGTCTTCACTGCCCGGGTCGCGTTCGATTGCGCCATACCCACGGAACGCGCGCCGGCGCTGAGGCTGCCGTGATCGGCAATGCCCACCAGCAGGGCGAGTGAAGACATCTGAATCCAGTGTTCCATCCCGGGCGAGCGCCCCGAAACCTCATCCATATCAAAAGCATATGCCCGTGATAGCCATGCGGAGTCTACCGGGCAAGAGGTGGGCATGAAAGGTTCGTATCATGCGAAACGAAGAGACATCGCTCGAAGAACCGGAGGTTGTTGCGGCAGCCCGGCCCGTGGAAACCGCCGCGTCGGCCGGTTACGGCCAGCGCGTGCAGAAGCTCCTGCCCGGCCTGGTTGCCTGCATCATCGGAGGTGCCGCATCGATGGCCGGTGCCAAGCTGATCCCCGGGGCCAGCCCGCTTCTGATAGCGATCCTGCTCGGTGCGCTCTGGCGCAATGCCCTGCCGGTTCTGCCGTCGCTGGGTCCGGGTGTGACGTTCTCCTCCAAGAAGCTGCTGCGCACGGGCATTGTCCTGTTGGGACTGCAGCTCTCGCTCTCCACGATCCTGGGCCTGGGCCCGGGCGTGCTGCTGGTGGTGGTGCTCTGCGTCGGGGTGACCTTCGGGGCCACGCTCCTCATCGGCGGGTGGCTGGGCATCGAATTGCCGCAACGGCTGCTGATCGCGGCCGGATTCTCGATCTGCGGTGCCGCGGCCGTGGCTGCCACGGAAAATGCCACCCGGGCCAAGCAGGAGCAAGTGGCGACGGCGATCGGCTTGGTGGTGCTCTTCGGCACCCTGATGATCCCGGCGGTCCCGGCGGTCGGTGCCCTCTTCGGAATGGATGAGTCAGCCATCGGGATGCTCATCGGGGCATCGACCCACGAGGTGGCCCAGGTGGTGGCCGCCGGGGGAGCGGTCAGTTCCAGCGCCCTGGCCGTGGCAGTGACCGTCAAGCTGGCCCGCGTCGTCACCCTGGCCCCCATCGTGGCGGGGCTGAGCATCTACATGCGGAAGAAGCACTCCGTGGGGGAGGCCAAGAAGCCGCCGCTCGTTCCGCTGTTCGTCCTCGGTTTCATCGCGGCGATGCTGCTGCGCACCACGGGGACGGTGCCGGCACCGCTGCTCGAAGCGGCCCAGCTGGCCCAGACGTTCCTGCTCGCCGCCGCAATGTTCGGGCTCGGGCTCGGGGTCCACATCCGCGGGCTGATGCGCTCAGGCAGCCGCTCGCTGGTGCTCGCGGCCCTGGCGACCATCGTGATCCTGGTGGTTGCGGTGGCCGGCACGCTGCTTTTCCCGCCGGCACACTAGCTGGGCTGCCCAGGGAGGTTGGTTGCGGTGCAGCCCCAGCGCAGCGGCCACGTCCTCCGGATGCGCCCCGGCCCCACCTGGGCAACCGCCCGGATCCTCATGGCCTCCAGGGTCCGGCGGTCCGTCCAGGGCAAGGCGGCAAGCCGCAGGTGGGAAAACGATCCACTTGTCCACATGATTTCCCGATCAGACTGATAGTCCCTTGGCCGTTGATCGTCCCCAGTGCCTCGGTTCTACTTTTACGAGAGGATAGCGATGTGCGCTAGATCACGTTCGCCCTCACGTCCATCGACTCCCAAACGCAAGGAGACTGTCGTGGCGATTACCACGACCCTGCGAGGCAGCGTCACCCAGTCCAGCACGCCTACCAGCCGGCGCAACTGGGGCATTGTTCTAATGCTATTGATTTTCTCCATGCTCAATTTTGCCGACAAGGCGGCGATCGGACTGGCCAGCAAGCCGATCCGCGAGACCATGGATCTCAGTGCCAGCCAATACGGACTGCTCTCCAGCGCATTCTTCTGGCTATTTGCCATTGGCGCCGTGGTGTTGACCGCGGTTTTCCGGAAGATCTCCTACAACTGGGCCGTCGGCATTCTGATGATGACCTGGGTCTTGACAATGCTGCCATTGACGACGCAAACCACGTTTGGCGTCCTGTTAGCCAGCCGCGTCGCCCTCGGGTTCTTTGAGGGCCCAGCGCACGCTTTGTGTCAATCAATCGTTCATGGGCTTTTCCCAGCCGAGAAGCGGGCTGCCGCCGGTGCCGTAGTCACCGCCGGGACATCACTCGGCCCGCTGATCGCAGCGCCCGTGCTGACATGGATCATCCTGACGTGGGACTGGCACGCGTCGTTCATCTTCCTGGTCGGGGTCAGTGTGGTGTGGACCGTCGTGTGGTTCTTCTACGCGGACCGCCTTCCGTTCAAGAAGCGTATTGAAACCGCCGAAGAGAAGGAAGCAACGGTCGACCCCAACGGCGACATCATTGTCCCCTTCTACCGGCTGCTGATGCTCCCCAGCTTCTGGGGACTGGCCCTGCTTTCCTTTGCCGGGTACCTGATCACCTCGCTGAAGGTCACGTGGCTGCCGGCTTTCATGAACGAAGGCTTGGGCTATTCGATGGAAACTGTTGGTATGCTGGCGGCCATTCCCTACGTTTCTGCCATGGCAATCCTGCTCGGAACGGGCGCGCTCTCCGGATGGATGCTCAAGCGAGGATTCTCCTCCCGCGTGGCGCGCTCCTTCCTCACCGCCGCCTGCCTGCTGTTCGCCGGGGTCTGCATGATCACTTTCACCCAGCTCCCCGCAGGCCCGTTGCAGTTGTTGCTGGTAGTTGCCGCTTTCTCCATCAACTCGATCGCTTTCGCGATCGGCTTCGCCGGGGCCTCGGACTTCCTGCCCGCCCACCAGCGCGCAGCGTTTTTTGGCTGCATCATCGCCGCATACTCGGTGGCAGGAATGGTTGCACCCTACGCACTGGGTCTTATTGTTGAGAGCGCCGCAACTCCCGCAGAGGGATATGCCAACGGGTTCTTCATCGTCGGCATCGTCATTTGCATCTTCGGCGTTGCCGGCGGCGTCATGCTGAATCCCGCCCGCGCCCGGATCCGCCTCCTGGAGCTCACCGAGATCCATGCCAGACGCAAGCAGGCCGCCCGATGAGCCGCTGAAGTTACGTCTGTCAGAGACGCCGCCCGGGGTTCCTCTTCCCCAGGACCGAGGCTGCCGACGATGAAGCGTTCGAGTTTCGGCCGGCAAAGCCCTTGTCCCCGACGATCACCTGGCTCGCGGTCACGAGATGCTGGTCTTGGGTGAGCAGGGCCTTCGCGTCGTTGCGTTCACCCAGGGCAGGGTTCGCCAGTCCCCAGACCGCGGCCATGCCTTCAGGGGTGCAGCCCCGATGGAGACGGAAGTCCCAGAAATACCTGATAAGCGAGGCACAGCAGTCGTAGACGGCGTGGCTAGCGGCAGGCGTGAGCTGATGCGGACCGCGGCCAGTCTGGGAGGCTGACATAGGGGCCCGCGCTGGGCGCGTTCGAGCTCGATCTCCACGGCGGCGCGGCGGCACGGCGGCTGGCGGCTCGGCGACGAGCAGCTCGTCGATGCTCACGTCCACGGCCTTTGACGCTCGCCTAGCCGCACGCCCCGTGTGCCGAAAGGCCGACCCGGACAGGAATTCGCACCATGAACACCGAGGTTCTACTGGCCCGCAACGAAGGTGCGGCTCTGGTACTGACCATCAACAATCCCGCCACCCGCAACTCGATCGGCCCCGAGTTCTTCCAGGCCGCCAGGGAGGCGCTGAATGCGGCCGCGGCCGACCCGGTGGTAGGCGCCATCGTGTTCACCGGAGCCGGGGGATTCTTTTCCTCCGGTGGCAACCTCAACCAGCTGGCCGCCACCCGGGAGCTCACCGCTGAGGCCCGCCGTGCCAGGCTCGAGCTGCTCCATGGGCTCATCCGCGCCATCAGGAATAACCCGAAACCCGTGATCATGGCCGTGGAGGGCGGGGCCGCCGGGGCCGGCATGTCCCTGGCGCTGGCCGGTGACCTGCTGGTCGCCGCCCGCAACGCGTTCTTCGCTGCGGCTTACATCAAGGCGGGGCTGACTCCCGACGGCGGACTGACGGCGTTGCTTGCCGAATCCGTGCCGCGCCAATTCCTGACCCGGATGTGCCTCACCGGCGAACGCGTGAGCGCCGAGCGCATGCATGCACTCGGCGTGGTGGGCACGCTGGCCGAACCCGGCAGTGCGGAGGCGGCGGCCATCGGCCTGGCCCGGCAATTGGCCCGCGGACCGGAACGCGCCACCGCCCGGATTCTCGGGCTGTGCCGCACCGCGCCCGCCCTGCCCTTGGACGAGCAGATGGAACGGGAGGCCGGGTCCATGGTGGAAAGCCTGGGGGATTCCGAGGCGGTCGAGGGGATCGCGGCGGTGCTGGGGCGGCGCAACCCGGACTTCGATGCGCTGCGCGGCTAACGGCAGCGCGGCGCGCAGGCGCCGGGAACGCGAAACGCGGGAGGCGGTGACCACATGGTCACCGCCTCCTGCGTCTGCGGCGGGCGGGTCAGGCGCCGTTGAAGGCGGAGATCCCGGTGACTTCGCGGTCCAGGATGAGCGACTGGACGGAGTCAATGCCCTCATAGGTGTGGACGAGGCATTGATCGGCATGCCCTGATACCCAAAAAACCGCCGGCCCCGCACCCATACGGGGTGCGGGGCCGGCGGCCATGGGATGCTGCGGGAATCAGCGGCGGATCGAGCCGCCGTCGACCACCAGGGTCTGCCCGGTCACGAATCCTGCGCCCTCGGAGAGGAAGAAGCGGGTCGGACCCACGTAATCCTCAACAACCGAGGCGCGCTTGATGGCTCGGGTTGCAATATTTGCTGCCTCGCCACCCGCAAGATCGGTAGCCAACGGTGTCATGACCAGACCCGGTGCGATCACGTTGACGGTAATGTTGCGTTCGCCCATCTCCACGGCAAAGCTGCGGGCAAAGCCGATAATGCCGGCCTTGGATGCAGCGTAGGCGGCAGCTCCGCCCGGAGCCTTGAACACGGTGCCCGAGGAGTACAGAACGATGCGCCCGCCGTCCTCCACCAGGTCGGCGGTTCCCTGGATGAAGTTCAGCGTGCCATGCAGGTTCAGCATCAGCGCTCGTTCCCACTCGGCCTTGGGGGTGTCCAGGAATTTGCCGAACAAACCAACGCCGGCACAGTGGACCAGCGAGTGGATGCTGGTGCGGCCCTGAGCGGCCAGGGACTCGCGCACGGCTTCCGGTGCGTTTCCGGCGACATCGCCGGCGACGTAGTTGACCCCGTCCAGCGGGTTGGTCGGCAGGGAGCGGGAGACGGAGGTGACGTCCCAGTCGTTGCGCAGGTCGTTGGCCAGCGCCTCGCCGATGCCGGAGGAACCGCCGGTGAGGACCAGTGCCGGGGCCGTGGAGTTCGCCGCCATTACTTGCCGCCCTCGGTGATGGTCTCGAGGAATCCGTTGATCAGGTTCCAGGTTTCCTGCGGGTGGGTGATGTTCGGGCAGTGCTTGTACGGCAGCAGCTCGGCCTGTGCGTTGGGCAGCAGGGCCTTCAGCTTCTGCGACCAGCCGGCCTCCAGCAGGGTGTCGCCGCTGCACTCGACGAGCAGTGCCGGGGTCGACACGCCCTCAAGCGGTGCCGGGAAGGGATCGGCCGGGCGCTCGACCTTCAGCGCCTCCGGGATCGGCATGTGCGGTCCGCGCATGGCCGTGAAGTGCCCCGGTGCGGTGGCCCAGCCGAAGCGGGCATCCAGGTGGCTTTCCTTGTCCTCGGATGCATCGCACAGGATGTCGACGATTTCCTCGAGGCGCTCGCGGGTGCCGTCGAAGTCGCCGATCTTGGTCATGTCCGGTGCCTTCCACGGGCCGCCGGTGCCGTTGATCGTGGTGACCGAGGCGATGCGGCCGCGGTAGGACTCGTCGGCCAGCGCACGCAGGCCGATCGATCCGCCGAACGAGTTGCCGACGATGTGCACCGGCTCGGTCACGCCCAGGGAATCGAGCAGCGAGAAGATGTGGCGGATGCGGAAGGCGAACGGCGATACGTCCACGCGGATCGACTTGGCGGATCCGCCGTAGCCGAGGAAGTCGGGGGCGATGACGCGGAAGTTTTCCGCCGCCAGCGGCAGGACCTGGCTCCAGGTCACGTCCGAGGCGCCGCCCCAGGCGCCGTCGTGCAGGAACACGACGGGGGTCCCGTTTTCGGGCCCTCCGGAGAAGTAGCGGGTTTCGAGGTTGGCGACGAGGATCGTTTCCTCGGTGATCAAGGGTGTCTCGGTGAGCAAGGTGGTCTCCGTTGAAGTGGATCGGATGGTGGAAGTCATGGGGGGGTTAGCTGAGCTTGTAGTCTTCGGTGCGCACCTTCGAGGTGCGTTCGAAGTAATTCCGGGCCGGCAGCGGCCACATGATGGTGGAGCGGCCCTCGGCGTTCATGTACCAGGAATGGGTCTTGGACCAGCCCCAGGTGCGCTTGGCGCTTTCGGCGACGATTTCCTTGTCGTACGCGGCGAACACGTCATCGCGCAGGTCCAGGGAACGGTGTCCGCCGGTGGCCAGTGTCTTGACGGCGTCGATGATGTAGTTGGCCTGGCATTCGAGGAAGAAGACCAGGTTGCCGTGGACGACCGTGTTGGTGTTGGGCCCGTACATGCAGAAGAAGTTTGGGTAGCCGGGAAGCGTCACGCCCAGGTAAGCGCTGGCGTCGATGCCCCAGGTCTCGTGCAGGTCCTTGCCGTCGATGCCCGCCACGGACATGGGCAGCAGGAAGTCGGAGGCCTTGAAGCCGGTGCCGAGCAGGATGATGTCGGCCGGGACGTGCTCGTCGCCGAGCCACACCCCGTCCTTGTCGATGCGGTTCACGCCCTGGCTGACCAGGCGTACGTTGTCCCGCTTGAGTGTCTTCACCCAGGTGCCGTCGTCGCAGATGATGCGCTTGGCTGCCGGTGGGTAGTTGGGGATGATCTGCTTGCGCAGTTCCTCGTCGTCCCCGGCCTGCTCCTCCAGGTATGCGGTCAGCTCCTGGCGCAGCGCCTCGTTGGCGGCAGAGACCGAGACCTCGGTCGGCGGGAAGTCAGGGTCCACGGTTGCGGCCGGCAGGTTGCCGATCAACCGCGGAAGGAAGATGGAGAAGCGGTAGTAGGCGCGGTACTGGTTAAGGTTGATCAGCAGCCAGCGTTCGCCGTTTTCGATTTCCTGGCGCAGCACGGGGGTGGGGCGCAGCCAGGGGGCGCTGCGCTGGAAGATGGTGACCTGCTCGGCGACCTTCGCGACGGCGGGTGCGAACTGCAGGGCGCTGGCGCCGGTGCCGATGACCACTACGCGCTTGTTTGTGAAGTCGATCCCGTGGTCCCACTGCGCGGAGTGCACCACTGGGCCGTCGAAGGTATCCAAGCCCGGGAGCTTGGGGATCGAGGGACGGTTGAGCTGGCCCACGGCGCTGACCACGATGTTGGATTCGATGGTTTCCCCGACGCCCTGGGCGGTCTTGGTTTCAAGGGTCCAGGTTCCGGTTTCCTGATCCCAGCGGGTGGCTGTGACCTCGGTACCGAAGACCATGTGCTCGAGCAGGCCGTTGTCGGCGGCGAACTGGTGCAGGTAGCCGTGGATCCTGTCCTGGCGGCCGTAGTGGGTCTCCCAGTCGTGCTGCACGAAGGAGTAGGTGTAGATGTGGCTGCGGACGTCGGTGCGGCAGTCGGGGTAGGTGTTTTCCCACCAGGTACCGCCGACGCCGACGCTCTTCTCGATGATCTTGAACGGAACGCCGGCCTGCTTCAGGCGGAGGCCGGCCAGCAGGCCGGAGAACCCTGCGCCGATCACCACGGCATTCAGGGCGCTGTCCGGGGCAGCCGAGTCCAGCGTCCAGTCCGGCCGGCGCGGGTCCACCTTGTTGGGGGTGAATGCGACCTGGGCTATGGCCTGGGCGTCCTCGTTCTCCCCGCCCATCAGCCAGGTGACGAGCTTCCGGCGCAGCGGCTCGCCGGGGACGGCCGCCCATTCGTGCTGGGTGGCCAGGAAGGGTGCGAGCAGCTCGAAGCAGCGGGAGCGGGCCGCCGCCTCGGTTTCCGGATCCAGGCCGCTGAGCGGAAGCGTCTTCAGATTGGGTCGCCATTCATCGCGCAGCACCGAGGCGTCGCCAGTGACGTGGGCCGTGAGCATGACCAGCGCCGGCACCTGGGCAGATGCGAGGTGGGCGGCGAGTTCTTCTTCGGTGACCTGCGTCGAGTTGCGATCCAGGGTCTTGTTCATTTCTTCTCCGTAAGGCAGTTTATCAAGGGAACGACGGGCTCGTTGGCCGTTAGCGTGTCCAGCAATCCAGGCTGTCGAGGAACGGCCGCACCGTTGCGGCGACCTCCTGCGTATTCTCGAAGGCGACGAGATGTCCGCCCTTCGCAAAGCGCAGTTCGGCACCTGTGATTGAGATGGCGAGCTGTTCGATCACCGCACGGGGGGTGCTCTGGTCGTCATCTCCGCCGATGACGAGGGTTGGCGGCGGGGAGTCCGTATGGAATTCGCCCACCTGTGTCATGGCTTCGAAATACTCGGCGATGGTGTTGCCGCCTGCGCCGAGGAACTGTGCGCGGGCCTGCCGGACCAGCGGGTCCGCGGTATTTCTCGAACCTTCGCCGAACCAGCGGTGCATGGTCATTTCTTCCGCCTGCTCGAGCCCGTTCGGGGCCCGGACCTCGGCCGCGCGCGCCAGGGTTCCGCGGGTTGCTGCTTCGTCAAAGGCTCCCCGCGTTGCCATCAGGATCTGCGCGTCGACGCGGTCGGGGAAGGTTCCGGTGACAGCTTGGGCGACCATGCCGCCCAGCGAGATGCCCAAGATGACTGAACTCTCGATGTTTTCGGCGTCCCACATGGCGGCGATGTCCTGTGCAACGAGTCCCAGCGTGGGGGCGGATTCTCCGTGCGCGCTTTCGCCATGTCCGCGGAAGTCCGGTGCGAGCAGGCGATACTCTTCGCCAAGCGCCTCGGCCAAAGGTGCGTACCAGGACCCGTCAAGGGCCAATGAGTGCAGGCAGGTAATCAGGCGCGGACCTTCGCCGTACTGGCGATAGGCAACGGTGGTGCCATCGGCGCCGGCAACCTTTTGCAGGGTCTCAGCCATGCTGGTTTTCCTCCCTGATGCGCTGTTCGGCGAGTTCGACTTCGCTCCGAAGGCGATCGGACATGTCGTGGAAATAGGACTTGAACAGATCGGAATCCCGGCGCATCTCCTGGCGTCGCGGCCGCTCGAGCTCGATCTTCATGTCCACCACCATGCGGCCCGGCCGGCTGGCCATCAGGATAACGCGGTCGCTGAGGAGGATGGCTTCCTCGAGGTCGTGCGTAACGAATATGACCGTGGGTCGCTCGGCTTCCCAGAGCTGGGTGAACTCCTCCTGCTGGATCGCGCGGGTCTGTGCATCAAGGGCCGCGAACGGCTCGTCCATCAGCAGGACCTTGGGGTTCTGGACCAGGGTGCGTGCGATGGCAACGCGCTGGCGCATGCCCTGGGAGAGGTGCAGGACATCGGAGTCGGCAAACTCGTGCAGGCGGACTCGTCGGAGCCAGGCCTCGGCGCGTACACGGCGCTCTTCCTTGGGCACGCCGCGGATTTCCATCCCGAGTTCGACGTTGCTGCGGACCCGGCGCCAGGGGAGAAGGGCATCCCGGGCGAAGAGGAAGGCAGCGTCATTGCTGCCGGGGCGCACTTCGTGGCCATCGATGCGGACCTTGCCGCTGCGTGGCTTCAAGAGGTTGCCCACCATGCCGAGTGCCGTCGTCTTGCCGCAGCCAGACGGGCCCACGATGCTGACGAACTCGGAAGGCTCGATGCGCAGGTTGAAGTTGTCCAAGACCCGTACCGGCCGGTTGCCGTGGAGGAAGCTGTGGTTCACATTTTCGAACTCGACAGAAACCCCCTTGGCTGCGGTGGGCAGCGCTGCCGTTTCAGTCATGGAAGTCTCACTATCGCCGGTTGAGCGGAGGGTTGTATTGGGCATTGTCGCTCCAGTCGTTATTTGCGGGGCCGACCCGATGTGGCAGTCTTCGTTGGCTGACGCTTGCTGAGCCGGCACCAAGGATGATCACGCTGGAACAGCAATGAACACGTGGAAACCGGATGGCTGATCCTGTGGTGCACGTCACCCACTGGTCAATGAATCGTTGAACACCTTGGCAAAAGAGTCAAGAAAAAGACGGCCTATCCAGGGCTATCGCCTCGATAGCGATTAGGACATTGCCCCTGGCTGTGAATGGAAGGAAGCTTTCTCAAGCGCACCATTGCCATGAGGGCCCCGCCGTGCGTGATAGTCAGCCGCACACACAGGGCGCGCATCAATCAGGAGGACGTCAGATGACGAACACAGTCACCACCACCCGCAAGAAGTCGGGTCAGACCACATTCGATTTCACCGGCCAGGTCGTCATCGTGACGGGCGCTTCCGGCGGCATCGGTTCGGCACTTGCTGACAAGTTCGCCGAAGCCGGCGCGGATTTGGTCTTGCACGGGCGCAAGGCCGAGGCGCTCGAAGCGAAGGCCGAGCAGCTCCGTGAACTCGGACGCAAGGCCATTGTGGTCACCGGAAACATCCGGGAACCCGAGACCGCCGATGCGCTGGTCCGCGCCGCCCTGGAGGAATTCGGCCGGATCGATGTCTTGATCAACAACGCCGGCGGCAACTTCGCAGCACGCCTGGAAGACCTGTCGGTCAATGCATGGAACGCGACGATCGGCACCAACCTCAGCGGTGCGTTCCACGCCTCGGTCGCCTGCCTCCCGGTCTTCGAGAAGCAGGGCGGCGGCAACATCATCAACGTCGGCTCGGGTTCGGCGAACTACGCCCACCCGATGCGTGGAGCGTATGCGGCCGCCAAGGCGGGGCTTGCCTCGCTGACCAAGACCATGTCCTGGGAATGGGCCGACCGCGGCGTGCGCGCCAACTGCGTCGAGCCGGGCGCCACCCTGACCCCGTCATCGCGCTTTGCCTCGCCGGACGTAGAGAAGTCCTTCGGCGAATTCCTGGCGCTTGGGCGTGTGGGCTTGCCGGAGGAAGTCGCTGACGCGTGCCTGTACCTGTGTTCTGACGCGTCCAGTTTCATCACCGGAACGGTCCTGCAGGTCACGGGCGGACCGCACACCTCATCGCCCTTGGATTCAAAGCTCGTTCGAGCACCGCGCAATGCGTGATTCATCCAGCACTACCGAAGACCGCAAGGGAAGGGTTTGACATGGGAACGATCACCAAGGCGGACACTCTGCTCGCCTCCGCAGGCTCGCCGGCCTACAACGACAGCACCATCCTCGACGAACGGCGCCGATCACGCATCAACCGGGAGCTCAGCATCTGGGCCCTGAGGATCGGTGCGCTCTCTGTCTTCGTCTTCAGCTGGTCCTTTGTGACCGGTCAGGGGATCATGGATCCGACGCTGGTTTCCACCCCGGATGCTGTCGGGACATCCTTCATCAAGCAACTCGGTGATGGAACCTTCTGGGTTGATGTGACCGCGACGTTCAGCGGCGCCATGGCCGGCTTGGTCTCCGGTGCGATCCTCGGCATCCTGGCAGGCGTCGTTTTCGCCCGCGTCGAGGTTCTGCATGTCGCGGCCAGGCCCTTCCTGACCCTGATGAACAGCCTTCCGCGCCCGGCGCTGGCACCGATCTTCATCCTCTGGTTCGGCCTGGGGTTCGGACCGAAGGCACTCGTTGCCTTTAGCGTCGTGTTCTTCGTCCTGATGACCAGCACGATGGGTGCCTTGCAGAGCATCGACCACGACATCAAGCAGCTGACCCAGTCGCTGGGCATGACGCGCAAGCAGCGCTTCTTCAAGATCGAGTTGCCCTCGGCGCTGCCGTCCATCGTTGGCGGATTGCGGCTGGGCGCGGTGTACTCGGTGCTCGGTGCGGTGGTCTCGGAAATGGTGGGCGCATACACCGGCCTGGGACAGCGACTGGTGGTGGTGACCAACAACTTCCAGGTTTCGGAGACCTTCGCCATCCTGCTCGCCATGGGCTTGTTGTCGATGGTCCTTGACCTATCCATCTCGGGCTTGCAAAAGCTCGTGACGAAGTGGACGCGGTAGCTCGACCCCAGTTCGGCCATAACCAAATTTAGGGCGATATCGGCCGGGGCAGGCATTAACGCTGCCTCGGTCGGTGTCAGTTTAACGAAAGGACGTCATGTACATCGGCGATACCGACAACGCGATTCCCGCCTACGAGGTCAATCACTCGAAGCTGTTCAGCCTGGAGGGCAGATCCTATGTCGTCCTTGGCGCAGGCGGCGGGATCGGGGAGCACGTCAGCAGGACGATCGTCGGGATGGGTGGCCGCGTCCTGTGCGTGGATATCAGCGAGGAACGGGTGACCGCGGTTGCCGACCAGCTGCAGATGCCGTTCCTTGTTGCCGATGCGACAAGCGAGGAAGGCATCGACTGCATAGCAGCGTGCACCGAAACCGAATTCGCCCGGATCAACGGCTACGTCGATGTCATCGGGCAGATGCATCGCAAGGAATTCTCCGGTTACGGATTGGCCGACTGGGAGCTGGACTTCAGGGTCAACCTGGCGCATGCCTTTTTGGCTGCGCGAAGCCTAGCCCCGCTGGTCAGCGACGGGTCGATAGTGCATGTCTCCAGCGTGGTGGGGACTCACGGTGGGCTGACGGCGCCGGGCTACGGCCCGGGCAAGGCGGCCTTGCAGGTATGGGTCAAGCAGATGGCTGCCGAACACGGGCCGCGCGGCGTCCGCGTCAATGCCGTGGCGCCCGGGCTCTTCCTGTCACCCAGATACCTGGCCAAGGAACGAAGCAGCAGCGATGCGCAGGCCCTGGCAACGCGCCCCATGCTCAGGCGGCTCGGCCAACCGTTCGAAGTGGCCGCCACCATCGCGTTCCTGCTGTCCCCGGCAGCCGGCTACATCACAGGGACAACGATTCCGGTCGAAGGAGGTTCCTTGTCCAGGGACTCCACCGGGCTCGATGAGATGTTGGGCTGAGAACGAACAGTTACAAAGGGCCCACGTGCTTCGTGAGTCACTCCGGGGGGTGTGATCGGAGTAACGTGGGCTACCAGCGGCCTCTGGCCGCGAAGGAAAAGAAAGGGTGCCATGAGATTTGCGCAACTGCGCTACCTGGAGGCAGCGCTTCGAACCGGTTCGTTCCGGCAAGCCGCCAAGGAACTGGATATCTCGCAGCCGACGATCACCAACCAAGTGCAGCGGCTCGAAGAGGATTTGGGTGTCATTCTGGTGACCCGCGGCGCCAAGGGGGTCCGGCCGACTTATGCGGCGACAGGATACTGCCGCACGTTGTCGCTGCGGTCCAGGCCGAGAAAATGCTGCGCGCCGAAGCCAGCGCCATCGGCGGCCTGAAGCTGGGAACAGTAAGGCTCGGAACGGTGCCGGCAGCGTCCCAGACGATCCTTCCCCGGACGGTCAAACGCCTGTTGACGGAATTCCCCAACGTACGCTTCGAGGTCGACGAGGGCCCGTCGAAGCATGTGGTCCGCGGTGTCCTCAGCGGCCAACTCGACGTCGGCCTGGTGACCCGCCTGCCCGGCATCGAATTGACCCCAGCCGAAGATGCCTTGCTGCACCACATCGACCTGATCCAGGGCAGGCTGGTGCTGGCGGTCCCGGAGGGCCACCGGCTCGCCGACAAAGATGACTTCGAACCCTCCGATCTGGAGGGGGAGCCGCTGATCTTCCCCGCGGAATCAAGCATCCTGCGTGCGGCGTGGGAACAGCTGCTCGAAGGCATCGAGGCGAGGATCGTCTACACCACGCCCAACGCGGAGGCATCGCAAGCCATGGTGCGCGCCGGTGTCGGCATCTGCATGTCCAACACGCTTCTCGATTCGACCGTGAGCGGAAACGGTGTTTCGCTCGTTCCGCTTCCCTTCGAGTGGGCGCACGCCAGCATTTCGGCCATCGTCAGGAAGGACGAGGCCAGGTCCTCTGCCGTCCAGGCATTCCTGCGCCTCCTGCGGGAAGCGGCCAAGACCTTCTAGCCGCCATGCCGCCCGAAAGGGCGGCCTTCATGGGCGGTGATGCCGTCGTGGGAGGGGTCACATCCGTGGCGCTCCCACGACGGCGGCTGCCGCCTTCCGTCATGCCCCCTGCCTCCTGCTTTCGTGCCGTCGCTGTGCCGTGTTCGCGGGCCTTCCGATAGTGCAGTGGTATCACCCTGCCACGGCTGGCGGCCTTCCCAAGGGCGGATTCACTCACGAGACTGAAATCACAACGGGCGCGACCGCTTGCCGCCCGGATCCGACGTTCAGTGAGGTGCCCCCAGTTGTTAGTTGATACAGCCCAGACGAGTAGCCCCGACACTATCGTCGAGTTCATCGCCCAGGCCAAAAACAGAGAATCGGCCATGTTCACCGAAGCCGAAGGAAAATCCCTGCTTTCGGCCTTCGGAATCGATACCCCCCAGGGTGTCGAGATCGAGGTTGGCCAGGAACTTCCCGGCCACCTTCGCGAGCCCTTGGTCGTCAAGGCGATCTCCACCACGCTCGTGCACAAGTCCGACGCCGGCGGAGTCCGCGTTGGAGTGTCCCGCGCCGAGCTCGACGAAGTTGCGCTGCAGATGCGCGGGAGCCTGGCCAATTTCGGACACGAGCTCGATGGCGTGCTTGTCGAAGAGATGGTGCCGGCCGGCCACGAAATCATCGTTGGCGCTGTGCGGGCGCCCGGACTTGGCTGGACCGTCATGGTCGGCCTCGGCGGTGTCCTCGTGGAGGTCTTCGAGGATGTGGCCTTCGGCCTGGCCCCGCTTTCCGAAACCCAGATTCTTGACATGCTGCAGGAACTGCGCGGCATGAAGGTGCTCAACGGTGCACGCGGCGGCGTCAAGGCCGACATTCCGGCACTCGTCACGCTGATCTCACGCCTGGCCGGCCCTGAAGGCCTGCTGGCCGCACTGCCCGAAGACGTCGTCGAAATCGACCTGAACCCGGTGATCGTCTCCGACACCCGCGCTGTGGCAGTCGACGCACGCTTCGTCGTCGGCGGCTCCGAAGCCGCCCAAACGGAAGGTTCCGCAGCCGGCAACGCCCAGGCCACCGACTTCTCCCCGCTCTTCCACCCCCGCCGCATCGCGGTGCTCGGTGCCAGCGGCAAGCGCCCGAACCTCGCCAACCGGTTCATCCGCAACCTCCGCGCCGGCGGCTTCGACGGCACCATCATCCCGGTCCACCCCGCTGCCGACGAGATCGAGGGCCTGCCCACCATCGCCTCGCTGGCCGATGTGGACGAACCCATCGACTACGCCTTTGTGGCGCTGCCCGGGGCACGCGTCGCCGAGGCGCTGGGCCAGGGCGCCGGCAAGGTCCGTTTCGCCCAGGTCGTGTCCAGCGGTTTCGGCGAGGTCGAAGAGGGCAAGGAACTCGAGGCCACGCTCGTGGCAACGGTGCGCGAGGCAGGCATCCGCCTCATCGGCCCGAACTGCCTGGGCACCCACGCCCCGGCCGGAAAGCTCTCCTTCGTCCCCGAGGCCCCGCTGACCCCGGGAACCACGGCGGTGGTCTCCCAGAGCGGCGGGCTGAGCGTTGACATCCTGCGCGTCGGGGCTGCCAGCGGCATCGACTTCCACTCGGTCGTCAGCATCGGCAACAGCGCCGATGTCAGCGCCGCCGAACTCGTCTCATCCCACCTGGGCAACGACGAGGTCCATGTCATCGGCCTGTACCTGGAATCCCTCAGCATTGCCCGCGAGGTCCTGGACGTGCTCGACGCGGCCGAAACCCGCAAGCCCGTAGTGCTGCTTGCCGGCGGACGCACCAGCGGCGGCTCCCGCGCCGCCACCAGCCATACCGGCGCCCTGGCAGGCAACCACCGGCTGTGGCCGGCCATCGCCCGCCAGGCCGGAATCACCCTCGTTGATTCCCTCGCCGATTTCGCAACCGCCCTTCACGCCCTCTCGACCGTTGACCTCAGCGTTAAGCCGAACGGCAACGAGGCCGTCCTGTTCGGCAACGGCGGCGGAGCCAGCGTGCTCGGCGCCGACGCACTTGACCGTCAGGGCATCTCCACGACGCCCCTTCCGGAATCGGTCATCGCCGAACTGGAATCCCTCGAGGTTCCGCCCGGCAACGGGTTCCACAACCCGATCGACGTACCGGCCGGGACGCTGGCAGTCAAGAGCGGCGGCGTGGCCGGGGACATTCTCAAGGTCGTCCTGGCCGGCAGCGAACCCGCAGTGCTGATCACCCACCTGAACGTGGGCATCATCCAGCGCAACCTCGGGGCCACCCACGGCGACGTGACGGGGACCATCATCGACTCGATCGCCGCGGCCCGCGACGAATCACAATCAAACACCCACCAGCTCTTGGTGCTGAAGTCCGACGGCAGCGACGGAACCGGCGACATGGTCAAGGCCTACGCCCAGCGCGCACGCCAGATCGGCATCCCGGTCTTCGGGGCCTTCGAAGACGCGGCACTGGCCTCACGGGCAGTGCTCGAACAGAGCAAGCAGATCCACCAGGCGTCGCGTGGCGCAGACGGAAGGCAGTAGAGATGACAACCGAAGCAGTCAAGACCGACGCGATCACCATCGAGGAAGCCAAGCTCACCCGCGAGCAGGAGCACGAGAAGAAGCGTGCCGCGGCATTGGCCATGGGCGGCACCAGGAAGCTTGAGGCCCGGGCCGCCAAGGGCGAACTGAACGCACGCGAGCGCATCGCGCTGCTGCTGGACCCGGGTACCTTCCGCGAGAGCGGGTTGTTCGTGACCTCGGCCGTTCCGGCGGACCGCGACAAGACCCCTGCCGACGGCAAGATCACCGGTACCGGCGAGGTTGACGGCCGGCGCGCGAGCGTTGTCGCCTACGACTTCACCGTCAAGGGATCATCCTCTTCCCCGATCAGCAACAAGAAGATGGCCCACTTCAAGGAACTGGTCGTCAAGACCGGCCAGCCGCTGGTCTACCTCTGCGAATCCACGGGCGTTCGCATGCCCGACGCCATGGGCGGCACCGGCATGGGCAGTGCCAGCGGTAAGACCCGCTTCCTGCGCCAGCGTGAAAGCCCGTGGGTCTCCGCTGCGTTCGGCTACTGCTTCGGTTCGGCCGCCTGGCACACCATGGCCTCCGACTTCGCGGTCTTCCGCAAGGGGGCCGTGCTCGCCGTGTCCAGCCCCAACCTGGTGGCCCGCGCCACCGGCCAGCAGGTGGACGCCCAGGAACTCGGCGGCTGGAAGATGCACGCCGAGGTCACCGGCTTCGCCGATGCCGTTGCCGACACCGACGAGGAAGCGATCGAACTGATCCGCCGCTTCCTCTCCTACCTGCCCTCGCACAATGGCGAGACCCCGCCTCTCGCGCCGATTCCCCACGGATCCGGTGAGCGTGCGGAGGAGCTCAAGTCGATCGTCCCCGAGTCCCGCACCCAGACCTATGACGTGCGCAAGGTCATCGACATTGTGGCCGACACCGGTTCGGTGTTCCCAATCAAGGCCCGGTACGGCAAGTCCCTGGTGACCTCGCTGGCCCGCATCGGCGGACAGTCCGTCGGCATCATCGCCAACAACCCGATGTTCAAGGGCGGCGCGCTTGACGGTGCCGCCTGCGACAAGGCGACCAGTTTCCTGGTCCTCTGCGACTCCTACAACATCCCCGTGGTCATGCTCGTCGACCAGCCGGGCTTCCTGATCGGCCTCGAGGCCGAGCGGAGCAAGGTTGCCGGCAAGATCATCAACTGGATGAACGCTCTCTCGCTGGTCACCGTGCCGAAGATCGCGGTCACCATGCGCAAGAACTACGGCCAGGCCCTGATCAACATGGGTGGTGGCGGCACCGCCGACGCCACCGCCGGCTGGTGGTCGTCCGAGGTCAGCTTCATGGATCCGACCTCCGCTGTCTCCGTGGTCCACGGCATCACCCCCGAAAGCGACCCCGAGATGTACGAGCTGCGCCTCGCGGAGATGAACAAGGGCACCACCGCCTACGACGTGGCCCAGGTCTTCGGCTTTGAACAGGTCATCGATCCGTCCGAAACGCGCGAGTTCATCCTCGGCGCCTTGAAGGACCACTACCGGGCCCGGAGCAACGGCGTAGGCGAACACCTGTTGCGCACCTGGCCGACGAGCTTCTAAGGAGAGATCACCGTGAATTCATTTCCGGAAAGCCTGCTGATCGCCAACCGCGGCGAAATCGCACGACGCATCATCAAGACGGCAAATCGACTCGGCGTCCGCACCGTCGCCGTCTACCACAAGGTCGATGCCGGCCTGCCGTACGTTTCCGAGGCCTCCGTGGCCATCGAGCTCAAGGGCGACGTGCCTGTGCAGTCCTACCTTGACCGCAAGCAGATCATCGCGATCGCCAAGGAAGCGGGCGCCACCGCCATCCACCCCGGCTACGGGTTCCTGGCAGAAAACGCCGGCTTCGCCCGCGAGGTCGCCGACGCCGGACTGACCTGGGTCGGCCCCTCGGCCGACGTCATTGACGTCATGGGCGACAAGGTCGAGTCCCGCCGCGCCGTCGCGGCTGCAGGCGTGCCGATCAGCGGCGACGCGGGTGCGGCCCTGAAGACCGGCGATGAGGCCGTCGAGGAAGCGGAACGCGTCGGCTACCCGGTCATGGTCAAGGCCTCCGCCGGCGGCGGCGGCATCGGCATGGCCGTGGCCCACGACGCCGACGAGCTGCGCAAAGCCTTCGAGAACACCAAGTCGATGTCCGAGCGCAGCTTCGGCTCCGACCGCGTCTTCGTCGAGCGCTTCGTCGAGTCCGCACGCCACGTCGAGATCCAGGTCCTGGGCCTGAACGACGGCACCATCGTGGCCTTGGGCGAGCGCGACTGCTCCACCCAGCGCCGCCACCAGAAGCTGATCGAGGAATCCCCGGCGCCGCACTTGGCCCCGGAAACCCGCGCACGGCTCATCGAATCGGCCATCGCGGCCGCAGGCTCGGTCGGCTACCGCAACGCGGGCACCGTCGAGTTCCTGCTCGACACCCGCACCGGCGACTTCGTCTTCCTCGAGATGAACACCCGCATCCAGGTCGAGCACCCGATCACCGAGCTCACCCACGGCGTCGACTTGATCGAGCAGCAGCTGAGCATCGCGGCTTCCGGCACGACCACCGCGGACTTCAACCCGGTGTTCCGAGGACACGCGATCGAGCTGCGCATCTGCGCCGAGGACCCGAAGAAGTTCTTCCCGCGCCCCGGCCCGATCGACGGCTGGATCGAACCAACCGGCGAGGGAATCCGGGTGGATTCCGGCTACGCGGCCGGCACCGAGGTCACCCCGCACTTCGACTCGCTGATCGCCAAGGTCTGCGCGTACGGGGAAACCCGCGAAGACGCACTGGCACGGGCCATCAAGGCCTGCGAGGACTTCGAGATTGAGGGGCTGGTCACCAACCAGCCATTCCTCGAGGAGATCCTCGCCGATGAGGAATTCACTGACGGACGCTACGACACCGGACTGGTGGAGCGCATCCAGCAACGACTTAAAGAACAGGCCAAGCTGGCCAAAAGGAGTGCATGAAAATGGCAGAGACAATTCAGGCAGACATGGGTGCCAACGTATGGAAGATCCTGGTGGCACCGGGTGACAAGGTGGAGGAAGACGACGTCTTCATGATCCTCGAGGCCATGAAGATGGAAATTCCGGTCACGGCCGAGGACACCGGCACTGTGTTGGAAGTCCATGTGTCCGAAGGCGACGTGGTTGCCCCCGGGCAGCCGCTGATCAAGTTCGAGGCGGAGTAGGCATGTCCATCCCCAACACTTTGAAGGCGTGGTCGGTCACAGAACTCGGTGAACCGGTGGATGCCCTGCAACTTGTTGAACGCGCAGTGCCGGAAGCGGGCGAAGGCCAGGTGCTGGTGCGCGTACTGGCCTCCGCGGCCAACTTCCCCGATGTGCTGATGTGCCGCGGCGTCTACCAGGTCAAGCCGGAGCTGCCCTCCACACCCGGACGCGAGGTCTGCGCCGAGGTCATCGCCACGGGCCCGGGGGTCACCCGGGCCGCGGTCGGCGACAGGGTGCTGGGCCTGACCACACTTCCGTACGGTGGTTTCGCCGAGTACGCCCTGATGGACCAGGACAAGGTGCACCAGGCGCCGGCCTCGCTCGACGACGCGCAGGCAGCCAGCCTGTTCATCGGCTACCAGACCGGCTGGTTCGGGCTGCACCGGCTGGCCCGGATCCAGCCAGGCGAGACTCTGCTGGTCCACGCCGCCGCCGGCGGCGTGGGCAGTGCCGCCATCCAGCTCGGCAAGGCTGCCGGCGCAACCGTCATCGGCGTCGTCGGTGGCGAAGCCAAGGCTGAATACGCGAGGAAGCTCGGCGCGGACCTGGTCATCGACCGCCGCAAGGACGACTTCGTGGAGCAGGTCAAGATCTTCACCGGCGGCAAGGGCGCGGACGTGATCTACGACCCGGTCGGCGGGGAGACCTACCAGCGTTCCACCAAGTGCATCGCGTTCGAAGGCAGGATCATTGTGGTCGGCTTTGCCGGCGGGGAGATCCAGTCCGCCTCCCTGAACCACGCACTTGTGAAGAACTACTCGATCATCGGCATCCACTGGGGCCTCTACAACACCAAGAACCCCGCAGCGGTCGATGAATGCCACCGTGAACTGAGCAAACTGGCGGACGCGGGTGCCATTGCCCCCTTCGTCAGCGAAAGATTCACCTTGGACGGCGTGCCCGCAGCACTTCAGCGGCTCGCCGACGGAAAGACCGTTGGCCGGGTCGTCATGGAACACGCCAGGGCCGAGCGGTAGGAAGCCGCACCAATGCGGGCAATGGGCACAGCCAAGTCCGCCAGGCATGAATCAGCTACAAAGGAGTAGGAATGTTTGAGTCACAGAAAGGCGGATCGCCCTTCGGGAGTCTGCTGGCGTTGGACGGCGGCGTCTCCCGACGATCGCTGTTGCAGTATTTCGGCCTCGGCGCGGCGGCGATTGGTTCGGCCTCTTTGCTGACTGGCTGTGGAGGAGGCGGTGGTGCGGCCACCGCCTCCCAGCCGCAGAAGTTCGCCATTGCCGCCTTCCCCGGCGACGCGTATTTCCTTGATGCGATCAACCTTTCCAACAAGGACTATGAGAAGCACCAGCTTGAGGTCCCGAAGCACCTCAACCCCCAAAGCGGTGTCCAGGCATACCAGCTGCTGGTGGCCGGCGCCGTCGACGCCTACGCATCGGACACGCTGCTGCTGATGGCAACCCACGCAAACAGCTCCAAGGGCAAGCGCCCGCTGCTCGTCGGTTTCCGGACTCTCGAAACAACCTACGGGATCGTCGGCAGCAAAGACCACAGCTGGCCTGGGCCCGAGGCGAGCTTCGAAGAGAAGATCCGTTCCCTGAAGGGGAAACGCATCGGCGTCTCGAGCGTCGGCTCCGGCGGCGATCTGCAATTGAAGCTTGCCCTTGAGCTGGCAGGCATGCAGTACGGCGACGTCACGGCCCTTGCCGTGGGCCCCACGGCGCAGGCGATCCCCAACCTGAATGCCGGGCGCATCGATGCCTACGTCACGGTCCAGTGGACTGCCACGCGTTTCGTCGCCCAGGAGACCGGCGGGAAGATCCTGATTGACTTCGCCGAGGCGAATGTGCCCGAGCTGATGCGCAACCAGGCCGTGGTCGCGATGGGCGTCCGCGAGGACATGGTGCAGCAGCACCCGGACATCGTCAAGAACTGGTTGGCTGCCCAGGACGATGCCAGCAAATGGATCATCGGGAACAAGGCGGCGGCGGCCGATCTGCTCAACACCACCGGCCTCGGCGGCAAGGCTCCTGAGATCGCTGCGGCCTACGTCGAGCACTATTCGAACGAGGTGGCACCCAAGCTCAAACCGATTTTCAAGGCAACGAAGGAGACCGTGGACCATATGGCCGAACTTGCCCTTCGCTTTGGAAGCGTCAAGGAGGGTGACATCACCTATGAGGCGCTCGTCCCGGAGTTCGCCCGGGCATGAGTGACGCAATGAAGACAGCACACGACGGCGGCGTGGCGACGCGCCGTGAATCGCCCACAGGTCTCGACCTTGACCGCCTGACGGATTGGCTGGCCCGGGAGTGCCCCGGTCTGGTTGCGGGAGAGCTCTCTGCCAGCCTCATCCAGGGCGGAAAATCGAACCTGACCTATGAGCTCAGCGACGGGGTGAGCCAATGGATTGTGCGCCGTCCGCCTCTGGGCACGATCATGGCCACCGCCCACGACATGCGCCGCGAGTACACCATGGCCGATGCGCTTCGTAATACGGATGTCCCCGTGGCGCGGATGTTCGCCTATTGCGGGGACAAGGACGTCCTGGGTGCAGACTTCTACATCATGGAACGGATCGACGGCGTTCCGTACCGGTATGCCGACGAGATCAAACCGCTCGGCGAGGCACGCACACGGGCCATCGGAACCGAGCTGGTGCGCACCCTGGCGAAGCTGCACCGTGTGGATCCCGCCGACGTCGGCCTGAATGACTTCGGCCGACCCGAGGGCTTCCTCGGCCGCCAGGTGAAGCGCTGGAAGCAGCAACTCGATGCATCCTTCACCCGCGAACTTCCCGGCGCGGACAAGCTGCACGAAGAGCTCCTTGCCGCGGTGCCCTCCGAGTCCGCCTCGGGCATCGTCCATGGCGACTTCCGCCTGGACAACGTGTTGATGGGCGCCGACGACCTGCCGGCCGCAGTCATCGACTGGGAGATGGCCACGCTCGGGGACCCGCTGCTGGACCTGGCGCTGATGCTGATCTATCAGCGGCGCGCACGGATCGTGGCAGCCCGGGAATCGACTGATCCGGCCACCTATGACGTGACGCTGGCGCCGGGCTACCCCTCGGAGGAAGAGATCATGGCGCAGTACGAGAGAGAGAGCGGCCGTTCTCTTGACGGATTCGGATTCCACTTGGGACTGGCCTGCTTCAAGCTGGCAGGCATTTCCGAGGGCGTCCGCTACAGACACATCAACCGCCAAACCGTTGGCGAGGGCTTCGAAGACAGCGGCAGCACTGTGCCTTTGCTGCTGGGACTCGGGCTCGAATCACTGAAGGAGTACAAGTAGATGGATTTCGCAACCGACGAGCGGACCGAGCTCCTGAAGAAGGAACTGGTCGACTTCAT
>NZ_JAFNLL010000129.1 GCF_017368795.1 Arthrobacter cavernae | reverse complement strand
GGTTGCCTGTCGGGTGTGGCGGGTCGGACGCTGCCCGGCAGCCGCAGTTTCGGCTGCGGCGGGCCAAGGGCCGGTGCCGCGCGGCTGGTTCCTCCGCAGGGCCGTTAAGCCCTGCGGAGGAACCAGTGGTCGCCCGCCGCCTAGCTGCGGGCGGCTGCCGACTTCCTGCGGGCGGCGGCCAGGAAGACCAGGCCACCAAGCAACAGGGCCGCTGCAGGCAGGGCCCATTGGCTGTCCAGGCCAGTGTCGGCCAGGACAGCAGGAGCGCCGACTGCCGGTGCCGCCGCCACCCGAAGGGCACGCGGGTTAACAGCCGGGCGGTTGACGACCGGGGGGTTGACCACGGGCGGGTTCACGACC
>NZ_JAFNLL010000128.1 GCF_017368795.1 Arthrobacter cavernae | reverse complement strand
CGAATCATCCCAGTAACGCGCCCGCGCTTCATCGTTAACAAAATAATCATCCTTGCGCAGATTCCAGATGTCGTCTGCTTTCTTATACGCAGCCTCTGCCTTAATCAGCATCTCCTGCGCGGTATCAGGACGACCAATATCCAGCACCGCATCCCACATGGATTTGAATGCCCGCGCAGTCCTGTCTGCCCAGGTCTCCAGCGTGCCCATGTTCTCTTTCAGGCGGCGGGTCTGGTCATCAAACCCTTTCGTTGCGGCCTCGTTCGCCGCCTGCAATGCCCCGGCTTCATCGCCGGAACGCTGCAACTGA
>NZ_JAFNLL010000127.1 GCF_017368795.1 Arthrobacter cavernae | reverse complement strand
TATCAGGACGACCAATATCCAGCACCGCATCCCACATGGATTTGAATGCCCGCGCAGTCCTGTCTGCCCAGGTCTCCAGCGTGCCCATGTTCTCTTTCAGGCGGCGGGTCTGGTCATCAAACCCTTTCGTTGCGGCCTCGTTCGCCGCCTGCAATGCCCCGGCTTCATCGCCGGAACGCTGCAACTGAGCAACATACGCAATCTGCTCCGCCGACACGTTATGGAACTGGCGAGCCATCGCCGTCAGCCCCGACGTCGGGTCTGTGGTCAGCTTCCCGAAGGCTTCAGCGACCTTGTCCACCTCCACGCCGGATGCAGAGGAGAAACGCGCCACACTCTGGCTGATGGACGCAATCTGAGCCTCACCGCTTACCCCCTCG
>NZ_JAFNLL010000126.1 GCF_017368795.1 Arthrobacter cavernae | reverse complement strand
CCTGGGCGTCCAGGGCCCAGGGCACGGACACGCCGGAGGCCAGGAGCTGGGCCTTGGGTCCGGCCTGTTCCGAGACCGAGATCCGGTGGATGCCCTTGAGCACGCCTTCCAGGTCCAGGTTTTCCGGTTCCGCCGGCTGGGTGATGGGCTCGTTGTACACGGTGAGGTAGTACATCAGGTTCCGGTCTCCGTTGTCTCCTTCGGAGGCTGGCCCGTACATGCGTTCGAGGCCGTGGCGGATGATGTGGCCGATTTCGTAGCCGTAGGCCGGGTCGTAGCTGAGGACGGCGGGGTTGGTGGAGGCGAGCAGGGGGGAGTGGCCGTCGGCGTGCTGGAGTCCTTCGCCGGTGAGGGTGGTCCGTCCCGCGGTGGCGCCGATGATGAAGCCGCGGGTCATCTGGTCCGCGGCGGCCCAGAAGGCGTCGCCGGTGCGCTGGAAGCCGAACATGGAGTAGAAGACGTAGATCGGGACCAGGGGCTCGCCGTGGGTGGCGTAGGCGGTGCCGGCGGCGGTGAAGGCCGCGACGGCGCCGGCTTCGTTGATGCCGGGGTGGATGAGCTGGCCCAGGGGGGATTCCTTGTAGGCCAGGACGAGGTCGCGGTCCACGGAGAGGTAGTTCTGGCCCTTGGGGTTGTAGATCTTCGCGGTCGGGAAGAACGCGTCCATCCCGAAGGTCCGCGACTCATCCGGAAC
>NZ_JAFNLL010000125.1 GCF_017368795.1 Arthrobacter cavernae | reverse complement strand
AGTCGATCTGCTTGCGGAGATCGGAGTGCAGCGACATTTCACGCAGGTAGTCGTTGACCTCGTCCCGCGTGGTGCCGTTCTCCAGGCTGAGGTTCAGGATGGCCATGGAGACATCCG
Organism: Arthrobacter cavernae; assembly: GCF_017368795.1. Lineage (GTDB taxonomy): Bacteria > Actinomycetota > Actinomycetes > Actinomycetales > Micrococcaceae > Arthrobacter > Arthrobacter cavernae. The sequence goes on along the minus strand of NZ_JAFNLL010000125.1, from coordinate 580 downwards.
GGGTGGGGACGCGGATGGCGTTGCCGGTGAGCTTGCCCAGCAGTTCCGGCAGTGCCTTCGCTACTGCCTTGGCCGCACCGGTCTCGGTGATGACCATGTTCAGGGCAGCGGAACGGCCCCGGCGGTCGCCCTTGTGGAAGTTGTCGATCAGGTTCTGGTCGTTCGTGAACGAGTGCACGGTTTCCACGTGGCCGTGCACCACGCCGAACCTGTCGTTGATCGCCTTCAGGACCGGGGTGATCGCGTTGGTGGTGCAGGAAGCAGCCGTGACGATCTTGTCCGCATCGGTGATGTCGCCGTGGTTGATGCCGTGGACGATGTTCTTCAGCTCGCCCTTGCCCGGGGCGGTCAGCAGGACGCGGGCAACACCCTTGCTCTGCAGGTGCTGGGCCAGGCCCTCGGCGTCGCGCCAGCGGCCCGTGTTGTCCACCACCAGGGCGTCCTGGATGCCGAAGGCCGTGTAGTCGACCGTGGCGGGGTTGTCCGAGTAGATGACCTGGATCTGGACGCCGTTCGCCGTGATGGTGTTGGCCTCCTCATCCACGCGGATGGTGCCTTCGAAGGAGCCGTGGACGGAGTC
>NZ_JAFNLL010000124.1 GCF_017368795.1 Arthrobacter cavernae | reverse complement strand
GTCTGTTGTTTGAGAACTCAATAGTGTGCCAAGTTTGTTGATACCGATTTGTTTTTATGGATTGGTTGATTTGCCGGGTTGCCCGCACCCCCGTGTGTGGTGGCCTGGTTCAGCTGGTTTCAGATTTTGTGCAGCCGTCGTTTCCCGTGTTTCCGGGGGCGGTGGTTGTGTCTGTTTGTTTTCAACGGAGAGTTTGATCCTGGCTCAGGATGAACGCTGGCGGCGTGCTTAACACATGCAAGTCGAACGATGGTCCCCAGCTTGCTGGGGGGATTAGTGGCGAACGGGTGAGTAACACGTGAGTAACCTGCCCTTGACTCTGGGATAAGCCTGGGAAACTGGGTCTAATACCGGATACGACCGCTCACCGCATGGTGTGGTGGTGGAAAGCCTTGTGCGGTTTTGGATGGACTCGCGGCCTATCAGCTTGTTGGTGGGGTAATGGCCTACCAAGGCGACGACGGGTAGCCGGCCTGAGAGGGTGACCGGCCACACTGGGACTGAGACACGGCCCAGACTCCTACGGGAGGCAGCAGTGGGGAATATTGCACAATGGGCGCAAGCCTGATGCAGCGACGCCGCGTGAGGGATGACGGCCTTCGGGTTGTAAACCTCTTTCAGTAGGGAAGAAGCCTTCGGGTGACGGTACCTGCAGAAGAAGCGCCGGCTAACTACGTGCCAGCAGCCGCGGTAATACGTAGGGCGCAAGCGTTATCCGGAATTATTGGGCGTAAAGAGCTCGTAGGCGGTTTGTCGCGTCTGCTGTGAAAGACCGGGGCTCAACTCCGGTTCTGCAGTGGGTACGGGCAGACTAGAGTGATGTAGGGGAGACTGGAATTCC
>NZ_JAFNLL010000123.1 GCF_017368795.1 Arthrobacter cavernae | reverse complement strand
AAAATCGACGCTCAAGTCAGAGGTGGCGAAACCCGACAGGACTATAAAGATACCAGGCGTTTCCCCCTGGAAGCTCCCTCGTGCGCTCTCCTGTTCCGACCCTGCCGCTTACCGGATACCTGTCCGCCTTTCTCCCTTCGGGAAGCGTGGCGCTTTCTCATAGCTCACGCTGTAGGTATCTCAGTTCGGTGTAGGTCGTTCGCTCCAAGCTGGGCTGTGTGCACGAACCCCCCGTTCAGCCCGACCGCTGCGCCTTATCCGGT
>NZ_JAFNLL010000122.1 GCF_017368795.1 Arthrobacter cavernae | reverse complement strand
TGACGAGCATCACAAAAATCGACGCTCAAGTCAGAGGTGGCGAAACCCGACAGGACTATAAAGATACCAGGCGTTTCCCCCTGGAAGCTCCCTCGTGCGCTCTCCTGTTCCGACCCTGCCGCTTACCGGATACCTGTCCGCCTTTCTCCCTTCGGGAAGCGTGGCGCTTTCTCATAGCTCACGCTGTAGGTATCTCAGTTCGGTGTAGGTCGTTCGCTCCAAGCTGGGCTGTGTGCACGAACCCCCCGTTCAGCCCGACCGCTGCGCCTTATCCGGTAACTATCGTCTTGAGTCCAACCCGGTAAGACACGACTTATCGCCACTGGCAGCAGCCACTGGTAACAGGATTAGCAGAGCGAGGTATGTAGGCGGTGCTACAGAGTTCTTGAAGTGGTGGCCTAACTACGGCTACACTAGAAGAACAGTATTTGGTATCTGCGCTCTGCTGAAGCCAGTTACCTTCGGAAAAAGAGTTGGTAGCTCTTGATCCGGCAAACAAACCACCGCTGGTAGCGGTGGTTTTTTTGTTTGCAAGCAGCAGATTACGCGCAGAAAAAAAGGATCTCAAGAAGATCCTTTGATCTTTTCTACGGGGTCTGACGCTCAGTGGAACGAAAA
>NZ_JAFNLL010000121.1 GCF_017368795.1 Arthrobacter cavernae | reverse complement strand
GTTGGTTTGCCCGCTGGCGGCAGGTGGGTGACCGGTGGCGGCAGGTATTTTTTGACAGGGTCAGGCGCCCCGGGCGTGCCGGGTGGGCGGGCGCCTGACGAGGGTTTGGGGTTAGTTCATGGGGCGGGTTCCTTTCCCGTTTTGGGCTTGCATGAGCCGGACGGACTCGCCGCTGGTTTGGCAGAGGTGGGCGTGGTGGAGGAGCCGGTCCACGGTTGCGGTGGCGATGGTTTTGGGCATGAGTTCGTCGAAGCCGGAGGGGTGGATGTTGGAGCTGATCGCGAGGGAGCGCTTCTCGTAAGAGGCTTCCACGACCCGGTAGAAGCCCTCGGCCGCGTCTGCGGAAACCGGCAGGAGGCCTATGTCATCGATACAGATCAAATCCACGTTGGTGGCGCGGGTGATGGCTTTGTTGACGCTGTCATCGATGCGGTGGCGGCGCACGAGGGCGCCGAGGTCTTCCATGCTGAGCCAGGACACGGACATGCCCTGATCGATGGCCTGCTGGCCGAGTGCTTCCAGGAGCAGGGTCTTCCCGGTGCCGGAGGGCCCGCAGGCGATCAGGTTCTCCCGGCGACGCACCCATTCCAGGGTCCGCAGGAACGAGGTGGTCGCTGCGGGGAGGGTGGAGAGGGCCCCGTCCCAGACCTCGAAGGTCTTCCCGGTGGGGAATCCGGCGCGTTTGCGCCGGGTGGCCAGCATGGACCGGTTCCGGCCGGTGGCTTCGGCTTCGAGCAGGACGCGGACGACTTCGGTGGGGTCCCAGCGTTGGGCTTTCGCGGTGGCCAGGACGTCGGCGACCACCGCGCGGGCGTGCGGCATCCGGGTCGTGCGCATCAGCGCGATCACATTCTCTACCGCCGGGTCGGTCAGGGCCGGGGTC
>NZ_JAFNLL010000120.1 GCF_017368795.1 Arthrobacter cavernae | reverse complement strand
TGTGTGGTTACAACATGCGAACCCTGTTCGGGGTTCCGTGGTGTTGTTGTTCAGTTGTGTTCCCGTGGCAACAAACGCGGGTTTGTTGTCTGGGAACCACATAGTGGACGCGTGCGTGTGTTGTGTGTGGTGTAAGTTGTCGGCCTATTAGTACCGGTCAGCTTCGACAGTCGTTGGTCCTGTCTTCCACATCCGGCCTATCAACCCAGTGGTCTGGCTGGGGGCCTCCCACACTTTCGTGTGTGGAAATCTCATCTTGAAGCGAGCTTCCCGCTTAGATGCTTTCAGCGGTTATCCCATCCGAACGTAGCTAATCAGCGGTGCACTTGGCAGTACAACTGACACACCAGAGGTTCGTCCGTCCCGGTCCTCTCGTACTAAGGACAGCCCTTCTCAAATTTCCTGCGCGCGCAGCGGATAGGGACCGAACTGTCTCACGACGTTCTAAACCCAGCTCGCGTACCGCTTTAATGGGCGAACAGCCCAACCCTTGGGACCTACTCCAGCCCCAGGATGCGACGAGCCGACATCGAGGTGCCAAACCATGCCGTCGATATGGACTCTTGGGCAAGATCAGCCTGTTATCCCCGAGGTACCTTTTATCCGTTGAGCGACGGCCATTCCACAATGTACCGCCGGATCACTAGTCCCGACTTTCGTCCCTGCTCGAGATGTCTCTCTCACAGTCAAGCTCCCTTGTGCACTTACACTCGACACCTGATTGCCAACCAGGCTGAGGGAACCTTTGGGCGCCTCCGTTACTTTTTAGGAGGCAACCGCCCCAGTTAAACTACCCATCAGGCACTGTCCCTGACCCGGATCACGGGCCGAAGTTAGATGTCCAAAGTGACCAGAGTGGTATTTCAACGATGACTCCACCCGGACTGGCGTCCGGGCTTCCACGTCTCCCACCT
>NZ_JAFNLL010000012.1 GCF_017368795.1 Arthrobacter cavernae | reverse complement strand
CGGCCTCATGCCACCGAACGACTACCGACCCACGCTCCTAGACCACACGTGTCCTGAACAAGTCCAGCCATTCGGCCAGCACAGGGCCAAGGTCCTCGCGTTCGGAGACGATGGTAAACACGACCGTGATGTAACTCAACGTGTCGCCAGTATCAAAGCTGCTCTTCAAGGTTCCCGGGTATGCTCTGCTGGGATGAGCGTTCATGCTGCCGTCCGGGCGGCCTTCTCAAGATGATGCGCGATTTGTAGTTGTCCGGGTTTCGGTAGCCCCTCGCGGTTCGTTTGATGTGTTTTATTGCTGTGTTGTTGGCTTCTACCTTGGCCGTGGTCGCTCCTGTGACCATGAGGACTTCGTCTCGGCCCACCAGCGGCACACGGTCCGGTAGAGCCTGTTTGTTCCGGCATCGCGGCCCGCTTCACCAGGCACCAAGGTCGCCTTCGCAGCAACGGCGTCCTCAAGGGAGCCAGTGCGCAGCAGGATCCGGAGCTGTTCCTCGACCTGCCAGGCGGCCTTGAGCTTGCCGGTCGGGTCATCGGCATCGAAGACAACCGTCAGCCGGCGCTGTCCGCGTTCGGAGAGGTTCTCGTCTGCCTTGAGCAGCAGTATCCGGTTCGCCGGCCGGGTCCGTGGCCCGGCCTCGCCGGCCCTGACATGCTGGACAGGCCCTGCCGCACCGCGATGAGCATGTCATTGGCCACCATCGTCTTGTGAAAATGGTCGACGGAGACAGCAGTCCGCGGCAGCCACATCCGCAGCGCCTTCCTGAACGCTACGGACGGGTCGATCGCTTGGGCCTGGACACCGAGGCAGCCACTCCAAGGGGGCAGGCGAAGAGCCAGCAACCGACGCCCCTGTGGTCACGGCCGTACCGGATCCAGGCCTTCATACCGGAATCCCGGATGAACCGCACGGATCGGTACCAGTGCTCATGGATGCCCAGCATCCTCGGCGCCAACCGCGAAGAGCCGGCAAAGCCAACCCAACCATGCCTAATTACGAAGGGCCCAACTACTGGCACAGACGAGGACTCAAGAAACTCCTCGTCTGTGCCGAGAAACGCATCCCGTGATCGAAGCGTTCATCGCACTGGCCAACAGGATGATGATCGTCCGCCGACTCATCGGCCCAGCCTGGACCACCCACCGCTGGGACAACCACCGGACCGGCGACTCTAACCTATTAGCGGAATCCCTAGGTGCGATCAATCCGCTCGCCGGGAAATATTGATGCAGGCCTTTCCTCCAAATGTGGACCGACAGCTACGTTGACAGCTCTATGGTCTGAATCGAACGGCTGTGAGAGGCGGCTGGAGGTAGAGAGTGCATCGACGGAGCTTCTAGGGCTGCTGGAATCGTCATGGCTGTAGTAGCCGTACGAGTAAGCATCCGGTCCCTTGGCCGGGAGTCGATTGAGAACCACGCCCAAAACGTTGGAACCCACCATCTCGAGTGCGCCCAGGGACTTTTCAAGGTCTTGCTGCCTGAGTCTCTGGCAACCGACCACGAGTACAACACCGCCAACGTGCTGGGAGAGGACCGCGGCGTCGGTAACAGGTAGCAGCGGAGGTGCATCGATCACGACAACGTCAAAGGCGTGTTCGAGTCGGTCGATCAAGTGCCTCATTTCCGGAGACCCAAGGAGTTCGCTAGGATTAGGCGGTATTTGCCCCGAAGCCAGAACATAGAGACTGTCGTCGCCCCACGGTTGGAGGAGATCATTAAGGTCGGCGACACCGACCAGCGCGGTGGTAAGACCTGCGCTTCGGTCAAGCCCAAGGTATTCGTTAATCATCGGACGCCGTAGATCCGCGTCGACAAGGCAGACGGATTGGCCTGCTTGCGCCAGAGCGATAGCCAAGTTGGTGGCAGTGGTGCTCTTGCCCTCGGTGGGAACTGACGACGTAACAAGTACGCTCTTGGCACGGCCCGAGACGTTCGCGAACTGGAGATTCGTCCTAAGTTGACGAAAAGACTCGGCTCTTGGGCTCTGCGGTGCGGCTTGCGTCAGAAGGGGCTTCTTCGTGGCATCTTGATCAAATGAGATGCCACCGAGTAGGGGCGCATCCGTGACCCTCCTCAGGTCAGATTCTCCCCTGATGCGATTGTCAAGAGTGGCTCTGAGCATGGATGCCGCCAGACCAGCACCTAGGCCTAGGAACAGCCCAAGTAGGATATTTAGCCGCGTATTTGGGGCTGAAGGATAAGAAGGTGCTTTAGCTGGCGTGATTACAGACAAACTGACTGGCGACGAGCCGCCAGTCTTGGGCTTCTCTAGATTGTCGACAGCCCTAATAAGGCTGTCGGCCACGGCCTGCGCTATTGCCGCCGCCTGTACGGAAGAGTTGTCGACGGCTGAGATGCCAATTAGGACTGTGTTGGCATCAGTCGTGGCTTTGACCCTAGTTGCCAACTCTTCCGCAGATATGGAAAGCCCAAGTGAGTCAATCGCAGGCTGCAGAACGACCGGCGAATCTACGGTCTTCACGTAGGACTGCACCCGGGCCTGGCTGAAGGTGTTGCCCTGCTGGAGTTCTTGAATCGAGCCTGTCCCTTGGATGGCAACGAACAGTTCTGCCTGTGCCGTGTACTTAGGTTTTGAGAGCGCTGAAGTTGCACCGGCTACCAACAGACCCAACATCGTAGACGCCACGATCAACATCCAATTGCGGCGCAGAATGCGCAAGTAGTCGCTTAGGTCCAAACCGGGGTCCCCCTGTGTCGAAACTCTGGCGGCCAACAGAAGGCAGGCCGCCAGAACGGCAGTATTCATGCGGTACGGCCAGTCTACCGGCAAGGCGAGGCTCGTATTTACTATGCGACTTGGTCATTACAGCGTTTCGTGTCTTGTTACGGCTTTTCACGGTTCCCCGGGATCCTTGAAGAAGCCAGCAAACCCCATAGCACGTAATGGTCGTGGAACCATCGCCACCCGCCGCCACCGGTCAGCGGCAGCATTGTCATGCCCTCCGTGCAAGAATCAGACACGCCGGGCAGTCGGTAAACCCCGGCCCTGCCGAAACCCCGTCTCACGAAAGACCGACGTTAGAGCCTTGTGGCATTGGCCACCAGGCGGGCATCTCCAACAATTGTCGGATTCTTCGGAGATAAAGATTTCGTCTTGAATCGCTCAATCGGCGTCTCGACTAGCTTCCAGACCAAAACTCCCGCAGCAGTTGCCAAAGTAATTCTAAGCGGAATTGATATCCTGGCGTCCAAATCGGGAAGAACGTAAACTATAAGTCTATATATCGGAACATGAATCAAATAGATACTATAGCTCGCAAGTCCGATAATTTGAACAACTCTAAGGTCACATACTGACAAGTAAGCCCTGCCGACGATCCCAGACGGCTTGCTCATTCCGTAAAGTAGGAGCAGCCCAACGGCCGCAGATTGCAACGTATACTTGAACGTCTCACTGAAGAATTCATTTTGAATTGCAGTCGCAGTCAGAAAGACAGCTCCCGCCAACACAGGTACTAAAGAATGATTTAAGCGGACTGAATGACGAAAAGCCTTTGAGCGCCGCCTTCGGTTCCCACTGATTCCAGAGTAGGCAATTGCACACAAGATACCAATTGCAATACTGTCAAGTCGAGTGTCGGTGCCAAACTCAATTCGGTTGGGCAGGGCAGCTCCGGCCAACGCGATACGGGCCACTAGTGCCCAAGCAATAACCAAAAGACTCGCGACTTGGAGGATGGCTAAAGAGTGCCTAAATCGGACGAAACAAAGCCAGATCAAAGCAAAGCAGATGTAGAACTGCTCCTCGATCGCCAAACTCCAGGTTATCCCCGACCCGGGAAGAACGTCCACATCAGCGTAGATACGGAGCCAGTTATAGAAGAAAAAGATTTGACCCATCACTGCGAACCAGTCAATGCGAGCAAACAACGAGTAAATCACCGAAGGGATAACGATAATTAGAATAAGTGGTGGAAGTAACTTCAAAACACGCTTCAGATAGAACCTCGAAATACTGAAGGCACCTTCTCTGTCTCTTTCCCTGAGGAGAACAAAGGTGATGATAAAGCCAGAAATCGTAAAAAAGATCGTCACGCCTGCGCCGCCTGGCACATACGCGCCCAGGTCGGCGTGAGAAACCACAACCAACATGACAGCGAAGGCCCGAACAGCATCAATGTGCGAAAACCTTGATACGCCTTTGGCTGCAATCTTTGCTTCGTTGTTCATGTCATCCGATCCAAGATTGAGTCGACATCCGACTGACTGTTTGATTGGCGATCCGTGGGGCTTGTTGCACGTTCGATCCCACCGGCGACTGCTGCATCATTTGTCTTCGACAAGAATGCGGTTCCAATCATTAGAATGGACGATGCAATGGGTCCGAAGAATGACTCTGCAAACAGTGCTGCGCCTGCCCAAACCGCGAGCAGTATGGCCGACTCAGCCCCGTACGCTCTCGCGATCCTTACCACAATCAACAAGAGTCCGGCAACGCAGAGCAGTCCGCCCTGATATGCCAGAGTCCCCCAGGCGCTTTCTCCGCCAGTTGACAGCCACGTGACACGTGAGACTGTCGGGTCAAAGAGCTTGAGAAAGTTTCCTCCTGTGCCCAGGCCGTGTCCAAACGGGGAATCCGCCAAACCTTGAAAGCCGCTGATTAGTCCAGCCATGTGAATGCTGGTGCTTTCTCCCCCGGAAGCGCCTACAGGATTCAAGAAAACGGTCTGCAAATATGCTGGTCCCTTTACAAGGGTTGCGTAGGCCAGAGTCGTGACGAATGAAATAAAGCACGACACGATGACTACGACATCCCGTCGAATTCCACGGTGCAGAAGAATGCTCACAACTCCCGCAAGGAGAAACATCATAAGGCCATTCTTCGTCGCCGCTGACACCAAAGCAAATGTTGAACCGAGAAGGCACACTCTGTCCGAGATGGAATCACCGACGCCGCGCTTCGAGCGCCTAAGCACCCAAAGCACGACCAAAACTGAAGCAGCCATATATCCAGCGTTGACGGGCTCTAGAAGGAGGCCGCCAATACGCGACAGTTCGTAACCGAAGATAGAGGTGACTTCGGAAAGCGAATTTAGCCCTCCGAGAGAATCAGCGTTAAACGCTGCCCGCCATTGCGGAGTTGTAAATACCATCTCCCCCGCTGCTCCCAAAACCAGCCAAAACGTCGCACAACCGAGCACAACACGCAGGAACGCAATGCGTTCCCGGACATTCAATTCCCGGGCCAGGGAAGCAGCCACAAATAGAGCTGCCAAAGGGATCGTAAAATTCCTCAGCGTGGCCAAGGCAAGAGCGCCGAAGCCCGTGAAGTTCAGCACAAGCCCTGCGAAATAAACTGTGACCCCGCCAACAAGCCATTTGTCCGCGGATAGAACTTTCAGAATGCGTGGTAGACAGAACATGACTGCAACGACCATAGCTAAGGTCTTGGCCTCAGTTACAACGAGCGGAATTTCACCTTCGGAGTCGGAAAACCACAAGCCCGAGACGGCATTCTGGAGTATCACAAGATGCAGCCAATATAGACAAAAATGTCGTGGATCGGCGAGAAGTAGCCCGAAGCTAATGGACACAAGAATCACGAGACTAATAACGAGGGTGACAAATGAGTCCAGCATGGTCCCGAGGACTACTGGCGCGCCGTACGTAATATTAGTTGCGAGGAACGCAAAGCAAAACGACGCAAACCCAGACCACGATTTGACGCTGGGCGTTGGATGCTTTCGAGCACGCATCTGGGAATTCAATGTGGCAAGTGCCATTGAAAACTACTGACTCTCGCTGGGTGAGAGGTCGGGAGCCTGCAAGACGAAGTTTCCTTGAGACAGCGACACGACTGCAGGAAGTGACCGCGTCCAGAGAGAATCCTGAGTCATTGCTTCCGGCCATAGGTCCACCACCCGCTGCCCGAAACCAACTGTCGGTTCTACGCAGAAGTCGAGCCCGTCAAAGTGCTGGTAGAGGCCTTCAACTTTCCCGTGCGTTCCCAGCGTGATTGGCACGACGCCTTGGCCTAATGCCATTACTGCAAGGTGCATACGCCCAGTTACTACTAGATCCGAATCTCGGCATAGAGCTCTGATTTCGCTTGGCCGGAGCATTGAGTCGACGAGCATGACACCTGGCTCATTGAGCGCTTCGAGAATGCCTTGGCATTCATGCAGATCGTCTCCCGTTGATCGAAAGACGTGTGGGAGCAAGATAACGGAAAAATGACTCGAGAGCAGCGACTTAACTATATCGACATACTCCCCCTTCTGATCAATTCTTTTTCCAACGAGGCCACTTGCGTTCACCAGGGCGACTCTACGTCCCTCGTTCCTCGATGTCTCCACAAAGGAGGACAGCCTATGCGTACTTTCAATCCGGACGTCGCCAAAAACGATGTCTGACGTGAGACGAGCCCCGGCAATACCCGAAGCTGCCGCGCGACGCTGTGAGATGGCGTCACGAAAATTGAGGTGGGCGCCTGCTGCACCAGCCCTCTTGAGAGCCAAAGTACAGGTAGGCACCGCCGAACCGGCCCAGCTACATCCAAGCAAAACACTTGGAATTCCTTGCTTGGCTGCGAGCCACAATCCACTGCTTCTTGCAAGTGACGCTCCGGCGTTGTAGGCCCCGTCCATCAAGTCAGCGCCGATGACGCTAAGGCTCCTTCCCGCGGCAAGGATACGAACAAACCTAATTGCGGCCGGAATACGAAGTAAGGGTGGTAAGTAAGTAAAGCCAGCAATTGACTCGAACCGGACTCGCTCTCGGTCAGCTTCAGGAATCACTAAGGCCGACTCTGACGTAGCTAAGACAGTCACCGGCCCGTGCAGTGCGTAGAGAGTCGCCTCCAAGAGTGCTTGGTCTCCAATATTGCCGCCCCCTGTTGGGGCGAAAATCAGGTGCCTGGATGCCGCATTCTTAAGGCCAAAATTCGAGCGGATACTGCCCAGTATTCGCGCCAACGAGTCTGAAAGACAATGGAGTCTGTAGTACGCTCGACTTCTGACAATATGGTCGTAAAGCTTCGAATTACGAAGCAACCTGGCAGTGTCACGCAAATTCAATATTCTCCCCTTTGGTGCGCGCATTAGTACATGTTCTTTGCCTCTGGCGACAAGAAGTTGACGTCAAGCTAGGCCAGAGTCATGACTTCATGCAGCTGACGGCGCTCGGATCGTGCAACTCGGTGACCTTCTTGGGCATGGCCAATGGCAATGAGCACGACGATGTCTTCGTGTGCATCAACGTTAGTTTCTGCTCGCAACAACTGACTCCGCCTGTTAGTGGCGGACCAATTGAGCATGCACGTTTGGAGCCCGACGCCATGCAACGCCCAGACCAATGTCATCGCGAAAAGTCCACCATCAACCCATCTTTGATTCCGTTCCGTCGCACCTGTAAACAGCCGAGAATCCACTGTAACGATTGCCACGGCACCAACTGATGCCCTAAAGCCTGCGTTTCCATTTTGGAGCCGCAGTATTCTTTCCACGTCAAACTTGTCGGTGAAGTAGTGAACGCGGCCTGCCTGTCGGTTGCACACAGATGGTGTATTCAAAGCCAACATCGTGGCCTGACGGAGCAGAGCTGTGTCAACAGGCTTCGCCGTATCAAAGTTACGTACACTTCGGCGTGTAGAAAAGAACGTCGACAATGTTGCGTCGTCTAGTCGCCCGGCAGTATTTGACACCTCCGGACTGACGAGGGAATTTATCGTACCAAGCTCATTCCATGAGGCAAGGGCCTCCAGCGCGTCGTCAGCAAATCGAACGAAGGACGCCTGAGGAACCCTCTCCCGCGCTTGGGGGACGAGGGAACTGAGCCTGTTATGAACCTCAATGCCGAAAGGACGCTTTGGCTCACTGAGCGTCAGGCCTTTCTCGACCCTGTGATAGTCCTTTGTAATCTGGGCTTCCAGACGAGCCACCCCGTCGGCGGGACCGACAACGCCATCGCGAGGCGAACTGTGCTTCAAATACCGCCATGCGTCGATAGAGAACTCACGAACATGTTCAAACGGCGCAATCAGCCGGCCGACCAGCCTGATAAGCGGCCGAGGCAGAATCTCTTTCAAGATCGTCTTCATATGGGCCCCATTCCCCCTTAAGTATTAGTACGGTTTCACTGCAATGGCTTAGCCAGAAGCTGTAGCCTGGATAGATTTTGACTCAGCTGGAGAGATTCGCACGATCAGAGTAAGCATGGCTAGGATAGCGATTCACGTCTACGTATTCTTCCAGAGACGTAATCGAACCCACTGCAGCCCCGTACGTACGCCTTCACCGGCTGCGAGGCCGACCTGGGATCCTGCTGCACCCGATGATCCTGCTGCACCCGAAACGAAGATGCCACTCACCAGCAGTCCGAGAGTGATCGGCGCAGTTGCAATCTTTAGCTTGAGCGAGTGGCGGACGTCGCCAGCGGCCTTTAACCCGACCATCGCAACGGTGGCCAGACCAAGCATGAGCGTAGCTAGCGCTGCGAACGGGAAGATGGACAGCGTATTGCTCGCACTGTCACCCAAAATGACCTCGGCCGTAGTAACCGGGATGACAGCTACGAGAACCCAAGCCATCAACACAGCGATGAGTTGGACAAGGCTGAGTAGGCCGACAATTTGAACTACTCGATGTTTCCTGCCCCTCGAGACAAACCTCGCAAGTTCAGGTCCTAGCGCGACACTGGCACCTCGCATGATTAGGAGGATTGGCACAAGGAGGACTTGGCTACCTCTGAGCGCAGCAGAATCAGCCAACGAGCCCCATGCGGCAACGAAGTATACGGCTGAGTTTGCAACACCATTCGCAACTATGAAATCGAGGAAAAAGTAAATCACGCTCTTGGACTGCTCGCCGATCCATGACCGGCTGCCCATCAGGCCAATTTTCGGCCGAACAAGTGCAGTTCCCACTGCCGCCGCGATCCAGGATATTGCAACCCATTCCCACAGATAGGTGGATAATTCATTCGATGTGGTAATCACCGTCATTATCACAATAATAAGGACGACATACAATAGATCTATTCCCAATGCGGAAAGCTGTCGTTTCTTAGCAACCAAGAAGTATCTATTGGCATCCTGCAAGTAGAGAGCGGGGACCCCTGCAGCGAGAATCAGAAACGCAGTCGTAAGATATGGAATGAATAAGGCAATGACAACCAGCCCAAGACTTCCGCAAGCGGACAGGACCAAGCCCGCCGAGAGGGCATCCGACATTTTTTTATGAAACTGAGCTGAGCTCTTGGCCGAATGCTCAAAAACGAAAAGCTCAGCCGTACCTGCCCGAATCGAACCAACTACGATGATCCACGTTGAAAACGTTATCGCAAAAACCCCGAAATCATCGACCGGAACCGCCCTAGCGATCATAATTGACAGCACCATTGACGCGACGCTCGCCATGCCCTGGCTGAGGACAGCGAGCACAATTCTGCTCAAACGTCGAGCTATTGGCTCAGAGTTCACGTCATTGGTCCGGTCAGTATATATAAGCACTCTCTGTGCCTAGCACAGAGCCTACTTGGATGCATGAATAATGGATCGAATCATGATCGGTAGGAATCGGGGCCCCTTGACCAAGTATCTGTGAGCAAGCCGCCTAGGATCCTTGACCAATCGGTGCACCCATTCGAGACCAGCACGCTGCATCCACCGTGGCGCCCGGCTGACAGCGCCAGCAGCAAAGTCAACTGCTGCTCCTGCTCCGATGTAGACCCCTGCCGGTAAGTGCTGCCGCCATTCAGCAAACCAGGCTTCTTGCTTGGGAGCACCGAGGCACACGAAGACGACTGCAGGACTGCATTCCTTCAAAGCACGGATCGTGGACCAACTAGCTTCATCTTGGATGGACTTAATGTGTGGAAATGGTATGCCGACAATGTTTGCTTCAGGGTTGTCCACCGAGAGCTGATTCACCGCGCATTCGAGTACGTCATCGCGGCCACCTGTGATCGCTATGGTCTTACCTCGGAACAAATCCGAGCTGCAGACGCTCGGCAGCAAGTCCGCCCCTGTATTGCGATGCGGGTTTTTGACGCCAACCAACTTGGCCAGCAGCCTTAGTGGCATTCCGTCGATGGTCCGCAATGAGGCCAACTTGAATGCGGTCAACAATTCACTTGATTGGTCTAGCGTCAAGACCTGATCAACATTCGGTGTGACAACAAGCAATGGGATTGCCTGCTCTGACAGCCGAGATAGTTCTTGTAGTAACTCACTATGACTGCCGGAATAAATCGGCATTTCATTAAGAAGCAGTTTTCCCCGCGGGTCTGCACTAAAGAGTGTCTTAGTCATCGCTAGTTTCCCCTCAAAGTTGGCGAGTCAACACCCACGTCAAAATTGACTGGATTAGAGCAGGTAGATCGCCCTCGGCCGGAACGAGTTCTGCTACAACGATCCGATCGTATCCTACGACAGCGTCTCTCACGCTCAAAGTTGTGTTGTGGCAGTCGTTTGTCCTGCGGGCGCAGCCTGCCGTGCCCTGGCAGGCTACGCGATGAGAAGCGGCTTCGCCGGTATGTTGTCCGCAGACGTCACCAGTGGCATCGCTACGCAATATTCTGTCCGCTAGGAAGCGTAGCTGTATCCTTGCGACGGGGAATACCCCGTCGACTCGGTTCGTCTAGGTAAATGGGGATAGCAATTGAGGAAATTGCGAGACTGGCGGGTACGGACTTCCCGTACCTTGCAGGTGGTTGATGCGTTTGTAATCCTGTGGGCTGTGACCGGAGCCTATGTGATTCGCTTCGGATTCGAGCCAACCTTTGTGGGCACCGGTCAAGAAGCTAGCTACGTGTGGGTTTCCGTTGCACTCTCGATCGTCTGGTGGAGCATGCTCGGCGCCTGGAATAGCCGGCAAAGCCGGATCCTGGGAGCTGGTCCGGACGAGTACAAGAGGGTTGCGGCTGCGTCACTTTGGCTCTTTGGACTAGTCGCCATCATTTCGTATGTTCTTCGCGTTGACACGGCCCGCGGATACGTCGCCATCGCCTTGCCGGTCGGTATCGTCGGCCTCCTGTTGGCGCGCTGGCTGCTCCGGCAACATCTGAGCGTGAACAGGCAAAGAGGTGACAGCATGTCCCGCCTCATGCTGCTGGGCGGACCAGGTGCGGTTGCACACCTTGCAGCCAGCCTGCAGGGCGCCAAGCATGCCGGCTACCTGCCTATCGCCGCCTACACGCCGGGCGTTCAGGACAAAACGGCAACAGAGGCCGCATCCGGCCTTCCTGTGATGGGCCACGAAGCGGATACGCACATGATTCTGGACGCAATTAGCCGGTGCGATGCCGACGCAGTCGCCGTGTCCGCAGGCGTGCAGCTGCACCCGCAGACCCTGCGGCATCTGGGCTGGGAACTAGCGTCCCGCAACGTCGGGCTCATCATGGCTCCGGCCCTTACGGACATCGCCGGCCCCCGGATTCACACGCAGCAAGTTGCTGGACTGCCGCTCATCCATGTCACAACGCCCAGCCTCGAGGGCGGGCAACGTGTCATCAAGCGGCTTTTCGATATTGCCGTGTCCGGCACGTTCATCGTCCTGCTTTCGCCTCTCATGGCGTTGCTGGCGCTGGTGGTCAAACTCGACAGCCCCGGGCCGGTCCTGTTCAAACAAGAGCGTGTGGGCATCGAAGGCAGCCAATTCAGGATGCTTAAATTCCGGTCCATGGTGGTCGACGCCGAGGCACGCCTTGCTGCGCTCGCAGACAAGAACGAGGGAAACGGCGTCCTGTTCAAGATCAAGAACGACCCCCGGGTTACGCGGTCCGGAAGGTTCCTGCGAAAGTACAGCCTCGATGAGCTTCCCCAGCTGTTCAACATCTTCGGCGGCTCCATGAGCCTTGTGGGTCCGCGGCCTCCCTTGCAAAGGGAAGTGGAAGTCTATGAGCACGACGTGCGCCGCCGGCTTCTGGTCAAGCCAGGCCTCACCGGGTTGTGGCAAGTCAGCGGCCGCTCCAACCTGTCCTGGCAAGACTCCGTGCGACTGGATCTCTACTATGTGGAGAACTGGTCACTCGCTGGGGACTTGGTCATCCTGCTCCGTACCGCTCGTGCGGTATTCCACAGCACCGGCGCCTACTGACAGGCTCGTCGCACGAAAGATCATCATGGGGGAAGAGCTGTGCCACGAACGACTGACACCGTATTAACAACATCGAGCGGTCCTAGCGATGGGCCCGCACGCGGGCGATTCCGCCGTCGGCTGCTGACGGCTGCCATCTGGACTGCCGCGCTGGCCGGAGTCGCCGTTGCGGCAACGGCGTGGCTCGGAGTCAAGGCATCCGTTATCAAGTCCGAGCTTGAGGCAACTATGAAGCTGGTTCCGGGCCTTAAGGATGACCTCGTTCAGAACCGGCGGGAGGCTGCCACCGGCAAGGCGGAACAACTCAGAACCCACACTGCGTCAGCCCGTGAAGCGGCGGCGGATCCAGTGTGGACCATCGCGGGTGCTATTCCGTGGGTGGGCGCCAACTTCTCGGCGACGGCCGAAATCGCACGGTCGGCCGACGACGTTGCCAACCTTGGCGTTGCGCCCTTGGTCAAGGTGTTCGATTCCTTTGATTGGAACAGCCTGCTGCCTAGCGAATCGGGCTCCGATCTGGAACCCATCAAGAATGCCGCGCCCAGCGTGGCGGCCGCCGCGCACGCCGTCCGTGTCTCCGCCGAACGGCTCGAAGCCATAAACCCGGGCACGCTGTTCCCGCAGGTGGCAGAGCCTCTGGTCCAGGCCCGCGAACAGCTACGTGCAGTCAGCGGGACCCTGGACTCGGCCGCTGAAGCATCCCGGCTGGCGCCCGCCATGCTTGGTTCCGGTGAAACCCGCCGGTATCTGCTGCTCATTCAGAACAACGCTGAAATCCGCGCGTCCGGAGGTATTCCTACGGCCCTGGCGGTGTTGACGATGGACAAGGGCAAGCTCACGCTCGGTGCCCAGACAACGGCCGATGGTCTGGGAAAACAGGACAAAGCCTTGCCTGTCGACGTGGAGCAGGAGCGGATCTACTCCACACGGCTCGGCACGTACATGCAGGACGTCAACCTGACTCCGGATTTCCCCACGGCGGCCCGTACTGCCCAGAACATGTGGGCAGCCAAGACCGGCGAACGACTCAATGGCGTCATCTCGATTGATCCCATTGCCCTTGGCTTCATCCTGGACAGCACCGGGCCGGTCAAACTCAAGGATTCAAGTGTGCTGGCACTCTCCAAGGGCGGCTTGCCCACCGAACTGACCGGCAAGAACGTGGTGCACACTCTGCTCTCCGATGTTTACGCGAAAATCGAAAAGCCGGCCGAGCAGGACGCCTACTTCGCCGCTGTGGCCAAGGAAATCTTCATGGCGCTGGCAGGCGGCCAAGGCAACCACAAAGGGCTTATTGATGGCATCGCCAAGGGAGTGGAGCAGCACCGCATTCTCCTGTGGTCAGCTGATGCCGCTGAACAGTCAACAATTGCGCAATATCCCCTGAGCGGCTCGATCAGCGGACCGAGCGTCCCCGCCGCCCAATTCGGCGTCTACTTCAATGACGGTACCGGCGCGAAAATGGATTACTACGTCAAAAGAACTGCGCAGCTGGTCCGCCAGTGCACCGACGGAGACTACGCCAGCTACACCGTGCGTGTCACGAGTACGAATACCGCACCGGCCGACGCCGCAACGTCGCTGCCCAAGTACGTTACGGCCGGAGGCGCGTTTGGTGTGCCGGCAGGATCGGCACAGAGCAACATCATGGTTTACGGTCCCGTCCAGTCAAACGTTGAAACGGTGGCTGTAAACGGCAAGAAAAGTCCGTTCGGCGCCAACCATCACGCCGAACGGCCTGTCGGCACGGTCACAGTGACGCTGGCACCAGGCCAAAGCACAACCGTGGACTTCACGTTCAGCCGGATCGTGCAGCACACGGAGAGTGAACTTCTTGTCACACCCACTGTTGATTCTGTCACAAATGTGATTCGCGACACCGAAATACTAAGCTGTGAGTCGATCAGGTAGACCGCAGGTTAACCCTTTGTAACTGCCCTGGATTTACTTTGCTGGAGCAAGCCGTGAATGATACCGTCGTCACCGGCTAGACATATGGGATTTCGGCAAGCTACCGCATGGGGATCTGAATCCCCACCATCACGTGAGTTTCGTATATTCGTCTCAGGGGGGACAAATGAAGAAGACTATTGCAGCACTTGCACTTGCAGGAACAATCGCACTGACTGGCACCGCCCCGGCCGTGGCAGCCACCTACCCGGCGCCGGGCAATGAGCAGGGAACCGTTTCCGACGGCACCATAGCCCGCGGCGAATCCATCACTTTCTCCGGCAGCGGCTACATCGCCGGCGAACCCATCAACATCACGTTCCAGCGGAACGGCGGCCAGAAGGATTCGAACGGCGAGCGGCCCGCCCCGTCCAACTTCAGTATCAGCGCTGACAGCACCGGCGCTTTCTCCACCACCATCACCTTCATGGACAGTGGCAAGTACCTGATCAGCGCCGTCGGCACCACGTCCGGCAACACGCGCTGGGCAGTCGTGGTTGTGAACAACGGCAACCACGACGACAACGACGACAACAGCGGTCGCGGTAAGGGCGAGGCTTTTTCCGGTAAAACTGTGTCCAGCGTTACCGCCGCGGGCACCGCAACCGGCCAGGCCAACACCGGTGCCGATTCCAGCCTGGTCCTGTGGTCGGTGGTCGGCGCAGGCGCACTGGCCGCCGGCGCAGCATCCGTAGCGGTGGTTCGTCGCCGCGCCAAGGATGCTGGAGCCCAGGCCTAGGCTCCAGTCAAGTAACACGTCTTCACAGGGGGCAGGTGCTTCTCCGGGAAACCGGAAAGCACCTGCCCTTTGCTTTGACTCTGAAAGGGAGAATTCATGCTTTTGCGCCGGACCGGTGCGCACGCGCCCAGGAAGCGCACATGGTGGCTGCCTGTTGGCGCCGTGATCCTGGTGGCGTGGATTGTGATCGGCGTGCCGCTGTACGTTTCGCCTCCAACTGGACAGCCGCAGCCCGCCGATGTGTTGTTCGTGCTGGGGCCGCCAACCGCCCGCGTCGAATACGCCGAAAAACTGATGAACGCCGGCCTCGCCCCCACAATCGCCGTGTCCATGCCGCTGAACAGCGACGGCGAAATTGAGGGTGCATATTGCGAGGCGAAACGCCCCTACAGGATCATTTGCTTCCACCCCGAGCCCTTTACCACCCAGGGTGAAGCGAGGGTCCTGGCCGACATGGCCGAGGAATACGGTTGGCGCAGTGCCAACATCCTGACATCCCAGTTCCACGTAACCCGCGCCAAGGAAATCGTGGGCAGATGTTACGAGGGCGCGTTCAGGATGATCCCGTACTACGAGGATATGGATCCCGCCCTCTGGGCATTCCAGTACCTCTACCAGACGGCAGCTTTCGTCAAAGCGGGGCTCCGCCCGGGTTGCTGACAAACCGGCCTTAACTGCCTGCCGACAGTCGATTGAGTGATCTTGAGATCTTTGTAATCCAATGTTCACAGTTTGTTAACAGCGCGTCATGTACTGAAATTCACGACGGTTAGAATGTGGTCCCTGATGCAAGTAAGCTAATTCGGGGGCTTTGCCAGGCCGCAGTTCACAGCAGCATTCAGAGAGGTTACAACGTGGAGCTACGCGACTACATCCGGATACTCAGGCGCAACTGGATCATCATGACGTGCCTGACGCTTCTGGGCGTGCTGGGTGCCGCGGGAGCCACAATTCTTGCCAAGCCGAGCTACACAGCCGAAACCCAACTGTTCGTCGCCATCCAAAACTCCGGCTCCGTCACCGACCTCCAAATGGGCAACAGCTTCAGCCAGGCCCGCGTTCAGTCCTACCTCAAAACGGTTGTTTCCCCCGCTGTTCTCAAGCCTGCCATCGAGAGCCTGGGACTTGACGCCACACCCAAGGAGCTGGCCGGCAAGGTCAAGGCCACCGCGGACAGCAACACCGTGCTCATCACGATTTCCGTCACCGACGGCTCGGCCGTGCAGGCAGCAGCCATTGCCCAGGCAGTGGGTGACAGCCTGGTGAAGACCGTGGATGGCCTGGAGAAATCCGAGAAGACCGGCGACTCCCCCGTGAAGCTTTCCATCATCACCCCGGCGGAAGCCCCTGATTCCCCGTCCGCACCGAACGTCCGCATCAACGTACTCGTAGGCCTGTTGGCAGGCCTTGCCTTCGGCATCGGATACGCCGTGCTCCGGACGGCCCTGGACAACAAGGTCCGCGGTGAGGCAGACCTCCGCAAGATCACCGATATTCCCTTGCTGGGCGGCATCGCGTTCGACAAGGACGCGGCCCGCAGGCCGCTCATCACGCAGACGGCCCCGCAGAGTCCGCGCGCCGAATCCTTCCGCCAGCTGCGCACCAACATGCAGTTCGCCAACATCAGCCAGAAATCCCGCGCCGTCATGGTGACCTCGTCCCTCCCCGGCGAAGGCAAGAGCACCACGGCCACCAACATCGCCATCGCTTTGGCACAGGCCGGCCAGCGCGTGGCGCTGGTGGATGCCGATCTCCGCCGCCCCACGGTCAACGAATACCTGGGCCTGGACCGCAATGCAGGCCTCACCACGGTTCTCCTGGGCAAGGCCCACGTTGACGATCTCCTGCAGCACTGGGGCGAGGACGAGCTCTATGTGCTCAGCTCCGGCCAGATACCGCCGAACCCGAGTGAACTCCTGGGCTCCGACGAGATGCTCAAGGTGGTGCGGCACCTGGAACGCGAGTTCGACACCGTGATCATCGATGCTCCTCCGCTCCTGCCCGTGACGGACGCCGCAGTCCTGTCCCAGCACGTGGGTGGCGTGATCGTTGTGGTCAGCAGCCAGAAGGTCAAGCACAACGACCTCGTGAAGTCCCTGGGTGCCCTGAAGCTGGTTGGCGCGAGCGTGCTGGGCGTTGTTCTCAACAAGCTCCCCACCAAGGGCGCCGACGCATACGCGTACAGCTACTACAACTACGAAAGCCTCAACCCGGCCGGCAGTGCAGGCGCCCGCAGTGCAGGCGCCGATGCGCCTGCCATCGAGGACATCCCCGCTGGCGAGCCGGACGCCAAGGTTCCAGTCGCCGTCGTCGGCCTGGAAGAGCGCCCGGCGGCTGCGTCCCCGAAGAGCCGCGTCTAATGCCCGCGACGCCGGACGCCGGCGTTCGTACCGAAGTGCGACGCCGCCGCACCGTCCAGCGGCGCAAGATCCTCCAGCGCCGCAGTCGTGTGATCCGCGTGGCGCTGAGCAGCGCTGCCGTTGCCGCAGTATTGGGCGCCGCGACGGCATGGATCGGTTACCAGGGACTCCAGCTCAAGGACGGCCTGGAGAGCGCCTCCGCATTGTTGCCGCAGCTCAAGGAGCAGGTGCTGGCCAACGACACGGCGGGTGCAAGCCAGACCCTCGCCGCGCTGCAGGGCCACACCGCCAAGGCCCGCCAGGCGGCCGGCGACCCCCTGTGGTCGGCCGCCAGCCTGCTTCCCGGTCTCGGCCCCAATCTGGCCGCCGGCGCCGAGGTGGCCAAGGCCGCGGACGACATAGCGCGGCTCGCGGCGGCCCCCATGATCCGGGCCTTCGGTTCCCTCGATTGGGAAGCGATGACACCGGTGGACGGGCAAATCAGCCTGGAACCGATCCGGAACACCTCACCCAGCATCATCGCCGCAGCCAAGACCGTCCAGCTTGCCCATGACCGCCTTGAGTCCATCGACGCAGGGGGCCTGCTGCCGCCAGTCCGGGACCCCCTCGTGGACACCCGGGCCAAACTCAATGACGTCCGGCTTTCGCTCAACTCAGCGGCCGGAGCGGTGCAACTTCTCCCGGCGATGATGGGCGGGGAGGGTCCCCGGAACTACCTGGTCCTGATCCAGAACAACGCCGAGGTCAGGGCAAGCGGCGGCATCCCGGGCGCGCTTGCCGTGATCCGGGCGGATCACGGCAAGATCCGGATGGAGGCACAGGCCGCCGCCTCGGAGCTGGGCGCCTTCACGCCAGCCGTCCCCGTGGACCCCGCCCAGACCGCCATTTTCACGGACCGCCTCGGAACGTACATGCAGGACGTCAACACCACCCCCGACTTCCCCACCGCCGCGGCAACAGCCAAGACGATGTGGGAGACGCGCCATCCCGGCCAAGTGATCGACGGCGTCCTGGCGGTGGACACCATGGCAATGGCCCGGCTCCTGCTGGCAACGGGGCCCGTGGAAATCCCCGCCGGCACGGTTTCGGCAACGTCCAGCGGAGCCCTGGCCACGCGGCTGGCCCATGACAACCTCATGAAGACCCTGCTCTCGGATGCCTATGCCCAGCTTCCTGACCCGGAGGAACAAGACGACTACTTCGACGCCGTGGCCCGGAACGTCTTCAATGCCGTGGCCGGGGGCCAAGGGTCAGCGGAAGAATTGATCAAGTCGGTCTCCGCCAGCGCCGCCGACGGCCGCTTGCTGATGTGGTCCGGGCGCAGCCAGGAACAGGGGATCATCCAGCAGCTTCCCATCGGCGGGGCGATTTCGGGACCGAGCGTCCCGGGTGCGGCCTTTGGCGTCTATTTCAATGACGGCACCGGCGCCAAAATGGACTATTACGTCAAGCGAAGCGTGCAATTAATTCAGACGTGCACCCCCGATGGAGCTTCCGGTTACACAGCAAAAGTCACACTAACCAATAGTGCGCCGTTGGATGCGGGTACGTCCCTGCCAAAATACGTGACGGGCGACGGAAACTGGGGTGTCAAACCGGGCAACGTGCGCACAGTGGTGGCCGTCTACGGACCGGCAGAGTCAGAGCTGTCCGAGGCGAGCCTAAACGGCCAGCCGGCGCCTGTGGGCTCTTTCAGGCAACTGGAGCGACCCGTTGGCACCATGACGGTCCAGCTGGCGCCCGGCGAATCCGCCACAACGGAAGTCAGCTTCGACCAGGTCTCCCGGTTTGAAGCCCCGCAATTGACTGTGACGCCAACCATCCAGGACCGTGCGGAGGTTGTCCAGGCCATGCGGTCCAGGCCATGCGCTTGACATGTTTGTAAACTTTGTGAATTATAGGTAAAGTTCACAGTCAAATTGGTTGTGGCCGATGACACATGATAGTTTTTAGAGGAATCGCGGACCGCGGTCGGATCCAATCGCGGCAGAGAATTAATTGATAGCGCGATATTCCTTACATTATATTTGGGGAGTCAATGATGAAAAAGACCATCGCGACAATCGTCCTTGCCGGTTCAGTCGCTCTCGTATCCGGCGCTGCTGCTACTGCGGCGCCTTACCCTGCAGCTCAAGCGCCCTGCGTGGTGGATGCCGCCAGCGTCCCGGCAGCCAGTTCTGTTACCTTCAGCTGCTCTGGCTTCAAGGCCTTTGACGCAGTGACCATCACCAACACCCAGACGGGAGCTGCGCAGGCATTCGGCGGCGGCGGAGCCGGCTCCGTTGGCGCGGCCCGGGGCATCGTTCCCACAGCCCCTGTGACTTCCTCCGTAACGGCTGACGGCAGCGGCAAGCTCTCCGCGTCCATCCTCCTCCCGACGGCAGGCTCCTACCTCATCACCGCAGTCAACGCCGACCAGAGCATCAACGGAAGCGCCTCCGTTTCCGCAACTGCGGCGAGTTCCGGCGGTAATGGCAACGGTTCGGCCTCGGGGTCCGGCGCGCTCGCCGAAACCGGCATCGACTCCAACATCCTGATCTGGTCCCTCGTGGGCGGCGGCGCATTGCTGGCAGGTGCCGCTACCGTGGTGGCTGCCCGCCGCCGCCAGCGCTCCGAGGCCTAAAAGCCAGCGCAAGGAAACAGGTTCCGTAAATAAGAATGTCCCGGAGAGAATTCTCCGGGACATTCTTATTTGTTCGGCCAAATTACCTGTTCGGCCAATTACCGGGATTCGGCGGGTTCGGCCACCGGCTGCTCAGCTACGGGCGTCTCCACCGGCGTCGAGGCCTCCGCGGAAGCCGCCGGCTTCTTGATCAGCCTTGGCCTGAGCTTCATGGCGGGCATCTCCACGAGGTGGTAGGACAAGGCCGCCAGCGCAACCGTGATTACGGTGACCAGCCCATAGTTCCAGGCGGCACCGGCAAGGGTGTCACCGCCGACTGTCCCCCAGCGAGTGACCAACAGCAGGACCGGATAGTGCCACAAGTAGATGCTGAGCGAAATGTCGCCCAGATACTTGAGCGGCTTGATGTCCAAGGCCAAGGCCGCAAAGGGAGCATTTCCGCCCCGGTTGGGGAGAACCAGCAGCAGTACGGCCACGGCGGACGCCGCCGAGAGCACCGTGGGCAGGTAGCGCGGCTGCAGCAGGAGCGTGGCGGCCGAGGCGATCAGTCCAAGCACCAAAGCAGCCGCCAACAGCAGCCGCAGGGCAGGCAGTCGCTGCACGAGGCCGCGCTTGAAGGCCACGTACAGCACCGCCGCGGCCAGGCCGAAGGCAAAGTTGTCCGACCACAGGAACAGGCTCCTGGCGAAGACCGCATGCCAGTTGGCGCCCCACTCGGCCTGCAACGGACTGAGCCCGGGCAACCAGGCCAGGGACAATCCCGCGATGATGCGGCAAGCAACGCCCACCACCAGGAAAATGGCGGCGGGAAGGAGGGCTATTAGCCAAGGACTCCAGGTGGTCCGCTTTCGCAGGGCAAAACATCCCAGTGAAAGGAGCGGCAGCACCAAATAGAAAGCGATCTCCATGGTGAGGGTCCACGAGGGATTGATCCCCGTCTGCAGCCCGGATGGCAGATAGTTCTGCAGCAACGTCAGGTGCAACAGAATCGTGATGGGATCGGTGATCATTCCGCTGCCCTGGTCCGTGCGCGGAGCGGATGTTTCGTACGCGTTGGTCACGTACACGGATCGGAAAATAAAGTTGGCCACGGCAAATGCCACGATGTACGCCGGAAAAACACGGAGCCCGCGGTTTACGGCGTAGACACTGACGCTGGGGAATTTCTTCCCGTCCACCAAGGCCGAGAGAAACGGCATGTAGATGAAAAACGCGGAAAGCACGTGGAAGAAAACGATGAGGTTGCCCAGGTAACCCACCTTGGTGGCTTCCGTGACTCCCGGCGTGAGCAATGCCGCCGTGTGCACAAGGACCACCATGAGCGCCAGGAGCCCGCGGGTGCCTTCCAGCCCAGGCAGGCGGCCTGAGGCCGCGCCGGCGGTTTTGGCCGTTGCGGCGTTGGGCCCCTGGGAACGGGCCAGCTGCCGGCTCACGCAGGCACCTTCACCAGGCGCCGGGGCGCCGGCACGATTGTAAGTTCCATGCTCACTTTGTCCTTAATGGGAAAGTCCTCGGACCTCGGAAGGAAGCCCAGAAGTACGGCGAAGAGGGTGGCCACCGGCGGAATGGTGACCACGGGGAAGTCGAGCTGCAGTGCCACCAACACGAGGCCAATGAAGGCTGCGCCCACGTAGCCGGCTGCGGTGTCGGCCCCGCGAAGACCCTTCACGGCCAGCACCAGGCCCACGATCAGCAGCGTGCAGAAGACCAGGCCGGTCACCAGCCCGCCGCGGTAGATGGACAGCAGCGGAGCATTGGCCACGTGGTTCACCAGGAAGCCGGCCTCGGCGTCGCGGAACTCAATGCGGCCCCAGCCCAGTCCGAACAGCCAATGCCCCTCCATGTGCCCCGGGAAGTTGGCCAAGGCCTCAGAGCGGGCGGACGAACCGGCGTCGGAATTGCCGAATGAGTCAAAGATCCGGTTCTGGACCTCGGGGACGGCGAACAGCGCGGCGGAAGCCGCGGCGCCCACGCCGAGCGTCTTGATGCGTCCGCTCAGCCGCATGCTCTGGAAGGCGAAGAACACGAGGAGAGCCACGACGGCGGAAAAGATGGCCGCACGGCTCAGGGTCAGGGTCAGGGCGGTGGCCAGGATTCCGCCAGCAATGACAAGCCGCGGCCCCCGCAACATTGCCAGGGCCAGGAACAGCGCCACATACAGGAACAGTCCCCCCGCGTTGGGGTCCACATACGTGCCCGTGAGCCGCGTTGACTGTTCCGTGGAGCCGAACACAAACCGCAGCGTGGACTCGCCTGACTGGTACCCGAAAATGCTGAGCAGCCTCATGGCCTGCCCGGACTTGTCCACCAGCACACCAAAGAGGCCAAACACGGCAGCGGCCACCGAGCCATACACAAAGAGCCGGCCAAAGGCGGCCCGCTCCGGCCGGTCCAGCCGCAAAACTGAAAGCCCCGCCGACGTCGCAATCAGCCACTTGGCGAATTCCGCCAGGTCAAAACTGCCCACGTACGTGACGGCCATGGAAATGCCGCCGACCGTCATCAGCACGATGATGCACCACGCCATGGCGGGGATCCGTGCCCCGGGCCTTCGCGGTCGCAGGACTGCGGCCAAGGCGGCGCTGACGGCCAACAGCAGCACCAGTGGCAGCGGGGTTCCGGGAACCACGCCGAAGGGCAGCATGGACAAGGCCAGGGCCAGGGCGCCATAGATGATCCTGGGCCGTGTCGCCGCAATGTAGACAAGCCACGGCAGCCCCACCATCACGGCGGCCAGGATCCGGCCGCCGCTGAACGGGTCCCCCACCAGGAAACCCGCCAGCAGCGCGGCCAGGGCTGCCGCCAGAACGAGCATTTTGTTCAAGCGTTCAGCCAGTTCTGCACCGTGGACTGCGGTGCGCCGCTGTTCCAGCGGTGCGCATTCAGTTCGTACAGCCGCTCGCCTTCGGCAGCCGCGGTGGAAGCGTCCAGCAGGAACTCGCGGCACCGGGCCACGAAGTCGTCCTTGGCGTCGAAGGTGGGGAGCTGGAACACGGGGGCCAGCGAACCGACCGCCGGCGTAGTGCCAACCAGGGGCAAACCGCGGCTGACAGAGTCCAGGATCTTGACGCGCACGCCGCCGCCGGTGATCACCGGGGCAATCAGCGCGCGGCAGGAGCCGAGGGTGGCAATGAGGTCATCCGCGAAGCCGACGTCCACCATGCCCTGGGGCAGATCCACCTTGAGCTTCTCCGGGGAACGCTTGCCAACCACCAGAAGCTCGGCGCCCGGGATGCCTTCCGCAATGGACGGCCACCAGTCAATGAGGATCTTGAAGGCCTCCTGGTTGGGCGGCCATGTGCGGTCGCCCAGGAACACGAGCCGGCGGCCCGTGGACGCGACGTCGATCTTGGTGTTGGGCGGCAGGGTGACATCCAGCCAGTGGACGCTTTCCACGCCGTTCTGCCGGTAGTCCTGGGCCTCTTCCTCGTCGTACGTGCCCACGGCATGCGCGGCCAGGGCCACGCGCAACTCATCGCGGCGGATGCGGGGGGCGTCCAGCTTGCCCACGATGCCGCGGGTGGCGGTCCACACCAGGGATTCGGAGATCACCGTGTTGACCAGGAGCTTGGCATCGGAGCCATGGTGGCGCGAGCGCAGGTAGGGCTCGGCCATGTAGCTGTGGTCCGCGATGAAGATGTCCGAGTCGATCTCATCGAGGGCCTCGGCGTAGGCGTCCACGTTGAAGCGGGTGTGGACCAGGCTCATGTTGTCCCGCAGGCTCCGCGCGGCGATGCGGGCCAGGCTGACGTCCGGCTTCTGCACCCGGCGCAGGCCGTCCGTGGTGGAAGAGGGCTCGTAGGACAAGCACAGCAGATCCACTTCAGCCGATTCGCGGGCGAGGTCCACCAGCAGGCGGGACAACGTCAGGTCACCGCCGTGTGTGGTGCTGGGATCCTTGGAGAGCAGAAATGTTGCCTTCTTCACGGAGTACTTTCCTTCACTGTTTCCAACTCGACTTCTAGCGGCGTCAATCTTTCGAGGTCCTTGTTTGCTGCCCAGCCAAACCATGCGGCGAGGACCGCTTCCCCGGCCACCGCTGCCAGCGAGGCCCCCGCGGCACCCAGGGGTGCCAGGGCGGCAATGAGGCCCAGCTTCACGAAGGCCGCCAAACCGCCGCCCACCACTCGGTGGCCGTCACGGTTCTGGACGTACAGGACGGTGGTCATCACCAGGGTGACGCAGCGCAGCACCGTGAAGGCACTCAGGATGATCAACGCAGTGGCTACGTCCGGGGCAATGCCCGTGGCCAGGAGGGCCAGCCCTGCCAGCAGGACCATGAGTCCGAAGAGCCCGGACAGAATGACGATGCTCCGTGCCCGCGGGCCGGCGGCGGGGTGGCCGCCTGCCATTCTCAGCGGCTCGTGGAAGGTGTGCGCGTACATCTGGCCGAAGGAGGCCACCGCCATCACCACCACGGATGCCACCGAGTAGTATCCGGCAACCGTGCTGTCGGTCAGCAGGCCCAGCAGCAGAATGTCCCCCTGGATGTGGAGGGCCACGATCAGCGCATCCGACCACAGGAGCGCCCATTCCTTGAACCTGCCCGGGAAACCGGGGCGCGACTGCCTGGCCGAGAAGCCGGCCAGGGCCACCACCACCAGATAGGGCGCCAGGTAGGCCAGGCACACGAGCTCAAGGTTGCGTCCGGGCACCAGATACACCACGGCGGCGGCCCCGGCCACGGACGCCGCCTGGCGCACCACGTCCCAACGCATGATGATGTTCGGATGGCCGTTACGCAGGGCCTCGCTCTTGAACGCGTTGAAGGCGATCTCCCCGCCAGCCACCATGAGGGCGAAGCCAGCCACAAAGAACTGGCCGTAGGCGAGGAGCCCGGCAAGGAACAGGCCGATGCCCAGGAGTGCGCGGCCGGTTCGCTCCGCACGGAACAGTGCATCGCTGCTGCGCAGCGAACGGACCAGGAAGGGATTGTCCAGGGGTGCCGCGATGATCGCGGCAAAGGACAATGCCATGGCGTAGCGGCCGTAATCGGAAATGCCGAGCGAGACGATCATCGCGGTGGTCCAGGCCAGCCCCATGACCCTGCCGGCCACGATCCACGAGGCCGCCATCCCCGCCTTGAGCAGATTCTGGCTGATCAGGTTTTCCTTGAGCAGGCGGCGGATCATGCGGGGTTCCCGCTCTTGCCGCCGGCGCCGACCAGGGACGCGGCGTTCGGAGCCGGGGCGAGGCCCGCGGCAGCGGCCCAGCCTGCCAGGAAGGTGGACGTCACATTGGCCACGGACCACTTCTCCTTGAGCTGCAGGGCACTCTCCTGCAGCTCAGCCAGTTTCGCGTCATCCCGCAGCAGCGCATTGGCGGCAGCACAGATCTCCTCCGCGCCGCCGTCGACCACTACGGAGCCACCTTCAGCTTCGAGTTCCCGCAGGGAACCGTAGGCGCGGGCGAGCACCGGCGTTTGGTAGGCGATGGACCGCGTGACCGTGCTGGCGGCGGGGAAGGCCTCGCGGCCGTAGGAGGTGCGGCCGTTGTAGGGCACCATGAGCATCCGGATGGAGTTGAAGAACGCGTCCTCCTCCGGGCCATTGACTTCGCCGAGCACCTCAACGCCCGGCATCGACTCGAGCACCTCGGTGCCGCGGCCGGCGATCCGGATGGTGATGTCGTCGTCGAGCGCTTCACGCAGCGCCGCGAGGCCGTCGAAGCCCTTGCCGCGGTACACATAACCGAACAGGCCGACGGCCAGCGGCCGCTCGGCAACGGGAGCCAGCGCAGGGCGTTCGGGAACGAACAAGGCCGTGGGGATGACCGTGGAACCCTTCATGACCGACTGGAGCCTGCGGGCGCCCAGCGAGCTGAGGGTGAAGAGCGTGCGGGACTTGCCGGCCCATGCCTCCAGCCACGGCGTGATCCTGCTCAGCGGCAGGTGGATGCCGTGGTTGAGCACCCGCGAGGCCGCCACGAGGCGCGTGCGGAACGGCCACCAGACCGGGTAGGGGGGATCGTGCACCGTGGCGGTGACTGTGACGTTGCGGAGCCCCAGCGTGGCCCAGAACGGGACCACCGCGCCGCCGCTCTGCTCCGAATGGACGATCGTGGGGATGTCCGGCGCCTCCGCGATGATGCGGCGCAGCTCACGGCGGTGCCGCAGGATGTCCAGCACGCTGTCAGCGCCCGGGGCGCCGTGCCGGTATTCGCGCACCTGTGCGAAATGGGGCCCGACGGCGGCAATGAAGTCATCGGCGTAGTCGCCTACACCGCTGGTTCCGGTGTGCGGGGCCAGGTAGATGAGCCGGTGGCCGGAGAAGTCCGCCATGTGGTCCGCCATCAGAAGAAGAGGGGGCGGTAGGAGGGATCGTAGCTGAGCGCGGATTCGCGGGTGCCGCGGACCTTGGCGGGGATGCCCGCCACGATGCTCATCTCTTCGACGTCCTTGCGGACCAGCGAACCGGCGCCCACCACGGCGCCCCTGCCGATGGTGACGTCCGGCAGCACCGTGGCGCGGCTGGCGATCCAGGCGAAATCCCCCACCGTGATGGGCAGCAGGACGTAGTCGAAGGTGTCCGAGTCCGGCAGGTGGGTTCCCGTGATGAAATGGACGTCGCTGGCGATCACCACATTGCTGCCGATGCTGAGCCCGCCGCGGGCGTCCAGCAGGCAGCGGAAGCCGATGCCCACGCTGTCCCCGATGGTGATGTTGCGGATGCCCAGCACGGTGGTGCCGCGGAACACGCTGCTGCCCGTGCCGATGGTGGCGCCCCAGAGCCTCAGGACGGCCAGCCGAAAGGCATGGGAGGGCACATGGGTGGCAAAGAAGTTGTAGAAGATGACCCCGAGTCGGTCCCAGGCCTTGAGTAGCACGTGAAGGCTCCTATGCGTTGTGAATCAGCAGAACGGCTCAGCCGGAAAGGCTCAGAAGAACAGCGGGCGGTATTTGGGGCGGTAGTCGAGCGAGGACGTCCGCTGGCCCCTGACCTCGGCAGGAACGCCGGCCACGATGTCCATGGCCTCCACGCTCTTGCGGACCAGGGAACAGGCTCCCACCACCGCACCCTTGCCCACCGTGATGCCGCCAAGGATGGTGGAGCGGCTGGCGATCCAGACGGAGTCCTCGATCACCGTGGGGGTGGTGACGGCGGCGAAATCGTCCGAGTTCGGTTCATGGTGGGCGGTGATGAACTGGGTGTCGCTGGCAATCACCACGTTGTTGCCGATGGTCAGCCCGCCGCGCGCGTCCAGGAGGCAGCGGAAACTGACCACGCAGGCCTCGCCGATCTTCAGCTGCCGGATGCCCAGCACCGTGGTGCCGCGGAAGACGGCCGAGTCCGCGCCGATTTCGGCTCCGAAGGCGCGCAGGAAGCCCACCCGGACGTTGTGCGAGGGCACCTGGGTGACCACGAAGTTGTACAGGACAACCCCTGCATGGTCGAGTACGTTTTTCAGCTTCACTGTGTTCCCCTTAACCGGCTGTCACTGCGGCCGCTGGCTCCTCGCCAACGTGGCCGGATTCTTCGATCCAGGACCGGATGTTGTCCCGGAAGACCTGGCGGTCGAACGTCCAGGCCTGCTTCTTGCACGCTGCCGGATCCATGCCCGCCGCCTGCTCGATGGCCGTCTTAAGTTCACGGTCACCGAAGGCTTCCAGCAGCCGTCCGGTCCCGCCGTCGAGCACTGTTTCGGACGCACCCCCGACGGCGGCCGCCACCACGGGCGTGCCGGTGGCCATCGCCTCCACGGGCATGATGCCGAAGTCCTCCACAGGCGGGAAAACGAAGACGAGGGCGCGGCGGTAGAGCTCGCGCAGCAACGCGTGGGATGGACGGTCCACGAAGGTCACGAGCCCCGGATGGTTGGCCGCCTGGGCCTTCAGGGCCGGCAGGCTGGGGCCGCTTCCTGCGAGCACCACCTGGATCCCGGCCGCTGCACCGGCAGCGATCACCAGGTCCAGCCGCTTGTACGGGATGAACCGGGACGCACCCAGAATGAAGGATTCCGGCAGGTCCTGCAGGATCCGCTCTTCTTCCGGGGTGAAGTCCCCGAGTTCCTCCGTGTCGAAGTCCCCCACGTTGACGGGGGGGTAGATGACATCGCTTTCGCGCTGCCAGGTCTCCCGGATCCGGCTGACCACAAACTTGCTGATGCCGGCGATGGCCACGGGCTCCTGGGCGCGCTTGCGGTCCAGACCCTTCAGCGGAAGAGCAGCCAGGCGCACGGGGAGGGACAACCCACGCGGGTCCAGTTCCGGCGTCCAGATGTAGCGGGCCGGGGTGTAGGCGTACACGAACTTGGGCACATCCCTGGCCAGGCCGGAGAAGCGGGCGTGGTGGGCAAACAGGTGCGAGCTGCACAGCAGCCAATCGGCGTCGCTCTTTCCCAGGTTCCGCCACGTGGCGGGCATAAACGGCAGCGCCAGGCTCTTGGATTTCCTGAGCGGGGTGCGCGCCAGCCAGGTCTCGGACACGCGTTCGCGTGCAAAACGCCCCGGGGCGTCGTCCCACAGGCATCTGATGGGGGCATCCGGGAAAACCGCTGCGATTTCTTCCATGACCTTTTCCGCTCCCCCATGCGGTTCCAGCCATTCGTGGACGATCATTCCGGACATCTTGCCGACTTCCTCATTCGTGCAGGCCATCTTTCTCAAGCAGCGAGACGTCGTGCCTGGTCATTCTGGCCACAATTTCCTTGAATTCCACGGTGGGTTCCCAACCCAGCTGGCGACGGGCCTTGGAGGCGTCGCCCCGCATTTCCGAAGCATCCGCCGGTCGGACGAATCGCTGGTCAATGAACACGTGCTCTTCCCAGTCTTCGATCCCGACTGCCGCGAATGAGGCGGCCACGAAGTCACTGACTGAATGCGCCGTGCCGGTCGCGATGATGTAGTCATCGGCCGTCTCAGCGGCTGCCATCCGGAGCATGGCATCCACGAAGTCCGGGGCCCAGCCCCAGTCCCGCCGGGCCTCCAGATTGCCCAGCCCCAAGCGTTCGCCGGAGCCCGCGGCAATTGCGGCCACTTGGGAGGTGATCTTGCGGGTGACGAAATCCAGGGGACGCCGCGGCGACTCATGGTTGTACAGAATGGCCGACGACGCCGCGAGCCCGCGCTCCCGGTAGATGTCCACCATGCTGTGGGCGTACGCCTTGGCCGCACCGTACGGAGACACCGGTCGGATGGCGGTTTCCTCCGTTTGCGGACTGTGCGTGGCGCTGCCGAAGATCTCAGCGCTGGATGCCTGCACGAACTTCACGGGCTTGCCACTGTTCTCCTGGAACCGCCATGCGGCTTCCAGCATTGCGGTGACAGCAACACCGCTTACCTGGGCCGTGAGTGCGGGTTCCTCCCACGAGCGGGCCACCGAGCTGATGCCCCCGAGGTTGAAGACGACGCCGGGCTGGATGTCCTGAATCAAGGCGGCCAGCTGTGACGGATCGGCCAAGTCACCCCGGTGCTGCCGGATGCGTTGATCCAACAGCACCGGGGCTGCGGGTGTTGCGGGCTCGGAGCCCTGCTCCCGCCGGACCAGGGCGTGCACGTCCCAGCCGGCGCCGAGCAACTGCTCGGACAAGTAGCTGCCGTCCTGCCCCGTTATTCCCGTAACAAAAGCCCGTGGGCTGTTCTCCGGCACGGCCTAGGCCAGACCCCTCTGTTCCTTGAGGTCATGCTCGACCATCATGGAAACGAGTTCGGGGAAGGTCACCGTGGGCTTCCATCCGAGCTTTTCGCGTGCCTTGGACGGATCGCCGATCAGCAGATCCACCTCTGCAGGCCGCATGAAGGCCGGATCCTGGCGCACGTAGCGGCTCCAGTCATCAATCTCGACGGCGGCAAAGGCTGAGTCCAGAAGGTCCCGGATGGAGTGGGTTTCACCCGTGGCAATGACGTAGTCATCAGCTTCGGGCTGCTGCAGCATGCGCCACATGGCCTCAACGTAGTCGCCGGCGAAGCCCCAGTCCCGCTGGGCGTCCAGGTTTCCGAGCACCAGCTCATCCTGCAGCCCGAGCTTGATGCGTGCCGCTGCGCGGGTGACCTTGCGGGTGACGAATTCGGGGCCGCGGCGCGGCGACTCGTGGTTGAACAGGATGCCGCTGGACGCGTGCATTCCGTAGGACTCCCGGTAGTTGATGGTCATGTAGTGACCAAACACCTTGGCAACACCGTACGGCGAACGTGGCCAGAGCAGAGTGGACTCACGCTGGGGCACGTCCTGGACCTTGCCGAACATCTCCGAGGACGACGCCTGGTAGAACTTGACCTTGTCAAGGTCTGAACCCGCATACAGGCGGGTTGCCTCCAGGACGTTGAGCACGCCCTTGCCTGTGACTTCGCTGGTCAGTGCAGCGTTTTCCCAGGAGTAGGCCACAAAGGAGATGGCCCCGAGGTTGTAGACCTCGTCCGGCTGGGCCTCGGCGAAAACACGGGTCAGGCCGGCCATGTCCGAGAGGTCACCGGTGAGGATCTTGACCTCGGGCACAGTCTGGTGGACAAGCTCGATCTTCGGATTGTTCTGTCCACGGACAAGCCCGTACACCTCGTACCCCTTGGAAACCAGCAGTTCGGCGAGGTACAGGCCGTCCTGGCCTGTGATGCCAGTGATAAGCGCGCGAGGCATTGTTCTCCTTGATGGGCAGCTACTGCATAGGTGCGGACCCGAGTGATAAGCGACGGGGAAATTATGGTGCGAGCTTCATTCAGATGATGTGAATAAAAGCTAGTCAAATAATAGAGCCAAACTTCCATGCTCGTTGACAATATGACTGTGACCGTAAGAAGTACGTGTGAAGTTTTAATGCCGCTGTAACCTACAAGTCACATTCTAGAAAGAAGTAAACGAGATGTCACTTTTCAGAAAGCAGTAAACGAGATGTCACATTCCAGAGATGGAATATCACAATTGCGGGAAACAGAAAAGTCACATGGTTTTCACGGCTTCGAAGGTCGGTCTCGCAGACAGAGGAACTCAAGATTCCAGCGGACCTGAGCATGGACGCGCATTGGCTTTCGCAACGGGTGCCACAGGAGATTCGAGGGCGCCTTGCGGTACCTTAAGAGACATGGGGCGACACTGGCGACGACGAAGACTGAGCTTCGGGCTGGACATCCCCGAGATCCCACAAAGCTGGAGGCCATACATCCTTCTTGCGCTTCTGGCTGCCGCGTCCTTCGGAGTGGCGGCACTGGCCATCGCGAAAACGACCTGATCCGGACGTGACACTGGCTCCTTCGCGCCTTTCACGGCGGCTGCTGACTCTCTATTCCCTGCTCCTGGCCTTCGTGGGCTTCTGGCCGACGCCAGTGGACAAACCGGCCCAGGGAACACTCGACAGCCTCTTCAGGTTCTTGCACCGGCGCGGCTTCCCGGACTGGTTCGGGTACAACTTGTTGGAGTCCAGCGCCAACGCCATGCTGTTCGTGCCTGTGGGCATCCTTGCTGCGCTGTCATTCCCGGGCAGCCGTTGGTGGCACAACGCAGGCATCGGGATGCTTGCCTCCCTGTGCATTGAACTCGGCCAGATGCTCTTCCTCGAAGCCCGCTATCCGAGCTGGTTTGATGTCGCCGCCAACACTTTGGGCACCATTCTTGGCGTGGCTGGCGTCCGGCTCTGGCGACGCCGGCCGCAGCGGTCCCACAGGGCGCGTTGATACTATCCAGGAAGCCGATCCCGACCTCAAGGAAGACATGACGCTCCCGTTCGACACCGATGAACCCACCGCCGAATCCGGGCTGCGGCGCCGGAAGAGCTCCAGGAAAAGGAGGCGGAACGTACTGATCGGCGTCGTTGCCTTTGTGGTTGTCACGGCTCTTGTGGGCGGCGGATATTTGTTCCACCTGGCCCAGACGTTCAACACCGGAACCACCAAGATCGAGTCCGCGTTCCCTGAAGAGGCGTTGCGACCGCAGAAGACCGGCACGGCCGCCATGAACATCCTGGTGATGGGCAGCGACAGCCGCGGGGCCACGGAAGTCGACGCGGTCAACGGTGCCGCGACGGATCAACGTGCGGACACGCTGATGCTGATGCACATCCCGGCCGATCGCCGGCATGTGTACACGATTTCCGTCATGCGGGATCTTTGGGTGGAAATCCCCGGACACGGTGAGGCTAAGATCAACGCTGCGCTTGCCCAGGGCGGGGTCCCGCTGATGGTCCAGACGATCGAATCCGTTTTCCAGCAGCGGATCGACCACGTAGCCATGGTGGACTTTGAAGGATTCAAGGGCCTGACCGATGCGCTCGGTGGCGTGGACGTGACCGTCAAGGAGCCGTTCACGTCGTCCGGGCGCAATGGGCACTACTTCGCAGCGGGCAGGAACACCCTCGGCGGCGAGCAGGCCTTGGCCTTTGTCCGTGAGCGGTACGCTTTCACGGACGGCGACTACCAGCGGGTCCGTAACCAGCAGGCGTACCTCAAGGCCGTCATCGGCAAGACGATCAGCGCCGAGACCCTGACCAACCCCGTAACCATCAGCAACTTGGTGGGTTCGGTGTCCCCCTTCATCAGCGTGGACAAAGGCTTGGACGCCGCCACCCTGGCTGGACTGGGGCTTGGGCTAAGGGACATCGGCCAAAAGGACGTCGTCTTGTTCACATTGCCGACCCTGGGCACTGGTACGTCCACCGACGGGCAATCCATTGTCCTCGCAGACCCGGTGGCCATCGCCGATATCGCCGCTGCCCTGGCTGCGGACAAGCTGGGCGACTACGTGGCCTCCAACTCCCTCGAATCCGGAAACTGACGCGACAGGCCGCTGAGGCATTTACCGCGCGGGCGTCCTGAGGGAGTCCAGCCATTCGTTCAGGGCGGGGCCGAGATCCTCGCGTTCGGAGGCGATGGTGAACACGGCCTTGAGGTAGCTCAGCTTGTCGCCGGTGTCGAAGCGGCGGCCCCGGAAGATGACGCCGTAAACGCCGGCCCCTTCGCCCTCTGCCGTAGCCAGGGCCTGCAGGGCGTCGGTCAGCTGGATCTCTCCGCCACGGCCCGCAGGCGTGACCTCGAGGACATCGAAGACGCGCGGATGCAGGACATACCGGCCGATCACGGCCAGGTTCGACGGCGCTTCGTCCGCGGCCGGCTTCTCCACCAGGCCGTTGACCTTCACGTAGTCGCCGTTGCCTGCCGGGACCACCTCTGCGCAGCCGTAGGCACTGATGTCCGCAGGATCCACTTCAAGAAGCGCGACGACGGAACCGCCCGTTTCCTCCTGGACCTTCATCATGGCCCGCAGGACCTCGTCCTTCTCATGGATCAGGTCATCGCCCAGCAGAACCGCAAACGGCTCATTCCCGACGTGGCTCCTGGCCCGCAGGACAGCATGCCCCAGGCCCTTCGGGTCGCCCTGGCGGACGAAGTGGATGTCCGCCAGCGAGGACGCCTCCCGCACGGCAGCCAGCTTCTCGTGGTCCCCCTTCGCCTCGAGCGTCTGCTCGATGAACGGGACACGGTCAAAATGGTCCTCCAGCGGACGCTTGTTGCGGCCCGTGATCATCAGGACATCGCCGATACCGGCACGGACTGCCTCTTCCACCACATACTGGATGGCCGGCTTGTCCACCACCGGCAACATTTCCTTCGGCGTGGCCTTCGTGGCCGGCAGGAACCGCGTCCCAAGCCCCGCAACCGGAATAACTGCCTTGCGCATCTGCGTCCCCATTCATAGATCAAAAAGACATATGAAGCGAATCCTAGCCGATACGTGCGACGGGAGTGTGAGGGCGGGTCTCGGAGATGGCCCTTGAAGCTACCCCTTGAAAACCGGCGCCCGCTTCTCCTGGAAGGCGCGGAAGCCTTCGGCATAGTCGTCGGTCTTGCACAGGCGGGCCTGCTCCGTGTTTTCCTCGGCCATGGAGGCCCACAGGCCCAGGCGCTGGTCGCGGATGTGGGCCACGAGCTCCTTGCTGGCGTTGAAAGCGCCGGTGGCTCCTACGGCCACGCGCTCCACAATGGCGCGCGTCTCCGCGAGCAACACATCGGAAGGCATGGCACGGCTGAACATGCCCTGCGCCACGGCTTCGGTGCCGCTCATGAGCTCGGCGGTGTAGATGAGGTCCAGGGTGCGGTGCATGCCCAGGCGCTCGGCGAAGTACCAGTGGCCGCCGGAGTCCAGGGTTGCTCCCAGCTTGGCGAACGGCGAACCGAACTTGGCGTTGTCCGCCACATAGACAACGTCCGTGGCCAGCAGCAGGCCGAGCCCGACGCCGAGGCACGCCCCATGCGCGGCAGCGAAGGTGGGCGCCGGGAAGGCGGCCATCTTTTTGAGCAGCGGCTCCACGATGCCGCCCAGGTAGGCCTGCGCGTCATCGGTTTCCGGGGTCACGCCCGCGATGTCTCGGCCCGCGCAGAAGGCGCGGCCCTCTCCGCGGAGCAGCAGCGCCCGCACCTCCCCGCGGCCGGCAGCGGCAGCGGCGTCGTC
This sequence comes from Arthrobacter cavernae, assembly GCF_017368795.1. Classification (GTDB taxonomy): domain Bacteria; phylum Actinomycetota; class Actinomycetes; order Actinomycetales; family Micrococcaceae; genus Arthrobacter; species Arthrobacter cavernae. The sequence goes on along the minus strand of NZ_JAFNLL010000012.1, from coordinate 96,224 downwards.
GTACGCTGTATCCAGTTCGGCAAGCGCCGCCTCGTCAAGCGAGTTCAGCTTTTCCGGGGCGTTCAGGACAATTTCGGCAATGCCGCCGGCTATGGTCAGCTCGATCATGCGTGCTCCTCGTTGTCGTCGGGGATTAGACGTCGAAGTCGACGGTGACGGCTTCGCTGGTGGGGTGGGCCTGGCACGTGAGCACATAGCCCTTGTCCAGCTCATCCTGCTCCAGCGCGTAGTTCTCGTCCATCGTCACGGTACCGGTGACCAGCTTGGCGCGGCAGGTGCCGCACACGCCGCCGGCACAAGCGAAGGGCACATCCGGGCGGACGCGCAGGGCCGCGTTCAGGATGGACTCGCGGGCGTGCGTGGGGCTGGCCACCTCGCCGCTGAGGCCGTCCAGCTTGAAGGTGATCTTGAAGGTGTCCTGCGACTCGTCCTCGACCACGGGGCGGCCGGCGTTGCCCTCGGGGCGGTCCGGGCGTCCGGTGGTGAACAACTCGAAGCGGATGTGCTCGGGCTCCACGCCGCGGGCAGCCAGCGTGTCCCGGCAGAGCTGGACCAGCTCGAACGGCCCGCAGAGGAACCATTCGTCCACGTCTTCGGCATGGATGGCGCTGCCGAGCAGGGCCTGCAGCTTCTCGGAATCGATGCGGCCGGTCATCAGCGGCGCGATCCGCTGTTCACGGGACAGCACGTGATGCAGCGCCAGGCGCGAGGGGTACTTGTCCTTCAGGTCCGCGAGTTCCTCGAGGAACATGACGTCCATGGCGGCCTTGTTGGCGTAGATGAGGTCGAAGCGGGTCTCCGGGTTCGCTGCCAGGAGCGTCCGCGCGATCGCGATCACCGGGGTGATGCCGGAGCCGGCGGCGATGGCCACGAAAGAACCCGCGTCGCCAGCAAGCTGTTCCGGATTGTTCATAGAGTTCATGACGTTGTACTGCGTTGGGGCGCCGTCCCTGCCGTGCCGGGAGATGAACGCACCCTGCGGGCTCATGACGTCCAGGGTGTCGCCGGCCTTGAGCTCGGCGTTGGCCCAGGTGGAGAAGAGGCCGCCCAGGTCCTTCTTGATGGCCACCCGGATCTCGCTGCTGCCGTCCTCGAAGCTGCGCGGCTCTGCGCAGATGGAGTAGCTGCGGCGGATCTCGTGCGGCTCGCCGTCTTCGTCCGGCAGCGTGGTGCGCAGGGCGACGTATTGGCCGGGGAGGTAGTCGTATTGCCCGGCCAGCTCGGCGGGAACACCGAAGGTGACCTCGATGGCGTCATCCGTCAGGCGCCGGACTTCCGCGACGGTGAGCTTATGGAAAGACGCACGACGGCGGCTGGCCGTCTGGGTTTCGGTGGTCATGCTGTTCCTTAGATGACTTTGAAGTAGTCGAACGGTTCCTTGCAGTCCTGGCAGACGAACAGCGCCTTGCAGGACGTGGAAGCAAAGCGGGTGAGTTCCTTCGTGTTCAGCGAGGAACATTGGGGGCATTTCACGGCCAGGCTCAGGCGCACAGGGCCCGAGTGCCCACCGGCCGCGGCCCGGCCCGTAGGCGGGGCGATGCCGTACTCCTCCAGTTTGGCCTTGCCGGACTCGGTCATCCAGTCCGTGGTCCAGGCCGGTGCGAGCACCAGGTTGATGTGCACGCTCGGGTAGCCGGCGTCCTTGAACGCGGTGCGCAGGTCGTCGCCGATCGCGTCCATCGCCGGGCAGCCCGAGTACGTGGGCGTGATGGTGACCTCGACGGCGGGACGGGACCCGCCGTCGTCGGGCGTTTCACCGTTTCCGGACAGCCGCACGTCCCGGAGGATCCCCAGGTCCGCGATGGTGAGGACCGGAATCTCCGGATCGCAGACCGTGGACGCGATGTCCCAGGCCTGCTGCTCGGCCGTTCTTGCCTGCGTGTCCACGCTGCTCACCAGCTTGCGCCGGGGTGTTCGCGGGCCAGGACCTGCATTTCCGCCAGCACGTAGCCGAGGAACTCGGAGTGCTTGCCGCGGCGGCCACCGCCCAGGGCCTGCGGAACCTTCGGGATGTCCAGGCCAGCCTCGGCGAGGACCTCGCCGGTGAGGCGGTCAAAGTCTCCGCGCAGGCTGGAAGGCTCCACAGCGGCGCCGCTTTCAGCCAGGCGGGTTGTGAGCTCGTCATCCTCGAAGAGCTCGTCGACATAGGGCCAGATCAGCTGGAAGCCCTGGATCATGCGGGCGCGGGATTCCTCCGTGCCGCCGGCCAGGCGCAGCACCCACTGGGCACTGTGGTCGCGGTGGTAGTCCACTTCCTTGACGGCCTTGGCCGAAATGGCGGCGAGGGTGGCGTCGGTGGACTCCGTCAGCCTGCGGTACAGCTCGTACTGGTAGTAGCTCACCACGAACTGCCGGGCAATGGTGACCGCGAAGTCGCCGTTGGGCTGCTCGACGAGGTGCGCGGACCGGAACTCCGGCTCGCTGCGGAAGTAGGCAAGATCGTCCTCGGACTTCCCCCAGGCCGCACCAGCGTACGTGAGGAAGGAACGGGCATGGCCCAGCTGGTCCAGGGCGATGTTGCCGAGGGCCACGTCCTCCTCAAGCTCCGGTGCACGCGAAATCCAGTGGCCCAGGCGCTGGGCCAGGATGAGGGCGTCGTCGCCGATACGCAGCGCAAATTCGGCGACGTCGTCGCTCGGCTTGACCTGGCCGCGGCGGATCTCGAGGGCGATGTCCTCGGGACGGAGGGCGTTGCCCGGCGTGATGCGCGTGGCGCTGGCCGAACCATCGCCGGAAGCGCCGGCGCCGGAGACGCCCACGGAGATATCGCCGTGGCCCTCGATCGCGAAGTCGGTTGCTTTGTCAGTCACAGGTGCTTCACGCCTTCGCTCTTGGTGTAGTACGTGGCGTGGCGGTAGTCCTTGCCCTGCGGGGACTCGAAGAAGGATCCCTTGGAGTCGGGATCGCTGGAGGAGATCGCCTCGGCCGGGACAACCCAGATGGAGACGCCCTCGTTGCGGCGCGTGTACAGGTCACGGGCGTTGCGCAGGGCCATCGCGGCATCCGGGGCGTGCAGGGAGCCGGCGTGGACATGGGACAGGCCGCGGCTGGAGCGGACGAAGACTTCCCAAAGGGACCAGGGGGTTTCTTCTGGCGTTGGGGCCACGACGACCGGGGTCCCTGGCCGAGCTTGCGAGGTTGGGGAGTCGTTGGGGATCATGCTGCGGATTCCTTCTGTGCTTGCTTGCGGGCGTACGCTGCGGCGGCTTCGCGCACCCAGGCACCGTTTTCGTGTGCCTCGCGGCGGCGCTCGATGCGCTGCGAGTTGCAGGGGCCGCGGCCGGCCAGAACTTCCTTGAACTCGTTCCAGTCCAGGGGGCCGTGTTCCCACTTCTTGGTTTCTTCGTTGAAGCGGATGTCCTTGTCCGGAAGCGTGAGCCCGAGGACACGGACCTGCTCCACCATCATTCCGACGAAGCGGTGGCGCAGTTCGTCGTTGCTGAAGCGCTTGATGTTCCAGGCCATGGACTGCTTGGAGTTGGGGGAATCGTCATCCGGCGGACCGAACATCATCAGCGACGGCGCGTACCAGCGGTTCACGGCCTCCTGGGCCATCTGCTTCTGCTCAGGCGTGCCATTGGAGAGCTCGAGGAGGATTTCGAAACCCTGGCGCTGGTGGAACGATTCTTCCTTGCAGACGCGCACCATCGCGCGGCCGTAGGGACCGTAGGAGGCGCGGCAGAGCGGAACCTGGTTGCAGATGGCGGCGCCGTCAACCAGCCAGCCGATCGCGCCCATGTCTGCCCAGGAAATCGCGGGGTAGTTGAAGATGGACGAGTACCGCGCCTTGCCGGCGATGAGGTCATCCATCATCTTGTCCCGGCTCTGGCCAAGGGTCTCCGCCGCCGAGTACAGGTAGAGGCCGTGGCCGGCCTCGTCCTGGACCTTCGCCATGAGGATGGACTTGCGCTTCAGGCTGGGAGCGCGGGTGATCCAGTTCGCTTCCGGCTGCATGCCGATGATTTCCGAGTGGGCGTGCTGGGAGATCTGGCGCAGAAGCGTCTTGCGGTAGGCCTCCGGCATCCAGTCGCGCGGTTCGATGCGCGAGTCCTCCGAAATGATGCGGTCAAAGTACGCCTGACCGGCCGCCTCCCGCTCTTGCTCTTCCGGGGACAGCTCAGCGGGCACAGACTGCAGGTTCTGCGATGCCATGGTTGCTCCTAATAAATTACCGACCGTTCGTTCAGAATATGCGGAAGCCGTGATTTCCGTCAAGCGTCAAGGACTACAGGAGAAGAAATGCTGCGCGATTCTCGAAAGGGCCGTGTGACAAGACCGCCGCGCGCCCGCGTGTTAACTTGGGGAAGGATCTGCCCGATCCTTAGCTTTTGCCGCACGCCCCTTGGAAAGAGCCCTATTCGTGGAATCGTCTGCACCCGTCCGGATCCTCACCGTCTGCACAGGCAACATCTGCCGCTCCCCCGTGGCGGAAAGACTGCTGCAGGCCGGGCTCGACCAGGTGCTGCCGGGCGCCTTCGAGGTGCGCAGCGCGGGAACGCGGGCCATGGTCGGCGAGCCGATCCAGCCGCCGTCGGCCGCCATCATCCGAGCCTTCGGCGGCACCCCTGACCACTTTGCCGCACGGCAGCTCACGGAGCGGATCCTGCGCCAGACGGACATTGTCCTCACCATGACCACCAAGCACCGCGGCGAAGTCCTCCAGCTGGACGCTTCCCTGCTCAAGCGCACGTTCACCATCCGCGAATTTGCCCGGATGCTTGAGGTTCTTCAGGACCGCGACGGCGGGGCCCCGGCGTCGGGCGCTGAAACCGCCGCGTTCTGGCGGGAGCTGCCCAAGCGCGCCGCCGCCGTGCGGCACCTGACGCTGGCCGCCGACTCCGGGGACAACGACGTCGTGGACCCCTACCGCCGGGGGCCGGAAGTGTACGCGCAGATGGAGGACCAGCTGGCACCGGCCATCCTGACCATCCTGCGCTTCGCCCGGGTCAGCGCCGGACTGTAGGGCTCGCGGGCTCAGGCCGCGAGCGCCACCGGCGCCGCGTGCTCGCGGGGTTCCAGGATGCTGAGCTGGTAGTCGGCCTGCAGCGGGTCGATGGAGGCGGGCAGGTGGTGGGATTCGCTGCATTCGCGGAGCTGCTCAAGGGCGGAGGGTTCCACGCGGGCATGGCTGACATCGACCACGAGCTTGATGCCCTGCCTGAGGTGGTTGGCGCGCCTCATGACGACGTAGAGGGCCTGAAGGTTTCGGGAATTCACATAACCCTGGGCGGCGACCTGCGCCTCACTGCAATCAAGATCCACCCGGACCAGGACACGGAGCTTCTCGTTCAAAATGGTTCTCCCGTCATGCAAGGCCGCGACGCTGCGACCGCTCATCACTTTAGCGCGAAATGTGACGTGCGCAACAGTTTGAGCGCATTGAGGGTCTAAACAGCTGCGCAGAATCTGTTGCCATATTGAGTCATTGGCGCTCGTGTTTTCGGAGTGGGCCGGTGGTACGTTCCGTGCATGGAACCTCAGTCTGATCCGGGCGGAGCCGCTACGGAACCTCCGCCACCGGCCGGCAAGTCCAGCGAACGGCTACGGCGCCTCCGGGTAGGCGCGGTACTCGCCATGGTGCTGGCGTTCGGCATCGTCATTGCAGGGATCATCGTCAACGTCAACCGGACAGCGGTGCCGGGCAGCCCGCCGTCGGGCACCAGCGCCCAAGCCAACTCCACACACACAGCCACTCCCAGCGTCTCGGAGCCGCCGGCCCCGCCGGCACCGGCTGCCCCCGCTGTCCCGCTGCCTCCGGTCCTGCCCGGACTGCCCACTACGCCCATGAACATCCTGCTGATCGGCAGCGATATGCGCGGGGATGCCCGGGCGGCAGCGGAATACACGGCAACCACGGGCCAGCCGTCCGACCACCGCTCGGACAGCCTGATACTCATCCACATTCCGGCCGACCACCAACGGATCTACGGGATTTCCATCATGCGCGACTTGTGGGTGGACATTCCGGGGTACGGCGCATCCAAAATCAACGCCTCCTTGGAGGTCGGGGGCGTGCCGCTCGTGGCGCAGGCCGTGGGCTCGCTGCTGAACACCCGCATCGACCACACCGTCATGCTGGACTTCAACGGCCTCAAGACGCTGACGGACTTCCTCGGCGGGGTGGACGTCAACGTCACGGTACCGTTCACCTCCACGCACGACACGCACCACTATTTCCCGGCCGGTGTGAACAAACTCGACGGGCAGGCCGCCCTTGAGTTCGTGCGCGAGAGGTATGCGTTCATCGACGGCGACTACCAGCGGGTCCGCAACCAGCAGACCTTCGTCCGGGCAATCATGGCCACCCTGGTGAACTCCGGCACCCTGAACGACCCGGCCCGCACGCTGGGGTTCATCACCAGCGTGGCTCCGTACCTCGTGGTGGACCAGGGCTTCGATGTCCTGAACCTGGCAGGCCTGGCATACGGGCTGCGCGGCGTCGACCCCGGCGCAGCGGTGTTCTTCACGCTCCCGACGGCGGGAACCGGCTTCTCGTCGACGGGGCAGTCGATCTTGTTCCCCGACTACGCCGGGATTGCAGCCGTCTCGGCCGCCCTGGCCGAAGGGAGACTGGCCGAATACGGCCCGTAGTCCCCCTCTTGGGGCACTCACCCCGCTCTGAGCGAAATCGTTGGCCGCCTGTCAGGGGCGGTCCCTAGACTTGCCCCATGAGCCAGTCCCCAGCACAGCCGCCCGTCGCCAAGCGCGTCCCCACCTCCCGCGAACACCACGGCGACGTCTTTGTGGACAACTACGAGTGGCTGCGGGAGAAGGACTCCGCGGAGGTTGTGGCGCATCTGAAGGCCGAGAATGCCTACCAGGAAGCCGTCACGGCGCACCAGGAACCCCTGCGCGAGGCCATGTTCCAGGAGATCAAGGGACGCACCCAGGAAACGGACCTGTCCGTGCCCAACCGCAAGGACGCCTGGTGGTACTACTCGCGCTCGGTCGAAGGCAAGGAATACAGCATCCAGTGCCGCGTCCGGGCCGTCGATTCCGGCGATCCGGTGGCCGACTGGACTCCCCCGGTGGTGGAGGCCGGCGTCGCAATCCCCGGTGAGGAAATCCTGCTGGACGGCAACGTGGAGGCCGAAGGCAAGCCGTTCTTCTCCGTCGGCAGTGCCGCGGTGACCATCGACGGGAACCTGTACGCCTACGCCGTGGACAACACCGGCGAGGAACGCTTCACCGTGCGGTTCAAGGACCTGCGCACTGGCGAACTGCTCCCGGACGTCATCGAGGACGTCTTCTACGGGCTGGCCTTCACCCCCGACGGCACCCGGATTTTCTACACCGTGGTGGACGATTCCTGGCGCCCGTACCAGGTCAAGTCGCACGTCCTGGGCACGCCCGTCAGCGAGGACGAGGTGCTTTACCAAGAGGACGACGTCGCCATGTGGCTGGGCTTCGAGCAGTCCGCGGACCGCCGCCACCTCGTGGTGGGCATCGGTTGCTCGGAGTTCAGCGAAACGCGCCTGCTGCGCTTCGACGACTACGACGCGGGCCTGTCCACCGTGATCTCCCGCGACGAGCACCTGCTGTACGAGGCTGAGCCCTTCTTGCTGGATGGCAGCGAGACCCTGCTGATCACGCACAACAAGAATGCCGTCAACTCGATGGTGAGCCTGGTGGACCCGTCCGAGCTCGCCAAGCCGCTCGGCGAGCAGCACTGGCGCACCGTCGTCGAGCATTCCGACGCCGTCCGCGTCAACGGCGCGGGTGTCACCTCAACGCATCTGCTGCTCTCCGTCCGCGAGGACACGATTGAGCGCGTCCAGGTCCTGCCGCTCGCCGGCCTGGGGACGCCGGAGCAGGGCGCCGCGGTGGAGCCGGCCTTCGACGAGGAGCTCTATACGGCCGGCGTTTCCGGCTCGGACTACGAAGCGCCCGTGGTCCGCATGGGCTACACCTCCTACTTCACGCCGTCGCGGGTTTACGACTTCGTCCTGCCGACCGCGGAACAGCCCGCGGGCGAGCTGCTGCTCCGCAAGGAAAGCCCCGTACTGGGCGGCTACTCCGCCGCCGACTATGTGGCCACCCGCGAGTGGGCCGTTGCCGCCGACGGCACCCGCGTGCCCCTGTCCGTACTGCGCCATGCCTCGGTGCCGCAGGACTCCACCGCCGCCGGCCTGGTGTACGGCTACGGTTCCTACGAGGTGAGCATGGACCCGGGCTTCGGCGTGCCCCGGCTCTCCTTGCTGGACCGGGGCATCGTCATGGTGATCGCGCACATCCGTGGCGGCGGCGAACTTGGCCGGCAGTGGTACGAGGACGGCAAGAAGCTCAGCAAGATGAACACGTTCACGGACTTCGTGGCCGCCACCGACTGGCTGGCGCAGTCCGGCTGGGTGGCGCCGGGCCGGATCGCGGCCATGGGTGGATCGGCCGGCGGGCTCCTCATGGGCGCCATCGCCAACCTGGCCCCGGAGAAGTATGCCGCCGTGGTGGCGCAGGTGCCGTTCGTGGATGCGCTGAACACCATATTGGATCCCGAGCTGCCGCTGTCCGCCCTCGAGTGGGAGGAATGGGGCAACCCGATCACGGATCCGGAGGTCTACCGCTACATGAAGGCCTACACTCCGTACGAGAATGTGCGTGCAGTGGATTACCCGCGGATTGCGGCCGTGACCTCGTTCAATGACACGCGCGTGCTCTATGTGGAACCCGCCAAGTGGGTGCAGAAACTGCGGTCCCTGACCACCGGTTCGGAACCGATCGTCATGAAGATCGAGATGGACGGTGGCCACGGTGGGGCCTCCGGCCGGTACGTGCAGTGGCGCGAGCGGGCCTGGGACTACGCCTTCGTGGCCGACGCCCTGGGCGCAGTCCTGCTGCTGCCGGGCGCGGGCCTGAAGTAGGCCCGCGGGCCGGGCCGCGGCTGCCTTTCAGAATCCCATTGACAGCCTCTTGGGCCGCCACTAGCCTTTTAGTGCATTCATTTGAATAACCCAGCGTCCGGCTCATCCAACGGGATTCGCAGCCGTCCGCCATGGAGTTCCGCGGCTGGGGCCAGTACTCCGTTCCGCGCCGGGCGTGCAGGCCCGGCGCCTGCACATCCACATACCGCCGCCCCGGCCTGACGGGCCGGCCCGGCGGCGCAGGCGGCCAAGGAGCACCCCATGCCCGCAACAACAGTCAAGCAAAACATCCTCATCCTGCGTGCGCCCGCCCTGCGGGCCACCCGCGACCCTTTTGACGGCCTGGGCGCCAGGGGTCTCGGCGACCCCAACGGCGCCCAGGCGGAACGGGCCGTTGCCCTCAAGGCAGAGACAGCGGAAAATCCCAGCAGCGCCACGATCGATGCCCTGCACCGGGACCCCACTGTCCTGGGCTACGCACCGTTCATGCCCATCAAACTCATCGAGCCGCTCGCGGCCCCCGAGCCGGCCGCAGCCGCAGCCGTAACCTGGGGTGTCAAGGCCGTGGGCGCGGACACCTCCCCCTACACCGGGGCCGGCGTCACGGTGTCCGTCCTGGACACCGGAATCGACGCCGACCATCCGGCGTTCACCGGCGTCGACCTGGTCACCAAGGACTTCACGGGCGCGGGAAGCGCCGAGGACGACAACGGCCACGGCACGCACTGCGCGGGCACCATCTTCGGCCGCGACCTGGCGGGCCAACGCATCGGCGTGGCCCGCGGTGTCCAGCGGGCGCTCATCGGCAAGGTCCTGGGTGGACCCGACGGCGGCCGCAGCGACACGCTCGCGGCGGCCATGCTGTGGGCGGCGGACAACGGCGCCAACGTCATCTCCATGTCCCTGGGCATGGACTTCCCGGGGCTGGTGGACGAGCTGGTCCAGGTCAACGGGCTGCCCATCCCCGCTGCCACATCGATTGCCCTGGATGGCTACCGGGCCAACATCCGGCTGTTTGAGCAACTGGCAAGCCTGCTCAACGCCCGCGCCGCGGTGGCCCAGACCACCCTGGTGGTGGCGGCGGCAGGCAACGAAAGCGAGCGCGCCAGCAACCCGGCGTACGAGATCAACGTGGCCCCTCCCGCGGCGGCCTACGGCATCACATCCGTGGCGGCCCTCGCGGAGGGCGCAAACGGCCACACCGTGGCGCCTTTCTCGAACACCATGGCCACCGTTGCGGGCCCCGGCGTCGCCGTCACCAGCGCGTGGCTCAACGGCGGGACCAAGACCATCAGCGGCACCAGCATGGCAACGCCGCACGTGGCCGGCGTGACCGCACTCTGGGCCGAACGGCTGCTGGCGCAGGGCCCCTTGAGCCCCACCCTGCTGCAGTCCAAACTGATCGGTTCCGGAACGTTCACGCCGCTCAAGGCGGGGACTGATCCCGTCGACGTCGGGGCCGGCCTGGTCCAGGCGCCCACGGCTGCCAACTGATTCCGGCGCGGGGGCGCGCTTACTGACGGGCGCGCCATTCCGAGTCGAGGATGGCGTAGATGGCCTCGGAGGCCCACTGGCCCTTGTAGTGCCAGTTGTCCACCAGCGTGGCCTACAGGCGCATGCCCAGGCGCCGGCAGATCGCTGCCGAAGCCGTGCTGAGGAGGTCCAGCTTGGCGTCGATCCGGTGGAAGCCCAGCTCTTCAAACGCCATGCGCATCACGGCCTCCGCTGCCTCGGTGGCGATGCCCTGGCCGCGGCCTTCGGGCGCCAGGATCCAGCCCAGCTCGCCCCGCCCGGCCCCCGGTAGCCGTTTCAGCACCAGTTCGCCGTTCGGTGGTGATGGGGGTTCAATCTCGGGCATGGCATCGAGGCTACCCCTTCCCGAGCTCCGCCCATTAAGGGCCCGCTCTTGACAGTTCAAGCGATCTGGGATTACCTAATGAACATTCGGTAAATAAAGCTGGAGGCAATGACGCATGGTTGAAGCAACCCTTTCCGGTGCAACGCACCACATCCTGGCGAACGACCACGCCTCCGAATGGATGGGCATCGAAGTCCTCAAACTGGCGCACGGCCACGCCACCATCCGCATGTCACTCCGGCAGGAGATGCTCAACGGTTTCGGCATGGCGCACGGTGGAATGATCTTCGCCTTCGCGGACTCCGCCTTCGCCCTCGCCTGCAACCCGGCCAACCCCACGCCGGCTGAAGCACACAAGATCACGGTGGCGTCCGGCGTCGACATCAATTTCCTCAAGCCCGCATACCAGGGCCAGGTGATCACCGCCGTCGCGAACCGCCGCGCCCACACCGGCCGCAGCGGGCTCTACGACATCCAGATCTACGCAGCGGACGCCGGCACCACCACCGATCCGGCGACACCAGGCGAACTCATCGCCGAGTTCCGCGGCCGCAGCCGCACCATCTCCAAGAAGTAGGAATCCCATGACCCAGAACACCGCCGCCGCAGTGTCCGCCCCGGACGCCCCCGTGCTGGACCGCGAAGAAACCATGTCCCGGGACGAGCTTGAGGCGCTGCAGCTCAGCCGCCTCCAGCACACCGTGGCCTACGCCTACGAGCGCGTGCCGCTGTACAAGCGCAAGTTCGACGAGACCGGCGTCCACCCCTCGGACCTCCGCGAGCTGGGCGATCTCGGCAAGTTCCCGTACACCACCAAGGAAGACCTCCGCCTGGAGTACCCCTTCGGCATGTTCGCCGTGCCCCAGAACGAGGTGGCCCGGATCCACGCCAGCTCCGGCACCACCGGCCGCCCCACCGTGGTGGGCTACACCAAGAACGACCTCGCCAACTGGGCCACCCTGGTTGCCCGTTGCTTCCGCGCCTCGGGTATCCGTCCCGGCATGAAGGTCCACAACGCCTACGGCTACGGCCTGTTCACCGGCGGCCTGGGCGCTCACGCAGGCGCCGAGGCCCTCGGCTGCACCGTCATCCCCATGTCCGGCGGCCAGACCGAACGCCAGATCCAGCTCATCCAGGACTTCCAGCCGGACGCCATCCTGGCCACGCCCAGCTACCTGCTGACCATCGCCGACGCCATGGCGCACATGGGCATCGATCCGGCCTCCACCTCGCTCAAGTACGCCGTGCTGGGCGCCGAGCCGTGGACCGAGGAAATGCGCCACGAGCTCGAGACCACCATGAACATCAAGGCCTCCGACATCTACGGCCTGTCCGAGGTCATGGGCCCAGGCGTGGCCGGCGAAGCCGTGGAAACCCAGGACGGCTGCCACATCTGGGAGGACCACTTCCGCCCCGAGATCATCGACCCGTTCGACCACACCACGGTCCTGGCCGACGGCGAACCGGGCGAGCTCGTCTTCACCTCGCTGACCAAGGAAGCGCTGCCGATCATCCGGTACCGCACCAAGGACCTCACGCGCCTGCTGCCCGGCACCGCCCGCCCGGCGCACCGCCGCATCGGCCGCATCACGGGCCGCAGCGACGACATGATCATCCTGCGCGGCGTGAACATCTTCCCCTCGCAGATCGAGGAAATCGCCCTGCGCATCCCGGAGCTGAGCCCGCACTTCCAGCTCGAAATCACCCGCCCCGAGGGCAAGCGCATGGACTCCCTCACGGTCAAGATCGAACGCCGCGAGAACGTCACGGGCGAGGCAAGCTCGACGGCGGCCCTGGCCCTGCGCGAGCAGATCAAGATCCACGTGGGGTCCTCCTGCGTGGTGGACGTGGTGGAGCCGGGCTCGCTTGAGCGGTCCAGCGGCAAGCTGCGCCGCATCTACGACCTGCGCCCCAAGGGCTGAGCGTTTGGCGACGCCGCGTGTCACTGACATGCGGCGTCGCTGAACGGCCGCCCGCCAAGAGATCGTGAGAAAATGCCACCATGCCTACTGAGACAACCACCAAGCGGGGCCGCCCCGGCTACGACCAGCAGTCGGTGCTGCGGATCGCCGTCGACGTCTTCAACCGCCACGGCTACGACGCCACGTCCATGGGCATCCTGGCCGAGAACCTCGGGATCTCCAAGTCGGCCATCTACCACCACGTGCCGTCCAAGGGCGAGCTGCTGAAGCTCGCCTTGGAGCACGCCTTGGGCGGCCTGGAGGCGATTCTGGAGCAGCCCGCGGCCATGTCCGGGCCAGCCGATGCCCGCCTGGAATTCGTGCTGCGACAGACCATTGCCGTGCTGGTGGACAGGCTCCCGTTCGTGACCCTGCTGCTGCGGCTGCGCGGCAACACGGAGATCGAGCGCGACGCCCTTGAGCGGCGGCGCGCCTTCGACCACAAGGTGGCTGCGCTGATTTCAGCGGCCCGTGAGGACGGCTCGCTGCGCCAGGACATTGACCCGCGCACCGTCACCCGGCTGCTGTTCGGCACCATCAACTCGATCGTCGAGTGGTACAAGCCAGGCGGTTCGCTCTCCCCCGAGAAGCTCGCCGACGACGTCATCACCATGGCGTTCGACGGCCTCCACGCCGCGGCCTGACGCTCTCTCACATCCGGGCCAGTTTCCAGGAACGCTCTCTCACATCCGGGTCTGCCAAACGCCGAAACGCTTCCCAGCGGTGCTGGGAAGCGTTTCGTCGTTGATGGCGAAGCGGGCCGTCGCTTACAGCTGGTACTCGGCCTGAGTGCCCAAGGTTTCATGGATGCACAGGATGTTGTTCTCTGTATCCATGAACCAGGCGCACTTGTCGGCGTCGGTGGTACAGATGTGGTTTTCGGTCTTCAGTTCCGGAAGGTCGTAATCCTGGAACGTGACACCGCTTGCCTCCATTTCCGCGACTGTCCGTTCAATATCACGGATCTCAAAGCTCACGGCAGTGTGCTCGGAGTGCATACCGTCCGTGACGGGCATCAGCTGCAGCATGGGGCCGCCGTCGGTGCCAAATAGATCGTTTCCATCCCACGTGGTGCCGCGGTGCCGGAGGCCGAGCTTTTCCGCATAGAACGTGCGGGCCCGGGATGCATCGTCGACTGGCAGGATGGTTGTGGCTGTGCTGGGTGCTAGGGTCATGTGGCCACCTCCTACCTTGAAAATTTTACGCCGGGCGGGCTCTGAAAGATCCTTCCAGGGAGAAACCACAGGCTCCGCACCCCTGCCCGATGGGAGCCCGGCAGGTCTAGCATCGAGCCATGTCGAATATGTGGAAAGAATTCAAAGCCTTTGCCATGGGCGGCAACATGTTTGATCTGGCCCTTGGCTTCATCATCGGAATTGCATTTGCTGCCCTTGTGGAGAGCCTCGCCAACGACATCCTGCTGCAGCTCGTGGCAGCAATCTTTGGCACCCCGGACTTCACGGCGCTGAGCTTCACTCTCAACGACGCCGAGATCAGGTATGGCAGCTTCCTCACCGTGCTGATCCAGTTCCTGCTGCTGGCGCTCGTGCTCTTCGGAATCGTCAAGCTCCTCAAGCGCTTCGGCATGGGCAACTTCCGGGCCCAGGGCCAGCAGGAATGCCCGTACTGCAAGGAATTCGTGGCCATCGATGCCATCAAGTGCAAGTTCTGCACCGCCGACATCGAGCCCGGGCAGCTTGAGGAAGAGGACGTCGAACTACTCAAGAAGCGCGAAGGCTGGCAGAACCCCAACGACGGCATCGCCTGACCCGGAAGAACAGAAACCCTCCCCCACCGTCCGTGAACTGGTCACGTGGTGAAGGAGGGTTTCTGTTTTTGGGCCCAAAGGTGAGAGAGCGTTGGGCCCAAACAGCCCAAAGGTGAGAGAGCGTCGGGGGCTGCTGTTCGGGGGCGGGGCCTACTTCTCTACGAGGGTCAGGACGTCGTACGTGGCCACGATTTCGTCGTTCTGATTGGTCAGGGCGGCGTCCCAGGCGACCTCGCCGTATTCGTCGGTTTCACGCGGTGTGATCTTCTTCGCGGTGAGCGTGACGCGGATGGAATCGCCGGCCGCCACGGGGGTGATGAAGCGCAGGCCCTCCAGGCCGTAGTTGGCCAGGACGGGGCCCGGAGCCGGCTCCACGAACAGGCCTGCGGCCCAGCTCAGGAGCAAGTAGCCGTGGGCCACGATGCCCGGGAAGAACGGGTTGGCCGCCGCGGCTTCCTGGTTGGTGTGGGCGTAGAAGGTGTCACCCGTGGAGTTGGCGAAGGCGGTGATGTCCTCGAGGGTGACTTGGCGCAGCTCCGAACGGACGGCGTCGCCGATGTGCAGGGTCGCCAGGGACTTGCGGAACGGGTGCGTTCCCTCGGTCTCCACGGTGAAGTTGCGGTCCGCGCCGGCGTGCCAGACGCCGGTCACGGCGGTGAGCATGTTCGGCGAGCCCTGGATGGCGGTGCGCTGCATGTGGTGCATGACCGAGCGGATGCCGCCCAGCTCCTCGCCGCCACCGGCGCGGCCGGGGCCGCCGTGGACCAGGTGCGGAACCGGTGAACCGTGGCCGGTGGACGAACGGGCATCCTCACGGTTGAGCATGTGGACGCGGCCGTGGTGGGCAGCGATGCCGGTCACGAGCTCGCGGGCAACGGAAGGATCATTGGTGCACACGGAGGCCACCAGGGAGCCGGCACCGCGGGCCGCGAGGCGGGTGGCGTCGGCCAGGTCCGTGTAGCCGATCACCGAGGACACCGGGCCGAAGGCCTCGAGCGAGTGGACTTCCTCGGCTTCGGCGTCGGCCCAGCTGAGCAGCACGGGGGACATGAAGGCGCCGTCTTCCACGACGCCCACGGTGCCGCCGACGGAGGTGACCGACGGCGAATCGAGCGTCCCGTACGCGAGCTCACCGCCGGCGTCGAGCATGGCCTGGACAGCGGCACGGACGTCGGCCAGCTGCTCAAGGGATGCGAGCGCACCCATGGTGACGCCCTCGGCGCGCGGGTCCCCGACCACGACGCGCTCGCTGATGCGGGCGCCGATGGCGGCGGAGACCTCGGACGTGAGCTCCTGAGGCACGATGATGCGGCGGATGGAGGTGCACTTCTGGCCGGCCTTGACGGTCATCTCCGTGACGACGGCCTTGACGAAGGCGTCGAACTCCGGGGTGCCGGGGACGGCGTCCGGGCCGAGGATCGCGGCGTTGAGGGAGTCGGTTTCCGAGGTGAAGCGGACGCCGCCCTCGATGACGTTGCGGTGCGACTTGAGCGAGTTGGCGGTGGAGGCCGAGCCGGTGAAGGCCATGAGGTCGCGGTAGTCGAGTTCGTCCATGAGGGTGCGTGCCGAGCCGGAGATCAGCTGCAGCGAGCCGGCAGGCAGGATGTTGGATTCCACCATGGCCTTGACGGCTGCGGCGGCCACGTAGCCCGTGGGCGTGGCCGGCTTCACGATGGTCGGGACGCCGGCCAGGAAGGCAGGGGCGAACTTCTCCAGCATGCCCCAGACCGGGAAGTTGAACGCGTTGATCTGCACGGCGACGCCCGGGATGCGGGTGTAGATGTGCTCGCCAACGAAGGAACCATCCTTGGACAGGACCTCCATGGGGCCATCCACCACCACCTGCGAGTTCGGCAGCTCGCGGCGGCCCTTGGAGCCGAAGGTGAACAGCACGCCGATGCCGCCGTCGATGTCGATCATCGAGTCGATCTTGGTGGCGCCGGTCTTGGCGGAGGAGGCGTAGAGCTCTTCGCGGCGGCCGTTGAGGTACTGCGCGAGTTCCTTGAGCTTGAGGGCGCGTTGGTGGAAGGTCAGTTTGCCGAGTTCGGCCTGGCCGGTAGTGCGCCCGTGGTTCACGACGGCGGCGAGGTCCAGGCCGTCGGTGCTGACCGTGGCGAGGAGTTCGCCGGTGCTGGCGTCACGGACCGGGACACCGGCCGCTTCGGCGGCAGGCGTCCACCAGGCATCCTTGATGTAACTGGGGACGGTGGCAACAGCTGTGGTTTCCGGAGCGACTGCGGTACTGGTCATCGTCGACGGGTCCTTCCAAGACGGTGGCGATCATGGCATGGCTGACCGGCGCGGCATCAGGAGGGTATTACTGACCGGCCGTTCGGTAATATATACAGGGTACATGAAGTCGCCCCGGTGCACAGCAGCAATTTCACCGGACCGGCCCCGTCACGGCGTGGCGCTGCCCTGTCACGGCGTGGCGCTGCCGCCCAGCTTCGCCCGGAGCGCCGCAAGCCCACCGGCGGAAAGGCCGTTGGCCTGCAGAAATTCGGCCGTGTCCAGGGAATGCCTGAACGCCAGGAGGCTGGCGCGGCGCGACTCCAGCAGGGCTTCCAGCGCGGGCTCGTCAAGGTAGGGATCATGGGTATGCGGGGCAGGGTGGACGCGGTGGCGGTCATTGATGCCGCGGGCGCCCAGTTCATAGCCACGGAGCACGTCCTCATCGGTGGCACCGGCCAGATCCTGCAGCATCACGGCGATGATCCCGCTGCGGTCCCGCCCCGCCGAACAGTGCACCACCACCTTGCCCCGGGCCGCCGCAATCGCCGCGAACACGGCCGCCAGCTTCTCCGGGAACAGCCGCACATAGTCGGCATAGTGCGCGGGATCCTTGAGGTAGGGGCCCACGAGCGCCGTAAACTCCCCGTTGACAGGGTCTTCCGTGGGGCAATGCACGACGTCGATGCCGGCCATGGCTTCGGCACCCACCAACGGGTCCGTCTCCCGGCGCTGCCCCTCCGCAAGGCTCCGCAGATCGATCACGGTGCGGACGCCGTCGTCGTACATCTGGCGCCACCCGGCCTCGCTGAGCCATTCGCGGCGCCCCATCCGGTACACGCCGCCGGCGATCAGCCAGGCGTTGACGGCGCCGTCCCAGCGGACGCCAAAATGCTGTGCCGCTGCCGCAATCCCCTCCATACCGGACAGCTAAGCACATGGTGGGCGCAGGCACAGGCACGTTTTCAGGACGCTGGCCCACCACATCCGACCATGTTTGCGCATTCAATTGGCACCTGGCCCTCGTGGATCCAAGGGACATCCCCCAGGATGGCGCCAAAAGTGGTCGGACGTTGTGGCGCCGACGGACTAGCGATGCTTCGCCAGCCTGAACTCGAGTCCGTTGCGGACGGCGGGCCATTCGTGTTCCAGGATGGAGAACACCACGGTGTCCCGCAGCACGCCGTCGCTAGTGCGGGAGTGGTTGCGCAGCACGCCGTCCTGCTTGGCCCCGAGCCGGGCAATGGCTTCCCGCGATTGGTGGTTCAGCCAGTGCGTGCGGAACTCCACGGCGGGGCAGCCCAGGGTCTCGAAGGCATGGCGGAGGAGCAGGAGCTTGGAATCCGGGTTGCTGCCGCTGCCATGGGCCGAGGCTGCGTTCCAGGTGGAGCCGATCTCCACCCGGGGCGTTGCGGCGTCGATGTTCATGTATGTCGTCATGCCGATGATCTTGCCGGTGGCATTCAGCCGGGTGGCGAAGGGCACCATGGATCCCGCTGCTTGCAGGGCCCGATCTCCGCCGCCATGCCCTCGGGTTCCGGGACGGAGGTGTACCAAAGTTTCCATAGTTCGCCGTCGTTGACGGCGTCCACGAGTCCGTCGTGGTGCTCCGGGCCCAAGGGCTCCAGGGTCACGAACTGGCCGGTCAGGGTGATGGGCTCGATTGAAGTCACCCGGTTTAGCATAGTAGCGCCGTAACCACCGGCGCCCTTGGAATCTCTGGCGGGCGGAGGTGCCCCTCCCTACACTGGGTTTCAGCTGAGCGCAGCTCGCCCGCAATACTTCAACGACGAAAGCGATGTGCATTGAGATGGACGCCAGAGACGTAGTTGCCGCCGCCGCGACCGAATTGTTCGAGAACAGAGACGCATCAGCCGTGGACCGCTTGGTTTCAGCCAGCTACCGCCAACACAGCGCCCTCATTGCCGACGGACCGGAGGCCCTGCGGGGCCTGGTGGCCAATCTGCCAGAAGGGTTCCGTTACGAGCCGGCCAGGTTCCTCGTTGACGGGAACCTGGTGGCGCTGCACGGCACGTACCATGGCTTCGGCCCGGACCCGCTGGCGGCGTTCGACGTCTTCCGGGTGGAAGACGGGAAACTGGCGGAACACTGGGATGCGCTGCAGCCCGTGGTTGCCCAGACAGCCAGCGGCCGCAGCCAGACGGACGGCCCCACGGCTGTGGCCGAGCCGGAGTCAACCGAAGCGAACCGTGCCCTGGTGACCGAGTTTGCGGAAAAGGTCCTGAAAGGCGCCGATTACGCGGTACTGACTGACTACATCTCCGCCGAGAGCTACCAACAGCACAATCCCGAGGCCGCCGACGGCCTCGATGGGTTCGGCGCGGCCGCTGCCAAGTGGGCCGAGGAGGGCAAGCTCCTCAAATACGACACGGTGCACAAGGTCATAGCCGACGGCGAGTTCGTGCTTCTGCAGTCCGAGGGTGAGTTCGGGGTTCCGGTGGCCTTCTACGATCTCTTCCGCGTGTCCGACGGCAAGATCGTGGAGCACTGGGATGTCATAGCACCGATCCCGGCCGAGCTGCCGCACGGCAACGGGCTGTTCTAGGCGCCCCTCCGAAAAAACGCGCACCGACTTCCCCGACTTCCAAAACCCCATGACGTAGTGTGCCAATCACCATGTCAGTGCGACTGAAGGGAAGTTCCATGAAAGTCCTTAATGCCCGACGCCGGCCGCTCGCCTTGGCGGCCAGCGTCGCCACCGTGGCCCTCGCTTTCGGCCTGTCCGGCGCGCCGGCCCAGGCCGCCCCGGTTTCCCCTCTCGCCGAAAAGCAGCCGGAGGTCTACGTTGCCCTCGGTGATTCCTATGCTGCCGGCACCGGCGGCGGCACCGCTGTTCCGAGCCCCCTCCCCCCACTTGACTGCAAGCAGACTTCCCAGGCCTACCCCGCCTTGCTGGATGGCACCAACCTCGGCTGCTTCGGTGCCACCACCGGCCAAGTCGCAGGCATTGCCACGTTGTCGGCAGCTGTTCTGGGCCAGGCCACGGAAGTGACCATCACCGCGGGCGGTAACGATGCCGGAGTTGGCGCTGTTACCGCCTTCTGCGTTGCCGCTCCGTTCAGCCCGGCCTGTGCCGGGGCCATTGCCGCCGTGCCGGGCACGTTGCCGGACGTGCAAACGAATGTGGCCGACTTGGTGGACTACGTCCAGACCTTGGCACCGAATGCCGACGTCGTGGTGACGGGCTATCCGCGGCTCTTCACCGTCAGCGGCATGGACCCCTCGCTGCAGCCCCTCGCCACCCAGCTCAACGACATGGCAGACAAGCTCAATGCCGCCGTCAAGGCCGGAGCCGCTCAGGCTGGCGTGCCCTTCGTGGACGTGACCAGCCGCTTCAACGGGCATGGCATCGGTTCGGACGCGCCGTGGATCAACTTCGACGGCAACCCGTTGAACACGGACAACTTCCACCCGAACGCCGCCGGCTACAACAACGGCTACCGCACGGCGGTGAACGCCGCCCTCAAGAAGTAGGAACGGCCCGGCCTGCAAAGCGGCCGCGAATGGTAAGCCGTGCGGCGGAGCCCTTGGGGGTCCGCCGCGCGGCTTTACTGCGTCAGGCGGCGGTCCGCCGTCGTCAGTCGTTCCAGTCGAAGAAGCCCTTGCCGGTCTTGCGGCCGAGCTCCCCGCGGGCCACCTTGTCGCGCAGGATCTGCGGCGGGGCGAAGCGGTCTCCCAGCGTGGAATGCAGGTATTCGGCGATGCCTAGCCGAACGTCCAGGCCCACGATGTCCGTGGTCTTCAGCGGGCCGGTGGGGTGCTTGTAGCCGAGCACCATGGCGGCGTCGATGTCCTCGGCGGAGGCAACACCCTCCTCCACCATGCGCATGGCCTCCAGCGCGATGGCCACACCAAGGCGCGAGGACGCGAAGCCCGGCGCGTCGTTCACGACGACCGCGGTCTTGCCGAGTGCTTCGGTCCAGTCCTTGGCGGCGGCGGCGAGCTCTGGCGAGGTCTCCTTGGCCAGGACGACTTCGATCAGCGTCGAGGCAGGCACCGGGTTGAAGAAGTGCAGGCCCACGAAGTTGGCCGGACGGCGCAGAGCACTTGCCAGGCCCGTGACCGAGAGCGAAGAGGTGTTGGAGGCCAGGTAGGCGTCCCCGGAGAGGTGCTCTTCGACGGCTTTCAGTGCTGCGACCTTGAGCTCATAGTCTTCCGGCACGGCTTCCACCACGAGCCCGCAGTGGATGAAGGATTCGTAGTCGGTGGAGGTGCTGAAACGGGACAGCGCCTCTTCCGCTGTTTCGCTGAGCGTGCCGCGGTCCGCGGACTTGGCCACGGCTTCGGCCACGCGGCCCTGTGCGCCGGCGGCTGATTCGTGGTCGCGCTCCACAACCACCACCGTGGCGCCCTTGATGAGGAAGGCATGGGCGATGCCGGCGCCCATGCGGCCGCCGCCGAGGACTCCGACGACGTGCGGGATGGGGGGAACGGCTGTCATTTCTCGGTCCTGTCTGCGGTGGTGCCCGCGTCTGCGGTGGTGCTCTTCTTGTCCGTGCTCTTCTTGTCCAGGAACGCCTGCATGCGGTCGAACTTCGCCTGCGATTCGAAGAGGATGCCCTGGGCGAGCGTATCGATCAGCGGATGGGCCTCCGCCGGGGCGTGGAAAACGGACTTGGTGATGCGGACGGCCAAGGGGTCCTGGCGGGAGATGCGGTCCGCCAGTTTATGGGCAGCCTCCATCAGCACCGGGGCCTCGTGGATTTCGGTGACCAGGTTCACCCGCAGGGCATCCTCGGCCCGGAGAACCAAGCCAGCCAGGAGGATTTCCTTGGCGACGGGCTCCCCCACGAGCTCCTTGAGCCGCCACGAGGCACCTGCTGCGGCAAGGATGCCCAGGCCGGTTTCGGGGTTGCCGATGCGCACGCTCGGCGTGCCGATGCGGAAGTCGGCGGCGTAGGCGAGCTCCGCGCCGCCGCCCAGGCAGTAGCCGTCCAGGGCCGCGATGACGGGCATGGGCAGTTTGGCGATCCGCACGAAGATGGTGGAGTTGATGCCCTGCAGGGCGTCGTCGCGGCGGCGTTCGCGCAGCTGTCCGATGTCCGCGCCGGAGGCAAACACGCCCTCGACGCCGGCGACGATAAGGATTTTCGGTTCGCGCTCAAGATGGGCGCAGACGGCGTGGAGTTCGTCCACCATCTGCTGGTCGATCGCGTTGCGGACCTCGGGCCGGTTGAGCAGCACGATGAGGCGGTCTTCGCGTTCCTCGACCAGGAGCGTGCTGAAGTCTTCGGGGTTCAGTGCCATTAGACGCCTTCCAACAACATCGCGGTCCCCTGCCCGACGCCGATGCACATCGTGGCGAGGCCGATCTTGCGTTCCGTGCCGGCCAGCTCGCGCTCCATGCGGCCCAGGAGGGTGATGGCGATACGCGAGCCGCTGGAACCCAGCGGGTGCCCCAGGGAGATCGCACCGCCGTCGAGGTTTACGATTTCCTGGTCCAGGCCCAGGCGGCGCATGCTCGCGAGTGACTGGGTGGCGAAGGCTTCGTTGAGTTCCACGGCGGAGATGTCGTTCACGGAGAGTCCGGTGCGGGCCAGGACCTTCTGCGTTGCCGGCACCGGGCCGATGCCCATGATCTCGGGCTCGCAGCCGGCTGAAGCGCCGTCGATGATGCGGGCCCGCGGGGTGAGGCCGAACTTCTTGATGGCCGCTTCCGAGGCAACGATGATGGCCGAGGCGCCGTCGTTGAGCGTGGAGGAGTTGCCTGCCGTGACGATGGACCCGCCGGCCACCACGGGCCGGAGCCCGGAGAGGACGTCCATGGTGGTGCCCTCGCGCGGGCCTTCGTCGGTGTCCACCACGGTCTCGCCCTTGCGGGTCTTGACGGTGACGGGGACGATTTCGTCCTTGAAGCGGCCGCCCGCGATGGCGGCCAGGGCACGCTCGTGGGAGCGGACAGCGAAGGCATCGGCGTCCTCGCGGCTGATGCCGTCCACGCGGCCCACTTCCTCCGCGGTTTCGGGCATGGAGTACGTCATTTTGCCGCCGCGGGACAGCTCGCCCTTGGTGAAGAGCGGGTTGGCGAAGCGCCAGCCGATGGAGGTATCGAAGATCTGTCCCGGCTTGGCGAAGGCCGTGGCGGGCTTCTCCTGGACCCAGGGGGCGCGGCTCATGGATTCGACACCGCCGGCCACCACGATGTCCGCGGCGCCGGATTTGATCATCTGGCTCGCCATGATGATGGCGCTCAGCCCGGAGGCGCAGAGGCGGTTGACGGTGATGCCAGGGATGTGGAGCGGCAGGCCTGCAAGGATCGTGGCCATGCGGGCCACGTTGCGGTTTTCCTCGCCGGCGCCGTTCGCGTTCCCCAGAATGACCTCGTCGATGGCGTCCGGGTCCACGCCGGCCCGGGCCACGGCCTCCCGGACCACCAGGGCGGCAAGGTCATCGGCGCGGACGGCGGACAGCGCGCCGCCGTACCGGCCTACAGGTGTGCGGGCACCGCCAACAAGAAAAGCCTCAACCATGAGAACATCCTTCGCGAAGGGAAAAGGGCCGGTCCGGGAATAAATTACCGACCGTTCGTTCTATAAAGATTACACGCTGCCGCCATGCGGTCAACACATGAAGCCACCATCCCCTTCCCCTTTTCCCTTCCCCACGAGCGAGTTTATGCACAGATAATGCCCCTAAGCGAAGCGCTTAAGGGCGTTATCTGTACATAAACCCGGGGATCCGGCAATCCTCATAGCTTCCCGCGGGGCGTGACGGCCGAGATCATGCTCACGGAGAACCTGGCCCGGTGGCGGTGATGACCGGGGTCTGCCCGACCGGGGCCCACGTGCCGGCATGGTAGTCCGAACGCACCGAGGCCTCGTCGGCGAAATAGATCTCGGCCCCGGCCTTCTGGCCTCGGCGGCGATCTGCGGATACTCGCGTTCCTTCCATTCCTCTACCGCGTCCGAGTCGGCCTGGTACGCCGCCCACGCCTTCGAATACACCGTCAACCTCCCTAACTGAACGGCATTGGGGCTAGACCGATGCGGGCTCGGCGTCCAATTCGAACGAGGCGGCATCGCCGAGCAGCATGGCAGCGGCGCGTTCGGCGATCATGATGGACGGGGCGTTGGTGTTGCCGGTGGTCACCAGCGGCATGATCGAGGCGTCGGCCACACGAACGCCGTCCAGCCCGTGGACCTTCAGCGTCCGCGGGTCCACTACGGCGCCGGCATCCAGGCCCATGCGGCAGGTGCCGACCTGATGGTGGTAGGTCACCACCGAATCACGCACATACTTTTCCAGGTCCTCGTCACTGTCGGACACGGACGGGCCGGGGTAAATCTCCTCGGCACCCCATTCGGCCAACGCCGCCGTGCGGCCGATCCGGCGGCAGTGCCGCACGGAGGCGACCAGCGCGTCCGCGTCGGCCTGCTCGGAGAGCGCGCGCAGGTCGATGCTGATCGGATCGGACGCATCCGGCCCGGTGAGCGTGATCTCGCCGCGGCTCTGCGGGCGGACCAGGCCGCCGAGCATCGAGAACCCGTTGTCCGGTCCGATCATCTCTGCCGGGGCGTAGTCCTGCGAGTACATCGGCACGGAGAAGAAGATCGGCTGGGTGTCCGGCACCGGCAGGTCCTCCCGGCTCTTCGCGAACAGGTGCACCTCCGCCGGGGCAACCTCCGGGGCGGGGACGGGCTGGGCTCTGGTGGTGAAGATGACCGGGGAGAGCAGGTGGTCCTGCAGGTTCTTGCCCACGCCGGGCAGATCGAGCATCGGTTCCACCGGCCTCGCGCAGTTCGGTGGCCGGGCCGATCCCCGAGCGCAGCAGCAGCTCCGGGGAGTTGATCGCCCCGGCCGAAAGGACCGTTTCCGTCGCCCGCAATACCTTCGTTTCGCCGTCGTGCTCAAATTCCACGCCCGCGACGGTGCTGTTCTCGATGATCAGCCGGCGCACATGTGCCCCGGTGAGCAGGGTGAGGTTCGGGTGGTCCGCCACCGGCTTGAGGTAGGCGTGCCAGGTGTTGAAGCGTTTGCCGTCGCGCACGTTGAGCTGCATGCGCGAGACGCCCTCGGGGTCCCCGGAGTTGTAGTCGTCGTTGAGCGGGAATCCAGCCTCGACGGCGCCCTCGAGCATGGCTTCCTGGATCGGGTTGCGCTCAAATTCCGCGGTGACGTCCAGCAGGCCGTCCGCTCCGCGCGTGGGCGAGGCCCCGCCGTCGTACTTTTCGATGGCCTTGAAGACCGGCAGCACGTCCTCCCAGGACCAGCCGGGGCAGCCGAGGTACGCCCAGGTGTCGTAGTCCTGCCGGGCGCCGCGGACCCAGATGGTGGCATTGAGTGCGTGGGAACCGCCCATGACCTTGCCGCGGGGCAGGTGGAGGCGGCGGCCGGTGCAGCCTTCCTGTTCGGTGGTGTAGTAGTCCCAGTCCTGCGGGCTGTGCCAGAGCGCGCCGAGGGTGTAGAGCCGCTCGATGTTGGGGTTGGTGTCGTCGTCCCCGGCCTCGAGGACGGCGATGCGTTTGCCGGCGTCGAGCAGGCGGCGGGCGATGACGTTGCCGGCCGATCCTGCGCCGACGACGATGTAGTCGAGTTCTTTCATGGGAGGCCTTTCTCCGGTTGTTGGGCGTGGCTCCGCCACGGTGCGGGAGCCTGGTATGTTGGGGGCGCTTTAGCCGTTGATGACCTGCGGGGTGCCGAGCCCCTTGAGACCGGCGACGCCGAACTCCAGGCCGTAGCCTGACTGCTTCGCCCCGCCGAACGGGATGCGCGGGTCCACGGCACCGTGTTTGTTGATCCACACGGTGCCCGCCTCGATCCGGGCGGCAACCTGCCGGGCCTTCGCCGGGTCGGCGGACCACACCGAGGCGCCGAGTCCTACGTCCAGCCCGTTGGCCATCTGCACCGCCTCGTCCACGGTGGAGTAGCGGATGATCGGCAGCGCCGGGCCGAACTGTTCCTCGGCCACCAGAGGGTTGTCGTTGTCGATGTCAGCAACCAGCGTGGTCGGGTAGAAGTAGCCCGGCTGGCTTTCGTCCGGGTTGCCGCCGATGAGCACGCGGGCGCCAGAGGCCTTGGCTGCCTCGACGAGTCTCGCGACGATGTTGAACTGCGCCTTGTTCTGCAGCGGGCCGAGCACGTTGTTCTCGTCCAGCCCCACGCCCATCGGCATCTGCTCCGCGACCTCGACCAGCGCATCGCAGACTTGGTCGTAGATCGAGTCCGGGACGTAGAGGCGCTTGAGCGCGGCGCAGGTCTGGCCGGTGTTGATGAACGCACCCCAGAACAGGTCCTGCGCGATCGCTTTCGGGTCCACGTCGTCGAGCAGGATGCCCGCGTCGTTGCCGCCGAGTTCCAGGGTCAGCCGCTTCACCGTGTCGGCGGAGGAGCGGATGATCGCCTTGCCGGTGGCGGTGGAGCCGGTAAACATGATCTTGTCGATGCCCAGGTGCGCGGAGATGCGTTCGCCCACATCGCGCCCGCCGGAAACCACGTGCAGCAGGTCCTTCGGCAGCACCTGGTTCAGCACCGCGCCGAGGGCCAGCACGCTCAGCGGCGTGTACTCGCTGGGCTTGACGACCACCGTGTTGCCCATGCGCAGCGACGGGGCGATCTGCCAGACGGAGATCATCATCGGCCAGTTCCACGGCCCGATCGCGCCCACCACGCCCAGCGGCCGGTAGTGCACCTCGGCGCGGGTCTCGCCGTCGTCCACCACCACTTCCGGCTCCAATTCGAACGACGCCGTGGCGCGCAGCCACGCGGCGCACGCACCGACCTCGAAGCGCGCGTTAGGACCGTTTAGCGGCTTGCCCTGCTCGCGCGAGAGCAGTTCGGCCAGCGCCTCAGCGGAGGCTTCGACTGCATCGGCGGCCTTGTTCAGGTATTCGCTGCGCTCGGCGTGGCTGAGCGCAGCCCACCCCGGCTGGGCTGCGCGGGCGGCGGCGACCGCTGCGTCCAGGTCGTCGGCGGTGTGCACGGGTGCGGTGGCGACAACCTCGCCGGTAGCCGGATCCGTGATCACGCGCGACTCCCCCGTCGGCGCGATCGCGGCGAGCAGTTCCTGGCAAGTGTGCAGCTGGGTGTCTGGCTGGATCGACATCATCGTCTCCTGTGGTGGGGCGGCCGGCGGGCCGCGGCGCGTGGGAATGCCTCTCATCCCACTATGACCCAGGTCACCGCGCGGCGTTTTGTCTTTCCCGGCGCGAAGTTTGTCATCCAGTGCGGGGTTCAGGAGACGGCGGCCTGGGCCGCGCGGCGGTACTGGGTGGGTGACGCGCCGAAGGTGCCGCGGAAGACGCGGCTGAAATGGGCGGCGTCGGGCAGTCCCCAGCGGGCCCCGATGGCGCCGACCGGCACGTCGGCGTGCAGCGGGTCGAGCAGGTCGCGGCGGCAGCGCTCCAGCCGGCGTTCGCGGATCCATCCGGCGACGGTGTGCCCGGCGTCGGCGAAGAGCTGGTGCAAGGTCCGGGTGGAGATAAAGTGCGCAGCGGCGATGCCCGGCGGGTCAAGCTGCGGGTCGGCAAGGTGTGCGTCGATGTGATGCTGGATCCGGCGCAGGAGCCGGCCGTGGCCGTCGGCGGCCTGACCGGGGCGGGAGTAGACCTCGTCGGCCAGCAGGGTGGAGAGCAAGTCGACGATGTTCATGGCCAGCCGGTAGCCGATGGGGCCCTCGAGCGTGGGAAGCATCTGGCCGATCTGGGCGACGAACGGGGCCACGGCCTCGCCGAGCCGCTGGCCATTGCCCAGCCGGACTGCGGTGAGCTCGGAAACGTCCTGCGGCGAGAGGCCGAGCAGGTGCTGCGGGAACATCAGCACCAGCGTGCGGAAGTCCTCGTCGTAGGTGAGGGTGTAGGGACGCTGGGTGTCGTAGATGGCCAGGTCCCCGGGGCGCAGCACGGTTTCCCGCCCGTCCTGCAGCAGCAGCCCGTGCCCGCCGAGCTGGAGACTGAGCTTGTACTGTCCCACTCCCCCGGCGGCGATCAGTTCAGGGGTCCGCACCACGGTGTGCGCGCAGGCTTCCACCTGCATCATTCCGACCTCGTTCAGGCGTCGCCCGCCGACCTGCCCGCGGAACGGCCCGCGACGCACGGGCTCGGCGCCAAGGGGCACGAACGAGGATGAGATCAGCCGGCGCCAACCGGCAAAGGAGTCCGCATGGTCGATCCGGTACATCGTTGCCCTTCTCCAACGCGGCGCCAGGTGCCGCGTGCCACATGAGAACCAATGTACCGCAGCCACACGATCCGACCCGGGGCCGGCCTCAGCCAACGAAGGCTTGGACCGATCCTGGAGAAGTCTTTGATCTCCTGCGTCCTCCCGCCCATCGAGACCCCTCGCTGTGAGCCTGACTAGCCTCAATACCGTTCAGTGAGGATTGATGGGAGTCTGGTTTCATGCCTCGTTCCGGACAGTTGAAGCCGACTACTGAAACCCGGCTGCCCGATGCCCGGCCACGAACCCCAAATCCTCATCTTGGCCGTTAACTGAACGGTATTGGGTTTCAAGGGCGACTATCTGTACACAAACTCAGGAGCGCGGCACTTCAGACCACCCGGATGCCCAGATGCCCGGCCAGCAGGGGCGCCAGCAGGCTGAGCTGGTAGTCGTCGATCACCACACCGGCCAGGCCATCGAGTCCGTTGACCGCCCGGAAGTCCGTGCCGCGGAGGTCCACGTCCTTGAGTTTGGCGCCGGTGACGTCGAGAGTGCCGATGGTGCAGTTCTTCAGCGCGACCCGGTTGGCCGTGCACGCGCCAAGATCGAGCTCGTTGATGATGCAGTCGGAGATCAGGACGTCCACCAGCTTGGAACCGCGCAGGTTCACATAGTCCAGCTTGCCGCCGTCGATCCTGACCGAGCGCCAGCTGCCCTCATACAGTTCGGCGGAGCCCCAGCGCGGATTGCCGATCTCCACCTCCTGCCACGACGTCCGCGCCGCCATGAGGACCGGCGCAGAGGGTTCGGCCAGGATGCAGTCCCGGAACGTCGCCCCGCGCAGCTGGGTCTCGTTGAAGGAGACCCCCGCGAATTCGCATTCGATGAAGTCGGCGCCGCTCAGCTCCAGGCCGTCGGCCGAGGCGCGGCTGTACCGGACGCCGTCGTACCGCTCGCCGCGCTGGAAGTCAGGGGCAGCGTCGTCCCGCAGCCCGTCCAAGCGAACGGGGGAAAGGCGCGGGGCGGTGACTTTCGCGGCGACCACTAAAGCGACTCCGCCTTCGCGGCGATCTCCGCCAGGTCCTTGGCAAGCGCCTTGCGCGTCATGCTCATGCCGATTTTCCCGAAAAGGGCCATGGCGATCTTGCTCAGCAGGCTTGGTTTGAGGATCTCGGCCCCGAAGGAAAGCGTCAGCTCAGTGCCGCCGTCGCGCTCTTCCAGCGTGAAGCGCGTGGTGTAATCGGCGCCGCCCTGCACGGCCTTGACCGTGGTGCTGCGCGGCGGATCCGTCTGGGACACCCACATTTCCACGGTTTCCTGCCGGCCCATCATGGTGCGGGTCTCCTTCCATCGCGTACCCACGCCGTAGGGGCCGTCGCTGAGCATCTGCACGGAGTCGATGCCGGAAAGGGTGGCGGCGGAGCCGGGAATGTCCGAGATGACGGCCCAGACCTTGTCCGGGGCGGCGTTGATGTGCTGGCTGAGGCTGGTGCTGTGGTCCATGGACCGAGCCTAGCCCCGGGCACCGACAAATGGCTGCACCGGAAAATGGCTGCATCGGAAAAAGCACGACGGCGGGTGCCTCCCCCAGATGGAAGCACCCGCCGTCGGTATGGCCCAGCGTACTAAGACTTGGGCGGAAAAGGCGGAAGGCTAGCTGAACAGCTCGCTCTTCGGCTCGTTGTTCTTGACCTTCTGCCAGCCAAGCCACA
The DNA here is from genome assembly GCF_017368795.1 of Arthrobacter cavernae. Lineage (GTDB taxonomy): Bacteria > Actinomycetota > Actinomycetes > Actinomycetales > Micrococcaceae > Arthrobacter > Arthrobacter cavernae. The sequence continues at coordinate 66,720 of NZ_JAFNLL010000012.1, read as the reverse complement.
GGACCACGGCGAAGAACGGGATGGTGGCCAGGGTCCAGAGGCCCAGGTAGAACACCTCACCGGACTTGCTGGTCATGGTGTCGAAGCCGATCAGCACGGTGATGGCCAGCAGAGCCACCAGGCCCAGCCAGCTGGTCCACGGCGAACCGGGCATCGGCAGGCTGGAGACGTTGCCGCGCTTCTTCCGCAGCGCGATCTGGCTGGCGAAGATGGAGCCCCAGGTGAAGATGACGCCGATGGACGCGGTGTTCAGCGCGAGGTCGAAGGCGTGGGAGCCGCCCAGCCAGATGTTCAGCAGGATGCCCACGAGGTAGACACCGCCGATGGCCAGGATGGCAGCGTACGGCACGTGGCGCGTGGACATTTTGGTCAGCCACTGCGGGGCATGGCCGTTGTTGGCCATGGTGCGGAAGATGCGGCCGATCGAGTACAGGCCCGAGTTGCAGGAGGACAGGGCGGCGGTGATGACGATCATGTTCATGACGTCGCCCATCCAGCCCAGGCCCATCTGGCCGAAGACGGTGACGAACGGCGAGGTGCCGGCCTTGTACTGGTCCGAGGGAAGCAGCATGGCGAGCAGCATGACGGAACCGACGTAGAACACCACAATGCGGATGACGACGGCGCGGATCGCCTTGGGCACTTCGCGTTTCGGGTTTTCCATTTCGCCGGCGGTGATGCCGACCAGTTCGATGGCGTTGTAGGCGAAGATCACGGCGTTGAGGACCAGGATCATCACCAGGCCGCCCTTGGGGAACATGCCGCCGTCGCCGTTGAACAGGTTGGTCACGGAAGCGTGGCCGGTGCCGACCTGGGCGTTGGTGACCACCATGAAGGTGCCCACGGCCAGGAAGATGACGATCGCGGCGACCTTGAGGCAGGAGGCCCAGAATTCGACTTCGCCGAAGGCCTTCACGCTGAACAGGTTCACGGCCACCAGCAGCACCAGGGCAGCGATGGCGGACAGTTCAACGGGGACGTTCGGGAAGAAGAACTGGAAGTACAGGCCGATCGCGATCAGCTCGGCGATGCCCGTCATGGCCCAGTTGATGAAGTACATCCAGCCGGACAGGAAGGCGCCCTTCTTGCCGAACATTTCGCCGGCATAGCTGACGAAGGAGCCAGACGTCTGGCGGTACATGATGAGTTCACCGAGCGCGCGCATCAGCAGGTAGGCGATGACGCCCGCGATGGCGTAGGAGAAGATCAGGGCCGGGCCGGTGGAGGCCAGGCGGCCACCCGCGCCCATGAACAGGCCGACGCCGATGGCGCCGCCCATCGCGATCATGGTGACGTGGCGGCGGCTCAGGGTTTTCTGGTAGCCCTCGGCGCTGAGGGAGGAGCCGACGGCGGTGGGTGCGGCCGTGGGGCTCTGGAGATCTGTGGGGGTACTTTGCACAGCTGTTCCTTGTGGGTTGGGGCCTTGCTGTAGGGAGTCGTGCCAGTGCCGGAACACAGGCAGTTTTGGCATACATAATTCGAGGTTTTCCCGGTTGGGAGCCTGACTGTGAGCCAAAGACCGCGAAACGTCGAAGGTTCGCGCAACTCGTCTATCTTACGGGATCCCCGGGGCAGCCAGTGACGCAGGCAACAAAGAACGCCCGGAACCGAGATAAGCGGCGGTCCTGTCCGCGCCAGTGATGTGGTCCGCCAGGACGGCGGCCTGCTCCCACAGCGGAGCCACCAGTCCGTAGACCTCGCCCCTGTGCTGCACGCACTCGCCCACGGCGTAGATGTCCTCTTCGTCCATGACACGCAGCTGGTCGTCCACCACGATGGCCCGCTCCACGGCCAAAGCACTCACGACGGCGACATCAACGTTCGGCCTGATGCCGGCGGCAACCACCACCATGTCGCGGTCGAGGTCCGGTTTGTCCCGCAGCCGGACGCCGGTGATCCGGTCCTTGCCCAGGATCGCCGTGGCGTGGCTTCCGGAGTGCACCACGGCGACGTCGATGCCGCGGGCCTGCAGCCCCCGGGCTGCTTCCAGGCCGGGCGATCCGCCGCCGATCACCACGGCGCGGCGGTGGTGCTCCTGCCGGGCGAACTGGACCATCCTGCGGGTATCGTCCAAGGTCCGGAACGTGAAGACGCCATGCCGCACCGATCCGCTGGGCGTGTAGAGGCCGTCCATCGGTGGCAGGAATGAACGGCTCCCGGTCGCGATGATCAGGACGTCATACGGCACCACGCGGCCGTCGCCGGCGAAGACGTGCTTGCTGAACTTGTCCACGCGTTCCACCCGGACCCCGGCATGAAGCGTGATGTTGTTCTCCCGGTACCACGGCAGGGCGTTGAGGAAGATGTCCGCATCGCTTGCCTCGCCGGAGAGAACGTGGCTGAGCATGATCCGGTTGTAGTTCCCGTAGGGCTCGTCACCGAACATGGTGATGTCGAGTTGGCCCCCGCCGCCGCGGGCGAGGACCTCCTCGACGGCACGGGCGCCTGCCATTCCGTTGCCGATCACCACCAGCCGCCGCCGTGACGCGGCCCCATCCGTTGCGGCCTGCGGCCGGTCCAGAACGCTGGTCATCAGTGTTCCACCATGCCCAGGTCCACCACCACGGAACCCCTGACGCCCACCGGTGCCACGATGAAGACTTCGATCACCGACCCGCCGTCGGTGTCTTCCACCACCCGGAGGGGCACATGGACGTCACTCTTGGCGCCGATCGGGAAGTACCGCATGGGGACGCCGTCGCGCATGAGGACCACGGTGATGAGTTCCGGGCTCGAATTGCCGCCTCGGAAGTAGAGGGTCTGGTTGATGACGCCGTCCGGGACGAAGTGGGAGAGCTCAGCATGGATGGGAACCGGCTTGTCCAGCCCGGAACCCTCGAAAGGGTAGATGCCCTGCAGGAAGAGATTCTTGGCGATCACGGGGCAAGTCCTTTCGGCCGGCTGACTCTTCCATGGTGGTCCGCCGTTGTTTCCGGACACGCCGCGGCATGTTTCCGCCCACAGGACAAGGTGTAACGATCCGTTTGCAGGGACCCCACCCGGGACTCATCACCGCCCCAGGCGCCGCGCGAGCTGCCACCCGACACCACATATGACACCATTTTTCCCCACCAAGTTCTTGACATGACACCATTATGACGTCAGGATGGTGTCATGCAACTCAACCAATACGTCACCTCAGTCCAACACCAGTTGGACGTGGCCGCGGAGGCCGGCGGACCGGACGCGCTTGCCCTGAGCGAACGCCTCACCGCCGCCCTTGAATCCACCGTCCGCCTCGTCCTGCTGGAAGCCCTCTCCGACGCCGCCAGCGAAATCACCCTGGAGCTCGCCCCGGCCTCGGTGGAGGTCCGGCTGCGGGGCCGCGATCCGGAGTTCGTGGTCACCAACCAGCCGGCCGCAGCCGACTTCGAGGCCGTCAGCGAGCGATCGAGCCAGCCGACGCGCGCCTTTTCCGCGGAGGAGCCCGACGGCGGCAGCACCTCCCGTACCACGCTCCGCCTCCCGGACCTCCTCAAGCAGCAGGTCGAAGAGGCCGCGGGCCTCGAAGGCCTGTCCGTCAACTCCTGGTTGATCCGGGCTGTGGCGGATGCCCTCAAGGGCAGCCAACAATCGCAACGGACGGCACGTCGGGACCCCGGCGAGCAGAACTTCACAGGATGGGCACGCTGATGACAACCTTCGAGACCCCCCAGCCGATCGCCGTGGTCGTGGACGTTTCTGTCCGTGCCGATATCTGGATCGTCGCCGGCAACCGCAGCGACACTGTGGTCAACGTTCAGCCGCGCACCGCAAGCCGCGCCCTGGACATCAAAATGGCCGAGCAGACCACGGTGGACTATTCGGACGGCCGCCTGCAGGTCAGGCTTCGTCCCGCGCTCCGCCACACCTGGTTCAGCGACGGCGGAGCGGTGGACATCACCGTAGAAGTGCCCATCGGCTGCGGCCTGGACCTGAAGTCCGGCATGGGCGACCTCCGCTGCGAGGGCGAGTTCAGCTCCGCCGATCTCAAGACGGACATGGGCCACGTCCGGATCGACCATTGCACCGACCTCCGGGTCCACACGGGCATGGGCGACGTGACCGTGGAACGCGTCGCGGGCCGGGCCGAGATCAAGACTGGCTCGGGCAAGATCCGGGTCCGGGACATCGACGGAATTGCCAGCGTCAAGAACGGCAACGGCAGCACGCACATCGTGGATGCCGCCGGCGAACTCCACGTCAGTGCCGCCAATGGAGACGTCGTCCTGGAACGGGCCGGCGCCAATACAACCATCAAGGCCTCCAACGGCGACATCACCATCGGCGAGGTGGCCCGCGGAACCCTCACCCTCCAGACCGCAGCCGGATCACTGGCCATCGGCATCCGCGAAGGCAGCGCCGCGTGGCTGGACCTCAGCACCAAGTACGGGCGCGTCCGCAACGGACTCGACGCCACGTCCGGGCCGGGCGAGACGGACGCCAAAGTGGAGATCCGGGCCCGCAGCGCCTACGGCGACATCACCGTGCGGCGCTCCCCTGCCCCCGCACTGTAAGACCCAAGGAACCCGGTAAGACCCACGCACGATCCAAGCAAAGGAAGAGTCATGGCAAGCACCACCCCTGCGGCCATCACGGTGGCCGGGCTGCGCAAGGCATACGGCAGCAAACAAGTCCTCGACGGCGTTGACCTCACCGTTCCGGCGGGAACCATCTTCGCCCTCCTCGGCCCCAACGGCGCCGGCAAGACGACGATCGTCCACATCCTCTCCACCCTGATCCGTGCCGATGGCGGGGAGATCGCGGTGGGAGGTTTCGACGTCGGGCATGAGGCCGAGCAGGTGCGCGGCAGGATCGGCCTCACCGGGCAGTTCTCGGCCGTGGACGCCCTGCTCACCGGCGAGGAAAACCTGGCCCTGATGGGCAGGCTCCGGCACCTCCCCGCGGCCGAGCTCAAGCGCCGCACGGCCGAACTCCTGGAGCGCTTCGACCTCGTGGAAGCCGCCAGGAAGCCGCTCGCCACGTACTCTGGCGGCATGCGGCGCCGGCTCGACCTCGCCATGACCCTGATGGGCGATCCGGAGATCATCTTCCTGGACGAGCCCACCACGGGCCTGGACCCGCGCAGCCGCCGCACCATGTGGGAGATCATCCAGGGCCTCGCGGCCCGCGGCGTCACCATCTTCCTGACCACCCAGTACCTGGACGAAGCCGACCACCTGGCGGACAGGATCGCCGTGCTGGACCAGGGCCGGATCGTCGCCGAGGGCACGCCTGCCGAGCTGAAGCGGCTGGTCCCGGGCGGGCACATCCGCCTCACGTTCGGTGACCTGTCCGCGTTGGAGCGGGCCGCCGTCGTTCTCGACTCAGACGCCCGCGACGACGACGCCCTCACTTTGGAGGTCGCCGGCGACGACGGCGTCAGGTCCCTGAAGGACGTGCTGGACCGCCTGGAGCGCGCCTCGATCGAGGTCAGCGACCTCTCCGTCCAAACACCGAACCTGGACGATGTCTTCCTCGCCCTCACCGGCCAGAAGGATTCCGCCAGCCAGAAGGAGACAGTACGATGAGCAGTCTCAGCTTTGCAGCGGCCGACGCGACCACCATGTTGCGCCGGAACCTCAAGCATGTGCAGCGCTACCCCTCGATCCCGCTGTTCGTTGCCGGGACGCCGATCGTTTTCCTGTTGCTCTTTGTCTACGTGCTCGGCGGGACGCTGGGTTCGGGACTGGGCGGCGACAGGGACGACTACCTCGCCTACATCGTGCCGGGCGTCCTGATGCTGACCCTCACCGGGGGTGCCACGGGCACCGCAATCTCGGTGGCCACGGACATGACGGAGGGCATCGTTGCACGCTTCCGCACCATGGCGATCTCCCGGGGTGCCGTGCTGACCGGCCACGTCCTGGGCAGTCTCATCCAGACCATGGCCGCCATGTTGCTCGTGGCCGCCGTGGCTGTGCTGATCGGCTTCCGGCCCACCGGTTCACCTGCGGGCTGGCTCGGAGCCCTGGGCGTGCTCACCCTCATCGCATTCTCCGTGACGTGGTTGTCCGTGGCCATGGGCATGAACGCCAAGAGCATCGAAACGGCCAGCAACCAGCCCATGATCTTCTTGCTGCTGCCGTTCCTGGGCAGCGGGTTCGTGCCCACCGGTTCCATGCCGGACGTGCTGCGCTGGTTCGCCGACATCCAGCCCTTCACCCCGTTCATTGAAGCCGTCAGGGGCCTCCTGATGGGCACGCCGGTGGAGGCCGGGACGATGCCCGCCACGTTCATCTGGTGCGCGGTCCTCAGTGTGGGCGGCTACGCCTGGGCGCTGTGGCTGTACAACCGCAAGTCCGTCCGGGCGTAGGACTTAGGGCGTAGGCCTTAGGGCGTAGGCCTTAGGCAGTGGCCAGGGCCCGCTTCCGGCGGGCCCTCGCCATGCGGGTGCCGATGAGCCCCTGCCGGGGGCTGAAGAGATAGACGACGGCGAACACGGCACCCTGTGTCACCACCACCATGGCGCCCGAGGCCGTGTCCAGGTAGTAGCTCAGGTAGATGCCCGCCATGGAGCACACCACTGAGATAACCGGCGCAATGACCAGCATCCTGGAGAAGCGGTCCGTCAGCAGGTAGGCCGTGGCGCCGGGGATGATCAGCATGGCCACCACCAGCACCACGCCCACGGTCTGCAGCGCCACCACGGACGTGAGGGCCAGCAGGCCCAGCAGGAGCGCACCGAGCCTCTTGGGCGAAAGGCCGATGGCGTGGGCATGGGTGGGGTCAAAGGCGTACAGCGTGAGGTCCCGGCGCTTGAAGATGAGGATGGCGAAGGCCACCACGCCCAGGACCACCACCTGGATGAGGTCCGGGATGCTCACGCCGAGCAGGTTGCCGAAGATGATGTGGTTCAGGTCCGTCTGGCTCGGCGTGACGGAGATCAGCACCAGGCCCAGCGCGAACAGCGAGGTGAAGACGATGCCGATCGCGGCGTCTTCCTTGACCCGGCTGGTGTTCCGCACGACGCCGATCATGGTCACCGCGATCAGCGCGAAAACCAGCGCGCCGAGCGCAAACGGCGCGCCCACGATGTAGGCGAGTACGACGCCGGGCAGCACCGCGTGCGAGACAGCGTCGCCCATGAGGGACCAGCCGATCAGGACGAGCCAGCAGCTCAGCACCGCGCAGACCACGGCGGCAATGGCCGTCGTCGCGAGCGCCCGAACCATGAAGTCGTAGCTGAGCGGTTCCAGCAGGAAATTGAGGATGTCCATGGCGGCTAGTCCCTGTTCATGACGTCGAGGCCGAAGGCCATGGCAAGGTTTTCCGGCCGCAGCACCATGTCGGGGCTGCCGTGCATGAGGACCCTGCGCATCAGGAGCACCGCTTCGTCGCATAGCTGCGGCAGGGCATGGAGGTCGTGCGTGGAGACCAGGATGGTGGCGCCGTCGGCGGCGAGCTCGCGCAGCAGCCGGGTGATGGTGGCTTCGGAGCGCTTGTCCACGCCGGCGAACGGTTCGTCCAGCAGCATCATGGTGGCGCCCTGCGCGATGCCGCGCGCCACGAAGGCGCGCTTCTTCTGTCCGCCGGACAGCTGGCCGATCTGCCGGTCGGCGAAGTCGCTCAGCTCGACGCGTTCCAGGGCCTGTCCGACGGCGTCGCGGTCCGCCTTGCGGGGGCGGCGGGTGAACCCGAGCTGCCCGTAGCGGCCCATCATCACCACATCGCGCACGGACAGCGGGAAGGCCCAGTCCACGTCCTCGCTCTGCGGCACGTAGCCGATTCCGGCTTCCTTGCGGGATTTCACGGGCGCGTGGCCGTTGATCAGGACACGGCCGGAATCCGGCTTGACCATGCCCATGATGGTTTTGAACAGGGTGGACTTGCCGGAGCCGTTCATCCCCACCAGGCCGCAGATGCGCGAGTGGTCCAAGGACAACGAGGCGCCATCCAACGCCAGGACGTCGCCGTAGTGGACGGTGACGTTGTCGACCACGATTGCGGGGTGGCTCACGGGGTGCCGCCCGACAGGGCCGTGGTGATGGTCTTGGCGTCGTGCCGCATCAGGTCCAGGTACGTCGGCACGGGGCCGTCGGCCTCGGACAGGGAGTCAACGTAGAGCACGCCGCCGAATTTCGCGCCGGTGGCGCCGACCACCTGCTGCATAGGAGCGTCCGAGACGGTGGATTCGCAGAACACCGCGGGCACCTGCTTGCTCTTGACGAACTCGATGGCCCGGGTGATCTGCTGGGGCGTGGCCTGCTGCTCGGCGTTGACGGCCCAGATGTAGACCTCCTTGAGCCCGGCGTCGCGGGCCAGGTAGGAGAAGGCGCCTTCGCAGGTCACCAGCGCACGGTGGTTTTCGGGCAGCACGGACAGCTTGGCCACCATCTCGTCCTGGACGGACTGGAGTTGGGCGTTGTAGGCCTTGGCGTTGGCTTCGAAAACGGCGGCGTTGGCGGGATCCAGGGTGGCGAAGGCCTTGGCCATGTTGTTGGCATAGATCTGCACGTTGCTGGGCGACATCCAGGCGTGCGGGTTCGGCTTGCCCTGATAGGAATCCTCGCCGATCGGCATGACCTTGACACCATCGCTGACCACGGCGTGGGGCACGTCCAGGCCCTCCACGAACTGGGCGAACCAGGCTTCCAGGTTCAGTCCGTTGTCGAGGATGAGGTCGGCCTGCGCCGCTTTGCGGATGTCTCCGGGCGTGGGCTCGTAGCCGTGGATCTCGGCACCGGCCTTGGTGATGGATTCGACGCGGAGTTTGTCGCCTGCAACGTTCTTGGCGACGTCGGCGAGGACGGTGAACGTGGTCAGGACAACGGGGCGATCATCAGCGCTGGAGGCAGGGGTGCCGCCGCAGGCTGCCAGTCCCAGGGAGAGCCCCAGAACGGCAAGGACAGCGGCGGCTCGGTGGACGTCTTTGGCGCACCGAAACAATAAGTTAGGCATGCCGAACATTTTAGCCAGGCGCACGCCGCCGCGCAAAGTTAGGCTGGGCACATGGGCACCATTCGAGAGCCGGCCACGCTGTACCGCTTCAACGGCCTGGATGCCACCGCGGCCGCCATCTACCTTGCATTCACGGCGCTTTTCGCCGTGGCCAGCGAACTGCTGGAGCCCCTCCTGCGGCCCGTTTTCCCGGATCCCGCCAGCGAGTCATATGCGGTCAATCTCGTGTTCTATACGTGCGTCGGAGTGTTCGCCGTGGCCTCGGCCCGGCACGTGGTGGCCCGCGACGTCCGCATCCTCGGCACACGGCCGTGGTTCACCGCCGCCATGGTGCCGGCGTCCCTGGTGGCCATGCTGGTGTTCACGGCCATCCTGGTGGCCGCAACGGGCACCGTGCAGAGCGCGGAGAACCAACTGGACATCCAGGGCCTCATGCAGCAGGTGCCTCCCTGGCTCATGGTCCCGCTCCTGGTGGTCCTTGGCCCGTTCGTGGAGGAGTACCTCTTCCGGCATCTGCTGATCGGCAAGCTGTCCCGGCACGTGAACATCTGGATCTGCTGCACCCTGTCCGTGCTGGTCTTCGCGTCCATCCACGTGGTGGGCAGGGAAGGACTGGTGCTCTCCGCCGTGGCGCCGTACCTGGGCATGGCCATCGTCCTGGTCGCCGTGTACGTCTGGACGGGGAAGAACCTAATGTTCTCCTACTTCGTGCATGCCGCCAAGAACCTCCTGGCCGTGGTGCTGATTTACGCCGTGCCGCCGGAGTTCATGGACCAGATACAGCAGCTCCAGCCGTAACCCCGCACCCGACAAGGAAACGAGTTCTGCATCAGCTGAGGCGATTACTAGACTCGGACTGTGAACAACCACCTTCCTGCCCAGGTATCCGACGTCTTCGACCCTTCGCGCTGGCGCACCGTCTCCGGCTTCGACGATTTCCAGGACATGACGTACCACCGGCAAGTGGAACGGGACGCAGGCGGCGCCATCGTCAAGGACCTCCCCACGGTCCGCATCGCCTTCAACCGCCCGGAGGTCCGCAACGCCTTCCGCCCCGGCACCGTGGACGAGCTCTACCGGGCCATGGACCACGCCCGCATGACCCCGGACGTCGCCACAGTGCTGCTGACCGGCAACGGCCCCTCCCCCAAGGACGGCGGCCACAGCTTCTGCTCCGGCGGCGACCAGCGGATCCGCGGCCGCGACGGCTACCGCTACGCCTACAGCGAGACCAAGGAAAGCATCGACCCCGCCCGGGCCGGCCGCCTGCACATCCTGGAAGTCCAGCGGCTCATGCGCACCATGCCCAAGGTGGTCATCGCCGTCGTGAACGGCTGGGCGGCCGGTGGCGGGCACTCGCTGCATGTGGTCTCCGACCTCACCATCGCCTCGCGCGAGCACGGCAAGTTCAAGCAGACGGACGCCACGGTGGGAAGTTTCGACGCCGGCTACGGCTCCGCGCTGCTGGCCCGCCAGATCGGCCAGAAGGCCGCCCGGGAGATCTTCTTCCTGGCCCGTGAATACTCCGCCGAGGACATGGTCCGCATGGGTGCCGTGAACGAGGCCGTGGACCACGAACGGCTCGAGGAAGTCGCCCTGGAATACGCCGCGGACATCGCCCGCCAGTCGCCGCAGGCCATCCGCATGCTCAAGTTCGCCTTCAACCTGGCCGACGACGGCCTGGCCGGCCAGCAGGTCTTCGCCGGTGAAGCCACGCGCCTGGCCTACATGACGGACGAGGCCGTGGAGGGCAAGGAAGCCTTCCTCGAGAAGCGCGATCCGGACTGGTCCAACTTCCCGTACTACTTCTAGGACGCGCCCGTGGACATCGATCCCGTACTGAAGGCACTTGCGGCCGCCCTCCACGGTGAGGGCCCCGCCGTCGAAATCGTGGTGGGTGCAGACGGCCAGCCCACCGCGGTGCCTGTTGAGACCGGCGTCGAGGATGCCGCCGTCGTGGTCCGGACGTCCGGCTCCACTGGCGCTCCCAAGGCGACGGTGCTCACGGTCGATGCCCTCGCGGCGTCCTCCGTGGCCACGGCGCTGGCCCTGCGCGGCGAAGGCCAGTGGCTGCTGGCACTCCCCCTGCAGTACGTGGCCGGCGTCCAGGTCCTGGTGCGCTCCCTCTTCGGCGGCACACGCCCCTGGGTCATGGACCTCACCCACGGTTTCACGCCGGAAGCCTTCACCGCTGCCGCCGAGGAACTCACGGACAAGGTCCGCTTCACCTCGCTGGTTCCCACGCAGCTGCAGAGGCTGCTCGAATCCCCCGCGCCGGCCACCCTCGCGGCGCTGCGCCGCTTCAACGCGATCCTGCTGGGCGGCGCCCCCGCCTCCCCGGAGCTGCTCGAAGCCGCGCGCGCTGCGGGCGTTAACATCGTCACGACGTACGGCTCGGCCGAGACGTGCGGCGGCTGCGTGTACGACGGCAGGCCGCTGGACGGCGTCGAGATCCGCCTCGGCGACGACGGCCGGATCCTGCTGGGCGGCGACACCGTGGCCGCCGGCTACCTCGACGCCCCCAGGGCCACGGCCGGGGCGTTCTTTGAGGAGGACGGCATCCGCTGGTACCGCACCAATGACCTCGGCGAGCTCGCCGCCGATGGCACCCTCGCCGTCCTGGGACGGGCCGACGACGTCATCATCACCGGCGGCGTCAAGGTGTCCGCCGCGTTCATCCAGGCACAGCTGGAAGCGCTCGACGGCGTGAGCGCGGCTTTCGTCGCCGGCGTCCCGTCCCGCGAGTGGGGCCAGGCCGTGGCCGCCTATGTGGCCGTGGCCGATCCCAGCCCCGAAGGCATCGAGGGATTCACGGCGCGCAGGCACGCGGAACTGGGTGCTGCGGCACCTAAAACGGTGCTCGCGGCGGACGGACTCCTCATGCTCGCCAATGGCAAACCGGACCGGCTGGCCATGATCGAACTGCTCTCCAAACTGCATCAGGGACAATAGACAGGTCCCGCCCGGGCCATCATGGCCGGGGCGGGACCCGCAGCACCTGAACAACACTGCGAAACAATCACTGCGAAACTACGCGAGGTACTGAACGTGGCGACAGCTGCACAATGGATCCAAGGGGCCCGGCTCCGCACACTGCCGGCGGCGATTGCGCCGGTGCTGATCGGCAGCGCGGCGGCCTACGAGCTGCAGTCCTTCCGGCTGCCGAACGCGATCCTGGCAGCCCTCGTGGCACTCCTCCTGCAGCTCGGCGTCAACTACGCCAACGACTACTCGGACGGGATCCGCGGCACGGACGAGGACCGGGTTGGTCCCTTGCGGCTTGTCGGTTCGGGCGCAGCCAAGCCCGGGCAGGTCAAGTGGGCGGCCTTCGCTCTGTTCGGCGCGGCCATGGTGTGCGGCCTGATCCTGGTGATCATCACGCAGACGTGGTGGCTGATCCTCGTGGGGATCGGCTGTGTGCTGGCGGCCTGGGGCTACACCGGGGGCAAAAACCCGTACGGCTACATGGGCCTGGGCGACGTGTTCGTCTTCGTCTTCTTCGGGCTGGTGGCCACGCTGGGCACCACGTACACGCAGGCGGGCCAGCTGAGCCTGGCTGCCGTGATCGGCGCAATCGGCACGGGCCTGATCGCCTGCGCCCTGCTCATGGCCAACAACGTCCGCGACATCCCCACGGACATCGTGGCCGGGAAGAAGACCCTGGCTGTCCGCCTGGGCGACCGCCATGCCCGCGAAAGCTACGTGCTGATGCTCGCCGTGGCGATCCTGCTGGTGATCGTCCTGGCCCCCGCCAAGCCGTGGATGCTGATCGTGCTGCTGCTGATCCCCGCCTGCCTCACGCCGGCCTGGCTCATGGTCAACGGCAAGAAGAGCAAGAGCCTGATCCCGGTCCTGAAACAGACCGGCTTGATCAATCTTGGCTACAGCGTGTTGTTCTCGCTCGGACTGGTGCTGAGCCGCGGGTTCTGAGTTTATGTACAGCTCCCGCCCTTAAGGAGGCCTCGAAAGGGCATCAGCTGTACATAAACTCCTAGGCCTGGTCCGGGCGCTTGTCGTTGTTGACGGCGATGTCCGGGTTTTCGTCCACCAGGCGGTCCTCGGCGGCGGCGTCCTCCACCTCGCCGGCGGTGCGGATGGGCTTGGCACGGCCGGAGAAGCGTTCGCGCATGGCCGCCGTGGCAGCGTCTCGCTGCTTCTGGAAGAACAGGTAGCTGATGGCGAACGCGATGAGCCCGGCAAAGATCACCGCCAGTATCCAGCCGACCTGCAAGAAGGCGAACAGCACGAACAACGGCACGAACAGCGCCAGACGGATCAGGGAATACTTCAGGAAAGCCACAGTCCAAGTTTAGCTGCCCGAATGGTTGCACTCTGGTCACGGGCCCATGCGGGACCCCGGCGGCGGCTAGACTTGGTTCATGCTCCGGGTTGTTGGCGTCATCGTCGTTCTAGTCATCTACATCTACGGACTCGTGGACGTGATCCGCACCGATGGCCGCTCAACGCGCGGACTCTCCAAGCCGGCCTGGCTTGTGGTCGTGGTGTGCCTCCCGTTACTGGGCGCCATCCTGTGGTTCATCTTCGGCCGCCCCTACAACACGCGCAAAGCCCCGCAGACGTACCGCCACCCCACCGCCCCCGACGACGATCCCGAGTTCCTGCGCAACCTTGAGGCACGCCGCCGCAACAAGGCCGAGGCCGAGCGGCTGAAGAAGCTCAAGGACGAACTGGACGCCAAGGAGCGCAAGCTCAAGGGCGAAACCGGCGTCGAAGGCAGCGACGGCATCACCTCCTGACCCAGCCAGCACCTCCCGTCCTGACCTCCGCCGTTGGTGCCACGTCACGTTTGCCATTTCAGGCCGCTTTCCGGCGTTTATTCCGGCACGAAACGGCAATTCTCCAGGGCACAGGCTGCTAACTAGACCTCCACAGCAGCGCAAATCTGTGGAAAACGCTGGTGGGCGCCTTGCACGGCCCGAGAATCAATTCATGCGACGCCCCAACTGCCTGCCATCGGAATTCCACGACGCCCCCTTCACCGTGGCCCAGGCCTTGGAAGCGGGCCTCACGCGACGAAGGACCAGGGCAACGGACCTCGTAACTCCGTGTCGCGGCGTCCGCCTCCGGACCGGCACTGAAGTCACACTCCTGCGGCGGGTCCAGGCACTCACCACGGCCACGGGCGCCGTAGCGTCCCATGTCACGGCGGCGGCATTGTGGGGATTCCCTTTACCCTTGACGCTGCAGGACCACGCAATCATCCATCTGACACAGCTGCCCGGCAAAAGGGCTGTGCGCCGCAGGGGAGTCAAAGGCCATCAATTGCGCCTGCGCCCTGACGAGATCACCCACGGGCGGATGGTCACGTGCACTTCAGCGCTGCGAACGTGGTTCGATCTGTCCTCGGTCCTCGATGAGGATGAACTCGTGATCGCCGGCGACCACCTTTTGCGCCGCCGCAATCCAGATGCCACGCCGGGGCAGCTCGACGCGTATCTGGAGTCGCGGCGTGGTGCGGCCGGCCACTGCAAGGCCATGGATGCCAGGAAACGAATGCGTACAGGCACCGATTCGCCCAAGGAGACGGAGGTGCGGCTCCTCCTCGTGAAGCACGGGCTCCCGGAACCCGGAATCAACCTGCCCATCTTTGACAACACCGGCGGCTGGATCCAGGACCCGGACATGTCCTACGAAGAGCTGAAGATTGCCATCCAGTACGACGGCGGCCATCATGCAAGGCCAGCGCAGCGCCGCAGCGACATCGCCCGTGACGAAAATGCCTTGGAACTTGGTTGGCGGGTCGTCCGGCTAACACAATCCGATCTGGACGTAGCCGTCCCCGGAGCCGAGCCAAGAGCTGTCACCAGGGTCCGCGCAGCGCTCACGGAACGTGGCTGGACGGCGCCAAAGGCAAATGGGGCATCCTAGGCACCGAAGTAAACCCACATTTCGGAAGCCCTTTGCCACTTGGGGCCGCAATCGAGCTCTCATAGCGGCCCAAAGTGGCAATCCACAGCTAGAAGGGTGGCGACATCACGTCCGGATCCAGCCAGCCGACGCCCCGCAGCATAGGGGTAGCAGCCCACGAGCCAGGCCGCGGCCCTTCGGGTAGGAGCGCATCGCGATCGAACGCGCCACGGAGGTCGCCCAGCGACCGAAGTGGCGCCTTTCGAGCGTGTCTAAGCGACGGCGAAGGGCCTCGGCTCGGCGGACCCAGCCGCCCGCCCTACGGACCTCAGCCCCCAGCTTGGCGGCAGCAGCCCGCCTTACAGCCCCGAGTACGAGTGCAGCCCGTTGAAGAACTGGTTCACGATGGTGAAGTTGAAGATCACGCACAGGTAGCCGACGATCGACAGCCAGGCCGCGCGGGTGCCGGTCCAGCCGCGGGTGGCGCGGGCGTGCAGGTAGCCGGCGTAGACCACCCAGATCACGAAGGTCCAGACTTCCTTGGTGTCCCAGCCCCAGAAGCGGCCCCAGGCCTTTTCGGCCCAGATGGCACCGAACATGAGGGTAAAGGTCCAGCCCACGAACGCGACGGTGTTGATGCGGTAGGAGAGGTTCTCCAGGCTCAGGGCGTTGGGGACCAGGCGCATGAAGCCCAGCTTGTCGGCACCGCCCGCGGCCAAGGTCCTCTGCCGGTACGACTGCACCAGCTGCAGCGCGGACATGGCGAACGTCAGCGTGAACAGCGCCGAGGCCAGCACCGCGATGGAAACGTGGATGACCAGCCAGTAGCTCTGCAACGCGGGAACCAGGTGGCCCACCGGGGTCCAGTAGGCCACGGCCGCGGCCACGAGCATGATGACGGCCAGGCCCAGCACGAACGTGCCCAGGAAGCGCAGGTCGCGGCGGATGAGGGCCAGCAGGAAGACGGCCACGGCCACGAACGCGCCGGTGGTGAGGAATTCGTACATGTTGCCCCACGGCACGCGGCCGGCGCCCAGGGCGCGGGTCAGCACGCCGGCGCCGTGGATCGCGACGCCCAGGACCGTCAGGGCGACCGCAACGCGGGCCGGGACCCGGCGTTCGGCGGCGTACTTCATGTCGCCCGCCGCGGTGCCTCCCTCAACGGTGAGTCCCGACGTCGGACGCTCGGCACGTCCTGCCGGCCCGCCGGCGTCGGAACCGCCCGCGTCGGGCCCGCCGAGACGGCCGGCCGCGACGGCAACCTTGGCGCCTGCCGCGGCCGCGGCGGCCTTCAGGTCCACGGCCTGCAGGGTCTTGGAGCTCTTGGCGAGGTCCCAGGCGAACGCGATGAATGCCACCGTGTACGTGGCCGCGGCCAGGAGCATGAACAGCTCGCTGTACTGGCCCAGGGTTTCGTTGATGACGGGCATTAGTTGTCCTTCGAGGTTGAGGAAGAGACGGTGGGGGCGTCCGCCTGATCGGCGATCTGCCATTCCCGGCTGAAGAGTTCGCGGAGTGCCGCGGCTTCGCCTGCGAGCCGGTGGTCCTCGCCGCGGGCCAGGAGGCCGTATTCCACCATGGTGCGGCCGTCGTCGTGGGTGCCGGTGCGGACCCAGACGCGGCGGCGGTTCAGGTACAGGGAGAGGACCAGGCCGGCGACAGCGAGAAGGCCAAAGATCAGTGCGTAAAGCTGGCCCGGGTTGTGGTGGATATCCACGCCCACGTACCTCTTGACGCCGTCGAAGCTGATGGTGCCCTTGCCCTCGGGCAGGGTGTAGGTCATGCCCGGGGCGAGCGTGATGCCGCCTGCCTCAAGGTCGCGGCCGTTGAGCTGCTTGAGGTCCTTGACGTCCAGTTCGAAGACGTTCTGCGGCACGCCCTTGTCCAGCCCGAGGTCGCCGTAGTACGAGTTGAGGCTCATCTGGGGGTTGATCAGTTCGGGATCGCCGCTGAAGGAGATGCCCTGCTCGGTGACGAAGGCCGTGGGCAGGAAGAATCCGGCGAATCCGAGCTGTTCCGGCTTGGCGTCGGGGACCTTGATGACCACGGAGGAGTAGTAGTTGTCGCCCTGCAGCTTCGCCACGACGGGCCCCTGCATGGCGATGTTGCCGCTGCCGTCGCGCACGGTGACCACGGGCGCGTAGCCGTTGCCGGTCAGGTAGATGCTGGTGCCGCCGAGGCTGACGGGCTCGTTGACCTTGAGCACCTGCTTCCGGGCGGGCGCGTCCGGGGTGTCCTTCGTGGTGACGTCCGCGGTGAAGTCGATGGGCTGGCCGAACTTGTTGGGTGATTCGCGGTCGAACTTGACCTCGAACTTGTCCAACTGGACGGAGTAGGGCTGCAGCCAGCTGCTCTGGAAGTTGGTGCCCGGGGTGAACTGGTCATAGCCCACCAGGGTGTTCACGAACGTGTCGCCCTCCACCAGGATGCGCTGGCCGCTGTAGCCGAACAGGCCTCCGGCGGCCACGGACACCAGGACGCCGATCAGCGAGGTGTGGAAGACCAGGTTGCCGACTTCCTTGAGGAAGCCGCGTTCCGCGCCGAGGTTCGGCATGGCGCCGTCCGCGTCCCGCACCTCCACGCGGTAGCCGCGCCTCTTGAGCAGCCCGGCGGCATCCGTGATGGCGCGCGACGCCGGGATCCCGGCGTCGGCGGGCAACACCAGTGTGCCGTACTCGGGGAGCCGGGAGAGCCTTTTGGGGGTGCGCGGCGGCTGGGAGCGCATGGCTTTGTAGTGCGCGATGGCGCGCGGGGTGACGCAGCCGATCAGCGAGACGAACAGCAGGATGTAGATGGCCGAGAACCAGGCCGAGGAGTAGACGTCGTACAGCTGCAGGGCGTCCAGGATCTTGCCGTAGTCCGGGTTGTCCTTGATGTACTGCGTGACGATCGAGGGGTTGGCCGGGCGCTGCGGGAACAGCGAGCCGGGGACGGCCGCCACGGCCAGCAGGAGCAGCAGGAACAGGGCCGTGCGCATGCTGGTCAG
Organism: Arthrobacter cavernae; assembly: GCF_017368795.1. Taxonomy (GTDB): domain Bacteria; phylum Actinomycetota; class Actinomycetes; order Actinomycetales; family Micrococcaceae; genus Arthrobacter; species Arthrobacter cavernae. Next base: position 48,986 of record NZ_JAFNLL010000012.1, on the reverse strand, counting down.
CTGGGTCCAGGCCCAGCGCAGCATGTCCTTGGGCCCCAGCACGGGCAGCGCGGCCTCGGACTTGGCCTTGTCGATGGCTGGCGTCCTGGGCGCTGGCGTCTTAGGCGCAGGGGCCGCGGACGTGGCGGCGGACTTCTTGGCTTTCACGGGCTCGCTCATCAGATCGGCAACTTCACGTCGTTTTGGAACCAGTACTGCAGCCCGGTCACCCAGGTGCCCCACACCCCGGTGGCCATGAGGATGCCGAGCAGGAGCAGGATCCCGCCGCCGATCCGCTGGATGGCCAGGCGGTGGGTACGGAAAAAGTCCATGACGCCGATTCCGCGCCGGACCGCCAGTGCGATCAGCAGGAAGGGGATGCCAAGGCCAAGACTATAGGCGAAGGCGAGGAGGGCTCCCTTGGTCGCGGAGGACCCGCCGGACAGGCTCAGCAGCTGGACCGCCGAATAGGTCGGCCCGATGCACGGCGCCCAGCCGAGCCCGAAGGTGATGCCCAGCAGCGGTGCGCCCCACAGCCCTGCCGGCGGCTTGGCATGGATCTTGGCGTCGCGCTGCAGCCAGCCGAAGCCGCCCATGAACACCACGCCCATGGCAATGACCAGGAGACCCAGAACCTGCGTGATCCAGGCGTTCTGCGGGCCGGTGATGAGCGTGCCGAGCTGCCCGAAGGCCCCGCCCAGCAGCACGAAGATCACCGAGAAGCCCAGCACGAACAGGCCGATTCCGGCCAGCATGCGGCCGCGCTTCTGCTTCTGGAGGTCGACGCCGGTGAGCCCGGTGACGTAGCCCAGGTAGCCGGGGACGAGGGGCAGCACGCACGGCGAGAGGAAGGAGACCAGGCCGGCCAGCAGCGCAACGGGCACAGCGAGGAGCAGCGATCCGTTCAGGATGGTCTCGGCGAAGGGGCTGTTCATGGGGCTGCGGCCTACTCGGCCACGGCGGAGGTGATGAGTGCCTTCAGGGTGCTCTTCTGGATCTCGCCGAGCACGCGGGAAGCCACCTTGCCGTCCTTGTCCAGGACCAGCGTGGTGGGGACCGCGCCCGGCGGCACGATGCCGGAGACGGAGAGGAGCACGGCGCCGTTCTTGTCATCGAAGCTCTGGTAGCCCACGCCGAAGGACTTCTCGAAGGCCTCGGCCGTGGCCTTCTCGTCGCGGAGGTTGACGCCGAAGAACTGGACGCCCTGGGCCTTGAATTCCTGGTGCAGTTCTTCGAGGACGGGCGCCTCCACACGGCATGGCGCGCAGGCGGCGAACCAGAAGTTCAGGACGGTCACCTTGCCCAGCAGGTCCTTGGGCTCAATGGTGGTGCCGTCAAAGAGCGAACCCTTGATGGCGATGGCGGAGCTGCGGTCGGCCTTGGCGAACTCGGTCACGGAGCCGTCGCCGGCCACGTAGTTCTTGTTGTCGCCGGCCTTGGCCTGCTTGGCCAGGGCGTCCTCCTGCGCGCAGGCGGAAAGGCCCATGGTCAGCCCGGCCAGCAGCACGCCGCCGGCGGCCAGGAGGCCGCGGCGCGAGGTGAGGGGAGTCTTGCTGTCCATGCCTATGCCCCCGGGGTGCTGGCTGCGCCGGGCAGAAGCACGGCGGCCGGTTCGCTGTAGTCGACGCGCACGATCCTGCCGTCGTCGTCGAACACCAGGGACGTCAGGGAGGTGAGTGTGCATTCGCGCTTGCGCGGATCGTGCCACAGGCGGCGGCCTTCGGCGCTCAGGCGGGTGGCCCAGATGGGCAGCTGGTGGCTGACCAGGATGGCTTCCGCGCCGTCGCCACCGAGGGCGATCGCGCGCAGCCGTGCATCTTCGACGGCGGCCAGCATGCGGGCGGCCTGGTCCTTGTAGGCTTCGCCCCAGGACGGGCGCAGCGGGTTGCGCAGCTGGAACCAGTGCTTGGGCTTGAAGAACTCGCCCATGGTGGCGTGGAGGCCCTGGAAGTGGTTCTCGGCCTCGATGATGCGCGGCTCGGTGTGGATCTCAAGGTTGAGCGCCTCAGCCGTGGGCTGCGCCGTCTCCTGGGCACGCGTCAGCGGCGAAGCGACCAGGTGCACGATCCTGGCGCCGTCCTGGACACGGGCGGCAAAGTGCTCGGCAAGCATCTGCGCCATGTCCCGTCCGCGTTCGGACAGGTGGAATTCGGGCAGCCTGCCATAGAGGACGCCATCGGGATTGTGGACCTCGCCATGGCGAAGCAGATGGACAGTTGCTTGGGGCATGTTTACCAGTTTCTCAAAGATGTCGGGTGATCTGAAATCTTCTACGGAATGTAGAACTCAAGATTGTTGCGAAACGTTCCCGCCGCATTGGAATAAAAGATGCATATGCATGTTTATACTTGACATAAGGGTCGGTTGATAGTTCAACTAACAGTCAGCAGGCCAGGCAACGGACCACCTTCCACACGAACAAGGAGCACCACCATGACTCTCCCCGCCAACGTCACCACCGGCATCTGGACCCTCGACAACTCCCACAGCGAGATCGGCTTCACCGTCCGGCACGCAGGCATCAGCAAGGTCCGTGGCCAGTTCACACAAGCCGAGGCCACCCTGGAACTGGGCGAGAGCCTTGCAGACTCCAAGGTCAGCGCGAGCATCCAGACCGCCAGCTTCGACTCCGGCGACGTCAACCGCGACGGCCACGTCAAGGGCGAGGACTTCTTCGACGTCGAGAAGTTCCCGGAAATCACCTTTGTCTCCCGCCACATCAAGGCCAACGGCGACAGCTTCGACTTGGTGGGCGATCTCACCATCAAGGGCGTCACCAAGGAGGTCGCCATTGAGACCGAATTCAACGGCGTGGCCGTTGACCCCTTCGGCAACACCCGCGCCGGCATCTCCGGCGAGACCACCATCAGCCGCAAGGAATTCGGCCTGACCTGGAACGCAGTGCTTGAGGCCGGCGGCGTGCTGGTCAGCGACAAGGTTGTCATCAACCTTGAGCTCGCCTTCATCGCCCCCGCGGCATAAGTCTGCCGTATAAGTACGGGCAGTCCCTGCGTCGGCAGGACGTCTGAACCAGCGCCCACGGCGCCTCCAAGTCGTGCATTGCACGAACTGGGGGCGCCGTTTTCTTGCCCTGGGGACCTCCGGCAATTCTTTGGACAAGCCCCGGCAGGTGGCATCAAATTGGCTGAAAATCTCCTATGCATCCTTCAACCCCGGGTCTAAAGTGAGTGCCATGAGTAACCCAAACGAAGTTCCTCAACCTCAGCAGCCAGACGCACAGCCACCACAGCCTGGCAATGTCCCTCCTGCGGGTTACCAGCCTCCGCAGGGATACCAGCCTCCGCAGGGATACCAGCCGCCGCAGGCGTACCAGCCGCCGGCACAGCCGGGCCAGCCGATGCCGGGCTACGGAGTCCCCGCGGGCCCCAACAACGCACCGCCGGCGGGCCTTGGCTATGCCGCCCCGGCCCGCAACGCCTTTGGACTGGATTTCAACAACATCGCCCAGCGGCTCAGGGACACCACCGGTGTGCCGCAGCAACTGACCATTTCCTACTGGCTATGGATCGCAGCCGCAGCCCTTGGAGTCGTAGCAAGCATTGTCAACATCTTCACTATCCAGAGCGCGTTCGGCGAACTGCTGATCGGGGCCGGCATTGCGGGCCTCGTGTTCAGCCTGGTCTTCGCAGCGTTCTACGTATTCATTGCGATACGGCTGAAGGAAGGCGCCCGCTGGGCGCGCCTGGTGCTGTCGATCCTGGGCGGGCTGGCGGCCATTGCGCTGCTGTTCCAGCTCATGACCCTCAACGTCAACTTCATCGGATCGGCCGCAGCAGTCGCAGCAGCCGTCCTGATGTGGCTCCCGGAATCGCAGAAGCACTTCGTGTAGTCCCGTCCCACCGCTCTCTCACAACTGAAGGCCACGGCAAGCTGTCCCAGGACCTGCCGTGGCCTTCTTTGCGCGCTTCCTCTCCCCGGCATCCACATTTCCTGCGTGTGATCCTCCCGGGCGCCTTGCTGCGGGGTACGGTGGAATTAAGCCAGGCTGGGGGCAGGGTCGTTTTGCTGCACCCGGCAGCCGCTATCGCAGTCGACCAAGCAAAGGAACGCCATGAGCAACCCTCCCTATCCGCCGTCCAACCCGGGTGACGGAACCAGCCCCGGCAACGGAACCCCCGAACAGCCGCAGTACGGCCAGCAGGCTCCCCAGTACGGCCAGCAGGCTCCTCAGCCGGGCCAGCCCGCCGCCCCGCAGTACGGCCAGCAGGCTCCCCAGTATGGCCAGCAGCCGCCCCCGTACGGCCAGCAGCCCTCGCCCTACGGCCAGCAGCCCTCCCCGTACGCACAGCAGAACGTGTGGCCGAGCCAGCAGCCAGCGCCGGCCGGCGTGCCGCAACTGGTCAACATCTCCTTCTGGCTGATCCTTGCGGCCGGGCTGCTGACCTTGATCGGCATCCCGTTCGCGTCCGCCACGCTGAATTCGCCGGAAGGCAAGCGCATGATCGAGGAGGCCTTGGCTGCCCAGGGCAGCAATGCCTCGGGCATCGACGCCGACAGCCTCATCGGCGGCCTGGTCACCGTCTTCATTGTCGTCTCGGTGATCTTCGCCGGGCTCTACGCCCTGGTTGCATTCGGCGTCCGCAAGGGCAAGAACTGGGCACGCATCCTCGGAACGGTCTTCGCCGCAATTTCACTGCTGGGGCTGACCCAGATCGGTGTGGGCACCATCACCATCCTGCTGGGCATCGCCGCGATCGTGCTGCTGTACTTGCCGGCCTCGGCACCGTACTTCCGCAAGGCCCAGCCTTTCGCGAACCCCTACAACCAGCCGGGGAACCCGTACGGCCGCTAGGCCGCGGAGACCCACAAGCGAGCGGGCGCGGACCCGGCCGGGGCTAGACTGCCTGGCCCGGTGTCTGCGCCCGTTGTGCATGGTAGGCGAGGATCTGCAGTTCGGTGGCCATGTCCACTTTGCGCAGGTTGACGTGCGGGGGCACCTGCAGCAGGACCGGGGCGAAGCTGAGGATGCTGCGGATGCCGGCGGCGATCACGCGGTCGCAGACCTCCTGCGCCACGGTGGCCGGCAGGGCGAGCACCACCATGTTGGCACCCGTCCGTTCCAGGACGCGCTCCAGCTCGGCGCTGTCGCTGACCCGCAGCCAGCCGACCTCGTTTCCGATCACCATGGGGTCCGCGTCGAAGATCGCCACGACGTCGAAACCCCGGGATTCGAAACCGCCGTACCGGGCGAGGGCCTTGCCGAGGTTGCCGGCACCGACAATTGCGACCTTCCAGTCGTGTGTCAGTCCCAGGGCCGCGGCGATGTGGCGGCTCAAGTTCTGGACCTCGTAGCCCACCCCGCGCGTGCCGTAGGAGCCCACGTACGAGAGGTCCTTGCGCAGCGTGGAGGAACTGACACCGGAGGCCTCGGCCAGCGCCTCGGACGACACCCGTTCCACGCCTTCGGCCAGCAGGGAGTTCAGCGCGCGCAGGTAGAGGGTCATCCGGGCCACGGCCGCGGGCGGAATCTGCTTGGCGGCAGATTCTTGATCCCCTGTTGTCGCCTTGGGCGACGGTTCCAGCGCAGTCACGGTCTCTCCATTGCGTCTCTTGGTTGTTCCACTCTATGACTCCGTTGCCGGACGCAACAAAGCCGTGTCAGAACGTGCAGCCGGCTCAGCCGTCCAATGCCTTCTGGAGAACGCGCGTCAGCCGGGCCTCATCGATCTTCCAGAAGTCCCGTTGGATCCCGTCCACCAGCACCACGGGGATTTCTTCCGCGTAGCGCTCCTGCAGGGCGGGGTCGGCTTCGATGGACTTCTCCGTCCAGCCCAACCCCAGCCCGGAGGTCACGCGTTGGACGGCGTCGCGCGCGGCAGCGCACAGGTGGCAGTCAGCTTTGGTGAGAAGAACGACGTCGGGATTCGGCATGCCTCAACGGTAACGGGAGGCGGGGCGCGCCGTCGACGCGGGCCGGCCGGGCCCGGCCGGCACCGCAAGGCTCCGGCGATTGACTAGACTCAAGGCATGCCCGACGAGAAGAACGCCGCTGCGGCCAAGGCGCCCAACGCACCGCAGCACCACGGCGAAGCCGCATTCTTCGACGTCGACAACACCCTGATGAAGGGCGCCAGCCTCTTCCACGTGGCGCGCAAGATGTACGAACGCAAGGCGTTCACGCTGTCGCAGGCCGCCGGATTCGCCTGGAAGCAGTTCAAGTTCGTGCTGCGCGGCGAGAACATGGACGATGTGCGCTCGGTGCGGGATTCCGCACTGACGCTCGCGGCCGGCATCGCCGTGGCCGACGTCAAGGAACTCGGCGAAGAAGTCTACGACGAAATGATCGAGTCGCGGATCTGGCCGGGCACCAAGGCCCTGGCCGAACAGCACCTGCGTGTCGGCCGGAAGGTGTGGCTGGTGACGGCCACCCCCATTGAAGTGGCCAGCGTCATCGCCACCCGGCTCGGCCTCACAGGCGCACTCGGCACCGTCGGCGAAATCCACGACGGCAAGTACACCGGCAAGCTGGTGGGCGAGATCCTGCACGGCCCGGCCAAGGCCGTGGCGGTGAAACGCGTGGCCGAGGAAGAGGGCCTGGACCTTGACCGCTGCTGGGCCTACAGCGACTCGCACAACGACATCCCGCTGCTGACCCTGGTGGGCCACCCGGTGGTCATCAACCCGGACGCGTCCTTGCGCCGCCATGCCCGCGAGTACAACTGGCCCGTGTACGACTTCCGTTCCGGCCGCCGCGCCGCCACCCTCGGGCTGAAGGCCGCGACCGTTGGCGGTGCCGTGTACGGCCTGTGGCGGGGCTTCTCCAAGTTCCGCGGCCCGCGGGTCTAGGCCCACTGGAGTTTATGTACACCTCTCGCCCTCAAAGGCCGGGCGATAAGGGCGCGATGTGTACATAAACCCGCCAACCCGGACGCAAAAATGCCCGCCACCTCGGAAGGCGACGGGCATTTACGCTTTGTGAAGTATCTCTACTTCTTATTGCGGCGCTGGTGGCGGGTCTTGCGAAGCAGCTTGCGGTGCTTCTTCTTGGCCATACGCTTGCGACGCTTCTTAATAACTGAACCCACGAAAGTTCCTTACCAAACTAGATGAAGATCCTGTCTGCTGGGTGAGGTCCTTGAACTGAGCAACAGACTCGTCAACTGACAGATTCTTACGATGACGTAAAACGTTCCTTAACAGGGTACCGCCTATCCGGGGCACCCCGTGACCGCCGTCCGCTCAACGGACCAAAGCAGGCCTCAGGCGGACTCGGATTGTCCGTCCACGATGGCACTTTTGAGGTACTGTGCCACAGCTTCTTCAGGAACCCGGAAAGACCGGCCGAACCTGACGGCAGGCATTTCCCCCGAATGGACCAAGCGGTACACGGTCATCTTGGAAACGCGCAGGACCTCGGCTACTTCCGCCACGGTCATGAAGCGCGCATTCGAGAAGTTAGTCCCTGCAGACATTTCTCTTATTCCTTTGCTCTCAGCTCGCGACAGTGACGCCACGATATTGCACGGGTCCGTCGATGCTGAGCCATCAATCCAACCATGTGCTAGATACTCTAGGTGCTGATGGTGCCGCTGTGAAAGGGGTCTGGGGTAAAACGGCGTTCCCGGAGGGCCTACGCGGCCGTTGCCAGCCGGCGCTTCCGGGCAGAGGCGGCGAGCTGATCCAGCACGGACACCGTGACATCCCATTCCATGCAGGCATCGGTGACGCTCTGGCCGTAGACGAGTTCGGCAGCGCCGGAGAGCTGCTGCTCGACGTCCAGGTTCTGGGCGCCGCCCACCAGGAAGCTCTCGAGCATGACGCCTGCGATCGGGGACGATTCCCCCGCCTCCAGCTGCGCACCGATTTCGAGGGCGACCTCGGCCTGGCGGTGGTGGCTTTTGCCGCTGTTGGCGTGGCTGGCGTCCACGATCAGGCGCGGGTTCAGGCCCTTGGCCGAGAGGCGTCCGGAGGCCGCCGCGACGTCGTCTGCGGAGTAGTTGGGGCCCTTGCGTCCGCCGCGCAGGATGACGTGGGTGTCCGGGTTTCCGGCGGTGGCCACCAGGGCCGCACGGCCGTCGCCGTCGATCCCCAGGAAAGCCTGCTGCGCTGCAGCGGCACCGCAGGCGTCGATCGCGACCTGGAGGTCGCCGTCGGTCCCGTTCTTGAAGCCGATCGGCATGGACAGCCCGGAAGCGAGCTGGCGGTGGATCTGGCTTTCAGTGGTGCGGGCGCCGATGGCGCCCCAGGAGACGAGGTCGGCCATGTACTGCGGGCTGATCGGCTCGAGGAATTCGGTGGCGGTGGGCAGGCCCAGGGCCGTCACCTGGTGCAGGAAGCCGCGGGCGGCGCGCAGGCCGGCGGCGATGTCGTGGCTGCCGTCCAGGTGGGGATCGTTGATGAGGCCCTTCCAGCCCACCGTGGTGCGCGGCTTTTCGAAGTACGCACGCATGACCACCAGCAGGTCTTCCTTGTGCCTTTCGGCCTGGCTGACCAGGCGGCGGGCGTATTCGAGGCCGGCCTTGGGGTCGTGGATGGAGCACGGTCCCACGATCACCAGGAGGCGGTCATCCACGCCGTCCATGATGGCGCGGACTTCGTCGCGGCCGCGTTCGACGACGGCGGCGGTCTTCTCGGTCAGCGGCAGTTCGGCGATCACTTCCTGCGGGGCGGGAAGGGGCTCGAAGCGGCTGACGCGCAGGTTCGACGTCGACGGCTGGCTGGCGCCGCCGTTCAGGGCGCGGCCTTCGGTTTCGGTGGTTTCTGCGGCGATGCTGGTCATGATGGGTCCTGTTCCGGATGTGGAGCGGGTCCCAGTTCAGAACCCGCCGGATATGGCGAAGGGCAGAGAATGATCTCTGCCCTGTTGGCTCTGAAGGTGTGTTGGATGCGTGTCAGTGCGACGCGGGCCCCTCCAGAGCCAACGAAAAATACGCATACCAACGGTTAGTCATGGACACACCATAGCCCGGGCCTCCCGGGCCCGCCAAATTCCGTCCACGATGTGGCACCTTGCCGTTCCTAGAGCCCCGTGCGTGCTCCCGTCCCGGCGTCATGCACCGTGACCCCGGAGTCATGCAGAGAAAACGCTTCCCCGCACCCGCTAGGCTTCTGTTGCAGGAGAGTTTTGGCAGAGGAAGGACTCCATGGCGGGCAGACGCGAAACCCGGCGCATCGGCATCGCCGACGTCGCCCTCAAGGCCGGAGTGTCACATGCCACGGTGTCTCGGGTCATGAACGGAAACACCAGTGTTGATCCGGTCATCGCAGCCCGTGTGCGCGCCGCCGCCACCGAACTGAAGTACAAGCCGAATCCCATGGGCCGCAGCCTGGCGCTGGGAAAATCGGACACGATCGGCATCGTGGTCCCGGATCTCTCCAACCCCACCTTCCAGGCCATCCTCCGCGGCCTCAGCGTCGCCGCAGCACGGGACGGCTACAGGGTCCTGATTGCCGACTCCTCCGAGGTCTCAAGCGAGGAAGCCATCCTCGCCGGTGAGGCCAGGCGCCGCTGCGACGGCGTGGTGCTCTGCGCCCCACGCATGAGCGACGCCGAACTCGAGGAGCTTGCCCCGTCCTTGTATCCACTGGTCCTCATCAACCGCACCACCGCGTCAGTGCCCACACCCAGCCTGGTGGTGGACTACGGCCAGGGCATCCAGGAACTGGGCGCCCATCTGGTGGGACTCGGCCACCGCCGGCTGCTCTACCTGACCGGCCCCGAGGCCAGCGCCTCGAATGTGCAGCGGCTCGCGGGCCTGAGGCAGTTCACCGCCGATTTCCCCGGGGTTGAGCTGCAGATCCTGCCCGGCGGGAACACCTTCGACGCCGGTTTCGAGGCAACGGATGCCGTGCAGGCCAGCGGCGCCACCGGCATCCTGGTCTTCAACGACCTCGCCGCCATGGGGCTCCTCAACGGTCTCAGCGCGCGTGGCATCCGCGTCCCCGAGGACATATCCGTCACCGGCTTCGATGACATGCCGTTCGCGCGGTACACCATGCCTCCGCTCACCACGGCGGCGGTCCCCATTGCCAGCCTGGGCGACCTCGCATGGCGGCGCATGCGTGACCTGATCATGAACAACGACGCCGAATCCCCCACCGACTACTTCGCACCGCAGATGGAAGTCCGGGGCAGCACGGGACCGGTCAGGGCGTAGCTTTCCCGGGCGGGGCCAGGATCACGTCGATCAGCCCGCGGAGACCCTCCGCCACATCGAGGTCCTTGTCGTAGAGCCACTGCAACTGCAGGCCGTCGAAGGACGCTATGACGAGCCGGGCCAGGGCGTCGGCGGGCAGGTCTGTGCGCACCTCGCCGGCCGCCTGCCGCGCCGTGATGTCCGCACCGAGTTCCTGGACCAGCCACGCATACCGCTGCCGGAAATACGCGTGCGAGTCATGCCCGGGATCGTTCGCGGTTGCGGAGGCCACCGTGTACAGGGTGGTGAGGCCCGGCTCCCTGCTGTTGCGCTCGGCCACGGCCGCCAGCCCGGGCAGGGCCACGTGGTCGGATCCGACCGTGTCCATTCCTCGGCGGTCGCGCTCCGCGAGCACGGCCGTCAGAAGCTCCTGTTTGCCGCGGAAATAGTGGAAGAGCGTGGCCTCCCTGACCCCCACGAGTTCGGCCACGCGCTTGAGTGCCGTGCCTTCAAAACCCTCCGTGGCAAAGACATCGGTGGCGGTCTGGACAATCTGTTCGCGGCGTTCCGCCCCCTTGGCGTACGGCCCGCGCGACTTCGAAGTGGACATCCAGACAGCCTATTTCACCTTCATTTCATCAAAAACCTAGTCAGACTCGGTTTTTGCGGCTAGGATCTTCCCCATGGCCCAAAGGTGGGCCACTTCCCGTCAGGAGGCAACGTGGCCATCAAGACCATTCCCCAAACCCCAGCAGCAGTGTCCGGGCCCGCCGCAGCCGTGCCGGCACCGCGCGCCTACGTTATCGGCATGCCGATCGCCAGCGCCGGGCTCTGGATGGCACTGCTCGCTCCGGCCATCGTGGTGCTGGCCATCAAGGTCTCGGAAATCACGACGCCGGACACCCGCGCCGGCGCACTGAGCCTGGTTGCCGGCGTCGGGGCGATCGTCGCACTGCTCGCCAATCCCCTGTTCGGCCGGCTGAGCGACCGGACCACCTCCCGGTTTGGCATGCGGAAGCCATGGATCATCGGCGGCGCCCTCACCGGGCTTGCCGCCCTGTTCTTTCTCGGCCTGGCCGGGAACGTGGCAGGGGTGATGGTGGCCTGGATCTTCGCCCAGCTGGGCTTCAACGCCGCCCTCGCAGCGCTCGTTGCCACCCTGCCTGACCAGGCGGCCCCCGCCGAGCGTGGCCGGCTCTCGGGCCTGATCGGCATGACATTGCCCATCGGGCTGGTGGCCGCCGCCTACTTCGCGCAGCTCTTCGACAACGCCTTCCAGATGGCCATCGTGCCGGGCATCACGGGCACCGTCCTCGCTATCGCCTTCGCGTTCACCTTCAAGGACCGGGTCCTCACGGAAAAGCCCGCCCCGCTGAACCTCAAGGAAATCCTGGGCTCCTTCTACTTCGATCCCCGCGCCTTCCCGGGCCTGGGCTGGGCCTGGCTCACCAAGTTCATGGTCTTCATCGGTTACTGCGCCGCCCTGCTCTACCTGCCGTACTTCTTCACGGACCAGCTCCACGTCGCGGAGTCGGCCGTGGCAGGACTCGTCTTCCAGGCAACCCTGGTCAGCTCCGTGGGCACTGTGGTCACCAGCCTTATCGGTGGCTGGATCAGCGACAGGATCGGCAAGCGCAAGGTCCTCGTCATCGCCTCGGCCCTGATCATCATGATCGGCCTCATCATCATCGCCACGAGCGCCTCCACGGGCCAGGTCATGGTGGGCCAGACCGTCGTTGGGCTGGGCCTGGGCTGCTTCGGCGCCGTCGACGTCGCCCTCATCACAGACCTGCTGCCGGGCAACCAGAGCGAGAACGCCAAGACCTTCGGTGTCTTCAACATCGCCCAGGCACTCCCCCAGTCGCTCGTGCCGGCCCTGGCATTCCCCGTCATCGCCTGGGGTGGCTATTCGGCGCTGTTCATCGGCGCGGCCGTCGTTGGCATCATCGGCGCCGCCCTCGTCACCCGCATCAAAGGAGTCAAGTAAGTGAACCCCGTACTGTCCCCGTCCGCCGTCGAGCCCTCCGCGGCAATCTTTCCCGACGACGACGCCCGGATCCGCGAAACTGCCCGCTCCCTCAGCCTTGAGCTGCAGCTCAGGCTGCTGACCGGCGCCGATGTCTGGTCCACGCACGGCATCCCGGAGATCGGCCTGAAGCGCATTGTGCTCTCCGACGGCCCGTCCGGGGTCCGCGGCGAGGACTTCGACGAGCGCCACGACTCCGTCTCGCTGCCGTCGTCGTCGGCCCTCGCTGCGACGTGGAGCGTCGAGCTGGCCCGGAGTTACGGACAGGTCCTGGGCCAGGAGGCCCGCCGCAAGGGCGTCCACGTCGTCCTGGGCCCCACCATCAACCTGCACCGCTCACCCTTGGGCGGCCGCCACTTCGAGTGCATGAGCGAAGACCCCCGCCTCACCGCCACCATGGCTGCCGGCTATGTGGCCGGCGTGCAGTCCATGGGCGTTGGCGCGACCCCCAAGCACTACCTGGCCAACGAGGCCGAGACTGATCGCTTCACGGCCGACTCCGTGGTGGACGAGCGCCCCTTGCGGGAGCTCTACCTGGCGGCCTTCGAGGACGCCATCACCGAAGCCCGCGCGTGGCTGGTGATGAGCTCCTACAACTCCATCAACGGCACCACCGCCAGTGAGAACAAACTCCTGGAAACGCCGCTCTCCACCGAGTGGGGCTTCGACGGCGTAGTGGTCTCGGACTGGACCGGCGTGCGGTCCGTGGAGGCCGCCAATGCCCACCAGGACCTGGAGATGCCGGGCCCCGTGGGCCACTGGGGCGCCAAGCTGCTCGCCGCCGTCGAGGACGGCCGGGTCAGCCGCGACGCGATCCTGGAAAAGGCCACCCGCATCCTGCGCCTGGCCGCCCGGGTGGGGGTCCTGGAGGGCTTCGAACCGGCCGTCCGGGAGCTTCCCGCGCAGCTCGACGGCGCCGCGCTGGCCCGCGAGGTGGCCGTGCGGGGCGCCGTGCTGGTCCGCAACGAGGGCGGCCTGCTGCCGCTGGACGCCGCGGCGCTGGGCAGCGTCGCCGTCATCGGCCACAACGCCGAGGAAGCGCGCACCCAGGGCGGCGGCAGCGCCACCGTGATGCCCAAATACACCGTCTCGCCGCTGGAAGGGCTGCGGAAGGCCCTGCCCGGCAACGTCGAGCTCAGCTATGTCCGCGGCGCCAAGGTGGCCGAGGGGCTGCAGCCCTTCGCCCGGACCGCACTCCACAACCCGGTGTCCGGCGTTCCCGGCATGCGCGTCAGCTTCCTGGCTGCCGACGGCACCGAAATCTCGGGTGAGGACCGGCTGGCCTCGCACCTGATCTGGTTCGGCGTCGGCATCCCCGAGGGTGCAGCAGCGATCCGCATGCAGACTGAATGGACGGCCGAAACCGCCGGTGTGCACCACCTGGGCGTCGGCACGGTGGGCGAAGTCCGGCTGGAGATCGACGGCGTCGAACTCTTCAACGACACCATCCATGACGACACGAACGTGCTGGGCGCGGCCTTGTTCGCCCCGCCGCAGTCCGTGCATGCTGTCCAGGCCGAGGCCGGGCAGCGTATCTCCATCGAGGCCGTGTACCGGCTGCCGGCACAGCAGGAAATCCCCTTGACAGCCATCCTGCTGGGCGAGGAAACCGTCGTCGAGGATCCGGACGCGGAGATCGCCGCCGCCGTGGAGGCGGCCCGGACGGCCGGCGTCGCCGTGGTGGTGGTCGGCACCAACGCCGCGATCGAGTCCGAGGGCTTCGACCGCCAGGACCTCGACCTGCCCGGGCACCAGAACCGGCTCGTGGAGGCCGTGGCCGCGGTGAATCAGCGCACGGTGGTGGTGGTCAACTCGGGATCCCCGGTGCTGATGCCGTGGCGGGACAAGGTGGGCGCGGTGCTGCTGGGCTGGTTCGGCGGACAGGAATTCGGCGCTGCCGTCGCCGACATCCTGCTGGGCGCGGCGGAACCGGGCGGACGCCTCCCCACCACGTGGCCGGCCACCCTTGAGGACGGTCCCGTGCTGAGCACCACGCCGGTGGACGGCAAGGTGGTGTACTCCGAGGGCATCCACATCGGCTACCGCGCCTGGCTCCGGCAGGAAGCCGCCGGCGGCGCCGCCCCGGCCTACCCGTTCGGCTTCGGCCTGGGCTATTCCACGTTCGAATTCGGCGGGGCCCACGCCCCGGCGTCCGTCCTGGCAGGCCAGGACGTGCGAGTCCACGTGCCCGTGAGCAACACGGGCAAGCGGACGGGCCGCGAAGTGGTGCAGGTGTACCTCGCCCGCAAGGATTCCGCCGTGGAGCGTCCCGTGCGCTGGCTGGCCGGCTTTGCGGACGTGCACCTGGCCGCCGGCGGCGCGGACAGCGTTGAAGTGCTGCTCCCAGCCCGTTCCTTCGGCCACTACGACGGCGGCTGGCAGTTTGAGCCCGGAACGTTCCAGCTGCTGGTGGGCCGCCATGCGGCCGATGATTTCCAGGTCCTGGACATCGAGCTGCGCTAGTCGCGGCTTCTGGTTCGATCCGCGAAATAGCAGGTGGCGGCAGTGTCCGGAAGGACGCTGCCGCCTCGTTTCATTTGGGCGGCTTCAGTCCGGGGCCTGTCCCAGCCCGGCCTCGCGGTAGAAGCCGTGGATGTGGGCGGCCACCAGCTCGGCCGCGCGCTCGCCGTCGCCGTCGTTCACTGCCTGCAGGATGGCGCGGTGCTCGGCCCGCAGGCGCGCTGCGGTGGTCTCCCAGTCGGGCAGGTTGGCCGTGAGCGCAGCGGCGTAGCCTTCAATCGCCTCCCGCAGCGAGCCCATCATGGTGCTCACCACGGCATTTCCGGCGGCCTCTGCCAGCGCAACGTGGAAGCGGACGTCCAGTCCGAGGAAATCGTCGACGGCGGCGTGCGCGTCCATCTCCTCCAGCAGCCGGGCGGCTTCCGCCAGTGCAGGGGTGTCCGGCTTGGCGCGCGCCACGGCCCACGATTCCAGCAGGGCACGCGTTTCCACGATATCGGCGACGGGCAGATGCTGCGTGGCGACGTGGAGGCGCAGCGCCGAGCCGAGTGCCGAGGCAGGCTCTGCGATGACCACGGTCCCGGCGTCCTTGCCCGAGCCCACGCCCGCCCGGACCACGCCCATGGCCTCGAGGATCCGGATGGCCTCCCGGACCGAGGTGCGGGACACCTGCAGCTGCTCGGCCAGGGCCCGCTCGGCCGGGAGCCTGCCGCCGAGCAGCAACTGGCCGTCCGAGAGCTGCTTCTCGATCCAGTGCAGGACGAGTTCGTGGGTGCGCATATGCGAATTCTACTTGATGTGGTTGGACCACATGATCTAGAGTGTGGTCCAACCACACAATCGAATCCGGAGACAGCAATGACGCAGACCATCCAGCCCACCACTCCGATGAGCGGCGCCAGCGGTGACGCATCCGCACACGGCGGCACCGCCGTCGGGCGTCCGCCGGCCCTCAGGCGGCGCGTTCCGAAGATCGCAGACCTGGCTCCCCTGATGCAGTTCAAGAAACCCGAATTCGGCCAGGCCGCCCGCCTGCGCCGCGCCAGCACCATCTGGGAGCTGCGGGACATCGCCAAGCGCCGCACCCCGCAGGCACCGTTCGACTACACCGACGGCGCCGCGGAAGCGGAGATCACCCTGCGCCGGGCCCGGGAGGCCTTCCAGGACATCGAGTTCCGGCCGGGCATCCTGCGCGATGTGTCCAGCATCGACCTCCGCACGGACATCCTGGGCAAGGAATCCCGGCTGCCCTTCGGCATCGCGCCCACGGGTTTCACCCGGATGATGCAGTCCGAGGGCGAATATGCCGGCTCGCAGGCCGCGGAGGCCGCGGGCATCCCGTACACCCTCTCCACCATGGGAACGGCTTCCATCGAGGACGTGGCCGCCGCGGCGCCGAACGGGCGCAACTGGTTCCAGCTGTACCTGTGGACGGACCGCGAGCGTTCGCTGGAACTCATCGAACGGGCCGCCGCCGCGGGGAACGACACCCTCATGGTCACGGTGGACACCGCCGTTGCCGGGGCCCGCCTGCGCGATGTCCGCAACGGCATGACCATTCCTCCGGCACTGACCATCAAGACCGTCCTGGATGCCTCGTACCGCCCGGCCTGGTGGTTCAACTTCCTGACCCACGAGCCCCTGACGTTCGCCTCCCTGTCCCGCTACACCGGCACGGTGGCCGATCTCATCAACTCCATGTTCGACCCCACCCTGACGTTCGATGACCTCGACTGGCTGCGCGAAACGTGGAAGGGCAAGCTGGTGGTCAAGGGCATCCAGACCGTGGACGACGCGCGCAAGGTGGTGGACCACGGTGCGGATGGCATTGTGCTCTCGAACCACGGCGGCCGCCAACTGGACCGCGCGCCCATCCCGTTCCACCTGCTGCCGGAGGTCTCCGCCGCCCTCAAGGGGAAGGCGGACATCATCCTGGACACCGGCATCATGGGCGGCGCCGACATCGTGGCCGCACTGGCCCTGGGGGCCAACTTCACGCTGATCGGCCGCGCCTACCTCTACGGGCTCATGGCCGGCGGCCGGGCAGGCGTGGACCGCACCATCGGGATCCTGGAGAAGGACATGGCACGCACCATGGCGCTACTCGGCGTAAGCAAGGTCTCGGAACTCACCCCGGACCACGTCCGGCTGCTGTCCCTCTGACCCTTCAGCCGGGGTAGATCCAGCCGATGTCGGCGTTGGCGACTCCTATCGAGGCATGCGTCTGAACGAACCGCCAGGTATCACCCTCGCGGTGGAAAACGGCGCTCCAGCGCGGCGAGACGTGGCCGCCGTCCGGAAGCGTGATGGTGAGACGGGTGGTGGCCCACCCCACCGTCCCCTCCTCAAACGCCTCGGTTCCCTCCGGGGAGAACTGCGCCTGGCCCGCGGCGTTGGTTACTTCGCCGCGCAGGAACCGAGCCACGGCTTCGCCACCATGAAGCCATTCCGAGGGGTCACTGCCAATCAGGCGGGCGCCCGGGTCTAGTGAGACGGCGGTATCCACAAGGGATGCATCTCCCGTGCTTGCCGCAGCGAACCACCGCGCGACCAGATCTTCCAGTTCCTGCGAACGACGCATGACCGTCCCCTTCCATGAACGCTGACCCATGATGATTATGGTGTCGGGCGGCAGGCACGCGCAATGACGACAATGGCGGCAGTGTTCCCGGAAGAACACTGCCGCCATCTGTCATCTCGGCGAAGAGGAAAGGACTAGATCAGGCCCTGTGCCAGCATGGCATCGGCTACCTTGACGAAGCCGCCGATGTTGGCGCCCAGCACGTAGTTGCCCGGGGCGCCGTACTCCTCGGCGGTCGCGGCGCAACGGTCGTGGATGCCCACCATGATTTCGGTGAGGCGCGCTTCCGTGTGCTCGAAGCTCCAGGAGTCGCGGCTGGCGTTCTGCTGCATTTCCAGGGCGGAGGTGGCCACGCCGCCGGCGTTGGCCGCCTTGCCCGGGCCGAACAGCACGCCGGCTTCCTGGAAGACCGACACGGCCTCGCGGGTGGAGGGCATGTTGGCGCCTTCGGCGATGGCCACCAGGCCATTGCTGACAAGCTTTGCCGCCGCGTCGCCGTCGAGCTCGTTCTGCGTGGCGCAGGGCAGGGCAACGGTGCCGTTGACGTCCCAGACCGAACCGCCGGCAACGTAGGACACGGAGGAACCGCGGCGGGCCGCGTATTCGGTGAGACGGGCGCGCTCGACTTCCTTGATCTGGCGCAGCAGCGGGACGTCGATGCCGGCCTCGTCAACAATGTAGCCGGCGGAGTCGGAGCAGGCCACCACGGTGGCGCCCAGGGCCTGGGCCTTGGCGATGGCGTAGATGGCCACGTTGCCGGAGCCGGAGACCACCACGCGCTGGCCGTCGAAGGACTGGCCCCGGGTCTTGAGCATTTCCTCGGCGAAGATGACCGTGCCGAAGCCGGTGGCTTCCGGACGGACCAGGGAACCGCCCCAGGACATGCCCTTGCCGGTGAGGACGCCGGACTCGTAGCGGTTGGTGATGCGCTTGTACTGGCCGAACAGGTATCCGATTTCGCGGCCGCCCACGCCGATGTCGCCCGCGGGGACGTCCGTGTATTCGCCGATGTGGCGGTACAGCTCGGTCATGAAGGACTGGCAGAAGCGCATGATTTCGGCGTCGGAACGGCCGCGGGGGTCGAAGTCCGAGCCGCCCTTCCCGCCGCCGATGGGCATGCCCGTCAGCGCGTTCTTGAAGATCTGCTCGAAGCCGAGGAACTTCACAATGCCCAGGTACACGGAGGGGTGGAAGCGCAGGCCGCCCTTGTAGGGGCCCAGTGCGGAGTTGAACTCAACGCGGAAGCCACGGTTGACGTGCACGCGGCCGGAGTCGTCGGTCCACGGGACGCGGAAGATGATCTGGCGTTCGGGCTCGCACAGCCGCTCGAGAACGGCGCCTTCGAGGAACTCAGGGTGACGGTCGTGCACCGGGCCGAGGCTTTCGAAGACCTCGGTTACGGCCTGGTGGAATTCCAGTTCGCCGGGGTTGCGTGCCAATACGGTGTCCCGGACAGCCTCAAGCCTCGAATCCATGCATGTTCCAATCACTCTGGTCGCCGACCCGCGGCGAGATGTATCAGTCCCGCCCATGGTCGCACCACTGGACGTAGGACAACCATTTCAGTTCATTGTGACCGGTGGCGCTTCAGGACATGGAGGTGCCGCAAAATGGCGTAATGACGCGGGAACAGGGGATGAACGCCAACTTAACAGTGTGGCGAGCATCACGTTAGATTGCTGTCGAGGCGGTGTATATTGTGCGCTTCCTCCAAGCCGCGGGGAGGCTACTTCTTCCGGCCGAACTTCGGCAGGTTCGGCAGGTTCGCCAGAAGGTCGGCCGCCTTGGTTGCCGCGCGGCCCACGGTGCGTCCGATCTGCTGCGGAACGGTATCGTCCGCTCCGGGCGCGGCGCCGGCCGTTTCGGGGAGCGTCGGGGCCTGGGGTTCGCCGGCGGTGACCGCGGAGGCGGCAGGCTGTGCCTTCGCGGCGTCGCCGGCGGGGCGGCCGTGCACTGTTTCCGTTTCGGTTTCGGCGGGCGCGACGGCGGGAACCACGGCGCTTGCGGCAGGGCCGACGTCGAACGTCTCCAGCCAGCTGGCGATGCCGGCCAGTGGCTTGGCGTTCAGCGCATAGTAGCGCTTCTGGCCCTGGGCACGCATGCTGACGAGATCCGCCTCCCGCAGAACCTTCAAATGCTTCGAAATGGTGGGCTGGCTCGCAGCAAGCTCCTCCACCAGTTCACCTACAGCCTTGTCCCCAGAGCGGAGGGAAACCAGGATGTCGCGCCTGGTTGCCTCAGCAATGACGGCAAATACGTCGTCAGTCACCATGGCTCCCACCCTAGCGACATATACACCGATTGGCATCACTATTTCGCCGATGGGAGCCAGGTGCCCTCAGTCGAACCAGGGGTCCAGGCCGTGCAGCGGGAACACTTCCTTGCGCGTGGCCATGATGCTCCGGTCCACGGCGTCGTTGGGGTCGTAGCCGACCTCCCAGGAACGCCACCAGGTGTCCACGCCGTCGCCCATGAGCTCCGGTGCCGTGATGCCGTAGCGCTCGCGTACATAGCTGCGCCAGGCCTCGGGAACCGGCGTGGAGACCGGCACGGGGCGCTGGGCCACCATGCCGATCAGGTGGCTCCAGGCGCGCGGGACAACGCCCGTGACCTCGTAGCCTCCCCCGCCGGTGGCAATCCACCGGTTCCCGCAGTACCGGGACGCCAGGCTGGCGACGGCGGCAGCCGCCTCGCGCTGTCCGTCCACACTGAGGTTCAAATGTGTGAGGGGGTCCAGGCGGTGCGAGTCGCAGCCGTGCTGGCTGACGATCACCTCGGGCTCGAAGGCCCCCACCAGTTGCGGCACCACGGCGTGGAAGGCTCGCAGCCAGGCGGCGTCCTCGGTCCAGGCCGGCAGTGCCACGTTGACGGCCATGCCCTGCGCGTCCGGGCCGCCGATCTCGTTGGCGAAGCCCGTGCCGGGGAACAGCGAGAGCCCGGATTCATGCAGGGAGATGGTCAGGACCCGGGGATCGTTCCAGAAGATGTTCTGCGTGCCGTCGCCGTGATGGGCGTCGACGTCGATGTACGCGACCTTGCGGACGCCGCCGTCGAGCAGGCGCTGCACGGCGAGCGCCGCATCGTTGTAGATGCAGAATCCGCTGGCCCGGTCACGGGCCGCGTGGTGCATGCCGCCGCTGAAATTCACGGCGCGGACGGCGCTGCCGGACAGCAGGGCGCTGGCGGCCAGCAGCGAACCGCCGGCCAGCCGCGCACTGGCCTCGTGCATGCCGCGAAACGCGGGATCGTCTTCGGTGCCCAGGCCATGCGCCTCGTCCGGCGTCGTCGGATCCTCACTCACGCGGCGGACCGCCGCGACGTAGTCGGCGCTGTGCACGGTGTGGAGTTCGACGTCGGTGGCGGGCTCCGGTGGCTCGACCGCCACGTGTTCGTGGTCGAACAGTCCAAGCGCCGCGGCGAGCCTCGCCGTGAGCTCAAGACGGTCCGGCGCCATGGGGTGGCCGGGGCCGAAGTTGTACGCGGTCAGCGCGGGGTCCCACACCACCGTCGTTGGCAGTGCGGAGTGGCGGATGTTGGACCGGAAAGTCATCCAGATCAGGCTACCCGAGCCCCTGGGGCCCGGCCGCCCGGTTACGCCGCGCGATTAGTGGTTTACTACTCAGGAAAGCATGTTCGATCGAGGAAGCACCATGACTCAGAGCCAGTCGAGGTCCAAGAGCCCGGCCAACTGGCAACCCGTCCAGTCCGAACGGGAAGGCCTGTGGATCTTCACAGGCGTGCGCGACTTCATCGACAACATCGCCAACACTTCCCCGGCGCGTTTGGCGCTGACGGTCTTCGGCGTCGTGATCCTGTTGTTCACCGGGCTACTGTCCCTGCCCGCAGCCTCCGCCGCCGGCGTGGTCACGCCGCTGCACCAGGCCATGTTCACGGCTGTCTCCAGCGTCTGCGTCACCGGGCTCACCGTGGTCTCGACGGCGACGCACTGGACCTTCTTCGGCCAGCTGGTCATCCTGGTGGGCATCTTCGTGGGCGGCTTGGGCACCTTGACCCTCGCCTCGCTGCTGGCCCTCATGGTCAGCAAACGCCTGGGCGTGCGGGGCAAGCTGATCGCGCAGGAGGCCATGAACAACGCGGGCAGGCTGGGCGAGGTGGGTACCCTGCTGCGGATCGTCATCGTGACCTCCGTGGTGATCGAGGCAGCCCTGGCGCTGGCCCTGATCCCCCGGTTCATGACGCTCGGCGAAGACTTCTGGCAGTCCGTGTGGCACGGCGTCTTCTACTCGATTTCCGCGTTCAACAACGCCGGTTTCACGCCCCACTCGGACGGCATCGTGCCCTACGAGACCGATCTGTGGATCCTCGTCCCCCTCATGCTGGGCGTCTTCCTGGGCAGCCTGGGCTTCCCCGTGGTGATGGTCCTGCAGCAGAACGGGCTCAACTGGAAAAAGTGGAACCTGCACACCAAGCTCACCATCCAGGTGTCCTTCATCCTGCTGGCGGCGGGCATGGTCCTGTGGGCGCTCATGGAGTGGGACAACGTGCGGACCATCGGCCGCATGGACCTTGACGACAAGGTCATCCATTCCCTCTTCGCCTCCGTCATGACCCGCTCGGGCGGTTTCAACCTGGTGGACCAGAACCACATGGAATCCACCACCATGCTGCTCACCGATGCCCTCATGTTCGCCGGCGGCGGTTCGGCGTCGACGGCGGGCGGCATCAAGGTGACCACCATCGCCGTCATGTTCCTCGCCATCGTGGCCGAGGCCCGCGGCGACACCGATGTGAAGGTCTACGGCCGCACCATCCCCCAGGGCACCATGCGGGTGGCCATCTCGGTGATCGTCGCCGGTGCCACGCTCGTATCGGTGTCGGCCTTCCTGCTGCTCCAGATCAGCGGGGCCACGCTGGACCGCGTGCTCTTTGAAACCATCTCCGCCTTCGCCACCGTGGGACTCAGCACCAACCTCAGTGCCGAGCTGCCGCCGTCGGGCGTCTACGTCCTGTCCGCCCTCATGTTCGCCGGCCGCGTCGGCACCGTGACCCTTGCCGCTGCGCTGGCCCTGCGCGAGCGCAGCCAGCTGTACCACTACCCGGAAGAGAGGCCAATCATTGGCTAATTCGACAGGAGCGGCCAACCGGCCCTCCCACAATGAACCCGTGCTGGTGATCGGCCTGGGCCGCTTCGGCTCCGCCACGGCCGAGCAACTGGTCAAGCAGGGCCGCGAGGTCCTGGCGATCGAACGCGACCGCGCCCTGGTGCAGAAATGGGCGCCCGTCCTCACCCACGTGGTGGAAGCCGATGCCACCAACATCGATGCCCTCCGCCAACTCGGTGCCCAGGAGTTCAGCTCGGCCGTGGTGGGCGTGGGCACGTCCATCGAGTCCTCCGTGCTGATCACCGTGAACCTCGTGGACCTCGGGATTCAGCACCTCTGGGTCAAGGCCATCACGCCTTCGCACGGAAAGATCCTCACCCGGATCGGCGCCAACCACGTGATCTACCCCGAGGCCGACGCCGGCGTCCGCGCCGCCCACCTGGTCTCCGGGCGCATGCTGGACTTCATCGAGTTCGACGACGACTACGCGATCGTCAAAATGTACCCGCCCAAGGAGACGGTGGGGTTCACCCTGGAGGAATCCAAAGTCCGCTCCAAGTACGGCGTGACCATTGTGGGTGTGAAGACCCCGGGCGAGGACTTCACATACGCCCGCCCGGAGACCAAGGTCTCCGGGCACGACATGCTAATCGTGTCCGGCCACGTGGACCTGCTGGAGCGCTTCGCGGCGCGGCCGTAGGACCGGCGCGGCCGTAGGACCGGCGCGGCCGTAGGGTCAGCCGAGCTGCTGCGTGATTTCGGCGGCGCGGGCGGCCGCCGCGCGGGCGCCGTCGGCGATGATGCCGGGGATCCCGCCGTCGTTGAAAGCCGCGATGGCACGCTCGGTGGTTCCGTTCGGGCTGGTGACAGCGATGCGCAGTGCGGTTGGGTCCGCGCCGGGCTCGGCCAGCATGAAGCCCGCGCCGGCCACGGTTTCGCGGGCCAGCATCAGGGACAACTCCGCGTCCAGGCCGAGTTCGACACCGGCGGCCGCCATGGCCTCGGCGAGGTAGAACGCATAAGCGGGGCCCGAGCCGCTGATGGCGGACAGCGCGTCCACCTGTTCCTCGGGGATCTCCACCACCTTGCCGGCTGCGGCCAGGATGTCCTTGGCCTTCTGCAGCTGTTCCGGGGTGCAGTGCGTCCCGGGCGACACGGAGACGACCCCGCGGCCCAGTTTGGCGGGCGTGTTCGGCATGGTCCGGATAACAGGCTGGCCGACGGGCAGCAGCGCCTCAATCTGCGCGATGGAGACGGCGGCGGCCACGCTCACCACGATGGTGTCCGGGGCC
The DNA here is from genome assembly GCF_017368795.1 of Arthrobacter cavernae. Taxonomy (GTDB): domain Bacteria; phylum Actinomycetota; class Actinomycetes; order Actinomycetales; family Micrococcaceae; genus Arthrobacter; species Arthrobacter cavernae. The sequence goes on along the minus strand of NZ_JAFNLL010000012.1, from coordinate 25,488 downwards.
AACGAGGAGCCGATTTCCCGGGCGAGGTCGGCGATGCCGGCGGGTTTGACGCCCAGGATCACCACCGCGGAGCCCTTCGCGGCGAGCTTGTTGTTGTCCGGATCCTCCTCGCCGGCGATGGCCATGATCCCGTGGCGGTGGGCCAGCTCGTCCGCACGTTCGGCACGGCGGACGGTGGCGACGATGTCGGCCGGGTCCGTCCCCGCGGCCAGCATGCCGCCCAGGATGGCCTCGTTCATGGATCCACAGCCAAGGAAGGCGATTCGGTTGTTCATGGCTCCATGATGCCAGTTCGCCGGGGCCGGCGCAGTTACCGCCAGGATTCACAGCGAGTTCCCAAGATTATTGCAGGCTTCGCCCAAGATTGCTCCGTATCTTGGTAGTTACCTCATAGAGGGTGCGAGTGATGAGGCGGGCATGGGGATGTCCGCCAACAGCACCGGTGGTCCCGACGGTTTACCCCCATTTCCCGTCCGGACCGCCGGTGCTTTCGCCTTAAACGCCGGCACTCGGCGGTGGCCGCCGTCGCCGCACAGCCGGCCTGCCGCCGTCGGGTGCTAGTTTTCGAAACTCCGCACCAGCGGTGCCCCCAGGTGCTGGCGGGCGAAACGCAGCGTTTCGGCGAGCATCTGTTCGCGCTCCCCTGCGATCTTGGCCTTGCGCGTGGAGATCTCGGCCACCACCACTCCGTTGAACCCGTTGGAGGCAATGTGCTGGAGGACATCGGCACACTGTTGCGTTCCTGTTCCGGGGATCAGATGCTCATCCTTGCCGGAGCCGGAGCCGTCCGTCAGGTGGACGTGGCGCAGCTTGTTGCCCAGCGCCTGCACGGCCTCCAGGCTGTTGACCCCCGCGGTGGCGGCGTGCGAGAAGTCCCACGTGACGTCGTCGTAGTCCTGGCCGATCGGGTCCCAGTGCGGCAGGTATGCCAGCGCTTCCCGGCCGCGCACACGCCACGGGTACATGTTCTCCACCGCGATGTGGACCTGGTACAGCGCAGCGATCTCGCGGACGCCTTCGGCGAAGTTCTCCGCGTAGTTGGCCTGCCAGCGGAACGGCGGATGGACCACCACGGTGTCGCAGCCCACCTCGCGGGCCATCCGGCAGGACATCACTATCTTGTTCCACGCCGCACCCCACACCTGCTGGGTCAGCAGCAGCGTGGGGGCATGGATGGACACGATCGGCTGCCGGTAGCGGTGGCTGAGCTGGACCAGGGCGTCCAGGTTCTGGCTCGTGGCGTTGTTGGTGACCATGACCTCTACGCCGTCGTAGCCGAGGTCCTGCGCCACGGCGAAGGCGTCGTGGACGCTCAGCGGGTAGACGGACGCGCTGGAGAGCGCCACCGGGATGCGGGGGCCGTTTGCTTCGGGGTGCTCGACGTCGGTGCTCATCTCAGACCGTCAGCCCGCCCGCCGCGGGGGCCGGTTCCGCCGCGGGGTCCCGGAGGGCCTCGTCCATGCTCTCCTGCAGCTTGGCGGCCTTCCTGGCGGCCTTTTCCTTGGTCTTGGCGGCCTTGCCCACGTGCGGTGCGGGATCCAGTGCATCGTCAAAGACCAGCTGGTCGAGGCGGCGCAGGATCAGGCCTTCGCGCAAGGCCCAGGGGCAGATCTCCATCTTGGGAAACTCGAACATTTCCAGCGCGGCCTCGGCCACGAGCGCACCGGCCAGCAGCTGCCGGGCCCGGGCATCCGACACGCCGGGCAGGTACAGCCGGTCCGCCACGGTCATGGCGGAGATGCGCTGGGACCACAGACCGAGGTCCGTGGCGTGGAGTTCGCGTTTTACGTAGGGGCCGGCACCGCTGGGGGCGGCCCCCGCGATCCGCGCGAGCGAGCGGAAGGTCTTGGACGTCCCTGCAACGAGGTTGGCCCGGCCCAGGGAGGCAAAGCCGGGAATCACCGGCTTGAGGGTGTCTCGGATGTAGCGGCGCAGTGCCTTGACGCTCTTGGCCGTGGGCGGATCGTCATGCAGCCAGTCACGCGTCAGCCGGCTGGCCCCCAGCGGGACCGAGGTGGCGAGTTCGGGAAGCTCGTCCGTGCCGTAGGCCATTTCGAAGGAGCCGCCGCCGATGTCCAGGTCCAGGATGGGCCCGGCGCCCCAACCGTACCAACGCCGCACGGCGAAGAACGTCATGGAGGCTTCCTCGCTGCCGGTCAGTTCCTGCAGCGTCACGGTGGTTTCGTGCTTGACCCTGGCCAGCACCTCGGCGCCGTTGCTGGCTTCGCGGATGGCCGAGGTACAGAACGCGAGGAGGTCCTTGGCCTTGTGGCGGGCCGCGAACTCCCAGGCTTCGAGGATGAATTCGATCAGTTCGTGCTGGCCGGCGTCGGTGATGTTGCCGTCGCCGTCCTGATACTGCACCAGCGACAGGGGTCGCTTGTGCGAGGCGAAGGCTACGGGGCGTGCGCCCGGGTGCGCGTCCACCAGTAGAAGGTGGACGGTGTTGGACCCGATGTCGAGAACGCCAAGACGCATTCTGCCATTATTCCCCGATTCGAAGCCCGCGGAGCAAATTGGCGGGGCGTTTCTCGCATCTTGGCGGCCGGTGGCACCCGGCTGGCAGCCGCTATTCCGCGGGCTGCCCGGCTTCGTCGGCGCGCTTGAAGTCGCGGCGGATGTTGGAGATGCCTTCCGGGTCGATTTCGAAGCCGTAGGCGCTGCCGGGGTTGATGACCATGCCGAGTTCGTCGCCGATGTTGCCCAACACGGCCGAGCCCATGGTGCCCAGGACGTACGGGGCGGCCTCGAGGAAACGGGTGTCCACGCGGCTGGGGTGGCTGAACACGGCAAGGACGGGCTGGCCCTCGGCGTTGGAGAGCACCAGCGGCTCCACCGACGATTCCGGGCCTTCCACGGCCTCGGCGCTGATGAGGAACACCTCGTTGTTGAGGAAGGCCAGGATGACGTCCACGGGGTTCGCATCCGGCTGTTCGGCCAGGGCAAGCTGGGCTTCGAGGTCGTTCAGGGGCGCGTCGTCCGGGGAAACCGTCTGTTCAGTCATGCTTCTACTCGACCACAGCTGCCGTCCGGGACGCAATTCCGGCCGTCCGCTCTTGGCCGAGTCCCCGCCGTCGAGATCGTGGGTGCGGGCCAAGCGCTGCGTTCCGGAACCAAGTCCCCGGCGCAGGCCCACGTATTCAGACCGAAGCCACCAAGCCCGCACCCACGAACTCAGCCCCCAAGCAGCCTGAGCAGCCGTACCTTCAGGCCTCGTTCGTCAAAGAGGTCCTTCCATTCGATGCGCAGGATCCGCCAGCCCTGCTCGGTCAATAGCTTCTCCCGCCGGCGTTCCTCGAAAATCACCTCGGCCGTGGGCTTGTAGTCGAAGTATTTGGACTTGCCGTCGAATTCCACGGCCGCACGACGATCCGGCCAGGCGAAGTCGAACCGGTTGGCGCCCCGATGTGTCTTAACCTGGAACTGGAGCACAGGCTCAGGGAATCCCAGCTTGGCTATCGCGTCTCGGGCCAATGTCTCCCCCGCAGACTCGGACAAGGGGCCGGCGAACGCCAACGCCCGGCGGAATGCGGTGACTCCCCTGACACCAACCAGCCTGACGCATTCCAACTCCAACCACTGACGGTTGCCACCAACCCGCAAGGCGTGGTCCAGGAGAACCAGGCCTTGCCGGTAGCTCATCATCAGCGCGCAATCAAGGATGGTGCGGTCGAGGCTTGTCACCGGCAGCCCGTCAATCTCCATCCGGTCACCGGGAAGGAGGGAGCCTGCGTGTGCCCTGACGTCGGTAGCGTGGGATCCCTTTGCCGCATGGTAGGGGATGATCACGTGGATCAGCCGATCAGCATCCCACAGGGATAGGCGATGCAGGCGGGCGGCGGAGGTGTGGCTGAACGTCAGCCCGTCCGCCGAGGCCACAATGGTACGCCTGCCATACGCGGCCAATCGGGCGCGCTCCCGGCCGTCGTCCGAAAGTTCATTCCAGAAGGCGCCACGGACCATGACTCCTGTCCGGACCCTTACCAAGGAGCCGGAGCGGAGGTGCTCGTTGATGTGGCGCTTACTGAGGCCCTGGGCTCTCAGTTCCTCGGTCCGCCAGAGGTTCCCCGCCGGCACCGGAATCGCCGTGGCCCTCTTCAGCCCGGAGGCGGGCCGGACGGGACTTGCGCTTGGCCGGGCGTCGCCACGGGACCTGTCCCTCGGCGGGGCGCCACGGCTTGGATCGGCAACATCTGGCATGTCGGCCCACAAGCTGGCAAGTGGGTCGGTCAAAGCGTGCGGTTGCTGGCTGTTGGAAGACTCCATACATTCAGCTTCAGGGGATGGCACCGGCCATGCCAGCGCCGCAACTGCCTATGTGGAAAACCCTGAACGTGGGTGCGGGCCGGGTGCTGCGTTCTGGAACGCAGCACCCGGCCCGCACCCACGGACTCAAGCAGGCCAAGGCCACCAAGCGGTTACTTCTTGGCTGCGGCCTTCTTCGCCGGCGCCTTGCGGGCCGTGGTGGTCCGCTTGACCGGGCCCTTGGCGCGCTTTTCGGCGAGGAGTTCGATGGCCTGCTCCCGGGTCAGCTCCTCCAGGGAGGTTGCCCGCGGAACCGTGATGTTGGTGACGCCGTCGGTGATGTACGGGCCGAAGCGGCCTTCCTTCACCACGATGTTCTTCTCCGAGACCGGGTCCGGGCCGAACTCGGCCAGCGGTGGCACGGCGGCACGGGCACCACGCTGCTTGGGCTGCGAGTAGATCTCCAGCGCCTGTTCCAGCGTGATCGTGAAGATTTCCTCTTCCGTGCCGATCGAGCGGGAGTCGGTGCCCTTCTTCAGGTACGGGCCGAAGCGGCCGTTCTGCACCGTGATCGGGGTGCCTTCCGCGTCGTCGCCGAGCACCCGGGGCAGGCTCATGAGCTGCATGGCCTCGTCCAGGGTGATGGAGTCAACCGTCATGGACTTGAACAGCGAGCCGGTGCGCGGCTTGGCCTTGACGGGCTTCTTCGGCGGCTTGGGCTTGCCGTTCTTGTAGTACTCCACCGGCTGGTTGGCCAGCTGTTCCTCGGTCACCTCCGGGATGACCTCGGTGACGTAGGCGCCGTAGCGGCCGTTCTTGGCCACCACCGTGTGCCCGGTGTGGGGGTCGTTGCCCAGGACGCGTTCCTCCGGGGCTGCCGTCTCCATGAGCTCGATGGCCTTGGCGGGCGTGAGCTCGTCCGGGGCCAGGTCCTCGGGCACGTTGGCGCGGGCCGATTCCACCACTTCACCGGTCTTGGCGTCGATGGTGGGGATGGAGCTTTCCAGGTACGGGCCGAACTTGCCCACGCGCAGGGTGATGCCTTCGGCGATCGGCACGGAGTTGATCTCGCGGGCATCGATTTCGCCGAGGTTGTTCACAATGCTGAGCAGGCCGGGATCGGAGTCTTCACCGTAGTAGAAGTGCTTGAGCCACGCCGCGCCCACGGCCTGGCCGTTGGCGATCTTGTCCAGGTCGCCTTCCATGTCGGCCGTGAACTCGTAGTCCACGTAGTCCGTGAAGTGCTGCTCGAGCAGGCGGATCACCGAGAACGCGATCCAGCTCGGCACCAGGGCCGAACCCTGCTTCCGGACGTAGCCGCGGTCCTGGATGGTGGAAATGGTGGAGGCATAGGTGGACGGGCGGCCGATGCCCTTCTTTTCCAGCTCCGCCGTGAGGGAGGCTTCCGTGTAGCGCGGCGGCGGCGAGGTGTCGTGGCCGATCGCAACGATCTCGGAGGCGCTCAGGGCATCGTCCTTGGCCACGTTGGGCAGGCGGCGGGCTTCCTCGGAGTCCTCGTCTCCGCGGCTCTCGTCCTTGCCTTCTTCATAGGCGGCCAGGAAGCCGGGGAAGGTGATGACGGTACCGGAGGCCGAGAATTCGGCGTCGCGGCCGTCGCTCGCCACGGCACCGAGGCGGATGGTGGCGGTGGATCCCTTGGCATCGCCCATCTGGGAGGCAACGGTGCGCTTCCAGATCAGCTCGTAGAGGCGGAACTCATCGCCGGAGAGCTGGCTGGCCACCTGGGCCGGCGTGCGGAACGAGTCACCGGCGGGGCGGATGGCCTCGTGGGCTTCCTGCGCGTTCGCTGCCTTGCCGGTGTAAACCCGGGGGGACGCCGGGATGTACTCGGGGCCGTAGAGCTCGGAGGCCTGGCGGCGGGCGGCCGTGACGGCTTCATCGCTCAGCGCGGACGAGTCCGTACGCATATAGGTGATGTAGCCGTTTTCATACAGGCGCTGGGCCACCTGCATGGTGCTCTTGGAGGAGAAGCGCAGCTTGCGGCCGGCTTCCTGCTGCAGCGTGGACGTGGTGAACGGGGCGGCAGGCCGGCGGGTGTACGGCTTGGTGTCGACGGAGCGGACACGGAAGTCCGCGGTCTCCAGCGCAGCCGCCAGCGAGGTAGCCAGCTCCTCGTTGAGGTGCACGGCGTTGGAGGAGGTGAGCACGCCGTCGTCGTTGAAGTCGCGGCCGCTGGCAACCTTCGCGCCGTCCACGGCAGCAAGCTTGGCCTTGAAGGATGCCGAACCGGCGCCGAACTGGCCGGTCAGGTCCCAGTAGGACGCGGACCTGAAAGCCATGCGCTCGCGTTCGCGGTCCACCACCATGCGGGTGACCACGGACTGCACGCGGCCAGCGGACAGGCCGCGGGCCACTTTGCGCCACAGGACCGGGGAGATCTCGTAGCCGTAGAGGCGGTCCAGGACGCGGCGGGTTTCCTGGGCGTCCACGAGGGCGGTGTCGACGTCCCGCAGGTTGTCCATGGCCCGGTGGATGGCTTCCTTGGTGATTTCACCGAAGGTCATGCGGTAGACGGGAACCTTGGGCTTCAGGACCTCCAGGAGGTGCCACGCGATGGCTTCGCCTTCGCGGTCCCCATCGGTTGCGAGATAGAGCGCGTCAGCGTCTTTCAGCTGGGCCTTGAGCTCGGCAACCTTTTTCTTCTTGTCCGGGGACACCACGTAGTACGGCTTGAAGTCGTTTTCGATGTCGACGGCGAACTTGCCAACCGAGGTCTTCTTCAGTTCTGCAGGGAGGTCCGAGGGCTGCGGGAGGTCACGGATGTGGCCGATGGAGGCCTCGACAATGAAGCCTTCGCCCAGGTACTTGGCGATGGTCTTGCTCTTGGCAGGAGACTCCACGATCACGAGTTTCTTGCCGGTTTTGGCCTTGCTTGGCACGGTGCTCCTACAGAAAAAGATTTGCTCGGGCGATGTGCCCATATTGGCCTAGTTCACCATATTTTGCAGAATCCTGCGCATCTATGTGGAAAACCCGGGGCCCTGGCCGTCTACTGGTTTCCGGGCGCCACCCGGTCATCCGGGATCATCGACCACAGCGTGGCGACCCTCTGCGCACCGGCGGGGATCCGTGCGGGATCCTCGAGTTCGTAGCTTCGCAGGAGCTCGAAAAGCTTCTCGGAGAGCTCGGCCCGTTGCTGGTCGGTCAGGTACAGCAGGTTGCTGGACAGCATCACCGAGCTGGGCTCCGCAGCGGCATTGCCGTGCTGCCGCCGTTCGGCCCGAGCCCGGGCAAATGCCGCTGCCCGCCGCCGGAAAGCATCCAGTTCGAGGTCGACGACGGCGATCTCGGGGTTCGCGGCGCTGCCGCCGGATTTGATGGTGAAGTCCGTTCCGGCCGCCTTCCAGCGCCGTTCACGGGCGTCGCCGGACGTTTCAGCCGGCGCGACGATCCCCCATTTCCGCAGTGCCCGCAGGTGATAGCTCATGGCGCTGGGGGTCAGCCCGGTACGGGCGGCAAGCTCCGTGGCGGTGTGGCTCGCTTGGGTGGCGTAGAGCTCCGAAATGACCTCAAGGCGGGCAGCATGGGCGAGGGCACGGATGGCTTTGGGATCGCTGATCTCGACCGTTTTCTCTGGCCGTTTCCGGCGGGCGGCCACTGCCGCGGCCTCCCCTTGCTGCCTGTCTGCAATCACCTGATCAGTGTAGCCAGCGCTCTGGCCGCCCACGGGCTAGTGTCCTTCCGGGAGGAGGAAGCCGTCGCGCACCAAGTTGCCGACCTCCTCCAGCAGGCCTGCGCGGAAGGCCTCCGGCTCGAAGTCCTCGCCCCCGCCCAGTAGCGCGGCAAGCGCGCCGATGATCTGGCGGACGGAGAGTTCACCGTCGCACGCGGAGACGAAACCGGCGAGTTCGGTGCTCAGCAGGTTGGTCCGGCGCAGGCCGGCTCCCTGGCGCAGGAGGATGACGCCCGGGTGTTCTGCGCCGGGGCGCTGGTGGCGTTCCTCCGTGACGTCCTCGGCAACCACCAGGTGGGCCTCCGCCAGGTGGTGGGCGGCCAGCCAGTCGGCGCGCTCCACCGAAGCGCCAAGGTGCGGACCCACGGGCTGTTCGATGGGGTAGGTGATTTCCTCGAAGCGGCTGATGGCAGCAGCGTTCCCGGTATCTGCGGCGTTCTCCCCGCTTGCGGCGTTCGCGGTATCTGCGGGGCGGCGAAGCCAGATCATGCCGAAGCCGATGCCCTCCACGTTGCGCGAAGCGAAGTCCGCCAGGTAGGCGGCGTACGACTCCTGGTAATGGCCGCGGTCCCGGGTTTCCGAGGCGTCCTGCAGCCAGGTTTCCGCGTACTGCTCCGGGCCCACCTGCTCGCGCTGTATGAACCAGGCGTCGGTGCCGGAACCGTCCAGCCAGGACTTGGGCCGCTCGCTCCACCGCGTGCCGGCCGTGATTTCCCAGTTTCCAAGCATCTGGGCCGTGCCGCCGGGGGCCAGGACCCCGAACAGGGTCCGGACCAGGCTGGCCACGATGTCATCTCCCGGCAGCCCGCCGTCGCGGTACGTGAACTGCTCTGACGCGGACTCGCCGGTGCTGCGCGGGGTGATCACAAAAGGCGGGTTGGAGACCACCAGCCCGAAGTGCTCCCCCGCGACCGGCTCCAGCAGCGATCCGAGGCGCAGGCTGACGCGGGCTTCCAGGTTTTTGGGGTCCAGGTGCAGGGCCTCCGCGTTGAGCAGGAGGTTGAAGCGGGTGAAGGCCAGCGCTCGCTCGGAAATGTCGGTCGCTGTGACGTGATCGCAGTGGTGCAGCAGGTGGAAGGTCTGGATGCCGCAGCCGGTCCCGAGATCCAGGGCACGTTCCGTGTGGCGCCGGATGGTGGTCTGCACCAGCGTGGTGGAGGCCTGCCCGATGCCCAGCACATGGTCATGGCGCAGCACGCCGGCACGTTGGTGGGCCGCAAGGTCGCTGGAGACCCACAGCTCCGCACCTCCGCTGCCGTCCTCATTCGCATCCCAGCCGTAGGGGCGCAGATCCGCCTTGGCGGCGACAGCGCCGTCGTCCAGCTCGACCAACCCCAGCTCAAGCAAGCCCGCGGTGCGGATGCCCGGAAGGGCGGCGTCGATCTCTTCCGGCGGCTGCGGGACGGCGAGGAGCCACAGACTGACAACGGCGGCGAGCGCACGGGCACCCGGATCCGCCTTGACGGCCTGGCCGGTGACGATCAGGGCGGGGATCAACTGGTCCCGATTAAGCGCCGAGGACGCGGCGGCGCCCAGGAACGCGGCGACTCCGTCCACCGTATAGCCGACGGCGCGAAGGTCCGCCGCGAGCGCCACGAGCAGCTCCGGGAGGTCGCTGCGCGGGGCGTCGGGGATGTTGCCGGTGGCGAAAATGCTTGCGGAATCAGTCACCCTGCCAGTCTATTGCCGCGATTCCCGGAGGCTGACCGGGCAATGCCCCTATGTGGACAAAGCCCCAGCAGGCCGGAGCAGGTAGCGTTGAAGCATGGTTTTCCTCCCCTCCACATGGCGCCTCGCCGCCCTGCTTGCCGTCGCGGCAGGCACCGTCGCGGCAGCAACCGCCTGCCAGGCGCCCGGCAGCATCACCGACGCAGACGTCCCCTCCTGGAAGGCCACGACCCTGCCGTCCGCCAGCGGCATCGTTCTGGAGGATGCAGGGAAGATCCTCAACCGGGACCCCATCGTCAAGGACGCGGCCAGTGTCACCGCCGGGAACTACAGGCTCACCATGGCCTGCGACGGCGGCGGCAAGGCCTTCTTCGCCGTGACCTCCGCAGGCAGGCAGATCGCCGACGCCGGGGCGGCCTGCAACGGCAGCCTCGAAACGGTCAGGATCAAGGTGGCCACAAGCGGGCCGCTGAGCATCAGCACCTCAAGCGTGGACGCACCCTTGATCTATGCCTACCAACTGGTTCCCGCCGCCTGACGGGCGTTCCGGCCCGGCTCCGGCGTCCCGGGCGGATGGTCTTTTGGCCGCCGATGCTGCAGGCGTAGAGTCAGCACATGGGCAGCCCGGGCGCCCGGCAGGTGCGGTCTGGACGGCTGGCGGGTGCCGCCGTCGTGATTTTGCTTGGGCTCTGCGGCCCGCTGGCCGCCTGCGAGTACATCGACGACGGCGGGAGGCCGACCCCCAGCCCCGCCGCACGGTCCTTCACGGATCCGGTGCTGCCGCGCGACCCGGAGCTGGGCCGGACGGTCACCGGGGAAAAACTGGACGCCTGGGCCCGGGCCGTGGTGCCGGACTCCCAGGGGCAGTCGTTCTATGAAAGCCACGGGCTCGTGAAGGCCGGGGAATCGCGCACCGAACAGACCGTGCAGCTCCCCGGCGGCTCCTACGCCGTGTCCCTGGCCTGCCGGGGGACCCGCCGGGCATCATTCGTGGTGAAGAACGGCAACGCGGCACTGGTGGAGCTCACGCTGGACTGCGCCAACACGCGGGTGAACGTGCTGCAGCTGGCGAGGGATGCCGTGCTGGCCATCACGGTGTCGGCGAACAACGACGCGAATTTCGCCTACCGCGTCAGTCGGCTTTAGCGGGCTGTTCAGGCTGCGGCGCAGCCTCCGGGGCAGCGCAGGGTCTCCGGGCTGGAAGCGCACCCGGCGCAGTACAGGGTCAGGGTCCGGCAGCTGAGGTTCGAGCAGTTCTCGAACTTGTTGGTGGGCGACGCACAGCGCACGCATTCGCCGATGGTCTTGGCGTCCTCGCTGAATTCGACGTGCATGCGCTTGTCGAACACGTACAGCGAGCCCTCCCAGAGTCCCTGGTCCTTGAACGTCTCGCCGTAGCGGACGATCCCGCCGTCGAGCTGGTAGACCTCTTTGAAACCGCGGTTCACCATGAGGCTGGAGAGGACTTCGCAGCGGATGCCGCCGGTGCAGTACGTGACCACCGGCTGGTCCTTGAGGTCGTCGTACTTGCCGGAATCGAGTTCCTTGATGAAGTCGTGCGTGGTGGCGACGTCCGGAACGATCGCATCCTTGAATTTGCCAATCTGCGCTTCGAAGGCATTGCGGCCGTCGAAGAACTTCACTTCCTGTCCGGCTGCCCTCTTCGCCTCCAGCATGGCGTGCAGCTCCTCCGGCTGGAGGTGCGTGCCGCCGCCCACCACGCCGTTCCCGTCCACCTTCAGTTCGCCCGGAGCGCCGAATGAGACGATTTCGTCGCGGACCTTGACGCTCAGGCGCGGGAAATCGGCGGCGCCGCCCTCGGACCACTTGAAGTCGATGCCGTGGAAACCCTTGTATTCGCGGGTGGTCTTGACGTACTGCTTCATGTTGTTCAGCTCGCCGCCCACGGTGGCGTTGATGCCGTCCGGGGAGATCAGGATGCGCCCGGCGAGGCCGAGTTTCTCGCACAGGGCACGCTGCCAGAGCCGCACCGCGTCCGGGTCGGCGATCGGGGTAAAGCCATAAAAGAGCACAATTCGGTTCAAAGCCACGTATTTAAGCGTACTTGGTGGGGGAAAATCCGCGTGTCGGAAGCTTTCGCAAGGCGCCCGAAGTGTTAATGCTGCTGATACTGGCGGCCCCCTGTTGCTAAATGCGGCGCTGGCATAGTCTCTCTACATGAGTGCAGACGCCTTGGTTGAAGACATCGCTCATCTGTTGGAAGTCTGGGTAGCCGGCTGGTCCGGCTGCCGGGGCTATGAAACACGCAACGAGGGCCGCTTCCCGGCGGCCTTGCGCGCTGACAAGACCGGCGATTGGGAGTACTTCGCGCATGATCCTTCGGACGGCGAATTTGCCGAGCTTGCCGCCAAGACATCGGAAGCCCCCACGCGCATCCTCACCGTCCTGACGAATGACGTCGCCCGGTACTCGTTCCTGGCCGGGCAGCATGGGCTGCATGTCACCTCGGCGTCCCAGACCATGATGATCGTGGACATGGAAACCCAGGATTCCGAGGACCCGTGGCTGCATGACGATGACCTGGAGCTGGCCACGTCCGAGGCCAACGGCGTGCACCACGCCGTGGTCCATTCCGGCGAACAGGTGGCCGCGAGCGGCCGTGTGTACGTGGTCAAGGGCACGGCAGTGTTCGACAAGATTGTCACGGAACCGGCGTTCCAGCGCCGCGGGCTGGGCAGTTTCATCATGAAGGCGCTGGCAGCGCAGGCCTTCGAACATGACGTCCAGAACGGCCTCCTGCTGGCTTCCCTGGACGGGCAGAAGCTCTATTCGCACCTTGGCTGGAAGGACGTCTGCCACGTGCTGATGATTTCCACCAGGGGCGGAGAGGCAGCCGACCTCTCGGTGGCGTAGCCGCATCGCTGGCGTGGTCCTGCCCGGCGGCGGTGGTGCCCGCAGCGGTGGTGACTCGGCGGCGCTGGCTCCCCCGGCGCGGTGACAGAATAAACGGGTGGCCACGCACGACTCGCTGATCTCCCTTCTGGGCCGTACTCCGGACCCCGAGCAGCTCCGTCATGTCCGCACCATCCCCGCCCGGCAGGCCGTCCACGAGCCATGGCCGGCCTGGGCCCACCCGGACGTCGTCGCCGCCTACGGCACACTCGGAATCCACGAGCCGTACCGGCACCAGACCGAGGCCGCCGAGCTGGCCCACTCCGGCCAGCACGTGGTGATCGCCACCGGGACGGCGTCCGGCAAGTCCCTCGCCTACCAACTCCCGGCCCTGGATGCGATCCACCGTTCCGAATTGCGCGTGCTGTCCGAGCCCGGAAAAATCCACGACGACGGCGCCGTCACCCTCTACCTGTCCCCCACCAAGGCCCTCGCTGCCGACCAGCTGGCCGCCATCCGCGCCCTGAAGCTGCCCACGGTCCGCGCGGAGACCTACGACGGGGACACCGACCCCTCATCCCGCCGCTGGATCAGGGACCACGCCAACTTCATCCTGGCCAACCCGGACATGCTGCACTTCGGGATCCTGCCGAACCATGCCTGGTGGGCGCGGTTCTTCCGGCGGCTGCGCTATGTGATCGTGGACGAAGCCCACAGCTACCGGGGCGTGTTCGGTTCACATGTGGCCAATCTGATGCGCCGGCTCCGGCGCATCTGTGCCTACTACGGGGCAGGGACCTCCTTCCCGGAACCGGTGTTCATCGCGGCGTCGGCAACGGCATCCGACCCCGGCACGTCCTTCGGCCGGCTCATCGGCGCCCCGGTCAAGGAAGTCTCGGAGGACTGCTCGCCGCATGGTTCCACAACGGTGGCGTTCTGGGAACCGGCGCTGACCGAACTCAAGGGCGAAAACGGTGCCAAGAATCGCCGGACGGCCGTTGCCGAGACCGCAGACATTCTGGCCAATCTGGTCTCCTCGCGCGTCCGCACCATCGCCTTCATCAAGTCACGGCGCGGAGCCGAGACCATTTCGTCCATCGCCAAGAGGCTTCTGGAAGAGGTGGACCCGAGCCTGCCCCGGCGGGTGGCGGCCTACCGCTCCGGTTACCTGCCCGAGGAACGCCGCGCCCTGGAGCGGGCACTGAGGTCCGGTGAGCTGCTGGGTGTTTCCAGCACCTCGGCGTTGGAGCTGGGCATCGATATCTCGGGCCTCGACGCCGTGCTCGTGGCCGGCTGGCCAGGAACCAGGGCGTCGCTTTTCCAGCAGATCGGCCGTGCCGGCCGTGCGGGACAGGATGCCATCGCGGCCTTCGTGGCAAGCGACGACCCCCTGGACACCTACCTCGTGAACCACCCGGAGGCGATCTTCGATGTGTCCGTGGAAGCGACCGTGTTCGATCCCGGCAACCCCTATGTGCTGGGGCCGCACCTGTGCGCTGCCGCGGCCGAGCTGCCGATCGGGACGGCGGAACTGGAGCTGTTCGGCCCCACGGCCGAGGGCCTGCTGGGACAGCTCGTGACCCAGGGGTATCTGCGGAAGAGGCCTGCCGGCTGGTTCTGGACGCACCCGGAGAGCGCCGCGGCCATGGTGAACCTGCGGGCCGACGGCGGCGGACCGGTGAGCATCGTGGACTCCGAAACCGGGTCCCTCTTGGGGACCATGGATTCGCCCCAGACCCACTACCAGGCGCACACCGGGGCCGTCTACGTCCACCAGGGCGACAGCTACCTCGTGGAAGACCTGAATGAAGAGGAGCACTGCGTGATGGTCCGCCGGGCCAACCCCGATTTCTACACGACGGCCCGGGACGTAACGCAGATCGAAGTGCTGCAAACCCTCCGGACCGTGGAATGGGGCGATGTCGCGGTCCATTTCGGGGAGGTGAAGGTGACAACACAGGTGGTCTCCTTCCAGCGCAAGGCCTTGATATCGAACGAGATCCTGGGCGAGGAGCCCCTGGAGCTCGGGGCCAGGGACCTCTTCACCAAGGCCGTCTGGTTCGTGGTGCATAACCGCTCACTGACGGGCGCGGGCCTGGTCGAAGCACAGTTCCCCGGCGCACTCCATGCTGCGGAACACGCCGCAATAGGGCTCCTGCCCCTGGTCGCCTCAAGTGACCGTTGGGACATCGGCGGGGTGTCCACGGCCATCCACGCCGACACCGGGGTGCCGACGATTTTCGTGTACGACGGCCACCCCGGGGGTGCGGGCTTCGCGGAGCGGGGCTTCGAGAAGGCCAGGGTGTGGCTCACGGCCACCCGCGACGCCATCCGCTCCTGCGAGTGCGACAACGGCTGCCCCTCCTGCGTGCAGTCCCCCAAATGCGGAAACAAGAACAACCCCCTGGACAAGGCAGCCGCCATCACGCTGATCGACGTATTCCTCAAGGACGCCGTGTAGGAGCGGTTCCCGTGGAGCCTGTGAAGAGCGTGCCGTGATGTAAAAGCGGAAGGCCCCTCGGCATCCGGAGCGCAGCCCAACTCAGCAGTCCCAACCCCATGGTGGCAGCCCGTTTCCTAGGGCGGCGGTCCTGCCCTTGCCCGGCCTGTGGCCGCGCCGAAGGGTGAATGCTGCGCCAACTCTGTCCGGACTTCCACGATCTCGCCGCCGGCCACTGTGCAGGAGAGCACCGCGGCGCTGTGGCGCGCGGCCACGCTGGCCGCGACGGAGCAGGGATCGCCTTGCATGATCCCCCGCGCGGCATCAGCCCCGGCCAGGGCAGCCAGATCTGCCGCCGACGCTGCCCGTGAAGCCATGACACCTGCCTGGGCCAGCAGCAGCACACCCGCCGTCATGAGCATGACCACGATTCCCAAAGAGGCGGCCAAAATGGTTCCCGAACCGCGCTCCCGGTGGCCGGCATCCACGCGCCCCGCACCCGGCCCTGGGGCCGGGCCACCCCTGCGGCCGCTCATGCGGCCACTCCGTGCCAGCCCCACGTCCGGTCCAGTGCGTCGAGCCCGTCTGCGCGGGCTTCCCTCAGCCCCGGAAATGAAACGCCGTGTCCCAACGGATGAACCTGGGCCGCCGCGGCCTGCGGAGTCTCCCCGCGGGCCGATGCCGTGGCCGAGAGCGTCCACGGGATGATGGTGCCGAGGGGCCCGGGAACCCTCGCCGAGGCGGTGACAGTCACCCACTCGCCGTCCTCCGCGACCACCGCCGTGGCGCCCTGTCCGGCAAGTCGCCGGACCACGTCGTCGACGAGTCCGGTGCTCTCGCCGCGGGCCAGGGCCCGGGCACCCGCCCGGGCCGCCTCCTCCAAGCGGAACTGCATGATGCCTGCTGCGGAACCGGCCAGCAGGAAGGCGAGGAGAAGTAGGACCGCTGGCAGGGCCACGGCGAACTCGGCGGTGACGGCGCCCCGGTCCTTCCCCGGACCAGGGTGCCATCCCGCGGCTGCGGGTCCCGCCCGCCCTGCTCGACCGCCGGTGGGCGCGGTCATGGCAACGCGAGGGCCGTGCGGATAAGGTTCAGCAGGAACCCACGGACTTCATCGCTGCGCAGAATGACCACCAGCAGGCCGGCAAAACCGACTGCTGCCAGAGTGGCAATCGCATATTCGGCCGTGGCCATCCCCAGCTCGGATCCCGTGAGGCGGGCGCGGCTGCGGATCTTGCGGCCTGAGCCTGTTCGCAAACCCGGCCCCTTGCCCTCGTGGGCAGGCTCCTCAGCCGCCCGGGACGGGGATGATCCGAGGGGGAGTTCACGGATCGCGGCCGGCCGCGACGGGCCAGCGGACCCCGCCGAGGAGGCCAGCATTGGCGCGACGGCGGGCCCAGCCGGGCTTCCCGGCTCAGACGGCGCCGTGTGGCTTGCGCCATGGGCAGACGGGGTGGCGGAAGGGCCGGACGGGATCTTGGTTGTGGTTTGCATGATGTTCCTTTCGTCGGGTGCCGGCGCTTCTGCCGGTACTTCTTTGACTCTTCCGCGGCCGAGTGGTGCAGGTAAGCGGCGGCTTCGGCTAAGTGGAAAACCGTCCCTGGCGGGAGCGTGTGGAGGGGAACTCGATGCGGCTGGTCAGCCGCCCGGCAGCATGGCGATGAGGACCGGAACCACTCCGAGGCACAGGAAGGCCGGGAGGGAGCACAGGCCCAGCGGGATGACGAGCTTCACGCCCAGGGCAGCCGCCTTCTTCTCCGCGGACCTGAATTGTTCCCGCCGGTCCCGTGCCGCCTGTGCGTAGAGGATCGCCGCGGAGGGGGCGCCGGTCAGGGCGGCGAAGGCGAGGGCATCCTTCAGGCGCAGGACCTCGGCGGTCTGCGCGGCGGAACTGCGCCACGCCGTCTCCCAGTCGGCGCCGATGGCCAGGGCGGCGACGACCGGGCGCAGGGACCGGCTGACCGGAGGCGCAGCACACGCAGCGATCAGCTCCAGTGCCCTCCCGATCCCCGCCCCGGCGTCGAGCATCGCGGCAATGAGTTCAAGCATCATGGCGGTGTCGCGCAGGCCGTCCCTGTGGCCTCCGCGCGCGTCCTGGGATCCTGTGGCTTCCCTGCCGCCGTCCCAGGGCGCAGCGGAAGGCCTGCCCAGGAATTCCATCGTCAGGCGGCCACGACTCCTGCTCGGGCCGGTGAGGGCCAGTCCGGCCGCAAGCCCCAGCAGAAGGGCCACGGCAAGCGCGGGAACCGGTCCGTGCATCACGGTCCTCCCGCCGCGGAGCTGACCAGCCGCGAGGACCAGACCCTGCCGGCCACCGTAAGGACCACACCGGCTGCCAGCGCGGCGACGCCCACGGCATTGCCGAGAAGGATACCCAGCGGATCCACGCCGAGGACCATGCCCAGGCCAAGGCCAAGGACAGGCAGCCAGCTCAGCAGCCGGACAGTGGCTTTGGGGCCGGCGAGCGCTGTTTGACGTGCGGCGTCGGCGTCGTCCTCGGCTTCCAGTTGCGTGCAGAATCGTGTGAGGATGTCCGCCAGCGGGCAGCCGCTGGTTTCGGCAACATCGAGGCAGGCCGCGAGCTCGCCCCAGATCCGCCGCTCGGCCCTGCTTTGCAGCGCCATGGAGCCGCCTTGCTGCGCGAAGGCATGGTCCAGGGTGCTCCGGATGGCGTCCGCGGTTGAGGCTCCGAGGGCCGAGGCTGCCCTGGCTGCGGCGAGGACGTCCAGCGATGCGGGCGACAGGCGGGCGGACGCGGCCGTCACCGCGGGCTGGTCAGGGGCTCGGCCGGCTGGCCTTCCCGGGGACCCACCGCTGGCGGCCGTGCGCTCCTCCCCTCCGTGGACGGTCCACAGTTCCTCCCACAGCTTTGACGACGACCGTCCGCCACGCAGAAGGGCGGCCAACTGCTGGACGAGGACCATGAGGGGCAGCGCCTCCTGCCGTCCCCGTGTCCTCCGCCCCCACGGTTTACGGTCGAGGGGTCCGGCACCGCGGCGCAGCGCGCGCCGCACACGCAGGGCCCGCCCGCGGGGATGGCGCACCACAAGCCAGGCTGCGGCCGCCAGCACCAGGACCAGAAGGACCGTCATGTGGCCTCACCGGTCCGGGTCTTGGGCCCCGGGGCGGCCGGCACCAGCCCCTCCGGCCCCAGCCCCTCCGGCCCCAGCCCCTCCGGCCCCAGCTCGTCCGAATCCAGCCCAAGCTTCGCTGCCAGCCTCCCCCACGCAGGGCCCGCCAGCACCCGGCCTCCGCGCAGTTCCAGGGCGGGCACCACGGTCTGGCCCGCGGCGTCGTCGGTCAGGAGCCCGATGGACGCCACCGTGCGGCCCCGGGCCGTCCGCTCCACGTGGATCACGGCGTCGAGGGCGCTGGAGACCTGCAGCCGCACGGCGTCCTGGCTCAGCCCGGCGAGGGCACCGAGCGCTACCAGGCGGGCCGGCACGGCCTCGGCTGTGTTGGCGTGGATGGTCCCGCCGCCGCCGGTGTGGCCCGTGTTGAGGGCCGTCAGCAGTTCGCGGACCTCCGCGCCACGGCATTCGCCCACGATCAAGCGGTCCGGGCGCATCCTCAGAGCCTGCCGGACCAGCTCGCCAAGATCCAGCGCACCGCCGCCCTCGAGGTTCCCGTGCCGTGATTCCAGAGACACTACATGCGGATGGACCGGGTTCAACTCGGCGGCATCCTCGATCAGGACCAGACGTTCCTCCGGCCGGCTCAGGCCAAGCATGGTGGACAGCAGCGTGGTCTTGCCGGATCCCGTGGCGCCGCTGATCAGGAAGCTCAGTCTTCGCTGCATGACAGCGCGCAGGAGCTGCTCGACGAGCGGACCGAACATGCCGCCGGCCCGCAGCTCCGCCAGCGTGAACACCTCCTCGCGCCGGATGCGGATGGACAGCAGCGTGCCGGCGGTCGATATCGGCGGCAGCACCGCATGGACCCTGTAGCCGCCGTCGAGCCTGACATCCACGCATGGCGAGCCGTCGTCCAGGCGGCGGCCACCGGCCGCAACCAGCCGCACGGCCAGTGCCCTGATTTGGGCCTCGCTCTCGAAGTGGACGGCGGACCGTTCCAATCCATGCCCCCGGTCCAGCCACACGGACTGCGTTCCGTTGACGAAGATGTCTGTCACGGCCGGGTCCCGTGCCAGTTGCTGCAAGGGGCCGAGCCCGTTGAGTTCAGCGCTGATGGTCTCGACGGCGGCGAGCGCCCCGGCGGTGCCAAGCAGGCGGCCGCTGGCATGGACGGCCGCGGCCACGCGTGTAGGCGTGACGGGCCCCGCCCCGGCCATGACGGATTCGCGGACCGTCTCCAGCAGTGCCGAGTCCAGTCGCTGGCTCTGGCGACGCCGCGGCCCGGAGCCAGGCATGCCCGCGCCCAAACCCATGCCCGCGCCCAGGCCGTTCACGGCGCGTCCCCGTCGAGCAGCTCCAGGACACCGGCGGCGAAGCGCCGGACGGGCTTCCGGCGGCCAAGCTCCAGCAGGCGGCCCAGCTCGGCGGCGGTGCCCGTGCCGCGGACTTCGGGAAGGACTCCGTGCAGCGGCAGCCCCAAGGATTCGGCGATGAGCGGTGCGTCCATGCCGGCCCCCGGGTTGCCCCGGATGACGAGTCCGGTGTCCACAGGAGGCAGCTCATTCAGCAGCCGCGCGGCGGCCACTGCCGACTTCAGCTGTGCCGTTGCCAGCAGCAGGATCCTGTCGCAGTCCCAGGCAAACGATCGCAGCGAGTCGGTGCCGCGGCCGATGTCGACGATGACGACTTCAAAGCCGCGCCTGGCCGCGTCCATGACGGCGGCCACGGACGCGGGGTCCACTGCGGGTGGCCGCTCCCTGGTCCCGGGCCAGGAGAGAAAGGAGAAGCCGCCGGCAACGGGAAGGGAGTCGGACAGCTGGGCGTGGTCGATGCTCCCCCGGGCCTCGGCGAGATCGGGCCAGCGCAGGCCAGGGGTGTCCTCCGCGGCGAGGGTGAGCTCAAGGCCTCCGCCCCACGGGTCGCCGTCGATCAGCAGGGTCCGGGCGCCGTGTCCGGCCGCCGCCTGGGCCAGCCAGGCAGCCGCAGTGCTTGCCCCGGCACCGCCGCTCCCGCCGGTCAGTCCGAGCACGTGCCCTCCTGCTTCCGGCGAGCGGGAGGCGCTGAGGTGCTCGGCAAGCCATGCGGCGGCTTCCGGCAGGAGCGCCACGCGCTCGGCACCCAGCACCGCTGCGAGCTGCCAGATGTTGCCGTCCTCGCCGCTGACACCGAGCAGGACAGCAGGGGCCCGCCGGCGCGGCGGGAGCTCGCGGACATCGCTGCCGACCAGGACGATGTCCGCATTGTCCCAGCCTGCGGCGGCCTGGGCAGCGTCCGCGGCGGTCCGCAGGCTCCCTCCGGCCGCGGCCACGATCCGTTCCGTTTCATCGCGGAGAAAATTGTTGCCCGTGACCAGGAGAATCTCACCCGACGCCGGGGGCAGCCACGCGCCGGGACCGTCCCTGCCGCCGTCGCCGCTTCCACGCATGCCGCCATGGATGGTGCCGCTACGTGTATTGCCGCCGGGTGCCCGCTGCTCGAGGTGTCGCCTTCTCATGGAGCCAATGTCGCCGACGACGGCATGCCGGGAACAGCTGGAAAGAGGCGTATGTGGACAACACGTCCCCGGCGCTCCCTGTGGAGGAACGGTCCGACCCCGGCCCCCGCCCCCAACAAGAACAGACCCGCCAACCGCAAGACGCCTGGAACGGAACAGCAGCTGTCCGCAATGCGTGCGGCATCCCGCAGCGGCAGGGCATGATGGAGGGCATGTACCTGCTGCTCGCCGCCCATGCCGACGGCGCAGCCATCCAGCGGGTCTCCCCGGCGGGCAAGGCCACAGCCGACGCGCGTGTTGTCAGCGCAAGCGAGCTGCCCGACGTCGTGCATGAGCTCGAGGCGCAGCGCCCGCGCTGGGTCTGGCTCCGCACCCAGGACTGGTACCCGGCGCTCCTGGCTGCCGGCGTCGAGCTCGAACGGTGCCATGACCTTGCCCTGTGCGGCGCGATCCTGGCCCACTCCGAGTTCACCGCCCACACCAACTACGCCCTGAACGCCGAGAAGCTCACGCAGGACGACGGCTCCCAGCCGCCGCGGGCCCTGCAGCCGCCCGCCCCGCCCGCCGAGCAGGGCGCCCTCTTCGAGGACCCCGGTCCCCGCCAGGCACAGGCCGGCCTCGAGGAGCTCCGCACCGAATTCGCCGCCCAGCAGCACGCCCTGGTCCAGGCGCCGGCGGACAAGCAGAAGAGGCTCCAGCTGTTGCTGGCCGCCGAATCGGCAACGGCCATGATCGCCGCCGAGATGCAGCATTCCGGAGTGCCGTGGCGGGAGCAGCTGCACGAGGAGATCCTGGCCGGCCATCTGGGCCCGCGCCCGCCGGCGGGCCACCGTCCGGCCAAGCTGGAGGCCCTCTGTGCCGAGCTGCGGAGCATCCTCAAGTCGCCGAACCTGAACCCGGACTCCCCGCAGGACCTCATGCGCGCCCTGCACCGCAACGGCATCGAGGTCAAGAGCACCCGGCAGTGGGAACTGCAGGAATCCAGCCACCCCGTCATCGAGCCGCTCCTGGCCTACAAGAAGCTCTCGCGCCTGCACACGGCCAACGGCTGGGCATGGCTGGACACCTGGGTCCGCGACGGGCGGTTCCGGCCCGAGTACGTGGTGGGCGGCGTGGTGTCCGGGCGCTGGGCCTCGCGCGGCGGTGGGGCACTGCAGATCCCGCGCAACATCCGCGGCGCCGTCCATGCCGATCCCGGGCACAAGCTGATCGTCGCCGATGCCTCCCAGCTGGAACCACGCGTGCTGGTGGCACTCGCGCAGGACACCAAAATGGCCGAGGCCGCCCGCGGCAAGGACCTCTACGCCGGCATCGCGGCCCAGGGCTTCGGCGGCGACCGGGCCAAGGCCAAGATCGCCCTCCTCGGCGCCATCTACGGCGCCACCACCGGCGAATCGGGGCGCCTCATGCCCCAGCTCGCCCGGACCTACCCGCGGGCGGTCGGCTTCGTGGAACAGGCCGCGCGCGACGGCGAGGCAGGCCGCACCGTCACCTCGCGGCTGGGCCGCAGCAGCCCGCCGCCGTCGCAGGGATGGCTCCGCAGCCAGCGGTCCACGACGGCGGAGGAGCAGCGCCGCGCGGACAGCCTGGCCCGCTCCAGGGGTCGCTTCACCCGCAACTTCGTGGTGCAGGGTTCCGCCGCGGACTGGGCCTCCTGCTGGCTGGCTGAACTACGACGGCGGCTGCGCACCTTGCGTGCCGAGGGCTCGCCGTCCGGAGAACTGGTGTTTTTCCTCCACGACGAAGTCATGGTCCATGCCCCGGACGATGCGGTGGACGCGTGCATCCGTGCCATCGAGGAATCCGCCAATGCCGCCAAGGAACTCCTCTTCGGCGCCATCCCGGTCGAATTCCCGGTGAGCATCGCCGTCGTCGACTCCTACGACAAGGCGAAATAAGAGCAGCCCGACCGGCCCCAAAGCCCC
The DNA here is from genome assembly GCF_017368795.1 of Arthrobacter cavernae. Taxonomy (GTDB): domain Bacteria; phylum Actinomycetota; class Actinomycetes; order Actinomycetales; family Micrococcaceae; genus Arthrobacter; species Arthrobacter cavernae. The sequence goes on along the minus strand of NZ_JAFNLL010000012.1, from coordinate 3,095 downwards.
GGCACCCCCACCCGCCGAGCCGGCCCGACCTTGCCCACACCCCAGCGCCGTAGGACACTGTCCCCGTGGGATCCGACGGCCGCGACGCGCTGGGAACGTACCTTGCTTTCCAGCTGACCGAGCTGGAGGGCTACCTCCCCCTGATCGCGGCAGCCGACCAGGAAGCCATCCACGGCGCACGGCTTGCCTTGGTGCGGGCAAGCGCAGCCACAGGGCCGTCCAGGCAGCCCGGGAGGCCCTCCTCGCAGGAAAGGGCAAGGACTCCCACCGGCTGCGCCATGACGGGCGGCACCACACCTTGGGGGAGCTGGCACGGCGGCTGCAGACCCAGTGGGAGATGCTGCAACTCAGCCTCGCTGCAGAGGCAGCAGCCGGCGACGAATCGGAGCGGAACACGCTGCTGCACCAGGCGCGCAAGGACATCAAGTGCCTACGGTATGAGGTGGAGGCCGTGGCCGAAGCCTTTGGTCCCACCGCGGCAGGGATCATCCAGCCCGCTGTCGCCATGCAGCGGATCCTCGGCGAGCAGCACGACAGCGTGGTGGCCGGAGCGTGGCTTATGGAGCTTGCCGCCCGGCCCGGCGTGGACAGTGCGGACGCCGCGGAGCTCCAGGGCATGGAGGCCCGCCGCCTGGCCGGCGCCGAGGCACAGTTCCGGGCCGCCGTCGAGTTCCCGGTGCCGGCGCCGCGCCGCGTCTTGCTGTTCTGAGCTCACCCGCCTGCGCACCCCGGGCACCCCCGTGCGCAACAGTCGCCCCATGCCAGCCCGCACCCTAGCGCCGGGAAGGCCCTTTGGCCAGCATATTCAGCCAGATGTGCCGGTATGACCCCGGGAAGGTCATGTACCGTGCGGTAACTTCGTTTGCCCTGCGGCATCTGCCTACTATCCCACTGTGGCGTCCGACACATCGCGGACGCCGGTATGCAAGGAAGCATGAAGGGGGAGACTGCAGCTATGGCTGGCAAGTTCGAAATTCTCAAGGACAGCGACGATTTGTACCGGTTCCGGCTCACGGCCGCGGACGGAACAGTTGTGGCAGTGTCGCCGACGTTCAAGCACCTTCAGGGCGTGGTTGCCGGCATCAATGCCGTCCGGGAAAACGCCGCCACGGGTCTCATCGTGGACCGCTCCAACTCGGAGCGCATGGCGGCTTAGCGCATGTGCCGCACCGGCGCCCACAGCGGGCGCCGTGCGGCCCGGGCACTCCAAGACCCAGGCGGCCCCGCCGCTAGATGTCGATCTCGACCAGCCGCTCTTCATCCCACGGGACAGTCCAGCCCAGCTCATCGAAGAGCCCGCTGAGAACCATCCCGGTGAAGCCCCACACCACCACGCCATTGACGGTGAAGCCCGGGCTCCTGAACGTCCGCCCGAAGCGCGTGATGGTGGCCGTGACGCGGTTGTCCGGATCCAGCAGATCGCGCACCGGCACCCGGAATACCTGGGCCGATTCCCCATGGTCCACCACGTGCACCGGGGACGGCGAAGCCCACCACGCCAGCACCGGCGTCACCCTGAAGTTGCTGTGGGCCAGCCCCAGTTCGGGGATGACGCCCAGAACCTGGACACCGCCGGCGTCGAGCCCCGTTTCCTCCACAGCCTCCCGCAGTGCCGCCGCCACCACCGAATCGTCCTCGGGATCGACGCTGCCGCCGGGGAACGCCACCTGCCCGGGGTGGTCATCCAGGGTGTGCGCGCGTTCCAGCAGCAGGACATCCAGGTCCGCGGGCGCGATGGGGCGCCCGGACTCGGCGGGGATGTCATCGAGCACGCCGAACAGCATCAGGACCGCCGCGGGCCTGTTGGTTTCCTCGCCCACCGCCAGCTGCGCCCAATGCTCCGAGCGCTGCTCCCCGCCCGCATCAAAGCGCGTAATCAGTCCTGCCAGGTCCTCGAGCGCCGTCACGAAGGCCTCCTCTGCGATTCCATCCGGATCTCCGCTGCGCGGTGCGTCTCGGCCAGCAGCTGCGCCAGGAGCGCCTCGTTGCCGGGGGCGAGCTCGTACTTGAGCAGTTTGGCGGCCTTGGCGGGGTCGGTCTCGCCGTCGCCGTAGCTGGGGCACAGCGTGGCGACGGGGCAGGCGCCGCAGGCGGGCCGGCGCGCATGGCAGACCCGGCGGCCGTGGAAGACCACGCGGTGGGACAGCATGGTCCAGTCCTTGGGCTCGAACAGTTCCGCGACATCGAATTCAATCTTCACGGGGTCCTCCGAGGCGGTCCAGCCGAAGCGGCGGGCGAGCCTGCCGAAGTGTGTGTCCACGGTGATCCCGGGGACACCGAAGGCGTTGCCCAGCACCACGTTCGCGGTTTTCCGCCCGACGCCGGGAAGCGTCACCAGATCTTCCAGCCGGCCGGGCACCTCGCCGTCGTACTCGTCCACCAGTCGGGTGCTCAGCGCCAGGACATTCTTCGCTTTGGCCCGGAAGAAGCCGGTGGGCTGCAGGATCGCTTCCAGTTCGGCGGGTTCGGCCTCGGACATGGCGCGGGCGTCCGGGTAGCGGGCGAACAGGATCTTGGTGACCTGGTTGACCAGAACATCGGTGGTCTGGGCGGACAGCACTGTGGCCACGACGAGTTCGAAAGGGTTCCGGAAGTCCAGCTCGGCGTGCGCATACGGGTACATCACAGCGAGAGCCTTGTTAATCCGGCGCGCGCGGCGCTTGAGGGCAAGCGGCGTTTCGCCTCCGTCAGCGGCCACGGCGGGCTGCCTAACCGCGCTCGATGTGGCTGAGGTCGCGCAGGACGCCTACCTTGCCGTCGGTGTCCTGGACCAGGAATTCGTGGCCGCGGTCTTCCAGGGCCAGCACCCAGCCGCCGGGTTGGATCGTGAAGACGGGTTCCCCGGTCTGCTCGCTCAGGGCCGGGCGGGGCTGCGCGACGGCGAACCAGAAGGCCTCGTAGGCAGGGGCATGCGCGGACTCCTCGGGGCGGCTTGCCGGGTCCACGGTGGCACCGATGGATTCGCTGACTGCCCGCATGTCCGCGGAGACCACCGGCGTGGCCATGGTGGCCGCCAGCGGCTGCTGTGCGGCTTCGGGCTGGGCTGCCACCGCGGGCTGCGCGGCTGCAGGCTGCGCGGCTGCAGGCTGCGCGGC
>NZ_JAFNLL010000119.1 GCF_017368795.1 Arthrobacter cavernae | reverse complement strand
TCCATTCGTGGGCGGCTTGCTCGAGCCCGCGCAGGAGCACGTGCTTGCCCTGACGGGTGTGGATCTGTCCGAAGACCGGTTCGATGATGGCCTTGCGCCGTGCGTAGATGGCCTGGCCCCTCTTGGTTTTGAGTTTCCGGGCCATGCGTTCCTTCGCCGTGGCGTTGCCCGGGATCCTGCCACGGGGCGCCTTGGGGATCTCTTGGCCGTGTTTGAGCCGGCCGGTCGCGATAAAGAACTCGGTGCCTCCGGCGCTCTGGGCCTCGATCTGCTTCACGTGTTCGAGGTTGGCGGCTGAACAATACCCGGCATCGATGGTCCATTGGGCGGGCAGCTGTCCCAGCGTCTGCCGGGTGCGTTCGATCATCGGGACCAACTGCTGCACGTCCACGGCGATGTTGTTCAGTTCCGTGGCAACGATGACCTGGTGATCGGCATCGACCACGGCCTGTCCGGTATAGCTGTAGTGGAAAGACCCGTCAGCGGTCTTCATGATCCTCGCGTCCGGATCGGTGAAGTTCCGTTGCGCGCCGGGTTTCACCACCGCGGCAGCAGCGGCTTGATCGCCCTTGGCCGTGACGGCCCCGTCGTCATCCCCGTCATCCCTGGCCTTGCGCTCGGCCTCCCTGCGGGCCTTTTCCGCGGCTTCCGCCTCGAGGGCTTCACGGGCCGCGGCCAGTGTCGCCAACCGCGATTCCTTGTCCGCCAGGGCCGGCGGAAGCTCGTCCCCGCGTTTATCCGCCCCGAACCTGGCGTCCTCGTCCGCATCAACACCTTGCGCGTCGGCGAGCATGTCCGAGACCTCCGCGGCCAGGATCCTTTGCTTCTCGGTCAACCGCGCATAGCTCATCGCCTTGCGCCGTGAGGCGTTGGCCCGCACCTTCGTCCCGTCCAACGCAACCCGGCCCAACGAGACCATGCCTGCGGCCCGGCACAG
>NZ_JAFNLL010000118.1 GCF_017368795.1 Arthrobacter cavernae | reverse complement strand
CGGCGGGTAGGCCACCGGCGGGTACGGGTTCGCCGGCGGGTAGGCCACCGGCGGGTCGGCCGGCGGGTACGCCGCCGGCGGGTCGTTCACCGGCGGGTTGGCCGGCGGGGACGCCACCGGCGGGTAGTTCTACGCCGGGTCGGCCGGCGGGGACGCCACCGGCGGGTAGTTCTACGCCGGGTCGGCCGGCGGGGACGCCACCGGCGGGTAGTTCTACGCCGGGTCGGCCGGCGGGGACGCCACCGGCGGGTAGTTCTACGCCGGGTCGGCCGGCGGGGACGCCACCGGCGGGTAGTTCTACGCCGGGTCGGCCGGCGGGGACGCCACCGGCGGGTAGTTCTACGCCGGGTCGGCCGGCGGGTCCGCCGGGGCATGGGCAGGGGCCGTGTTGATGGCCTTGGAGGCGCCCAGCACGGCCCCCGAGGTGGCGCCCAGGGGTACCGGAACCGAAATCAGCGCCGGGTTCGCCGGCGGGTAGGCCACCGGCTGGTACGGGTCCACCGGCGGGTAGTTCACCGGCGGGTCGGCCGGCGGGTACGCCACCGGCGGGTAGTTCACCGGCGGGTTGGCCGGCGGGTACGCCGGGGCATGGGCAGGGGCCTTGTTGATGGCCTTTGAGTCGCCCAGCACGGCCACCGAGGTGGCGCCCAGGGTTACCGGAACCGAAATCAGAGCCGGGTTCGCCGGCGGGTAGGCCACCGGCGGGTACGGGTTCGCCGGCGGGTGCATCACCGGCGGGTCCGCCGGCGGGTAGACGACCGGAGGGTCGGCCGGCGGGTACACCACCGGCGGGTCGGCCGGCGGGTACGCCGGGGCATGGGCAGGGGCCTGGTTGATGGCCTTTGAGTCGCCCAGCACGGCCACCGAGGTGGCGCCCAGGGTCACCGGAACCGAAACCAGAGCCGGTTTCGGTGCGGGGTAGGACGGAGCTGGCTCATAGGCTGCCGGGGCAGGGGCCTTGTTGATGGCCTTTGAGTCGCCCAGCACG
>NZ_JAFNLL010000117.1 GCF_017368795.1 Arthrobacter cavernae | reverse complement strand
AGGATCCATTCAACGGTGGACGGGGTGGCGATCTTGATGGACTGGATCTCCGTGTGGGCACCCTTGTTGCCGACGGTGTCCATGAGCCAGGCGGTCTTGAGCACCAGCAGGCGCAGCTGCTCGACCTTCACGCGGGATTCGGCGATCCAGTCACGGATCACTCCCTGCTCGCTCAGCGGCTTGCCGAAGGCAACGCGCTCGTCGGCGCGCTCGCACATCGAGTTGATGGCGCGCTCGGCCATGCCGATCAGGCGCATGCAGTGGTGGATGCGTCCGGGGCCCAGACGGGCCTGGGCGATGGCGAAACCGTCGCCCTCCCCGCCGATGATGTTGCTGACCGGGACGCGCACGTCCTTGAACTCGATCTCGGCGTGGCCGCCGTTGTAACGGTCCTCGTAGCCCAGGATGTGCATGCCGCGCTTGATGTTCACGCCCGGGGTGTCGCGCGGAACCAGGATCTGGCTCTGCTGGCGGTGGCGGTCCGCCGTCGGGTCCGTCTTGCCCATCACGATGAAGATCTTGGCGTTCGGGTTCATCGCACCGGTGATGAACCACTTCCGGCCGTTGATCACGTACTCGTCGCCGTCGCGCACGATGCTGGTCTCGATGTTTGTCGCATCGGAGGAGGCCACGGCGGGCTCCGTCATGGCGAAGGCCGAACGGATCTCACCGGCCAGCAGCGGCTTGAGCCACTTTTCCTTCTGCTCCTCGGTGCCGAATTCGGCCAGCAGCTCCATGTTGCCGGTGTCCGGGGCCGCGCAGTTCAGCGCGGCCGGGGCCAGCATCCGGCTGCGGCCGGTGATCTCGGCCAGCGGGGCGTACTGCAGGTTGGTCAGCCCGGCACCCTCTTCGCCGGGCAGGAACAGGTTCCACAGCCCGCGGCTGCGCGCCTCGGCACGCAGCTTCGCCAGGATCGGGGACTCCGAGAATGCGTACGGGTCCTCCATGTTTTCCAGCTCTTCGGCGTAGGCGGCCTCGTTCGGGTAAACGTGCCCGTACATGAAGTCGACCAGTTCCTTCTTCAGGAGCTCGGTCCGCTC
>NZ_JAFNLL010000116.1 GCF_017368795.1 Arthrobacter cavernae | reverse complement strand
CCGCCTCGTTGAGGGCTGCCGCGAGTTCGCGGATTCCGCCGCGCAGGAATCCGGTTGCGCCGTCGTCGATGATTTCCGGGGCGGAGCCCCGGGGTGTGGCGATCACCGGGGTGCCGGCGGCCAGGGACTCGATCATGACCATGCCGAAGGGCTCGGCCCACTGAATGGGATTCAGAAGGGCCACGGCGCCTCCGAGCAGCGCGTACTTGTCCGCCGTGTTCAGTTCGCCCAGATACTCCACGTCCGGCCCGAGCAGCGGCTCGATGACGGTGCGGAAATACTCGTGCTCGTCCCTGTTGTGCATTTTCGCCGCGATCCGCAGCGGCATCCGGGCCAGCCTTGCGGCCCCGATGGCCTGGGGCAGGCCCTTGTCGGGGTGCATCCGGCCCAGAAAGCATGCGTAGCCCCCCTCGCCGCGTCCCACCGGAACCGCGCCGGTGGTGATGCCGTGGTGGATGACCCGGCTGATCCTGAGATCTGGGGCGGAGCGGGCCTGGTGGTGTGAGATGGCAATGAGCGAGGCTTCGGCAGTCATGGCGTGGTAGATCCCGCGCAGCCCTCCGGTTAAGGGTCCGTGCGCGGTGGTGATGAGGGGTGTTTTTTCCGGCCGGTGCCGGAACAGGGGCCCGGCGAGGGTGTGATCGTGGACCAGGTCGACGCCGTCCATCGCCTCATAGGCGAACACACTGTGCCGGAGCTCGTCAGCGCACGCGCCCATTGTTGCCGGATCCGCGGCAGGAGCACCGGGAACCTTTGGAACCGGACAGGTGCTGCCGGCCGCGGCCGCCAGAAGCACTTCGTGGCCTGCTGCGGCCAGCCCCCGGGCCAGGACATCGACGACGGACTCGGTGCCGCCGTACGCCGGCGGGGGCACCGGGATCCACGGCGGAGCGATCAGGCCGATGCGCATCCCGGCCCTCCCTCCGGCCGGGACCTGGCGGCCCTTGCCGTGCTGATGATCATGTCCTGAAGCTCATGGAAGGATTGCTGGCCCGCGGCGTTGGTCATGCCCCAATGTAGAGCCGGCCACGCCGCGGCACAACCATAGCCGGC
>NZ_JAFNLL010000115.1 GCF_017368795.1 Arthrobacter cavernae | reverse complement strand
TTCGTCCGGCGTTTTAACGACTACCGACCCACGCTCCTAGACGATATGAGGGGCGGTTCCGGTGGGGGCTGGAACCCCCGGTTCAAATAATTTCGTGGGTTGCCGCCGCGGCCGTGGTCCGCCGGCGGTAGAGCCACATTTGAAGGTGTGGAGGTTCCAGCTACCAGCGAGGATACAAGGTCGCCCCTGAAATGGGGAGGCAAAATCCGGGGAGGTCTCCCGGGTATCGTCCTTCCGGGTCGTCCATTATCGCCGGGCGGGCCCGGAGCACCGGCTTGAGGGATCACGGTTTCCCGGGTGCCCGGGCGGCGTTCCGGACCCTGGTACCCGGCGGTGATGTCCTCTGTCCGGAAGGACGAGGAGCGGACGGTTCCCGCTGCAGCTTCCGGTGCCACACTGGGTTCATCCATCATCAAACCGGCAGGGCCCCGGGGGCGACCCGCCGGAGACCCAACGAGGTGTCCGTCATGTTTGAACGAACGAGTATCGGTTTGGATGTGCACGCCCGCTCGGTGTCGGGGTTCGGCATCGACGGTGTCACCGGGGAGGTGTTCCACCGAAGGCTGACCCCGGATTTCGCGGAGATCCGGGACTGGATCCGGTCCCTGCCCGGCCCGGTGAAGGCCGTCTACGAGGCAGGCCCGACCGGGTTCACGCTCGCGAGGGACCTGCAGGCGGCAGGCATCGACTGCGTGGTCGCCGCCCCGTCAAAGCTGCAGCGCCCCTCCGGTGACCGGGTGAAAACCGACGCGAAAGACGCCATGCACCTGGCCAGGCTGCTGCGCCTGGGCGAAATCACCGAGATCACCGTCCCCTCCGCGGAACAGGAAGCGGCCCGGGACCTCGTCCGTGCCCGGGAAGACGCGCGCGGGGACCTGATGCGGGCCAGGCACCGGGTTTCCAAACTGCTGCTGCGGCAGGGCATCGTCTATAGCGGCGGACCGACCTGGAACGGCGTCCACGAGGGCTGGCTGGGCCGGCAGAAGTTCGGTGCGGTTGTCAACGGCAACTTAGAAATGACCGGGTGCGGCAGGTTGGTTTGCCCGCTGGCGGCAGGTGGGTGACCGGTGGCGG
>NZ_JAFNLL010000114.1 GCF_017368795.1 Arthrobacter cavernae | reverse complement strand
GGCTTCGGTGACCGCCCGACGTCGTCCGCTGATCCAGCGCCGGGCCTCACCCTCAGCCCGCGGATTTTCACGCGGGACGGCAGGGTTGTTGCGAGCCGCAGCTACCCGCTGGACGCGGCGCTGCCGCCGCATGGCCGCCCGGAGCCTGCCGCTGCAGATCCGGAAAACCCGGGACATTTCCTGATCCGCCGCGCGCACTGGGCCAGCTTTTTTCCGGAGCGGACGCTGATCGCCGAGACCGGCAGCGTCATCAGCCTGCGCGTCAAGAACAATCTCGCCCAGGGCCATGCGCTGCAGTTTCTCCATGCCGGACCCGGCGGATCGCACATCGGCACCGGGGACATTGCACCTGGCGGGACGGCTACCCTGGAGTTCCAGGCACCGCAGCCGGGAACCTATGTGTACTGCGACCCGGGTGCCGATGCCAGCGACCCGAAGGCGGATCCCGTCCAGCGCATCCTGGGACTGTACGGTGCCCTGCTGGTGGTCGATCCGGACCGGGCGTGGAAGATCGGGCCGGCAGGCCCTGAATTCGAGCGCCAGTGGCTGTGGATTCTGCACAACGTGGATCCTGAATGGGCCAGAATTGCCTCGCGCGGCGAAGAAGTGGATCCGGTGAAAACACCTTTCTACTCGCGGTATTTCACGCTCAACGGGCGCAGCGGGTTCCAGTCATTGGGCATCTCTGCGGATAAGGAGGCCAACCTGGTCCGCGCGGAAGAGACCATGATGTCCGGCTTTCCACGGAAGGTGGACGTCCGCGATTTCAGCCAGGGCGCCACAGGGGATACTGTCCGGACCGGACAACTGCTGCGCTTCATCAACGCCGGCATGGTGGACCATCAGCTCCATTTCCACGGCAACCACATCTGGACGGTGCAGAAGAACGGGATCATGTTTCCCCGCACCCATGGCCGCGTGGACCCGGGAGGCCACGTTGAGCTGCAGCAGTGGGAGGACGTGGTGGAACTCCACACGCTGGAGCGCAAGGACTCCATCCTGCCGTTCAAACGTCCGCCGGAGGTCACTGATCAGGTGTGGAACTCCCGGAGCGTGGAATGGCTCTACCCCATGCACTGCCATGCCGAAGCGTCCCAGGTTGCGATGGGCGGCATGTATCCGGGCGGGCTGGTGGGG
>NZ_JAFNLL010000113.1 GCF_017368795.1 Arthrobacter cavernae | reverse complement strand
GGTGTCAGGCGCTGATGATGTTGTACTCAGGGCCGAACGGGAACTTGGTGATGTTCTCGGCGCCGGCCTCGCCCACCACCAGGATGTCGTGCTCGCGGTAGCCGCCGGCACCCGGCTGGCCGTCCAGGACCGTGATCATCGGTTCCATGGAGACCACCATGCCCGGCTCCAGGACGGTGTCGATGTCCTCGCGCAGTTCCAGGCCCGCCTCGCGGCCGTAGTAGTGGCTCAGGACGCCGAAGGAGTGGCCGTAGCCGAAGGTGCGGTTGGCCAGGAGGCCGTGGGACACGTAGATCTCGTTGAGCTCGGCGGCGATGTCCTTGCAGACAGCACCGGGCTTGATGAGTTCCAGGCCGCGCTTGTGGACCTCCACGTTGATGTTCCACAGTTCCAGGGAGCGGGCATCCGGTTCGCCGTAGAACAGGGTGCGTTCCAGGGCCGTGTAGTAGCCGCTGGTCATGGGGAAGCAGTTCAGGGACAGGATGTCGTGTTCCTGGATCTTGCGGGTGGTGGCCCAGTTGTGGGCGCCGTCGGTGTTGATGCCGGACTGGAACCACACCCAGGTGTCGCGGATTTCGGAGTCCGGGAACGTGCGGGCGATCTCGTGGACCATGGCCTCGGTGCCGATCAGGGCGACCTCATACTCGGTGATGCCGGCCGTGATCGCGTTGCGGATGGCCTCGCCGCCGAGGTCGCCGATGCGTGCACCGTGCTTGATGACCGCGATTTCCTCGGCGGACTTGATCATGCGCTGGCGCATGGCGGCCTGGGCCACGTCCACCAGGGTGGCGGACTGGAAAGCGGCCTGGATCTTGTTGCGGTTGTCCAGGGGCAGGGAGTCGTCTTCGACGCCCAGGCGGCGCGGGTTGATGCCGCGGGTGCGCAGGACTTCCTGGATGGCGTGGATGTAGTTGTCCCGGCGCCAGTCCGTGTAGACCAGGTTGTCGCCGTAGCTGCGGCGCCACGGCATGCCGGCGTCGATGTTCGCCGTCACGGTGACGGTGTCGTCCTGGGTGACCACCATGGCGTAGGAGCGGCCGAAGGTGGTGAACAGGAAGTCTGAGTAGTACTTGATGGAGTGGTAGCTGGTCAGGACAACGGCGTCCAGTTCCTTCTCGGCCATGATCCGGCGGAGCCCGGC
>NZ_JAFNLL010000112.1 GCF_017368795.1 Arthrobacter cavernae | reverse complement strand
CAATGTAGAGCCGGCCACGCCGCGGCACAACCATAGCCGGCACAACCATAGCCGGCCCGGCCCATGCAGGGGGCGGGCAGCATGGCCGGTGGCCACGCGAAAGATTTGGCAGTGCACCGCGTGCGACTACCAGGTCTCGCTGACCGCCGGCACGATACTGCACAGGTTCGGCTCTCCAGTTCCCGTGCGGCGGTGGCGAATTCCAGGTCTGCGAACGCCGCGAGGGCCTGCTTGGTGACGCGATCTTAGTGGTGGAACGCGGCGGGGTGGCCCTCTCCGCGCAAGGGCCCGGTCAGCGCGTCGAGATATGAGACTTCGGTAGAGGTCTCCGAGGAAGCTCCCGGCATGGTCACGGCTGAATCCGTTGCCGACGACGACCCGCTGTGCGGTCCCTTCGGTAAGTTCGGCCGGCATCGGATGGGCCGGAACAATCATCCGCGCCTGCGCAGCCGCTCGGAGAGGTGGTAGAAGTTCCAATTATCCGAGTAACCGTCTTTGAGCCGCCAGGCGAAGATGGGGACGCCGGGGCCATCCTGACCGCCAGTCACATACCGCAGGGCTTGAAATTTCAAAGATGAGTCCTGTCTTGCAGCCCAGGGCTTGGGAGACACACGAGCTGTTGATGACCCCATCG
>NZ_JAFNLL010000111.1 GCF_017368795.1 Arthrobacter cavernae | reverse complement strand
TGGGGACGCCGGGGCCATCCTGACCGCCAGTCACATACCGCAGGGCTTGAAATTTCAAAGATGAGTCCTGTCTTGCAGCCCAGGGCTTGGGAGACACACGAGCTGTTGATGACCCCATCGAGACCGCCGTTCATCGCTGGTCATCGGATTCAGCTGGAACGGCCGTCTCGAACTGTGATCAACCGCCATTCATAAGGTTCTGGCGCAAATTTCGTGAATGGTGACTGACCACGTCGCTGCGGTGGGATCGTTGCAGAGAGTTCTGCTCTCATGAGAGCAACCACGCCCGATACCCGATTCACGAAATTCGTGCCAGACCCATTCATAATTAACAGTCACACCGATCCGGCGTCGAACTCCGGGAGGTGTTATTGCGGCAGAGATCACACGCGGTGACGTGGCGGATAGCGGTGCGAAAAATCTGCCGCTTACGTGGGAAAGTCACGGAACATGGCTCTCTAAAATCCTGCCTCCGGCGGACACCCCACGAGGGCCCGCGGCGACGTAGCATCAAGGTACGTCGGCAGCCAGGAGCGTGGTGAAAATGTTTGAGAGATTTACGGACCGTGCCCGTCGCGTGGTT
>NZ_JAFNLL010000110.1 GCF_017368795.1 Arthrobacter cavernae | reverse complement strand
AAAGGAGCCAACTGATGTCCGCTACATCGCCGGTGGCACGCCACCCCCATTTTTCCGCTTTACATCTCAGCCGGCGCGTCACGGCCGGCGTAACCGGCGGAGTGGCCGGAGGCCTGGTTTTCGGGATGCTCATGGCCGTGACGGGCATGCTGCCCATGGTCGCCTCGATGGTCGGCTCGGACACTGCATTGGCCGGCTTCGGCATCCACATGGTGATCTCGGTCCTGGTCGGCCTCGGCCTGACAGTGCCCTTCGCAGGCCTCCTCAGCTCCTACGGCAAGGGCACCCTAGTGGGGCTCGGCTACGGCGCCCTCTGGTGGGTCTTGGGGCCTCTGGTCATCATGCCCATGATCCTGGGCATGCCGCTTTTCATGGTCGACATGATGGCCGGGATGTCCCTGCTGGGGCATCTGGCCTACGGCGTCATCCTGGCCCTCGTAGCAGTGCGCGTACTGAAGGGCCAGGCATGAGCGATGACTGGGAAAGGGATGTGGAGGCCGCAGCCGGCGGCCTCCAGCCTTGGGCGCCCCGGCAGCGTGACCCCGACCCCCTGACCGCCGTGCCGGAGGACCCCTTCAACTGCCTGAACGAAGTGGACCTGTTCGCTGATCTGACGCCCGACGAGATGCGGGCAATGGACAAGATGGCCCCGGCAAGGATGTTCCGCCGCGGGGAGCTGGTCTTCAGCCAGTCCCAGCCCGTCACAGCCCTGTTCATCCTCAAGACCGGCAGGGTGCGGGTCTTCCGGGTCGCGGAGGATGGCAAGGCCCTGACCATGGCCATCCTCGAGCCCGGCGCGGTGTTTGGGGAAATGCTGTTGGTCGGCCAACGCATGTATGACAACTACGCCGAAGCGATCGAGGACTCGGCGATCTGCCAGCTCGGCGTCGAGGAGGTGGAACGGTTCCTGATCTCGGATCCGAGGATCGCCATCCGCATTTCCCGGCTGCTCGGCGAACAGGTCGCCCGCCTCGAAGAACGCCTCACCGACTTGGCCCTGCGTCCCCTGGCGGCCCGTGTTGCCTCAACCCTGCTCAATCTCGCAGCGACCGCCCCGAGCGGCCGCTTCGGGCAGAACCGGCCGGTCCGGCTCACGCACGAACAGATCGCAGGGCTGCTCGGCGCCACCCGCGAAGCCACCAGCAAGACCCTGTCAGACTTTGCATCCCAAGGCATCATCCGCCAAGGCCGTGGCCGGATCACCGTCCAGAACACCGCGGCGCTCAGTGCGATCGCACG
>NZ_JAFNLL010000011.1 GCF_017368795.1 Arthrobacter cavernae | reverse complement strand
AGTAGGACACCGCCGGACACACATTCAGCACGGAAGCCCCGCGCCGCCACGGCCGGGGCTTCCGCCATTTAACGCCTGAACAGTCACCCATCCCCGGCCTGCGATGCCGGTAAAGTTGGTGTTCATGAACAGTCTCTTCAGCCACGCCGAACCGGATTCCGAGCCATCCCAGGAGGCCGGCAACGAGTTGGAGCCGCTGGTATTCACCACCGTCGTGCCCTCCACGGTGTCCCACGCGTTCATGGGCTTCACGGACCACCCCCATCTGTGGTGGCCGCTGGAGGAACACAGCGTCTACGGTGCAGGCTCGCACGTGGAGTTCGAGGAGAACCTGATCCTGGAGACCGCCGAGGACGGCCGTACCTCGGTGTGGGGCACCATCGACGACTGGCAGCCTCCCCTGTCCTTCCACGCCAGTTGGTACCCGGCCAGCACTGCCCTCTGGTCGACGGAGCTTCGGGTGGCCTTCCGCGCTGTGGATGGCGGAACTGAAGTGAAGTTGATCCACGACGGCTGGGAAGGTGCCGAGGATCCCGCGGCCACGCGTGCCTCGTACGCGGAAGGCTGGCCCGGCGTCCTGGAACGCTTCGCCAGGTTCATGGGCGGTGCCGATGCCTAGGATCCGCCGGCTGGCGCGTTCCGATTGGCGGCTGCTGCGCGATGTCCGGCTTGAGATGATCGCTGACACCCCCATGGCGTACATCGAGAGCCTGGCCGCGGCCAGGCGGCAGACGGACACCCAATGGCAGGAACGGGCCTCCGCGATGGCGGAGGACTCGAGCATCACCCTGGTGGCCGACGGCGGCGAGGACGGCAGCAGGATCAGCGCCCTCATGCGCGTGGTCGTGAAGCATCCCCAGGATCTGGGAAAGCCCAAGCAAGTGATGTTGAGCAGCGTCTATGTTGCCCCCGAGCACCGCGGCCTGGGACTGGCCGACCAGCTGTTGCTGGAATCGTGCGCCGTCGCAGAGACGGAGCTGGGGGCCGGGATCATTGAACTTGGGGTCCATGAAGACAACGCCCGGGCCCTGCGGTTCTACCAGCGCCACGGCTTCTGCACCACGGGTGCCAGCCGGCCGTATCCGCAGGACAATTCACGGTCCGAGCTGGTCATGGAGCGGCGCTTGTCCTAGCCATGCGGTCCCCCGGAACGGCGGTCGCCAGGCACAGCGGTACTGGACCGGACCACGAGCGTGGTGGGGTGCCTGGTGTCGTCCGGTTCCAGGACCGGTCCGTTGTTGATGGCGCCGTTGTTGATGGCGCCCAGGAGGGTGCGGACAGCAAGGGCGCCCTGGCCCTTGGCGTCCTGGTCGATGGTGGTCAGTCCGAATACCTTGCCAAGATCGTGCCCGTCGATGCCGATGACTGAGAGGTCATCCGGGACGCGCAGGCCGAAGTCGCGCGCGGCGAGGATGGTGCCAATGGCCATTTCATCGGACGCCGCGAACACGGCCGTGGGCCGCTCAGCGGCGCTGGCCAGCAGCTGCCGGGCCGTCGCGTACGCGCCCTCGATGGTGAAGTCCGCGGAGACGAGCCATTCGGGACGGACCGGACAGCCGGCGTCGTTCATTGCTTTTTCAAAACCGCCGCGGCGGGTGCCGGGCAGCTTGAAGTCCTGTTCATAGGCTTCGTCGCCGGTCATGTGCGCGATCTTGCTGTGCCCGAGCCCGATGAGGTGGTTGGTGGCCTTCTGGGCGATGGCGAAGTCATCGATCCTGATGGTGGCGGCGCCGGGCAAGGGGCCGCCGATGCCGACGATGGGCCGGTGCACGGCAAGGAGCTGCCGGATTTCATCCTCGCTGAGTTCCAGGGAGACGGCGATGACGGCGTCCACCCTTTTGCGGAGCAGGAAGTCGTTGAAGACGCTGTGCCGGTGCTGCGGGTTCTCGCCGATGTTGTAGAGCGTGAGGTCGTAGCCGGCCTCGAGCAGCGCGGCCGAGGCGCCCTCGATCACCGCCGAGTAGAACCAGCGGTGGACCGAGGGCACCACGAGCCCGACGTTGTGCGTGCGGCCCGATGCCAGGCTCGAGGCATGGTAGGACAGCACGAATCCCAGCTCGGCAGCGGCGGCCCGGGCACGTTCACGGCTGGCGGCGGAGACGTTGCCCTTGCCGCTGAGGGCACGGGAAACGGTGGCAACGGAGAGCCCTGCGCGCTCGGCCACATCCTTGATGCCGGTCATCGCCGCTCCTCGCTGAAATTAGCTGGCCTTGAGCCAAATGGTCTCTCCCGAGCCTAGTGGATCGGCGCCCTCCGCCGCTGAACTGTGCTGGACTGAACTGCGCAGCAGGACCTCGCCGTGCGGCAGCGGCAAGGGCTCCGCGCCAAGGTTCATGACCACCAGGGTGTTGCCGTTGAGGTACGCAAGCGAGGCCTCGCCGCAGTACTCCTCGACCCACGCCAGCGATCCCTGGCCAAGCCGGAGCGTGCCGCGCCGGGCGAGCATCTCCCGGTAGAGGTTAAGGTGCGACGCCGGATCCGCCTGTTGCTTGTCCCTCGCCAGTGTGCCCCATGACTCGGGGAGCGGCAGCCAGGGATCCAGGCCGTTGCCGAAGCCGGCGTGGAGCTCGGCGGAGCGCCAGGGGAGCGGGACGCGGCAGCCGTCACGGCCGATCCGGGCGCCGCCGGTGCGGGCGAAGGTGGGGTCCTGGCGGAGGCTGCCTGGGATTTGGGTGGCGTCCGGGAGGCCGAGTTCCTCGCCCTGGTACAGATAGGCGCCGCCGGGGAGGCCCAGCATGAACATGGTGGCCGCGGCAGCCCGTCGTCGTCCGAGCTGCCCGTCCGGTTGGGGATCGCTGGGGCCGATCCCGTCGCCGTCGCGCGGCCCCGGCCCGTTGTAACCGAAGCGCGAGGCATGCCGGACGACGTCGTGGTTGGAGAGCACCCAGGTGCTGGGGGCCCCGACGGCGTCGAGCGCGGTGAGGGAATCGGAAATGACGCCGCGGAGCCGGTCCAGCTCCAGTCCGGCGTGCAGGAACGGGAAGTTGAAGGCCTGGTGCATTTCATCGGGCCGGACCCACTGGGCCAGCCGGGGGAGCGGATCCACGTTGGCCTCGGCGCACAGGATGCGGTCCGGACCGTACTCTTCCAGGATGGAGCGCCAGCGGCGGTAGATGTCGTGCAGGGCGGGCTGGCCGAACATGGGAGCCTCATGGCCCGGGAAGTCGTCGGTGCTGTTGCCGTCGGCGCGCCCGCCCCAGTCGGGCAGGCCGGCGGCCTTGACCAGTGCGTGGGCCACGTCCACCCGGAACCCGGAGATGCCGCGGTCCAGCCAGAAGCGCAGGACACGCTCGAATTCGGCGTGCACGGCAGGGTTGTCCCAGTTGAAGTCCGGCTGCGAGGAATCGAAGAGGTGCAGGTACCACTGGCCGGGCTGGCCGTCCGGCTCGGTGATGCGCGTCCAAGCGGGGCCGCCGAAGTGTGACTGCCAGTTGTTGGGAGGCTCGGTGCCGTCGGGTCCCTGGCCGTCGCGGAAGATGAACATGTCCCGTTCCGGGCTGCCGGCCGGTGCCGACAGGGCAGCTTGGAAGGCCACGTGCTGATCCGAGCAGTGGTTGGGGACGAGGTCCACGATGATGCGCAACTGGAGACGGTTGGCCTCGGCGATCAGGGCATCGAAGTCCGTGAGGCTGCCGAACAAGGGATCGACGTCACAGTAGTCGCTGACGTCATAGCCGGCGTCCCGCTGCGGCGAGCGGTAGAACGGCGACAACCACACGGCGTCGACGCCCAGCCCGGCGAGCTGGTGCAGCTCTGCGGTGATGCCCGCCAGGTCACCGATGCCATCGCCGTTGAGGTCCCGGAAGGACCGAGGGTAGATCTGGTAGATGACGGCGGAACGCCACCATCCATGCGCCGTGGAAGCGTCATGGATGGGCGTCAGTGTGCCGAGGGCCGGAGCCGCGGGGGAGAGCAAGGAGTCAACGGACATAGGGACATCCTAAGAGACAAAACTGGAAAACTGAAAGCGTTTCCAGCCTGCTTTCTCCTGCGGTTTATCCACATACGACACATTACGGGTTTCCCAAGCGGACGGTTGACATGTACTTTTGGAAGCGCTTACAGTTGTGAGCCACATCACCGACGATGCCACAGGGTCCCGTGAGGCCCTCCCGTGGAAGCAGAATTAGGAAAGGGACACCAATGAAGGTGCACAACACCCTCGCGACCCAAACAAGCCGCCGCGTCTTCGCCACCGGCGCCATCTCCGTGGTCGCGGCCCTGGCCCTGAGCGCCTGTGGCGGCAGCGCCTCCAGTGCCCCGGGCTCGGCCGCCGCCAAGCCCGACCTCAAGGCCGCCGGTGCCGGCACCATCACCATGTGGGTGGATGCGGAACGCTCCCCGGCGTTGAAGGACATCACCGAAAAGTTCAAGACGGACACCGGCATCGAGGTCAAGCTCGTGGTCAAGGACTTCGCGGCTGTCCGCGACGACTTCATCACCCAGGTCCCCACCGGCAAGGGCCCGGACCTGATCGTTGGACCGCACGACTGGATCGGAAAGTTCGTCCAGAACGGCGTGATCGCTCCCGTCGAACTCGGAGACAAGGCAGCAGGCTTCCAGGACTCCTCGATCAAGGCCATGAGCTACAACGGCGCCGTCTACGGTGTCCCGTACGCGGTCGAGAACATCGCACTTCTGCGCAACACGGCCATCGTGGACGCCAAGGCTTCCACCTTCGAAGACGTGGTGGCCAACGGCAAGAAGGCCGTGGCCGAGGGCAAGTCCACCTTCCCGTTCCTGGTGGGCATGGACCCCAAGCAGGGCGACCCCTACCACCTGTACCCGCTGCAGTCCTCCCTGGGCTCGCAGGTCTTCGGCAAGAACGCCGACGGCGGCTACGACGCCAAGCAGCTCCTGATCGGTGATGCTGCCGGCGTCGAGTTCGCCAAGAAGCTGGCCGCCTGGGGCGACGCCGGCGAGAAGATCATCAACTCCAACATCACGGGCGATATCGCCAAGGAGAAGTTCCTGGCCGGCGAATCCCCGTACTTCCTGACCGGTCCGTGGAACGTGCCGGATGTGCAGAAGAAGGGCATCAAGTTCGCCGTGGATGAGCTCCCGGCCGCCGGAGGCTCGGCAGCCCAGCCGTTCATCGGCGTCAACGGCTTCTTCATCAGCGCCAAGAGCGCCAATGCCTTGGCCACCAACGAGTTCGTGACCAACTACCTGACCTCGGAAGCGGCCCAGGACTCCATGTACAAGGCAGGCGGCCGCCCGCCGGCCCTCAAGGCCTCCTTCGAGAAGGCCGCCAGCGATCCCGTCGTTGCGGCCTTCGGCAAGATCGGCGCCACGGGCGTGCCCATGCCGGCCATCCCCGAAATGAGTGCGGTCTGGGCCGACTGGGGCGCCACCGAGCTGGCCATCATCAAGGGCCAGGCCGATCCCGCCGAGGCCTGGACCAAGATGGCCGCCAGCATCAAGGCCAAGATCGGCGGCTGACGCCGCACCCGGTGACTCCACCGGCCTGCCCCGGGCCGGGCGGCACACCACCGCCCGGCCCGTGCCAGCCGCAATCCGCTCTTCTCCAAGGATCGAAAACAGCCATGCCAAAGACAGATCTCCTCCACGAAGCACCAGACACCGCCGCGCTGGCGTCCTCGCCGGGCCGAGGCAATACCGGCGGAAGCAGCGCCGGCCTCAGCGCGGGACGCGCGGGCCGCGGCAATCGCCGCTTCGGACCCGACTCCCTCAAGGGCATCATCGTCAAGATCGTCCTGCTGGGCCTCGTGGATGCCCTGGCCGTGTACGTGTTGATGATGCTCTTCCTGAGCCAGTCCTGGGCCGCCCTGGCGGTGTCTTCCCTGGTGGTCCTGGCGATCAACTGGATCTACCTGCGCAAGGGCGGACTCCCGGCCAAGTATCTGGCACCGGGCGTGCTGTTCCTGCTCGTATTCCAGGTCCTGGTGGTGTTCTTCAGCGGCTACATCGCGTTCACCAACTACGGAGACGGGCACAACAGCACCAAGGATGACGCCATCGCGGCCATCCAGCTAACTGCCCAGAAGCGCGTTCCGGATTCTCCCGCCTATAAGGCGTCCGTGCTCACCAAGGACAACAGCTTCTATCTGCTGTTCACGGATCCGTCCGGCAAGGTGCAGTTGGGCAGCAACGGCGAACCGCTGGCAGATGCTCCTGGTGCCGGCAAGGACTCCACGGGCAAGGCCAACTCCCTGCCTGGCTATGAAACCCTGGCTTTCCAGGAAATCGTGGCGAGCCAGCAGGAGATCCTGAAGATCACCGTTCCCGTCTCGGACAATCCGGCCGACGGGACCCTGCGTACCGCGGACGGCAGCTCGGCCTACCAGTTCAAGCCCGCGCTCAGCTTTGACGCCGCCACCGACACGTTCACGGACACCGAAACGGGTGCGGTCTACCGGGACAACGGCAAGGGCGCCTTCGCCGACGACAACGGCCAGACGCTCTCCACCGGGTGGAAGATCGACGTCGGCATGGACAACTTCGCCCGGGCCTTCACCGATCCCAGCCTCCGCGGACCGCTGCTCGGTGTGATCATCTGGACCTTCACGTTCTCCGTGGCCTCCGTGGCCCTGACGTTCGTGCTGGGCCTGTTCCTGGCAACAACGTTCAACCGCGAGGACCTGCGCGGCAAGAAGGTGTACCGGATCCTGATGATCCTGCCGTATGCCTTCCCGGCCTTCCTCTCCGGTCTGGTGTGGTCCGGCATCCTTAACCCGGAGTTCGGCTGGCTCAACCAAACGCTGCTGGGCGGGGCCAACATCGGGTGGCTCACGGACCCGTTCCTGGCCAAGATCAGCGTGCTGGTGGTAAACCTCTGGCTCGGATTCCCCTACATGTTCCTGGTCTGCACGGGGGCACTGCAGTCCCTGCCCACCGAGCTGGACGAAGCGGCCCGCATGGATGGGGCCTCGGCCTGGCGCGTTTTCCGCTCGATCAAGCTGCCGCTCCTCCTGGTGTCCGTGGCGCCCCTGCTGATTTCCTCCTTCGCGTTCAACTTCAACAATTTCAACGTCATCTACATGCTGACCGGCGGCGGGCCGCGCTTCGCGGACACCGACCGTGACATCGGAGCGACCGACATCCTGATCACGCTCGTCTACAAGGTGGCCTTCGGCCAGGGCACCGGGCGCGACTACGGCCTGGCCAGCGCGCTCGCCATCATCATCTTCATCATCGTGGCCACCATTTCGGCCATCAGCTTCAAGCAGACCAAGGCACTCGAGGACGTGAACTAAATGAGCGAGGCACAGGTATTCACCCTCCCGACCAGCAAAGACACAGCGGTCGACGGCGGTCCCGCACCGCTCGCCCCCAAGCGGCGTCCGTTTGGCGCCTGGTTTAAGGACAAAGGCTGGCGGCACGCGGTCGGCATCGTCACCACGATCTTCGCGGTGTTTCCGCTCTTGTATGTGTTGTCCGCCGCGCTGGACTCAAGCGGCACCCTGGTGGGCTCCAACGGACTGTTCACCAGGATCGACCCCGGCAACTTCATCGCCCTCTTCAACGACCCCAGCCGCCCCTTCGGCCGCTGGTTCGTGAACACCCTGGTGGTGGGTGTGGTGACCTCCGCGGCCACGGTCTTCCTCGGCGCCATGGCCGCCTACGCCTTCTCGCGCATGCGTTTCAAGGGCCGCAGGATCGGACTCTTGTCCCTGCTCCTGCTGCAGATGTTCCCGCAGCTGCTGGCCGTCGTCGCGATCTTCCTGCTGCTCAGCGGCATCTCGCAGGTCATCCCGGCCCTGGGGCTGGGCAGCCAGCTCGGCCTCATCATGGTGTACCTGGGCGGCGCGCTGGGCGTGAACACCTACCTCATGTACGGCTTCTTCAACACGGTGCCGCAGTCCCTGGACGAAGCCGCCAAGATCGACGGCGCCAGCCATGTGCAGATCTTCTTCGGCATCATCCTGCGCCTGGTGACCCCGATCCTGGCCGTGGTGGGGCTCCTGGCCTTCATTGGCATCTCCAGCGAATTCGTCATTGCCAGCGTTGTGCTGACAGACCCGGACAGCCAGACACTCGCCGTCGGGCTCTACTCCTATGTGGCCCAGCAGCGCTCCGAGAACTGGGGCGTCTTTGCGGCAGGCGCCGTCATCGCCTCCATCCCGGTCATGGCACTGTTCCTCTTCCTGCAGAAGTACATCGTCAGCGGACTCACCGCCGGCTCCGTGAAAGGCTGATCATGCCCATCGTCCTTCCCCACCACGACGGCTCCGCACTCCATGCCCCGGACTCCGTCACGCTCGGCGGGACCGTCCGCCTCAGGATCCGCATCCCGCGCAGCTGGGGGACGGCGTCGCGTGTCTGGATCCGGTCCGTCCAGGACGGAGAGCCCCGCTACGACGCCGCGCTGAGCCTGGGCGAGGCCGACGGCTGGGAATGGTGGGAGGCTGGGATACTGGCGGCCAATCCGGTGGCCCGGTACCGCTTCCTGCTGGAGGCCGGAGGCCGCTACTGGAGCCTCAACGCGAAGGGCCTGTTCAGCCGCGACGTCGCCGACTCGGCCGACTTCCGACTCACCAGCTTTGCCCCGGCACCGGACTGGCTGCACCGCGCCACGATGTACCAGATCTTCCCGGACCGCTTCGCCCGCTCCACGCAGGCGGACGGCCACCCGACGCCGGACTGGGCCATCGGCTGCGGCTGGGATACACCCGTGGTGGGTGCGGGACCCGAAACGCCCGTCCAGTTCTACGGCGGCGACCTCCCCGGAATCATGGAGAAGTTGGACCATATCCAGGACCTCGGCGTGGACGTCATCTACCTGACGCCGTTCTTCCCCGCACGATCCAACCACCGCTACGACGCGTCGACCTTCGACGCCGTGGACCCCCTCCTGGGCGGGGACCAAGCCTTGGTGGACCTGGTGGAAGCAGCGCATGCCCGGGGCATCCGGGTCATGGGGGACCTGACCGCCAACCATTCCGGCGACGCCCATGAATGGTTCGTGAAGGCGCTCGCCGACCCCCGTTCCGAGGAAGCCGGCTACTACTACTTCAGCCCGGACCATTCGGACTATGAATCGTGGTGGGGTGTGCCCTCGCTGCCGAAGCTCAAATGGTCCTCGGATGCGCTCCGGCGCCGCTTTGTGCTGGACGACGATTCGGTGGTGGCCCGCTGGCTGAAGCCGCCGTTCAACCTGGACGGCTGGCGGATCGACGTCGGCAACATGACGGGGCGCCTGGGCTCAGTTGACCTTAACCACGACGTCGCGCGGCTCATCGCCGGGCGGGTGCGCGAGATCAACCCGGACGCCGCCCTCCTGGCGGAATCGACCTCCGACGCCGCGCCGGACTTCAGCGGCGAACACTGGCAGGGCGCCATGACGTACTCCAACTTCACCCGCCCGCTGTGGTCCTGGCTCGCCAAGGACGCCCCGCACGTGAACTTCTTCGGCACGCCACTCGCCGGACCCAACCGGATCGACGCGGACGATTTCCTGGCGACCCACCTGGACCTCGCCTCCGGATTTAGCTGGGATGTGCGAAATCAAAACATGAACGCCCTCAACACGCATGACACCGCGCGGGCAGCCACCGTGATGATCGACGGCGGCCAGGAGTTGGGGGCCGTGCTCATGTTCACCCTGCCGGGTGTCCCGGTGGTGTTTGCCGGCGATGAATTCGGCTTCGAAGGCTTCAACGGCGAGGATTCCCGGACCCCGATGCCCTGGACTGGACCGGAGACGGCGTCCGGGCAAGCACAGAGGGAGGAGCCAGCGCGCGTGGTCAAGGACCTCCGGGCCGGCTATTCGGCTCTTTCCCGGCTCCGGCGCGAGGAGCCTGCCCTGACGGAGGGCGGACTCCGCTGGATCCACGCCGAAGGCGACGTCCTCGTCTTCATCCGGGAAACCACCGAGTCCTCCGTGCTGGTGGCGGTAGCCCGGAGCGGCGCCCAGGCTGTGCTGGACGGCACGGTGCTTTCCGGGCCGCAGCTCGAGGCCCTCCGCGGCGCGCCGGACTTTGTCACCGGAGAGCTCACCGCAGAGCTGGCACCAGGCGGGGTGCTGCTGTCCACGGAAGGATCCGCAGCGGGTGTGTGGACTCTCCCGGGAACCGCGTTCCCCACGATCCGGACTGGGCACGATCTGGACTGAGCGCAAGATCTAGACTGGGAGCACTGAAAACACTGCGAAGACTGCCGGTTTGGCGTGTCCGCGGTGCCCACGTGCAAAGGAACCATCTTGTCTGACTACACGGCCGTGGCCGGCAATACCGAGGA
Organism: Arthrobacter cavernae; assembly: GCF_017368795.1. Lineage (GTDB taxonomy): Bacteria > Actinomycetota > Actinomycetes > Actinomycetales > Micrococcaceae > Arthrobacter > Arthrobacter cavernae. The sequence continues at coordinate 15,738 of NZ_JAFNLL010000011.1, read as the reverse complement.
AAACACCGCAGGCAGTGGAGCCGGCAACGAGGCATTCCTGGAGCGCCTTTCTTCCCGGCTCTCCCATGCACAGCTTGCCCTCGACGAGGCCACCCGAAGCAGCTACTCGATAGACCAGGGCCCCATCGTGGACCGGCACCTGCCGCTGGCCGTGGTGTGGGCCGAATCCGTTGAGAACGTCCAGCACGTTGTCCGCAGCTGCGCCGCGTACGGAATCCCCATTGTGGCGCGCGGCGCAGGCACGGGCGTCTCCGGCGGCGCGCATGCGAGCAAGGGCTGCATCGTGCTCAGCCTGGAACGCATGAACCGCATCCTGGACCTCAACCCGGACGACGAGACCGCCGTCGTCGAGCCCGGCGTCATCAACGCCGAGCTGAACGCCGCTGCCGCCGAACACGGCCTGATGTACGCGCCGGACCCGGCGAGTTTCAAGATCTCCACGATCGGCGGCAACGTGGCCACGAATGCCGGCGGGCTGCGGTGCGCCAAGTACGGCGTGACGCGCGACTCGGTGCTGGCACTGGATGTGGTCATGGCCGACGGCTCGCTGCTGCACACCGGCCACCAGACCTTCAAGGGCGTGGCCGGCTATGACCTCACGGCGCTGCTGGTGGGCTCGGAGGGGACCCTGGGGATCGTGGTTGGCGTGACCGTACGGCTCAAGTACCTTCCCCATGAGGTCCACACTGTGGCCGCCTTCTACCCGGACTTCCGCAGCGCCGCCGCCGGCGTGCTGGCCGTGGGCAAGGCCCGGGTCCAGCCGGCCATCATGGAGCTGCTGGACAACGGCACCCTGAAGCAGCTGGACGAGATGAACGGCTCGGAGCTGCAGCGGCGCGGGAGGTCCCTGCTCCTTGTTCAGACGGACGGCTTCGGAGCCGCCGCCGAGGCCGAGGTGGTGCGCCGGGTCCTGGCCGCCGGGGGCGCCGTGGTGACCACCGAGGCCAGCGAGGAAGCCGAGCAGCTCGTGGAGCTGCGCCGCAGCAGCCGCGGCGCCGAGGTGGACGACGAATTCCGCGTGGGCGAGGACATCGCTGTGCCGCGTTCACGGCTTGTTGATTTCGTGGCGGAGCTCGAAGCCATGGCCTCCCGGTACCGGGTGGGGCTCAAGGTGGTGGCCCACGCCGGCGACGGCAACCTGCACCCGACGTTCTGGATGGACCGCGTGGACGAGCAGACCGACGCGGCAGCCCTGGCCCGGCTCAACGCTGCCCTGGACGAATCCATCAGGGTAGGCCTGGACATGGGCGGCACCATCACCGGTGAGCATGGTGTGGGACAGTACAAGCTCCGTTGGCTGGGCCTGGAACAGCCCGAACCCGTCCGGGAACTGCAACGCCGGATCAAGAACCTCTTCGACCCCGCGGGCATCCTGAACCCAGGCAAGGCCATCTAGCCTTCTGGTATTCCAAAATTGCGGCACGCTTCGTCGCGTCACAATCCATCTGCGAATTTCGGCGCATTTACTTTGATGGATTCTCCTCCTAGTCTTATTTGGTATACCAAGTGAGGCGATGAGGAGACCATTCGTGCGCGACGAGCACCAAGGCGGCAGAGGCCTGCCCGGCAGCAGCAAACGATCGACGGCGGTCTGGGTGCTGCTTGCCCTGGCCCTCGTATCCATCAACCTCCGCCCGGCGATCACTACCATCGCGGGCGCCATGGGGCAGCTGGAAGCGACCTTCGCGGTGGAATCCCGGCTGCTGCCGGTGCTGGGTGCCCTGCCTGTGCTGGCCTTCGGGATATCCGCCCCCGTGGGCCCGTGGCTGGCCCGCAGGCTAGGTTCCGGCAGGGCCGTCGCGGTCGCGCTCCTGGTGCTTGCCGCAGCGCTGGCAGCCCGCGCACTGGTTCCCGGCTTCCTGTTCCCCGGGACCTTCCTGGCCGGAGCCGCCATCATGACGGCCAGCGTGCTACTGCCCCAGATCGTCAAGGAGCGCCGGGGCACCGGATGGTGGACGGGCCTGTGCACCATGGGGTTCGGCCTCGGCGCGGCCCTGGGGGCGGGCCTCGTCCAGCCCCTGCAGTCTGCCTTGGGCGGCAGCCTGGCCGGGGCGCTGGCGGTCTGGGCAGTCCCCGCGGTGTTGGGGGCGCTGCTGGTGCGCGGTGCCGCGGGACGCGGAGCAGGGCCAGCGGCCGACACACGGGCATCGACGACGACGGCCGCACCGCTGCGGAAGCAGCGCACGGCATGGGCCGTTGCGGCCTTCTTCGGGCTGCAGGCCATGCTCTACTTTGCCATCACCTCCTGGCTGGCGGTCTTCCTGGAATCCAAGGGCCTGCCGCCCGCAGAGGCCGCGGCCCTGCTGGCCTGGTTCAGCCTTGCCGGCCTGCCCGCCAGCCTCCTGGCCCCCGTTCTTGCCGGCAAACCCAGGATCCTGAGGATCATGGCCCCCGGACTGGGTCTCCTCATAGCGGGTGCGTTGCTGGGCGTGCTGGCCGCCCCGGCGGGGATGCAGTTCGCGCTGATAGGCGTGCTGGGCTTTGTCCAGAGCGCCCCGTTCGGCCTGGGCATGGCGTTGATCGTGATCCGCTCGGCGGGGCCGCGCACCGCAGGGCGGCTCTCCGCCATGAGCCAGGGGCTGGGCTTTGCCGCGGCCTCGCTGGGGCCGCTGCTTGCCGGGGTGCTGCACGGCTGGACAGGCGGCTGGACGCTCAGCTTCCTGGTGCTGGCGGGCGTGGCGCTCCTCGTTGCCGTGGCGGGCTTCGCGGCTGTCAGAGGGCCGGTGGTGTCCGTCGGCGAAACCGCCGCGGACCGCCCCGCGGAACCGGCCGCCGTCGGGCGCTGACGCGGGGCACTGGCGCCGGGGACTGGCGGGCGCAAGGCGGGCAGGGCCCGGGGAATCCCGCCCTTGTTCGCGAATCCTCGCGTTCAAGGGCGGGATATGCGAACAAGGCCAGGATTTTGCCCGGAGCTGGCAGCAATCCGCCCTGGACATTGAAGCAAACACCAGAAAGGCCGGTCCCTCCGTTTGGAATCCAAGCGGAGGGACCGGCCACTTTCCTGTTCGGCGTGGGCTAGACGAGTTCGAGCCCGTCCGCCACCACCTTGCCGCGGTGGATTACGGTGCGGTCCTTGCCTCGGTCCATGACCGCGGAGGCGACGGTTTCGCCGTCGAGCAGCAGCAGTTCAGCCGGATCGCCGGCCTCGACGCCGGGGCGGTGGGCCGTGCCCTTCAGGCGTGTGGCGCCTGGGTCAAGGATGCTGGCGCCGCCGATGGTCGCGATCGCCAGGCAGTGCTCGATGAGCTCGTCCTTGCGGAAGCCGTGGGTGAAGGCGAGCTGCCAGGTGCGGTCCAGCATGTCCGTGTTGCCGTAGGGGGACCAGTAATCGCGCTGGCCGTCCTCGCCCAGGCCCAGGCGCACGCCGGCCTCGGAGAGGAGCGGGATGGGCAGCTGGCCCGCCGCGGCCGGAGCCACCGACGCGAGCGAGACGTCCAGCTCGGCGAATTCCTCGATGAGCCTGCGGGTGGTGGCCTCGTTGACGCTGCCCAGCTGGTAAGCATGGGACATGGTGACCTTGCCCTGCATGCCCAGCGCACGGGTGCGCTCAAGCACCAAGTCCGTGCTGAAAACACCGAGTTCGCCGGGTTCGTGGAGGTGGATGTCAATGGGGACCTGGTACTTCTCGGCCAGACCGAAGACGATGTCCAGGTGCTTTGCCGGGTCCCGGTCCAGGCTGCAGGGATCGATGCCGCCCATGACGTTGGCGCCGGCCTTCAGGGCCTCCTCCATGAGCTCAACCGTACCTTCTTCGAGGAGCAGGCCGGCCTGCGGGAAGGCGATGATCTCGACGTCGGCCCGGCCCTTGAACTGCTCCTTGGCGGTGGCCACAGCCTCGAAACGCTCCAGGCGGCAGTCCACATCAACCTGGGCATACGAGCGGACGCGCGTGGTGCCGCGCGCGATCATCCGGCCCAGGGTGTTGTTGACGCGTTCCTGCAGGGGGACCTCGGCGTTGCGCCAGTTCCGGCGGTCGTTCATCATCATGGTCCACACGCCCGGACCACCGGTGTGTTCACGGAAGGGCAGGCCGATCCGGGTGGAATCCAGGTGTACGTGGACGTCCGAGAAAGACGGCACCAACAGGCGGCCGCGGCCCTCGACGACGGTCATGCCGGCCGGAACAGTGCGCGCGGCGTCGTGGGGCGCGACGCCGGTGATCTTGCCCGCAGCGACACTCACGTCGCTGAGTGCTTGCCCCCACGGGCGGACGGCGCGGATCAGGGTGTTCACTGTGTTGCTCCTTTGGTAGTGGGTCTATTTCACACCCGCCATGGCCACGGCGGCCAGTCCTGCGTGGTGGCAGGCAGGCGCGCCGAGGCTGGCGGGCGTGGGGATGTGGTCGATGCAGCGCTGCTGCTGCTCCTGCGGCAGGGTGCCGATCAGGGGGCAGCGGGTCCGGAACACGCAGCCGCTGGGCGGGTTGGCCGGGGAGGGAAGGTCACCGCGGAGCCTGATCTTCACTTGCTCGCGGGCGGCCCGCGGATCCGGCAGCGGCACGGCGGAGAGCAGCGCCTTGGTGTACGGGTGGAGGGGGTTGCGGAACAGCTCGTCCCGCGGACCCTGCTCCACGATCTTGCCCAGATACATCACCGCGACTTCGTGCGAGATGTGCCGGACCACGGAGAGGTCGTGGGCAATGAAGATGTAGGAGACCCCAGTGTCGCTTTGGATTTCCTGGAGCAGATTGACCACCTGAGCCTGCACGGACACGTCCAGGGCGGAGACGGGCTCATCGCACACGATCACGGAGGGATCCAGTGAGATGGCCCGGGCAATGCCCACGCGCTGCCGCTGGCCGCCGGAGAACTCATGCGGGAAGCGGTTGTAGTGCTCCGGCTTGAGTCCCACCTGGTCCAGCAGCTCCTTGACCCGGTTCTTCAGCCCGCCCGGCGGGTTGATCTTCTGTGCCACCATGGGCGCCGCGATGGCCGTGCCCACCGTCTGCCGTGGGTTGAGCGAGGCGAATGGGTCCTGGAAGATCATCTGGACCTTGCGCCGGAAGTTGTACAGGTCCCGGCCTCGCAGTTGGCTGATGTCGACGCCGTCGACGACGATCCGCCCGCCCGTGGGGTCCATGAGCCGGGCCACCATGCGGCCGGTGGTCGACTTTCCGCAGCCCGACTCACCCACGAGCCCCAACGTCTGGCCGCGCGCCAGACTGAACGAGACGCCGTCGACCGCTTTGACCGTTTTGCCGGCCCGGCCGGCGGCGAACAGGCCGCTCTTGATGGGGAAATGCTTCTGGAGGTTCTCCACCTGGAGAATTGCCTGGTTTTCCATGGCGGTCCTAACGCGAAGTCCGGATGGTGATGATCTGGGGGCCGCTGAGATGGCAGCGTTTGCCGTGGCCGTCCTCGACCCGCAGCTCGGGCCGCTGGCTGGCGCAGATGCCGTCCCCGGCCAGCTCGGCGTATTCGCAGCGGGCGCTGAAGATGCAGCCCTTGGGCAGGTCAAGGAGCGACGGCGGCTGGCCGGGTATGGGGTTCAGCCGGCTTGAGGGGCTGTTCAGCGTGGGCATCGAGTTGAGCAGGCCCAGGGTGTACGGGTGCCGGGTGTCGTAGAAGATCTCGTCCACCGGGCCGGATTCGACGCATTGCCCGCCATACATGACCAGCACGGAGTCGCAGACCTCGGCCACGACGCCGAGGTCGTGCGTGATGAGGATGAGCGCCGAGTTGGTTTCCTCCTGGAGTTCGGACATGAGGTCCAGGATCTGGGCCTGCACGGTGACGTCCAGCGCCGTGGTTGGCTCGTCGGCGATGAGGAGCTCAGGTTCGCAGATCAGGGCCATCGCGATCATGGCACGCTGGCGCATGCCGCCGGAGAAGTGGTGCGGGTACTCGTCAAAGCGCTGCTCGGGACTGGGAATGCCTACCCTGCCCAGCATGTCGACGGCGGCCGCCCGGGCCTGCTTCTTTGTCGCCTTGTTGTGGACCAGGTACGCCTCGGCGATCTGGTGGCCCACGGTGTAGAAGGGATGCAGGGCCGAGAGCGGGTCCTGGAAGATCATCCCGATGTTGCGGCCACGCAGTTGGCGCATGCCGGACTCGGGCAGTGTCACGAGGTCCTTGCCTTGGAACAGGGCCTGGCCGGTGACCTGCGCAGAGGTGCCCTTGAGCAGGCCCATGAGGGCCTGGCTGGTGACGGACTTGCCGGACCCGGATTCGCCCACGATGCCGAGGGTTTCGCCGCGGTCCAGGGCGAAGTCCATGCCGTTCACGGCCGAGACCACGCCGTCGTCCGTGGGGAACTTCACGGTGAGGTTGCGGACCTCGAGGAAGGCGCCGGACTGGGCGCCGGCGCGGTTTCCGGAGACGGCCGCAGCCGTCTGGGGGCTGTGCTGGATCTGGGTCATTGGAGCCTCACTCGGGGGTCAATGGCGGCATAGGCGAGGTCGACCACGACGTTCGCCACGATGACGAAGAAGGCGGCCAGCATGGTGATGGCCATGGTCACGGGCAGGTCGCCGGAGATGGCTGCGTGCACGGCGGTGAAGCCCAGACCGGGCACGGAGAAGATCTGTTCCGTGAGGACAGCCCCGCCCAGCAGCAGGCCGATGTCCATCCCGAGCATGGTGACCACGGGCGTGATGCCGGCCCGGACGCCGTGCTTGAAGGTCACGGTGCGCGGCGCAAGCCCCTTGGCCCGAGCGGTGCGGATGAAGTCCTCGCCGAAGGTCTCGATCATGTTGGCGCGCGTGACACGGATGTAGGAGGCGCTGAAGAGCACGGCCAGGGCGATCCACGGCAGCAGGTAGTTGGTCACCCACGCCCAGGGTCCGTGCGGACCGAAGGGGCTGTTGATCTCGTTGGTGGTGAAGGGCAGCAGGTGCAGCTGGTTGACGAACAGCAGCAGCAGGAACAGGCCGGTGACGGGGATGGGGAGCGAGACGCCCACCGAGGCCGCGCCGACGATGACTTTGTCCGCGGCGGAGCCCTTGCGCAAAGCAGCGAGCAGCCCCAGGCCGACGCCGGAAACGGTCCAGAGGACCAGCGCGCCGACGGCCATGGACAGCGTGTAGGGGAGGGAACGGCCGATGATGTCGGCCACGTTTTCGTTGGTCTGGAAGGACTTGCCCAGGCACGGCCATTCGCAGATGGACTGGGCGCCCGGGGCGCCGATCATGCGCGGGGAGAACAAGCCGCGCATGTAGTCGGCGTACTGGATCAGGAAAGGCTGGTCCATGCCGAGGGCCACCCGGGCCTCGGCAACGCGTTCAGGCGTGCATTCTTGTCCGCAGGCGGCCGCGGCAGGGTCCGAGGGGCCGAGCTGGAACAGGGTGAAGGTGATGAAACTGACCGCTGCGAGCAGCAGGATCAACGAACCTGCCCGGCGAAGAATGAATGTGATCATTGTGCTGGTTGCGGGCCGCCCGGTGGTTGTCGGGCGGCCCGCTTCTCCTTCTGGACGAAGCCTGTTTAGTGCTCGACGCCGACGATCGAGAGGTCGATGCCGCCGAAGAAGTAGCCCACCTGGGCGTTGCGGATGTTGGAACCGACCACGCTGTTGGTGTGGCTGCGGATCAGCGGAACGATCGGGTAGCTCTTCAGGGCTTCACCGAAGGCCTCCGACCACTTCTTGCCCAGTTCCTCCGAGGTGCCGGCGGTGTTCCGCAGCTCAAACATGGCCTTGGAGACCTGGGGATCGAAGTAGCGCGAGGTGTTGGAGAAGCCGTAGCTGGTACCGTCGTTGTTCGGGCCGAGGATGGGGTCGGCAGACGTGCGGACCGAGGCGGGGTCTGCGCCGCCGCACCAGCCCGAGCGGCCGATGTCCGGCAGCTGCTCGCTGGCCATGATCGAGTAGTAGTTCGGGGCCGGGATCGGCACGAGTTCAATCTCGATGCCGAGGGCCTTCAAGTTCTGCTGCACCACGGTGCCGGTGTTCTTGTACGCATCGCGGTTGTTGGCGTAGCCGTACGTGAGGGTCTTGGGGTAGCTCTTTCCTTCGAGGAGCTTCTTGGCTTCCTCCAACTTGGGCTTGCCGCTGGGATCCAGTTCCAGCTCTGTGGCCACGTAGCCGCGCATCTTGGCGTTGAGCGGGCTCTGCGTGATCTCGCCGAAGCGGCGTCCGCCGTACTGCACCAGGATGGACTGGCGGTCCAAGGCCAGGGCGATGGCCTTGCGGACATCCGGGTCCGTGATCTTCTGCGTGTTTAAGCTCAGGACGTCGTTGCAGCCCAGCAGCCCCGAGGCCACGCGGTCCTTGACCTGGGCATCGGCGAGTTTGGCCGAGTCCGAGGTCTGCAGGGCGCCGTTGGAATCGAGCGTGATGGCGTTGGGGTCCGAGTTGGCCAGCAGCTGCTGGCTGATGGTGGCCTGCGAGGTGGAGAGCGAGAAGCTAAACGTGTCCGGAAGTGCCAAACGGTTGGAGTCCGTGGCGGGGTCCCAGTGCGGGTTGCGCACGAGCTTGAGGGACTTGCCGCGGTTGTACGACTCCACCATGTAGGGTCCGGAGGAAACCGGGTGGTTGGTGTAGTCCAGCTTGGTGTCCTTGGCCCGGGGGACCGGAGCAGTGTTGGATCGGGAGGCCAGGGCCGGGAATTCCGCGAAGGGCTTCTTCAGGTGGAAGACCACCGTGCGCTCATCGGGGGTTTCGACTGCCTTGAGCACGGCGGCAGGATCCTTGTACGGCCCCTTGTACCCACCGGCGTCGAGCGCTGCATTCAATTCCTGCGGCGCTTGGGTGTAGACATCCTGGGCGAAGGTGCGCTCAATGCCGTACTTGATGTCAGCCGAAGTGATGGGGCTGCCGTCCTCGAACTTCACGCCTTCCTTGAGCGTGAAGGTCCAGCTGAGGCCGTCCGCGGAAACCTTGCCGGTGTCCGTGGCGAGGTCGGGGACGACGGTGGGCGGCTGGCCGGCGGTTTCCTTGGCCATGGTCAGCGTGCGGTAGTACAGCTGGCCGACATTGGCCGTCTGGACGTAGTTGCTGTTGCCGGGGTCAAGGGTCTGGAAATCGGAGGACATCAGGACGTTGATGTTGCCGCCCTTGGCCGTGAAACCGGACTTGACCACATTGGGTGCGAGCTCGGTGACGGACTCGGCGGGCTTGGCATTGCCTGCCGGGGCCTGCCCGGCGGCGCCGCAGCCGGTGGCCGCCATGGCGATCAGCACAGAAAGCGCCAGTGCTCTTGTGGGGGTTTTCATGTTGCTCCTCGTGAGGGGTGGGTGAAACGGTAATGATGGGGATTTAGTGGCGGGAAGCCTTGGGGTCCAGGGCGTCCCGGACCGCGTCGCCCAGAAGGTTGAACGCCAGGACGGTGATGATGAGCATCACGCCGGGTACGGCAAGGAACCAGGGATCGCTCAGGTACCAGTTGCCGGACTGCGCGGCGTTCAGCATCTGGCCCCACGACGGTGTGGGGTCCTTGACGCCGACGCCCAGGAAGGACAGCGCAGCCTCGGCGGAGATGTTCGTGGGGATCAGCATGGTGGCGTAGACCAGCACCACTCCCATGACGTTGGGGATGATTTGGCGGAACAGGACGCTCATGTGCGAGGCCCCAAAGGACCGGGCGGCTTCCACGAATTCGCGTTCGCGGAGGCTCAGCACCTGGCCGCGGACGATCCGTGCGAGGTACGCCCAGCCGAAGAAGCCAAGAATGATCACCAGCGAGGCCATGGGCAGGAAGCTGCCTTCGCCCAGCGGCGTGTCACGGAGCCGTGACTGAAGGATGGGCGTCAGGGACAGCACCAGGAGCAGGTGCGGGAACGCGAGGAACAGGTCCATGATGCGGCTGATGATGGCGTCCGTCTTGCCGCCGAAGTAGCCGGCCGCCGCTCCCAGGACCGTGCCCAGCACCACGGAAACAAGGGTTGATAGCAGGGCGATGGTCAGCGAGATCTGGCCGCCGTGGGCGAGCCGGGCGAACAGGTCGCGGCCCAGGCCGGGTTCGACGCCGAGCCAGTGCTGGGCCGAGGGGTACATATAGCCGGGGAGCGGCAGCCCAGGTGTCTGGAAGTCGTCCAGTACTTCCGGGCTGGTGTTGGACGTGAAGGGATCGTTGCCGGACATCGCACTGAGCACGGGGGCCAGGATGGCGAACAGCATGATGGCCACCACGACGCACAAGCTAAGGAGCGCGATCTTGCTGCGCCGGATCCTCAACCAGGCTGTAGCGAGCAATGAGCGCGCCTCGGCAGGGGCGGCTGCCTTGCGTTCCGGCGTCATTGCCGGAGAAGGCGGCGAGCTGCCGGTGTTCGGTTCGACGGACTGTAGCTGGGTCAACGGTTCTGCTCGTTTCATGATCCAGGGGAGCTGGCTCCGTGAGTTCTTGTATACCAAAATAGATTAGGGCACGATTGATGCGATGTAAATCACAAATAATGTACTGTTTGGAATACCAGATAGCTTTTCGATGCGAGCCTTAACAAGGAAAGAGGAGCCGCCGTGCCCACCAAGGTCACCGCCCGCTACGTGCTGGGCTTCAACAAGGGAGAGCACGTGCTGCTGGAAGAGGCCTGCGTGGTCTACAGCGGCGACATCATTGAGTACGTCGGACATGACTACACAGGTCCGGTGGACGAGGAACGTCACCTCGGAGATGCCCTGCTGATGCCTGGCCTGATCGACCTCGACGCCCTCACGGACATCGACCACCTCATCCTGGACAGCTGGGCCGGACCCGAGCAGGCCAAGGGGCACCAATGGTCCGAGGACTACTTTCGCCACCACCGCGACGACGTCTTCACCGCGGAAGAACGCCAGCAGATCCGCGAATACGCCCTCATCCAACTGGTCCTGCACGGCATCACCACCTACATGCCCATCGCGTCCGAGGTGCACTCCGAATGGGCCGAGCCCTTCGAGGAACTGGTGGGCATGGCCGCCACCAGCCGGAAGCTCGGTTTGCGGGCTTACCTGGGCCCCGCCTACCGCTCCGGTGTGAACGTCGTGTTGGAGACCGGCGAACGCTCCGTAATGTTCGACGACGACCGCGGCCGCCAGGGGCTTGCCGACGCCTTGCGCTTCATTGACCACGCGACAGAACTCGCCGATCCCCTGGTCAACGGTGTCCTTCTCCCGTGCCGCATCGAAACGCTGGGCATCGAACTGCTCAAAGCGACGGCGGCAGCATCCGAGGAGCGGGACGTCTTGGTGCGCCTGCACTCCCTCCAGGGACTCGTGGAACGCGAACTCATCCTGGAATGGCATGGCGTCACACCTCTCGAACTACTGGACCAAGTGGGCCTGCTCAACGAGCGCCTCCTGATCCCGCACGCCACCTACACGGACAGGAATCCTGCCGTGCACGGCGAGGACCGTGGCGACTTGGCCAGGCTGGCAGGCAGCCGAGCCAGCATCATCCACTGCCCCCTCACGTCCATGCGCTATGGCAGCGTCCTGGACTCCTTCAACGCCTACAAAGCAGCAGGCATCAACATCTCCTTGGGTACTGACTCGTTCCCGCCGGACCTGATCCGCGGCATCGATGCCGGCGTGCAGCTGGCGAAGATACTGGCCGGAACCAACGACGCCGGTGACGTCGCCGGATACTTCGACGCCGCCACCCTCGGCGGTGCGCAGGCTCTGAGGCGCCCCGACCTGGGACGGCTTGAGCCCGGAGCCCAGGCCGACATGGTGGCATTCTCCTTGGGGGACATCCGCGACGGCGTGCACGATGACCCGCTGCGCACCCTGGTCCTCAACGGCACCGCGCGCCAGGCCGTGCTCTCCGTGGTGGCGGGGCAAACCATCATGGCCGACGGCTTGATCGAGGGAGTGGATCTGGACTACTGGCGCGGGAAGGCACAGGAACTCTTCGACAAGATGCGCCGCGCCTACACCACGCGGGACGCCAGGAACCGGCCCGTCGATGAGCTCTTTCCTCCCGTGTATGCTCGGTTGGAACGCTGACCGGCGGCGTCCATGGGACGCCGCCGGCCTTGGCACGAATGGGAGTGGAACAGTGGCAGAGCCGATGCCGGAGCCAGCAAAGGGCCGTGACGACGAGGCCCGGGCCGAGCACGTCTACCAGCTGGTGCTCGAAGGGATCGTGACGGGAACCTTCGAGCAGGGCGGGCGCCTGCGCGAACGTGAGCTGTCCGAGATGTACGACGTCTCCAGGATCCCGGTCCGCGAAGCCATCCAACGGCTTGAGCAGGACGGCTTTGTGGAGACCTTCCCGCGCAGGGGAGCGGTGGTCCGCCGAATCACGCTCACCGACGTCAACGAGCTCTTCGACGTCAGGCTATGCCTCGAGGCCTTTGCCGCCAGAATGGCGGCCACGCGGGTCGGCGAGGGCCACCCTGGCGGCCGCCTGCAGGAGCTGCTGGACGACTCCCGGACCGCCATCGACGAAAACCGGACGGACGACGTCGTGCGGTTGAGCACCGAGATCCATGCCGAGATCGTCCGCTTGTCCGGCAACCGGCTGCTGATCGAATCCGTGAAGCCGCTCTTTGGCCGCATGCGCTGGATCTTCGGCCTTGCCCACAACCGCAGCAACGAGCTCCAGCGCGACGAACACACCGCCCTTTGCGATGCGATCCTCAAGGGCAGGCCGGACCTGGCGTATTCGCTGGCCTACTCACACATCGAGCTGGGCCGCGAGCCCGTGCTGGCCGGACTCGCCGAAACACTCGAACCTTAAAACGCCCGACGGCGGCACTCGCGTGAGTGCCGCCGTCGGGAATCGGTCAACGAACCTCAGTCGTCCGCGTCCGGGTACTCTTCCACCTCGTCATAGCGGCCGGATTCCTCCACCTCAACCTCAAGGATCTTGAGCAGCTCAGCGTCCGGGTTGAGCATGATGGCTGCCTCGTCGCGGCGGTGCTGCAGCACGGTGTCGAGGTAGGACTGCACGGCCTCCGCCAGCGGAATGTGCCGGTCCTGCTTCTGGCTCATGTACCAGCGGTGCTCCAGGACCTCGTGCACCACCTCCGCCGGCTCCAGCTTCCCGGCCAGGTGCCGCGGGATGGACCGTACGATCGGCTCAAAGATCTGGCTGACCCAGGCATGGGCGCTGATCTCCTCGTCGAGGTCCGGGTTGTTGTCGGCCCGGAACGAGTCCATGTCGTTGAGCAGGCGGCGGGCCTGGTTCTCCTGGGCGTCCAGGCCGGTGAGCCGGAGGAGGCGGCGCTGGTGGTGGCCCGCATCCACCACCTTGGGCTGCAGTTGGATGGTGGAACCGCCTGCGGTGGTCTTGATGGCGTATTCCTCGACGTCGAAACCGAGTTCATTGAGCCGCCGGATGCGTGCGCCAACGCGCCAGCGCTCGCCGAGCTCGAAGGATTCCTGCTCGGTCAGTTCCGCCCAGAGCCGGCGGTAGCTGTCCATGATGAGCTCGCTGGTGGCAACCGGATCAACCTTGTCCTCGATCAGCCCGCCCTCGAGCAGGTCCATGAGTTCACCGGCGATGTTGACCCGGGCTATTTCCAGATCATATTCGCGCTGGCCCGTGGAGAGGTCCGGGTAGAGCTCTCCCGTCTCGGCATCAACCAGGTACGCTGCGAACGCCCCGGCATCGCGGCGGAAGAGCGTGTTGGAGAGCGAGACGTCGCCCCAGTAGAAGCCGATCAGGTGCAGCCGGACCAGGAGCAGCGCCTGCGCGTCGATCAGGCGGGTCAAGGTGTCCTTGCGCAGCATCTGGGAGAAAAGCGCGCGGTACGGCATGGAGAACTTCAAGTGCCGCGTGACCAGCACCGGGTTGAGCGGCCTCCCCTCCGGGGTGGCGCGGCCCGTGATGACTGCCACGGGCTCCACACCGGGGACGTCCAGCCGGGCCAGCTTCCGCAGCATGTGGTATTCGTGCCGGGCCACATGCTCCGAGGTCTCCTTGACAGCGATCACCGAGCCGCCCAGGTGCGCGAACCGCACGATGTGCCGGGAAATACCGCGGGGCAGTGCCGCCAGGTACTCTGACGGCCAGTCCTCCAGCGCAATGTGCCAGGGGAGGTCCAGCAGCTCCGGGTCCGTGGCCGCGGCCGTGATGTTCAGCGATCCGATGACGCTCGCTGGAGGCGCTGTGTCCTTGGCGCTCGCGGCCTCGGTGCGGGGGAGCTTGCCGATCTGCCCGTAGTCGGTTGGTTCGTCATGCCACTGGGCACCGTTTTGCTCGCTCATGGCTCAATTGTTCCGTACTTGGGGCTCGGCGGGGACGGGTTCATCCGAAAAGGCGGGTGCGGGCGCGGCGGACCAGTCGACGTCGGGCGCTTCCTGGAACGTGACCCCCTGCCTGGCGAGGCGCTCGCCGAAGGTTCCTAGCCGGCGTCGGAAGTCCTGCAGTTCGCGGTCCTCCTGCCGGGACCAGCCGACCTCGGCGAGGGAAATGGCCCGCGGGTACGTCAGCCAGGCCGCCTGGCGGTTGCCGCGCACGGTCTCGGTCCACAATGGGCCCTCGACGCCGAGCAACTGCTCCTCGCCGATGCCGCCCTGCGCGGGGTCCCAGGCGTAGTACTCGGCCCAGGTGAACGGGCCGCCTTCCACCCATTCGAGGCCGATGGGGCTGGCGGAATCGTATTTCTGGTCCAGGTACGTGTTCGCGGCAGGGGACATCAGGATCCGGGCCCCGTTCTCCGCGGCCTGGCGCACCGCGGGGGCGAGCTCGCCGTGCCAGTACTGGACCACCGCGCCTTGCGGGAGCTCGACGTCGGCGTATTCGTTCCAACCCACCACGGTCTTGCCCAGGCCGGCGGCAATGGCGGCAAACTCCCGCACCATCGCAACGTAATTGTCGTGGCCCGTCACGAGGGCCTCGTCGCCGCCGATGTGCAGGTAGGGGCCCGGGGTGATGGCGGCGAGCTGGCCCAGGACCTCGCGGACGAACTCATAGGTGAGGGGGTTGGCGGCGTCCAGGGTGGAATAACCCACCTCGCCGCTGGTGTTCATGGGCCGGGGCCGGCCGTCCGGGTTCAGCTGCGGGAGGGCAGCGAGGGCGGCATTGACGTGCCCGGGGAGGTCGATCTCCGGGACGATGAGCACGTTCCTGGTGGCCGCATAGTCCACGATCTCCCGGAAGTCCTGCTGCGTGTAGAAGCCGGTGTGGCCGGGGGTGAGCCCGACGCCGGGGTGGTCCACGGCGCCCTGCCCGCCAACACTGGTGAGCCGGCTATAGTCCAGCCCGGATGGGTTCTCCGCCGGATTATGGATCTCGATGCGCCAGGCCTGGTCGTCCGTGAGGTGCAGGTGCAGGGCGTTGAGCTTGAACTGGCTCATCGTGTCGATCTGCTGCTTGACCTCCGCGACGGTGAAGAAGCTGCGTGCGACGTCCAGCATCAGGCCGCGGTAGGGCAGCCGCGGAGTGTCGGCGATCTCGACGGCGGGAACCGTCCAAGCAGGCTCGGTCCCGCCCGTGCCCTCAGCCGCGCCCTCAACCGCTGCCGGGAACAACTGGCGGAGGGTCTGGACGGCGTTGAACAGGCCGGCGGGGTCCGTCGCCGTAAGGCGGACCGACTCCGCGGTGACGCTCACGGCATAGGCCTCAGGGCCGCCGTCGGGCATGTCCGTAAACTCCAGGACAAGATCACCGGGCAGGGCCTCGGCAACGAGCGGCAGGGCGTAGCCCGTGGCGCGGCGCAGCAGCGCGGCGAGCTGGCCCGCGGAGGCCAGTGCCCCGCCGGAGGCCGCGATGCGGGCCGAGGCGTGAAGCGTGAATGCCGCGCTGCCACTGGTGGCAAGGTGCTGCGGCCGGGGGATCAGGTTTTCCGCCAGGTTCATTGGGTCCTTTGACGAGGGTCGTTAACGGCGACGGCGGCCCGTCCAATCAGGAGGGGCCGCCGTCGTTAGTGCGGTGGG
>NZ_JAFNLL010000109.1 GCF_017368795.1 Arthrobacter cavernae | reverse complement strand
GGTCCGAGGCCGTAGCCCTTGACGGTCTTGGCGAGGATGACGGTGGGCTTGCCCTTGAACTCGGCGGCGGCCTTGTACGCGGCGTAGACCTTGCGGTAGTCGTGGCCGCCGCGCTTGAGCTGCCAGATCTGCTCGTCGGTCAGCTCCGCGACCATGTCCTTGGTCTGCGGGGTCTTGCCGAAGAAGTGCTCGCGGACGAAGCCGCCGGACTCGGCCTTGTAGGTCTGGTAGTCCCCGTCCACGGTCTCGTTCATGATCTGCACCAGGGAGCCGTCCTGGTCCTTCTCGAGCAGGGCATCCCATTCCCGGCCCCAGACGACCTTGATGACGTTCCAGCCCGCGCCGCGGAAGAACGCCTCGAGTTCCTGCATGATCTTGCCGTTGCCCCGGACCGGGCCGTCCAGGCGCTGGAGGTTGCAGTTGATGACGAAGTTCAGGTTGTCCAGGTTCTCGTTCGCGGCGAGCTGGAGCAGGCCGCGGGACTCGGGCTCGTCCATTTCGCCGTCGCCCAGGAACGCCCAGACCTGCTGGCCGGAGGTGTCCTTGATGCCGCGGTCGTGCAGGTAGCGGTTGGACTGGGCCTGGTAGATCGCGTTCATCGGGCCGATGCCCATGGACACGGTGGGGAACTCCCAGAAGGCCGGCATCAGGCGCGGGTGCGGGTAGGAGGAGAGCGCGTGGCCTTCCTTGGACTTCTCCTGCCGGAAACCGTCCAGGTCCTCCTCGGAGAGCCGGCCTTCCATGAACGCCCGGGCGTACATGCCGGGGGAGGCATGGCCCTGGAAGAAGACCTGGTCCCCGCCCGAGGCGTGGTCCTTGCCGCGGAAGAAGTGGTTGAAGCCGACCTCGTACAGGGTCGCGGCCCCGGCATAGGTCGAGATGTGCCCGCCCACGCCGATGTCGGCCCGCTGCGCCCGGTGCACCATGACCGCGGCGTTCCAGCGCATGTACGCCCGGTAGCGGCGCTCGTACTCCTCGTTCCCGGGGAACGGCGCTTCCTGGTCCACCGGGATCGTGTTCACGTAGTCCGTGGTGGTCACCATCGGCACGCCCACGCTCCGGGCACCGGCCCGCTGCAGCAGGCTGCGCATGATGTACTGGGCACGCTCCGTGCCCTGCTCCTGGATCAACGCATCCAGGGACTCGATCCACTCCGCGGTCTCTTCCGGATCACGATCAGGCAGCTGGGCAGTCAACCCGCTGAGGATATGGGAGGTCTCTTCTCCTGCAGCCACGTCCAACCTCTCTT
>NZ_JAFNLL010000108.1 GCF_017368795.1 Arthrobacter cavernae | reverse complement strand
CGGAGGTGCCGGCCACGGAAGCCGGGTCCGCCGGAGGGTAGTTCACCGGCGGGTCGGCCGGCGGGTAGTCCACCGGGGGGTCGGCCGGAGGGTAGACGACCGGCGGGTCGGCCGGCGGGTCGGCCGGAGGGTAGACGACCGGCGGGTCGGCCGGAGGGTACGCCATCGGCGGGTACGCCGGAGGGTACGCCATCGGCGGGTACGCCGGGGCATGGGCAGGGGCCTGGTTGATGGCCGTTGCGTCGCCCAGCAGGCTGAGCGAGGTGGCGCCCAGGGTGAGGGGGACATTGACAGGTGCAACCACCTGGGTGCCGGAGAGAAGGCCTCCCTGGCCGGTAGTTGTTGTATCCGCCGCGTTGGCTGCGGCGGCGCCGAGGGTCATGAGCCCGCCGGCCAAGAGGCTGCCGAGCAGCCCCCTGCGAACGATGCTATGCATTTGGTTTCTCCTGAGGGACTAGTTCCCGGGGCGCCACATCACGGGGCGCCCGACTGACCGCGTGCCGCGCGCGAAGGCGCGGCGGGCCGGGAAACTAGTCGGGGGAGGAACCGGGGTCGAAGGAGACCGGCGCGGGCAGCCGTTCGGCGGCCTCGGCCGCCAGGACGGCCCCCGACAACGGAGGCAAAACCACGGCACCCTGCAGCCAGGCCGCGGACGCGCCCGAAGGACCGGACGGGCCGCTCCCGGAACCGGCACCGGCCCCGGGGCCCGCGGGCAAAGCAGGAGGCCCGGCGGGGGACTCTTCACCCGGGGACTCCCCACCGGGCCCCGCGGGAACCGGCAGCGCAGGGACACCGTCAGCGGACGGCGACAAAGCGCCGGGGAACGGCCGGAAGGATGCACCCCCCATGCCCGGGCCCGGCGGCGAGCCGACCCCGGACGCAGGGATGCCGGCCGGCCCCGTGGAGCCCGCAACCGTGTCCACGGGGCCGCCGGAGACACCTGGCGGCAGACCGGCACCGGCGCCGGGAGTTCCGTTTCCGGGGAGGACCACAGTCCCGCTGCCCTGCCCCGATGGCCCCGGAAGACCGGGGACACCACCGGCACCAGGCCCGGCCACGGGTGCCAGCACCGAGCCAAGGACGCCCGTCACCGGCCGCAGGACCGGGCCGAGGACCCCGTCCACAACCGGCGCCACGACCCCGCCCAGTACCGGCGTCACAACCCCGTCGACAACCGGCGTCACAACCCCGTCGACAACCGGCGCCACGACCCCGCCCAGTACCGGGCTGACCACGCCGCCGACCACCGGCTGCACCAGTCCCCCGACAGCAGGACCGACCTCCGAAACCAGGCCGTCGACCACGCCCGTGAGCGGGTCA
>NZ_JAFNLL010000107.1 GCF_017368795.1 Arthrobacter cavernae | reverse complement strand
GCGTCCAGTTCCTTCTCGGCCATGATCCGGCGGAGCCCGGCAACGCGGCGCTCGAATTCGGCATCGGAGAAGGTCAGGGAGACTTTCTCGCCGTTCTTGAGGACCTTGAGGCGCTCCAGTTCGGCGACGGAGGTGGCGCTTTCAGATGCTGTGGTGGTCATTGTGCTGATGCCTTTCTTGGTGCGGTTCCACGGGGAAACGTGGAACCGGCCCGACGATTCATAGCGCTGCGGTTCATTCCATGGGCGCTGAGGCCCGGAGAGCAAACATTGCGACGTTGCAATCAACGCAACACTGTTGCAACAAAGCCTAGGAGTGATTTAGCTCGCAGTCAATGGATTCTCAGAAAACTTCTGGATATGGTGCTTGTCCATATCCATCGCGCTTCGGCTGGTTGCATTGAATCCAACTTGGTTGTGCAGAATGCATCGGACGTAGCCGGCGTGTTGCGGCTGGGGGCAGACCTCGCGGCGTCATCCACACAAAAGGCGGCCATCCCACCGAGGTGGGTTGGCCGCCTTGAGGGCGCGCAGGGTGGGTCAGGGGGCAGTCGCGTCCTCGGGTTCGCGGAGCAGTTCCTCGGCGAGGTCGGCGGCCAGGTCATCGACAACCTGCCCGTACAGCAGCTCACCCTTGGCGGCGCTGGACCCGGCGGCCGATGAGAGGCAGCCGGTGGCCGGCGTGCGCTCCGGCACCACCGGGAGCCTGTCGAAGCGCGGCAGGACCGCGGCAGGACCGTCCACCAAGCGGTCCATGGCAACCCTAGCCGGTTCGAGGTGGAGCATCAGCGAGGTTTCCAGGACGCCGCCGTGCTCGATGTCCCAGCCCGGGAAGCCGTCGGGGTAGACCTTCGTCAGCGTGTCCTGGCTGACAAAGTCCCAGTAGGACAGCAACAGCACGCTCTGATCGGCTCCGGGTTTGAGCCCCAGCTCTTCCAAGGCAAGGTCAATTCCCTCGTATAGGAACTGGTAGTTCTCGAAGTGCCCGTTGACAAAGACCACATGCCGGACGCCCTGGTTGAGGAAGGACTTGACCAGGTTGCGCGCCATGCCGGTGAGTGTGGCACCATCCAGGCTGGTTGTACCGGAAAGATGGTTGCCGCCGCCGGACTTCTGCTGTGACTTGTACCCGTACGCGATGGGCTGGGCAACCAGTGCATCCAGCCGCCTGGCGACGCCCTCAGCGAAGCGGGAGGACAAAATGGTGTCCGTACCCAAAGGCAGGTGTGGCCCGTGCTGCTCCAGGGATCCGACGGGGATAAGGACGATCGCCTCCCCGGATGCCAGGGCCTCGCGGTATGCGAAGGCGTCCAGGTCTTCCAGAAATACTGACTTATCCATGCTTGCGGTGCTCCTTGTTGAGTGCGGTGTTCAAAGCGGCGGCGGCCACTGGCCGCCGCCGCGGGGTGTCAGGCGCTGATGATGTTGTACTCAGGGCCGAACGGG
>NZ_JAFNLL010000106.1 GCF_017368795.1 Arthrobacter cavernae | reverse complement strand
GTGAGAGAGCCCCTCATCGTCAAGCTGGTTGTGAGTCATTCATTACCTGTTGATTGAAGGAGCCGGCGATGGCCGTTGATAACAAGGGTTTTACGCGTGAAGAGATCCGTGAGTTCATGCATGAGTACTATTTGCAGCCGCACGGGACGAGGAAGGAGTGGCTGGCCTCGACGTCCGTTTCGGACTGGACGTTCCGCAGGTGGCGCACCCTGATGGTCCAGGGCGATATCGACCGTGGCCTGATTCCGCGGGAGCATGGAGGCATGGTCCCAACGAATCGTGAACTCTCCGCGTTTGAAAAAGCACGCGCGAAGGAAATGGCTGCCCACCGTGCCGAAGTCGAAAAGCTCCAGAAGCGGGTGCAGGAGCTGGAGGACACGAATTCCGCGCTGGGAAAAGCTATCGGGCTCTTGCACGAGTTGAGCGTGCCAGAGCCCGATACAACCCCGACGAGCGCTCAGAACGATTCATAGCGGCCGAGAACAGTCTTGTCTTGGATCTGCATGTGATCATCGGCTCCCAGCGGACAGCGCTCGAGCTGGCGGGCGTGTCGCGCGGGACCTGGCATTACCGGTTCAATCCCCGTCCGGCGGTGCAGGACCCGGTCCACCAGGCCGACCGTGCCTACGAATGCCGGATCAGCACCGCGCATCAGGACCGGATCCTGGGGTTCATCCTGGCCGGTTGGGAGAAGGGCAACTCCGTTGACCATGCCTTCGCCACGGCCTGGGACAACGGCGTGCTGCTCGCCTCCAACCGCACGTGGTGGCGGATCGCGGCAGGGTACGAGGATCAGCAGGCCCGCCCAACCATCCCGCGCAAGCGTGGGGGCAAGCGTGGTTCCTCTGAGATGCCGGTGGTCAAGGCCACCGGCCCCTGCCAGGTCTGGTCCTGGGACATCACCGATGTCTATTCCAAGTGGCAGGGGAAGGTTTTCAAGGTGTACTCCATCATGGACATCTTCTCCCGAGAGATCGTCGGCTGGCGGGTGGAGGAACGCGAGTCCGACCACCTCGCCGCGGAGATGTTCAGGACAGCCATCGCCCGGCACGGCGCCCCGCTCATCGTGCATGCCGATTCAGGCCCGGCCATGAAGTCAAACCTGCTCCGTGACACCCTCACCGCCCACGGCGTGGAACTTAGCCATAACCGCCCGTACGTCTCCAACGACAATCCCTTCTCGGAGTCAGGCTTTCGCACGATGAAATACCGGCCCGGCTACCCCCGGATCTTTGACGATCTCGAGGCCGCCAGGGAGTACCCCACCGGCTATGTGCACTGGTACAGCACCGATCACAAACACTCAGGCATCGCACTGTTCTCACCATCACAAGTCCACGACGGCTCGTGGAAAGAGCTCTGGGACAAGCGAGACAAAGTCCACCAGGACTACTACGAACGACACCCAGGAAGATTCCGCCAACGACCCACCACGCCGGCCCCCGCCACACACGTCGGGATCAATCTGCCCGAGACCAAAACACCCCAAAAACTAGCCCAGTGACTCCACACAGCTTGACAACTTTCGAG
>NZ_JAFNLL010000105.1 GCF_017368795.1 Arthrobacter cavernae | reverse complement strand
GTGGGGAAGGAAGGGGCTTGTTGTGAAGTCTCCAGGAGAGTTCATGGAAATTTTAGCTGCTTATGATTTGACCCGGTCGTACCGGGATGCCGCGAAGATCTGCGGCGTATCGCACAACACGGTGCGCTCGTATGTGTTGGCCCGTCAGGAGGGCGCGCAGGCGCCGGTGGCCCGGCAGCGCGGCCGGATGACCGATCCGTTCCTGCCGCAGATGGCCTCCTGGGTGGAGCAGTCCCGTGGGAAGATCCGCGGCGATGTCGTGCATGAGAAGCTCCTCGCTTTGGGGTTCACCGGGTGTGAGCGGACGACCAGGACGACGCTGGCTGGACTGAAGGCGAAATACCGGGCCCGGAGCGTGCGCGTGCACCGGCCCTGGACTCCGGAGCCGGGTCTGTGGCTTCAGTATGACTACGGGGACGGGCCCGTCGTTGACGGGGTGAAGACCGTGCTGTTCGTGGCCTGGTTGGCGTTCTCCCGCTTGCGGATCGTGATCCCGTTGCGGGATCGGACCATGCCGAGCGTGTTCGCGGCCCTGGACCGGTCCTTCCGCCTGATCGGCGGGGTCCCGACCTACATTTTGACGGATAACGAGAAGACCGTCACGGTCGAGCACGTCGCCGGGATCCCGGTCCGCAACCACCAGATTGTGGCGTTCGCCAGGCACTACTCGACCTCGCTGCAGACGTGCCTGCCGGCCGACCCGGCCTCGAAGGGCGGGGTGGAGAACGCGGTCAAGATCGCCAAGGCCGACCTCGTCCCCACAGACACCAACCTGTTGCCGGAGTACCGGTCCTTCGCGGAGCTGGAGGCTGCGTGTGAGGCGTTCATGGAGGAGGTGAATTCGCGGGTGCACCGGGTCACGCTGGAGATCCCGAAGGACATGCTCCGGGTTCTCGAAGGGCCGAGGTTGCATCCGGTCCCTGCGGCACCGGTGACGGCGAGTTTCGGCCAGACCCGCCAGGTCCCGCCGAACACACCCATGATCACCTTTGCGCAGTCCCGCTACTCCGTCCCGCACGCCCTGATGGGTCAGATGGTCTGGGTGCGCGGAACCGAGACCGAGGTGATTATCGTGCACGTCGGGGTCGCCGGCCCGGTCGAGGTCGCCCGTCACGAACTCACCCGCCCCGGCACTCCCGCGATTATCGACGCCCACTTCCCGCCGGCCCCTGCCGGGGCCCTGGAACGGGTGATCCGCCCCACCAACAAGGCCGAGGAAGAGTTCCTGGCCCTCGGCGCCGGCGCCGCGCTCTGGCTCAAGGAAGCCGCCGCCGCAGGGACCGGAAAGATCCGGCACAAAATGGAACGCGCCGTCACCCTCGCCAGGGTCCTCGGCGCCGACGAGGTCGACAAGGGCCTGGGAGCGGCCGCGGTGCACCAGCGCTTCACCCACGAGGACCTGCTCTCCATCGGCAACACCGGCAACGCAACAAGCCACACAACCGGCACCACCCACACCGTCACCGACCAGGGCCAATGGCTGAGCCAGGGCACCGGCTCCTGGGCGAATTTCGGCACCACCCCCGCCACCGGCCCCGCCGTTGACGGCGGTCTTGAAGGAGCCACCGATGAGCGCTAACACCA
>NZ_JAFNLL010000104.1 GCF_017368795.1 Arthrobacter cavernae | reverse complement strand
TCAACAAACTTGGCACACTATTGAGTTCTCAAACAACAGACCCCGTTAATCATCACCCGCCAGCACACCACAAAAAATGGACGCACCAACAGGCCATTGGAAAAAGGAGATTATTTGGCCGCCTACCGAAACATACACACCTTCCGGCTTTCCGTTCCGCACCCGGCGACTCAGAAAACAATACACCCCACCACACCCCAACGCAAATCCACCCCAAACACCAAGGGTGTCATACCTGAATTCCCCAAGAATCCCCGGAAATGCGGCACCGGGTACGCCTTGGGGCAACCACATCCACCGGCAGGCCGGCATCGACCCCAGAAGTTCGCTCCGTGAAGCGCGCCACACAGCGAGGGGGTGCCATCTCGGGTCGACGCCGGCAGCGAATCTGTTTCATGCTGTCCGCATAGGCCTGCTCCTCATGCATCCGGGCTCGACGTCCGTGACCACCAGGCAACGTGAAGCGGAGCCGGAGGTTGTCGTCGCCGCCCTCGATCTCGTTGGCGATCGTGCCGAGCACGGCACCGACCGTCCGTGTGCGCCGGACCGGACCGCAGCCGGCTGCAACGCTCACTGGCCTACCTCCTGTCACCGCTCGAATCCGCCGCCTCATCCGGTCCAGGGCCGGGCGTTGGTCGCGACGCCCTACCCGTGGTCCCTTGACCACATGCCATGTGCCGGGGCGATAATCGGGCTGGGCACGATGGCCGCGCCCCGCGACGAGCCGACGGATGGCGCCGCCGGAGCAGAGGAGTCCTCGAATGATGAAGTACCTGATCTCGTTCCCCGCTGAGGCCATGGTGATTCCGGAGGAGGACTTCAATGCGGTGGTTGAAGCCGCGCATGCCGTCATCGACGAAGCCAAGGCGGCCGGCGTGTACGTCTTCGGCGGCGGGATCGATGAGAACGTAGACCCGGTGCTCGTGGCCAGTGACGGCACGGTCACCAAGGGCACGTACCCAGGGCACATGGTGCCCAACGGCGGTTACACCGTTCTTGAGCTGCCCTCGCGGGAGGCGGCACTCGAGTGGGCCGCGAAGATCGCCCTCGCCTGCCGTTGCCCGCAAGAACTCCGGCAGTTCCAGTACGACCCTGCCAGCTGACGTCGTCATTCTCACGCCGTGGTCCTGCCCGGGCCGGAGTGGCGTGGGGGCAGG
>NZ_JAFNLL010000103.1 GCF_017368795.1 Arthrobacter cavernae | reverse complement strand
CGAGTGGGCCGCGAAGATCGCCCTCGCCTGCCGTTGCCCGCAAGAACTCCGGCAGTTCCAGTACGACCCTGCCAGCTGACGTCGTCATTCTCACGCCGTGGTCCTGCCCGGGCCGGAGTGGCGTGGGGGCAGGTGGTTGTTAAATGGCGGAAGCCCCGACCGTCATGGTCGGGGCTTCCGTGCTGAATGTGTGTCCGGCGGTGTCCTACTCTCCCACACCCTCCCGGGTGCAGTACCATCGGCGCTGTGGGTCTTAGCTTCCGGGTTCGGAATGGGACCGGGCGTTTCCCCCACGCTGTGACCGCCGTAACCCTTGTTGCCCGCTCCGCCTGGCTGCGCCGGGGGTGGGAAGACGTGTGGTTACTGCTTCGGTGCTTGTATTCAGTTGCTGGTTCCTGCAAACGATCCATTGGGAGTGCCCCCAACCGGGGTTGGGGGCTCTCGACCTGGA
>NZ_JAFNLL010000102.1 GCF_017368795.1 Arthrobacter cavernae | reverse complement strand
TCGAGCCCGAGTCCCAGCAGCAAAGGCACAGTGCTGCCGCTCACGCCCGCGCGAATTCCGGGACCAGCGCTTCGTACGTGATGTCCCCCTTCTTGATGCTTCCAAAGCGCTCGGCGAGGGAGGCCATGTGGTCGACGGTTTCCTTCGTTGCCTTGAACATCGGCTGAAGATTCGGGGCAATGGCCGTGCAATAGTGGTCGATATATGCTGCTGCAATGTCGGGCGCCTTGCCGCCGAGTCCGGTGGAATTGAGCAGGTCTGCAGCATCCTTCCGGTTCTCCTGGATCCACGTATTCGCAGTTTCCTGGCACGCCAGCCAGTCCTGGACGATATCCGGATGGTCCGCCGCCATGTCGTCACGAACGCCGATGGCAACAACTGCCTGGTTGCGCATGATCTCAGGCCCACTCGGATCCGCGAAATCAAGCAGGATGGCCCCCTCTGCTTCCTTGGCCACGAAGCGGGTGGAGGTCCACTGGACGGTGACGTAAGCGTCAATTCGCCCGTGCTGCAGGTTGGTGATCCCCTGGGCGGTCACACCGACGCCCAGCGCCGTGACGTCCGAATACTGCATCCCTGCCGTCTCGAGGGCAAGCTTCAACTGCAGGTCGGAGCCCGAGCCAATGCTCGTCACACCGACCATCTTGCCCTTCAGGGATTGCATTTTCTCCTCGAAGCTTGCGTCGGCGGGCGGCGCCTCGAAGCCCTTGCCGACAACGATTCCGTAGCAGGTCTCCACGGTGCGGAAGCCGACCAGCACCGGCCGTTTGCCCTTGGTGCCGTTCGCGTGGGCCGCCATGAGCAGCATCGTGTCAAAGGCGTCGCCGTCCAGGGCTCCGGCCACCATCAGCTGGACCGCTTGCAGGCCGCTTTGCGTAGTCACGTGCTTGGGAGTGTCCAGCCCGTGCTTGGCGTAGTCCTTGTGGGCCAGGTTGACGGTGTCAATGAAGAAGGAATCACCGGGGAAGGATGAGACCGAGAACGGCGTGAGTGCCTTGGTGGCCGAGGCCTCTCCCCCGCAGGCCGTCAAGAGCGGAATGGAGCCCAGCGCAGCCGCGCCAAGTCCGGCAAACTTCAACAGCGATCGGCGCGAGACCCCATTGTCCGACACCTGCAGACCGCCAAGCGACAAGCCTCTATTTCGTGACTCAAACATTAAAACTCCTCAGTGGTTGGATCGTCCTTGGTTCAATTGATGTGCCATGCATAACGCCGCGGGCCCGGTTCCTGGCATCGTTTTCCTGGCATCGTTCGTTGCCATTCATTCGGTCGCCTCCCCACGGTCCGGCGCGGAACTGCTGAGTGCGCCGCATCCCCGGGCCCTTGGATGCGAAAGTCCCGACGGGCGGCACGACCTCCATTGGTTGGAGCCGCAAGCCGGGATGTTGATGCGGCGGGGCCTGGTTGCACCCGGTCTTCACACAGCACCGGGGCCGCGCGCCTGGATTGTTTTGCCTGACATGTGCGAACACCTCACTTGCTGCCGGATACGGAAGACAAGATGTTTACCGGGCGTGACCCAAGTCTCATAAAAGAATGCATTCTTTGGAAGCGTAGTGGGCTTGGCAGGGTGATAGCCGTCACCTATCGCAAGATTTTTGGTCCCCGGACATGCAAAAGCCCCTCCTGCCGCGAATGCTGCAAGAGGGGCTTTTGGCCTGCGTAGATGATGAGCTTAGGCGTTGGCGCGGGCCTGGCGGCGGGCGCGCTGGCGCTTGAGCTCGTTGCGGGCCAGCGCGTTCTTGTGAACCTCGTCCGGGCCGTCGGCGAACCGGATGGTGCGCGCGTAGGCGAACGCGGAGGCCAG
>NZ_JAFNLL010000101.1 GCF_017368795.1 Arthrobacter cavernae | reverse complement strand
CCAGACGCGTTGGTCTGACAGTTACCAATGCTTAATCAGTGAGGCACCTATCTCAGCGATCTGTCTATTTCGTTCATCCATAGTTGCCTGACTCCCCGTCGTGTAGATAACTACGATACGGGAGGGCTTACCATCTGGCCCCAGTGCTGCAATGATACCGCGAGACCCACGCTCACCGGCTCCAGATTTATCAGCAATAAACCAGCCAGCC
>NZ_JAFNLL010000100.1 GCF_017368795.1 Arthrobacter cavernae | reverse complement strand
CGAACCAGACGCGTTGGTCTGACAGTTACCAATGCTTAATCAGTGAGGCACCTATCTCAGCGATCTGTCTATTTCGTTCATCCATAGTTGCCTGACTCCCCGTCGTGTAGATAACTACGATACGGGAGGGCTTACCATCTGGCCCCAGTGCTGCAATGATACCGCGAGACCCACGCTCACCGGCTCCAGATTTATCAGCAATAAACCAGCCAGCCGGAAGGGCCGAGCGCAGAAGTGGTCCTGCAACTTTATCCGCCTCCATCCAGTCTATTAATTGTTGCCGGGAAGCTAGAGTAAGTAGTTCGCCAGTTAATAGTTTGCGCAACGTTGTTGCCATTGCTACAGGCATCGTGGTGTCACGCTCGTCGTTTGGTATGGCTTCATTCAGCTCCGGTTCCCAACGATCAAGGCGAGTTACATGATCCCCCATGTTGTGCAAAAAAGCGGTTAGCTCCTTCGGTCCTCCGATCGTTGTCAGAAGTAAGTTGGCCGCAGTGTTATCACTCATGGTTATGGCAGCACTGCATAATTCTCTTACTGTCATGCCATCCGTAAGATGCTTTTCTGTGACTGGTGAGTACTCAACCAAGTCATTCTGAGAATAGTGTATGCGGCGACCGAGTTGCTCTTGCCCGGCGTCAATACGGGATAATACCGCGCCACATAGCAGAACTTTAAAAGTGCTCATCATTGGAAAACGTTCTTCGGGGCGAAAACTCTCAAGGATCTTACCGCTGTTGAGATCCAGTTCGATGTAACCCACTCGTGCACCCAACTGATCTTCAGCATCTTTTACTTTCACCAGCGTTTCTGGGTGAGCAAAAACAGGAAGGCAAAATGCCGCAAAAAAGGGAATAAGGGCGACACGGAAATGTTGAATACTCATACTCTTCCTTTTTCAATATTATTGAAGCATTTATCAGGGTTATTGTCTCATGAGCGGATACATATTTGAATGTATTTAGAAAAATAAACAAATAGGGGTTCCGCGCACATTTCCCCGAAAAGTGCCACCTGACGTCTAAGAAACCATTATTATCATGACATTAACCTATAAAAATAGGCGTATCACGAGGCCCTTTCGTCTCGCGCGTTTCGGTGATGACGGTGAAAACCTCTGACACATGCAGCTCCCGGAGACGGTCACAGCTTGTCTGTAAGCGGATGCCGGGAGCAGACAAGCCCGTCAGGGCGCGTCAGCGGGTGTTGGCGGGTGTCGGGGCTGGTTTAACTATGCGGCATCAGAGCAGATTGTACTGAGAGTGCACCATATGCGGTGTGAAATACCGCACAGATGCGTAAGGAGAAAATACCGCATCAGGCGCCATTCGCCATTCAGGCTGCGCAACTGTTGGGAAGGGCGATCGGTGCGGGCCTCTTCGCTATTACGCCAGCTGGCGAAAGGGGGATGTGCTGCAAGGCGATTAAGTTGGGTAACGCCAGGGTTTTCCCAGTCACGACGTTGTAAAACGACGGCCAGTGAATTCTAAAAAGTGCAGCCACGCAGACCTTTGATGGTATTGCACAGAATATGGCGGCGATGCTGACCGGCAGTGAGCAGAACTGGCGCAGCTTCACCCGTTCCGTGCTGTCCATGATGACAGAAATTCTGCTTAAGCAGGCAATGGTGGGGATTGTCGGGAGTATCGGCAGCGCCATTGGCGGGGCTGTTGGTGGCGGCGCATCCGCGTCAGGCGGTACAGCCATTCAGGCCGCTGCGGCGAAATTCCATTTTGCAACCGGAGGA
>NZ_JAFNLL010000010.1 GCF_017368795.1 Arthrobacter cavernae | reverse complement strand
TGGTGGCAAGGTGCTGCGGCCGGGGGATCAGGTTTTCCGCCAGGTTCATTGGGTCCTTTGACGAGGGTCGTTAACGGCGACGGCGGCCCGTCCAATCAGGAGGGGCCGCCGTCGTTAGTGCGGTGGGTGGGCCCACGCCGGCAGGGTTCCCTGGCCGAAGCGGAGCGAGGTTAGGGGGCCGGTGGATGGGCCCACGCCGGCAGGGTTCCCTGGCCGAAGCGGAGCGAGGTTAGGGGGCCGGTGGGGACTAGTCGCCCAGGCGCAGGCCCGTCGTGGTGTCGAACAGGTGCACGTGGCCGGACTGCGGACGCACGTTGATGGACTCGCCCTTCATCGGAGGCCGGCGGCCGTCGACGCGGGCCACGATGTCGTGGCTCTTGCCGTCCAGCATGGTGTGGCCGTAGACATAGGCATCGGCACCGAGTTCTTCGACGACGTCCACCTCAACCTGCAGGCCTTCGCCGGCGCCTACGGTCTCAAGGTCTTCGGGGCGTGTCCCCAGGGTCACGGTCTTGCCGTGGGCCTCTTCGAGGACGTTGCGCGGCACCGGGTAGACCGTACCGCCGAACTGGACGCCGCCGTCGACTACCGGAAGCTCCAGCAGGTTCATGGCCGGGGAGCCGATGAAGCCGGCAACGAAGACGTTCGCCGGGCGGTCATACAGGTTGCGGGGGGTGTCAACCTGCATGAGCAGGCCGTCCTTGAGCACCGCAACGCGGTCGCCCATGGTCATGGCCTCGACCTGGTCGTGGGTCACGTAGACGGTGGTGACGCCAAGGCGGCGGGTGAGGGAAGCGATCTGGGTGCGGGTCTGGACACGGAGCTTGGCGTCCAGGTTGGACAGCGGCTCATCCATGAGGAAGACCTGCGGGTTGCGGACGATTGCACGGCCCATGGCGACGCGCTGGCGCTGGCCGCCGGAGAGAGCCTTCGGCTTGCGGTCCAGGTACTGCTCAAGGTCCAGGAGCTTGGCGGCTTCGCGGACACGCTCGGCGCGCTCTTCCTTGGAGACGCCGGCGATCTTGAGTGCGAAGCCCATGTTGTCCGCAACAGTCATGTGCGGGTACAGGGCGTAGTTCTGGAAGACCATGGCGATGTCGCGGTCCTTCGGCGGAACATCCGTGACGTCGCGGTCACCGATCAGAATGCGGCCGGCGTTCACATCCTCAAGACCTGCGAGCATGCGCAGGGAGGTGGACTTGCCGCAACCGGAGGGTCCAACGAGGACCAGGAATTCGCCATCGGCGATGTCGATGTTGAGCTTATCGACGGCGGGCTTATCTGTGCCCGGGTACAGACGCGTAGCGTTATCAAAAGTAACTGTAGCCACAGTTATCAATCCCTTCACCGGCAGGTACGTGCCGGACGATCCGTAGTGAATGGTTCTTTGTATTCGGTTGGACTCCCCGGCCGAGGCCGGGGAGCATCGCGTGACGCCGCACGGTTTCTGTGCGCCAGATCACACAGAGAGTATGTCAGACTTTTTGCGTAGTCACGCAAATGTTACGGATCTCACATTTTCACTCAGGTGCTGGCGGTGACGCGGCGGCGTTCGCGCAGCAGCGCCTCGAGCAGTTCGGCCACGTGGACCGGGGCTTCCACCCGGAACTCCGCCTGGGTGAAGTCCAGCCCCACCTTCACGCCGACGTCCCCCCGCAGCAGCCGGCCCAGCGCGTCCTCGTCCGTGACGTCGTCGCCGGCAAACAGCACCGCCGTGGCCCCGGTGGCCTGCCGCAGGAACTCCACGGCCTCGCCCTTGGACGCATGGACCACGGACGTTTCCAGGACCCGCTTGCCGGTCTTGAGGAACACACCGGGGCGGTCCCGAAGGACCCGCGTGGCAGCCTCGACGGCGTCCTCCGCGACGTCGTCGTCCGCCAGCCTGGTGTGCAGCACCACGCCTGCCGGCTTGTCCTCCAGCAGTGTTCCCGGGGCTTCCTCCACGATTTCGGCCAGCACGCCGCGGACCTCCTCCAGCAGCTGCCGCTGGGCGCTGTCCAGCTCCAGGCCGAGGGAGCCCTCGCCCAGCCAGACCTCGGCGCCGTGGCTGCCGACCAGCAGGGCCGCGGCAGGGGGCGAAGCGACCTCCCGCAAACTGGCCAATGCCCGGCCGGAGATCAGCGCCGTCGTCGTCCGTGGCAGTTCCGCGATGCTGCCCAGCGCGGCCGCCGAACGCGGCAGCGGGCGCGCGTCGCCGGCGTGGCCGACGATGGGGGAGAGGGTGCCGTCGAAGTCCAGGGCCACGAGCAGGTGCTCGGTCCCGGCGATGCGGCGGACAGCGTCCAGCAGCTCCGGAGACAGGCTCAGGGGGGTCTGCTCAGGAGTCATCGCGCACCACTTTCTCATTCAGCGCCCCAAGGAAATCGGCGGACCAATGGTCGACGTCGTGGGTGAGGATCTGCTTGCGCATGCCCTTCATCCGGCGGCGGGCCTCGCGGACCGGCAGGTTGACCGCGCGCATGATGGCGTTCTTCATGCCGTCGATATCGTGCGGGTTGATGAGGAGTGCCTGCTTGAGCTGGTCCGCGGCGCCGGTGAACTCGCTGAGTATCAAGGCGCCGGTGTCCTGGGTCCGCGCGGTGACATATTCCTTGGCCACCAGGTTCATGCCGTCACGCAGCGCGGTGACCAGCATGACGTCCGCGGCCAGATACAGGGCCACCATTTCCTCCACCGGGTAGCTGTGGTGCAGGTAGCGGACGGCCGTGTTCTGGATGGTGTCGTACGTGCCGTTGATGTGGCCCACGGTGCCTTCGATTTCCTCGCGCAGCAGACGGTACTGCTCCACACGCTCACGGCTGGGGCTCGCCACCTGGATCAGCGTAGCGTCCTCCACCTTGATGAGGCCCTCGTCCAGCAGTTCCTCGTAGGCCTTGAGCCGGTGCCGGATGCCCTTGGTGTAGTCGAGCCGGTCCACGCCCAGCAGGACGGTCTTCGGGTTGCCCAGGTCCTCCCGGATCTGGCGGGAGCGCTCGATGATCGCCGGATTCTTGGCGAGATCACTGATCTGCTCCACGGCAATGGAAATCGGGAACGCCTGGGCCCGGGCGATGTGCGTGATGGCGCCGTCGGGACCCTTGACGTGCACCTGCTGCTGCTTCACGCTGGCCCCCAGGAAGCGGCGGGCGGAACGCATGAAGTTGCCGGCGTCGCTGGGGCGCTGGAAACCCAGCAGGTCCGCGCCCAGCAGTCCGTCGATGATTTCCTTGCGCCACGGAAGCTGGGCGAAGATTTCCGGCGGCGGGAACGGGATATGGTTGAAGAAGCCGATCCTCAGGTCGGGCCGGGCCTCGCGGAGCAGGCGCGGGACGAGCTGGAGCTGGTAGTCCTGCACCCAGATGGTGGCCCCGTCGGCCGCATGCCGTGAGACGGCGTCGGCGAACTTGCGGTTGACCTTGCGGTAGGAATCCCACCAGGCACGGTGGAACTCGGGCGGGGCGATGACGTCGTGGTACAGCGGCCACAGGGTGGCGTTGGAAAAGCCCTCGTAGTACAGCTCGACATCGTCACTGCTCAGCTGCACGGGGACCAGATCCATGCCTTCATGGCTGAATGGACGGACGGTCTCGTCCGGGGCGCCGTGCCAGCCCACCCACGCGCCGTCGGCCTTGGTCATCAGGGGAGCGAGCGCGGTGACGAGCCCGCCGGGCGAGCGGCGCCAGCCGCCGTCGTCGTCTTCCGTACCTTCGCTGGTGCAGCGGTCCACGGGAAGCCTGTTCGAGACCACCATGAAGTCGAACTTTGTCCCCGCCGGGCGCCTTTTCGAAGCGGCCCTGACGCCGTCATTTGTCTTGAGTTTGTCGCTTGCCGGTTCCTGCATTACTGCTCCCTGGGGTTGCTGTGACTCATATCCCACCCTACCGGCGGGAATCATCGGCGCCACTAGCTCGTTTCTCAGGCGGGATGGCGGGCCCGCAGCCGGGCCACAGAACGCTCCCGTAAACTGGCCCCGTTGCCATAGCCACTATTACGACGTCGAATGACCCGAGGAACTGATGAGCCCCGCTAACGAACCACGCCTGTCCAAGGCCGAACGCACCGCCCAGGCCCGTGAACGGGCCCGCGAGATCCGCGAAGCGCAGTTGAATAAGGACAAGCGCAACAAACTCCTCATCGCCTGGGGCATTGTGGTGGCCGTGGTGGCCATCATCGCCGTTGTGGCGCTGGTGGTCACCACCAGCCTGCAGCAGAGCGCACCGGTCGCGGACGAGGGCCCGACGCCGGCCAACGGCAATGTGCACGGCGGCGTGACGCTGCTGGCCAACACCGACGTGGTGAAGTCCGAGGCAACTACGGTGAAGCTGGCCGACGTTCCGTCCGCTCCCGCCACGAAGCCAGCCACGGTCAACGCTCCCGGCGCCGAGGCCGAAGCCGGCAAGCCCGTCAAGGTGGTGGCCTACATCGACTTCATCTGCCCGGCCTGTAAGGCATTCGAGGGCCGGTTCAACGAGACACTGACCACCCTGCGCAACGAAGGCAAGATCTCGCTCGAGTACCGTCCTCTGGGCTTCCTGGACCGGCAGTCCAGCACCAACTACTCCTCCCGTGCTGCCAACGCGGCCGCCTGCGTTGTGAACACTTCGCCGGAAAAGTACGCCGACTTCTTCAACCTGCTGTTCGAACGCCAGCCTGCCGAAGGCGGCGCAGGCATTTCAGACAACGATCTCAAGAAGCTGGCCACCGAAGCAGGCTCGGCCAACATCGACTCCTGCATCGACACCAAGCAGTTCCGCCCCTACGTGAAGTACTCCACTGAATTGGCGGCGAACATCGGTATCACGGGCACGCCCACCATCTTCGTCGACGGCAAACAGTGGGCCGGCACCACCGACCTGAACGCCGACATCCAGACCGCCATCGACGCCAAGAAGTAGCCCGCGCGGGGCTTGGCTCCAGCCTCCTGGCTCTGTGGCTCCAGCTCGCGGGTTCGGGCCGTACTCGCTGTTTCGATGCAGCGAGTGCGGCCCGAACCCGCTTGTTGGCGGATCCGTTGGGGTCTGCCGGCCGAGTGGGCCGAGGTGAGCCGTCCTGTGCCGGCCGAATTTCCGTGCCGGGACGGTCTGGGCTACCCTTATCTAGCGCTTGCGCGCACTGTTCCGGTCCGCCGGAATGCCAGCTCCGGTGTGCCGGGGCACGCCTCCTTAGCTCAGTTGGCCAGAGCACCGCTCTTGTAAAGCGGGGGTCGTCGGTTCGAATCCGACAGGGGGCTCCAACAACCCCGCCGTACCTGCCAAGACGCAGGAACGGCGGGGTTCTTGCGTCTCAACGGTTGCTCCCACGGCCCACTGACGGCAGGCCCGACGCCGGCAGCCAACGGGATGCACGGCCAGGACAGCCAGGAGCAATTAACACCCCCGTGACAACCCGGAAACCGCCCTCGAATCCGTGCCGGATACCGTGGCCGCATGAACGCATCGCCTGCCGCCAAGATCGGCTCCAGAATCGCCGCCTGGATCGAAGCTGCCTACTTCCACCAGTGCGTTGACCGGACCCCGGAAGGTGTCCTTGAAGCCACGCGCTACGGCTGGCTTCCGGCCCTCAGCGGAGTGACGGTTGCCAGCGCCCAGGCCGCCAAGTGGCACGCTGAATCCGCCAAGACAGACAGCTGACGAAGCGGGGTTTGAACTGCAGAATGTCGCGTTGGGCACACTATTCGTTTATTACGTGTAATATGCCCTAAACTGCTTCACTGAGGTGCCTGAAATGGCACTATGCAGCAACGAAAGTGAACCCCTCAATGGCTACCGATTACGACGCTCCCCGCAAGACAGAAGAAGAGTCTCCCGCTGAATCGCTCGAGGCCCTTCAGGCGTCGCGCGGTGCCGGTGCCCAGACCGCAGTCATCGACGTCGACGAGAACGACACTGCGGAGGGCATTGACCTCCCCGGTGCCGACCTCTCCGGTGAAGAGTTGACCGTTGTAGTTGTCCCGGAGCAGTCCGATGAATTCACCTGTTCATCCTGCTTCCTGGTCCGTCACCGGTCCCAGATTGCCCTGGAAAAGAACGGCCTCAAGTACTGCAAGGACTGCGAAGGCTAAACTTCCCAAGCGCCGCAATGCGGAAAAGCCCCGTCAGGTTCCCCCAAGACCGGACGGGGCTTTTTGCATGCCGCCAGCGCAAAGTCACGCTTTGGTGTCGTTATGTTCGGTCACGAACGCAGGCCCGAAGGCCCCGGAATCCCCGCCGGAACGGCCCAAAACACCCCGCCGATTACGCTCCTGTGACCCCGGAACAGGCCTACTAACGGTTGGGCGCCGAAGCGGCCACAAGCCGTCCAAAGGGGCCTGGACGCTCCTACGCTTGAGGTATCCAAGCACTCCAGGAGGTGGCCAAAATGAAAAAAATTCAAGTGTGGCTGGCAGCAGTATTGATGGCTGCCGGACTCGGACTGGTGGCACCGGGGCCCGCCTCGGCTACGCAAGGTTTTTGCGGAATCGTCTGGGGGTCGTTGGCCAAGGTCAACACCCTTATGACCCAGGCGCAAGTCACCAATGTCCGGACGGGGCAGCACGTCTGCTACGACCGGCTTGTCATTGACCTGAACGGCAAAGTCGCCGGTTACAGGGTCCGCTATGTTCCGCAGGTGGCCCAGGACGGGTCCGGTCTGCCGATCGCGCTGAGGGGAGGGGCATTCCTTCAGGTCACGGTCCACGCTCCGGCCCACGACGAGTACGGCCAGGCGACGTTCAGCCCGGCCAACAACAAGGAAGTCCGTAACGTTGCCGGCTTCCAGACCTTCCGGCAGGTAGCGTTCGCGG
Source organism: Arthrobacter cavernae (assembly GCF_017368795.1). Lineage (GTDB taxonomy): Bacteria > Actinomycetota > Actinomycetes > Actinomycetales > Micrococcaceae > Arthrobacter > Arthrobacter cavernae. Next base: position 98,408 of record NZ_JAFNLL010000010.1, on the reverse strand, counting down.
GAAGCTTCGAGGGACACACGACCCTGGGCCTGGGCGTCCGCGCACGTCTTCCCTTCCGGGTCTTCACCCTGGACGGACCTGGTGGCGGTTCGCGGCTGGTGGTGGACGTCGCCCACCGCTGGTAAGTAGTGAGCCCACGCCTTCCGGACGCGGGAAAGCGGCCAGGTCGCCGGAGAGTTCCGGCGACCTGGCCGCTTTTCAGAGACGTCGCGGCACTACGAGCGTACGAGCGCCGCAGCCTACTCGGGCACCACCAGCGCGGGGGTGTCCCGGCGGATCGTTTCGCCGCGGAAGAACCCGGGACGCAGCCGGGCCATGACCACCATGAACACCGCGCCCAAGGCCAAGATCCCGATGCCGAGGACAAACACGAGCCCCACACCAAAGATCTCCGAGCCGCTGCCGAACTCCGGAGCCCAGCTGTCCACGGCCGTCTGGAAGAACACCACGAACAGGCCCACTCCGCCCAGCACCGGGCACAGGAGCCGCAGCACGAAGTTGCGCACGCTGCTGAAGACGCTCCCGCGGAAGTACCAAGCGCATGCGATCGCGGTCAGCCCGTAGTAGAAGCAGATCATCAGGCCCAGGGCCAGGATGGTGTCGTTGAGGACGTTCTGGCTGATGACGTGCATGATCGCGTAGAAGCCCGCTGAGACGACGCCGGCCGCAATGGTGGCGAAGCCCGGCGTCGCGAACTTCCTGCTCATGTTGGCGAACGGCTTGGGCAGGGCGCCGTAGTGCGCCATGGCGAGCAGACTGCGTGACGGCGAGGTGAAGGTCGACTGCAGCGATGCCGCCGAGCTGGAGAGCACCGCGAGGGACATGAGGATGGCGAACGGTCCCATGACCGGGGAAGCGAGAGCCGTGAAGATGTTGGCGCTGTTTTCCTCGTTGTTCAGACCGATTCCGGTATCCCCGACGCCGGCGAACATCATGGTGGCGATGGTGACGATGAGGTAGATGCCCAGGACCACGACGGCGGTCAGGGTGCCGGCGAGGCCCGCGGTCTTCTTGCCGTTGGCGGTTTCCTCGTTGACGGTCAGGCAGACGTCCCAGCCCCAGTACACGAAGATCGACAGCGAGATGCCGGCGGCGATCTGGCCGAAGGTCTCAATCTTGGTGACGTCGAACCATTCCCAGCTGAACGGGATGGCGGTCTCAGACGTGGACCAGTTGGCGAAGGCCATGGCCACGAAGATTCCCAAAGCCACCAGCTGGAAGCCCACCAGGCCGTACTGGACGATCTTGGTGGTGTGCAGGCCCCGGTAGCTGACCCACACCGCCAGCGCCACGAACACGAAGCAGGTGGCCACGTTGAGCAGGGTGTTGGAGGCCAGATCTGCCAGTTCGGGGTTGCCTGTCAGCTGGGCAAGGAACAGATAGAAGAAGTCAACGGCGACGCCGGCCAGGTTGGACAGGACGATGATGTTGGCCGCGAGCAGCCCCCAGCCGCCCATCCAGCCCACCCACGGCCCGAACGCCTTGGTGACCCAGGTGAACGTGGTGCCGCTGTCCGGCGAATCGGCGTTGAGTTCGCGGTAGGCGAGCGACACGAGGATCATCGGGATGAAACCGATGAGGAAAATGACGGGAACCTGAAGGCCGGCTTCGGCGATGGTCGGCCCCAGGGCGCCGGTCAGCGTGTAGGCCGGCGCGATGGTTGAAATGCCGAGGACGACGACGGCGAGGAGCCCCAGCTGCCCCGTCTTCAGTCCCTTGCCGGTGATGTCGTGCGACGTGCCTGCGGCTGCGTTGCCGCCCTGGCTGATTGTCTGGCTCATGGTGGGCCCTTTCTAGATGGCCGCTGGCTGCTGCTGGGTGATGCAGTGGATTCCGCCGCCCCGGGCGAACAGTTCGCGCGCGTCAACACTGACCACGCGCCGGCCGGGGTAGGCATCGGCGAGAATGCGGAGGGCCTTCTCGTCCATGGGGTCGTTGAAGCTGCAGGCGATGACGCCGCCGTTGACCACGAGGTGGTTGATGTAGCTGTAGTCCACAAAGCCCTCTTCATCGCTGAGGGTTGCCGGGGCCGGGACTTCGATGATGCTCCAGTCGCGGCCGGCGGCGTCCTGCGTGGTGCGCAGGAAGTCGATGATTTCCCGGGAGACCTGGTAGTCCGGGTGTTCCGGGTTCTGCTGGGAGTGGACCAGCAGCGTACCCGGGCTCGGGATCGCAGCCACGATGTCCACGTGCCCGCGGGTGCCGAACTTCTCGGAGTCGCGCGTGAGGCCGCGGGGCAGCCAGACCACGTGGGTGGCGCCGATGGTGCGGGCCAGTTCCTGCTCGATGTCCGCCTTGGTGAGGCCCGGGTTGCGGCCCGGGTCCAGCTGCACGGTTTCGGTGACCAGCACGGTGCCTTCGCCGTCCACCTGGATGCCGCCGCCCTCGTTCACGATCCCGGACAGGATGTGCCGGGCGCCGGAGCGGCCGGAGATCTCGGCCGCGATGAGCGCGTCCTTGTCCCACGAGGCCCAGTCCTGCCCGCCCCAGCCGTTGAAGATCCAGTCCACGGCGCCGAGCTTGCCGTTGTTGTCGAGCACGAAGGTGGGGCCGATGTCCCGCATCCAGGCGTCGTTCAGTTCAGCGGTCAGTACCTCGACGCCGGGGGCCAGGTAGCGCGCGGCGGTATCGACGTCGTCGGGGTGTACGACGACGGTGACCGGCTCGAATTCGAGCACGGCGTTCGCGACGGCGGCCCAGGTGGAACGGGCGGCGTGCGCCGCTTCGGGGGTGTCGCCCAGGGTGTAGCCGCCGGTGGGGAAGGCCATCCAGACGCGTTCCTGCGGAGCGGTCTCGGCGGGCATGCGCCAGGCGCTCACGCGGACACTGCCTGGGCTTGGGCGCCGAGCGGGGCGTCGTGGTTCACGGGTTCCGTGAGCCGGCCGTAGGTGTCCGGGCGGCGTGTGGTGAGGAACGGGAAGAGCGTAAGCCAGTCCTTGCGCTGGTCGAGGTCAAGATCGGCCACGAGGACGGCGGATTCGTCGCGCGGGGCCTGGACCAGGATGCGGCCGTAGGGGTCCGAGATGAAGGAGGAACCATAGAAGTTCAGGGTGCCCTCGCTGCCCCAGCGGTTGGGTGCCACCATGAACAGGCCGTTGGCGATGCCGTTGCCCACGATCACCTGCTGCCAGAGCGGCTGGGTGTCGAAGTCCGGGTGGTCCGGCTCGGAGCCGATCGCGGTGGGGTAGACCAGGATTTCGGCGCCGCCCAGGGAGTACACGCGGGCGAGCTCGGGGAACCACTCGTCCCAGCAGGTGGGCATGCCCAGGCGTGCGCCGCCGAGTTCGGCCGGGGCGTGGACCTCGTAGGCGTCGTCCGCGGCGGGGCCCTGGCGGAAGAACTTGTCCTCGTAGTAGCCGGCCGTGACGGGGATGTGGAGCTTGTGCGTGCGGGCCAAGAGTTCGCCCTGGGGGGAGACCAGGATGGCCGTGTTCAGGCCCAGGCCGTCGTCGCTGCCGTCCGGGTTTTCGGCGCGCTGGTACAGGGAAGCGTGGACGGTGACGCCGTGCGTGCGGGCAGCTTCGGCCGCGAAGGCGAACGTGGGGCCGGTCAGCAGGTCTTCGGTGATGTCCGAGGGGCGGATGCCGGCAGCCGGGTTGTTTTCCGGGCGGGTGTCCGCCGGGTAGCGGGAGAGCGTGAGCTCGGGCAGGAAGACAACCGTGGCTCCCAGTTTGGCGGCGCGTTCGATGCCCTCGTTGAGCTCGGCGTGCAGCACGGCGGGATCGGCATGCCAGTGGTGCTGGACGACGCCGACGCGCAGCGGCGTGCGGGTGGAAGGTTCGGTGCGGGCCAGGGAAGCGGGAGCTCCGAGGCAGGTAACTTCAATCATGATGGCATGTTCTCCGGTGAGACGGTAGTCACTAAATGAATGACGTTCATTTAGTATGGACGGAGAAGTGCCCGGGCGCAAGGGGGGAAGCGAATTCAGTTCATTTGTGGCGGGCATGGGCCGCTTCGATGGTTCCCTGCGCGCAAGATGTTGGCGCGGTTGGCGAATGCGCAGGGAAGCGTCGAAACGGCGCCTGGGGAGTGCCCCGGGGTGGCGGTGTCCCGCCGGTGCCGGCGAAGCCTAGGAGCCCTTGCCCGCGGGGTGCGGGACAACAACGTCATCGGCAGTGCGCGACGCGGCCGGGAACAGGAGCGCAAGGAGGCCAAGGCCTGCTGCCGCGCCGATCAGCTGCGCGCCGACGAAACCGGGAACGGAGTCCGGGGAGATGCCGGCGAAGGTATCGCTGAAGATGCGCCCGACCGTCACGGCCGGGTTCGCGAATGAGGTTGAGGACGTGAACCAGTATGCCGCGCCGATGTAGGCGCCCACGGCAGGGGCTGCGAGGATGCCTCGGTGGGTGGCAGCCAGGGCGAAGATCAGCAGGATAAGCCCGGCGGTGGCGATGACTTCGGCCAGCAGATGTCCGCCGGTGGCACGGTCCTTGCTTGAGATGGAGGTTCCGACTTCGAACATGGCGTTCGCGAGGACGCTGCCGCCGACCGCACCCACGGTCTGCGCCACCATATACGTGCCAAGCTCCGGCAGGGTCAACCCGGAGCCGCTGCTCCTGCCCAGGGCCCAGTCCACGAGCGAGACCACCGGGTTGAAGTGCGCGCCGCTCACGGGGCCGAACACCAGGATCAGCACCGTCAAGCCCAGGACCGTGGCGGTGCTGTTCTGCAGCAGCTGCAGGCCGACATCAGTCGGGGACAGCTGCTGGGCGGCGATCCCGGAGCCGACGACGATGGAAACGAGCAAAGCGGTGCCGAGCAGTTCGGCGACGGCGCGGCGCCACAGCGGCGGCTGGTGTGAGGTCATGAGACCAGCTTGACCGATGAAATTAACTCAGTCAAAATTGAATCAATGAGCATTGAGCAAATGGATTCCTTTCAGGCGCGGGCCGCGAAGCATGCGGCCCTCGCAGATCCTGCACGCCTGCGCATCGTGGACCTGCTGACCCTGGGCGACCTGTCCCCCACGGAACTGCAGGCCGAGCTAGGGATGCCCTCGAACCTGCTGTCCCACCACCTGCGCACACTGGAAGATGCCGGGTTGGCGACGCGCCGCCGCTCGGAGGCCGATAGGCGCCGCAGCTATTTCCGGCTCGCCGACGGGGCGCTGGAAGGGCTGGTGCCCGGGCGCGAACACGCGGCACGCCGCATACTGTTCGTCTGCACGCGCAACAGCGCCCGGTCGCAACTGGCCGCAGCGCTCTGGCGGCAGGTCAGCGAAATCCCGTCGACCTCAGCAGGGACCCACCCCGCCGAGCGCATCGCCCAGGGGGCCGTCGATGTCGCCCGTCGTCACGACCTCGACCTCGAAGGCCTGGCGCCGCGCCAGTTGGGCGAAGTCGTGACGGAAAGGGACTTCATCATCACCGTGTGCGACAACGCCCATGAGGAACTCCCCGGCCTCCGCGGCATCCACTGGTCCATACCGGATCCGCTCCGGCTGAACACCGAGGAGGCCTTTGAGGGCGCCTTCGCTGACATTTCCCACCGCGTCCACGACCTCGCGCCGCGCTTGCGCGCCGCCTGAATGTCGGGCCTTGAACCAAGGCGTAGCCCGACGCAACAAGGGTACGGGCACGACAACGCCAACCAGACCGATCCACACTTATCTGATTCCAGGAGAATCCCATGAGCACCGAAACCGCCAAGAAACCCTCCGTCTTGTTCGTCTGCGTCCACAACGCTGGCCGTTCCCAGATGGCCGCAGCCTTCCTGACCACCCTCTCGGAGGGGGCCATCGAGGTCCGCTCCGCTGGCTCCCAGCCCGCGGACAAGGTGAACCCGGCCGCCGTCGAGGCCATGGCGGAACTGGGCATCGACATGTCCGCCGAGATCCCCAAGGTCCTGACCACCGAGGCCGTCAAGGAATCCGACGTCGTGATCACCATGGGCTGCGGCGACGAGTGCCCGTACTTCCCCGGCAAGCGCTACGAGGACTGGGTCCTGGAGGACCCGGCCGGACAGGGCGTGGACTCCGTCCGCCCCATCCGCGACGCGATCAAGACCCGCATCGAGGGCCTGATAGAGTCCTTGATCCCGGCCGCCAAGTAAGCACCACCGAACAGGAGCCACCCCATGAGCGACGAACAGCTGATCATCATCGGGTCCGGCCCGGCCGGATACACGGCTGCGATTTATGCCGCCCGCGCGGGCCTGAGCCCCCTGGTCCTCGCCGGCTCCGTCACCGCCGGTGGCGCGCTGATGAACACCACCGACGTGGAGAACTTCCCCGGCTTCCCGGCCGGCATCCAGGGCCCGGAGCTCATGGACGGGCTGCAGGAACAGGCCGAGAAATTCGGCGCGCGCATAGTGTTCGACGACGTAACTGAAGTGGATCTGAAACGTCACCTCAAGCGCGTGGTCACCGGCGCCGGCGAGACCCACGAGGCCCCGGCCGTCATCCTGGCCACCGGCTCCGCCTACAAGGAACTCGGACTGCCCGAGGAGAAGAAGCTCAGCGGACACGGCGTGTCCTGGTGCGCCACGTGCGATGGCTTCTTCTTCCGCGAACAGGACATCATCGTGGTGGGCGGCGGCGACTCCGCCATGGAGGAAGCCACTTTCCTGACGCGCTTCGGGAAGTCCGTCACCGTCGTCGTGCGCAAGGATGAACTCCGGGCCTCCCGCATCATGGCCCAGCGCGCCAAGGACAACCCCAAGATCAGCTTCGCTTGGAACTCCGCCATTACGGCCATCCACGGCGATGCCAAGGTCACCGGTGTCACCCTGACGGACACGCGCACCGGCGAAACCCGCGAGCAGGCGGCTACGGGGATCTTCGTCGCGATCGGGCACGTGCCGCGGACCGAGCTCGTGGCCGGCCAGGTCGAACTGGACGCCGAGGGCTACATTAAGGTGGGCTCACCCACCACGGTCACCAACCTCTCCGGGGTCTTCGCCTGCGGCGACGCCGTGGACCACCGCTACCGCCAGGCCATCACCGCCGCCGGCACGGGCTGCGCCGCCGCCCTCGACGCCGAACGCTACCTGGCCGCCCTGGATGACGCAGACAGCATCGCCACGGCGCTGGTGGAAGCGCCAAGCCATGCGTAAAGGAGGACAACCATGGATTCAGCGAGGAACCTTCCCGTTGCGGTGATCGGCGCCGGACCCGTGGGCCTGGCCGCCGCAGCGCACCTGCTGTCGCACGGCCGCTCCGGCGAACACTGACCTCACTCCTCACGGAAGGCACCACCACATGACTGAATCACCCACGGGCACCCCGGACACCACCGCCAAACAGCCCAGCGTGTTGTTCGTCTGCAGCAAAAACGGCGGCAAGTCCCAGATCGCCGCCGGCCTCATGAACCAACTCGCGGCCGGTGCCGTCACGGTTTACTCGGCCGGCATCAAGCCCGGCAGGGAGTTGAACTCCGAATCCGTGGCCTCCCTGCTCGAGCTCGGCGTCGACATCGCCGGCGAGCACCCCAAGCCCGTCACGGACGAGCTGCTGGACGCCGTCGACGTCGTGGTTGTCCTGGGCACGGAAGCCAAACTGGAGCCCCACGGCACGGCCCGCTTCGAAGCCTGGGAAACCGAGGAACCCTCCACCCGCGGCATCGAAGGCATGGAACGCATGCGCCTGCTCCGCGACGACATCAAGACCCGCGTCGAGGCGCTGTTCGCTGAACTGGCGGGCTCCAAGGACTGAGCGTGTCCGGCAAAGATGATCTGGCAGCGCCAGAACACTGCGGGGAGTGGCCTTGTTAGATCCAGTCAGCGGTGCCGAGCCTGCGATTATTTCCCGGTATCCGGGGGCCGTTAAGAATTCATCAGGAAATTCGGCCTGACCAGGCCGGCGTTCCATTGTTGATGTTTGATTTAAGAACGCGCTCCGATTGCCGTCGGCGGGGCGCCCCAAGCGGTCGGGCACCGCCGACCGGACATCCAAGGTGTTGAGGAGGGATTGGAATGGCTTTCCGTGGATCCGACGGGCACGGCGAAGTCCGTTTCGTGGCCCTGCCGGGTTCAGTTGTCGGCTACGGGGAACGAGGAGTCGAGGGCGCGGCCTACAGCTGCAAGGGCGGCCACCTCTTCAGGGACAGCGCCGAGGACAATTGGTGGATTATTTTCCAGCCCCACGTCGGCGAGGTCGCCGACAGTTCGCAAGCCCAGGGCGACGTGTTGGCCTGCAGCGACACGTTCGGGGATCTCGTCCATGTCCGGGTACTTGCCGCCGGGGTCATCCGCAGGGATGCAGACGCCGCCTTCCGGGAACAGGAACCGGGGTCATATGAGGACGCTGTGAGAACTGCTGACGCTATTCCGCGTGATGGAGCATAGAGCCTTCCTCCACCCCGCCTCGATGGTGGGATTCCAATTCCTGGTGGGTCCCCGCCGGCTTCCTTGTCCGTTGTCAGGGCCGCCGTTCAGCCGACGTGGACCCATGGGCGCCTGGTGACGTCCGGTTCAGCTTCGCGGAGGACTTCCCGGGTGACCGGCGCGATCTCTCCTTCGCCCAGGAAGAGGAACTTCAGGAGATTGATGACTGGATTTCCTTCGGTCCAGCGGAAGTAGATGTGGGGCATCATTCCGGTTACGTCGCGGATGTGCAGGAGGACCGAGGCAATGGTGTTCGGCACAACAGGTCCGTGGACTTCCAGGATCCGGTAGCCGTGCCGGGTGATTCCATGGACGGCCAGCTCCGTCTCGAAGTCAGAGGAGTCATCCACGATCACCTCGAGGAAGAGCGGCTCCTCGGCCACGGGCAGGTGGCTGACCTCTATGGCGGAATTGAGCTTGTCCCTGTATGCCTGGGCGGTCATCCGGAGGGGCTCGTGGGCGATGATCCTGATCGGCCCTTCCCACTCGCCGGACATGAACTCCAACGCCTCCCGGTCGAGGTGAACGTGGGTAGCGTGCAGCTCGAAGGAGCGCCGGATGCGGGAAAGCAAGGAGACCACAATGATGCCCAGGATGAAGACCGCGGCGATCCGGATTCCTTCGGGCCGTTCGAAGATGTTGGCGATGGTGGTGTAGATGAACACCACGGCAATGATTCCGAAGCCAACGGTGCGTTTTCGCTGTTTCTGTCGCCGGGCAGACAGGGTCACAGCCACCGCTGCCGACATCATCAACACCAACACGCCGGTGGCATAAGCGCCACCTTGGGCATCGACGTCGGCATCGAAAATATACGTGATCAGGAAGCCCACCATCGTGAAGACGAGCACGAGTGGCCGGACCGCCTTCGCCCATTCCGGCGCCATGCCGTACCGGGGCAGGTACCGCGGAACAAGATTCAGCAGCCCCGCCATGGCGGACGCGCCGGCGAACCAGAGGATCGCGATCGTGCTGACGTCGTACACCGTGCCGAAGCCGACGCCGAGATACTCATGGGCGATGAACGCCAGCGCTCGGCCGTTGGCCTGCCCTCCAGGTTGGAATTCGTGTTCGGGGATGAGGACAACAGTTGTGAAGCTGGTGGTGATCAGGAAGCTGCTCATGATGATTGCCGCGGTCGTCAGCAACCGCCGGGTCCCCTGGATGCGGCCCACTGGCCGCTCATCGGTGTCACCGGCCCTGCTTCGGACCTGGGGCATGACCGCCACGCCGGTTTCGAAGCCTGACAGGCCCAAGGCCAGTTTGGGGAACACTAGCAGTGCGATGCCGACAGCGAGAAGCGGGTTCCCGTGGGACGTCGTCAGTGCCAGCCACCAGTCACTGACGGCGACCGGGTGGGTCATCGCTTCGAAGATGGACACGGCCACCACCACGACGTTCAGGCTGAGGTAGAGCGCCACCAGGACGACGGCGACGCCGATGGCTTCCTTGAAACCACGGAGGAACACGGCAGCAAGCAGGGCCAAAAGGAACAGCGTCACGAGCACGTTTTGGCCTTGGAGCCAGCCGGGGACCAAGGGATTCTGGATCACGTGTGCCGTGGCGTCCGCAGCGGAAAGGGTCATGGTGATCATGAAGTCCGTTGCGGCGAAGCCCAGCAGGACCAGCACGATGAGTTTGCCGCCCCAACGAGGCAGCAAACGCTCGAGCATCGCGATGGACCCCTCGCCACGGTGGCTTTCGCCGGCCACCCTGCGATAGACGGGCAAGGCGCCCAGCAAGGTGACGGCGACCAGCACCAGGGTTGCCAGCGGGGAGATCACCCCGGCGGCAAGCGCGGCGATGGCCGGCTGGTAGCCCAGCGTGGAGAAGTAGTCGACACCAGTCAGGCACATCACCTGCCACCAGGAATGCTTTCTCGCGTGGACGTCGGTCAGGCCGCCAGGACCCTGATGCGTGCCCTTGCTGTCCTGCAGGCCGAAGAGAAGCCAGCTCCTGAACCGCGCCCCGGCGCTGGGACGAAGCTCCGACGGATCGGCCGGTGGCCTGCTCATCGTTGTCATAGCTGCCCCTCCACCGGACGCACGGCACCACGATCTCCACCGAATCTAGCATCCGGGGGAGCCTTCGCCGCCTGGACGGTGCGTATCTTGATGAATCCTTAACGACCAATCGACCGTGCATCACACGCGGACCAAATGTGGGAGTTCAGCGCAGGAGGGCCCCAGCTGGTCGGCGGCATCGCAACCCTCGCAGGACTGCCTCTTGGCTTGGGTGCACTGGTACTGTGCGTCGCACTGGCAGCCGCCGGGGCGATGCCGCTATGGAAGGCCGTCAGCGCGCGTGGGCCAGGATCGAAAGGCTCATGACTCCGTACTTCGTGGTGGCAGCACGGGCACTGTCCGAGAGGAATTCATACGGGTTCCTCCTGAGCGTTTCAAGGGCGAACCCGCTACCGGTGATCAATTCCTGATACGTGTCCTCTTGGGCAGCGCCGCCGATGCACGCTGCCCAGAGGTCTACGTTGCAGACGATCTGTTGGGTCAACGGCCTTTCGGTGACGATATCGGCAATCGCAAGGCGACCTCCAGGGCGCAGCACCCGCGCCGCCTCGCGGAAGACGGCGGGTTTGTCCGGGGACAGATTGATGGCCCCATTGGAGATGATGCAGTCGAAGCTGGCATCTTCGAAGGGGAGGTCTTCGATGTATCCGTGCGTAAAGGCGACCTGGGGAAAGCCGCCTTTCTTTCGCAGGTCTTCGGCCTTCTCCAGCTGCTCCTCGGTCATGTCAAGGCCCACTACGAGCCCGCTCCCGCCCACGTCAAGAGCGGCGGCGAAGACGTCCATCCCCGAACCCGAGCCCAGGTCCAGGACTCTTTCCCCAGGCCTGAGGTCCGCCAGGTCGAAAAAGTATCCCACCCCCGCAAAGGACTCGACGGCGGCGGCCGGGATCGCGTCCAGGAGTTGGGCCGGGTAGCCCAACTGCTCGGCAAGACCGCGTCCCATCTTGAAGTGGTACTTACCTGCGGGGTGTTGAGCCACCGACCGATAGAGCTGCTTGACCTTGTCCTCAAGCTCGAGGCGGTCAACTCCGGCTGCTCCCAGGTCCATGGCTCTACCTGTGCTTCATACGATTTCGAGGGTGGTTTCGACCGGGACTGGGTTGGCCAGGCAGTCGCGGATGGTCGCTGTGGAGTCCATCGCAATTCGCCTCTTTTCCGGGTTGTTCGGGGCCGTGGCGCGGACTCGGTGGTATTCAAGTGAATACTTGAATACCACACCTGATGGGTATATCTTGTCAAGTACTTACTTGAATATGTTTGCGGAGGGGATCGGGCATGGGTGACAGGCTGGCAAAGGACAGGCTGTTTGACGCATTCGCCTCCGTGGCAAAGGTCCTTGGCAGTGGTCGGCGCGCAGAGATAGTGGATGTCCTGGCCCAGGGTGAGCGCGCCGTGGACGAAATCGCCGGGGAAATTGGACAGGGCATCGCCAACACCTCACAGCATCTTCAGCAACTCCTGCGGGCAGGCATGGTGTGCACCCGTCGCGAAGGAACGCGGATCTACTACCGTCTCAGCGGCCCCGCGGTCGAGCGGCTCTGGGTGGCGGTCCGCCAGGTCGCTTCCGAGCATGTCGCAGAACTTGACGAACTCGCAGCAAGCTACTTCGGAGACAGGGCGGCCATGGACACCTTGACCCGGGCTGAGCTGAGCAAGCGTATGGCCGCCGGTGATGTCGTGGTTCTCGATGTCCGGCCTGAGCCCGAATTCCGCTCCGGCCACATCCCGGGTGCGGTCTCGGTTCCTATCAGAGATCTGGCGGGGAGGCTGAAGGACCTGCCGCACGGCCGCACCATCGTCGCCTACTGCCGCGGCCAATACTGCGTATTTGCCGACGAGGCGGTCCGGATGCTGCGCCAGCTTGGGATGCCTGCCGCAAGGCTGGAGGAAGGGTATCCCGAGTGGGCGGCGGCCCGGCTGCCTGTCGAATCCGGCGCGCCGCGCGCAGCTGCCGGGCGGGTATAGGACCTGCCCGGGCGGGACGCGTGAGGCATGAACGCTTTACTATACATAATTGCGTGAATACACGTATCGATGTAACGTGGAGGCATGGAAACCCTCACGCACGCCCCGGTACTGGCGCGGTTCGGCTATGCGGTCTCTGATCCGACCAGGGCCCGGATCCTGCTGGCACTGGCTACCGAACCTTGCTACCCCTCGGACCTGGCCGACTCCCTCGGGGTGTCGCGGCAGAGCATGTCCAACCATTTGACGTGCCTTCGCGGCTGCGGGCTGGTGGTGGCTGTTCCGGACGGCCGGCGGAGCCGCTACGAGCTCGCCGACGCCCGGCTGGGCCATGCGATCACGGACCTGATCGGCGTCGTGCTGGCCGTGGACCCTGCCTGCTGCGCCCCGGATGGCGAGTGCTTGGCATGACCGCGCTGCACCTTGCACCCAGCCTGGCCCGCCGCGCCGTCCTGAGCCGCCGTATCCGCTTCTTCGCGGCCGCCACAATCACCTACAACGTCATCGAAGCCGTCGTGGCGCTCTGGGCCGGCGGGGTCGCGGACTCGTCTGCGCTGATCGGCTTCGGGCTGGACTCGGTGATCGAGGTGGCCTCCGCCGTCGCCCTGTCGTGGCAGTTTTCCGCCAAGGACCCCGAGCGGCGCGAACACCTGACACTGCGGATCATCGCCGTCTCCTTCTTCGCCTTGGCGGCGTTCGTCGCCGTTGACGCCGTCCGGTCACTGGCCGGCGGAGGCCAGGCACAGCACTCCACGCCCGGCATTGTGATCGCGGCGCTGAGCCTGGCGATCATGCCGGTCCTGTCCTGGCTGCAGCGCCGCGCCGGCCGTGGGCTCGGCTCCCGGACGGCCGTGGCCGATTCCAAGCAGACCCTGCTGTGCACCTACCTCTCCGTGGTCCTGCTCGCTGGACTGGTGCTGAACAGCACCCTGGGCTGGTGGTGGGCAGACGCCGGCGCCGCCCTGGTCATTGCCGTCATCGCCGTCCGCGAGGGCATCAACGCCTGGCGCGGCGATGTCTGCTGCACTGTCCCGCACGCCGCTGTCCCGCACGCCACGGTCGCCCGGCCGGTGCCGGAGAAGGATGCTGTTGCCGCAGAGGCCCCCGACACTGACTGCTGTGCCGAATGCGGATCCGAGTCCCGCCCCCAAGCCGTCGCCTTCGGAAGGAAGAACTACCAGCCATGACGAACTATGAATTGCACATCATTGCGGACTGCCCCAACAGTGGCCCGGCCCTTGAGCTGTACCGCAGCGTCCTGGCCGAGGAGGGCAGGGATGCCGAGGTGAATGTCCGCGAGGTCACCTCCGAGGACGAAGCCCGGGAGCTGGGCTTCCACGGCTCGCCATCGTTCATCGCGGGAGGACGAGACGTGTTTCCCTCAAACGCGGAGCCTGCGGTGACGTGCCGCGTGTACCCCACGGAGCACGGGATGGCGGGACTGCCGTCCGTTGACTCTTTGCGCGCCGCGGTGCGTCGCAACCAAGAAAGCATTCACCACTGATGACACAAACCAAGACCCCGCCAGCATCCATGGACGCCGCCAAAAGAGCCCGCATCGTCATCTGGGTACTGCTGGCAGTCCTGGTCGGTCTCGGCGCGATCTGGTACGCCGTGTTCGCCGGCGGCAAGTCCGCCCCGACAGCCCCGACGCCCGCCGCGGAAGCGCAGCTGGTCCGGGGAGACAGCCACCGAGTCACCTCACCGGCCACCGAAAAGGCCCAGCTGGTCGAGTTCCTGGACTTCGAATGCGAAGCCTGCCGGGCAGCGCAGCCCCTGGTCGAGGAGCTGAAGAAGGAATTCGGAGACAGGATCACCTTCGTCAACCGCTACTTCCCGCTTCCAGGGCATCGAAACTCGGTCACCTCCGCCCTGGCCGTGGAAGCCGCCGCCCAGCAGGGCAAATACGAACAGATGTACGCCAAGATGTTCGAGACGCAGCCGGAGTGGGGCGAGAGGCAGGATTCCCAGGCGCCCTTGTTCAGGACCTTCGCCCAGGAACTCGGCCTGGACCTGGCCGCCTATGACGCTGCCGTGGCCGACGGCAAGACCAAGGAACGGATCGATAGAGACGTCGCAGACGGCATCGCTTTGGGCGTGAAGGGCACCCCGACGTTCTTCCTCAACGGGGAAAGGCTCACCCTCGACACTAAGGAACAGTTCCGGCAACTGCTCGCGGACGCCGCCAGGTAGGACTTCCGCCCGAAGGCAGCTGGGCGGCTACTTCGCGGTCGGCACCTGCCGGAGCACGACGGCGGCAAGCACCGCCGCGCCGGCCATCAGTACCAGCCCGATCGCCGCGGTCACGTGGACACCCGATTCAAAGGCGGTCCGCGCCGCGGCGGTCAGGGCCTCCGCCAATGGAGCGGGCAGGGCGGCGGCAGTCTCCACCGCGCCGGCCAGGGTTTCCCCGGCCTGCCCGGCACTGGTCCCAGCGAGCCCCTCGGGCAGCAACAGATTGTGCTGGTAGGACGCGGTCAGGATCGAACCCAGTACCGCGGTCCCCAGGAGCGATCCCAGCTCGTAGCCGGTCTCCGAAATCGCGGACGCGGCGCCCGCCTTGTCCGCCGGGACGGCGCCCAGGATCAGGTCGTTGGAGATGGTCTCCGCCGAGCCCACGCCCAGGGCAATCAGCAGGAGCGCGGACAGCAGGAACACCGGGCCCTGGCCGTGATCGCCCAGTGCCGCCACGGCATAGCCGGCGGCGCTGAGGGCCAGTCCGCCCGCCACCACCAGGCCCGGGCGGACCTTCCTGACCAAGGGCACCACCAGCAGGCCCGCCACCACGGTGGCCAGGAGGGCCGGGATCATGGCGATGCCGGCTTCCATGGGGGACTGCCCCTCCACCAACTGCAGGTGCTGCGCGAAGAAGTAGATGAAGCCCGTCATGGAGAACAGGGACAGGACGTTGGCCACGATCGCGGTGCTGAACACCCTGTTGCCGAAGAGCCGGACGTCCAGCATGGGGGAGTCCAGGCGCCGCTGCCGGCGCACAAAGAGGACTCCCATGAACAGGCCGAGGCTCGCGAACGCCGCGGCCTGGGGGACCAGGCCGTGCGAGGCGAATTCCTTGATGCCGTAGACGAGCGGCGCCATGGCCAGCATGGACAGCAGGATGCTCGGCACATCAACGCGGCCGGGGTTGGCATCCCTGGACTCCGGGATCAGGAAAGTGCCCAGAGCCAGCAACGGCAGCAACAGGAACGCCGCCACCAGGAACACGGCACCCCACCAGAAGTGTTCCACGAGCCAGCCGCCGAAGATCGGACCCAGGGCGGCACCGCCGGAGAACCCGGCGGCCCAGATGGCGATCGCCAGCCGGCGCCGGTTCGGCTCGGCGAAGATGTTGCGGATCAGGGACAGCGTGGACGGCATCAGCATGGCGCCGAAGATGCCCAGCGCAGCGCGTCCGGCAATGAGCCACTCCGCCGACGGCGCGAACGCCGCCACGGCCGACACCACGGCGAAGCCCGTGCTGCCGATCAGCAGCAGCCGCCGCCGGCCGATCCTGTCGCCCAGGTTTCCCATGGAGACCAACAGGGCCGCCAGCACCAGCGGGTAGGCGTCCACGATCCACAGCAGCTGCATGCCGCCCACGTCCAGCGAGCGGGCGATTTCCGGCAAGGCGAACGTCAGTGCGGTGTTGTCCACCGCCACCAGGAGCACCGGGACCATCAGCAGGGCCAGGGCGGCCCAGTCGCGCCAGGGTGCGGGCGGAGTGGAGGTGGCGGGGCGGTGCAGGGTTGTGGTCGGGTTGAGCATGTTCATTACTGTACCGTCCGGACGGTATAGTTTCAAATGAATGCCGCATGAACTTAGGGGATGATAGGAGCCATGCCACGAAAACCAGTTGCCCGGGACGCGGTCCTGGATGCCTTTGAAGCCCTGCTGATCGAGGTGGGGGAGCGCGCCGCCACCCTCGACGCCGTCGCCAAACGGGCCGGCGTCTCGAAGGGCGGCCTGCTGTACCACTTTCCGAACAAGGAAGCGCTGATCGGCTCGCTGCTCGAGCGCATGGACCGGCTGGCGCAGGCGGATATAGAAGCCATGAAGTCCGCACCCGAGGGTGCCGCCGCCTATTTCATCAAGTCTTCGCTGTGGGCCGATACGCCCCTGGACCGGGTGTTTGTGGCATCCACACGCCTTGCCGAAGTGGCCCACGAGGAAACGCGCCGGCGCTTCGCCCGCATCCAGCAGCAATGGCTGGATGTGCTGGCCGCCGACGTCGGACCCGAGCTTGCCAAAGCCGTGCGCTACATGGGCGACGGCCTCTATTTCAACGCCATGTTCGAGGGCGCGTCAGGCGGGGCGGCGCCCGGGCGGCAGGCCGACGTCGACTCCCTCCTGGCGACACTGGACCGCCTCCGCGGCTGAGTCCCGGGATCGCGGAATCTGCCATTTGCGGACAGGCCCCGTCCATAGGACAATTGGTGTTTGTGGCCGTCGTCACCGGCAGCCGCAACTTGTGTTAGAACAACTAAATACGCCTTTGATCTGCGGCGGGAGAGTCCTGCAAGCAAGTGATGCGGGCGCCGTAGGAGCAAATCCTCCCCAGGAATCTCTCAGGCCCATGTACCGCCGCGGCAAGGCAACTCTGGAAAGCAGCAAGCTGTCCACGGGTGTCAATGACACCCGA
Organism: Arthrobacter cavernae; assembly: GCF_017368795.1. GTDB lineage: Bacteria > Actinomycetota > Actinomycetes > Actinomycetales > Micrococcaceae > Arthrobacter > Arthrobacter cavernae. Next base: position 81,461 of record NZ_JAFNLL010000010.1, on the reverse strand, counting down.
ACACGCTGTGCTCACCGACGGTGCAAGCAGACCTGTGTCTGCGGAAACTCTCAGGTCCAATACAGAGCGGGGAGGAACCCGAACCACTGCGGCGTACCCTGCGCCGCCTTAGTAATGGAGTTCCTTCGTGACGGTTAGTTCAGCCTCCACCACCTTCGTCGACCGGCATATTGGCGCCCGCCGCCAGGCCGACATCGACACCATGCTCAAGTCCGTCGGCTACGACAGCGTCGACTCGCTCGTAGACACCGCGGTCCCCAACGACATCCGCCAGGACGTTGCGCTGACCCTGCAGGACGCCCTCAGCGAGGTCGAGGTCCTGGCCGAGCTGCGCAAGCTTGCTGCCAAGAACAAGACCGCCGTGCAGATGATCGGCCAGGGTTACTACGACACCGTGACGCCGCCGGTCATCCGCCGCAACATCCTCGAATCCCCGGCCTGGTACACCGCCTACACCCCGTACCAGCCCGAAATCTCCCAGGGCCGCCTCGAGGCACTGCTGAACTTCCAGACCATGGTCCAGGACCTCGTGGGCCTGCCCATCGCCAATGCCTCCCTGCTGGACGAAGCCACGGCCGTTGCCGAGGCCGTCCTCATGATGCGCCGCGCCAACAAGAACAAGGCTGCCCAGGACGGCAAGACCGTCCTCGACGCCGATGTCCTGCCGCAGACCATCGCCATCGTCAAGGGCCGCGCCGAGGCGCTCGGCTTCGAGGTCGAGGTCGCCGACCTCTCCCAGGGCCTGCCCGACGGCGACATCAACGGCATCGTCCTGCAGCAGCCGGGCGTTTCCGGCCGTGTGTTCGACCACGCCGCCGTCATCGCCGCCGCCAAGGAACGCGGCGCGCTGGTCACCGTCGCCGCGGACCTGCTCTCCCTGACGCTGATCACGCCTCCGGGCGAGCAGGGCGCCGACATCGCCGTCGGCTCCACCCAGCGCCTGGGCGTGCCGCTGTTCTTCGGCGGCCCGCACGCTGCCTACATGGCCGTCCAGAAGGGCCTGGAGCGTTCCATGCCCGGCCGCCTGGTCGGTGTGTCCAAGGACGACGCCGGCACCCCCGCCTACCGCCTGGCCCTGCAGACCCGCGAGCAGCACATCCGCCGCGAAAAGGCCACGTCCAACATCTGCACCGCGCAGGCGCTGCTGGCCATCGTCTCCTCGATGTACGCCGTCTACCACGGCCCCGAGGGCCTGAAGTCGATCGCCGAGACTGTCCACAACAACGCCCGCACGCTGGCCGCGTCCCTGAAGGCCGCCGGCCTGGAGGTCCTGCACGGCAGCTTCTTTGACACCGTCACGGTCCGCGTCCCGGGCAAGTCCGCTGAGATCGTTGCCGCGGCCGAGGCCAAGGGCATCAACCTGCGCGGCATCGACGCCGACACGGTCGGCATTTCGGTGGACGAGACCACGACGACGGAAATCGTCACCGCCGTCGCCGCCGTCTTCGGTGCCACGGTTGCCGCCTCGGTGGAGGGCTTCGCGCTCGAGGCCGCCGTCGAGCGTACTTCCGACTACCTGCAGCACCCGGTCTTCAACACCCACCGCTCCGAAACCCAGCTGCTGCGCTACATCCGCAAGCTCTCGGACCGCGACCTGGCACTGGACCGCACCATGATCCCGCTGGGTTCGTGCACCATGAAGCTGAACGCCACCGCCGAGATGGAAGCCATCTCCTGGCCGGAGTTCGCCTCCATCCACCCCTTCGCACCAGACTCCCAGACCGCAGGCTGGCGTGAACTGATCGAGGGCCTGGAAGCGGACCTCGCCGAGATCACCGGCTACGACCAGGTCTCCATCCAGCCGAACGCCGGTTCCCAGGGCGAGCTCGCCGGCCTGCTGGCCATCCGCGGCTACCACCTGTCCCGCGGCGATGACCAGCGCAACGTCTGCCTCATCCCGGCCTCGGCGCACGGCACAAACGCCGCCTCTGCCGTCCTCGCCGGCATGAAGGTTGTTGTCGTGGCCACCGCCGCTGACGGCACCATCGACCACGCCGACCTGCAGGCCAAGATCGAGGCCAACCGGAACGTCCTGTCCTGCATCATGATCACCTACCCGTCCACGCACGGCGTGTACGACGCCGACGTCCGCGAAATCTGCGACTCGGTGCACGCCGCAGGTGGCCAGGTCTACGTTGACGGCGCCAACCTGAACGCGCTCGTGGGCCTGGCCCAGCCGGGCAAGTTCGGCGGCGACGTGTCCCACCTGAACCTGCACAAGACCTTCTGCATCCCGCACGGCGGCGGCGGTCCGGGTGTCGGCCCGGTCGCAGCCAAGGCCCACCTGGCGCCGTTCATGCCGGGCGACGCCAACAAGGCAGCCCACGAGGCCGGCCACGGCGTGGCCATCTCGGCGTCGCGCTTCGGCTCCGCCGGAGTGCTGCCGATCTCCTGGGCCTACGTGAAGCTCATGGGCGGTGCAGGCCTCACGGAAGCCACCAAGTCCGCACTGCTGGCTGCGAACTATATCGCCGCCCGCCTGAACGAGTCCTTCCCCGTCCTGTACACGGGCGAAGGCGGACTCGTGGCGCACGAGTGCATCCTGGACCTGCGCGAACTGACGGCCAAGACCGGCGTCACGGCGGAGGACGTGGCCAAGCGCCTCATCGACTACGGCTTCCACGCCCCCACCCTGGCGTTCCCGGTTGCCGGCACGCTGATGGTGGAGCCCACCGAGTCCGAGGACCTCGTGGAGATCGACCGTTTCATCGAAGCGATGATCACCATCCGCAGGGAAATCGACCAGGTCGCCAACGGCGACTTCACCGTCGAGAACAGCCCGCTGCGCAACGCACCGCACACCGCGTCCGCCGTCGTGTCCTCCGACTGGAACCGCGAGTACCCGCGCGAACAGGCTGTCTTCCCGGTCCACCACCTTAAGCAGGACAAGTACTTCCCGCCCGTAGGCCGCATCGACGGCGCAGCCGGCGACCGCAACCTGGTCTGCTCCTGCCCGCCGATCGAAGACTTCGAGAACTAAGGATTTCCGCGATGACTGAGAACTACACCGCGCTCTACGAAGAGCACAAGAAGCTCGGCGCCTCCTTCACCGATTTCGGTGGCTGGCAGATGCCCCTGAAGTACTCCTCCGAACTGGCCGAGCACCACGCCGTCCGCCAGTCCGCAGGCCTGTTCGACCTCTCCCACATGGGTGAAGTCTGGGTCACCGGTCCCGGTGCTGCAGCGTTCCTGGACTACGCCCTGGTCGGCAAGATCTCCGCCATGTCCGTGGGCAAGGCCAAGTACTCACTGATCTGCCAGGAAGACGGGGGCATCATCGATGACCTCATCACCTACCGCCGTGGCGAAGAGAAGTTCCTCGTGGTCCCCAACGCCGGCAATGCCGTGGTGGTCGCCGCAGCACTGGCCGAGCGTGCCGCCGGCTTCGACGTCGTGGTGGAGGACGCCTCCGCAACCACCTCGCTGATCGCCGTCCAGGGCCCCAAGGCCGAGGAAATCCTCCTCCGCCTGGTCCCGGCCGAGCAGCACACCCTGGTCACCGAGCTGAAGTACTACGCCGCCGTCGAGGTTCCCTTCACGTTCGGCGGGAGCACCGAAGAGCTGCTGCTCGCCCGCACCGGCTACACCGGTGAGGACGGCTTCGAGGTCTTCGTGGCCAACGACTCCGCCGCGGCCCTGTGGCAGGCAATCGCCGCCGTGGCAGAGGAAGGCGAGCTCATCCCCGCCGGCCTGGCGTGCCGCGACTCGCTGCGCCTGGAAGCCGGCATGCCGCTTTACGGCAACGAGCTCTCCCGCGAAGGCAACCCCTACGCCGCAGGCCTGGGCCCGGTTGTCTCGCTGGCCAAGGAGTCCGACTTCGTGGGCCGCGCGGCACTGGAAGCACTCAAGGCAGAGGGCGCCGGCTCCACGAGCGGCCGCAAGCTGGTCGGCCTCAAGGGCCTGGGCCGCCGCGCCGGCCGCGGCCACTACCCGGTCCTGAAGGACGGCATTGTGGTTGGCGAGGTCACCTCCGGCCAGCCGTCCCCGACCCTGGGCTACCCTGTGGCACTGGCCTACGTCGACGTCGAGCACGCCGAACTGGGCACCGCCCTGGACATCGACCTGCGCGGCAAGGCCGAACCCTTTGAGGTCATCGCCCTGCCGTTCTACAAGCGCACCAAATAGTCCCATGGGTCCCGTTGGGGACCCGCACCTAAGTTGACGGGCGAACGGCGGGTGGCGGGATTCCGGAAGCGTGCGTCAAAGCGACGAAGGAGCAGCACGCGGAGGAATTCCGGCATCCGCCACCCAAGGCGACCGCTAACTTACCAATGACCACAGAAGTAACGAGATTAAGGAACAAACATGGCTAAAGTAGCTCCCGAACTGCAGTACTCCGACGAGCACGAGTGGGTGGCCCGCGAGGCCGGCAACCTGGTGTCCATCGGTATTTCCGCTGTGGCCACCGACGCCCTGGGCGACATCGTCTACGTTGACCTGCCCGAGGTCGGCTCCACCGTTACCGCCGGCGAGACCTGCGGCGAAGTCGAGTCCACCAAGTCCGTCTCGGACCTGTACTCCCCGGTTACCGGCGAGGTCACGGAAATCAACGACGCCGTCGTCGCTGACCCGGCCCTGATCAACAACGACCCCTACGGCGCCGGCTGGCTCTTCAAAGTTGCCGCCGACTCCGACGGCCCGCTGCTGTCCGCCGAGGAATACGCTTCCAAGAACGGCGGCGAGCTGTGACGGCCGCTGGCGCCGCAACCGCTTTCGAGCAGGTTGTTTCGCCGAGCCTGGATGCCCTGCTGTCCGATCTGGACCCGGAAATCGCGGCAAAGATCGACGACGAACTGACTCGCCAGCGCTCGGGCCTGGAAATGATCGCCTCGGAGAACCACACCGCCGTTGCCGTCATGCAGGCCCAGGGCTCTGTCCTGACCAACAAGTACGCCGAGGGCTACCCGGGCAAGCGCTACTACGGTGGCTGTGAGCACGTGGACGTTGTGGAGCAGCTGGCCATCGACCGCGTCAAGGCACTGTTCGGTGCCGAGTACGCGAACGTGCAGCCGCACTCCGGCGCCCAGGCCAATGCCTCGGTGATGCACGCGCTGATCAAGCCGGGCGACACCATCATGGGCCTGAACCTGGCCCACGGCGGGCACCTGACGCACGGCATGCGCATCAACTTCTCCGGCAAGCTGTACAACGTGGTCCCGTACCAGGTCCGCGAAGACGACCACCGGATCGACATGGCCGAGGTGGAGCGCCTGGCGCTCGAGCACAAGCCGCAGCTGATCGTTGCCGGCTGGTCCGCCTACGCCCGCCAGCTCGACTTCGCCGAGTTCCGCCGCATCGCCGACCTCGTCGGCGCGTACCTGATGGTGGACATGGCGCACTTCGCCGGTCTGGTGGCAGCAGGCCTGCACCCGAGCCCCGTGCCGCACGCGCACGTCACCACCTCCACCACGCACAAGACCCTCGCCGGTCCGCGTGGCGGCATCATCCTCTCCAACGACGCCGATGTGGCCAAGAAGATCAACTCCGCGGTCTTCCCGGGCCAGCAGGGTGGTCCGTTGGAGCACGTGATCGCCGGCAAGGCCGTGGCCTTCAAGATCGCCGCCTCGCCGGAGTTCAAGGAGCGCCAGGAGCGTGTGCTGGCCGGTGCCAGGATCCTCGCCGAGCGCCTGGTCCAGGACGACGTCACGGCCAAGGGGATCTCCGTGATCTCCGGCGGCACGGACGTGCACCTGGTCCTGGTTGACCTGCGCAACTGCGAGCTGGACGGCCAGCAGGCCGAGGACCGCCTGGCCGCGATTGACATCACCGTCAACCGCAACGCCGTGCCGTTCGACCCGCGCCCGCCGATGGTCACCTCCGGCCTCCGGATCGGCACCCCGGCCCTCGCGACGCGTGGTTTCGGCGAAGCGGCGTTCCGTGAAGTTGCGGACATCATCGCCGAGGCACTGATCGCCGACGCCGGCGCCGACCTTTCGGGCCTGCGTCACCGCGTGGAGGCACTCGCCGCCGCGCACCCGCTCTACCCGGGTGTTGCGAACCTCGCCTGACAGGCTCCTTTGGCCCGTTGGGGCCGACATCCTACGCGTGCTCGGTCGCGAAAACGCCCGCTGAGCGGACGTGACGCTCCCTTAGACGCACGCTTCCGGATGCCGGCCCCAATGGGGCCTCACGACAGGACCGTCTGCCGGGTCCCGGTCCACCGGGGCCCGATCTGCTTAAGCTTGTATTACTAAGTTAGGAATCCGACAATGGCTGTTGGCGTCTTCGATCTTTTCTCCGTGGGGATCGGCCCTTCGAGTTCCCACACCGTGGGCCCTATGCGGGCCGCTGCGGTCTTCGCTGGCGAACTCAAGGACTCCGGGGCGCTGGAGCGCGTGGCTTCCCTGCGTGTTGACCTGTACGGGTCGCTGGCCGCAACAGGCCGGGGCCACGGCACCATGACCGCCGTGCTGCTGGGCCTGGAAGGCTACCACCCCGAGGTCATCCTCCCCGATGAGGTTGAGGAACGCCTGGCATCGATTGCCGAGACCGGCACCCTGAACCTGGCCGGCGCCGCGGATCCGGCCTCCGGCGTGCCCCTGCCATACGGCGAGGGCGACATGATCCTGCACCCGCTCACCGTGCTCCCACGCCACACCAATGGCATGAAGTTCGCCGTGTCCGACGCCGAGGGCGCCGTGCTGCACGAGGCCACCTTCTTCTCCGTGGGCGGCGGCTTCATTGTCCGCGAGGGCGAGGAGGACGCGGCCCAGAAGGAACTGGACGAGTCCAAGAAGGAACTCCCCTTGCCGTTCCGCACCGCCGCGGAACTGATGGGGCGGTGCTCCTCCAAGGGACTCGGCATCTCCGACATCATGTTCATCAATGAGCGCGCCTCCCGCTCCGAAGAGGAAATCCGGGCTGGCCTGCTGCACATCTGGTCCGTCATGGAGGAATGCGTCGCCGTCAGCCTCAAGCGCGAAGGCGTGCTGCCCGGCGGACTCAGGGTCCGCCGTCGGGCACCCGACTGGCACGAGCGGCTCCTGAAGGAAGACAAGGACCGCGACCCCAAGTACTGGCAGGAATGGGTGAACCTGATCGCCCTGGCCGTCAACGAGGAAAACGCCTCGGGTGGGCGCGTGGTCACGGCCCCCACCAACGGCGCCGCGGGCATCATCCCGGCCGTTCTCTACTACGCCCTCAACTTTGCCCCAGGCATGGACAAGGCCACGCAGCAGGACAAGGACGACGTCGTGGTGAAGTTCCTGCTGGCCGCCGGTGCCGTCGGGGTGCTGTACAAGGAGCAGGCCTCCATTTCCGGTGCCGAGGTCGGCTGCCAGGGCGAGGTGGGCTCCGCGTCCTCCATGGCCGCGGCGGGCCTGGCCGAGGTCATGGGCGGCTCCCCGGGGCAGGTGGAAAACGCGGCCGAGATCGCGATGGAACACAACCTCGGCCTGACCTGCGACCCCATCGGCGGCCTGGTGCAGATCCCCTGCATCGAACGCAACGCGATCGCCGCGGCCAAGGCCATCAACGCCGCCAAGATGGCGCTCTGGGGCGACGGCACGCACCGCGTCTCCCTGGACGAGGTCATCGTGACCATGCGCGAAACCGGCAGGGACATGTCCTCCAAGTACAAGGAAACCGCCATGGGCGGCCTCGCCGTCAACGTGGTGGAGTGCTAGCGAACCTGGTTGCCGGGGGTAAGGGCTTTCAGCGGCTTCCCTGATCAGGGGGAACTGTCCCGGGGACGTCATCCAGCCGCATCCGGTCCTCCCGGTAGCGGTCCACCAGATCCAGTTTTGAGTGTGTCGGCCGCCCGGATTCGGTGTATTTGCGCTTCACCCGGTCCAGATACTCCCGGGCGGTCCCGTATGCGATGCCGGCCTTGCGCGCGGTGGCCTGCAAGGTGGCTCCCGACGCATAAATGCGAAGCACCAGCGCCTCCTGCGGCGATAGCTGCGGCCGGTCCGGCCGCCTGTCCGTACTGAAGGCAAAGGCGAGTTCCGGACTCACCACCACGCCGCCGTCGGCCACGGTGCGGATCGCATCCAGCAGTGCGGGCAGGTCATTGTCCTTGGTGATGTAGCCCGCGGCGCCTGCCTCGATCGTGGCCAGCACATGCTCCCGGTCACCGATCGTGGAAACAACCAGCACCACCGTGCCGCCGCGCAGCAGCCGGGTGACGTTCTCGGCCGGCAGGGTGCCGTCCCGCAGGTTCAGATCCAGAAGCACGACGTCGATCCTGTCGCCGCCGTGCCGCTCCAGATACTCAGTGACTGTCGCGGCGGTGGCAACGATTGCCACGTCGTCCACGGGGGCCAGCCAGGCGCGCATTCCCTGCAGCAGCATCTGGTCGTCGTCGATCGCTGCGACGTTCACGACGCGGGCCATTGCAGTTCCACCGTTGTCCCATGGCCGGGGGAGCTGTCCACGACGGCCTGGCCGCCGACTTCCCGCATCCGCCCGATGATTGATTGCTGCAGGCCCATGCCGGAGGCGCCCGCGGCTGGGTCGAAACCCCTGCCGCGGTCTGTCACCGTGACGGTGACGCCGGCGGAGGTTTTGCCGGAGCCGTCGCTGCCGCCCTCTGCGCTGCCGTCGCCGCCGACGGCGGTGATCCAGGCCTGGTCTGCGCCGCTGTGCTTCAGCACGTTGTTCAGTGCCTCGCGGCTGGATTCCGCAATGGCGTGCACCACGTCGTTGGGAAGACTGGCGGGCAGGTCTGCGACATGTTGGTGGACGCGGAGACCCAGGGCGGCCTGATCGTGCCCTACGGTGGCCAGTTCGCTTTGCAGCCGGTTGGCGTTGCTCAGGCCTGCGGAGGAAATGATGCTGCGCAGATATTCGGCATCTGCGGCACAGCGTTGCCGCACCAGCGGATCGGAGGGGTCCACGCCGCGGGCTATGGCGCTGAGGGTGGACAGGACGGTGTCGTGCAGCATCCGGTATTGGTGGACGCGTTCCTCCGCCTTGGCAGACTCCCTGTCCGTTGCCTCAATCATCGCGCTCAGCTGCGCCGCGGCCCGTGTGCCGAGATCGCCCTGGCGCCGCTGATAGCTGGCGAGAAAGGCTGCAAGCAGGATAGCCAGGAGCAGAATTCCGGCGTTGGCAAGGGTGGCTGCGAAAGCAAAATTGCCGGCGGCCGTGCCTTCGTTGAAGACGCGCAAGGCCCCGGGCACCATGGCCGCGGCCAGCATCGCTGAGGCCATCCAGAGCTGCCAGGTCCGTAGGGCAAGGCCGGCGGCCACGGCCGTCCCCAAAGCGGGGGCAAGGGCGGCGTTGGCCCAGCCTGCGGAATCCAGTGGAAACAGGCCAAAGGGGCCAGCGTAAGCGCGACGCTCATCAGTACGGCGTCAACCCAAACCGATGGCCGCGGAAGCTCCACCCTGCTGAACAGCATGGTTGCCCACATCAGGGACCAGACTGCCACCACGGCGTAAACAGCAACCGCCAATTCAAAGTGGAGGACGCCGGCGTCGGCTCCGAGCAGCATGGCGACGGGCCAGGGGAGCAGCTGGGCCAGCCTGAGGGTGGCCACGATTTTGGCTTTGAGTGAGCGGCCACGCTGGTCCGCGGCGGCCAGTTCGGCGGCAGACACCTTCGCGCCCCGGAGTGCAAGTGTGCCGGGAGGCGGGCTATCCGAGGCCTGCGGTGATGTCCCCACAATCAGCAGTCTGCAGCATGGCGGGCAGTCCGGCCAGTCCCCCAAAATGCCGACAGCACATTTTCCTTCATGACAGTCTGGACCGGCGGGAGCAGGATGGAACCAGTTCAAGCACTTGGATCCACTTTGAAGGAGAAGACAGTGAAACACTTCAGCCGCATTCCAGCGGTCTTGGGTACCGCGGCCGTCCTCGTTGTATCGGCAGGCTGCGGAGTCGGCGGACCTCCGTCCGGAGCCCCCGGCACCGGCACAGCACCTTCGGTCTCACCGGGCACCGGCGGTACGCCGGCACCTTCGGATGATGCATCCCCGTCACCGTCCGCCCCGGGAACAGCCACCCTGGGGCCGGACGGGGTGGTCACCGTCGGTGCTGGGCAGGAATTCAAGGTACGCAACGACAACTCCACAGTGACGATTAACTGCAATGCGGGCGGGGAGATCGATGTGGAGGCCAATGCGGCCCACGTGACGATCACAGGCAACTGCCTCGACGTCGACCTCAAGGGCTCGGGCAATACCGTTGCGATTGCAGCGTCGGATGACGTTGACATTGATTCCGGCGGCACTGGGAACACACTCACTGCCCAGGCTCTGGAGAAGCTCAGGATCAAGGGCAGCCAGAACACCGTCACCCTCGGCTCCATCAGCGAGGAAATCAGGCTGGAGGGCGGCAACAATACCGTCGCCTACCAGCAGGGAAGCCCGCAGACCCGGGATGAGGGAAGCGGCAACTCGCTGACCCGCGGCTGATGCCTGCCGGCGGAGCGGCTTCCGCCACCGCGACCTGTTCAGTGCCGGACCCTGTCTATTGTCGGTGTCGGGTGCCATCATGTACCCATGAGCGGGGGATATGACAGCGACTTTCTGCGGGCCGGCCTTGAGCTGCCCAGTCCGTCGGAGACGACGGTTCTTCTCGACTACATTCATTTCTCGGTGCGGCTCCGCCCCGACCGCAAGCTGGCGGCGATCGTGGGCGTGAACATCAACGGCGGCGAACTGGACCCCCTGGCCCGGGAGGGCACCTGGCATTTCGATTCCAGGATCCCCAAGGAGCAGCAGGCCGGGCCTGAGGTCTACAAGAACAACGCCTTCGACCGCGGGCACCTGGTCCGCCGCCTGGACCCCGTATGGGGGGATGCCGCGACGGCGAAGAAGGCCAACCAGGACACCTTCGCCTTCACCAACGCCGCACCGCAGATCGACGACTTCAACCAGGGAAAGCAGCTCTGGGTGGGGCTCGAGGACCATGTCCTTAACCACGCGGACGCGCACGACGCCAGGCTGAGCGTCTTCACCGGACCGGTCTTCCGTGACGACGATCCTCCCTACCGTGGAGTGCATGTTCCGCGGAAGTTCTGGAAGATCGCCGCATGGACCAACGACGCCGTGCTCGGCGCCGTGGGGTTCGTGGTGGACCAGACACCGCTCATGGACAAGGTGGAGCTGGAGAAGGCCACCAGGGAACGGCTCCTCACGGACGAACCCCCGCCTCTGGGCCCGTTCCGTACCTTCCAAGTGCCCATCGAGGAGATCGCCGGGCTGACCGGCCTGCCGCTTGAAGCCCTCGCCGACGCCGACCGTCTCGCCCGCGGGCAGCGGGCCCTCGGCGAGAAGCCGAAGGCCATCCTGTTGGAGTCGGCGGAGCAGATCAGGCTGTAGGGCCTTCCCGGGGCCGATAGACTTGGGGCTGCATGCCTGCGCCGCACGCCGGTGCTTGCAGCCTCAAGTACGCAACTGATTGGACACGGCCCCCTTGCGAGAATTTACCGCACGCTTTGCCACCGCCGAGGAAATCGATACCTGGGACAAGCACGTCACGGCCAACCCGAATGGCGGGAACCTGCTCCAGTCCGAGGCATTCGCGGAAGTGAAGCAGCACTTCGGCTGGAAGCCCCTGCACCTGGTCTACGAGACGGCCGACTACACCAGCTACAACCTGGTCCTCGAGAAGTCCTTCCCGCTCCTGGGCAAGCTGTGGTACCTCATCAAAGGGCCGGACGTGGCCGGCGTCGAGGACATTGCGGGCATCGTCAAGGCCAACGCCGACTTCGTGAAGCACCAAAAGCTGGGCGTCTTCGCCATCAAGATCGAGCCGGACATCGTGCTCTCCGAGGAAACCCGCAACACCATCGCGGCCACGGGACTGGTGAAGACCCCCAATCTCCAGCCGAACGACTCCACCGCCCTGCTGGACATTGCTCCCGAAGAAAACCAGCTGCTGCGCAACCTGCACTCCCGCGGCCGCAATGCCGTGCGCCGGGCCATCCGTGAAGGCGTCGAAGTCCACAACGCGGAACCCAACGAAGAAAACTTCCGCTCCATGTACGCGCTCATGACCAACACCGTGGAAGCCAAATCCCAGGTGCGTGTCCGCGAATACGGCTACTACCAGCAGTTCTGGACCAACTTCATCAAGCATGGCCAGGGCCGCCTCTTGTTCGTCTACGAAAACGATGTCCCGTCCGTTGGCGCCTTCGTCATCAACTACGGGCGCAAGGGAACCTACAAGGATGGCGGCTCGCTGCAGAAGCGCGGCCAGTACGGAGACTCCCACCTCGTGCAATGGGCAGCCATCAACCAGCTTAAGGAATTGGGCTGCACCGAATACGACTTCTGCGGAACCCCGCCCAGCGACAAGCTCAAGGATACGTCCAACCCGTTCCACGGCCTGGGCTTGTTCAAGACCAGCTTCAGCAAGACCGTCACCGATTTTGTCGGCTGCTACGACCAAGTCATCAGTCCGCTGAAGTACAAGGCCTGGACGGCCGCAGGAGAGCGGATCGCACGTCAGATCTACACCCGCCGCACCGGCCGCCAGTTCTACTAGAATCGCACCGCCACCCATCCCGGAGCTTGGAGGAAGGCCAGAGTGACTGAACCACCCGAAGGCGCCGGTTCCAGGCCCCCCACGGACGGGCTGCCCAAGACACAGCCGCTCAGGCCCTCGCAGGTCCGCCAGAACGTCAACGCCAAGCGCATGCTGCGCCGGCTGGTGCAGGGGGAGAACCCGCCCACCGCGCCCATGAGCATCGTGGACCGCCTGGCAGGCAGCCCCTACGCGAACCCCACCATCCAAGTGGGAGGCGTTGATGCCTCCGCGCGCAAGACGATCGACTTCGCCCTGCACCTGGCCGAGTCCATGTTCCGGTATGGCGCGGGCGCCCTGGAGGTCGAGACCAGCATGATCGCCGTGACGGCGGCCCTGGGGCTGAAAAACATCGAAGTGGACATCACCAACCAATCCGTCTCGATCAACTATGCTCCCAAGGACCAGACGCCCATCTCGCTGCTGCGCGTGGTCCGTTCCTGGACCAACAACTACGCCGGGCTGGCCCAGGTGCACCAGCTGGTCACGGACATCGTGGCAGGGGGAGTGGGTCGTTCCGAGGCCGTCCGCCGGCTGGATGACATCATCCGCAGCACCAAGCCGTTCCCGCGCTGGATGGTCACCATGGCCTTCGGCGTGTTCGCTGCGGTGTTCGTCGGTGTCCTGGGCGGCGGTCCGGGCGCGTCGGCTCTCGCGTTCGTCTCAAACCTGTTGGTCAACCTCGTGGCCCGGCAACTGGGCAGATGGCGCACCCCGGATTTCTTCGCGACGCTCGCGTGCTCGTTCCTTGTCACCTTCATAGCCCTCATGCTGCGCTGGGCCGGTGCGGACATCCCGCCGTCCATCGTGGTGGCTGGCGGGATCCTGCTGTTGCTGCCCACGGGCAGGCTCGTCTCCTCCGTCCAGGACGCCATCAATGGCTTCCCCGTCACGGCCGCGGGCCGGTTCCTCTCCACGTTCCTGACCTTCGGCGCGATTGTCGCGGGCATTGGCGTCGCCGTCGTCGTGGGTGAGCTCATCGGCAGCGAAGCGCTGGACGTCACGCAAACATTCCCCGAGGCGTATCCCTTGTGGGGCCAGGCGATCCTGATCGCCGTCGCGGTGGTGGCGATCGGCGTCACGGAGCAGACGCAGACGCGCCTTTTGCTCCCGACGGCGGCGGTTGGCCTGGTGGGGTTCTTCGCCTTGTGGGGCGCCAGCACACTGGGTCTGGGGGACCGCTTGTCACCGGCCCTCGCGGCGATCATCATTGGCCTGCTGGCCCGGGTGGTGGCCCTGAAGCTGGGAGCCCCCCAGCTGGTGGTTGCCGTGCCGGCGGCATTGATCCTGCTGCCCGGACTCAAGATATTCCGTTCCATGTATGTCTTGACAGTGGAGGAAGGGGACATCCTGCTCGGTGCCGGGGGCATGCTGAATGCCGCCGCGATTGTCATGGGCGTTGCCGCGGGCATCGTCCTCGGCGACAACCTGGCCCGGCCGTTCACCAAGAGCCTGTCGAGCAACGAACGCCGCAGGGTCCGGCGGCGCTAGATCAGGCGCCGCTAGATCTGGCCGATCGGCAGTTTCTTCTCGGCCTGGAAGACGTCCTCCACGCGGCCCTGGGCCCAGTACCCGGACAGGGAAACCTGGGCGCGCTCCAGGCCGTGCTTGACGAAGAACACTTCGCGCATGGCCTTCATGTACCCGCGCTCCCCGTGGGCAAACACGCTGGCGCGGCCGGCCGGGAACTCCGCGGAGCGCAGTGCCTCGATGAGCAGCTCGCTGGAGCCTGCCGGGACGCCCTCGCGCAGCAGCCACTTCAGTTCGACGCCGGAGGGGGCGGTGATGTCCAGGATGTCGGCGGTGCTGTCCACCTCGAGGAACGCGATGCCGCGGGCGTCCGGCGACAGGGATTCGATGGACGCGGCGATCGCCGGCAGCGCGGCGTCGTCGCCGGCGAAAAGGTGCCAGTCGGCGTCGCGGGCAGGGTTGAAGGCGCCGCCCGGGCCCGTGAAGATGAGGGAATCGCCGGGCTCGGCGGTGAGGGCCCATGGTCCGGCGAGGCCTTCATCCCCGTGCACCACAAAATCAACGGCAAGTTCCTGCGCCGCCATGTCCACCCAGCGGATCGTGTACGTGCGGGTGTGGGGCCACTGGGCGCGGGGCATGGATTCGCGGATCGACCACAGGTCCAGCGGCTGCGGGTAGTCGACGTCCGGCTGGGGGAAAACGATCTTGATGTACCGGTCCACGAACTCGTTGTGCGTGTAGCCGGCAAAGCCCGGGCCGCCGGCGATGATCCGCACCATGTACGGCGAGAGCCGTTCCTTGCGCAGGACCGTGAGGTTCACCTGGGGGCGGGTGTTGCGCGTGGCGGAGGAAGTGGCAGGCAGGGCAGTCATGTAGGTAAGCCTAAGCTAAGAGACGTGACCTTGCCTCCTCGATGGCTCCCCGTTACAGCACCGGCAGTTCCCAATCCACAGGCTCCGCGCCTTGCCCGGACAGCAGTGCGTTGGCTTGGCTGAACGGCCGGGAGCCGAAGAAACCGCGTGACGCGGACAAGGGGCTGGGGTGCGCCGAAACGAGCGCCGGTGCGCCGTCCAGCAGCGGCACCACAGCCTCAGCGTCCTTGCCCCACAGGATGGCCACCAGCGGGCTCTGCCTGCCTTCCGCGTCGCGGCGGCCGGCGACGGCGGTGACTGCCGCCGTCGTGATGGCCTCCCAGCCCTTCCCCCGGTGTGAGCCGGCGCTGCCTGCGCTGACGCTGAGGACCCGGTTGAGCAGGAGGACGCCCTGGGCGGTCCAGGCCGAAAGGTCGCCGTGCACGCGCGGCGGCAGCCCCAGATCGTCGTGGAGTTCGCGGTAGATGTTGCTGAGGCTGCGGGGGATGGGCCGGGTCTGCGGCGAAACAGCGAAGGACAGCCCGACGGCGTGTCCCGGCGTCGGGTAGGGATCCTGGCCCAGGATCAGGACCTTGACGTCGGCCAGCGGCCGGCGGAAGGCACGGAGGAGGTTTCCGGCGGCGGGGAGAACCTGGTGTCCGGCAGCGGATTGGGCCGCTACGAAGTCCAACGCGGAGCGCAGCTGGGGCTCCACCGGCCGCAGGGCCTCCGCCCAGTCGGGGGCCATGATTTCCCCCAACGGCAGGCCGGCCAGTTCCGCGAAACCGTCCGTGCCGCCACCGGCGGGCTCCAGCTCAAACAGCGTATCGTCACCCATCACGCCGCCATTGTCCCCCGCGCGGCGGCCCCCGGCTAAATGACAGCCTCCGTATTCGCCCGTAGCATGGAGAGGGAGACCAGCCCCCAACGCGCCGAAGGAGTGTGCCATGACGCAGCCCGCCCCCGAGCATCCGGCCGGCGTTGACCGCCCGGCTCTCGCGGACCTCTCGGCCGAGACGCGCAGTGATTCCCCCCTGAGCGAGCGGGATCAGCAGATGCTCGCGCTCGAACGGCAATGGTGGAAGTACGCGGGGGCCAAGGAACAGGCCATCAGGGAGTTGTTCGACCTCTCCGCCACGCACTATTACCAGATCCTCAATGCGCTCATCGATACTGAGGACGCATTGGCACACGATCCCATGTTGGTAAAGCGACTGCGTAGACTACGTACGTCGCGCCAGCGTGCGCGTACTGCGCGCCGCTTGGGGTCCGACGCGTAAACGCCACGCTGATTTCTCAGCAAGCAAGCAGCAAGGACAACGCTTCACCATGACCAAATTTGCCAGGGATGAATTCGACCGCGTCCCGCAGAGCCCCTCACGGCAGGGCGTCCACCGGGCCATCACCGCACCGTCTCGCCCTGCGCTGTGGCCGGTCCTGGCCCTCGGCGTCCTGGCGCTGTCCGTCGGCCTGCTTGCCTTCTTCATCTTCCCCAAGCTCGGATTCACCGTGCCCCAGGCATCCACGAGCATTTCCCAGCAGGGTGCCGTGGAGGGTACAGCCCCGTCGTCCGCACCGTCGGACCCGGCGAGCCAGCCTGTCGCTTCCACGGAGCCGTCCGCCGTGCCCTCCACTGAGCCATCGGCGTCGGCAACTCCCTCGGCATCGGCAGCTCCCTCGGATCTGTCCGTGGACAAGAGCACGGCAGTGTCCGTCTACAACGCCACCACCACCAGTGGCCTGGCCGGCCGTGTTGCCGGGATGGTGGAAGGCGGCGGCTGGCCGCTCTCCACCGTCGGAAACTGGGGCGGACTGCCCCAGCGGAACTCGGTGATCTTCTACAACAGCCTGGCCCAGAAGGGCAACGCCCAGGCGCTCGCCACCCTGCTGGGGATTGCCAACGTGGTGGAATCCCTGGAAATCCAGCAGCCCCTGGTGGTTGTCCTGGGCCCCGGCTACGCCTAGCCTCTGCCGTCGTCGGGGACCCGTCGGGGCGCCCGAATCACGGCCGTTCCGGCCCAACTCGGTTAAGCCTCAATAACAATGTGGCGGCCCTTGCCCTGCTCCCGGGCGCGGACAACGTGACTGTGGTTACAGTTGATTGAATCCGGCCCGGAGATCCCGGGAGGCCGGGTCAGGCTAGTTGAAAGTGTGGGCATCATGGCTTTGGGAACCGTCAAATGGTTCAATGCCGAAAAAGGCTACGGCTTCATCACTGTGGATGGTTCCGGCGACGACGTTTTTGTGCACTGGTCCGCCATCCAGATGGAAGGCTACCGCGTCCTGGAAGAGGGCCAGCGCGTTGAATTCGAGCTTGGCGAAGGGCAGAAGGGCCCCCAGGCCGAAGGCGTGCAGTTCGCCGAGTGACCGCCGGGCCGGGGGCGTCGCTGCTGCACCGGCGCCCCTGTTCACGGCCCTGCGTGGCTTAAGCCGCGGGCAAACAAGTCGCCTTCTGCTTGCACTCTCCCCGGGCGAGTGCTAATTATTGACTTAGCACTCCTGCGCTCTGACTGCTAACTCGACGCCGGCTCCGGCCGGCAGCGGACCGCTTTCCGGGCGCGGGGGACCAAGAAACACCTTGCTGTGGTGAGATCCGGAGCGCGCGGCATACAGAGGCCGCAAGCACAAGGTTCGTCCGTCGCGGGCACCGCAGCCCCAGGTACCTTCTTAACGACTGTCCCGAAAGGACTACCGCCGCTATGGCCAAGATCATTGCATTTGATGAAGAGGCACGCCGCGGCCTCGAGCGGGGTCTGAACACCCTCGCCGACGCCGTCAAGGTCACCCTCGGCCCGCGTGGACGCAACGTCGTCCTCGAAAAGAAGTGGGGCGCCCCCACGATCACCAACGATGGTGTTTCCATCGCCAAGGAGATCGAACTGGACGACCCGTTCGAGAAGATCGGCGCCGAACTGGTCAAGGAAGTTGCCAAGAAGACGGATGACGTCGCCGGCGACGGTACCACCACCGCCACCGTCCTGGCCCAGGCCCTGGTCAAGGAAGGCCTGCGCAACGTAGCTGCCGGTGCCGACCCGCTGTCCCTCAAGCGCGGCATCGAGAAGGCTACCGAAGCCGTCATCCGCGAACTCCTGGCCTCCGCCAAGGAGATCGAGACCAAGGAAGAGATCGCGGCTACGGCTTCCATCTCGGCCGGCGACACCGAAATCGGCAACCTCATTGCCGAGGCCCTGGACAAGGTGGGCAAGGAAGGCGTCATCACGGTCGAGGAGTCCAACACCTTCGGCCTGGAGCTCGAACTCACCGAAGGCATGCGCTTCGACAAGGGTTACATCTCCGCCTACTTCGTCACCGACGCTGAGCGCCAGGAAACGGTCCTCGAAGACCCGTACATCCTGATCGTCAACTCCAAGATCTCCAACGTGAAGGAACTCGTCACGGTTCTGGAGAAGGTCATGCAGTCGAACAAGCCGCTGCTGATCATCGCCGAAGACATCGAGGGCGAGGCCCTGGCCACCCTGATCGTCAACAAGATCCGTGGCACGTTCAAGTCTGTTGCCGTCAAGGCTCCGGGCTTCGGTGACCGTCGCAAGGCACAGCTCGCCGACATCGCCATCCTCACCGGCGGCCAGGTCATCTCCTCCGAGGTCGGCCTGAACCTTGAGAACGCAACCCTCGAACTGCTGGGCACCGCCCGCAAGGTTGTTGTCACCAAGGACGAGACCACCATCGTTGAAGGTGCCGGCGACGCCGAGCAGATCGCCGGCCGCGTGGCCCAGATTCGCGCCGAGATCGAAAACTCCGACTCGGACTACGACCGCGAGAAGCTGCAGGAACGCCTGGCCAAGCTGGCCGGCGGCGTTGCAGTCATCAAGGCCGGTGCCGCAACCGAAGTTGAGCTCAAGGAACGCAAGCACCGCATTGAGGACGCAGTCCGCAACGCAAAGGCTGCCGTTGAAGAAGGCATCGTCGCCGGTGGTGGCGTTGCCCTGATCCAGGCCGGCGCCAAGGCATTTGCCAACCTGAACCTGAATGGCGACGAAGCAACGGGCGCCAACATCGTCAAGGTCGCCATCGACGCTCCGTTGAAGCAGATCGCCTTCAACGCTGGCCTCGAGCCGGGCGTTGTTGCCGACAAGGTCCGCGGCCTGCCTGCCGGCCACGGCCTGAACGCCGCCACCGGCGTTTACGAGGACCTGCTGGCTGCCGGCGTCAACGACCCCGTAAAGGTTACCCGCTCGGCCCTGCAGAACGCTGCCTCCATCGCTGGTCTGTTCCTGACCACCGAGGCCGTAGTTGCCGACAAGCCGGAGAAGAGCTCTCCTGCCGGCGGCGACGACATGGGCGGCATGGGCGGCATGGGCGGCTTCTAAGCCCCCTGCGCTGACCATTCAGCCACACTGACGACGGCGGTCCCCACCGAAGGTGGGGGCCGCCGTCGCCGTTTCTGCGCGGTCGTTCCGCGCAGCTTGCCGTTTCTGCACCCGCTGAGGAGATCGGCACCCGGCCGGGCTGCAGCGGATGTCCGCACCGGGTGCAGAATTTCCGACGGGCAGGGACCGTTGCGGGTAGTGCGCAGTCCGGCCCATGTGTGGTTCCGGACCGCGCAGCTCCGGGCAGGACCTCCGCGACGAATCCTGTCGGCATGGTCTGGCAGGATTGAAGGCATGACGATTATTGCTGCCGCCGACGGTTCTGCCCTCGGCAATCCTGGGCCGGCCGGTTGGGCCTGGTACGTTGACGACTCCTGCTGGCGCGCCGGTGGATGGCCGCACGGCACCAACAACCAGGGCGAGCTCATGGCAGTGCTGGACCTTTTGCGGTCCACGGCGCACCTCCCTCAGGAAGAGCTGCGGATCCTGTGCGACAGCCAGTACGTCATCAACTGCATCAGCAAATGGATGCCCGGCTGGAAGCGCAAGGGCTGGCGCAAGGCGGACGGAAAGCCCGTCCTGAACCTCGATCTGCTCAAGGAGATCGACCAGGCCATTGTCGGTCGCAAATACACCTTCGAATGGGTCAAGGGCCACGCCGGGCACCCCCTCAATGAGGCCGCGGACGACCGTGCACGCGCCATGGCCACCGCCTACCAGCAGAAGTCCACGGCTCCGCCGGGCCCCGGCTTCCCAGGCGCCCCGTCCACGTCCAGCGGAAGTACGCCTTCAGCCGGTGCTGCGCCTGCCACGGGTGCCAAGCCTTCTGCCGCTGCGACCGCCGCCGCCGGCGAGCCCACCCTCTTTGGCGGCCCGGCCCCGTCCGCCCAAGCGGCTCCTGTTTCCCCGCCGGACGTCTTCAACCAGCCCGACCTCTTCAACCAGCCCGACCTCTTCAGCGAACCGGACCTCTTCAGCGATTTTGACGAGGAAGCACCCGCCGGTCAGGAACTTGCCGCCGAGGACACCGTGGTGGCGCTGGAGCGGGAGCTGCTGCGGCCGGAGGTGCGCGCCGACATCGGCCGCACGGGGGTGCTGCTTCACCCGGACTTCACCGAGATCGGCAGCTCCGGGCGGCTCTGGACCCGTGACGCGATGATGATGGAGCTCGAAGGGGATCTCGGCGAATCCAGCGAACTCGAACTCCTTGGCGCCGACCGCCTCAATGAGGGCACCGTGCTCCTGAACTACCGAAGCCACGGAAAGGCCGGTTCGGCCCTGCGCAGCTCGGTCTGGCTGCTCGACGGCGGCCGGTGGCGGCTGCGCTTCCACCAGGGAACCCCGGAGAACTGATGCTTTGACCTGGTGGGCGTGCGTTGAGGTGCGGGGCTGCCGCCTGTGGGGGACAGGCAGCGGCCCCGCAGGAGCCTAATACGTGAAGCGCTGGGTGTTGCCCTGCTCCACCTGAAGGTAGCTCGCGGCCGCGGAGGACAGCGCAAGGTTGATCGAGGCCAAGGATTCCTCCACCTTGCGCTGCGTCAGCGTCCATTCGCTCACGAGGGACTGGAAATTGTTGGCGGCAGAGCCGCGCCAGGTGGCCTGCAGTTCGTCAAGGCCGCTCTTCATGGCCTGGACGTCGGCGCTGATGCGGTCCACCGTCGCCTTGACGTTGGCTGACTTGAGTTGGAGGAGTTCGGTATCGACGGAGATGACGCTCATGGTGGTGCCTTTCGACTGTGACGGGTCCGCGGGCTGCGGCGGGACTTTGTCCTCTGCCACGAGCCTAGGGAGCCGTGTGGGGCCCCGGTACCACCCATCGCTGCTATGTGGATAACAGCTCGGCCGGCTCCTCGCGGAACGGCAGGCTGACCACCAGGGTGGCGCCGCCGCCGTCGGTCTCTTCCACGCGCATGGTGCCGTCGTGCGATCCCACGATCGCCGCCACAATGGCAAGGCCAAGGCCGCTGCCGCCGGTCTCGCGGGTCCGCGAGGTGTCGGAACGGTAGAAGCGCTCGAAGATCCTGGGGGCCTCGCTCTCCGGGATTCCGGGCCCGTGGTCACGGATCTCGATGACGGAGAAAGCCCCGGACGGTGTGCTGCGGACCCCCACGGCCAGCTCAATCGGACTGCCGTCCGGCGTGTAGCGCAGGGCATTGCCTACCAGGTTCCCCACCACTTGGCGGAGTTTGGCCTCATCGCCGCGCACCGGGGCAGGCGAGGCGCTGCCGCCGTCGAGCCCTATGAGTGAAATGGTGCGGCCGCTGGAAATCGCCAGGGAGTCCACCACGGCGTCGTGCGCGAGCAGCTGGAGGTCCACTGGCCTGAGCTGCAGGGGACGCTGTTCGTCGAGGCGGGCAAGCAGCAGGAGGTCCTCCACCATGGAGCCCATGCGCTTGGCCTCGCTTTCGATCCGGCCCATGGCCATGGCCACGTCGTCCTCGCTGGCCAGGGCGCCATGGCGGTAGAGCTCGGAGAAGCCGCGGATGGTGACCAGCGGGGTCCGGAGCTCGTGCGAGGCATCCGCGGCGAAGCGGCGCATGCGGGCCTCGGAGGCTGCCCGGGCCGCGAACGAGGCTTCGATGTGGGCGAGCATGGCGTTCAGGGAGCCACCCAGACGGCCGACCTCGGTGTTGGGGTTCTCGATTTCCACACGACGGGAGAGATCGCCGGCGGCGATCGCTGCAGCGGTCTTTTCCACACGGCCCAGCGGCCGGAAGGACCGCGCTACGGTCCACGTCGCAATGAAGAACGCCAGGACGAGCGTCAGGAGCCCGACGCCCACCACCACCAGGGTTGCGTGCTCCATGACTTTGTCCACGGGGGAAAGGGGCAGTCCGACGATCACCACCCCGCTGCGCCCGTTCTCGTCCACGACATTCACGGCCACCACACGCCAGTTCCCGCCATCGGTGCCCCGCGCCTGGAACGGGGTGAAACCACGTTCCTTGGCCTCGGCCGGGGTGATGTTGGAAATATCAGGACGGGAGCCCTTGCTGCCGCCAAAAGGATAAGGCGAAAGCCCCGGGACGTACAGCGTCAGTGAATAGTCCGTGGGCACGGAGGGGTTGTGTTGGGACAGCTTGTCGAACGACTGCTGGATCTGCGCCAACTGGACCGCGGCCTTGAGTTTGTCGTCAACCTGGTCCTGCAGGTATCTCTGGACCAGTGCCAGTGTCCCTGCTCCCGTGGCGGCCAGGGCAAGGAGCAGCAGGCCCATGATGATGGCGACCAGCTGGGACCGCAGGGAGGCCGCTTTCCAGCGCTGTACCAAGGTCAGCGCTTCTCTGCCGTCCGCAGCACGTAGCCCACGCCGCGCTTGGTCTGGATCAGGGCTGCGGCATCGGGATCGATGTCCACCTTGCGGCGCAGGTAGGAGATGTAGGACTCCACAATGGAGGCATCGCCGTTGAAGTCGTACTCCCACACGTGGTCCAGGATCTGCGCCTTGGACAGCACCCGGTTGGGGTTGAGCATGAGGTAGCGCAGCAGCTTGAACTCGGTGGGGGACAGCTCGATCACGGTGCCGCCGCGGCGGACCTCGTGGGCGTCGTCGTCGAGTTCCAGGTCATCCACGCGGATCACGGCGTCGTCGTCTTCCAGCGGCTGGGTGCGGCGCAGCACGGCGCGGATGCGGGCCACCACCTCGTCCAGGCTGAAGGGCTTGGTGACGTAGTCGTCCCCGCCCACGGTGAGGCCGGTGACCTTGTCCTCGGTATCGTCCTTGGCGGTGAGGAACAGGACGGGGAAGTGCTTGCCGGAAGCCCGGAGGCGGCGGGTGACGGTGAAGCCGTCCATGTCGGGGAGCATGACGTCCAGGACGGCGAGGTCCGGGGCGTGCAGCTCGGCGGCGGCGAGCGCCTCGCGGCCATTCGAAGCGGCCACGACCTCGAAGCCTGCGAAGCGCAGGGACGTGGAGAGCAGCTCACGGATGTTGGGTTCGTCGTCGACGACAAGGAGCTTGGCTTCGGGGCCGTTCTTTTTCATGACATCCATAATGCTCCCAGTTTCTGTGAGTTGACTGGACGCTTGATGGGAGGAATCTGCGCGGCGCTCGACAATTGCTAGCCGCCCAGCGCCAGCCCGACTCCCAGCGCCGTCATCGTCACGGCGATCCCGCCGTCCAGGATCCGCCACGACGCCGGCCGGGCGAAGAAGCCGCGGAGAAGCCTCGCGCCGAAGCCCAGCGAGCAGAACCACAGGACACTGCCTACCATGGCGCCCCCACCGAACCACCACTGCAGCCCCGCGCCCTGCGCATTGGCCACGGAGCCAAGGAGCACCACGGTATCCAGGTACACGTGCGGGTTGAGCCACGTCAGGGCCAGGACGGTCGCCAGGGCGGCGGCCAGGCCTGCGCGTCCGCCGGCCGGGGAGGAGGTGCCGCCGTCGGCCGCCGTCAGCGCTTGCGGGCGCAGGGCGCGCCGCGCCGCCATGGCGCCGTACCCCACCAGGAAGGCGGCCCCCACGTAACGGAGGACGACGACGGCGAGCGGCGCCGCTGTGAACAGCGCACCGGTGCCTATTACGCCGGCGGCGATGAGGGCGGCGTCCGAGAGGGCACAGACGGCCACAATGGGCCAGACATGTTGCCCGCGGATTCCCTGTCGCAGCACAAAGGCGTTCTGCGCGCCGATGGCGACGATGAGGGCCAGTCCGGTTCCGAGGCCAAGGCCTGCGGCGTGGAGGATGTCGGAGGTGTTCACCCATCGACACTATGGCCGCCCAGTAATTCAGACCAGCTAAAGATTCTCATGCTACGTAAGATCTCCTTATGACTCGGTTTCCTTCGGAACAGCTGCTCACCTTCGCCACGGTGCTCTCGGAAGGGACGCTCGAGGCGGCGGCCCGCCTGCTCCACATCACGCCGTCGGCGGTCTCCCAACGGCTCAAAGCGCTCGAGCAGAGCGCCGGGCGGGTGCTGCTGCAGCGCAGCAACCCCGTGCAGGCCACGGAAGCCGGCGAAGTGGTGCTGCGGCTCGCCCGGCAGCTCGCCCAGCTGGAGGCCGACGCCGGAGCGGAGCTCGGCCTGCCCGCAGGCCCCGGGCATGTGGCCGTGCCCGTCGTGGTCAACGCCGATTCGCTGGCCGTCTGGTTCCTTAAGGCGCTGGTCCGGGTGCCCAAGGATCTTGGCGTCACCTTCGATCTACACCGCGACGACGAGCAGCATTCCACGTCCCTGCTGCGCTCGGGGACCGTGATGGCGGCCGTGACGGCCACGCCCGAGCCCGTCCAGGGCTGCCGTGTGGAGGGTCTGGGCGTCATGCGGTACCGGGCGGTTGCCGCGCCGGAGTTCGTGGACCGCTGGCTGCCCGGCGGCATCCATCCCCATGCCCTCAACGCCGCGCCCGCAGTCGACTTCGACCGCAAGGACAGCTACCAGCGGAAGTTCCTCGAAACCCTGCTCGGCAGCCCCGTCGCCGTCCCGGGTCCCCGGCATTACGTGCCCGCGACCCAGGACTTCGCCGACGCCATCCGGTTGGGGCTCGGCTGGGGCCTGGTGCCGGAGATCCAATGCGGGCCGGACCTCGACGCCGGGCGCTTGGTGGAGCTGGCACCGGACCGGCCCTTCGACGTCGCCCTCTACTGGCAGCGCTGGCGTACGCCGTCGCGGATGCTCGATGCCCTGAGCGCGGCGGTCCGGGACACGGCCGCGGACTACCTGCTCAAGCCCTGAGCCAGAGCGCCTGAGCCAAGAGTGCGAACTCGCCGCGGGGCCTGGGCCGTTCCTACGCCGCGTCAACGTCCTTCGCGTCCACGATCCGGTAGGCGTAGCCCTGCTCCGCGAGGAACCGCTGCCGCTTCGCGGCGAAGTCCTGGTCCAGGGTGTCCCGGGCCACGAGCGAATAGAAGCGGGCCGAGCGGCCGTCCTGCTTGGGCCGCAGCAGCCGTCCCAGGCGCTGCGCCTCCTCCTGCCGGGACCCGAAGGATCCGGAGACCTGGATGGCCACGGACGCCTCCGGCAGGTCGATGGAGAAGTTCGCCACCTTGGACACCACCAGGGTGTGCACCTCCCCGGCGCGGAAGGCATCAAACAGCGCCTGCCGCACCTTCACAGGTGTTTCGCCCTTGATGACGGGGGCGTCCAGGCGCTCGCCGATCTCGTCCAGTTGGTCGATGTACTGGCCGATCACCAGCAGCTGCTCGCCTTCGTGCCGGGCCACGATCCGCTCCACCAGCTGCGTCTTGGTCTCCGAGGTGGCGCACAGCCGGTACTTGTCGGCGTCGTCGGCCATGGCGTAGGCCACGCGCTCGTCCCGCGGCAGGTCCACCCGGACCTCCACGCAGTCGGCCGGTGCGATGTAGCCCTGCGCCTCAATGTCCTTCCAAGGGGCGTCGTAGCGTTTGGGGCCGATCAGGCTGAAGACCTCGCCCTCGCGCCCGTCCTCGCGCACCAGTGTCGCGGTAAGGCCCAACCGGCGCCGGGCCTGCAGGTCTGCCGTCATGCGGAAGATCGGTGCCGGCAGCAGGTGCACCTCGTCGTAGATGATCAGGCCCCAGTCGTGTCCGTCCACGAGTTCCAAGTGCGGGTAGAGGCCGCCACGCTTGGTGGTCAGCACCTGGTAGGTGGCGATCGTGACGGCCCGGACCTCCTTCACAGCGCCCGAGTACTCGCCGATCTCGTCCTCCGTCAGCGAGGTGCGCTTGAGCAGTTCGTCCTTCCACTGCCGCGCCGCCACCGTGTTGGTCACCAGGATCAGCGTGGTGGTGGAGCTCGTGGCCATGGCTGCCGCGCCCACCAGGGTCTTGCCCGCGCCGCAGGGCAGCACGACGACGCCGCTGCCGCCGGCCCAGAAGTTCTCCGTGGCCAGCTGCTGGTAGGGGCGCAGCTTCCAGCCGTCCTCGTTCAGGGCGATCAGGTGCGGCGTGCCGTCCACATAGCCGGCCAGGTCCTCCGCGGGCCAGCCGAGCTTGAGCAGCAGCTGCTTGAGCTGCCCGCGCTGGGAGGAGTGGACCACCACCGTTTCGCCGTCGATCCGCGGCCCCAGCAGCGGCGCGATTTTCTTGGCCCGGATGACTTCCTCCAGCACGGGGTAGTCATCGGTGCGCATCACCAGGCCGTGCTGCGGGTCCTTCTCCAGCCGCAGGCGGCCGTACCGGGACATGGTCTCCTCGACGTCGATCAGCAGCGCGTGCGGCACTGGGAAACGGGAGTACTTCAACAGCGTGTCCAGCACCTGCTCCGCGTCAAGCCCGGCCGCCCGGGCGTTCCACAGGCCCAGGGGCGTCAGCCGGTAGCTGTGCATGTGCTCCGGCGCCCGTTCGAGTTCCGCGAAGGCCGCAATGGCATGCCGGGCCTCGGTGGCGAGCTCGTGGTCCACTTCCAGCAGGATGGTCTTGTCGCTTTGTACGATCAGCGGACCGTTGCTCACTGTTGCTTCCTCACTTCTGCAGCTCCCCTGCAGCTTCGACGTCGATGATCCGGTGGATGGACAGGACCCGTTCGGTGTCCTTGCCCGGATCGAACACGCGGACGCGCCCGCCGGACACGGACACCGGAACCACCGTTTCGGTGTTGGAGTTGCCCAGGCTGTCCACCACGTTCATGGTCACCGCCTGCTTAAGCCGGATGGCCTTCTGCAGTGTTTCCAGGCCGAGCTGCGCGCTCGCCTCGCCCGTAACGTTCGGCGCATGGCGTTGCTGGCGCAACACGGCGATCTGGGCGTCGACCTCGTCGTCCGGCGGAGCCGTCCGCGGCGCCGCATACAGCGGACGGACACTGCCGGGCAGCGCGGTGGTCCGTTTCAGGCGCACGACGGCGGCCTCCGCGTCCTGGACGGTGGGCGAGAGTCCGAGTCCGCGCAGGGTCCGGGCCACCTCGCGCGGGCTGGCCGTGGACGTCAGGACCGTGGGAGCGATGCGGACCAGCCCAAGTACCGAGGTGCCGTCCTCGTTCAGAAGTTCGGAGATGGCCGATTCGTCGTCGCTCTGGATGAAGCTGGCACTCGTGGACACCCGCAAGCGGCCGTGCCGGGACGCCGTGTCCTGCACCAGATACTCCAGCGGCTGCGGAACATCGGTAGCGGAGTGCTCGCGCAGGAAATCGAGCAGGGAAGCGGCGTCATGGCCGGCGTCGAGCGCCCGCCGCACTGAGTCCCCGGAGAAGCGGTAGATCGTGGCCGGGCCCTGCCCCTCGGCGTCGGCCATGAGAAGCAGTTTCCCGCTGATCTCCGGCGACAGGTAGCCCGGTGCCACGGCCGTCAGGTCAGCCTGCAGCAGCACATGGCTGACGGCCGCCGGCAAGTGCTCGCCGAGGATTTCCAGGGCCTGCTCCGGCCGCCCGGCCGCTAGGGCCGAGCCCAGCTGCGTGAAGGCCCCGGAACCCATGAGCCCCAGGAGCTCGGCCTCCTGCAGGATGCCGCGCACCAGCGAACTGAAACGGCGCGACATGCGGGGCTGGGTCCATTCGGCCCGTTCCATCACGGCGGCCGTGTTCAGGACGGGGGCCCGGCCGTCGGGGGCTGCGGCCTCCACCGTCAGCTCGTCCAGGATTTCCAGGATCCGACGCCGGACCACCGGGGCGTCGGGCCGCTGCGCCTCCGCAGATAGGGCGTTGATGGTGGTGCTGGCCGCGCCATGGTGCGTCGCGGAGGCCGGCGCGGGGCCCGTGAGCGGCTGGCCCACCAGTGACGGCGCACGCTCGCTGGCGAGCCAGGCATTGACGAGCCACAGCCACTGGTCCTGGCGGGGGAGACCGAGCCATTCCAGCGACGGCGGCTGCACCCACGTGGAGGTGTCGACGTCGAGTCGGAGCAACCCCGACAGGGCGCAGATTTCCAGGAGAACGGCCGTCTCATTCGTCCCGTAGCGCATGGCCTCGGCGAGGCGCCTGAGTTCACGCACGCCCACACCGCCGCTGCGCAGCGTGGCCAGCGGCTGCTCGCGGACGGCGGCCAGCAGTTCACCGGTGAGGCGCAGGGTTTCCGCGATGGCACCCATCGCGGCGTTCCGGCGCAGGGCAGCACTGGTGCTGCCGAGCTCGGGGACGGGCGGGGCCACGGTGAAGTGGTCCACGATGGCGCCTCCGCGCAGGGCAATCCCCACACTGTGCGGAAGCTCAACGTGCGCGGCATCAAGGGGCACCAGCAGGCCGCGCGCCAGCAGCCAATCGACCGGTCCGACGTCGGCGTTTTCGTGGACGACGGACGCCCGGCGCTGCGCCTGCGGGACCGCGCCCATCGCCCAGCTGCCGAACTTGTCGAGCAGGCCCCTGGTGCGCTCCGGGGCGTGTGAGAGGATCTCCTGCATGCTTTCGGGGCTGGACGTCCAGCGCTGCAGGGCCAGGGCCGCGTCCATCGGGGTGCTGGCGGCGTGGATGCCCACGCCGCTCTCGTGGAGTTCGGCAACCAACTGGACCACGCGCTGGGCGAAGGCGGGCTGCAGCCGGACCAGTTCGGTGTAGCTGCGGCCCAGTCCTGCAGGATAAATGCCGATGACATCCCTGAGGCTGCCCACGGGCAAATAGAAGCGCTGCCGGGTGTGGCCGTGTGAAGCGGCCCCGGCCGGGGGCTCGGCCCGGTGCACCAGCGCCAGTTCCTGGAGCTTGGCAAGGATCGGTTCGAGGGCCGCGATCGTGGCCCCGGCAATGACCTTTTTCAGTCCCGCGGCGGACGCGCTGTGCCCGGTATCGGTGTTGGTGCACAGGTGCAGTGTTTCCAGGACCTGCATCTCGGGTTTGTTGAGCCGTTCCAGGGCCCGCTGCACACTGACGCGTGCACTTGCGCGTGCGGCCAGGACCGCGAAATCCGGCGCCGTTGGCGACATCAGGTCCGGTCGGGCGGCAAACAGGGCACGCAGCGAGTTGTCGCTGCGTGCCTCCAGTTCCTTGCTAAGCGCGCGTATGAGGGACATCACTCCAACGTTACCGCCACCCGGCGCCCTGAGCCCGTGTCAGGCTGACCTTATTGTCGGCGCCGGCGTCGCACATCGTCCAGGAGCAGCACGATCATCAGGGTGAACGCGAGCGGCAGCCCGTACAGGGCAGTGGACGTCACCCAGACCGGGGCCGCTCCGCCACCGAAGGCAATCGCCATGACGGCGGCAACAGCCGCCAGCGACAACACCGCGACGGCGGCGGCAACGATCATGAGGGGGCGGCGGTAGCCGGTGGATGTCATGCCTCAAACGCTAACAGCCGCGGCCCGCCGGTGTCCGCCGCCGCATGCCCGCACCCCTGTATCCGCGCCGCAAAGCGGGATTACGGGGCAAGGCAGGATAACCTTGAAGGAACAGACCAACACGGACCGAGCTGCCACCCTTGTACCCGCACTACCCTGCGGATGCGGTGGCGGCCCGACGTGTCTCCAAAGCAAGAACGAAGAAGGTTGATTACGTGCCTACCGGCAAGGTCAAGTGGTATGACAAGGACAAGGGCTTCGGATTCCTCGCAGCCGAGGATGGCCAGGAGGTTTTCCTGCCCAAGACGTCTCTGCCCGCAGGAGTGACGGAACTCAAGGCCGGCACCCGCGTGGAGTTCGGCGTGGCTGATAGCCGCCGCGGAGCACAGGCCCTGGGTGTCCGGGTCCTGGAGAAGACGCCGTCCGTTGCCAAGGCCAAGCGCGTGAACGCCAAGGACCTGGCCCCCATGGTGCAGGACCTCGTCACCGTCCTGGACAACCTCTCCGGATCGCTGTCCGCCGGCAAGTACCCCGAAGGCAACAAGGGCAAGGCCATTGCGATGGCACTGCGCAAGGTTGCCGACGAGCTGGACGCTTAGGCCTGCCCATGACTTCGGAATCCGCAGAGAGCACCCCGGCAGACGCAGCCTCCGCAGCAACTGCCCCCGCCGCAGCAGCACAGGCTCCTGACGCCGGGGCCGGCTCTGCGCGGAAGGCCGGCAGCGGCAGGGCCGGTGCCGAGAAGTCCGGTGCAGGCAAACCGCGCGCCGGGGTTCCGGTGTGGCGCACCGGCAAGCCGGACGCCTTCCTGGCGTCCGCCGTCGATGTCGCCCGCGAAGCAGTGGCCACCATTGCCGGGCCGGGTGAGATCGGCGCGCACCTTGCCGCCAAGTCCGAGGGCGACCGCGTGGTGACCCACCTCTTCGAGTCGCGGCTCAGCGGCTACCTCGGCTGGCAGTGGTACGCCGTGGTGACGCGCAATTCGCGCTCCAAGGTTGTCACTGTCAGCGAGCTGGGCCTGCTGCCCTCCGAGGACTCCATCCTGGCCCCGGAATGGATTCCGTGGGCCAAGCGGGTCCGCCCGGAAGACGAGACCCCCGTGGTCGAAGAACCGGTGGAGGAACTGGCCGGGGAAGCTGCAGGGGAGCATGCGGAAGAGGCGGCCGAGGACGCGGCGGACGACGATGCGTCGGACGCAGCGGATGACGCCCTGCCCGACGACGACGAAGACTCCGAGGACGAAGACGACGACTTCGACGATGAGGATGACGACGACGAAGCCGGTGCTGAATAACAGTTGATGGGCATACGGAGTGAGCCAGCCGAAGGGGACGCCTGATGTCCACCTTCGTCTCTCTCCGGATCCTCAACTACCGCATCTGGTTCGGTGCCATGGTCTGAGCACCGGCCTGGGCATTCTGGTGCTCTCCGGTGCCCTGACGGTGGCCGTGGGGCCGGGTCGGTCTTCCTGATCAACACCCTGGGCTTCGTGGCCTGCTCTTGGCCTTCGGCCTGAACTTCGTGCTGTTCATCGCGGCCATGGTGGGCACCGAGTTCGGCATGGACGCGGGGCGTTCGGTCTCCTGCGTTAACGACGACGGCGCCGCCCGGGATTCGCACCCGGACGACGCCGACCAGCCCTGACCGCGGAAGCCCGCGCAGAGCGCTACTTCTGCAGTTCGCCCACCACGTAGTCGATGCTGGCCAGCAGCGCCGAGACGTCGTCCGGGTCGATGGCCACGAACGTGGCGATGCGCAGCTGGTTGCGGCCCAGCT
This sequence comes from Arthrobacter cavernae, assembly GCF_017368795.1. Classification (GTDB taxonomy): domain Bacteria; phylum Actinomycetota; class Actinomycetes; order Actinomycetales; family Micrococcaceae; genus Arthrobacter; species Arthrobacter cavernae. Next base: position 50,445 of record NZ_JAFNLL010000010.1, on the reverse strand, counting down.
TGCGGTACGGCTCGGTGTCCACGATGCCGTTGGCGCGCAGCACCTTGGCGATGGCAGCGGCGTCGATGGAGTCGTCGAAGTCGATCGTGGCGATGACGTTGGAGCGGTCCTCTGCCTTGGCCACGAACGGGGTGGCGTATTCGGAGGCCTCGGCCCAGGCGTAGATCCGGCCCGCGGAGTCCGCCGTGCGTCCGGCAGCGAAGTCCAGCCCGCCGTTGCTGTTGAGCCACTGGACCTGGTTCTCCAGGGTCACCAGGGTGCTCAGCGACGGGGTGTTGTAGGTCTGGTTCAGCTTGGAGTTGTCGATGGCGGTCTGGAGGTCCAGGAAGTCCGGGATCCAGCGGCCGCTGGCCTTGACGCGGGCGGCGCGCTCCAGTGCGGCGGGGGAGAAGAGGCCGATCCACAGGCCGCCGTCGGATGCGAAGTTCTTCTGCGGGGCGAAGTAATACACATCGCTCTCGGCAACGTCCACGTCCAGGCCGCCGGCTGCGGAGGTGGCGTCCACCAGGACCAGGGAACCGGCGTCGGCGCCCTCAACGCGCTTGACCGGGGCGGCCACACCGGTGGAGGTTTCGTTCTGCGGCCAGGCGTAGACGTCCACGCCGGCCTCGGCACGGGAGACCGGGCGGGTGCCGGGCTCGGAGGTGATGATGGATGAGGCGTCCAGGAACGGGGCCTTGTTGGTGGCCGAGGCGAACTTGGAGCCGAACTCGCCGAAGGACAGGTGCTGGGCCTTCTTTTCCACGAGACCGAAGCTTGCGACATCCCAGAAAGCCGTGGAACCGCCCACGCCAAGGACCACTTCGTAGCCTTCAGGGGCACGGAAGAACTGGCTGAGGCCGTCGCGCACGGAGCCCACGAGGTTCTTGACCGGTGCCTGGCGGTGCGAGGTACCCAGGATGGTTGCCGATACGGCGGAAAGCGCCTCGATCTGCTCCGGGCGGACCTTGGACGGGCCCGCGCCGAAGCGGCCGTCCTTGGGCAGCAGTGCGGCGGGGATGGTGATGCTGTTGTCGCTCACGTATGGCTCCAATGGTGAAGGATCGGTCGAGATGGGTCGCGGCAGGTGGCATCGGCTGCCTCTTCGACTTCCCAATTCTGCCTGACACCGCGGGCGCGCAGGAACCCGCGGTGTCATAGTCCGCCACGTGGAACGCCCGGTGTCCGTCATGTGCGCCGGAGACCCGACGGAATTATCCAGACTAATTCTAAATAAGCTAGGCTGGAGGCTGGCGTCCAAGGGGCCCGGGTTGCGTACCGCAGCCCATTGCCGGGACGCGGTACGGTGGAAATTACGCAAATACTGCGTTCGAGGAGCTGAGCTGGATGACGGATCTGATCGATACCACTGAGATGTATCTTCGGACCATCTTGGAGCTTGAAGAAGAGAATATCGTGGCACTGCGTGCACGCATCGCCGAACGGCTGCGCCACTCGGGACCCACCGTCTCCCAGACCATCGGCCGCATGGAACGCGACGGCCTTGTGGTGGTCAGCAACGACCGCCACCTTGAGCTGACCGAAGCGGGCCGCAAGCGCGCCACCGAGGTCATGCGCAAGCACCGCCTTGCCGAGCGGCTCCTGGCTGATGTGATCGGCCTGGATTGGGCCTACGTCCACGACGAAGCGTGCCGCTGGGAACACGTGATGAGCGAACGCGTGGAGCGCCGCCTCTACGAACTCCTGGGCCACCCCACGGAATCCCCTTACGGGAACCCGATTCCCGGCCTCGAGGCGCTGGGCGGAAGCGCCGGCAGACTGTTCTCCGAGGGCGTCATCAACCTGATCGACGCCATGGACGGCTATGCCGCAGATTCCCGCGTGGTGGTCAGCCGGCTTGCCGAGCCCATTCAGGTGGAGCCCGAGCTCCTGGTCCAGCTCGACGAAGGCGGCATCCGCCCCGGAGCCAAGATCTCCCTGGAGCGCGTAGGAGAGTACATCTCCGTCCGTGTGCCCAACATCGAGGGTGCATTGGAGCTGCCGCCCGAGGTCGCGGCCCACGTCTTCGTTACTGTCAGCTAGGCGCGGCCAGGGCGGCCTCTGACGCCTCACCTCCGCAACTGTGATGCATCTCTTGCAGGGCGTCCAACGTGTGCGCCGAAGCCATGTGACCTGCGGTTTTGCCCGAAGGATGCTATGGCCCGTGCCCTGGAAAGGGCCTGCCGGAAGATAACGAATTTATTACCGCGCTCCTTAATCACCTATAGTTGACTACTAGCGCCGATACCAAAGCGTTACCTGATCTGGAGCCGAGCTCTGCCAGCGGATCAGGTGTGTCACCCACTACTGGCAGAGGCGGGGGAACCACAAGCGGCTGTCTAAAGAAGCAGCCTTGGGGTGAAGTCCGCAGCAGAAGTGCCCACCAACGAAGGTCCCTCCGGGGATACCTCTGTGCCCTGGGTCCTTCGTGCGGACCGGGTCTTTGAACTCTCTGACCCGAATCCGACAGCTAACTTCGCAGGCTATCCAGAGAGGAAACACTTTGAGCACGCAAAACGTCAGGGGCCGGCGCCGTTCGTCGGATCCCGTTGCTGAGGTGCGCACCGCCGGCGTTGCATCGGCGAAGGACCGCCCCCGCGAAACGCACCGCGAGGTGCGCCGCCGCAAGAGCGCGCTACGCCAGGTGGCCGACTTCGCGGCAGCCAGTGGCGTAGGACAGAAAGCCGGCGTTGCCCTTGCCGCCACCGGACTTGCCCTCACCGTGGCCTTGCCCGGCACCAGCCCCGTGATGGCCACCTCCGAATCGGGCCAGACAGTATCTGCGATGTCCGTGGGTAGCCAGCCCGCTGTTTCCGCTGCGGAAACGGCAAAGATCGACTTCAGCCGTGCGGCGGTCGCCACCAAGGCGGACCCCGATGGCAAGCTCAAGCAGCTTCTCAGCGCACAGTCCGCAGCTTCCGTTCAGCGCGCCTCCTCGCAGGGCACCCTCGGCAGCCCCCTGGGCTCGCTGGCCACCGCTTCGCCCTATGGTTACCGCATCAGCCCCCTCACCGGCGGCGCCGGCGACTTCCACCGTGGCCAGGACTTCGTGGCCCAGTGCGGCACCCAGGTCAATGCAGCCGCGGCGGGCAAGGTCACCTTTGTCGGCTGGCACCCCTATGGCGGCGGCAACCGGGTGGTAGTGGACCATGGCAACGGCCTGGAGACCACGTACAACCACCTTTCCTCCTTCACCGTCCAGATGGGCCAGACCGTCGGTCGCGGCGACGTCGTCGCCCTCAGCGGCACCACCGGTGCCTCCACCGGCTGCCACCTCCACTTCGAGGTCCAGGCGAATGGCGAAGTCGTCGATCCCATGGGCTGGCTGTAGCGATTTGATTGTTGCCTCTCGGATGCAAGTTATGCTCCGTGATCTGAATGTGACATTCAGCTCCAACTGTTGTACCGTCTAAAGCACATCGGCTTTTTAGGGAGCCGGTCCACTTGGGTGGATTGCCTAGCTCTGCCACCACTCAAGATCCGTTCGCAAAAATCGTCTGGCAGAGGCGGGGGAACCATTTTTTGGCCTTTGAAAGAAGGCCTTGGGGTTAAGTCGCAAAGCTTCCAAGGAAGCCGCGCGGCCGGGTGACTCCCATCCGAATCCGACAGCTCACCTCGCAGGCATTGGGAGAGGCTACCTTCGTGTCTTCACGCAACACCCTGGCGCGCCATCGCGCCGAAACGGTTCGTACGAACCCGTTGAGCAACATTTCCAAGGCTGTTTCCTCCAATGCTGGCACCGTTGGCCGCCAGGCGGCCGTCATCGCAGCGGCTTCCGGTCTCCTGCTGAGTGCGGGAGTGTCCGCCCAGGCAGCCGAGTTCGACGTCGCCACCGCTGAAGCCGGCAGCACGCAGCTGGTTGTCACCGCGGCGTCCACGGCCACCGTTTCCTTTGAGCGCCCCGTCGTGGCCACCGAGGCAGCCCCCAAGGTCGTTGAACCTGCTGCACCCACGGCCACGGCAGTGTCGGCAAAGTCCTCCACCTCCGCCGAAGGCGCCGCAAGCGCCGCAGGTTCCGGCCTTGCAGGGATCGCCTACACCGGCATTGGCCGCCCGTACGTCTGGGGCGGCAGCACCCCCAACGGCTGGGACTGCTCCGGTTTCACCCAGTGGGTCTACGCGCAGGCAGGCATCAGCATCCCCCGCGTCAACGCCTGGACGGCCATGACGCCCACGGCCACTCCGGCCCCCGGCGACCTCGTCATGCAGAACGGCGGCGCCCACGTGGGCATTTACGTCGGCAACGGCATGATGGTCAGCGCCCTGAACCCCGGGCAGGGCACCCTCCTGCACTCCGTGGCCTCCACGGGCACGTCCTCGTTCTACACCCTCCGCTAAGGAATTCCGTTCGGGGCGCGTCAGCATGCCCCCAAGATGGTGACGCGCCCACATGCCGCATGCTGTTTGCCCGCTGCGGAAGACGAAAGAGAGAAACTCATGACCACTCGTGCGAACACCACTGCGCGTCACCGCGCCGAGGCGCCCAAGACCAGCTCCCTGGCCGTCATTGCCAAGGCCATCGGTGACAACGCCGGCGGCGTCGGTCGCCAGGCCGCCATCATCGCTGCTGCTTCGGGCCTGGTCCTGACCAGCGGCGTCGCGGCCAACGCCGCCGAAGCCAACGTCCAGCGCGAATCGACGTCCACCACCAGCCTGGACGTCCAGTCCGTGGTCCAGGCGAGCATCGCCGCCGACTCCAAGGTTGCCATCTCCTACGAGCGTCCCGTGGTCACCGCCGTCGAGGCTCCCGCACCAGTCGAGGCAGCTCCGGAACCCGAGGCCGCCCCGGCGGCAGGCGCCAATGTCGCTGCAGGCGCGAATGTCACAGTCCAGCGCACGGCCCAGGCTGCCCCCGCTGCCTCCGCCAGTGGCAAGGGCGCAGCGATCGCTGCCGCAGCCTACGCCCAGCTCGGTGTGGCGCAGGACTGCACCATGCTGGTCACCAACTCCCTCGCGGCCGTTGGCATCAACTTCCACGACTGGCCGGCAGGCTACCTGTCCCTCGGTCGCACCGTCAGCGCCGCTGAGGCACAGCCGGGCGACCTCGCTTACTACCAGAACGGCGGCATGGGCAGAGCCCACATCGCCGTCTACGTCGGCAACGGCATGGCCGTGCACGGTGGCTGGAACGGCGGCACCACCGCGCTGTTCAGCGTGAACGTGGGCTCCGGCCCCGTCTTCATCCGCGTCAACTAAGCAGGATCTCCAAGGAACACCCCGCAGGCCACCGGCCGGCGGGGTGTTCCGCTTTAACCCGCAGCACCCCGAGGAGTCCGCACGCCAGGCAACGAACGGCTCCGACGCACATGGCCGGCGCATGAACTTTGGCCGACACCGGCCCGGAGGCGGCCCTGAAATTCGGTGATCAGGCAATCTGGCGTTTACTCTTGTGGTGTCGATCCACAGCCCGGCCATGCCGAGGGCAGCCGGCCCTCGTGCCCCTGACGGGTGCGGCCGTGAAGAGGTATGTGCATGCGCACACTCGTTCTGAATGCTGGATATGAACCGCTGGCGGTAGTGACTTTCCGCCGGGCGCTGGTCCTTGTGCTGACTGGAAAAGCTAGCGTGGTGGCCGAAGGCGACGAGCCTGTCGTCGGGCCACAGGAGATCCTCGGGCGCCCGTCCGTGATCCTCCTCAACCGCTACATCCGGCCACGCTACAACAGGGTCACTGCCGTGAGCCGGCGCGGGGTCCTCCGCCGCGACGGCCACCGCTGCGCCTACTGCGGCAAAGCAGCCCACACCATTGACCACGTCCACCCCAAATCCAGGGGCGGCGCCGATTCCTGGGAAAACCTGGTTGCTGCGTGCCTGCGGTGCAACAACGCCAAGAGCGACCAGACCCTGGCCGAAATGGGTTGGAAGCTGCGGTTCACCCCCTCGGTTCCGTCCGGAACCAGCTGGCAGATCAAGGAACTAGAGAAACCTGCGCCGGCATGGGACCCGTTCCTGCTGCCGGAATCCGCGGCCTGAGCCGGCTCCTGCTCCGCCACGTCCGTCCCGGTAGTCTGGTCGGATGGAGTTCGATGCAGTGATCCTGGCGGGTGGCAGGTCCAGCCGCCTCGGCGGCGTGCCCAAGTCCGGGCTGGAGTACGACGGCGCCACTTTGCTTGAGCGCGCCCTGCAGGCCGCGCGCGGGGCCAGGGCCGCCGTCGTCGTGGGTCCGCCCCAGCAGGGCCTCCGGCCCGGCACCCTCACGGCCCGGGAGGATCCGCCCTTCGCGGGTCCCGCCGCAGCGATCGCTGCCGGTCTCGCGGCCCTGGCAGGGCGCCCGGCCGCACCGGGAAGCGCAGCGGAAACGGCGCCCTGGACCCTCGTCCTGGCCTGCGACATGCCGCACGCCCGGGATGCCGTGGCCGTGCTCATCCGCGAGCTCGAGGGCAGCCCCGGAGCGGAAGGCGCCATGGCAATCTCGGCCGATGGCCGCAGGCAGCCGCTGCTGGGCCTATACAGCACGGCGGCCCTGGAACGGGAAGTCGCGGCAGCCCATGACAGCGGTGGGCTGGTAAACGCCTCCGTGTTCGGGCTGCTTGCTAGGCTTGAGCTGCTGCCCGTGCCCGTTCCCTCCGGATCCACCGACGACGTGGACACCTGGGAGGACGCCGCAGCGCTAGGAATAGACGGCCCACGCCGTACCAGCTGAACCGATCTGTGGAGGCGGACATGAAGAGCCAGGAAGAGACGCTCGAGGAATGGTGCCGCGCCCTGCTGCAGGCATTTGAACTTGAAGACATCGACGTCGACATTAACGAGGTCCTGTCCCTCGCCGGAGTCGCCGCCCACTCCGTGATCCGCCCGGCTGCCCCGCTGACCACCTTCATTGCCGGCCTCGCCGCCGGCCGTGCGTCCGGCTCCGGCGAGGCACAGGACGCTGCCTCGATGGCTGCGGCCATGGGTCTGGCCCGCAGGCTGGCGACGGAATACACGGGTACCGGGGCCGACGCCGAATGACGGATGCCCCCGGCCAGGGCACCGAACCCGATGCCCCGGACACGGGCCACCGCCTGGCACACACCTGGCACGAGGCCCGCCAGCGCGCCTTCGACTGCGCAACTCCCATCCCCGCGGGCCCCGTTCCGCTCACGGCTGCCCTCGGCCGCACCCTTGCCTCCGATGTTCTCGCCCTGCAGGACCTGCCGCACTACGCCTCCTCGGCCATGGATGGCTGGGCCGTGAACGGCAGCGGGCCGTGGGTCCTCGCCGAACCCGGCCAGCGTCTCGCCCCGCACCAGGCCAGCCAGATCGTCACCGGTGGCCTGATACCGCCCGGGGCCAAGGCCGTACTGCGCAGCGAAAGCGGCGTGATCACCCAGGATGAAGAGGGCCTGCCCGTGCTCGCACTGGGCGGATCGGCCAAGCCCGGGGAACCGCGCAACGGCCAGCACATCCGCAAGGCCGCAGAAGAAGCCGCGGCCGGCGAGCTGCTGATCAAGGCCGGCACGGTGCTCAACCCGGCGCACCTGGCCCTGGCCGCCCTGGCCGGCCGGGACGACGTCGCCGTCCTCGGCAAGCCGCTGGTGAAGTTCCTGATGACCGGCTCCGAAGTGGTGACCTCGGGCATGCCGGCGCCCGGCCAGGTCCGCGATACCTTCGGCCCCCAGCTGGGCGCCGTCGTCGAACTCCTCGGCGGCATCGCCGGCGAACAGCTCAAGGTGGGCGACTCCTACGAGGAATGGTTCGAGGCCCTCGAGGACGCCGAACCGGCCCCCGACGCGCCACCGGCCGACGTCGTCATCACCACCGGCGGCACGGGCCGCTCCGGCACGGACCACTTCCGCAACGCCGTCGCCCAGCTCGGCGGCCGCCTGCTGATCGACGGCATCGCCATGCGCCCCGGCCACCCCGCGGTGCTGGCCGAGCTGCCCGACGGCCGCTTCGTCCTGGGGCTTCCCGGCAACCCGCTCGCGGCCATGATGGCACTCTTCACGGTGGGCGCGCCGCTGCTCGCGGCACTCGGCCATCGCCCGCTTGCGGACATCGGCGAGGTCCCGTGCGGTGCCATGCTCGACGCCGATCCCGGCCGCACGAGGCTGCTGCCGTTCAGGTTCGTCTACGGGCTGGCGTCTCCGGCCCAGCATGCCGGGCCGGGCATGATGCGGGGCCTCGCCGCCGCGGACGGCGTCATGGTGGTGCCGCCCCACGGCGTCCAGCTGGGTGAGCCTGTACAGGCCTTCGCGCTGCCCTGGGGCAAGCCGTTGCCGGTTCCCGACACCGCGGAGTCGAAGCCCCGGAAGCCCCCGGCCAGGCCACCCCGCAAGGCGCCATCCGGGCCCGTGGACTGGAGCGCCCTGGGCGGCTGAGCCGGAATCTGGTCACGGCTGGCAACGCGGGGCACGGCTTGCAATGATGTAGCCATGAACAGGCATGCCCCCGAGCAGGACATCAATGAAGATGACCTCCAGATCCACACGCCCAAACGATCGGCCGCAGGTGTCAAGGCTGTCACCGTCGCCCTGGAACGGGGGCTGGCCCAGGCCGGCGTGAGCCGGACCGTGAAGTCCATGCTGCGCGTCAACCAGCACGATGGCTTCGACTGCCCTGGCTGCGCCTGGCCCGAGTCCATCACCGGAAAACGCAGCCCCGCCGAGTTCTGCGAGAACGGTGCCAAGGCCATTGCCGAGGAAAGCACCACCCGCATCGTCGACGCCGGATTCTGGGCCAAGCACTCGCTGGCCGAACTCGAGGAGAAGACCGAGTACTGGCTCGGCAGCCAGGGACGCATCTCCGAGCCCGTGGTGGTCCGGCCCGGCGACACCCACTATTCACCCATCAGCTGGGCCGAGGCTTTCGCCCTGATCGGCGAGCACGTCAACGCCACCACCCCGGACCGCTGCGTCTTCTACACCTCCGGCCGCACGGCCAACGAGACCGCGTTCATGTACCAGCTCTTCGCCCGGAGCCTGGGCACCAACAACCTGCCCGACTGCTCCAACATGTGCCACGAGTCCTCCGGCAGCGCCCTGAACCCGACCATCGGCATCGGCAAGGGCACGGTCTCCCTCGAGGACATCCACGAGGCCCAGCTGGTGCTGGTGGTGGGACAGAACCCCGGCACCAACCACCCCCGCATGCTCTCCGCGCTGCGTGACTGCAAGAACAACGGCGGCAAGGTGGTGGCCGTCAACCCGCTGCCCGAGGCAGGCCTGCTGAACTTCAAGGACCCGCAGTCCCTCAGCGGTGTGATCGGCGGCGGCACGGATATCGCCGACGAATTCCTGCAGATCAAGGTGGGCGGCGACCTCGCCCTCTTCCAGGCCTTGGGCCACCTGCTGTTGGAGGAGGAGAAGCGCGCGCCCGGAACGGTGGTGGACCACGAGTTCATCGCGGCCCAGACGGACGGCTTCGAGGCCTACACCGAGGCGCGGGCCACCCTGGATTGGGCCGAGACGGAACGGGCCACCGGGCTCAGCCGCATCGAAATCACCAAGGTTTCCGGCATGCTGGCCGCCTCCAAGGGCACCATCATCTGCTGGGCGCTGGGCCTGACCCAGCAGCCGCACTCGGTGGACACCCTGCGCGAAATCATCAACCTCCTGCTCCTGCAGGGGAACTTCGGCAAGCGCGGCGCCGGCGCCTGCCCTGTCCGCGGGCACTCCAACGTCCAGGGCGACCGCACCATGGGCATCTGGGAGAAACCGACCGAGAAGTTCCTTGCCGCCCTGGACAAGGAATTCGGCTTCGCCATGCCGCGGGAACACGGCCATGACTCCGTGGAAACCCAGCACGCCCTGGAAAAGGGCGAGGTGGACGTGTTTGTCTCCATGGGAGGCAACTTCGCGGCCGCAGGATCGGACACCGTGGCCCTGGAGGCGGGGCTGCGGAAGGCCGGGCTGACCGTGCACATCTCCACCAAGCCCAACCGGGCCCACGTGGTGCACGGCCAGACGTCCCTGATCCTGCCCACCCTGGGCCGCACGGACACCGACGACAAACACCCCAAGGGCAAGCAGTTCCTCTCGGTGGAGGACTCCATGTCCGTCATCCACTCCACCCAGGGGCGCCTGACACCGGTTTCGGAGCACCTGCTCAGCGAACCCGTCATCGTGGCGCGCATGGCACAGGCCGTGCTCGGCGATGACCACCCAGTGGACTGGCGCGCGATGGCCGAGGACTACGACGTCATCCGGGACCACATTTCCCGCGTGATCCCGGGCTTCGAGGACTTCAACACCCGGGTCCGCACCAAGAACGGCTTCGTGCTGCCCAACCCGCCGCGCGATACCCGCACCTTCGCCACGGATATCGGCAAGGCCCGGTTCACGGTGAGCCCGCTCGAATACCTCGAGGCCCCGGAAGGCCACCTGATCCTGCAGACGGTCCGCAGCCATGACCAGTACAACACCACCTTCTACGGCCTCGACGACCGCTACCGCGGCGTGTCCGAGGGCCGCAGGGTGGTCCTGGTCCATGAGGACGACCTCCGCGAGCTCGGGTTCGCGGACCGCGACATGGTGGATGTGATCTCCACCTTCGGCGGCACGGAGCGGCGGGCCGACAAGTTCCGCCTGGTGGCCTACCCCACAGCCAAGGGCTGCGCCGCCGCGTACTTCCCGGAAGCGAACGCCCTGGTGCACCGTGAACTGGTGGCCCGCGAATCCAACACACCCGGCTACAAGGCCATGACGGTGCGCTTCGTGAAGCATGCCGCCACAGAGGGCGCGGGCGTCTGAGATGGGCCGCGTGACGCAGCGCCGCAAGGTGCACAGGTTCGTCCTTGACGGTTCGGAGCAGGCGCTGCAGTACCCGGTGCGCTTCAAGGAAGACGTCCTGGCCGTCGAGGAGCCGCTCGAGATCCGGCTGGGCAACATGTCCTTCTCCGTGACCATGCGGACTCCGGGGGATGATTTCGATCTGGTGGCCGGGTTTCTGGTCTCCGAGGGCATCGTCTGGGAGCCGACGCAGCTGATCTCTGAGCGTTTCTGCTCCGGCGAGGACGAGAACGGTGTCCAGACGTTCAATGTGGTGGACGCCCAGCTGCGTCCCGACGTCGTGCGTCCCGAAACGGGACGGAATGTCTACACCTCCAGCTCCTGCGGGATCTGCGGCACGGACTCCATCGACGCCGTGCGCAAGTCCTCGCACCACAGCCCCGCGGATGACCCGGTGCGGCTTCCGGTGGAGGCCCTCGCGGCCCTGCCGGACCGCCTACGCGAGGCGCAGGCGGTGTTCGACAAGACCGGGGGAGTGCACGCGGCCGGGCTTTTCAGGATCCACGACGACGGCGGTACCGAGCTGCTGTGCCTGCGCGAAGACGTGGGCCGGCACAACGCGGTGGACAAGGTGGTGGGCTGGGCGCTGCGGGCCGGGATGCTGCCGCTGCGCGGCACCGTGCTGCAGGTCTCGGGCCGGGCCTCCTTCGAGCTCGTCCAAAAGGCGGCCATGGCCGGGATTCCGGTGCTTGCGGCCGTCAGCGCGCCGTCGAGCCTGGCCGTGGAACTGGCCGAGGACGCCGGCATCACCCTGGCTGGCTTCAGCCGGGGCCACAGCCTGAACGTGTACGCCGGCCGGGAACGGATTGTGTCAGGCGCCGCTGAGCCGTAGGCTGCCGAACCATCCCCACACCACACTCAGTGCGGATAGTTGACAATCACTTGGCAAGGGTCGGCAAACCCCGTAGATTTATCCATCGAATGGAGTCGAAGTTGCCTTAGGAAATGCAACCACGCGTGACTAGGCTGGGAATTGCCGGCACGAAGCATTGAGACTCCGTCAAGCGCCCAGGGAGAACTTCATTGCACGATGACCGACGGATCACAGAGAAACGCCTCGATCGATTTGTTCGGGAGCGGCTCTTCCCTGCCATCTACGGCCGCTCGGTGCCCCTTTCCCTAAGCAGCTGGGACGTTCCCGGCGAACCCGTGCCCGCTGCCAAGGCGCTGCACCAGCCCTTCGTCGAGCAGGAACACAACGCGGCCTGGGGCAAGCCCTGGAGCACCAAGTGGCTCCGGCTGCAGGGCGAAGTCCCGGAGGGCTGGGGCACCACGGAGGGCACCGCCGTGGAGATCGTGGTGGACCTCGGCTTCAGCGCCGACGCCCCCGGCTTCCAGTGCGAAGGCATTGCCTGGCGCCCGGACGGCAGCATCATCAAGGCCATCTCGCCGCGCAACCACCACGTCCCGCTCAAGATGCTGGGCAGCGGAATGTCCGTGGACTTCTACGTGGAAGCGGCCGCCAACCCCGATGTTGCGCAGGGCTGGAGCTTCGCCGAGACGCCGCTGGGCGACAAAGCGAGCTCGGGGGACGAGCCCAAATACCGGCTGGGCCGCATCGCCATCGCCGAACTCAACGAAACCGTTTGGGAGTTGAACCAGGACATCTGGACCCTCAGCGGGCTCATGCACGAACTTCCCATGGACCAGCCCCGGCGCCACGAGATCCTGCGGGCCCTCGAGCGCATGCTGGACACCATGGACCCGGAGGACGTCGCCGGAACCGCCGCCGCAGGCCGGGCAGCCCTGGCCGGGGTCCTCAGCCGGCCCGCCTACGCCTCCGCGCACGAACTTCTCGCCACGGGCCACGCCCACATCGACTCGGCCTGGCTCTGGCCGGTCCGCGAAACCATCCGCAAATGCGCCCGGACGTTCTCCAACGTCGTGGCACTCATGGACGAGCACCCGGACTTCGTGTTCTCCTGCTCGTCCGCCCAGCAGCTTGCCTGGATCAAGGAGTTCTACCCGGAGCTCTTCATCCGCATCCGCGAAAAGGTCAAGAGCGGCCAGTTCATGCCCGTGGGCGGCATGTGGGTGGAATCGGACACCAACATGCCCGGCGGCGAGGCCATGGCGCGCCAATTCGTGGAGGGCAAGAGCTTCTTCCTGAAGGAGTTCGACGTCGACTGCCAGGAGGCCTGGCTGCCCGATTCCTTCGGCTACTCCGGTGCCTTGCCGCAGATCGTCAAGTCCGCTGGCTCGCGCTGGTTCCTCACGCAGAAGATCTCCTGGAACCAGGTCAACCGGATGCCGCACCACACCTTCAACTGGGAGGGCATCGACGGCACCAGGCTGTTCACGCATTTCCCGCCCGTGGACACCTACAACTCCGAGCTGAGCGGCCGCGAGCTCGCGCACGCCGAGCGCAATTACCGCGACCATGGCCGCGGCCGCATCTCGCTGGTCCCCTTCGGATACGGCGACGGCGGCGGCGGACCCACGCGCGAAATGGTGGCCGCCGCGCACCGCACCGCGGACCTCGAAGGATCGCCCAAGGTCCGGATGGGCACCGCCAAGGACTTCTTCACCCGGGCCGAGGCCGAGGACCCGAACCTTCCCGTCTGGGTGGGGGAGATGTACCTCGAACTGCACCGCGGCACCTACACGAGCCAGGCCAACACCAAACAGGGCAACCGCCGCAGCGAGCACCTGCTGCGTGAGGCAGAGCTGTGGTGCTCGACGGCGGCCGTCCGCTCGGGCGGCGCCTTCGCCTACCCTGCCGCGGAGCTCAAGCGCTTGTGGCGCCTGGTGCTGCTGCAGCAGTTCCACGACATCCTGCCCGGCAGTTCCATTGCCTGGGTCCACCAGGACGCCGAGCGGAACTATGCCGCCGTGGCCCGGGACCTGGAGGCCATCATCGCGGAGGCCGCCGGGGCCCTGCTCGGCAAGGGCACCAAGGAATTCCTGCTCAACGCCGCCCCGCACCCCCGCAACGGTGTCCAGGCCCTCGCGGCCGCCGAACCGGTGCACACTGCCCGGCCGGTGGCCGTGACCGAATCGGCCGGCGGCTACATCCTGGACAACGGCATCGTGCGCGCCGTCCTGGACGCGAAGGGGCTGCTGACCTCCCTCGTGGACCACGCCAGCGGCCGCGAAGCGATCGCCCCCGGGCAGTTCGGCAACCACCTGGAACTGCACCGGGACACCCCCAACGAATGGGACGCCTGGGACATCGACGAGTTCTACCGGCGCAACGTCACCTCGGTGACGGAGGCGCAATCGCTGACGCTTGAGCAGCACGGCGGGGACGCCGTCGTCGTGGTGGAACGGACGGTGGGGAACTCCGCGGTCACGCAGCGGATCTCGCTCGAGGCCGGCGCCGCGTCGCTGGGGATTTCCACGGCCGTGGACTGGCAGGAACGCGAAAAGCTGCTCAAGATCGGCTTCCCCCTGGACGTCCGCGCGGACCGTTCGGCCGCGGAAACCCAGTTCGGCCACATCTTCCGTGCCACCCACACCAACACCTCGTGGGAGGCGGCGAAGTTCGAAATCTGTGCGCACCGCTGGATCCACGTCGGCGAGCCCGGCTACGGGGTGGCGGTGACGAATGCCTCCAGCTACGGACACGACGTCACCCGGGCCATCAGGGACGACGGCGGCACCACCACCAACGTCCGGGTGTCCCTGCTGCGCGCCGCCAAGTTCCCGGACCCGCAGGCGGACCGCGGCGAACATGTCCTGGACCTGAGCATCAGGCCCGGAGCGGGGATCGCGGAGGCAGTGGAGGAGGGCTACCGCACCAACCTCAAGCCCCGGCTCGTCAAGGGTGCCAAGGCCGTCGAACCGCTCTTTACGGTCTCCAACCCGGCCCTGGTGGTTGAGGCCGTCAAGCTGGCCGAGGACGGCTCCGGGGATGTCATTGTGCGGCTCTACGAGTCGCTGGGGCAGCGCTCCGCCGGCGTCGTGGCGGCCAACTTTGAGACGCGCAATGTGCAGTCCGTGGACCTCCTGGAGCGGGCCGTCGACGCTCCCGGCGTGGCGGCCGGCACGGACTCCGCGGAACTGGTGCTGCGTCCCTTCCAGCTGGTGACCCTGCGCTTCAGCCGGTGACCTCGGGCGCGCTGCCGGCGGAGCAGCCCGCCGTTCAGACGTCGTGCTGCAGCCGTTTGACGAACAGTTTGGTGCGCTCCTGCCGGGGCGCCCGGAGCACTTCGGCGGCCGGTCCGCGTTCCACCACCACGCCGCCGTCCATGAAGATGACCTCGTCGGCCACATGCTGGGCGAACGCGAGCTCGTGGGTCACGATCACCATGGTCCAGCCTTCCTCGGCCAGCTCCTTGATGACACCCAGGACCTCGCCCACCAGCTCGGGATCCAGGGCGGAAGTGGGCTCGTCAAAGAGCAGCAGCTGCGGCTTCAGGGCCAGGGCCCGCACGATGCCGACGCGCTGCTGCTGGCCGCCGGACAGTTCAAAGGGGTAGGAGTCGCGTTTGTCCGCGAGGCCCACCCGGGCCAGCAGGCGCTCGGCTTCCTCGATGGCCTCGGCACGCGGCCGCTTCTGGACCTGGACCGGGCCCTCGATGATGTTCTTCAGCACCGTCATGTGGGGGAACAGGTTGTAGTGCTGGAAGACCATGGCGCTGCGGTCACGGAGCGCGGCGATGTCCTTCTTGCCCACTTTGGCGGAGAAATCGATTGCAAGCCCGGGACCCGCAGAGGCAGCTGACCCAGCGAAGGTGACAGTACCGGCGTCGGGCACTTCGAGGCCGTTCAGCGAGCGGAGCACGGTGGTTTTGCCCGAGCCGGATGGCCCGATCAGGGCCACCACCTGGCCGCGGCGGATGTCGAGGTCGATGTCGCGCAGCACCACGTTGCTGCCGAAGGCCTTGGCCAGGTTCCGGGCGGACAGCACGGTGGTGACGCGCGGTTCGCGCCGGCCTGGTTCGTGCTGGGCTGGTTCGCGCTGGTCAGGCGCGTCAGTGGGCGACATAGCGGTCCAATCTCTTCTCCAGCACGGATTGCCCGGTGGAGAGGACGAGGCAGATGACCCAGTACACCAGGGCCGCCTGCAGGTACAGGATCATGAACTCCTGGCTGAAGGCGGCGATCTGCTGGGCGTTGCGGAAGAGCTCGGTCACCAGGATCAGTGACGCCAGCGAGGTGTCCTTGACCAGCGAAATGAAGGTGTTGGACAGCGGCGGCACGGACACCCGCGCAGCCTGGGGCAGGATGACGCGCAGCAGCGTCTGCGGCCGGGACATGCCGATGGTGTGCCCGGCTTCCCATTGCCCCTTGGGCACGGACAGGATAGCCGCGCGAATGATCTCGGCCGCGTAGCCGCCCACGTTCAAGGAGAACGCGATGATGGCGCTGGGCCACGGGTCCAGCTTCACGCCGATGCTGGGCAGGCCGTAGAAAATCACGAACAGCTGGACCAGCAGGGGCGTGCCGCGGATGACGGAGACATAGAAGCGCGCGACGCCGGTGATCACCGGATTGGGGCTCAGCCGCATCAGTGCCACCACGAGGGCCAGCAGGATCCCGAAGGCGAACGACACCAGGGTCAGGGGGATGGTCCCCGTGATGGCGCCGCCGATGATCGGCCCGAAGGAACTCCAGACGAGATCCCAGTTCATTTACTGACCGGGTCCATCTACTTGGTGACGTCCGCGCCGAAGTACTTGGTGGAGATCGTGGCCAGCGTGCCGTCGGCGCGGAGGTCTGCCAGGGCCTTGTCCACTGCGGCGGTGAGGGCCGTGGAGCCCTTGCGGAAGACGAAGGCGCTTTCGCTCTTGTCGGTGGACTCCGCGGCGATCTTCAGCCCGGAATCCGGGGTGTTCTTGGCGTAGTCGAGGAAGGTGAGCTTGTCGTTCACCACGGCGTCCACCCGGCCCTGCCGGACCAGCGTGGCACCCTGGGCCCAGCCTTCCACGGCCTGCACGTTGGCGCCGGCATCCACTGCGGTCTTGTAGAAGTTGCTGGTGAGGGACTGTGCCGTGGTCTTGCCCTTGAGGCTCTCGAAACTGGTGATGGAGGTGTTGTCCGACGTGGTCACGATGACGCCCGTGGACACCGTGTAGGGGGTGGAAAAGTCGTACTTCGCCTTGCGCTCGGCATTGATGGAGATCTGGTTGGCGATGCTGTCGAAGCGCTTGGAGTCGAGGCCGGCGAAGATGCCATCGAACTGGGTCTCCTGGAACGTGGCCTTGACGCCCAGCTTGCCCGCCACCGCCTCGGCGATCTCGACGTCGAAACCTGTCAGCTTTCCCGCGCCGTCCGCGTGGAAGCTGAAGGGGCGGTAGGTGCCTTCCGTGGCGATGACGATTTCACCCTTGGCCGTCACATCGGAAAGCGAGCTGTCGCCGCCCGTCTGCGCCGGCGTCGACGATCCGCCGCAGGCGGACAGCGCCAGGGCGATGGCAGCAAGGGTGGACGCGAGGGCCGTACGGCGCGTATGCAGGCTGTTCATGCAGCCATCCTACTCACGGCCGCGGCAGGGATTCCGGCAGGGCCGTTAAAGCAGGGCCGTTAAAAAGGCTGAGTGGGGGCGGTCCCCAACAGTCCGCCACCACTCATCCCCCCAAATGTGCTCCTGAGGGCGCCACGGCCACCGAAACCCGTTCATTGATCCCGGTGCCAGGCAGCAGCCTCATTCACACATTCATGATTGTGCCATGCTCTAATACTTTTGTGAAAATCCTGGGTCGCGGTGTGACTTTCTCCGGTAGTACGCCTTGGAGAGCCAGATGCCGCCCAGTCCCAGGACGGTGGCCAGAGCCGCCGAATAATTGATCAAGGGGAGCAGCCACGCGTTCTCGGTGGGGATGAGCGGAAAGATCTGGGACGACACCAGAAGCAGCAAGCCAAGCAGCAGCAGGCCCGATGTTCCCCTCAGCAGGAGCGGCCCTGCGCCCGCCACCGTACGCCAGATGCCCGGCATCAGGCACACCGCGACGTAGCCCGGATACAGCCTGCCCAACGCCGCGTAGGCCTCCAGTGAGGGACTCCCCTGCAATCCGGTCAGCCCCACCGTGGATCCGCGTGTGTCCGTCACGAGGAAGAACCAGGCCGTGAGGGCGGCGACGATGGCCAGCACGGCCAGGCCGGCCCCTCCAGTGATGGCCCGCACGCCGGCGGGGGAGCCGAAACCTGTGGCCAGTTTGATGCCCAGCAGCAGGAACGTGCCATACAGGAGGAAGCGAAGCAGCAGGTTGGTCAGGTTGAAACCACCAAGCCAGGAATCGATGGCCAGGTACGGCCCCTCGATGCTCAGGAGGATGTCCAGGGTGATCAGTGAAAAGAGGTAGAACAAGACCCTGTTCTCGCCACGGATGGCACTCGGGATGCGCGCCACCGCCATCAGGAGGCAGACGGCCAGCGTGGCCCAGGGCAGGATGGATGTCATCCGAGGTTCTCCCAAATTCGTTCGGTGCGTTCGTGGTCTTGTTCTTGGCGGCGCAGGGACTTGCCCAGCGCCTGAAGTCTTTCGCCGGCCAGCAGGGCCAGTTCGCCGCGCGTCATCCGGTCAAGGGCCTCCTGCCGGGCTCCCGCCGGCCAGCCGGCCTCGGCTTCGGTGATCAGCCCGGTGGCCACGAGTCCGCCGGCAGGGCCGACGCCGGCCGCGCGCGAGGTGGCGACAGCCAACTCGGGCGGGAGCCGGTTGGCGGTCAGGTGGGCGGAAAAGTTCTGCGGAGCAATCCTGGTGGCTTCGCTCACCCGGTGCCGCAGCTCGCCGTCGTCGATGGCGTCCACCCAGTTCCGCACGGAGGTGGCGTGCGGCGTCGCAGCAAGGGACTGTCCTGGACCTGCCGTCCCGGGCGCGGAACGGGCCACCATGGCCCGCAGCAGGTCCAGGGTGTCGATCTGGCTCACGAGCTCCGCAGGCGTGGGCGGCACGGCTTCGCCGGCCAGCCCGGCATAGGCCTCGAAGGTGGCCAAGGCCGCCACCGGGTTGACGTTGAACGCCCGGCTGATGCTGACCAGGGTTGCCTCCGCCACCTTGCCGCGGACCAGCTGCTGGGCCAGGGTGGTGCGCTTGATCCCAGAGATCCTGCAGACGTCGGCTGTGCTGGCGTCGGGCGCGATGCCGTGCAGCCAGCGTTGGAACGCCTTGGAGGGAAGGGGCATGGGCAGCTTTCTGCGGGTAGGTCAAGTCAAGTACATCAGGGTGCGGCGGAAGGCCGGAAGTGAGACGACACTCGATTTTACGATAGGGCTCTCCATGAATTATGATTAGTGACTGAACCCGCTGGTCCGTACACCCCCCAAGTCCGGACCGGCGGGTTTTTCCATGCCCGAGGCTTCTCCCGCCGCCAGGGCACAGTGAGAGGATTGAAAAATGACTGCAACCTTGGTCGCCAAGGAAATCGCCGGAGGCCACGGCCACCGCACCTTGTTCTCCACACTCTCCCTGACGGTCGCCCCGGGCGACGTGGTGGGCGTCGTCGGCGCCAACGGCGCCGGCAAATCCACCCTGCTGCGCCTGTTGGCAGGCGTTGACAAGCCCCAGGAGGGCACCGTCAGCCTGGCGCCCTCGGACGCCTTTGTCGGCTGGCTGCCCCAGGAACATGAGCGCACCGACGGCGAAACGATCGCCGCGTACATTGCCCGGCGCACTGGCTGTGCCCACGCCACCCTGGAAATGGAGACCACCGCCGAGGCCCTGGGCAGCGGCGCCCCGGGCAGCGACGACGCCTACTCGCTCGCCTTCGACCGCTGGATGGCCTCCGGCGCGGCCGACCTCGAGGACAGGATCCCCGCGGTCTTGGCCGACTTGGGGCTGGAGTTGGGCACGGATGCCCTGATGACCGGCCTCTCCGGCGGGCAGGCAGCCCGGGTGGCGCTCGCCGCCCTCCTGCTGAGCCGCTTCGACGTCGTCCTCCTGGACGAACCCACCAACGATCTGGACCTGGAAGGCCTGGCCCGGCTGGAGAACTTCGTCCAGGGACTGCGCGGCGGTGTGGTGCTGGTGTCCCACGACCGTGAATTCCTGGCCCGTTGTGTCACCAGGATCGTGGAACTGGACCTGGCCCAGAACTCCGTGGCCGTGTACGACGGCGGCTATGAGTCGTTCCTCGAGGAACGCGCCGTGGCCAAGCGGCACGCCCGCGAACGCTACGAGGAGTTTGCCTCCACCAAGGCCGACCTGGTCTCCCGGGCCCGCACGCAGCGTGAATGGAGCTCGCAGGGCGTCCGGAACGCCATGAAGAAGAACCCGGACAACGACAAGGTCCGCCGAGCTGCCAGCACCGAGTCTTCGGAAAAGCAGGCCCAGAAGGTGCGGCAGATGGAATCGCGCATTGCCCGGCTGGACGAGGTCGAAGAGCCCCGGAAGGAATGGCAGTTGCAGTTCAGCATCGGCCAGGCCCCGCGCTCCAGCGCCGTCGTCGCGACCCTCCGCGGCGCCGTCGCGCGCCAGGGCGACTTCACCCTCGGACCGGTGAGCCTGCAGCTGAACGGCGGGGAGCGCATCGGCATCACCGGCCCCAACGGTGCCGGGAAGTCGACCCTCCTGCGGCTGCTGCTCGGAACGCAGCAGCCCGACGACGGCGATGCCTCCATGGGTGCCTCGGTGGCGATCGGCGAGATCGACCAGGCCCGCGGACTGCTCGACGGCGGCCGGCCGCTCGGCGATGCCGTGGAGACCGTGCTGGCCGACTGGAACAGCGCGGACGTCCGCACCCTCCTGGCCAAGTTCGGGCTCAAGGCGGACCACACCTCACGGACCGTGGACTCGCTGTCCCCGGGCGAACGCACCCGCGCCGCCCTGGCCCTGCTGCAGGCGCGCGGGGTGAACCTGCTGGTCTTGGACGAGCCCACCAACCACCTTGACCTGCCCGCCATCGAACAGCTCGAGGAAGCCCTCGAAAGCTACGAGGGCGCACTGCTGCTGGTCACGCACGACCGCCGGCTGCTCGAAAACGTCCGCCTCGATGTGCGCTGGCACGTCGAGGACGGCACCGTGAAGGAACTCCACCACACCCCCCGTCAGGAGAGCTGAGAACCGTGAGCATGGACCGCGTGGCCTGGAGCTCGCTGTACAACATCACCCGGGCCAAGGCCGGCTCGCAGCCTTTCTCGAAGGAAACGCTCAAGCGTGTGCTGGCCTTCGCCGTCCCGCACCGCGGCAAGCTCGTCGCCTTCGTGCTGCTGTCCATCGTGGGGGCCGTGCTGGCCGTGGCCACGCCGGTCCTGGCCGGGCAGGTGGTGGACTCGATCATCGCCCGTGCCGGCGCCGGCACCGTGATCTGGCTTGCCGCGCTCATCGCCATCGTGGCTGTGGCCGAGGCCGGAGTGGGCCTGGTGACCCGCTGGCTGTCCTCCACCATCGGCGAAGGCGTCATCGTGGACCTTCGCACGCGGGTGTTCGACCATGTCCAGCGAATGCCGATTGCCTTCTTCACCCGGACCCGCACCGGCGCCCTGGTCAGCCGGTTGAACAACGACGTCATCGGGGCGCAGTCGGCCTTCGCCGGCACCCTCTCCGGGGTGGTCAGCAACGTGGTCGCGCTGGCCCTGACCCTCATCGTGATGCTGAACACCTCCTGGCTGGTGACCGTCCTGGCCATGGTCCTGCTGCCGGTCTTCCTGATCCCGGCACGGCGCATGGGTGCCAAGCTCGCCGATTTGCGCCGGGAGGCTGCCTCCCACAATGCGGCCATGGGCACGCAGATGACCGAGCGCTTTTCGGCCCCCGGCGCCACCCTGGTGAAGCTTTTCGGACGCCCGGACGAGGAATCGCACGAGTTTGCGCTGCGCGCCGGACGGGTGCGGGACATCGGCATCCGCACCGCCATGCTGCAGTTCACGTTCGTTACTGCATTGACCCTGGTGTCCGCACTGGCCCTGGCCCTGGTCTACGGCCTGGGCGGCTGGCTCGCCATCGACGGGCAACTGGCCGCCGGCGACGTCGTGGTCCTCGCCCTCCTGCTCACCCGCCTGTACGCACCGCTCACGGCGCTGTCCAACGCCCGCGTGGAAATCATGAGTGCCCTGGTCAGCTTTGAACGGGTGTTCGAGATCCTGGACCTGAAGCCGCTCATTCAGGAAAAGCCCGGCGCCGTGGTTGTTCCGGCGGGCCCCGTGGCCGTGGAGTTCGACGACGTCCGCTTCGCGTACCCGTCCGCGGACAAGGTTTCGCTCGCCTCGCTCGAGGACGTGTCCACGCTCGATACCCGCGGCGGCGAGGAGGTGCTCCACGGCATCAGCTTCCGGGTGGAGCCGGGCCAGACGGTTGCCCTGGTGGGTTCCTCGGGCGCCGGGAAGTCCACCATCGCCCAGCTGCTGTCCCGCCTGTACGACGTCGACTCAGGCGCCGTGCGCCTGGGCGGCCACGGCCCGCGGACCGGCCTGGACGTCCGCGACGCCACCTTCGATTCGCTGCGCGGAACCCTCGGCATGGTCACCCAGGACGGCCACCTCTTCCACGAGAGCATCGCCTCCAATCTGCGCCTGGCCCGTCCGGACGCCACGGAAGAGGACATGTGGGACGTGCTGCGGCGAGCCCGGCTCGAAGCCATGATCCGCTCCCTGCCGGACGGCCTGGACACCGTGGTGGGGGAGCGCGGCTACCGGCTGTCCGGCGGCGAACGCCAGCGGCTCACCATCGCCCGCCTGCTCATTGCCCAGCCCCGTGTGGTCATCCTGGACGAGGCCACGGCCGCGCTGGACTCCACCAACGAGGCCGCCGTCCAGGCGGCCCTGGGCGAGGCGCTCGAGGGGCGCACCGCCGTCGTGATCGCCCACCGGCTCTCCACCATCCGGGCCGCCGACGTCATCCTGGTGGTCGAGGACGGTTCGATTGTGGAACGGGGCACGCACACCGAGCTGCTGGCCGCCGAGGGGCGTTACGCCGAGCTCTACCGGACGCAGTTCGCCGAGGCCACGGCCGCAGCAGAGGAAGCCGTCCCGGAGCTGTAGCCGGCTGCTACTCCGCGGCGAGGGCGGGCAGGACGTGGTCCGTGAGCAGCGGGGCCAGGTCATCCGGCAGTTCGGCGGCGAGGTCCAGCCAGCGGATCTCGGCGATCTCCGCCGAAGGGTGGGCCTCCCACACGCCCGGTGCCGTGAAGACCGTGGCCTCGATGTCCGTGGCGGACTCGTTCGCGGCAACGGCCAGCCACACGCCCATGGGGGCCAGGTCCTCCGGCGCCACCACGATGCCGACCTCTTCAGCCAGTTCCCGGGACGCCGCCTGTGCCGCCGTCTCGCCGGCTTCCGGCTTGCCGCCGGGGTGCATGAACTTGTCCGTGCCGCGCTTGCGGACGGTCAGCAGCCGGCCGGCGGCGTCGAACACACAGACGGCGCTCACGACGATCAGCTCCTTGGAGCCCTGCGTTGCAGTCACTGCTGCCTCCTCAAATGCGATTCCAGCAGCAAGTCCTTGGCAGGACCGTGGACGTCCCAGGTGTAGCTGAAAGCGTGCTGCCCGTCCCGGACATAGTTGACTTTGTAGTCATCGGGATCGCACCAGTGCCGGTCCTCGTTGGCCTGTTTGGCGAAGCTCATGACATGGAACGGGCGGCCGTCGGGGAAGAACACGTCCATGGCCTCTGGCGTTCCGGAGGGGCGCAGCAGGTATTCGCGGAAGGCGGGCCCCGAATGGGTGGGCCAGCGCATGGTGCCCTCTTCACGGTAGAGCAGGCCGCCGTCGGGGGTTTCGGAGTAGGTCACGACGCCGGTGAAGGTTCCGTGCGTGCCGGAAGCCCGGTCCCACAGGGTCCGTTCGACGGCCCAGCTGCCGGCCAGATAGGCCCGCAGGTCCTGGGTGGGCTGCTGGTGGTTCAAGTGCCCTCGATTGGAATCGAACCAACGACACCGGCTTTAGGAGAGCCGTGCTCTATCCACTGAGCTACGAGGGCCTGCGTGTACCGGGCAGGGCCACGAAACATGCGGCTCGCCGGACACGACTACAAGCATACAAGCTGTGGTGGCAGCCACCGAATGGACACCGTCGGCGGGCGGCGGCAGTCCGGCTCAGTCCTTGGCTTTCCGCCGCCCCAGGAATACTGCGGCCGCTCCGGCAAGCAGGCTCAGTACGAAAAGCACCCAGGACGCAACCGTCAGGGCGGACGCCATGGCGACAGATCCGGCGTCGGGGGCTGCGGATCCGAGCAACCCGTCAATGGCGGCGTTGCCCCACAACCGGACCACCACAAACAGCAGCGGAGCCGCCCACAGGGCCCAGCGCAGCGCCTTCCTGGCCACGTTGGTGCCGATCAACAGGAGCCAGCTGAAGCCGAAAATCAGAGGGAACAACGTTCCGGCGGTCTTGTGGACGTAGTTGAGCTGTCCCCGCGCGGACTCGTCCATGGCTGCCCGCAGTTGCGTCACGTAATCCTGGGAGAAGCCGCCAATGAGTGAATCAGGCATGGCCAGGCCGCCGGACAACTGCGTCATCTGGTTCAGTGTCAACAGGTGCAGGTACCAAAACAGGAACAGGCTGGCCACGACGCCGGCAATGACGATCAGCTTGGAGTTGTTCTGGGCCTTCTCCGGCGTCCGCTGCGTGGTGGGATTGATCACCGGCGGCAGATTGTGCTGCGGTACGGCGGCTTTGGCGCCGTGTTTCTTGATGCGCTGGGCTGGTGTCTTGGCCATGCCTTCATTATCCCGCCACCTAAGCTGGAGGCATGACCACCGGCCGGCACACCGCCATTGACCTCGATCCAAGCCTCGACGACTACCAGCTTGCTGCGGCGCTGGTCCGGGAGGCCGGGCAACTCGCGCTGCTGATGCGGATGGGCGGCTTGCAGGCCCAGCGGAAGACCTCCGTTTCGGACGTCGTCACCGCCGCCGACCACGCGGCCGAGGCCTATGTCCTGGAGCAGCTGCGCCGTTGCCGCCCGGACGACGGCATCCTGGGTGAGGAAGGCGCCGCGGTGGCAGGCACCAGCGGGCGCACCTGGGTGATCGATCCCGTGGACGGTACGTACAACTTCCTGCACGGTTCCACCTATTGGTGCTCGGCGATCGCCTTGAAGGCCGACGACGCCGGAACCGCCCCTGCCGGCGCAGCGGACCCGGCGGTCCTGCTGGGGGCCATCTACCAGCCCGAGCCGGACAAGCTGTGGCTCGGCGGCGAGCAGCATCCTGCCACCCTGAACGGTGAACGGATTGCCGGGCCGTCCGAAGCCCCCCTCGGGGAGCTTTGCGCAGCCACCTACATCCACCCGACATGGCTGGCCGACCCCCGTTCCGCCATGCCCTGGCACGCCGCCGCTGTCTCCGCGGCCTCGCTGCGGATGTTCGGCTCCGGCTCGTGCGATCTGGGCAGGGTCGCCGACGGCGAGCTCGGCTGCTGGTTCCAGCACAGCTGCCCCGAATGGGACTGGCTCCCCGGCAAGGCGATCGTCCACGCCGCGGGCGGGGACACCGGCGTCGTGCGTGTCAACGGACTGGACTGGTTCATCGCCGGTGGCCCGACGGCGGTCCGCGAGCTCCGCGCTGCGCTCACCTCTGTGCCGCAGTTTGCCTGACCGTTGAGTGTCGGCCCCACCGCCTAGACTTGATTCACCATGGATATGTTGTTTGACCCCTACGCCGACGGCCCCTTCAAAGCCGCCACTACCGCTCCTGCCTTGCGCACGGACGCCGGAAGCGGTGCAGGCCGCCCTGCCGGAAACGCCGGGGGAGGCCCATCCGGGCACCCTGCGGGAAGCGACAGTGCAGGGACCTGGGGGAACCCGGGCGCCGGGCTGCCCTCCGCCGATGAGCTGCTGCAGGGACTGAACCCGCAGCAGGAAGAAGCCGTCAAGCACGCCGGGAGCCCGCTGCTGATCGTGGCCGGGGCAGGCTCGGGCAAGACTCGGGTGCTCTCCAACAGGATCGCCTACCTGATCGCCACCGGCCGGGCCCACCACGGCGAGATCCTGGCCATCACGTTCACCAACAAGGCCGCCGCCGAAATGCGTGAACGCATTGAGGAACTGGTGGGTGGCCGGGCGAAGACCATGTGGATCTCCACGTTCCACTCCTCCTGCGTGCGGATCCTGCGGCGAGAAGCCGCCAACGTGGGCCTCAAGTCCAACTTCTCCATCTACGATTCCGCGGACTCGCTCCGGCTCATCACCCTCGTGGCGAAGAACCTGGACCTTGACCCCAAGAAGTTCGCCCCCAAGGCCATCCAGCACAAGATCTCGGCGCTCAAGAACGAGCTCATCGACGCTGATTCCTACGTCTCCTCGGCCAACTACAGCGATCCTTTTGAGCAGGCCGTCGCCGAGGTCTTCAAGGGCTACACCCAGCGCCTCCGCCAGGCCAACGCCATGGACTTTGACGACCTCATCGCGGAGACCGTCTACATGTTCCGCGCGTTCCCTGCGCTCACTGAGTCCTACCGCCGCCGCTTCCGGCACGTCCTGGTGGACGAATACCAGGACACCAACCACGCCCAGTACGCCCTGGTCCGCGAGATTGTGGGCATCGGCGCGGACTCCGGTTCCGGAGTGGAGCCCAGCGAACTCACCGTGGTGGGAGATTCCGACCAGTCCATCTACGCCTTCCGCGGCGCGGACATCCGCAACATCGTGGAGTTCGAGCACGACTATCCGAACGCCCGCACCATCAAGCTCGAGCAGAATTACCGCTCTACGCAGAACATCCTGAGCGCCGCCAACTCGGTGATCTCGCGCAACCCGAACCGCCAGGAGAAGCGGCTCTGGACGGCCGAGGGCGACGGCGAGAAGATCATCGGCTACGTGGGTGAGAACGAACACGACGAAGCCCGGTTCATCGCCAAGGAGATCGACCGCCTGCAGGACCAGGACGGCCTGCGTCCCGGAGACGTCGCCATCTTCTACCGCACCAACGCCCAGTCCCGGTCCATCGAAGACGTGCTGGTGCGGGTCGGACTGCCGTACAAGGTGGTGGGCGGCACCCGCTTCTACGAGCGCAAGGAAATCAAGGACGCCCTGGCGTACCTGCGCGTGCTGGTGAACCCGGACGACGACGTCAACCTTCGCCGTGTGCTTAACGAACCCAAGCGCGGGATCGGGGACCGTGCCGAGGGCGCCGTGGCAGCCCTCGCCGAGCGCGGCCGCACCTCCTTCATGGCCGCGGCCCGGCTCGCGGACCAGGCCCCGGGCATGGCCACGCGCTCCATTAACGCCGTGCTGGGCTTCGTGAAGCTCCTCGACGACCTCGCCGAGGTGGCCTCCGGCTCCGGTGCGTCCGCGGCCCTGGAAGCAGTCCTGGAACAGACCGGCTACCTTGCCGGGCTGCGCGCCAGCGGCGACCCCCAGGACGAGTCCCGGGTGGAAAACCTGGCCGAACTGGTGGCCGTGGTCCGCGAGTATGAGCGCGACAACCCTGAAGGTTCGCTGGGCGAGTTCCTGGAGCAGGTCTCCCTGGTGGCCGACGCCGACCAGATTCCGGATGCCCCGGGCGCGGACATCGACGCCGCGGTGGCCGAGGCCAAGCGCCTGGGGGTGGTCACCCTGATGACCCTCCACACGGCCAAGGGCTTGGAGTTCCCGGTGGTGTTCCTGACCGGCATGGAACACGGGATTTTCCCGCACCAGCGCTCCGCCACGGATCCCAAGGAGCTCGCGGAGGAGCGCCGCCTCGCCTACGTGGGCCTTACCCGCGCCCGCAAGCGGCTCTACGTGACCCGGTCCGAGGTGCGCAGCATGTGGGGGCAGAGCCAGTACAACCCGGCCAGCCAGTTCCTGGAGGAGATCCCCTCCGAGTTGCTGGACTGGAAGCGCGAGGGCACCTCCCGGCCGTCCAGTGGCTGGGGCAGCCCGTCCATCGGGTCCAGCCGCTACGGCGGCTCCTTCTGGGGCGCGGGTGCATCACGCGGTGCGGCAGCCGATTCATCGGCCGGTTTCAACGCTGACGCCCCGGCCGCCGTCGTGCGCAATCGCGTGCAGCCGCAAAAGGAAGTTGTCGCCGTCGCGGTGGGGGACAGGGTCAACCACACCAGTTTCGGCAACGGGACCGTCATCGGCGTCGAAGGCGCGGGGGACAAGACGGTCGCGAAGGTGAAGTTCGACGTCGGCGAGAAGCGGCTGCTGCTGCGTTACGCCCCGCTGACCAAGCTGGAGCAGTGAGCCGCCGGACGCCGGCGTCATGCCCCGGAAATCCGCGCCATGCTGCGGATTTTCTACACGCGATAGAAGTGTAAGGTTACTCACTTAACCGGTAGTGTGTAGCAGGCGGGACTCCTCTTCGGGCTAAAGTTCCGAAAGGACCTTACGCAATGTGACCGGCTCCCAAACCGGTCGTTTGACGCGTATTCTCCGCAGCCGGCCATCGCGGTCACCGTGGTTTCCGGCTGAACAGAAACTACTTCGACGTAGAAGGACACTAAACCGTGGACCTGTTTGAATATCAGGCGCGCGATATGTTCGAAGCGCACGGTGTACCCGTGCTCGCCGGCATCGTGGCGCAC
Organism: Arthrobacter cavernae; assembly: GCF_017368795.1. GTDB lineage: Bacteria > Actinomycetota > Actinomycetes > Actinomycetales > Micrococcaceae > Arthrobacter > Arthrobacter cavernae. The sequence continues at coordinate 22,428 of NZ_JAFNLL010000010.1, read as the reverse complement.
ACTCCTGAAGAAGCAAAGGCAGCTGCCGAGAAGATCGGCGGCGTTACTGTCGTAAAGGCACAGGTTAAGGTCGGTGGCCGCGGCAAGGCCGGCGGCGTCAAGGTTGCCAAGACCGCCGAAGAGGCGCTTGAGCACTCCACCAACATCCTGGGCATGGACATCAAGGGCCACACCGTCAACAAGGTGATGATCGCCCAGGGTGCTGACATTGCTGAGGAATTCTACTTCTCGGTCCTGCTGGACCGCGCCAACCGCAACTACCTGGCCATGTGCTCGGTGGAAGGCGGCATGGAAATCGAGCAGCTCGCCGTTGAGCGTCCCGATGCCCTGGCCAAGATCTCCATCGACCCGGCCGTCGGCATCGACCAGGCCAAGGCCGACGAAATCGTCGCCGCAGCAGGTTTCGCCGAGGAACTGCGTGCCAAGGTTGCCGACGTCATCCTGAAGCTGTGGGACGTCTTCAAGAAGGAAGACGCAACCCTGGTTGAGGTCAACCCGCTGGTCCGCACCGGCGCAGGCGACATCGTTGCCCTCGACGGCAAGGTCTCCCTCGACGAGAACGCCGACTTCCGCCACGTCCACCACGCCGAGCTGGAGGACAAGGACGCAGCGGACCCGCTCGAGGCCAAGGCCAAGGCGCAGGACATCAACTACGTCAAGCTGGACGGCGAAGTGGGCATCATCGGCAACGGCGCCGGTCTTGTCATGTCCACCCTCGACGTCGTTGCATACGCCGGCGAGAACCACGGCAACGTGAAGCCCGCCAACTTCCTGGACATCGGCGGCGGCGCCTCGGCTGAGGTCATGGCTGCCGGTCTCGACGTCATCCTGGGCGACGAGCAGGTCAAGAGCGTGTTCGTCAACGTCTTCGGTGGCATCACCGCTTGTGACGCTGTTGCCAAGGGCATCGTCGGTGCGCTGGCCGAGCTCGGCAAGTCCGCCAACAAGCCGCTGGTTGTCCGCCTCGACGGCAACAACGTCGAGGAAGGCCGCCGCATCCTGACCGAGGCCAACCACCCGCTGGTTACCCTGGCAGCCACCATGGACGAGGGCGCCGACAAGGCCGCCGAGCTCGCCAACGCAGCTAAGTAAGGGACGCGAGAATGTCTATCTACCTCAACAAAGACTCCAAGGTCATCGTCCAGGGCATCACCGGCGGCGAAGGCACCAAGCACACCGCGCTGATGCTCAAGGCCGGCACCAACGTCGTCGGCGGCGTCAACGCCCGCAAGGCCGGCACCACGGTGCTGCATGGCGACAAGGAAATCACCGTCTTCGGCACCGTCAAGGAAGCCATCGCGGAGACCGGCGCCGACGTCTCGATCGTTTTCGTTCCGCCGGCATTCACCAAGGCCGCTGTCGTGGAAGCCATCGAAGCCGGCATCGGCTTGGTTGTCGTCATCACCGAAGGCGTCCCGGTTCAGGACTCCGCCGAGTTCTGGGCGCTTGCCCAGGCAACCGTTGACACCGACGGCAAGCAGATCACCCGCATCATCGGGCCGAACTGCCCCGGCATCATCACCCCCGGTGAAGCCCTGGTCGGCATCACCCCGGCAAACATCACGGGCAAGGGCCCCATCGGCCTGGTTTCCAAGTCCGGTACCCTGACCTACCAGATGATGTACGAACTGCGCGACCTCGGCTTCTCCACCGCCATCGGCATCGGCGGCGACCCGGTCATCGGCACCACGCACATCGACGCCCTGGCCGCGTTCGAAGCTGACCCGGAGACCAAGGCCATCGTCATGATCGGCGAAATCGGCGGTGACGCTGAAGAGCGCGCAGCCGACTTCATCAAGGCCAACGTCACCAAGCCGGTTGTCGGCTACGTGGCCGGCTTCACCGCCCCGGAGGGCAAGACCATGGGCCACGCAGGCGCCATCGTCTCCGGCTCCGCCGGTACGGCCCAGGCCAAGAAGGAAGCCCTCGAAGCTGCTGGCGTCAAGGTCGGCAAGACGCCGTCCGAGACCGCCACGTTGCTCCGCGAAGTCTTCGCAGCACTCTAGGCGCCTGAGACTACGGCACCGCAAGCAACGCGGGGTCACTTCCGGCCCATTCCACCCTGTGGGATAGGCCGGAAGTGACCCCGCGTTGTTGTTTAACTAGGCTGGACCGGTGATAGATCCGTATTTCGTGTCCCGGCAGCGCTTTATCGCCGCCCCCGCCGCCGACATTTTCGAGGTGCTCGCCCAGCCGGCCCTGCACAGCGTGATTGATGGTTCCAACACCGTGAAGAGCGTCCGGCCTAACGGCCCGGCCAGGCTTGGCCCCGGCGCCGTGTTCGGCATGGACATGAACATGAAGATCGACTACAAAATGACCAACACGGTCTGCGAGTTCGAGGAAGGCCGGCGGATCGCCTGGCGACACTTCGGCAAGCACATCTGGCGCTACATCCTGGAACCGGCCGATGGCGGCACCCTGGTCACCGAGGAATGGGACGCCCGCGAGGTGCCCACCCGCCTGGTGATGCGCCTGCTTGGCTACGCCCGGCGGAACACGGCCAGCATCGACCGCACGCTGGAGAAGCTGGACGCCCACCTAGCTGGCGGGACGCCGCGCCCCTAGCCGCGACGTCGCGCCGCCAACGGGCGCACCTGACGGGACGAGTCAGGCGGCGGGCGCCTGCGCGATCCGGACAACGTTGCCCGAGGGGTCGCGGAAGGCGCAGTCACGCGGACCCCAGGGCTGGTCGATGGGTTCCTGGAGGACCTCGGCGCCGGAGGCGCGCAGGGTCTCGAAGGTCGCATCGACGTTGTCGGAGCGGAAGACGAACATCGGCAGGACGCCCTTGGTGAGGAGTTCCTGCAGCGCGTCGCCGTCGGCCTGGGAGCGGCCCGCGTGGCACGGAGAGCACGATCTCGAGCCCGGGCTGGGCGTCGCTGCCGAGCGTGACCCAGCGGAACCCGCCCGAGGACACGTCGTTGCTCACTTTGAGGCCGAGCGCGTCGCCGTAGAAGGCGATCGATTCGTCGACGTCGTTGACGGTGATATTGCAGTACTGGAGTTCGATTGTCATAACCGAGACTCTAGTGCCGCGGCCTCCGCGGCCGCTTCTCCAATCCTGCTCGGTCCGTTCCGGACGGGGCGCGTGTGCGTCTTCGCCACACAGGCCGGCATGGCCTTGACCGCGTCGTGTTCCCGGCTCCTGTAGGCGGTGGGAGTCTCGCCGACGATCTCGGTGAACCGCGAACTGAACGAACCGAGGGACGTACAGCCCACCGCCATGCATGCGTCCGTGACGCTCACTCCCGCCCGCAGCAACGCCATGGCACGCTCGATCCTGCGGGTCATCAGGTAGCTGTACGGGGTTTCGCCGTAGGCTGCGCGGAACTGGCGCGAGAAGTGCGCGGGAGACATGAGCGCCTTGCTGGCCATGGTGGGGACGTCGAGCGGTTCCGCGTACTCGCGGTCGATCAGGTCCTTGGCGCGGCGCAGGCACGCGAGGTTCTCCAGATCCTGCGGGGTCATGATGCCACGGTAGCATCCGGCGCATCCGACGTCAGGAGTCTTGCGGGCCATTTTGAATATTTGTTAGTATGTCAGGACAAACTATTAAGGAGAGTTCATGCCCCTCGTCCGCGTTGATGTCAACCAGGGCCGCTCCAGCGAACAGCTCGGCGAGCTGAGCCGCCGGATCCATGGCGCGATCCTCGCTGAATACGGCATTCCCGAGCGCGACTACTTCCATATCGTCACGGAACACCCCCGGGGGCAGATTTTCGCCCAGGATGCCGGACTTGGCTTCGAGCGGACCTCCGATGTGGTCATGATCCAGATTTTTACGCAGGGTGGCCGCAGCCAGGAGGCCAAGCAGTCCCTGTATGCCGCCATTGCCGCAAGGCTTGGGGAGATTGGCGTGGCCGGCGAGGACGTCTTCATCGGCTATGTCGAAAACACCGCCAACGACTGGTCGTTCGGCTTCGGCCGCGCCCAGTACCTCACCGGCGAGCTGGCCGTTCCCCGCAAATAGTCGGTTCCCGACTCGCGGAACAGGGTCTGCGAGGATCTGGGTGAATCGCGTGTCATGTTGTAAGTATGTCAGTACAAACCTTTGACAGGACATGAATTCTGGTGCAAAGTAGGGGATGTGGCCCCGCTCACGCGGGGGCCGTCCAGGCACCGGGCCAAGGCCCGCGCAGAGGTACAGAGTCTCAACAGAAAGGTCCACGATTACCGTGACCCACGAATTGCTCACGATCGGGCGCATCAGTGTTGATATCTACCCGAACGATATTGGGGTGGACCTCGAGGACGTGCATTCCTTCGGCAAGTATCTCGGCGGTTCCCCGTCCAACGTGGCCGTTGCCGCAGCCCGCCACGGCCGCCGCACCGGCGTGATCACCCGGACCGGGGCGGACGCCTTCGGCACCTACCTGCACCGCGAGCTGCGCAAATTCAACGTGGACGACACCTTCGTCACCCCGGTCAAGGAATGGCCCACCGCCGTGACCTTCTGCGCGATCAAGCCGCCGGAGGACTTCCCGCTCTACTTCTACGGCCGTTTCCCCACGGCCCCGGACCTGCAGATCAAGGCCGCAGAGCTGGACCTGGACGCCATCCGGGAGGCCGGAATCTTCTGGTCCACCGTGACCGGGCTCTGCCAGGAGCCCAGCCGCGGGGCACATCTGGCCGCGCACGCTGCCCGTCCGCGCACCGGCCTCAAGGACGGCCAGTTCACCATCCTGGACCTGGACTACCGCCCCATGTTCTGGGCCTCCGAGGAGGAAGCCCGGGCCGAGGTCGCGAAGATCCTCCCGCACGTCACGGTCGCCATCGGCAATGACAAGGAATGCGCGGTGGCCGTCGGTGAAGGAACCCCCGACGAGCAGGCGGACCGCCTGCTCGCCGCCGGCGTCGAGATCGCCGTCGTCAAGCTCGGCCCCGAAGGCGTCATGGCGAAGACCCGCACGGAGCGCGTGGTCTCGGCCCCGGTTCCGGTGGAGACGGTCAACGGCCTGGGTGCCGGCGACTCCTTCGGCGGGGCCTTCTGCCACGGCCTGCTCTCCGGTTGGCCGCTGGCCCAGGTCCTCGACTATGCCAACGCCGCCGGTGCGATCGTCGCCTCGCGCCTCTCCTGCGCCGACGCCATGCCGACGCCGGAGGAAGTCACCTCGCTGCTGGCCGAACGCGGCCGCCTGGTGCCGGCCCTGGCCGGAGCCGGTTCAGCCGGCGACCGTGCAGCCGGAGCCCACACGACACTTTCCCCCGCAGCAGTTTCAGAAGGAGCAACACCGTGAGCCTCAACGAGGATCCCCGCCGCTACGAGCACCTCAGTGCCCTCCGTCTGGAGGATCCGGATGCCGTTGCCCGCGCGGCAGCCACGCGCCGCCGCCACCCCGGCCTGAAGTACGGTGTGCAGAACTTCATCGTTGCCGCCGACCACCCGGCCCGCGGAGCCCTCGGCGTGGGCAACGACCCCGTGGCCATGGCCGACCGCCTGGACCTGCTGGACCGCCTGCAGATCGCCCTGGCCAACCCCGCCGTGGACGGTGTCCTGGCCTCGCCGGACATCATGGATGACCTGCTCCTGCTGGGGGCACTGGAAGGCAAGCTGGTCTTCGGCTCCATGAACCGCGGTGGCCTGGCCGGGCTCGTCAATGAAATCGATGACCGCTTCACGGGCCACACGGCTGCCGCACTGGAAGCCCTGGGCGCCGACGGCGGCAAGATGCTGACCCGCATCTGCCTCGGCGATCCGGACACCGCCACTGCCTTGGAAGCCACGGCGCGGGCCGTCGATTCCCTCGCTGCACGCAAGCTGATCGCCATGGTGGAGCCGTTCCTGTCCGTCCGTGAGAACGGCAAGGTCCGTAACGACCTCAGCCCGGACGCCGTCATCAAGTCCATCGCGATCGCCCAGGGCCTGGGCTCCACGAGCGCCTACACCTGGATGAAGCTGCCCGTGGTGGCCGAGATGGAACGCGTCATGGCCGCCACCACGCTGCCCACCGTGCTTCTCGGCGGGGACCCGGAAGGCACCCAGGACGAGGTCTTCGCCAGCTGGCAGGCCGCCCTCTCCCTGCCCGGCGTCCAGGGCCTCACGGTAGGCCGGACGCTGCTGTACCCGCACGACGGCGATGTGGCCGGCGCCGTCGCCACCGCAGCCTCGCTGCTCAAGACGCCCGTGCTGCAGTCGTCAGTGAAAGTATCGGAGTAGAGCCAATGACAACACGCAGAATGACGGTCGCCCAGGCCGTCGTCGAGTACCTGTCCAAGCAGTACACGGTGGACCGCATCGGCACTGAGGACTACCGCGAACGGTTGATCCCGGGCACGTTCGGCATCTTCGGCCACGGCAACGTTGCAGGCGTCGGGCAGGCCCTGAAGCAGTACCAGGCCGCCGACCCGAGCATCATGCCGTACTACCAGGGCCGCAATGAGCAGGCCCAGGTGCACCAGGCCGTCGGCTATGCCCGGCACACCCGCCGCCGCCAGACGTTCGCGATCAGCACCTCGATCGGCCCGGGTTCCTCGAACCTGCTCACCGGTGCGGCGCTGGCCACCACCAACCGGCTGCCCGTGCTGCTGCTGCCCAGCGACACCTTCGCCACCCGTGTGGCGGACCCCGTACTGCAGCAGCTCGAGCTGCCCTATGCCTACGACATCACGGTCAACGACGCCTTCCGGCCGCTGTCCAAGTTCTTTGATCGCGTCACCCGACCGGAGCAGTTGTTCTCCGCGTTCCACCACGGCCTGCGCGTCCTGACGGACCCGGCCGAGACCGGTGCGGTGACGATTTCCCTGCCGCAGGACGTCCAGGCCGAGGCCTTCGACGTGCCCGAGGAATTCCTGGCCGAGCGTGAGTGGCGGATCCGCCGCCCCGAGGCCGACGACGAGGACATCCGCCGTGCCGCCGAGGCCATCCGCGCCGCCAAGCGTCCGCTGATCATCGCCGGCGGCGGCGTGCTGTACGCCTACGCGAACGAGGAACTGGCGACGTTCGCCGAACTCACCGGCATCCCGGTGGGCAACACCCAGGCCGGCGTCGGCGTCCTGCCGTGGGACCACAAGTTCTCCCTCGGGGCGATCGGCTCCACGGGCACGACGGCGGCCAACGCCATCGCGGCCGAAGCGGACCTGATCATCGGCATCGGCACCCGCTACGAGGACTTCACGACGGCGTCGCGCACGGCGTTCCAGAACCCGGACGTCCGCTTCGTCAACATCAACGTCGCCCCGATCGACGCGTACAAGCACGGCACCTCGCTGCCGATCGTGGCCGACGCCCGCAAGGCCTTGGTCAAGCTGAACCAGGCTTTGGGCGGCTACCGGGTGGGCGCGGACCTCGAAAAGAGGATCGCCGCGGAGAAGCAGCGCTGGGACGGAATCGTGGACGAGGCGTTCGATATACGGCACACGCCGCTGCCGGCCCAGAACGAAATCATCGGCGCCACGAACAAGGCCATGGACGACCACGACGTTGTCATCTGCGCCGCCGGTTCCCTGCCGGGGGACCTGCACAAGATGTGGCGTGTCCGGGATCCCTTCGGTTACCACGTGGAATACGCGTACTCCTGCATGGGCTACGAAATCCCCGGCGGCCTGGGAGTGAAGCGCGCAGCGCTGGCCGAAGCCGCAGCAGGCGGCCCGGACCGGGACGTCGTGGTCATGGTGGGGGACGGCTCCTACCTGATGATGCACACCGAACTGGTCACCGCCGTCGCCGAACGCATCAAGCTGATCGTCGTGCTGATCCAGAACCACGGCTACGCCTCCATCGGCTCGCTCTCCGAGTCGCTCGGCTCTCAGCGCTTCGGCACGCAGTACCGCGTCCTGGACAAGGACCGGCACAGTTTCGACGCCGGCGAGAACCTGCCGGTCGACCTCGCCCTCAACGCCGAAAGCCTCGGCGCGAAGGTCATCCGGATCGAGCCGGGAGACAACGTCATTGAAGCGCTCGGCGCAGCCCTCAAGGAAGCCAAGGCGGCCCCGAAGGACAGCGGCCCCATCGTCATCCACGTCGAATCCGACCCCCTGCTGGACGCGCCCAGCTCCGAATCCTGGTGGGACGTTCCCGTCTCCCAGGTCTCCGAGCTCGAATCCACGCAGCAGGCCTTCAAGACGTACACCGACCACAAGAACCGCCAGCGCAAGCTGCTCGGCTAGACACACTACAGACCAAGGAAGTCCGCACATGTCAACGACGACCACACTGACCACCATCAAGCACTTCATCAACGGTGTTGAAACCGCAGGCACCGGCGACCGCAGCCAGCCCGTCTACAACCCCGCCACCGGTGCCGAGTCCGCCCAGCTGCGCCTGGCCAACCGGGCGGACCTGGACGCCACCGTCGCCGCTGCCCGCGCCGCCGCAGACAGCTGGGGCGACATCTCCCTGGCCAAGCGCACCGCGGTGCTGTTCAAGTTCCGTGAACTGGTGGCCGCCCACGTGGACGAACTTGCCGCCCTCATCACTGCCGAGCACGGCAAGGTCCTCTCCGACGCCAAGGGCGAGATCGGCCGCGGCCTGGAGGTCATCGAGTTCGCCTGCGGCATCCCGCAGCTGCTCAAGGGCGAGTACTCGGACCAGGTCTCCACGGGCATCGACGTCTTCTCGTTCCGCGAGCCGCTCGGCGTGGTTGCCGGCATCACGCCGTTCAATTTCCCCGTCATGGTGCCGCTCTGGATGGCGCCCATGGCGATCGCCGCCGGCAACGCCTTCATCCTCAAGCCTTCCGAACGCGACCCCTCCGCCTCGATGCTGCTCGCAAAGCTGTGGAAGCAGGCCGGCCTGCCGGACGGCGTCTTCCAGGTACTGCACGGCGACAAGGAGACCGTCGAAGGCCTCCTGACGCACCCGGACGTGGACGGCATCTCCTTCGTGGGCTCCACCCCGATCGCCCAGTACGTCCATGAGACCGCCACCAAGCACGGCAAGCGGGTCCAGGCCCTGGGCGGCGCGAAGAACCACGCGATCGTGCTGCCCGACGCCGATCTCGACAACGCCGCCGACCACCTGGCCGCCGCCGCCTTCGGCTCCGCCGGCGAACGCTGCATGGCCATCTCCGTGGCGGTCGCCGTCGGCGATGCCGCAGACCTGCTGGTCAAGAAGGTCGAAGAGCGTGCCCTGGCCGTGAAGGTCAAGAACGGCACCGAGCCCGACGCCGACATGGGTCCGGTCATCACGCCCGCCTCCAAGGAGCGCATCGTGCGGATCGTCACCGAAGCGGAAGCTGCCGGCGCCGCCATGGTGGTGGACGGCCGCGACCTGGTGGTCCCCGGCCATGAGGAGGGCTTCTGGGTCGGCCCCACCGTGATCGACCACGTCACGGCCGGAATGAGCGCCTACCAGGAAGAGATCTTCGGACCGGTCCTGGTGGTGGTCCGCGTGGAGGACTTGGACGAGGGCATCAAGCTCATCAACGCCAACCCCTACGGCAACGGCACCGCGATCTTCACCTCCTCCGGCGCGGCAGCAAGGAAGTTCCAGCGCTCCGTCACCGTAGGCATGGTCGGCATCAACGTGCCCCTGCCCGTCCCGGTGGCCTACCACTCCTTCGGCGGCTGGAAGGCCTCGCTGTTCGGCGACAAGCACATCTACGGCCCCGAAGGCGTCTCCTTCTACACCCGCGGCAAGGTCATCACCTCCCGCTGGCCCGAAGCCACCCACGCCTCCGGTGCCTCGTACAACTTCCCGTCCAACTAACAGCCCCTTCCCGAGAAAGATACTGCTGTCATGACTGACGTCGAGAACAAGCTCATCATCGGAACCGCCCCGGACTCCTGGGGCGTGTGGTTCGCCGATGACCCCAAGCAGACTCCGTGGGAACGGTTCCTGGACGAGGTGGCCGAATCGGGCTACAAGTGGATCGAACTTGGACCCTATGGCTACCTGCCCAACGATCCCACCCGGCTTGCCGAGGAACTCAAGGCCCGCGATCTGAAGGTCACCGCCGGAACGGTCTTCACGGCCTTCCACCGCGGTGCCGCACAGTACGAGGAAGCCTGGGAACCCGCCCGGAAGGTGGCCGAGTTGACGGCGGCCATGGGCGGCGAGCACATCGTGGTCATCCCCGCGATGTGGCGCGACGACGTCACCGGCGAGGCCGTGGAGAACGGCGAACTGAGCCACGAACAGTGGGCAGACCTCTTCGCCGGCCACAACCGCATGGGCAAGGTGCTGCTGGAGGACTTCGGCCTGAAGCAGCAGTTCCACTCGCATGCCGACTCGCATGTGGGGGGGCAGAAGGACATCGAAACCCTGCTGGGCGCCACGGATCCGCAGTACCTGAACCTTTGCCTGGACACGGGCCATGCGGAATACTGCGGGGCTTCCAGCCTGGACCTGATCAAGAACTACCCTGACCGCATCGGATACCTGCACTTGAAGCAGATCAACCCGGAGATCCTGGCCGAGGTCAACGAGAAGAACATGACGTGGGCCGCCGCCAACCTGGCCGGCGTCATGACGGAGCCGCCCAACGGCCTCCCGGACCTGCGCGCCGTGATCGAAGCAGTGGAAGGCCTGAACCGGCCGATCTTCGGCATCGTGGAACAGGACATGTACCCGGTGGCCTTCGACGTGCCGATGCCCATCGCCAAGCGAACCCGCAACTACCTCCTCTCCTGCGGCTCCCGCACGCGGGTCCAGTAGCACGCGTCAGCCAACCCAAGACTTAAGGACAGAGCAATGAGCAACATTCTCCGCGTCGCCGTCATCGGCGCAGGCCGCATGGGCGCCGACCACATCAAGCGCCTCAGCACGCGCATCCACGGCGCCGAGGTGGCCGCCGTCGTCGACGTCGACCTCGCCCGGGCGCAGGCCGCCATCGAAGGGATCGACGGCGCCGTGGCACTCACCAGCGCCGAAGAGGCCCTCAACAACGGCGACGTCAACGCAGTGCTGATCGCCACGCCGGGCTTCCTCCACGAGGAAATCCTCTACAAGGCCCTGGAGAAGGACTTCCCGATCCTCTGCGAAAAGCCGCTCACGCCTGACGCTGAAAGCGCATGGAAGGTTGTCCAGGCCGAAACGGCGCTGGGCCGCAAGCGCATCCAGGTCGGCTTCATGCGCCGCTTCGACGCCGAATACGCGGCTCTGAGTTCTGTGATCCGCGACGGCGAACTCGGCGAGCTGCTCATGCTCCACCACCAGCACCGCAACCCGAACACGCCCGAGGGCTTCACCAACGAGATGCTCATCAACGACTCCGTGGTGCACGAATTCGACGCCGTCCGCTTCTTCACCGGCGAGGAGATCACCTCCGTGCAGGTCCGCCTGGGCAAGGCAACCCGCAACGCCCCGAACGGCCAGCACGACCCCCAGCACGTGCTGCTGGAGACCGAGTCCGGCGTCCTGGCCGACGTCGAGATCTACGTCAACGCCAAGTTCGGTTACGAAGTGGCCACCCAGGCGTCCTTCGAAGACGGCATCGTGAACATCGGCGGCGACGGCGGCCCGTACATTCGCACCTCCGGCCGCTGGGGCGGCAAGGTCACCCCCGGCTTCGAGGACCGCTTCGGTGCGGCGTACGACGTCGAGGTCCAGGCCTGGGTGGACGCCGCCCGCCGCGGCGAAATCGGCGGCCCCACCGCGTGGGATGGCTACGCCACCGCAGCCTGCTGCGAGGCCGGCGTCGAGGCCCAGACGTCGGGCGAAAAGGTCAAGGTCCAGCTCAACACCAAACCGGACCTCTACAACTAGCAGCCCCTGCAAACCACAAGGCGGCCTGTCGGCAGCAGACCGGCGGGCCGCCTTTTTGCACGCACCATCGAAGTTTTCCAAACCACAAAGGAGTGACCATGAAAATCGCCCTGGACCCCACCCCGTTCCATCACAGCCACAGCCTGCTGGAATTTCCGCGCGTGGCCGCCGATCTCGGTTACAAGTACCTGCAGCTGACCCCGCATGCGGACATGATTCCCTTCTTCAACCACCCCAAGGCCGACGACGAGCTCGTGGCCCGGATGAACAAGGCCTGCAAGGATGCCGGCGTCGAAATCGCCTCTGTCCTTCCCGTGCTGCGCTGGTCCGGGCCGGATGAAGACGCCCGCGAGGCAGCCGTCCGCTACTGGAAGCGCGCCATCCAGATCGCGGTCGACCTCGGCGTCAGCACCATGAACACCGAGTTCAGCGGCCGCCCCGAAAAGGCCGAGGAATCCGAGCGTGCCTTCTACCGCTCCATGGAAGAGCTGCTGCCGATCATCGAGCGCGAAGGCCTGGACGTACTGATCGATCCTCACCCGGACGACTTTGTCGAGGACGGCCTCGCCGCCATCCGTGTCATCCGTGGCGTCAACTCGCCCAACATCGGCATGGTCTACGTGGCCTCGCACACCTTCCACATGGGCAACAAGCCGCTGGAGATCATGCGTGCGGCGGGGGACAAGCTGCGGCTGGTCCACGTCTCGGACACCATGGACCACCACGCCTCCCACGGGCTGCGCTACATCACCAACCCGCCCGGCAGCGCCGTGCGCGTGCACCAGCACCTGAAGATCGGCGACGGCGACGTCAATTGGGATGAGTTCTTCGGGGGGCTCAAGGAGATCGGCTTCCTGGACAAGGGCAACACGGTGATGGTGTCGAGCGTCTTCGCCGAGGACGAGAACGCAGAGGACGTGTCCCGCTACCAGCTGGAGACCATGCGCAGCTACATCGACAAGGTCCAGTAATGGCAACAGAGCAATCCGTGACGAGCCGCCTGACAGTCCATGCCCCGCAGCCCAACCTGGCCACGCCGGCCAACCCGAAGAAGTTCATGAGGAAGGTGGCGCTCTTCTCCACCTTCGGCGGACTGCTGTTCGGCTACGATACCGGCGTCATCAACGGCGCACTGCCGTTCATGCAGCGGGATCTGGGCCTGACGCCGCTCACCGAAGGGCTGGTCACGTCCACCCTTCTGTTCGGTGCGGCCTTCGGCGCCATCAGCGCAGGCCGCCTCTCGGACCGCTTCGGCAGGCGCAAAACCATCATGGGGCTGGCCCTGATCTTCGCCGTGGCCACCATCGCCTGCACCGTTTCACCGAACACGGAACTGCTCATCGCGGCCCGGACAATCCTGGGCCTGGCGGTCGGCGGCGCCTCTGTGATCGTTCCGGTGTATCTGGCGGAAATGTCGCCAGCGGCCCAGCGCGGCCGCATCGTCACCCAAAACGAGCTCATGATCGTCACAGGCCAGTTCCTGGCCTTTACGTTCAACGCTGTGCTCGGCAACGTCTTCCCCGAAGAAATGCACGTGTGGCGGTGGATGCTGGTGATCGCCACCCTGCCGGCCGTGGTCCTGTGGCTCGGGATGCTGGTCCTGCCGGAGAGCCCGCGCTGGCTGGCATCGGCCGGGCGTTTCGGGGCGGTCCTGGAGGTCCTGCGGAGCGCCCGCGCGGCCGGGGACGTCTCGGCCGAGTTCGACGAGGTGCGGCAGGCGGCCCGGGAGGACTACCAGTCCAGGCTCGGCACCTTCAAGGACCTCACCGTTCCGTGGATCCGCAGGATCTTCGTGGTGGGCCTGGGCATGGCGATCATCAACCAGATCAGCGGCGTCAACGCGATCATGTACTACGGGACGTCCATTCTGTCCTCGTCCGGATTCGGCGATCAAGGCGCCCTGATTGCGAACGTCCTCAACGGAGTCACCTCCGTGGTGGCCGTGATCGTGGGCATGTACCTGATGTCGCGGGTGCCCCGCAAGCCCATGCTGATCGTGGGGCTGTGCGGCACGGCCACATCCCTGACGGCAATCGCGCTCGTCTCCCTGGCCTTGCCGGAGAGCACCTTGCGCGGCTACCTTGTGCTGCTGTTCATGGTGACGTTCCTGGCTTCCATGCAGGGCTGCATCGGCACCGTCACGTGGCTGACCATGTCCGAAATCTTCCCCATGCACGTCCGCGGCATTGCCATGGGCATCTGCGTCTTCGTGCTGTGGATGGTCAACTTCCTGATTGGATTCTTCTTCCCGCAGTTGGTCGCGGGGATCGGTGTTTCCGCGACGTTCTTCATCTTCGTGGCACTGCAGTTGGGTGCCATTGTCTGGGTCAAGCGCTCGGTTCCGGAGACCAAGGACAAGTCCCTGGAAGAGCTGGAGCACCTGTTCAAGCAGCGCTCAGGCGTGTCCGCCTAAGGTGACGCAATGAACGCCCGACGCCGGCCGGCGTCGGGCGTCTTTGCCTCCCGCGGGCGCGGGGCCGGGGACGCTCTCTCACTTCCTGCAGGAAAATCACGATCCCTCTCTCACTCGGTGAGAGGGGATCCGGGAACGTGCAGGAGGTGAGAGAGGGTGCTAGAGGCGATCACCGCGTTTGCCAGCGCTCTGCGGCAGGCGGCCTTCAGGTCACCCACCAGAACTCGCCCATCGGTGCGCAAGGACGGCATGGAGGCAAGCCCGGCACGGAGGACTCTGAAAAGGTCTTGTTCACATACATGCGTGCATGTATGTTTTTGAGTAGGGATTCAATGATGAGGGGATCAAATGAAAACCCAATCAGCCGATCAGGTACGGCAGATCGACGTCATCGATCCGGTGGCAACCGCCCGCCCGCCCTACGATTACGCAGACACCTTCGAAGTTGGCTTACGCGAGCCGGAGCTGAAAGGAGCGGGCGTTGCCGGGACCGGACGTAAACCATGAGACGTGGGAGCGGCTGAGCGAGCTGGAACACGCCGACCGCCGTCGACCCACCCAGGCAGACCGCAAGGCGCGCAGTCGCAGCGCACTGCTCGAGTCGGCCGCGCGCGGGCTCTCCCGCTACGGCTACGCAAACCTCAAGCTCGAGCAGGTCGCCCAAGATGCCGGCTACACTCGCGGTGCCCTCTACCACCAATTCAAGGACAAGCAGGACCTCGTCCTGGCGGTGATTGATTGGGTTCTTCAGTCCATGCGGCAGGAATATTTTGCCCGCGCCGAGCAGGAGTCGGATCCCGTCACGGCGCTGCTCACCCTGGCGCGCGGACACGCCGTCTTCTGCAGGCGTGATATCGCGCGAATGGCTCTCGCGCTGCGGCTCGAATTCTCCGGACAGGACCACCCCGTCGGGCGCGAGATCGAGCGGAGTTACGAACTGCTCGTCCAGAGCTGTGTCCGCCTGATCGACGCCGGACGCCAGAACGGAACCGTCCCTCCCGGCCCGTCAACCAGAACCGTCGCCCTCGCATTCGTCGGTGCACTCGAAGGGACTGTGGCCGCAGTAGCCGGACTTGCCCCGCATGACGAACTACTCGCAGCCCGGGCCGTAGCCGGCGTACTCGGACTCGACCCCGTTGCCCTGACGCAGAACTGGATGAAAGACACCGGCAAGTGAAACTTCCGTAGTCAGCGACCACAATCCAAAGGAGTTGATCATGACCAGAGTGTCCGACAAGGCAATGAAAACGCGATCTGACAGGGGTCTACAAAGGAAATTCAACCTTACTGCGGCTGGCGGCTGGGTGGCGATTGCTGGCAGTGTGGTCCACTTGGTTCTGACGCCCATTTCGCGCGCGGAGGTTTGGGCGGACATCGTCGCTGCCGGGTGGTGGAACACGATTACGCTGCGGCCAAGTGCTGATCAACTACGGTTCGCCGAGGCGTTCTGGATCACCCCGGGCAGTTTCGCCGTGCCGCTGTTCGTGCTTGGGATCCTGGCGGTGCTTTCGGCCAGGAAGGGCCACCGGTTGCCGGCTGCGCTCGGCTGGATCCTGGCGATCTGGGGCATCCTGTGCGCAAGCCTCTTGCCTGTCTCGGGCGCATGGCTGTTCATCCTGGTCGGCGTCCTGTTCGTTGTCGGCGACCGTGTTCGGGTTCTTCGGCATTGACGCGTCGCTCACCATCAAATCCACCTCATACCTGCCTAGCTTTATCGGACAAATCCTCGGCTTCTCCGGTCTCGGCCAGAGGTGCCACGAACGAATGGAACGGCATTATGACTAACATCGGAAACGCCTACAACCCGGACGCGCTGTCCGTCGTCGAGTGCTTCTACGGTGCCCTCACGGCCAGGCAGCCCGCGAAACTCCTGAATGCATTGCACGACGACTTTGTCCTCACACTGAGCCCCGGGCTCCCTCTGCCTGGCGCCAGGGAACACCACGGCCGAGAGGCGGCAGTAGCCAACGTCTGGGGACGAATCCCCGGCTACGACTTCGCGCTGCGATGCGAGCCGGACCGGAAGATCGTCGTTGCCGACAACGAGGTCCTCGTGCTCGGGCACTACCGCGGCCACGGCTGGGAATCACCATTTGTCCACGTTCTGACGGTACGGGAAGGTAAATTGGCGACGCTTCGACAGATCACGGACACCCGATGCTGGCCCGAACCGCCGGCAGGCGGCAGCTAGCTCTTCCGAACCATGCGCCCGATGCCCGGGCCCCAAGGGTGAGCATCCTGACGTGCATGGATCACCACAAGATCAAAAATTGAGATGAGGTTCTCATGCATCTGACGAGCAACGGGCGACGCACACGCGCCGCCCCGTTGCCGTCTGTCACAGGCCTTTTGCAGGCCCTTTGGCTGGCTAGGCCGTGAGGTTCAGCGACGCGGAAAGAGCCGCGTCCGCATCCCGCAGCACCTTGGCTGCCACTTCGAGCCCTTCGATCCGGCCCAGGGAGACGTCCTCGTGCTCGATGTTGACCAGCATGTCCGGGTCCACCTCGTGCAGGGCGCGCAGGAACTCGGTCCAGTAGGCCGTGTCATGCCCGCGGCCCAGTGCCACGAAGTCCCAGGCCGAGTTTGTGGGCCATTCGTTGGCCCACTCGTCGCCGCCGAGGTTGGTGCGGTTTTCCTCCGGCGCGAGCCGGCGGAAGCTGTTGTCCAGGACGCCGTAGAGGGCGGCGTTCGCGGTGTTGACGCGGACGTCCTTGGCGGCGGCCTGGAAGACCAGGGGGCCGAGCTCGCGCACGACGGCGACGGGATCCATCTGCTGCCAGAACAGGTGGGAGGCATCCAGTTCGACGCCGACATGCGTTGCGCCGGTCAGCTCGATGAGTTTGTGGACATCCGCGGTGTTGAAGACGATGTTCTGCGGGTGCAGTTCCAGAGCCACCTTGACGCCGTGGTCCGCCGCGAGGCGGTCGGTCTCCTTCCAGAATTCCGCAGCCACGCCCCACTGGTAATCCAGCACATCGAGAGCGGCCGAGTTCCAGGCGTTGACCACCCAGTTGACGGTGGTGGCGCCGGGCTCCCCGCCGGGCAGGCCGGACATGGTCACCACACGGTTCTGGCCCAGCCGGTGCGCCAGCCGGATGGAGCGGCGAATGTCCTCCGCGTGCTTTTCGCCGATGTCGCGCTTGGGGTGGAGCGGGTTGCCGTTGCAGTTCAGGCCTGCAATGGAGACGCCCGTGCCCTCGAAGATCGCCAGGTAGTCGTCGCGGGCGGCGTCACTTTCCAGAATCTGGTCAAAGGTGGGGACGTGGACGGCGGGGAGGAATCCGCCGGTGTTGATCTCGATGCCCGTGAGGCCCAGATCGGCGATGACCTTCAATGCTTCGGGAAGCGGCCGGTCGTGCAGGATTGCGTTGTAGACGCCGAGCTTCACAGCGTGATCTTCTTTCCGTTGTTCAGGGCGGATTCCGTGACGGCGCCCAGGAGTTCCATGTTGCGCACGCCCTCGTCGAAGGTGGCACAACGGGGGAGCGAGTCTGCCTCGCTGAGGCCGGCGACCTCTTCGAGGAAAGCGCGCGCCTGGTAGCCGAACGCGTCGTTCTGGCCGAAGCCGACCTCGGGGGCATCCATGGCCAGGCCGCCGGCGATGTAGGGGTGGCCCGGGCCGAGGATGACCTGGCGGTAGCCGTTCTCATTGCCGGAGCCGTCATTGAGGAACAGCTGGATTTCGGCGGGGCGGCGCTGGTCGAACTTGGCGGCGCCGTTCTCGCAGAACACCTCGAAGTTGAGGCTGTTGGCGTGGCCGGCGGCAACGCGGGAGACCTCGAAGCTGCCCGCACCATTGGCGAACTCCGCATTGAAGGCGGCGTAGTCGTCATTCTCCACGGCCTCGAAGGTGTCGCTGACGGCGACGTGGTCGTGGCCCATGACGGCTGCGAGCGGCAGGGGACGCTTGCCGATCACGGTGCTGAGGTTGCCGCCGGTGATTGACTTGATGTCGCCACAGAGGAATTCGGAAATGTACGTCAGGTGGCTTCCGACGTCGGCGAGCGCACCGGATCCGGGGCCGCCCTTGTAACGCCAGCTCATGGGGGCCGAGGGGCTGAAGCCGTAGTCGGTCCAGTAGCGGCCGCTGAAGTGCAGGACATTGCCCAGGACGCCGGTGCGGATCAGATCCCGGATGTAGGCGATGCCCGGCGTGCGGCGGAACGTGAAGCCGATGCGGGCGATGCTTCCACGGGCCTCGGCTGAGCGGGCGGCCTCGGCCATGGCGCGGGCGTCTTCGATGGAGTCGCTCAGCGGCTTTTCGCACAGCACGTGCTTGCCGGCGGCCAGAAGGCCCTCCACCACCTCGCGGTGGAGGGAGTTGGCGATGACCACGCTGACGACGTCGATATCGTCGGCTTCCGCAATCGCCTGCCATGAGGTGTCATGGCGCTCGTAGCCAAAGCGGCGGGCGGCCAGGGAACCGAATTCGGCGTTGACGTCGCCGATCGAGACCAGGCGCACCGGCGGAAGTACGGGGCTGTAGAGAGCGGATGCCGTGCGGTAGGCGGCAGCGTGGGCCTTGCCGGCCATGCCTGCACCGATGACGGCGACGCCGAGGCTTTCAGCCATTGATTTCTCCTTTGAAATTTCGCCGCCGCGTGGGGCGCTGTGCGGCATTTTGTAGCGCTACAATTTTCTACGCTGAATCTGAGCGTAACTATGTATGTATGTCCTGTCAATCACTTTGCGGATATCCTCAAGGGCAGACATGAAAGGCGCCTCCATGACGTTGCACAGCCCCAAAGCACGACGCCCCACGATCTACGACGTAGCGAAGCGGGCAGGAGTCTCGCCGTCGTTGGTTTCGCTGGTGCTGCAGAACCCTATGAAGGTGAGCGACAAGCGCCGCGAGGCCGTCCAGGCGGCCATCTCGGAGCTGGGCTACCGCCCCAGCCGCGCAGCCACCACGCTCGCCAGCAGTCGGACGAAGAGCATCGGACTGGTCATTGATGACTACCGGAACCTGTGGTTCGTCGATCTGCTCAGGGGCATGGAATCGGTCCTCTCGGATCTCGGCTACCAGGTGATGCTGGCCGACTCGCGGCCCGGGGAGAACCGCATCAAGGAGGCGGTGGATGGCCTGCTGGCCATGCATGTTGACGGGCTGGTGATCGCTGCGGAGCCCAGCGAATCCATGCTCGCCAAAACCTGGGTCCCCACTGTGGTGGCCGGGTGGCGCAAGGGCGTCCCAGGCGGCGCGGACTTGATAACAAACGACGACGACGGCGGAGGCGGCATGGCCGCCAGCCACTTGCTGGGGCTGGGTCATACGCGTATCGGCCACCTCTCAGGGGCCGACGGCGCGTCAGCCCACCGGCGCGCGGGTTTCCGGCAGCGGGTGGAGGGGGCTGGCGTCGACGTTGTGATTGCCGAGTCCGAGGGCACGTCGGAGGAGGACGGCTACGCCGCCGCCTGCTGGCTGCTGGACCATCACCCGGAGACGACTGCCATCTTCGCGGCCAACGACACCATGGCGCTGGGTGCTTTTGCTGCCCTCAAGGCGCGTGGGCTCGCGGTTCCGGGGGACGTTTCCGTGATCGGCTATGACAATTCGCCGGTGGCCAAATCCCGCTACCTGGACATCACGTCCATCGACAACCGAAGCGACATTCTGGGCGTCGACGTTGCCCGCAGGCTGCTGGCGCGCATTGAGGACCCGGGCCTCGAACCGCAGCGCAAGCTCATCGAGCCGGTCCTCGTGGTCCGCAGCACCACGGCCCGCCCGGCATCCGCCCAATCCAAGTAAAAACATCCTAATGTCAGGACAAACTATTGACAAAGTGTGATGTGATTCACCATGATCTGAGTAGAGGGCCTTGAGCTCCTGCAGAGTGGCAGGGCCGCAACCCTTATCAAAGGAGATAGATCGTGATGAAGTTTTCCTGGCGAAAGGCGGCCCTTGTGGCGGCCGTCGTTCCCATGGTGGCCCTGAGTGCCTGTTCCAGCACGGGCGGCAGGCCGGCAGACGCCGGTGCGGGCGCTGGTGGTGGCCAGGTGGCCAGCACTGACCGGATCAAGATCGCGCTGATTACCCACGCGCCCCCCGGTGACACATTCTGGGACACCATTCGCAAGGGTGCAGAAGAAGCCGCAGCCAAGGACAATGTGGAACTGCTGTACACCAGTGACGCGGAAGCGGGACGCCAGGCCCAGCTGATCCAGCAGGCCGTGGACCAGAAGGTTGATGGTATCGCGGTCACGCTTGCCACCCCTGACGCGCTGAAGGATTCACTCAAGAAGGCCACCGAAGCAGGAATCCCGATTGTCAGCCTGAACGCCGGCGAATCGGTCTCCAAGCAGTTGGGCGCCTTTACACACTTCGGTTCCAACGAGAAGCTGGCCGGCGAGGCTGTGGGCGAACGGCTGGCTGCGGAAAACTACAAGCACCCCGTCTGCGTTATCCAGGCGCAGGGCCACGTAGGCCTTGAAGCCCGTTGTGCGGGTGTTAAGGCGAAGGTTCCTGGAACGGAAATCCTCTACGTCAACGGCGCTGACATGACCTCCGTGGAATCGACGGCAACCGCCAAGCTGCAGGCTTCCAAGGACGCCGACGTCATCATTGGACTCGGTGCTCCCATCACGCTGACGCTCATCAAGTCGGTGTCTACCGCTGGAAGCTCCGCCAAGGTGGCCAGCTTTGACCTGAACAAGGAACTGGCACAGAAGATCGCCGACGGAAGCGTCCTGTTCACCGTGGACCAGCAGCCGTGGCTGCAGGGTTACGGCGCCATCGACGCCATCTGGCAGAACAAACGTGGCGGTTTCAAGCTCGGTGGCGGTCAGTCCGTACTGACGGGTCCGGCCATCGTCGACAAGTCCAACGCGACCGACGTCCTGAAGTTCGCTGAGCAGGGTATCCGCTAGAACTGACTCGCCGGGCCCGGTGGGAACCGGGCCCGGCAGCAAGGAACATCATCATGACTCTCACCCCAACTGCCATCAAGCCAGGCGCAGCTGACGAGCGCGTTGGAAAACGCAACCCGCTCCAGAAGCTCCTGGGCCGTCCAGAGGTCGGCGCCCTTGTCGGCGCTGTCGTCCTCTTCATCTTCTTCGCGTCGGTCTCCCAGACCTTCATCCAGCCGAACGCTTTCGCGACCGTTCTCTACGGAAGCTCCACCATTGGCATCATGGCGGTGGGTGTTTCGCTGCTGATGATTGGTGGAGAGTTCGATCTCTCCACCGGCGTCGCCGTCATCACCTCGGCGCTCACCGCCTCCCTGTTCAGCTGGTACTTCACCACCAACGTGTGGGTAGGCGTGATCCTGGCCCTCGTCGTGTCCTTGAGCGTAGGCCTGATCAATGGCTGGATCCTGGTCAAGACCAAGCTCCCCAGCTTCATCGTGACTTTGGCATCGTTCCTGATGCTGACCGGCCTGAACCTGGGTCTCACCCGCCTGATCGGCGGCTCCGTTTCCTCGCCGTCGATTTCCAACATGGACGGCTTCGAATCAGCCCGTGCCGTGTTTGCTTCGTCGGTGCCCATCGGCGACGTCGAAGTCAAGATCACGGTGTTCATCTGGATCGCCCTGGTGGCCGTGGCCTCCTGGGTGCTGCTCCGGACCAAGGTGGGCAACTGGATCTTCGCCGTGGGCGGGGACGCCAATGCGGCCCGCGCCGTCGGTGTTCCGGTGACCAGGACCAAGATTGGCCTGTTCATGGCTGTTGGTTTCTGCGGCTGGATCCTGGGCATGCACAACCTGTTCGCGTTTGACTCGGTCCAGTCCGGTGAAGGTGTGGGCAACGAGTTCCTCTACATCATCGCCGCGGTCATCGGTGGCTGCCTGTTGACCGGTGGCTACGGTTCGGCCGTGGGCGGCGCCATCGGCGCGTTCATCTTCGGCATGGCCAACAAGGGCATCGTGTACGCACAATGGAATCCAGACTGGTTCAAGTTCTTCCTGGGCCTGATGCTTTTGCTGGCCACCATCGTGAACTTGATCGTCAAGCGCCGAGCAGAGCTCAAGTAAGGGACCGGAACAATGAATGCACAACAGATTGACCAGCAGACCCTGCTCAGGGATGAAAAGGATCCGCTGACCCACACCCCCGTGCACCTGCTCTCGCTGGACGGGGTGGGCAAGCACTATGGCAACATCATCGCCCTGCGAGACGTCACCATGGCCGTGGACAACGGCCGGGTCACCTGCGTGCTGGGCGACAACGGCGCCGGCAAGTCCACCCTGATCAAGATCATCGCCGGCCTGCACCAGCATGACGCCGGGGTCCTGAACATCATGGGCGAGGAACGGAAATTTGCTTCCCCGCGTGAGGCGCTCGATGCCGGGATCGCCACGGTCTACCAGGACCTGGCGGTGGTTCCGCTGATGCCGATCTGGCGGAACTTCTTCCTCGGCTCCGAGCTGAC
>NZ_JAFNLL010000001.1 GCF_017368795.1 Arthrobacter cavernae | reverse complement strand
CCCCCCCCACGGCTCCTTTCGTTTCAGGCAGTTTCATTGCGGTGTTGGCCTCGCGTGCGGTATGTTACTCGTAAGTAACTTACTGATGAGTACTAATGAAGGAGCTCCATGTCCAAGGCAGCCATCGACATCGACAACCTCCCCTACGCGGACGGCGACTTCTACGCCTTCGAGCAGTTGCTCACACCGAAGGAACAGGACAGGCTGGCCGAGGTCCGCTCCTTCCTGGACCGGGAGGTCAAGCCCATTGCCGTGGATTGCTGGAACCGCGGCGAGTTTCCCATGGAGCTCATTCCGAAGCTGGCGGAGATCGACCTGGTCAGCCCTGTGCGCCGCCAAGGCTACTCCAACCTGTTTGCCGGCATTGTGCACGCCGAGGCCACCCGTGCGGACGCCTCGATCGCCACGTTCATGGGCGTCCACGACGGACTGTTCACCGGCTCGATCGAGGCCCTCGCCTCCCAGGAACAGCAGGATGCCTGGCTGCCGGACATTTATGCGCTCAAGAAGATCGGCGCCTTCGGGCTCACTGAACCACTCGGCGGCTCCGACGTCGCCGGCGGCACCCGAACCACCGCCCGGCGTGAGGGTGACACTTGGATCCTGAACGGCGCGAAGCGCTGGATCGGCAACGCGACCTTCTCCGACTGGGTGGTCATCTACGCCCGCGATGTGGCCGACAACCAGGTCAAGGGATTCCTGGTGGACACTTCCCTGCCAGGCTACTCGGCCGCCATGATCGAAAACAAGATCTCACTGCGGACCGTGCAAAACGCCGACATTACGCTCGAGAACGTGGTGGTCCCCGACTTCTTCAAGCTGGCCAACGCCAATAGTTTCCGCGACACCAACAAGGTCCTCAAAGTCACCAGGCTCGCCGTGGCGTGGCAAGCGGTGGGGCTGCAGCTCGCGGCGTTCGATATTGCTCGCCGCTACGCCGTGGAGCGCCAGCAGTTCGGCAGGCCTCTCGCATCGTTCCAGCTCGTCCAGGACCAGCTGGTGCAAATCCTCGGCAACACCGTCAGCTCGATGGGCATGATGGTCCGCCTCGCCCAGCTGGAAGACGCCGGCATCGCCCGCGACGAGCAGTCAGCGCTGGCCAAAGCCTTCACCACGGCCCGCATGCGGGAAAGCGTCGCCATGGGCCGGAACATCCTGGGTGGCAACGGCATCGTGACGGACTATGGGATGGCAAAGATCTTCTCCGACGCCGAGGCCATCTATTCGTACGAAGGTACCCAGGAGATCAACACCCTGGTGACCGGGCGTGCCATCACCGGGGTATCAGCCATCGTCTAAAGGCTGACGGACGAGACCTGCCCCAGCCACGGAGGAACATCGTCGGCCAGCTTCAATTCCGTCAGTCAGCTTCAATCCAGCGGCAGCAAGATCGATGGCCTCAGGTCCGTCACAAATGCCAGCGGATTGACGTAGTCGTCGCCGCGCCGGACGCCCCAGTGCACGCACGGCACGGGCCCGCAGTGTCCGGGCGCGAGGACGCCGATCACCTGGCCCTTCGTTACATGTTCGCCCTTTGAGAGTCCGCTGCTGACCGGTTCGAAGCTGCTTCGCAGGCCTTCGCCATGGTCGATGGTGATGACCGGCCTGTCCACCACCACGCCCACGAAGCTGACCACGCCATCCGCGGGCGAGGTGACCGGGGCGCCGTCGTACGCTGCTTTCAAGTCCACGCCGCGGTGCCCGCTCAACCACGGCTTGTCCGGCGGATCAAAGGCGCGCAGCACAGCGGGCTTGGGGGAGAGCGGCCAGTCCCAACCGGGCCGGGCAGTTGGGGCGGCCGGCGGCATGCCTGCGCCCAGCAGCGCGATTACCCCAAGTAGCGCAACGAGCAAGGCGGCTGGGGAACGCTTCAAAAGCACCATGGACCAAGCCTCGAACCGACAGCCGCCCCGCGGAAGATCCAAGTCCGGCCATGTGGAAAAACCGGCCGGATCGGGCTTGGATTCAAGGCCCCGTTCCGGGCGCCTGACGGTCACCGCCGGTGGGTCGCTGTAGTACACTTGTTTGAGCAGTTTGCTGTGCCCTCAGGCTTGTACAGAAGCGCGTCTCATTCAGATGCGCGAGGGGCTCAGGCTGACTACGCGTATCCAGCCCTCCACCAGCGAAGCCCAGCGGCTTCAGGCTGCGGAGGATTGTGCCTCCTGCGGTCCGGCCATGCCGGATGGGAAGTGCAATGGATGCCAGGAGCCAGGCCCATCCGGGTGAGGCTAATCAACCGTTAACTATTGGCAGGGTAAGAGCAGCCCCTGGGCTCTCTCATGAATGACCTGCCGGAAGGAGCGTCGGCATGCCCGTCGTAACTATGCGCCAGCTGCTTGACAGCGGCGTCCACTTT